>CAVWCT010000012.1:0-157998 GCA_963753565.1 uncultured Actinomycetota bacterium
CCGATGGACCTGGTCAGCGCAGCATTGCGGGCCAGCGCCTCCAGCTCCACCGGGTCGACGGGATCGGCGGCCATCACCTGCTCCCACTTCGGCCACTCGGTGTTGCCGATGTGGATGGCGACCGGTCCGCCCTGGGTCAGCCCGTGGCGCACGCCACCGGTGATCGTGACCTCGTCCTGCTCGAACTTCATCCAGGCTCCACGGCCGTAGCCGAGCCGACGGCGCGCGAGGGACTCGGCGATGTCGTCGGGGGTCGTCGTCGACCTTACCAGGTGCACCAGGATCGCGACCAGGGACGGGCCGTGGGACTCGCCCGCGGTGAGCCAACGCAGCATGCGCGCAGTCTCCACTCCCGACCCACCCGGGCCGACGCAGTTACCCGGCAGCGAGACGATCGACGAGCCGTGGCCCCACAGCACTCCCGCCAGAGCGCCCGCCACCATGAACGGCCCGAAGGGGAACGCCTTGCGCTGCACGACCTTCAGCACCGACAGCACCGCCGCCGACGCCGCCCAGCAGGAAGCCGGCGTACAGACCGAGAAGCAGCTCACCCCAGCCAGGTAGCCCAGGGCCAGGCCGAGCACGCCGGCCAGGCGCACGTCGCCGTAGCCGAGCCCCTTGGGGTAGACGAACCACAGCACGAAGAAGGTGCCATAGGCGATCAGGAAGCCCCAGCCCGCACGGATCAGATCGTCCGTGTCTCCGTCGATCGCCCAGGCGACCACGACCAGCACCGCCAACGCCAACGTCGTCGGCCACAGGACCGCGGTCGGCAGCAGGTGCGTACGCCAGTCGATGACTGCGAGCGCGACCAGGACCGGCACCAGGGGCACGAGGTAGAGCAGCGGCCAGATCCACCCGAGGTGACCGCCGAGCAGGGCACCGGCGACCAGACCCGCCACCGCTGTCTTCCACGCCAGTCCGGGGCGTCGCCCGATGTCGGCATAGGTCTCCTTGGCCGGCGCGCGGCGGCGCCTCCGGGTCCGGGTCGGGCTCCGGGACGCGTCCGATCAGCCGCGGTGCGAGCAGGCCGCCCAGGCCACACAGAGCCGCACAGCCGGCGGCCGCCGCGACGTGGATCACTGCCGCGCCGCCAGTGCGCTCTCGCCCGCGGCCCGCATATCGGCAACGGGCGCCGACGAACCGGTGAAGATCTCGAACTGGTACGCCGCCTGGTGCACCAGCAGGTCGAGCCCGGACACCAGCACCCGGCCGTCGGCAGACGCGGACAGCGGCGTGGGCCACGGGTCGTAGAGCACGTCGAAGCCGCGGGGATCAGGCCGCAGCGCGCGACGAGGTCCGGGGACTGCACCTCGGCAGGGATCGTGCTGACCAGCACCTCGCCGGCAGGGGTGTCCGCCGCCAGCGAGCCCACCGCACCGCCGGGCCGGCAGGTCGCGCTCGATCGCCGCGACGGTTCGGCGGCGCGCTCGGGAGAGCGCGCCGGCAACGTGACCTCTGCGGCTCCGGCGTCGCACAGGGCCGGCCCGTGGACGCGGCCGTGGCCCCGGCGCCGAGGATCGTCGCGGCTGAGACCGAGCCGTCCACCGCTCACGCAGCGCCGCCAGTACGCCGGGGAGGTCGGTGTTGTCGGCGTGCACCTGGCCGTCCACCAGGACCAGGGTGTTGGCGGCACCGACGAGGGCCGCCCGGTCGCTGACGCGGTCGGCAAGGCTCATCGCCTCGCGCTTGAGCGGCATGGTCAGCGACAGGCCGCGCCAGTCCTCGTCGAGGCTCCTCAGGTGCGTGCCGAGCGACCCGGAGGGCACCCGCACGGCGTCGTAGGACCAGTCCAGGCCGAGGGCGACGTAGCCGGCGCGGTGCAGCGCGGGCGACAGCGAGTGGGCGATCGGGTCGCCCAGCACGGCACACTTCACTGAGGCGCCATCAGCAGGCGTCGGACGTCTCGCAGTAGGCCAAGAATTCGTTCTTGTACTCGATGAACTCGTCGTAGGACGTCGCGAACTTGGTCTCACCGGTCTCGAGATCCACGGTGACGTAGTAGTACCAGTCCCCCTTGGCGGGATGGGTCGCAGCTTCGATCGCTGCGTCGCCGGGCGAGTCGATCGGCCCCGGCGGGAGGCCCTCGTTGATCCGGGTGTTGTAGGGCGAGTCGACCGCGAGCTGCTCCTCGGTGAGCGCCACTCCGAGCTTCTCGCCCAGCGCGTAGGCGACGGTCGCGTCGATCTCGAGGCGACCGATGGTGCCGGCGGTGCCGGGTTCGAGCCGGTTGTAGATGACGCGCGCGACCTTCGGCATGTCGTCACCGCGCCCCTCGGCCTCGACCAGGCTGGCAATCGTCATCAGCTCGTGGGGCGTGTAGCCGAGATCTGCGGCCCTGGCCTCCAGGTCCGCGTCGGCCGCGGCCTGCTTCCAACGGTCGACCATCGCCTTCAGCATCGACTCCGGCGTCTCGTCCGGTCCGAAGGCGTACGTCGCCGGGAAGAGGTAGCCCTCCGCGTTGCCCTCGGCGTAGTCGGGCAGCCCGAGGGCGGCGCGATCCGCCAGCGCCCGTTCGAACCGGGCCCGCCCGAAGTCGGTCTCCTGCACCAGGATGTCGACGATGTCGACCGCGCGCAGCCCCTCCGGGACGACGATGGCTGTGGTGACGAGCTTGTTGGGGTCGCACATGATGGCCAGCGCGTCGGCGGCCCTCATCTTCTCCTTCAGCAGGTAGAACCCCGCTTGGATCGTCTTGGCGCACGGGTCACCCGAGGCTTCGTCGGTGAACGCCTCCGCGGACGCGACCACGCCCTCCTCCTTGAGGTTGCGGCCCATCTGCGCGATGGAGTCACCGCTGACCACCTCGAAGGTCACCTGGCCGTGCCCGGCCCGGCGTAGTCCTCGGGGTCGCCGAACTGGTCCCTGACGAAGTCCACGCCCTTGGTCACGCCCAGGTAGAGCAGACCGAGGACGATCGCGATCACGATCAGCACCGGCAGGCACGCGCCCATCCGACCGCTCTTGGTCGCCCGGCGGCGGTGTCCGCCCACCACGGCCTGTGAGCGGAACTGCTCCTCCAGAGCGGCGCCCTCGTGCTCGGAGTCAGTCATCGGTCTCCTTCACGATCTCACCGGGTGGGTTCCCCGTGGCCCGCTCGGTGTCGAGGGCGTTCTGCAGAATGAGTACGGCGGCAGCCTGGTCGACCACGGCGCGTCGGTCACTGCCCTTGCGGCCCCGGTCGCGCAGCATAGCCTCCGCGGAAACAGTGGTCAGCCGCTCGTCGCACAGCCGCACCGGCACCGGGGCGACCTTGCGAGCCAGCCGGGCGGCGAAGTCGCGCACCTTCACGGCAGCGGGGCCTTCACCGCCGGACAGCGACCGCGGCAGCCCGACCACCAGCTCCACCGCCTCGTGCTCCTTCACCAGCTCGCGGATCCGGCGCAGGTCACCCTTGCCCCGGCGGACCGTCTCGACGGGCGTCGCCAGCATCCCGGACCGATCGCTGCGGGCGACCCCGATCCGGGCGTCGCCGGGGTCGATGCCGAGCCGCACTCCGCGTCGCATGTCCTGTCCGCGCTAGGCGCGCGCGACCTCGGCCGCGACCAGGGCGAGTGCCTCGTCGATCCGGGCGGGTCGGTGCCGCCGCCTTGCGCGACGTCGTCCTTGCCGCCGCCCCTGCCGCCGACCAGCGGGCCGATGACGCGGACCAGGTCGTTGGCGGAGATGCCGCGACCGCGCGCTGCGTCGTTGACCGCTGCGACGACCGGAACCTTGCCGTCCACGTTGCCGATCACCACGACGACGCCCGGGACGGTGGCGGGCAGGCGACCCCGTACGTCGAGCGCGAGGCTACGTACGTCGCCGGCCGCGGCACCGTCGGCGCGGTGGGCGACGACGTTGACGCCACCGACGTCGGTGGCACTGGCGGCGAGCTCACCGCCCGCCGCGAGCAGCTGGCCGACGCGCACCTTCTCGATCTCCTTCTCCGCGCTGCGCAGCCGCTCGACGATGTCGTTGACCCGCTCGGGAAGCTCCTCGGGCCGGACCTTGAGCGTCTCGGAGAGCTGCGCGACGAGCACGTGCTCGCGGGCCAGGAACTGGTAGGCGTCGCTGCCGACGAGCGCCTCCACCCGGCGTACGCCGGAGCCGATCGAGGACTCCCCGAGCAGCTTGATCACGCCGAGCTTGCCGGAGCTGCCGGCGTGCGTGCCGCCGCAGAGCTCGCGCGCCCAGTCGCCGACCGAGACGACGCGCACCCGGTCGCCGTACTTCTCGCCGAACAGCGCCATCGCACCGGACTTGACGGCCTCGGCCTGGCTCATCACCTCGGCGTGAACGGCGAGGTCGTCGAGGATCACGTCGTTGACCCGGGCCTCGACATCGGCCATCACCGACTGAGGGACGGAGCCCGTCGCGGAGAAGTCGAAGCGGAAGCGGCCGGGCGCGTTCTCCGAACCCGCCTGGGTGGCCGTCTCACCGAGGGCCTCCCGGAACGCCTTGTGCACCATGTGGGTGGCGGTGTGGGCGCGCGAGATCGAGCGCCGCCGCTCGACGTCGACGGTCGAGTGCGCCAGGGCGCCGACCACGACCTCTCCGGAGACGACCTTGGCCTGGTGCACGATCAGCCCGGACACCGGCGACTGCACGTCGCGCACCTCGATCAGCGCACCGTTGTCGAGCGCGACGATGCCCTGGTCGGCAAGCTGGCCGCCGCCCTCGGCGTAGAACGGGGTGCGGTCGAGGACCAGCTCGATCTCGTCGCCCTCGCGGGCCGAGGTCACGACGCCTCCGGCCGAGACGATGCCGCGCACGGCTCCTTCGCTGACCACTTCGGAGTAGCCGGTGAACTCGACCGGCGCCCCGATGGAGTCGGCGACCTCGCGGTAGGCCGTGGCGTCCTGGTGCTGGCCCTTCTTCGACTTCGCGTCCGCCTTGGCCCGCTGACGCTGCTCCTCCATCAGCCGGCGGAAGCCCTCCTCGTCGACGCTCAGGCCCTGCTCGGACGCCATCTCGAGGGTGAGGTCGATCGGGAACCCGTACGTGTCGTGGAGCGCGAAGGCCTGGTCACCAGACAGCTGCGAGCCCCCGGACTTCTTCACGTCCTTCGTCGCGACGTCGAAGAGGGACGTGCCGGCCCGGAGCGTCTGCCGGAAGGCGTGCTCCTCGGCGTACGCGACCGTGGAAATGCGCTCCCAGTCCCGATGGAGCTCGGCGTAGGTCTCGCCCATCTTGTCCCGGCTGATCGGCAGCAGCTCGGGTAGCGCCGGGTCGCCGTAGCCGAGCAGCCGCATCGAGCGCACCGCGCGGCGCAGCAGCCGCCGCAGCACGTAGCCGCGCGCCTCGTTGCCCGGCGTCACGCCGTCGCTGATCAGCATCATGGAGCTGCGGACGTGGTCGGCCACCACCCGGAAGCGGACGTCGTCCTCGTGATTGTCGCCGTAGCGACGGCCGGTGAGCTCCATCGCCTTCTCGATGACGGGGAACATGACGTCGATCTCGTACATGTTCTGCTTCTCCTGCAGCAGGAAGGCCACCCGCTCGAGACCCATGCCCGTGTCGATGTTCTGCTTCGGCAGCGGGCCCCGGATGTCGAAGTCCTCCTTGCTGCGGACAGCGGTGAGCTCGTCCTGCATGAAGACCAGGTTCCAGATCTCGAGGTAGCGATCCTCGAGTTCGGTCGGCATGGCCGTGCGTGAGGTGGTCGCGAACTCGCCGTCCGGGCCGTACTCAGGCCCGCGGTCGTAGAGGATCTCCGAGCACGGACCGCCCGGCCCCGGCACGCCCATCGACCAGTAGTTCTCCTTGCGGCCGAGCTTGACGATGCGTTCGGCGGGCAGCCCGGTGATCTTCATCCACAGCTGGAGGGCTTCGTCGTCACCGTCAAGGATCGAGGGCCACAGCCGGCTCTCCTCCAGCCCGAAGCCGCCATCGGCGATCGACTTGGTGACCAGGTCCCAGCCCAGCTCGATGGCGCCTTCCTTGAAGTAGTCACCGAAGGAGAAGTTGCCGCACATCTCGAAGAACGTGCCGTGGCGCGTGGTCTTGCCGACGTCCTCGATGTCCGGCGTGCGTACGCACTTCTGGACGCTCACCGCCCGGTCGTACGGCGGCGACTCCTGGCCCAGGAAGTAGGGCTTGAAGGGGACCATGCCCGCGTTGACGAAGAGCAGGGTCGGGTCGTCGAGCAGGAGGGACGCCGAAGGCACCACCTGGTGCCGCCCGACGGCTCGTTGTCCGCGAAGTGCGCAACGAACCGGCGGCGGATCTCCGCGGTGTCCATCAGTCCTCGATCTCCTTCGTGTGCTTCGTGCTCGGTGCCGAGCTCCGGAATCCCATGGGGCACCAGGCCGAGCCGTTCTCGCAAGTCGGTTTCCGCCTCGGCCTTGCCTTGGGCGACCTCGTCGCGGAACATCCGCAGTCCCACCGCGGCCGCTCCGAGCCGGTCCTTCATCCCGTCGGCGGTCAGTGCCTCGGCAGCACGTCGAGCACGGACCACGGCGTAGATCCCTGCCCCGGCCCCTGCGACGAACCAGAGGCTGCGGTTCATGCGGCGCTGTCCTCGGCTGTGTCCTCGGCGGGTCCTCGGCCCGTTGCCGGGCCTCCCACTCCCGACGAGCCTGACGCAGGTCGGCGCGACGCTGCTTGCGCGCGCGTTTGACCTCACGCTTCATCTCGAACCGGATCCGGTTGCGGGTCTCCGGAGCCAGCGCCCGGCGCAGGCCCGACGCCAGCGAGCCTGCCTGCACCACGCTCTCGCGCAGCACCAGGTCGGCGAAGAGCGGAGCGGGCACCGTCGGGGCCGGCTCCTGCTCGACCGGGGCCTCCTCGCCGAGGCGGGTGATCACGTATTCGTGGTCCTCGACGCTCGTCGGGGTGGCCAGCCGGCGCTCGATGTCGTCCACCTGGGCCCGCAGCGTTGCCGCCTCGGCCCGGGCCGCCTCGAGCTGCTCCGCGGTGCGCGTTCGCACCCGGCGCAGGGCCAGTGCGAAAAGGATTCCGGAGGTCACCACGATCAGGACGACGGCGGCGAGTACGCCGGCCGCGACCCAGACCGGCACTGACCATTCCTGCATGGGGCCCGACCCTACCTGCCGCGGATGAGGCGCCGGATGCGCTCCCACCGCTCTTTCACGGCGGCTTCGGCACCCAGCGTCGTGGGCTGGTAGTACTCAGCGTCGACGACCACGTCCGGGGCGTACTGCTGCTCGGCGATCCCGAACGGTTCGTCATGGCTGTAGCGGTAGGCGTCGCCGTGGCCGATCTTGGCCGCACCGGCGTAGTGGGCGTCGCGCAGGTGCGGCGGCACCGGCCCGATCTTGCCGGCGCGTACGTCGGCGCTCGCCGCGTCGATCGCCATGATCACGGCGTTCGACTTGGGGGCCACCGCCAGCGCGATCGTGGCCTGGGCGAGGTTGAGCCGCGCCTCCGGCATCCCGATCAGCTGCACGGCCTGGGCCGCGGCGACGGCGGTGGTGAGCGCGGTCGGGTCGGCGAGACCGATGTCCTCGCTGGCGAGGATCACCAGCCGGCGGGCAATGAACCGTGGGTCCTCCCCCGCCTCCATCATCCGAGCGAGGTAGTGCAGCGCGGCATCGGCGTCGGAGCCGCGGATCGACTTGATGAAGGCGCTGGTGACGTCGTAGTGCTGGTCGCCCTCGCGGTCGTAGCGGACCGCAGCCTGGTCGACGGCGGTCTCGGCCGTCTCGAGGTCGATCGTGGTCGAGCCCCGCGACGGTGGCGGCACCGGCCGCAGCTTCCAGGTAGGTCAGTGAGCGGCGGGCGTCGCCGCCGGCCAGCCGCACCAGATGGTCCAGCGCGGCCGGGTCCACCTCGACGCGCCCTCCGAGCCCGCGCTCGTCGGCCAGGGCGCTGGCAAGCACGCTCCGGATGTCGTCGTCGGTGAGCGGCTCCAGGCGCAGCAGCAGGCTGCGCGACAACAGTGGCGAGATGACCGAGAAGAAGGGGTTCTCGGTGGTGGCCGCCACCAGCGTGACCCAGCGGTTCTCGACCCCGGGAGCAACGCGTCCTGCTGAGCCTTGCTGAACCGGTGCACCTCGTCGACGAAGAGCACCGTCTCTCCATGGCCGCCGACCAGTCGGGCTCGGGCGCCGTCGATCGCCGCGCGCACCTCCTTCACGCCTGCCGAGACCGCGGACACCTCGACGAACGCACGCTCGGTCTGCTGGCTCAGGATCGAGGCGATCGTGGTCTTGCCGGTGCCGGGCGGTCCCCACAGCAGCAGCGACAACGACTGGTCGCCCTCGATCAGCTGCCGGAGCGGCGACCCCTCGGCGCGCAGCTGCTCCTGGCCGACCAGCTCGTCGAGCGACCGAGGGCGCATCCGTACCGCAAGTGGAGAACCAGCATGCGCGGCACCCGCCAGAGCGCCTCCCCCGGTCGGCTTCGCGACGGGGGCATCGAACAGCCCGTCGGCACCGTCGAATCGTCAGGAGGAGACAAACGTCTTCTTGTCGATGTCGAACCAGCTGTCGGCGTAGCCGGCTGGGTCAGCGCCTCCGTGGAGGGCGTGGCACCGGGCTGCGGGTTGCCCGTGTCGTCGACACCGAGCAGCCCGGTCGTGACCGGCTGGCTCGGGTGCGCCCCCAGCGGTCCCGGGAAGTGGCAGGCAACCTTCTGTCGCGGGCCGATCTGCAGCAGCGGTGGCTCGTGCTTGGCGCAGATCTCCTGCGCGATCGGGCATCGGGTGCGGAACCGGCAGCCCGACGGCGGGTTGATCGGGCTAGGTACGTCACCTTCGAGACGGATCCGCTCGCGGCGACCGCCGGTGACTGCCTGCTTCACGTCGGGTACCGCCGACAGCAGCGCCTGCGTGTAGGGGTGTCGCGGCCGCGCGTAGAGGCTCTCCCGGTCGCCGATCTCGACGATCTTGCCGAGGTACATCACCGCGACCTCGGGGCAGAAGTGGCGCACGATCGCCAGGTCGTGGGCGATGAAGAGGAAGGCGATGTCGAACTCCTTCTGCAGATCCTGCAGAAGGTTGACCACCTGGGCCTGGATCGAGACGTCGAGCGCGGAGACCGGCTCATCAGCGACCAGCAGCTTCGGCTGGAGTGCGAGCGCCCGGGCGATGCCGATCCGCTGCCGCTGCCCGCCGGAGAACTCGTTGGGATAGCGGTTGTAGTGCTCGGGGTTGAGGCCGACGACCTCGAGCAGCTCCTGGACGCGGCCGAGCACCTGCTTCTTGGGGAGTACGTCGTGCACCAGCAGCGGAGCGCTCACGATCGAGCCAACCGTGTGGCGGGGGTTCAGCGAGCTGTAGGGGTCCTGGAAGATCATCTGGACGTCCTGGCGCATCGGCTTCATGTCGCGCTTGGACAGCTGGTCGATCCGGGTGCCGTTGAAGTTGATGCTGCCGCCGGTGGGCTGGTAGAGCCGGGTGATCAGGCGCCCCGTGGTCGACTTGCCGCAGCCGGACTCGCCCACCAGGCCAAGGGACGATCCGGCCGGCACCTGGAACGAGACTCCGTCGACCGCCTGGACGTGGCCGACCGTGCGCCGGACGATGCCCGCGGACTTCACCGGGAAGTACATCTTGAGGTTGTCGACCTCGAGGATGGGCTCGCGGTCCAGGTCGGCCTCGACCGGCGCGTGCGGCTCGTAGATGCTGGCCGCGAGGTTCTCCATGAACCCCTCGGCGGACTCCTCCGCCGACTCGTCGCTGGTCTCTTCGGGGTGCTCGGACTTCTCGTACGTCGACTCGGTCATCGCAGCTCCTCCACGTCGACGTCCAGCTCGATCACTATCTCGGGGAGCACTTCCTGCTGGTAGATGGCGTCTGGGTCGGGCAGGTGGCAACGCTTGAGGTGCGTCGCCGCCGACTTGCCGGGCGTGAGCTCCGGCAGCGTCGTGCTGCACAGGTCACCCGGGACCTTGTCGACGTGGGTGCAGCGGGGGTGGAACGCGCAGCCGGTCGGCGGGTTGAGCAGGCTCGGCGGCGTGCCAGGGATAGGGATCAGCCGGTTGGCGGTGTCCGCCGCCACGTCGGGAACGCTCGAGAGCAGACCCCAGGTGTAGGGCATCTCGGGATGGCTGAGAATCTCCTTGCAGGAGCCGTACTCGACCGCTCGGCCGGCATACATGACCAGGACGTCGTCGGCCATCTCCGCCACGACCCCGAGGTCGTGGGTGATGATGATGACGGCCGAGTTGTACTCGCGCTGGAGGTCCTGGAGAAGGTCGAGGATCTGGGCCTGGACGGTCACGTCGAGAGCCGTGGTCGGCTCGTCGGCGATCAGCAGCTTGGGCGAGTTGATCAGGCCCATCGCGATCATCACTCGCTGCCGCATGCCACCAGAGAACTGGTGTGGGTAGTCGTCGACCCGGGCGTCCGGCTGCGGGATGCCGACCCTGTCCAGGGCCTCGATCGAGGCCCGACGTGCGTCACGCTTGGACGCCTTCGGGTGGTGCAGCGAGTAGGCCTCGGCCAGCTGGGCGCCGATCTTGAAGAACGGGTGCAGCGACGCGAGGGCGTCCTGGAAGATCATGGCCACGTCGTTGCCCCGCAGCTTGGTCAGCTTCCCCTCACTGAGGCCGATGATCTCGGTGCCGCCGACCCGGATCGAACCCTCGATCCGGGTGCGCTTGGCGTCGTGCAGGCCGAGGACGGCCATGCTGGAGACCGACTTGCCGGAGCCCGACTCGCCGACGATGCCCAGCGTGTCGCCGAGCTCGAGGCTGTAGCTCAGGTCGCTGACCGCAGTGACGAGTCCGTCCTCGGTCGGGAATCTCACGGTCAGGCCCTCGACGACGAGGTAGGGCTCGTCAGCACCGCGGCCGCGTCGCCGGGACGCCCCGTGAACGTCTCGGTCATGACAGTCGCACCCGCGGGTCGAGGAAGCTGTAGACGATGTCCACGACCAGGTTGGAGATGATGATGAAGAACGCGGCAACCAGCACCGTCGCGGTGACCACCGGGATATTGGTCGGCGACCTGATGGACTCGATCCCCCAGCGACCCATTCCGTCGATCCGGAAGATCACCTCGGTGAAGACGGTTCCTCCGAGAAGGGTCGCGAAGTCGAGGCCGAAGATGGTGATCACTGGGATGATCGCCGCCCGCAGTGCATGCTTGAAGATCACCACGTTGCCCTTCTGCCCCTTGGCGACCGCCGTGCGGATGTAGTCCTCACCAATCGTCTCCACCATCTGACCGCGGGTGAACCGCGAGTACGAGGTGGCGTTGGTGAGGCCGAGCACGAGCCAAGGTAGTAGCAGGCCGGTGAACCACAGCGCTGGATTGTCGAGGAGAGGGCGGTACTGCGTGTCGAAGACCGCGCCACTTCTGCGTCAGGAAGATCCAGGCCAATAGCGCCACCACGTAGTAAGGGATGGCCGAGACGACGAGCGTCGAGGACACCAAGAGCTTGTCGGCGGCGGTATTGCGGAATCGTGCGGCGAGCACGCCGATGAAGACTCCCAGTACCAAGTAGATGGCCGCTCCGCCGACCGCGAGGGAGAGTGTGGCGGGATACTTCTCCGCCAGCTCGTCGGTGACCTCACGACGGGTTGCGTAGGAGATGCCGAGGCACGGCGCACTGCAGTCGTAGACCTCGGCAGGTCGAGAACTCGATGTCGCGGCCCACGAACAGGCCCTTGGTCCACTCGGCGTAGGCGACCTGGATGGGTTTGTCCAAGCCCATGGAGTGTTCGATGTTGGCCAGTTTCTCGGGCGTGCACCGCTGCTGTGCGTCACACACGGGCTGGGCGGGGTTGCGGGGGCCGAGGAAGAAAAGGGTGAAGACCGCCATGGACGTGAGGATCAGGACGAGTAGCGCGGACAGCAACCGCCGAATGATGAAACCGATCATGCCGAACTATGACCTTCCCCTCGAGGTTTCAGGTCCCACGAGCGGGGAGGGCCGACATTTCGGCCCTCCCCGCTCAGGGAGTGTGGTGTGGCTCCCGGGGCCTACGTCACCGTAGACCCCGGGAACCATCGATCACTGGTTAGCGAGCCAGATGTTCTTGAACGCCGGCATTCCGAACACGATGTCGGAGTAGTTGCCGTTGACGTTCGAACCCGCGGCCCAAACCGTGCCGTCGTACGTGGTGACGAACAGCGGGAAGTACGTCTCAGCGATGTACTCGTCCAGCTCGTTCCACGCCGCTGACTGCTCCTCGATCGGCGACTGCCAGGATGTCGGCAATTCGCGTGTCCACATCCTCCTCGGAGAACACCGAGTAGTTCTGGCTGATCTGGCCGAGCTCCTCGAGGTTCTCGGTGCGCAGGAGCGGCGGGAACCACGAGCCACCCGACGGCCAGTCAGCACACCAACCGGCCGATCGGACGTTGATGTCCGCGTTCGGGTCCTCCCGAACGGTCGTGTAGTTCTCCAAGGTGGCCGGGACCGCCGTTGCGTTGAAGCCACCAGCCTCGAGTCCCTTCACTATGGCGTCCTTGGCGGCGACAGCCGCCGGGTCGTCGGAGATGAACAGGAACTTGATCTCGTAGCCTTCCTCGCCGGCCTCGGCCAGCAGCTCCTTGGACTTCGCGGGATCCGTCACGGGGACCGAGTCGCCGAGCACGTTGTACTCGGTGCGGCCCGGGGTGCCCGGCGGGAGCAGGTTGCTGCCCGCGGTCCGGTTCACGCCCTCGATGAACCCGCCGGCCTTGATCGCCGCCGAAGTCGGGTACGCATAGGCCAGCGCCTGGCGCACGTTGATGTCGGTGATCTTCCGGTAGTCCATCGCCCAGTACCGCGTGCACGGCGTGGTGCCGGTCTTTACCCGGTCGCCGGCCTGGTCCAGGAACTTGCGGTAGTTGGGCCCGAGGATGTCGTCGATCGTCATCGTGTTCTTCGCGTCACCCTGGTCGTTGAGCAGGATCTCGTCGATCTGCTCGTTCGGCACCGTGAAGTCCATGTCGTAGCCATCCGGGTACTGCGTGCGGCCCGGGTCGGTGTCGGGGTCCCACTGATCGTTGCGGACCAGCGTCAACTTCTTCTTCGGCGTGTACGTGTCGAACTTGTACGGGCCGGTGGCCAGCGGGTGCAGGCGGTACTTGGCCGGGTCGGACGCGTCACCCTTCGGGATCGGACCGTTGGCCGGGAAGGCCATCCAGTACGGCATGTCCGGGAACGGCTTGGACATCTGAACGGTGATCGTGCTGCCGTCGACGCTGATCGAGTCGAGCTCTGCGCCGTTGCCGGTGTAGGGGCCCTTGTAGTCGCCGCCGCCCTCGTAGTACTCGATGGAATAGGCGACCGGGGCTCTCCGGGAACGTGGTGGTGTCCATGGTGCGCTCGAGACCGAACTTGATGTCTTCGGCCGTGACCGGGGTTCCGTCCTCGTACTTGATGCCGTCGCGCAGGGTGAACTTCCACTCCGTGTAGTCGTCGTTTGACGTGCCGAGGTCGGTGGCCAGGTCGGGGACCAGGGTGACCGAGTTGCCGTCGTCCTCCAGGACGTACTGGGTCAGCGAACGCGTCACCAGACCGCTGAGGATCGCGCTGGTGTGAACGTAGTAGGCCTCGCTGGGGTCCATCGTCTCGAGCGGGGTGAACGAGACCAGCTTGACGATGCCGCCCTCCGTTGCCCCCTCGATCGTGACCGGTCCCTCGCGGGTCGGGGTCCTGTGCGTCGCCGGTGTTGCCGCCTTCAGCGTTGGAACCGTTCGGCGCACCTGGTTTGTCGCCGCCGTTGTCGTCCGAGCCGCCGCAAGCGCCCAAAAAGAGCAGCGCTGCAGCCGACGCGGCAACGAGCCGAGTTGTCCTGCGCATATCGCTTGTCACCTTTCCGTGGTGTTTCCCGAACCGGAGAACCTGAATCACCGGCGAGTCTTGGGGTCGAACGCATCCCGGACGGAGTCGCCCAACAGGTTGAGTGCCAGAACCAGCACCGCCACGACGGAGACCGGCGCAAAGAGGTAGGAGCGGGTACTGGTCGTAGAAACCGCTGGCCGAGTTGATGATCTGACCCAGCGACGGCTGTCCGGTCAGGCCGATGCCGAGGAACGACAGGCCGGCCTCGGCCGCCACGAAGGCGGGCAGGCCCAGCGAGATCGCGATCACGATCGGGGCGACCAGGTTGGGCAGCAGCTCCTTGAACAGGATCCTTCTGGTCGGCGCGCCGATCACCTCGGCCGCCTGGATGAACTCACGCTCTCGGAGCGAGAGGACCTGGCCACGGACGAGTCGAGCCAGGCTCATCCAGCCGAAGAAGACGAGGATCAAGGTCAGGGAGACGAACTGCGCCTTGCCGAGCCTGTCGGCGGTCGTCCCGAACCGGTCGACCAGGATCGGCGCCAGGGCCAGCGCGCCCAGGATGAACGGGAACGACAGGAAAAAGTCGATGAAGAAAGAGATGACCCGGTCGAGCCACCCGCGGGAGAAGCCGGCCATGAGGCCGACGACCACGCCGATGACGGTGCTGGCGACGGTGGCAATGGTGGCGATCAGCAGCGAGGTGCGCAGTCCGAGGAGCAGCCGGGCCAGGTTGTCGATCGCCGTGCCTGGTGCAATGCCTAGCGGGTGGTCCCAGGTGAAGGCGTGAAGCGGGGGGCCGATGGCCGGGAGCCCGTCGAATTCGGTCGCCGTGGCGCCGTCGAGGGAGTACTTGCCCCGACGTCTCGCCCGCGATATGCAGCAGGTCGTTGATGACGCTGGCGAACATACCCAGGAGCACCAGAGAGGACCACGACGACCGCACACGACCACGGCGGTGGGATCGCGGCGCAGCCGGCCGAACGCGATCTGCATCGGCGAGCGGCCGGCGAACGCCTTGTCCTTTTGTCCTTGCGCCGACGACGGGTGGTCGCCTGTTGTTCGTCCTCCGGGGTCGGGAAGTCGGCTAGAGACTCCGTAGTCGGAAGGACCATGTTCACCTCACGCGCCGAGTCGGACGGGTTGCTGGCAAGCTTGCTGGGAGCGGATGCTCGCAACGAGGAACACTATGTGACGCAGAGCGCACCCTGGGACACTGCTGCGTAACGATTCCGTCTCGACAACCACGAACAGGTGTGCGGCCGATCAGGCGTCGGGCGGGACTTCCTTCGCCGGCTGGGCGTCCACACCGGCCTCCTTGCGCTGTTCGGGAGTGATGGGCGCAGGCGCCGCCGTGAGCGGGTCGTAGCCGCCACCGCTCTTCGGGAAGGCGATGACGTCGCGGATGGACTCGGTGCCCGCGAGCAGCGCGGTGATCCGGTCCCAGCCGAAGGCGATGCCGCCGTGGGGCGGGGCGCCGTACTTGAACGCCTCGAGCAGGAACCCGAACTTCTCCTCGGCCTCCGCCTCCTCGAGGCCCATGATCGCGAACACCCGCTTCTGCACGTCCTCGCGGTGGATTCGGATGGACCCGCCGCCGATCTCGTTGCCGTTGCAGACGATGTCGTAGGCCCACGCCAAGGCTCCGGCCGGGTCGGCGTCGAAGCCGTCGACGTCCTGCGGAGCGGTGAAGGCATGGTGGACGGCGGTCCAGGCGCCGCTGCCGACGGCTACGTCACCGGCTGCGGTGGCGTCGTCGGCGGGCTCGAACAACGGGGCGTCGACGACCCACAGGAAGCTCCAGGCATTCTCGTCGAGCAGCCCGCCGCGCCGGCCGATCTCGAGGCGGGCGGCTCCGAGAAGGGCGCGGCTCGGCTTGGGCAGCCCGGCACCGAAGAAGATGCAGTCGCCGGGCTGGGCGCCCACATGGGCGGCGATGCCTGCCTTCTCCTCGTCGGTGATGTTCTTGGCGACGGGCCCGGTCAGCCCGCCGTCGTCCTGCACGAGCACGTAGGCGAGCCCCTTCGCGCCCCGCTGCTTGGCCCACTCCTGCCAGGCGTCCAGCTGCTTGCGTGGTTGGCTCGCGCCGCCGGGCATGACGATCGCGCCGACGTAGGGGGCCTGGAAGACCCGGAACTCCGTGTCCTTGAAGAACTCCGTGCACTCGACGAGCTCCAGGCCCATCCGTAGGTCAGGCTTGTCGGTGCCGTAGCGGGCCATCGACTCGGCGTAGGTCATCCGAGGGAGCGGCGTCGGCACCTCGTAGCCGATCAGCTTCCAGAGCGCGACCAGGATCTCCTCCGACAGGGCGAGCACGTCGTCCTGCTCGACGAAGCTCATCTCGATGTCGAGCTGGGTGAACTCCGGCTGCCGGTCGGCGCGGAAGTCCTCGTCGCGGTAGCAGCGGGCGATCTGGTAGTAGCGCTCCATGCCGGCGACCATCAGCAGCTGCTTGAACAGCTGCGGGCTCTGCGGAAGGGCGTACCAGCTGCCGGGCTGCAAGCGGGCGGGCACCAGGAAGTCGCGCGCGCCCTCGGGGGTCGAGCGGGTCAGGGTCGGCGTCTCGACCTCGACGAAGTCGTGGGCGTGGAGCACGTCGCGGGCCGCCCGGTTGACGCTGCTGCGCAGGCGGATCGCGCTGTTGGGGGCCGCGCGGCGCAGGTCGAGGTAGCGGTGCTTGAGCCGCGCCTCCTCGCCGACCTCGATGTGCTCGTCGATGGGGAACGGCAATGGCGCCGCGGCGCTCAGTACGTCGAGCTCGTCGGCAATGACCTCGATCTCGCCGGACGGAAGGTTGGGGTTGGCGTTGCCCTCGGGGCGTAGCGAGACGGTGCCGCTGACCTTGATGCAGTACTCACTGCGCAGGCTGTGCGCGACCTCCTCGTCGCGGACCACCACCTGCACCACGCCGCTGGCCTCGCGGAGATCGAGGAACGCCACCCCGCCGTGATCACGGCGCTTGGCCACCCAGCCGGCAAGGGTGACGGTCTGGCCGACGTCAGTGGCGCGGAGGGCGCCGGCGTCGTGGGTGCGGATCACTGCTGTTGCTCCTTGATCTGGACCTGCGCGCGCAGGTCTTGGTGGGGTGGCGACCAGGTGCCCGGATCTGCCGGCACCTGGTCCCCCGATCGGATGTCCTTGACCTCGTCGCCGCCGTCGTCGTTGCGGAACCACACAAAGGGGATGCCGCGGCGCTCGGCGTAGCGGATCTGCTTGCCGAACTTCTGTGCGCTCGCAGCGACCTCGCAGGGAATGCCACGTGCGCGAAGAGCGGAGGCGATGGCGTCGCTCTCGGGCCGGGACTCCTCGTCGACCAGCGCCACGAGAACCACGCTCGGCACCTTGCGGTCACTGCTCAGCACTCCCCTGCTCATCAGCGGGACGAGCGTGCGCGAGATGCCGAAGGAGATGCCGACACCGGGATAGGTGGTGCGGCCGTCGGAGGCGAGGGAGTCGTAGCGACCACCACCGCCAACCGACTTCAGGAACTCGAAACCGACCATGTAGATCTCGAACACGGTGCCGGTGTAGTAGTCGAGCCCGCGGGCCAGGCTCAGGCTGGCCTGGACGTCGAACCGCTCGGAGCGCAGGGACGCGCAGCCCTCGATCACTGCCGACAGCTCGGCCAGGCCGGTGTCCAGCAGCTCGTGCTCGACTCCGAGGGCACGGACCTGCTCAACGAACGACGTGTCGCCGGCCGAGATCGACGCGAGCGCCAGGCACTGCTCCGCCTGCGCGTCGGAGAGTCCGGCGTCCGAGACGAGCTGTGCTGCCACCTGGTCGGCCGGCAGCTTGTCGAGCCGGTCGATGATCGTGATCACCGACTGCGGGTCCGAGGCTCCGATCCCGCGGTAGAAGCCTTCGATCAGCTTGCGGTTGTTGACCCGCAGCAGGAGCGGCGGGAGGGGCACGGCGGACAGTGCCTCGGCCATGACGCGAGCCACCTCGACGTCGAAGTGGAACGGGAGCTCGTCCTTCATCACGACGTCGATGTCGGCCTGGGTGAACTCGCGGTAGCGACCCTCTTGGGGGCGCTCGCCCCTCCAGGCCTTCTGGATCTGGTAGCGGCGGAACGGGAACTCGAGCTTGCCTGCGTGCTCGAGGACGTAGCGGGCGAAGGGCACGGTCAGATCGAAGTGCAGCCCGACGCCGGCGTCGGCGTCCGCGTCGGTCTCTTGGAGTCTGCGGAGGACGTAGACCTCCTTGGAGGTCTCCCCCTTGCGGAGCAGCTGGTCCATCGGTTCGACGGCGCGGGTCTCGATACCGGCGAAGCCGTGCAGCTCGAAGACCCGACGCAGCTCGTCGATCACCTGCTGCTCGACGAACCGCTGTTCGGGCAGCAGCTCAGGGAACCCGCTCAGCGGGGTCGGTTTGGCGCTCATGTCGTCACAGACCTCTGGTCACCTGTGGCGCGTCGCCCTCGGTCTGGAGATCGAGCAGGAAGGGGTTGGTCGTGCGCTCGCGGCCGATCGAGGTCTGCTCGCCGTGACCGGGGAGCACCACGATGTCGTCCGCCAGCGTCAGCACCTTGTCGGTGAGGGTGCGCAGCATCGTGGCGTGGTCGCCGCCCGGCAGGTCGGTGCGGCCGATGGAGCCGGCGAAGAGCAGGTCGCCGGCGAACATGACCTCGCTGATCTCCGCCTCGGCGTACGGCGTGCGGAACGTGACCGAGCCCTCGGTGTGGCCGGGTGTGTGGTCCACGAGGAAGCTCAGGCCGGCCAGCTCGATCTCCTGAAGGTCGGCGAGCTCGCGGACGTCGTCGGGCTCGGCCCACTCGTAGTCGCCGCCCAGCAGCATGGCGCTGGACTCGCGCGACATGCCGGCCATGGGGTTGGCCAGGAGGTGGCGGTCGGCCGGGTGGATCCAAGCGGTGGCGTCGTAGGCGCCCGCGACCGGGGCCACGCACCACATGTGGTCGACGTGCCCGTGGGTGACCAGCACCGAAACCGGCTTCAGCCGGTGCTCGCGAACGATGTCGGCGACACCCGCAGCGGCGTCCTTGCCGGGGTCGACCACCACGCACTCGGACCCGGGACCGGTCGCCACGACGTAGCAGTTCGCAGCCCACGGACCCGCGGGGAAGCCGGCAATCAACACTGGCTCAGCCTATAGATGCTGATCATCGGACGTCGCGCCGGTATCCACGTCTATCCTGGGCCACTGATCCGCGCGCGAGTGAAGAGGAACACGCTGTGACAAGCACCGAATGGGGTCGCGTCGACGACGACGGCACGGTCTTCGTGAAGACCGCTGACGGCGAACGTCCCGTCGGTCAGTACCCCGCCGGGACGCCCGAAGAAGCCATGAAGTTCTACACCGATCGCTACAGCGCGCTCGAGACGGAGGTCAGCCTGCTCGACCAGCGGGTGCGCGCCGGTGTGCTCAGCCCCGAAGAGGCGACAGAGTCGATCAAGACCGTCCGCGGACAGCTGGTCGAGGCCAACGCCGTAGGCGATCTGGCCGCCCTGGTTGCCCGGCTCGACTCGCTGGGCCCGGTGATCGCCCAGCAGCGGTCGGCGCGCAAGGCCGAGAAGGCCCAGAAGGTCGAAGAGTCGAAGGAGCAGAAGGAGAAGCTGGTCGCCGAGGCGGAGAAGATCGCCGCGGGCACCGACTGGCGTCACGGCGCCAATCGGCTGCGCGAGATCCTCGACCAGTGGAAGGCGCTGCCACGCATCGACCGGGCCAGCGACGACTCGCTGTGGAAGCGCTTCTCGTCGGCCAGGACGACGTACACGCGGCACCGCAAGGTGCACTTCGCCGAGCAGGACGAGAAGCGAGAGGCCGCCCGGCTGGTCAAGCAGCGGCTGGCCAAGGAGGCCGAGGCCCTCGCCGACTCCACCGACTGGGGACCGACAGCGGGCCGCTACCGCGACCTGATGCGCGACTGGAAGGCCGCCGGCCCGGCCCCCAAGGATGTCGACGACGAGCTGTGGAAGCGGTTCCGAGGCGCGCAGGATGCGTTCTTCGGCGCCCGCGACGCGGCCAACGCGGCCCAGGACCTGGAGTTCGCGGCCAACGCCGATGCGAAGGAGATGCTGCTCGTCGAGGCTGAGGCGCTGCTTCCGGTCACCGACGTCGAGGCGGCCAAGCGCGCCTTCCGCGACATCGCCGACCGCTGGGACGCCGCCGGTAAGGTGCCGCGCGATCGGATGAAGGAGCTCGAGGGCCGGATCCGCAAGGTCGAGCAGACGATCCGCAGCCTCGAAGAGGAGAAGTGGGCGAAGTCCGATCCCGAGAAGTCGGCCCGCGCCGACGACATGGTCTCCAAGCTCGAGCAGGCGATCGCCGACATCCAGGCCGCCCTGGACAAGGCGAAGGCGTCCGGAAACGAGAAGCAGATCAAGGATCTAGAGGAGAACCTCGCCTCCCGCCAGTCCTTCCTCGACATGGCCCGACAGGCCAGCGCGGACTACTCGAACTAACCGCCGAGTCGGCGCATCTGCCCGGCTTTTGCGCCGACTCGAGCCTTCTCAGCCCGGAGGATGCGCCGACTCGCGCCCTACTGGGTGACGCGGTAGGCGTCAAAGACGCCCGGCACGTTCTTGACGGCCTTGAGGACGTTGTCGAGGTGCTTGGCCTCGGCCATCTCGAACGTGAACCGCGACTTGGCCACTCGGTCGCGGGTGGTGGAGAGGTTGGCGCTGAGGATGTTCACGTGGGCGTCGGAGAGGACCATGGTGATGTCCGACAGCAGCCGGGCCCGGTCGAGCGCCTCGACCTGGATGTTGACCAGGAACGTCGACTGACCGGTCGGCGCCCACTCGACCTCGAGCACCTTCTCGGGCTGCAGCAGGAGGCTCGTCGCGTTGGTGCAGTCGGTGCGGTGCACCGAGACGCCTCCGCCCTTGGTGACGAAGCCGAGGATCGAGTCCGGTGGCACGGGCGTGCAGCACTTGGCCAGCTTGATCCACACGTCGGGTGAGCCCTTGACGATCACCCCGGCGTCGCCGCCGGCCCCCACCCGGGACCGGGCGCGCCGGCCAGTGATGGTGACGGCCTCGGCGAGGTCCTCCTGGGCACCGTCGTTGCCGCCGTGCAGCTCGACCACCCGGCGTACGACGGCCTGGGCGCTGAGGTTGCCCTCGCCGACCGCCGCGTAGAGCGCGGTGACGTCGGCGATGTTGAAGTGGGCCGCGGCCAGCATCAGCGACTCGTGGGAGAGCAGCCGCTTGATCGGCAGGCCCTCCTTGCGCATCAGCTTGGCGATCTGGTCCTTGCCGTGGTCGATCGCCTCCTCGCGCCGCTCCTTGGTGAACCACTGCCGGATCTTCGATCGCGCGCGTGGCGACTGCACGAACGTCAGCCAGTCCCGCGACGGAGCGGCGTTGGCCGCCTTCGAGGTGAAGACCTCGACCACGTCGCCGTTCTCGAGCCGGGACTCCAGCGGCACCAGCCGCCCGTTGACCCGCGCGCCGATGGTGTGGTGCCCGACCTCGGTGTGTACGGCGTAGGCGAAGTCGACCGGGGTCGCGCCCGAGGGCAGCGCGATCACGTCGCCGCGGGGCGTGAAGACGTAGGTCTCGGCCTGGTTGATCTCGAACCGCAGGCTCTCGAGGAACTCGCCCGGGTCCTCGACCTCGCTCTGCCAGTCGAGCAGCTGGCGGACCCACGTCATGTCGTCGACATCGCCCGCGCGCTCGGTGTCGCGACCGGCCCGCCCGTCCTCCTTGTACTTCCAGTGCGCGGCGACGCCGTACTCGGCACGACGGTGCTGCGCGAAGGTCCGGATCTGCATCTCGACCGGCTTGCCTTGTGGGCCGATCACGGTCGTGTGCAGGGACTGGTACATGTTGAACTTCGGCATCGCGACGTAGTCCTTGAACCTGCCGAGCACGGGGTTCCAGCGGGAGTGCAGGATGCCGAGGACGGAGTAGCAGTCGCGGTCCTCGTCGACCAGGATCCGGATGCCGACCAGGTCGTAGATGTCGGTGAACTCGCGCTTGCCGACGATCATCTTCTGGTAGATGGAGTAGTAGTGCTTCGGGCGACCGGTGACGGTCGCCTTCACCTTCGACTCACCGAGGTCGGCCTCGACCTGGGTGATCACCTCGGCCAGGAACTGGTCGCGCGACGGCGCCCGCTCGGCCACCATCCGCACGATCTCGTCGTAGATCTTCGGGTGCAGGGTGGCGAACGCCAGGTCCTCGAGCTCCCACTTGATGGTGTTCATGCCGAGCCGGTGGGCCAGCGGCGCGTAGATGTCGAGGGTCTCGCGGGCGGTGCGCTCCTGGCTCTTCTGCGGCACGTAGCGCAGGGTCCGCATGTTGTGGAGACGGTCGGCCAGCTTGATCACCAGCACCCGGATGTCGCGCGACATCGCGACGATCATCTTCCGGATGGTCTCGGCCTGAGCCGAGTCGCCGTACTGGACCTTGTCGAGCTTGGTCACGCCGTCGACCATCCGGGCGACCTCGTCGCCGAAGTCCTCGCGACACTGCTCCAGCGTGTACGGCGTGTCCTCGACCGTGTCGTGCAGCAGAGCGGCGACGAGTGTCGGCTCGGTCATGCCGATCCCGGCCAGGATCGTGGTCACTGCGAGCGGGTGGGTGATGTAGGGGTCACCGCTCTTGCGCATCTGGGAGCCGTGCATCTTCTCGGCCGTGGTGTACGCGCGCTCGATCAGCGCCAGGTCGGCCTTGGGGTGGTTGGCGCGCACCGCGCGGAAGAGCGGCTCGAGGACCGGGTTGGTGGTCTGGCTCCGGGTGCCCATCCGGGCCAGCCGGGCGCGCATGCCTCGGCCGCCGGCCCCTACTGCCTCGGGCGGCGAGTCGGTAGGCGTTTCGGGCGCACTGTCGGCCGGCGTGGCGGCGACAGTGCTTTCCTCGGTCACCTGTTCAGTCTAGGTCCGCGCTGGATCCGGGTCAGATCGCCGCGAGGGCCGTCACCGGGCAGGGCGCCGACCGTCTCCCGGCCGGGGAGGAAGGTGAGCTCCATCAGCACCGCGACCCCGACCACGACGCCGCCACACTGCTCGACGAGCTGTTGGGTCGCCCTGACGGTGCCGCCGGTGGCCAGAACGTCATCGACCAGCAGCACCCGGTCGCCGGTCGCGATCCCGTCGCGATGGATCTCCAGGGTCGCCTCGCCGTACTCGAGCGCATAGGAAACGGCGTAGGTCTCGCGCGGGAGCTTGCCGGCCTTGCGCACCGGAACGAAGCCGATGCCGAGGGCCAGCGCCACCGGAGCCGCGAGGATGAACCCGCGCGCCTCCATGCCGACCACCTTGTCCACGACGACGGCGCCTGCGTCATCGCGACCTACCGCAGCCAGGCCCTGAATCACTGCTGTGAAACCGGCATGGTCAGCCAGCAGCGGAGTGATGTCCTTGAAGACGACGCCGGGCTCCGGGAAGTCCCGCACGTCGACGACGAGCTGGGCCAGAGCCGCGGCAGCGTCCATGGGATCAGGGCTTCTTGCGCTGCGACTTGGGCTGTCGCGACGGTTGCTGGCGTCCGGACGAACGGCTCTCCCCCACCGGCCGCCGCGGCGTCGGTGTGGTCCGGCCGCGACCCATCGCGTCGGGGGCCCGCGGGCCCGTGGGCTGCTCCACCGGGCCCTCGTCCTCGATCTCGTCGTCGGGCTCGCTACCGGGCTCGACCACGGTGTCGTCGGTGAAGACCGGAACCGACGCGTAGCGGTCCGCCTGCTTCGCGCGGGCCTTCGCCCGGCGCTCGGCGAGCACCACCTCGGACTCCCCGGACTTCAGGTGCGCCAGCAAGGGTGTGGCGATGAAGATGGAGGAGTAGACGCCGGCCGCCGTGCCCACGAAGAGCGCGAGCGACAGGTCCTTGAGCGAGCTCGACCCGAGCTGGACGGCGCTCACGTAGAGGATCACGCCGACCGGGATCAGGGCGACGATCGAGGTGTTGATCGAGCGGACCAACGTCTGGTTGACCGCCAGGTTGGCGGCGCCCGCGTAGGTCATCCGGGTCTGGCGCAGGTTGTTGGTGTTCTCGCGCACCTTGTCGAAGACGACCACGGTGTCGTAGAGCGAGAAGCCCAGGATGGTGAGCAGGCCGGTGACGGTTGCCGGTGTCACCTCGAAGCCCGACAGGGCGTAGACGCCGATGGTGATGAGTACGTCGTGCACGAGGGCGACGAGGGCCGCGACCGACATCTTCCACTGTCGGAAGTAGGCCCAGATGAACAGCACCACCAGGATCAGGAACACCACGAGGCCGGTGGCCGATCTCTTGGCCACCTCCTCGCCCCAGCTGGCACCGATCTCGCGCTCGGAGATGGCGTCCTGACCCACGCCGGCCGTCTCCCGGAGCAGGGCGCCGATCTCGTTGCTCTCCTCCTCGGTCAGCGGCTCGGTCTGCACGACGATGGCGGTCTCGCCCTGTGTGTTGACGATCGGCGACGACGCGTTGTCGATCCCGGAGCTGGCGACCGTCTCCCGCAGCTTGTCCGCGGTGTCCTGGTTGGCTTCGTCGGTCGGGACGGTGACCGTGAACTGGGCGCCACCGGTGAACTCGATGCCCATGTTGAGGTGCTTGACGGTCAACCCCAGGATCGCCACGAGCACGATCAGCGCCGAGACGGAGTACCAGATCCAGCGACGACCGACGAAGTCGATCGACTTCTTGCCGGTGTAGAGCTCGTTGCCGAGCCGTGCGAACTTGCCCATCAGGCCCTCCCTCCCCCGGTGCCGACGGTGGCCGGCGCGCCGAGGTTGATCGACTCGACGCCCAGTGCGGCGGCGTCGAGGCCGGACAGTCGGTGCCCGCGGTTGAAGAACTTGAAGTGGGCAAGCCACGACACCATCGGTTTGGTGAACCAGAAGAAGACCACCAGGTCGATCAGGGTCGAGAGGCCGAGCGCGAACGCAAAGCCCTTGACCACGCCGACGGCGAAGATGAACAGCACCACCGCCGCCAGCAGCGAGACGGTGTCGGCGGCAAGGCAGGTGTTCCGGGCGCGATGCCAGCCGGACTTCGACGGCCACCCGCATCGACTTCCCGTCGCGCATCTCGTCTCGGATGCGCTCGAAGAAGACGATGAACGAGTCGGCTGTGATGCCGACCGCCACGATCAGTCCGGCGATGCCGGGCAGGGTGAGCGTGAAGTTGGCGGCCTCGCTCAGCAACAGCACCATCGCGTAGGTGACCGCAGCGGCCACCAGCAACGAGGCGATCACGACCAGCCCCAGCCCTCGGTAGTAGAAGAGGCAATAGAGCATCACCAGGATGATGCCGAACAGGCCGGCCGTGAGGCCCGCGGAGAGCTGGTTGCCGGCGAGCGACGGACCGATCTGGTCGATGGTCGCGTCGTCGCTGAACGAGATCGGCAGCGCGCCGTACTTCAGGCTGGTCGCCAGAGAGGTGGCGCTGCTCTCCGTGAAGTTGCCGCTGATCTGGGCATCACCGTTGGTGATGATGCCGTTCATGGTCGGCGCGGAAAGGACCTTGCCGTCCAGGACGATCGCGAACTGGTCCTCGGTGCCGTAGAGGGCGCGGGAGATCTTGGTGAAGTCGTCCTTGCCGTCGCCACCGATCTGGAGGTTGACCACCCAGCTGACGTCGTTCTGTGGGATGCCGGCACTGGCCGAGTCGAGCTCGGTGCCCTCGACCACGGCCCTCGACAGGAGGTACTTGATCGACGGCTCGATGGGTTCACCGTCGGACGACTGCTCGGGCATGCTGCACGCCACCAAGGGCTTGTCGGAGTCGTCGACCAACGCCGCAGGCGTGCCGTCCGCCTTGAGCAGGGTGCCGTCCGGGTCACAGGTGAACTGGTTGAACTGCTGGACCTGGGGACCGGTGGGCGCGTTCATCCACTTCAGCTCGGCCTCGACGCTCGACGGGCCACCCTCGGCCGGTGCGTCCGTGGTCTCGTCAGTGGGTTGGTCGGTCGGTTGACCCGTGGGTTCGTCGGTCGGCGAGGAGTCGCCCGACGGCGTCTGTGACGCCTTGTCGGTCGGGCTCTGCGTCGGGGCATCTGTCCCGTCCGCGAAGCCGACCGGGGGCCGGTTGGCGCCACCGGGCGAGGACTCCGACGCGGTCGGCGACGCCGACGTGCTCGGCGACGCCGGCGGGCTGGAGGGAGGTGCGGTCACGCCCGTGCCCGGCGTCTCAACGGGTGCGGTCGGCGCGCTCCCGGGATCGGGGGCCGCCTGGGCGCTGCACGGAGTGGGATCGCCGTCGGAGCAGGCAACCAGCCGGAAGCGCAGCTGGGCCTGGCGCTGCACGAGCTCGACGAGGTCACGGCGGTTCTCGCCCGGGATCTCGACGACCACGAACTCGCTGCCCTGCGTGGTGACCTCGGCCTCAGCCACGCCCTGTCCGTTGACGCGCTGGTCGATGATCGAGCGGGCCTCTTCAAGGCTGTCCTTGGAGGGGTTGCCAAGCGCCTGCAGCTGGATCCGGGTGCCGCCCTGGAGGTCGAGCCCCAGCTCGGGCTTCCACGTGCCGGTCAGCGCAACCAGCCCGTAGGCCAGCAGCACGCCGAGGAAGAACACCACCAGGGTCCGACCCGGGCGGTAGGTCTTGCGGGCCATCAGTTTTCCTCCGAAGCCTCGGACTCGCCGGGCTCATTCGTCGGTCGCGGGTCGGCGTCTTCCGGCTCCGCCTGGGGTACGACGGAGCCGATCGCTCCGCGCGCCACCTTGAGCGTCACGCCATCGGCGACATCGACCATCAGGTGGTCATCGGCCAGCGACTGCAGGGTGCCGAACACACCGGAGGTGAGCATCACCTCGTCACCGACGTTCAACGAACTCTGCATACGCCCTAGTTCCTTCTGACGGCGCTGGGCCGGTCGGATGATCAGGATCCAGAACAACAGCGCGATGCCGACCAACGGCAACAGGGAGACAAGTCCCTCCACGACAAAACCTCTCGAGCACAGGATTGGGGTTCGCGGCCGCGGCAACACACCCGGCCGACCGACGGGTCAGTGTAACCGTGACTGTGGCCCAGGCCACGATCCGGGGCGACCCCCGGGGCTACTCGTCGAACAGACGCCACGTCGCCGCCGGGAGCCGGGGGTGGGACGGTGAGTCCGAGGTGCCTCCAGGCACCGGCCGTGGCGACCCGCCCACGCGGCGTGCGCGCCAGGAAGCCGTTGCGGACGAGGAAGGGTTCGGCGACCTCCTCGACCGTCTCGCGCTCCTCACCGACCGCGACGGCGAGGGTGGAGATGCCCACGGGGCCGCCACCGAAGCGCTCGCACAACGCCGAGAGCACCGCCCGGTCGAGCCGATCGAGACCGAGCTCGTCGACCTCGTAGAGCTCGAGCGCGGCCTGCGCGAGGGCGAGGGTGACCTTGCCGTCGGCCCGCACCTGGGCGAAGTCACGCACCCGGCGCAGCAGTCGGTTGGCGATGCGCGGAGTGCCTCGGGACCGGGACGCGATCTCGGCGGTGCCGTCGGGCGTCGCCTCCACAGACAGCAGCCCGGCCGAGCGCTGGACGATCAGGTCGAGCTCGTCTGCTTCGTAGAACTCCAGCTGACCGGTGAAGCCGAACCGGTCGCGGAGGGGACCCGGCAGCAGCCCGGCCCTGGTTGTCGCGCCGACGAGTGTGAACGGCGGGATCTCCAGCGGGATCGCGGTGGCGCCAGGCCCCTTGCCGATGACGACGTCGACCCGGAAGTCCTCCATCGCCATGTAGAGCATCTCCTCGGCCGGGCGCGCCATCCGGTGGATCTCGTCGACGAACAGGACGTCGCCCTCGTTCATGCCGGAGAGGATGGCCGCGAGGTCGCCGGCGTGGGTGATCGCCGGCCCGCTGGTCAGGCGCAGCGGCACCGACATCTCGTGGGCGATGATCATCGCCAGCGTGGTCTTGCCGAGCCCGGGCGGCCCGGACAGGAGCACATGGTCCGGCGCCCGGCCACGCTGGCGGGCCGCCTCGAGCACCAGGCCGAGCTGCTCGCGAACGCGGCCCTGGCCGATCACCTCATCCAAGCGTGCGCGGACGCAGCGCCGCTTCGACAGCCCGCTCATCGCCCTCGGCCTCCGCGGCCGTCAGCGACCGCAGGTGCTGCTCCTCGGCCAGCTCGAGCTCGTCGCTGTGACCTTCGCTGGGCATGTCAGGCCTTGCTCAGGGAACGGAGAGCGGCTCTCAGCAGGGCACCCACGTCGGGCGCGTCGCCGGCCTGGTCGGCCACGGCGTCGACCGCCTTCTCGGCGTCCTTCGTTGACCACCCGAGGCCGACCAGCCCCTGATGGACCTGGCCCCGCCACGGGTCACCGACCGCCGGCGACCCCACTGCCGGGCCGCCGATCGGAGGACCGATCCGGTCCTTGAGCTCGAGGATGATCCGTTGCGCACCCTTCTGCCCGATGCCAGGCACCCGGGTCAGGGTCTTCACGTCGTCGCCGGCGATCGCCCGGCGCAGGTCGTCGGGGGCGAGCACGGCGGTGATCGCCTGTGCCACCTTCGGACCGACACCCGAGGCCGTCTGCACGAGCTCGAACATCGACTTCTCGTCGTCGTCGCGGAACCCGAAGACGGTGAGCGAGTCCTCTCGGACCACCATGCTCGTCGGGAGCGTCGCCTCCTGGCCGGTGCGGAGCGTCGCCAGGGTGCCCGGGGTGCACATCACCTCGAGGCCGATGCCGCCGACCTCGAGCACCGCACTGGACAGGGTCACCTCGGCCACCCGTCCGCGGACGAACGCGATCATGCTCTGCTCCTCACCTGGGCCGCGGCGACCGCGGCATCGATCCGGGCCTGCGCGCCTCCGCGCCAGATGTGCGTGATGGCGAGCGCCAGTGCGTCGGCGGCGTCGGCCGGCTTCGGCATGGCCTCGAGCCTCAGGATCCGAGTCACCATGGCACCGACCTGCGTCTTGTCGGCCCGCCCGTTGCCGGAGACCGCCGCCTTGACCTCGCTCGGGGTGTGGAGGGCGATCGGCAGCCCTCGCCTAGCGCGCTGCCACCAGCGCGATTCCGCTGGCCTGCGCGGTGCCCATGATCGTGCTGGAGTCGGAGCGCGCGAAGACGCGTTCGACGGCCACGGCATCCGGCGCGTACTCGTCGAGCCACGCGTCGATGCCACGCTCGATCGCTACCAGCCGCTCCGCTACCGGCACGCCGGAAGAGGTGCGGAGTACGTTGACATCCACCAACGTGAGCGGCCGCCCGACGGCTCCGTCGACGACGCCCATGCCGCACCTGGTCAGGCCGGGATCGATCCCCAGCACGCGCATGAAGCAACCTTCCGTCCGAACGTGTGTTCGGAGACCACGCTAACCGTGAAGGTCGACCCGGCGGCGCACGACACGCGGCTCAGGCGTCGAGCGACTCCATGACTTCGTCGGAGACGTCGAAGTTCGCATAGATGTTCTGTACGTCGTCGAGGTCCTCGAGCGCGTCGATGAGTCGGAACAGCTTGCCCGCGCCGTCGCGGTCCAGCTCGACCTGCAGGTCAGGGACGAACGACGCCTCGGCCGAGTCATAGTCGATGCCGGCGGCCTGCAGCGAGGTCCGGACCGCGACCAGGTCGGTCGCCTCCGAGATCACCTCGAACGCCTCTCCGAGGTCGTTGACGTCGTCGGCGCCGGCCTCGAGCGTCGCCTCGAGAACATCGTCCTCGGAGACCTTCCGTCCGTCCTGCTCGACCGGCACGATCACAACGCCCTTGCGGTTGAACAGGAACGACACCGACCCGGGGTCGGCGAGCGAGGCCCCGTTGCGGGTCATCGCGGTGCGTACCTCCATGGCCGCCCGGTTGCGGTTGTCGGTCAGGCACTCGATCAGCATCGCAACGCCGGCGGGGCCATAGCCCTCGTACATGATCGTCTGGTAGTCGGCGCCGCCGGTCTCCGCACCGGATCCGCGCTTGACCGCGCGGTCGATGTTGTCGTTGGGCACCGACGACTTCTTGGCCTTCTGGATGGCGTCGTAGAGCGTCGGGTTGCCGGCCGGGTCGCCGCCGCCGGTGCGCGCGGCTACCTCGATGTTCTTGATCAGCTTGGCGAACATCTTGCCGCGCTTGGCGTCGACGACCGCCTTCTTGTGCTTGGTGGTCGCCCACTTGGAGTGGCCAGACATGCGTACTTCCTCTTCTACCCGGATCGCACCAGGTCCACGAACAGTCGGTGCAGCCGGAGGTCGTCACCCATCTCCGGATGGAACGACGTCGCCAGCAGCGGTCCCTGCCGGACCGCGACGATCCTACCGACGGCCGGTCCGTCCTCGACCCGGGCGAGCACCTCGACGCCGGAGCCCACCTCTTCCACCCAGGGCGCGCGGATGAAGATCGCGTGCACCGGTCCGTCGACGCCGCTGAACGCGAGGTCTCCCTCGAAGGAGTCGACCTGGCGCCCGAACGCGTTGCGGCGCACGGTGATGTCGAGCCCGCCCGAGCGTCTCCTGGTCGGCGGTGCCGTCCTCGACCCGGTCGGCGAGCAGGATCATCCCGGCGCAGGTCCCGAAGACCGGCATGCCGAGCTTGATCCGGTCGCGCAGCGGCTCGAACAGCTCGAAGGACCGGGCGAGCTTGGCCATCGTCGTCGACTCGCCGCCGGGGATCACCAGGGCGTCGCAGGCGTCCAGCTCGCTGGGGCGGCGTACGCCGATGGCGGTCACGCCGATCGTGCTCAGGGCGCGCAGGTGCTCGCGCACATCGCCCTGAAGGGCGAAGACGCCGATGGTGGGCGCGGGAACTGACACGCCACCACTCTAGGTAAGGCCGGTGACGATGCTCTCGACCAGGTCGAGCCGTGCCTGCCAGGGGTCGTCGGTCACCAGCTTCGGGCCGTCGTTGGTGAAGCCCAGGAGCTCACCGCCGCCGACCTCCGGCCACTCGACGCCGCCGCAGTCCGGCTCCTCGCCCTTCGCGAACTCCGCCCAGCAACTGCTGATCTCGTCGGCGAGCTGGTCGGCGTCGGGGACCAGCGGGGCGCCCGCTCCGTTGCCGAACACGAACGGGTAGTCGGCGCCGTGCAGCGCGCCACCCTTCGCGCGCGACGCGTCGTCCGCGATCGAGAAGCGATAGAGGTACGTCTGCTCACGGGTGCCGTGCTCGAGGGCCAGGTTGCGAGCCGGTTCGGCGAAGAAGATGTCGTTGAGGAAGTGTCGGTCGAACTCGGTCTCGGTGCCGTACGCCGCCGCCAGCTTCCGACCGTGTCCCTTTCCGAGCTGCTGGCGCAGCACCGAGGGGTCGACACCCAGGGGGACGAAGTAGCGGTCGACCATCTCCAGGTCGGTCGCTCCGACGATGTAGGGGACGTCGGCCTCCTCTCCCGCGGCGAACGTGTCCGCCACCGATGCCGGCAGCACCGGATCGATGACCGGGATCTCGTTGCGCAGCAGGAGGGCCGGCAACATCGCCACCGACCTGGCGTCCAGTGCGCGCAGCTCCTCGGCGTCGGCGTCTGCCGCGCCCAGGCTGGCGGCGAGCGACTTGCCGAGTGCCACGGCGTCGTCCCACTCCATCGGGCGTTCGCGGCCGAGGCCGGACTGCGAGATGGCGCGGTCGAAGAGCCCGTCGGCCTTCGGAGAGCTCATCAGGTAGTTGACCGACGCGCCGCCCGCGGAGATTCCGAAGACGGTGACCTGGTCGGGATCGCCGCCGAACCCCTCGATGTTGTCCTGCACCCACTCCAGCGCGGCGATCTGGTCGAGCAGCCCGAAGTTGGCCACCGGCTCCTCGCCGTCGGCCTCCGCCTCCGCCTCGAGTGCCGGGTGGGCGAAGTAGCCGAATCGGCCGAGCCGGTAGTTGATCGACACCAGTACGACGCCCTTGGCGACGAGGCCCTTGGCCATCTCGACCGGCAGGGTGCCGCTGCCCGTCTTCAGGCCACCGCCGTGGATCCAGACCATGACGGGCAGATCGTCGTCCGTCGTCGCGGGCCGGTGGACGTTGAGGTAGAGACAGTCCTCCGCCGACTGCGGGTTCAGCGTCTCCTCGCCGCCCTGCAAGCAGGGCGGTCCGAACTCGTCGGCCGCCGCGGGCCCGACCAGTCGGCGGCCGGCTGCGGCGGACGCCACCGGAGATCGCCGACCGGCGGGGCGGCGTACGGGATGCCGAGCCAGTTGCGGACCCGTCGCTCTCTTGTCCCATCACCGCGCCGGCATCGGTGCTGTACGACAAGCGGCGTCTCGACGCTGCTTGACGTGGGATCCGCAGGCAGCGGTCGAGCACAGGGCAGCACGACGAGCGCGCCCAGAAGCGCACGGCGTCGGCGGGTCACGCGGGGAAGGCTACTGGGAGAGTGGTTGCGTGAAGACCGCGGTATCGCTCCTCTGCATCGGCCTGATCCTGAGCGGTTGCGGATCGTCGGAACCCGAGTCACGCACGGGCCTCGGAACCCAGTCCGAACGCCCGTCCTCCGCCCCCGAAACTCCGGCAGAGGCCGCCGTTGCGGCGTACGTCGCCTGGCTGGACGCGCTCCAGGACCACGACGCCGCAGCGGCCTGCGCCAGGCACGCGCCGGAGCTGACCATCGCCCTGCGGCAGGAGGCGATCCTGGTCGACCGCGCCGAGCTCGGCGACCCGTGCACCGGCTTCGTCGCGATCCTGTGGGAGGACCCGGAGCGCGAATACGAGCCGCTGGGCGTCGAAGCGACACAGGTGACCGGCGAGGACGCGATCCTGGCCGCCGACTTTCCGGAGGTCGACCAGACGGTCACCATGGCGCTGACCAACGGCAGCTGGTTCGTCGCCGCGTCGACGGACCGGGCCGTCGGTGAGGCCGGTCCCGAACGCTGGTTGGCCGGCTGGTGCGAGCTCGAGCTCGGCATGGAGCGCGAGGCGGTCGTGGCCGTGATGGGTGCCCCCTCGGGTGAGTACACCGTGAGCGACGGTGGCGAGCCACAGCTCTACTGGGCCCAGCTCCCCTACGACTTCCGTGCCTACCTCGACGCCAACGGGCGGGTGATCGACCTGGTCGGCGACTACGACGCCCTCTCGGCCGTCGACCGCGCCCGCCTCGATTGCCCGGAGTTGCGCTGACGCCGAACAGATGGGAATCAGGTCGCGGTGCCGCAGGACATCGAGAGCCCGAGAAGCCCGATGGTGACCGGCTGGTTGGCAGTAACGGAGACCCAGCTCCCATTCGGACTCGGCAAGTTTGGCAGTGATCCGGATGTTGTACGTCGCGTTCAGCACGGTGCTGAGGAGGCCGGCAGAGAAGTCCGTGAATCTCGTTGCCCCGGCGTCCGTAATCGTCATCGACTGACCCGTCTCCTGGATGACGGCCGTGTAATCGAGCGCGAAGGGCGAGGACACTTCGGTCCATGTGATCCGGGCCGTCTTCTGTCCAAGCCCACCGGTGACGTTGCAACTCACGATCGCTGGTTTGGGAACGATGTAGGCCGTGTAGGTGGTGCCCGAGACGGTGACCGGGTTGGTCCAGTCCGCAGCGAAGGCCTGCGTCGGCACCGTGGCCAACCCTCCACCGAGCACTACGGCGAGCAGCGCCGGGACCTTCCGGCGCGACGCGCGTCGCTTGGCGGGAGCTCTGCGTGACGGTGGAGGCGGGTCTCCGCCACCGCTCTTGCCCCGCACCAGCACCGAGAGCAGGAAGGCGCCGTAGCCGCCCAGCAGTACCAGTCCGACCGGACCGGTCGACCAGGCCACGAGGTAGCCCGCCTTCGGCAGCACGAACACCACGCGCTGCGCCTCGGTGACCGTGTAGACCTCCCGGTCGGACGCCTCGTTGGCGTCTCCCCGCAGCGTCAGCTGCCGTTGGTTCCCTGCTCGGCGAGGTTGACGACCCGGTGGGTCACGCGGTTGCCGCCCGAGTCGATCACCGACACGACGTCGTCCACACGCAACTCGGAAGCACGCCACCGTGCGCGTCAGCGCCAGGTCGCCGGTCTCGATGGTCGGCGACATGGAGCCCGAGCGGAAGACGAGGACGTGAACGTCGGCGGTGATCGCGACGACTCCGAGGAGCAGGCAGGCCGCGCCGAGCACCGCCCCGAGGGTCAGGAGGATCTCCCGGATCCGTCGCATCAGGAGACGTCCGAGGTGCCGGTGGCCGTGAAGGTCGCCGTAGCGGTCTTGCCCTGCAGCGTTGTCGAAGCAGCCGCATCAAACGTGACCTGGAAACAGAGTGCCTCCGTCCCTGCTGCGGCGAGCGGGCCGCGCCTGGTGCCGATGATCGCGGTGCTCGTCACGTTGGTGAGCGCCGTCGGTCCGTAGATGACAGTGCCGCCGGTGCAGGTCGAGGTGTTGCCGCTTCCGGATTTCGTGCCGGCAGCGACGACCGTGAGCTTGAGCGCCGCGGCGGTGTTGTACGCCGCGGCGTCGGTGCCGGTGAGGCCTCCGGTCAGCGTGTACTTCAGCGGCGCGGTGCCGTTGTTCTTGACCGTGAGGACCTCGGCGGAGGTGTTGCCGGGCACCATCGCCGACATGCCCAGCGTCGTCGTCGACGGGGCGTCGGAGCTGTTGACCTGCAGGTCGAGTGGTCCCGGCGGTGAACGTCGTACCGGAGATCACCACGTCGTCGGTCCAGAACGCGAATGTGCCGGTGGCACCCACGCCGAGCAGGACGCCCAGTCCCAGCAGGGCGCGCAGCCGTTGCGAGCGCAGCCGCGGTTTGCGTCCGCAGGTGCCTAGACATCGGCCTTCTCCTTCACTGGTTTGCTGCGTCGCTTGTCCCTGGCCGCTCCGACGAAGGACAGGAGCGCGTAGCCGATGAGGCCGGCGGCGGCCGCGTAGACGCCCCAGCTGCCGTTCTCTGTCCGGTGAGCAGGTTGTTGACGTAGCCGAGATAGGGCACGGAGTACCAGACCTCGCCCTTGATCTGGACCGGCCTCACCGGCTTCGGATCCGGGTCCTCGTTGGCGTCGCCCTTCGTGCGGAGGACGACCATTGCCGTTGCCGTCGAAGCCTTGGGAGACCACGCGGTGCGTGACCACGGCCGGCTTGCCGGACTCCAGCTGGTAGGTGATGGCATCACCCGTCTCGATCGACTCCGGGTCGACCGGCCTGACCACGACCAGCGACCCTGGGTCGGTACGTCGGCGTCCATCGAGCCCGTCAGCACGGTGTAGGGCGTGGCCCCGGCCAGCCGCGGCACGGCACTGCACCGCCAGCGACTGCCGACGAAGCCAAGATGACCAGCCACGCCGCCACCCGAACAGTCCAGGTGGCGACGCGGCGCATGGTCACGACGTAGCCGGTTTCTGTTGCTTACGCCGTGTGCGTCTGGGTGGCGACGACGGTGACGTTGCCGAGAGAGGCTGTCAGACCGTCGATGTCCATTGGAGTCGTTGTTCTCGACTCCGTAGGGCCAGGTGATCAGAGCGTGGCCTCGAGCATCGTCGCCGTTCTCGATCGGCACGTCGATGGTCGTCGTCGGCGCCACCGTCGACCGTGTAGGTGTCCGTGAAGCTGATCTCGGCCACCAGGGGCGAGTCGCCGGTGACGTCCACCGGCCCGGTGGCGTCGAAGGAAGCGGTCAGGTGCTCGCCTTCAGCGTCGACGGTGTAGGTGCACACCTTGGTCAAGGTGTCGCCCGGGACCAGTACCTGTGCCGGACGTAGGTCCGGCGCCACGCCAGTCGAGGACCCAACCTGCGCCGCAGTCGGCAGCCACAGCGTCAGGTGACCTGAGCCGATGCCCGTGCCCGTCGACGGTCTGGGTGTCCGTCCAGAACGCCAGCGTTCCGGCACCGCCGAGCAGCAGCACAGCTGCTGCGCCCCCCGCGAGTGCACCCTTCGTCGTTCTGTTCATGCGTGTCCCCTCCCGGACCTGGCCAGACGTCCATCACGCTGGCGCGTGGGAAGTGCACCACCGGTCGGGGAGGTGATGGGAGGAAAGGGCGGACACCTGTCCGAAAGGCTGGAGGAAACGTCCGACCGGTCGTCGCGACTGGTCAGAAGTGACTAGAGCCAGGGTCCCGTACGGAACTACCAGCCGCGCTCGGCAAGCCGGTGCGGCTGCGGGATCTCCTCGACGTTGATGCCGACCATGGCCTCACCCAGTCCGCGGGAGACCTTGGCGACCACGTCGGGGTCGTCGAAGAACGTCGTGGCCTTGACGATGGCCTCGGCCCGCTGGGCGGGGTTGCCGGACTTGAAGATGCCGGAGCCGACGAAGACGCCCTCGGCGCCGAGCTGCATCATCATCGCCGCGTCTGCGGGGGTGGCGATGCCGCCCGCGGTGAACAGCACGACGGGCAGCTTGCCGCTCTCGGCGACCTCCTTGACCAGTTCGTACGGCGCCTGCAGCTCCTTGGCCGCGACGTAGAGCTCGTCGGGCTCGAGGCCGGCCAGGCGCCGGAGCTCGGCACGGATGGTGCGCATGTGGGTGACCGCGTTGGAGACGTCGCCGGTGCCGGCCTCGCCCTTGGAGCGGATCATCGCCGCGCCCTCGGTGATCCGGCGCAGCGCCTCACCCAGGTTCGTGGCACCGCACACGAAAGGCACGGTGAACTGCCCACTTGTCGATGTGGTTGGCGTAGTCGGCCGGGGTCAGCACCTCGGACTCGTCGACGTAGTCGACACCGAGGCTCTGCAGGACCTGGGCCTCCGCGAAGTGACCGATCCGGGCCTTCGCCATCACCGGGATGGAGACGGTCTCGATGATGCCCTCGACCATGTCGGGGTCGCTCATCCGGCTGACGCCACCCTGGGCGCGGATGTCGGCGGGCACGCGCTCGAGCGCCATCACGGCCACCGCGCCGGCGTCCTCGGCGATCTTCGCCTGCTCGGGGGTGACCACGTCCATGATCACGCCGCCCTTGAGCATCTCCGCCATGCCGCGCTTCACGCGCGTGGTGCCAGTCGTCGGGGTCTCCTCAGCCATGCCCCAATCGTACGGCGGTCAGGCAGTCGGACCCACATCGGCAGCGGCGGCAGACGCCTGCTCGGCCACCACCTGGCGGTGCACCATCTCCACCCGCTGGATCACGGTCACGGTGTTGGCGAGCGCGAGCGCCCAGAGGGTCACGTACATCAGGATCGGCAGGTTGAAGATGTCGGCGAAACCGGTCATCACCAGGATCGCCACCAGCCGGTCCGCCCGCTCCGCGATGCCGCCCTTGGCGGTCAGGCCGAGCGACTCCGCCTTGGCCCGGGCGTACGACGTCACGCCGCCCATCACCAGGCAGTAGAGCGTGACGCACAGGTAGAGGTAGCTGTCGCCGGGGCCCGCGAAGTAGAGCGCGAGCGCGCCGAAGATCGCGCCGTCACCGATCCGGTCGAGCGTGGAGTCCCAGAACGACCCGAACTTCGACGTCTGCCCGGTCAGCCGGGCCATGTAGCCGTCCATCAGGTCGCTGAACACGAACGTCGTGATGACGAGTACGCCGATCAGCAGCTCGCCCCGCGGGAAGAAGACCAGCGCGCCGGCCGCGACCCCGAGCGGTGCCGAAGAAGGTGACCAGGTTGGGGGTCACGCCGAGGCGGATCAGCAGGTGGGCGACGGGCTTCCAGAAGTTGACCCAGAATTCGCGGAATCTCTCGAGCATGGCGGGAGCAGGCTACCGGCTTGGAAAGCGGGGCGTACTCTCGACACCTGGGGCCACTCAGGCTCCCCATCAGAGGAATCCCTCATGAGCGACAAGTCGCCGCGCCAAGGCATGTCCAAGAAGTCCGGCAAGTCCATCAAGGAGAAACGGGCCGAGAAGCGCGACAAGGCCTCCGACAGACAACAGCAGCTCGATGGACAACCTGACGCAGAAGAAGCGCTGATCCCGCCGGTGCCGCTCCTGACTCTCGGGGTGGTGGGCACCTCGGCGAAGGAGAACGAGCAGCGCCTCCCCCTCCACCCCGATCATCTCGCCACTCTCGACGCCGACCTTCGTGCCTCGATCACGCTCGAGATCGGCTACGCCGAGCGGTTCGGCTACGCCGACGCCGACCTGTCCGACCTCGTCGCCGGCTTCCTCCCCCGGGACGAGCTGATCGCCGCCTCCGACGTGGTGCTGCTGCCCAAGCCGCAGCTCTCCGACGTCGAGTCGCTGAGCCCGGGCCAGGTGCTGTGGGGCTGGCCGCACTGCGTCCAGGACACCGCCCTCACCCAGGCCGCCATCGACCGGCGACTCACGCTGATCGCGTTCGAGAACATGAACCACTGGACCCGCGACGGCAACGTCGGCCTCCACGTCTTCCACAAGAACAACGAGCTCGCCGGCTACTGCTCGGTGCTCCAGGCGATGCAGCTGGCCGGCATCACCGGCGACTACGGTCGCCGGCTCAGCGCGGTGGTGATCGGCTTCGGCGCGACCGCCCGCGGCGCGGTGACCGCCCTCAATGCCCACGGCGTCTACGAGGTCGCGGTGCTGACCGCCCGCGGCGTCGCCGCCGTCGGCTCGCCGATCCACTCCGTGCGGATCCGGCACCTCGACCCCGACCCCGACGAGCCGCACCTCAGCGTGATCACCGAGCGCGGCCGCGAGCCCTTGCCGGCGTACCTCGCCGAGAACGACATCGTCGTCAACTGCACCCTGCAGGACCCGTTGGACCCGTTGATGTACCTCCTCAACGAGGACCTGGCGGCGTTCCGCAAGGGCAGCCTGATCGTCGACGTGTCCTGCGACCTCGGCATGGGCTTCGAGTGGGCCCGCCCCACCTCGTTCGACGACCCGACGTTCGAGGTCGGCGACAACGTCCTCTACTACGGCGTCGACCACAGCCCGTCGTACCTCTGGGACTCCGCAACCTGGGAGAACAGCGCCGCGATCGTGCCGTTCGTGCGGTCCGTGCTCGAGGGCGGCGACGTCGTGGGACGCCGACGAGACGATCAGCCGGGCCATCGCCGTCCGCGACGGCCTGGTCGTCGACCCCGCGATCCTGGCGTTCCAGGGCCGCGACCTCGAGCCGCCGTATGCGGTCACGGCCGGCACCTTCATCGCCTGATCTAGACCGGCCCGCAAATTTGCGGACTGCCGTTGACATCGGGCCCGTCTCGTTGCCATTCTCCTAACCATGTTAGGCACTCCGAAGCGCGATAGGGTTGGCCGAACGCCGTGAGGCAACTCGGCGCGAGATCCTCGACGCCGCCTGGGCGATGGCCCGAGAGTCGGGCCTGACCCAGATCACGTTGCGCGACGTCGCGGACCGGGTGGGCATGCAAGCCCCGTCGCTCTACGGCCACTTCGCGTCCAAGATGGCGATCTACGACGCGATGTTCGGCGAGGCATGGGGCGAGTACGAAGCGACCTTCGCCCAGCTCGAACAGCAGGGTCGCGGGCCTGGAGGCCGGTGACCCGCGCGCCGCCATGCTCCTGGTCTCACGTCACTTCTTCGACTTCGCCGTGGCCGACCACCCGCGCTACCAGCTGATGAACGAGCGGATCGTGCCCGGCTTCGAGCCCAGCCGCGGAGTCGTACGCGCCATCGGTCCGCGTCATGGCGGACGGGCGGGGCGAATCATGGCGCTCGGGGACATCACGGACGAGGACTTCACGATCTGGGTGTCGATCCTCGGCGGCCTGATCAACCAGCACTACGCCAACGACCAAGGCGGCACGCGGATCCGGGCGCTGCTCGACCGAGCCGTCGACATGTGGGCCGACGCCGTCGGCCTTCCCGCCTCTCCATCCAACACCCTCTCCCGACGGGAGCCCCCGATGAGCACCACCACCCCCAGCCGAGACGACCTCGTTCGGCCGCGCATCCCCCGACCGCTCGCCATGCAGCTCGCCGCGACCGAGTACGCCCGCATGGCCGACACCTTCGCCGGCCTCGGCCCCGACGACTGGACCAGCCCGACGGACTGCACCCTGTGGGACGTCCGGCAGCTCGCCTGCCACATGGTCGGCATGGCCAACATGGTGACCACTCCGTTCGAGATGAAACGTCAGCAGCGCAAGGCCGCAGACGATCGCAGAGGCCCAGGGCGTCGATCAGCTGACCGCAACTACCGGGCTCCAGGTCAGCGAACGCGCCGACTGGACCACCGACGACATCGTCGCCGGGGCGAGGAAGGTCGGGCCCAAGGCCGTTCGCGGCCGCCGGATGACCCCTGGCTTCATGCGGAAGCGACCGTTCCCGGACAAGCAGCAGGTGAACGGCCGCGACGAGAGCTGGGTGATCGGCTTCCTCAGCGACGTCATCCTCACCCGCGACCCGTGGATGCACCGGATGGACATCGCCAAGGCGGTCGGACGCCGAGCCCGAGCTCACCGCCGACCACGACGGAGTGATCGTCGCCGACGTCGTCGAGGAATGGGCCGGGCGCCACGGCAAGCCGTTCGACCTCACGCTGACCGGTCCCGCCGGCGGCTCGTGGTCGCCCGGCTCGGGCGGGGAGCGTCATCGAGATGGATGCGATCGAGTTCTGCCGCGTGATCTCGGGACGTGGCACCGGCGAGGGACTGCTCGCCACGCAGGTTCCCTTCTGAGCACGAGAGGCAGCAGCCATGGAGAAGCACAAGATCAGGCCCGGACGTCACCGTGCTGAGCGACAGCGCGGAGGTGCCCGGCATCGGCCACCTCGCCGTCAACACGTTCGTCATCCACGCCGAGCAGCCGATCGTCATCGACACCGGGCTGAGCACCCCCGACAAGGACTTCGTCGTCCGAGCTGGCCGAGGTGATCGATCCCGCCGACGTCCGCTGGGTCTGGATCACCCACCCCGACCGCGACCACACCGGCGGTCTCTGGTCGCTGCTCGAGGCGGCGCCGAACGCGCGGATCGTCACCACGTTCATCGGGGATCGGCATCATGTCGTGCGAGTGGGCGATGCCGATGGATCGGGTCTACCTGCTCAACCCCGGGCAGTCCCTCGACGTCGGCGACCGCACCCTGACCGGCTACCGGCCGCCGCTCTTCGACAACCCGCGACCGTCGGACTCATCGACGACAAGAGCGGAGCCCTGTTCGCCTCGGACTGCTTCGGCGGGCCGATGGGATCCGCCGAGCTCGCCAGCGGCGCCGGACGTGCGGGCCGCCTCCGCCGACGAGCTCCGCGCGGCCCAGCTGCTGTGGGCCGCGATCGACAGCCCCTGGGTGCGCGTCGATCGACGCGCGCAAGTTCGCCGCCTCGGTCGATGCGTTCCGCAGGCTCGACCCGTCGGCGATCCTCAGCACCCACCTGCCGCCGGCCATCGGCCTGAACGACGCGATGTTCGCGATGCTGGACGAGGCACCGGACGCGCCGGAGTTCGTCGGGCCCGGACCAGGAGGCGCTCGAGGCGCTGCTGGCGACGTTCGAGCCGGTGCCTAGCTGACGGTCCCAGGCCTCGGCCAGCAGCGCCCGGGTCTCGGTGAGCAGCTCGGGCAGCGTCTTGGTGCGCCCGATGATCGGCATGAAGTTCTGGTCGCCGGGCCACCGGGGTACGACGTGCTGGTGCAGATGGGCGGCGATGCCGGCGCCGGCGATCGCGCCCTGGTTCATGCCGATGTTGAACCCGGCCGCGCCGGAGACGGCTCGGATCACCCGCATCGCGTCGCGGGTGAGGTCGGCGATCTCGGCGACCTCCTCGTCGGTGGTCTCGGTGTAGTCGGCGACGTGGCGGTAGGGGCAGACCATCAGGTGGCCGGGCGCGTAGGGGTAGAGGTTGAGCACGGCGTAGGCCACGCTGCCCCCGGTGCACGATCAGCCCGGCCTCGTCGTCCATCGTCGGCATCTGGCAGAACGGGCACTCGCCGGCCGTCGCGTCGACTGGGCTTGTTCTCGCCGCGGATGTAGGCGATCCGGTGCGGGGTCCAGAGCCGGTCGAGCTGGTCGGCCTCCCCCACTCCCTGCTGGACCACCTCGTCGTCGGGTGGGTGGCTCATCGCCTGGGCGGCCTCGGGGTCGGGGATGTTGAGCAGCTCCTCGATCGGCAGGTCGGGGTCGATCTCGACGCCGAGCCTCCTGGCGTGCCCGTCGAGGATGAGCCACACCGAGTCGCTCAGCAGCGACGCGAACTCGGCGGTGTCGGGTCGGCGCGGCTCGCGGGACACCCAGCGGCGTACGGCGCTGAACGCGGCACCGACCAGCGCATAGGCCAGCGGGTCGATCGCCGCAGCGTCGTCCTCGTCGAGCTCGACGCCGAGCATCTCGATGCGCCGTCTCCAGCACCTCGACGATCACCGACGCGACCCGGTCCAGGCCCTGCTCGAGGGCGCCGCCGATGGACGCGTGGTCGACCAGCCGGTGCAGCGCGGGGTGGGCGGCGGCCCAGTCGACGTAGGCGAAGACGATCCGGTGGATGATCTCGCGCACGGTGCCGTCGAGGGTCAGCGCCGGGAGCAGCCGCTCCATGACGCCTTCGACGATCTCGACGAGGATGGCGTGGTCGAGATCGGCGCGGTCGGTGAAGTGGCGGTAGACCACGCTCCGGTTCAGCCCGGCCTGCTCGGCGATCTGCTGGACGTGGATCTCGGCGCCCGGCTCGGCGGCCTCGACGACCGCGATCGCGGCGTCCAGGATCACCTGGCGCCGCTCCTGGTTGTGCTTGTCCCAGCGCGCCTGACGTCCGTCCGGACTCTTTGCGCTGGCTGGACATGGCTCAACTCCGCTTCTCGGAACCCCTCAGCGCAGCGTAACGGCGGCGCGCCGCGCGGAGCTCGCTGGGACCCGCCAGTGGGTCGGGCCGCCACGCGGAGCATCTCGTCGACGTCGACGATCTTGACCCGGGTCCGGCCTCGGTCGGCGCCGCGGCGGCGCTCCTCGGCGTCGATGGCGCGCCAGCCCGTCGAGGTCGACGACGTCCGGCTGGCGGCCGCGCCACCACCGACGCGATGGACTCGCGGGTGCCGACCGGCTCGGGCCGGCCGGCGTCGAGGTCGTCGAGGATCCGCTCGACGGTCTCCTGGGCGCAGGTCTTGTTGGTGCCGATGAAGCCGGTCGGGCCGCGCTTGACCCAGCCGGCGACGTACACGCCCGGGGTGACCCGGCCGCGGTCGTTGGGCACGGTGCCGGTCGCGGCGTCGTAGGGCAGGTCGGCCACGGGCTCGTCCGTGGTAGCCGACCGCGCGCACGACCAGGCCGCACTCGAGGGTCTCGATCGTCGCCGGTCGCGACCGGTCGCGGTACGCCGGACGGCGTCGGGCTCGAGGCGGTTGCGCACCACCTCGACCCCGGTGACGCGGTCCTCGCCCAGGATCCGCACCGGCGAGGTGAGGAAGCGGAGCACGATCGTCGGCAGCGCGGGGTCGACCGGTGCGGGCCGCCAGCTCGGCGAGCAGCCTGGCCCTTGGTCGTGTCGTCCGGGATCGTCGGCGCCGCCGGTGTCGACGACGACGTTGAGCCCGGAGCGCCGGCCAGGCCGATCAGCTCGGGCACCGTGAACGCCGCCTGGGCCGGCCCGCGACGGCCGAGCACGACCACCTCGCGCACGCTTGCTGCGGCGCAGGGCGGTCAGCGGAAGCGTGGCGATGTCGGTCGTGGCCAGAGCGCTCCGGGTCGGCGGTGAGGATCCGCGCCACGTCGAGCGCCACGTTGCCGTTGCCGACCACGACCGCTCGCTCGGTGCTCGAGCGGCACGACCAGGTCCTGCTTGTCGGGGTGGCCGTTGTACCAACCGACCAGGTCGGTGCTCGAGCACGAGCCCGGCAGCTGCCTCGCCCTCGATCCCGAGGACTGCGGTCGGACGCGGCGCCGACGGAGTAGACGACCGCGTGGTACTGCGCGGTCAGCTCCTCGTGGCTCAGGTCCGCGACCGATCTCGACACCGAGGAAGTAGCGGAAGCCGGGCTGGTCCTCGATCGCGCGGAACAGCTGGGTGACCTGCTTGGTGGACTGGTGGTCGGGCGCGACCCCGGCCCGCACCAGGCCGTACGGCGTCGGCAGCCGGTCGTAGACGTCGACCTGCAGCTCGGGGTGCTTGAGCAGCTCGTCGGCGGTGTAGAGGCCGGCCGGACCGGCGCCGACGACCGCGACCCGGAACGGGCCGGGGCGGGTCAGCCGTCGCTGCTTGGCCACGACCGCCAGCGGGCTCGCCGGTCGGTGTGCGGGAAGACGTCGTAGTACTCGGCGTTGAGCCCGATGAACGGCTGCTGCGCTCTCGGTCAGCACCGTCTCCGGCAGGATCGCGTCGACCGGGCAGGCCGTGATGCAGGCGCCGCAGCCGACGCAGGAGTTCGCGTCGACGTACAGCATCTCCGCCTCGGCGAAACCGGGCTCACCGGGTGCCGGATGGATGCAGTTGACCGGGCAGGCGACGACGCACGAGGCGTCGGCGCAGCAGGACTGCGTGACGACGTAGGCCATCGGAGGCTCAGCTCGCGGCGGACGCGGGCTCGCTGCGGAAGCGCGAGGAGCGGCCGTCGATCTTCATCAGGCGCCAGACCTGGCGGCTGGTGCGGTTCATCATGCCGGTGTCCTCGGCGAGCATCCGGACGTCGCCGAAGAGGTCGCGCAGCATCTTCCGCGACTCGGGCTGGCGCCAGTAGAGGTCCTTCACGACGGACTTCGGGATGCCCATGTCCTTGCGGGCCTTGCGGCTCGGCACCAGGATCTCGTCGCAGAGCCAGCGCATGATGATCGGTACGGCGATCGACAGGACCGCGCGGTCGAACTTGCGGAGCTTCGGCGCGCGGTGCTCGAGGTACTGGTGGGCGAAGCCGATGTGGCGGGCCTCCTCGGCCACGTGGATCTGCATGATCCGCTGCAGCAGCGGGTGCATGTCCTCGCCGGCGCGCAGGATCGACTTCTGCACGTGGTCGATCGGCTCCTCGCCGGCCAGCACGCCGTAGTAGAAGCCGAAGGGCACGATCCTTCGCCGCCAGCGGCAGGATCGGCGCGAGCGTCCGGAAGAGCCGCGAGCCGCCGCCGACGTCCTGCCCGGAGCGGTTGACGAACTCCTGGAACATCTGGGTGTGGTGGCACTCCTCGGTCGCCTCGTGCGTGGCGTAGCGGAACTCCGGGCGAGCCGTTGGGCAGCCCGAACGCGTAGTTCATCAGGCCGGCGATCAGCACCTGCTCGAACTGCAGACCGACCTTGGTCACGTTCGCCTGGCGGTAGAGCCCGATCCGGATCTGCTCGTCCTTCGGAAGCGCCTGGTACCAGGGGTGGCGCCCGAGCACGTCGGCCTCCGGCAGGATCCACCGCTCGTCGGTCGGGTCGATCGCGAAGTCCGGGTGGTCCCAGTCGATGTCCGCGAACGCGTCGAAGTGCTGCTCCACCGACGCCTCGGACAGCGTCTGGAGTCGCTCTGCATAGGTCTGGCGTTCATGCAGCGGTCATGGAGGTTAGTGCGACTCCGTGTCGCATGTAAAGGATATCTGCGACGTTACGTCACAGTAACTTTGGAGCCAGTCGGGCCCCTGAGCGTGCGCGCTGGCGCACGGTGAGGTGCACGACTCGGGTCAGACCTGCTCGCGCGACTCCACGGCTGCGACGACCCGCTGGATCGCCTCGGCGACCGGCACGCCGTTGTCCTGGTGGCCGTCGCGGTAGCGGAAGGAGACCGCACCCGCCTCGACGTCGTCGTTGCCGGCGATCATCATGAACGGCACCTTCTGCAGCTGCGCGTTGCGGATCTTCTTCTGCATCCGGTCGTCGGAGTCGTCGACCTCGACCCGGAGCCCGACCGCCCGCATCTGTCGGGCCACGTCGTGCAGGTAGTCGGCGAAGGCCTCGGCGACCGGGATCGCCTGCACCTGCACGGGAGCCAGCCACGGCGGGAAGGCGCCGGCGTAGTGCTCGACGAGCACGCCGATGAACCGCTCGATCGAGCCGAACTTGGCGGAGTGGATCATCACCGGCTGCTGGCGGGTGCCGTCGACGCCTGGTACTCCAGCTCGAAGCCGGCCGGCTGGTTGAAGTCGTACTGGATGGTCGACATCTGCCAGGTCCGGCCGATCGCGTCGCGCGCCTGCACGGAGATCTTCGGGCCGTAGAACGCCGCCCCGCCCGGGTCGGGCACCAGCTCGAGACCCGACGCCGTGGCGACGTCCTCGAGCACCTTGGTGGCGATCGCCCATTCCTCGTCGGTGCCGACGAACTTGTCCGGCTTGGAGTCGTCGCGGGTCGACAGCTCGAGGTAGAAGTCGTCGAGCCCGAAGTCGCGGAACAGGCCGAGGCAGAAGTCGAGGAGGTGCTTGACCTCCGCCGGTGCCTGCTTCTGGCGTGACGTAGGAGTGCGAGTCGTCCTGGGTGAGGCCGCGCACGCGGGTCAGCCCGTGCACCACGCCCGACTTCTCGTAGCGGTAGACCGACCCGAACTCGAAGAGCCGCAGCGGCAGCTCGCGGTAGGAGCGCCCGCGCGACCGGAAGATCAGGTTGTGCATCGGGCAGTTCATCGCCTTGAGGCAGTAGTTCGCGCCCTCGAACTCCATCGGCGGGAACATGCCGTCGCGCGTAGTACGGCAGGTGGCCGGAGGTGTGGAACAGCCCCTCCTTGGCGATGTGCGGCGTGCCGACGTACTCGAAGCCCTCCTCGATGTGCCGGCGGCGGACGTAGTCCTCCATCTCCCGCTTGATCACCCCGCCCTTCGGGTGGAAGACCGCCAGGCCGGAGCCGAGCTCGTCGGGGAAGCTGAACAGGTCGAGGTCGCGGCCGAGCTTGCGGTGGTCGCGGCGCTCGGCCTCCTCGATCCGGTGCAGGTGCTCCTCGAGCGCCTCCTTGGACTCCCAGGCGGTGCCGTAGATGCGCTGGAGCTGCTTGTTCTTCTCGTCGCCGCGCCAGTACGCCGCCGCCGACCGCATCAGCTTGAACGCCGGGATCCGCTTGGTGGTCGGCAGGTGCGGGCCGCGGCAGAGGTCGCTCCAGGCGACCTCGCCGTTGCGGCGGACGTTGTCGTAGATGGTCAGCTCGCCGCCGCCGACCTCGACGCTCGCGCCCTCGGCCGCGTCCTCGGACTTGCCGGAGCCCTTGAGCCCGATCAGCTCGATCTTGTAGGGCTCGTCCTTCAGCTCGTCGATCGCGTCGGCGTCGGTGGTGACCCGGCGCGAGAACCGCTGCCCCTCCTTGATGATCTTGCGCATCCGGGTCTCGATCTTCTCGAGGTCCTCGGGCACGAACGGGGTCTCGACGTCGAAGTCGTAGTAGAAGCCGTTCTCGATCGGCGGGCCGATGCCGAGCTTGGCGTCGGGGAAGAGGTCCTGCACGGCCTGGGCCATCACGTGCGCGGTCGAGTGGCGCAGGATGTCGTGGCCGTCGGCGCTGTCGATCGCGACGCCCTCGACCTCGTCACCGTCGGCGAGCTCGTAGGAGAGGTCCTTGAGGTCGCCGTTGACGCGGGCCGCGATCACCTCGGTGTCGTCGGCGTACAGCTCCCACGCCTTGGTGCCCGTCGTGGTCCCGCGATCCTCACGCTCACCGGCGTGGATGCGGACGACCTTGATCTCGGACACGAGTGCTCCTTCGGCGTGGTGGACAGAAACTCGATCGTATCGAGGAGGGCCCGCCGGGCGCGCGCCGGTTTCCGATGAGTACGGCGGTCCGGCCGGGTCCATCTCGATATGGATGATCTGGCACGGATGGCCCGCGACGTCATCGACTCGAACCGCTACCTGGTCCTCGGCACCTCGGAGGACGACGGCCGACCCCGGGTCTCACCCGTCTACTACAACCATGCGGGCTACCGAGACTTCTACTGGGTCTCCTCTCCCACCGCACACCACTCGCACAACGTCCACGCGAGGAGCGACGTCTCGTTCGTGATCTTCAACTCGACGCTCCTGCCCACCCAGAACGCCCAGGCCGTGTACGTCGACGCGACGGCCGTGCAGGTCGCGGAGGCTGACCTACCGGAGCAGTGTGCGAGTGCGTTCGCCAATCCAGGACCGGGCACCCGCGCCTTCGCGCCGGAAGAGTTGAGCGGTGAGGGCGATCTCCGGCTCTACCGGGCGACGGCTACCCGACACCAGGTTCACGTGCGCGGCCGGGAGCACCCCAGCGGCATCGACGCCCGCGTGACAGCGGAGCCCTAGGAGCTACTGGAACCAGACCTCGGAACAGTCATGGCAGATGAACTCTTCGACGCAGATGCCGTCTGTGAAGTCGACTCCGCGTAGCTCCCACACGTGTTCGTGAGCGGAGCGCGCCTCGGCGACGTTCGACGGCGCAGCTTGCTCCCGTGTGGTCACGGGCTCCGGTTCCCCTTACGGGCATGTGCAAACTACGGCTGAGCCGCCCGAGGGACGAGCTCAGCAGAAGGCGCGGACGTCCGATCTCGCGTCCGCCAGCACGATCCGAGCCGTTGCGACCTCGTCGCGTGCGACGAACCGCTTGTCCTTGAGCCGGTCGAGCTTGGCCTCGAGTCGCGCCCGTCGCGGCCCGGAAGCGCCACGCAGCTGCTGCCGAGTCTCGCTCACTTGGGCCTGTCGCTTTGCAAGCTTGATCTCCGCCGCGTCAAGGGCGTCCTGGGCGGCGGCCTGATCGTTCCGCGCCGCGACGCAGTCTGGCGACGGTCCGGTCGGAGGCGTCGTAGGCGGCGTGGTCGGCGGGGTCGTCGGCGGGGTCGTCGGCGGTGTCGTCGCGGCGTTGACCGTGAAGGTGCGCCTCGCGGGGGTGGGGTCCACGCGGCCGAGGGCATCCTTGGCGCGGACCGAGAACGTGTGCGAGCCGTTGGTCAGACCGGTCAAGCTCCTGGGACTGGTGCAGGTCGCCCAGGCTCCCGTGTCGAGCATGCACTCGAGCGAGGCGGTGTCGCCGCGGGGATCCCGGTGAAGGTGAAGCTGGTGCTCGAGGTGGTGATCGTCGATCCCGCAGCAGGCCCAGCATCAATCGCGGTGTCGGGCGCCGTCTGGGTCAGGGCGGCATTGATGTTCGGAGTGATTTGGCTGGCGGTGACGGCGACAGGCGTGGCTTGCAGGTGGGTCGGCGCGTTGTCATACCACTCCTCGAACCAGGGCTCGGGCGTGACGCACGACGAGAACCACACCAAGTGGTCACCGGCCGGCAAGCCGGTGATCGCGTAGGTCCCGTTCGCCGCAGTCGTGGTCGCGCCTGTGATGACGACCGAGGTGGAGTAGGACTGGACGCAGATTCCCGATAGCGGAACACCCCTGAGAGTGGTCACCTGGCCGGAGATCGAGCCGTCGTCAATCGCGGCAGCGCTACCACACGGTCAATCCAACCCCCGCGAGCGCCAGAGTCAGCATGGCTGTGAGCGTCGAGAGTCGACGTACGCGTCGTGAGCGAGACATGGAGGGACCTTTCGGCAGCGAGCGAGGGAACATCGGTGCCGCCATTCGAACACGGGCCCGAGCACCGCACGCGCCTTTTGGCGGACTTTCAGTCTCGGGCAACTAGACCAGGGACTGACCAGGGTGGGCGATACTGGGTTCGAACCAGTGACCTCTTCGGTGCAAACGGCAGAGCCGCGCTACCACTTCTGGTGGGCGATACTGGGTTCGAACCAGTGACCTCTTCGGTGCAAACGGCAGAGCCGCGCTACCACTTCTGGTGGGCGATACTGGGTTCGAACCAGTGACCTCTTCGGTGCAAACGGCAGAGCCGCGCTACCACTTCTGGTGGGCGATACTGGGTTCGAACCAGTGACCTCTTCGGTGTGAACGAAGCGCGCTACCACTGCGCCAATCGCCCCAGGAGCATCCTGTGGATGCGGTCGCAGACTCTAACGCATGGGTGAGGCGTACTCACATTCACGAAAATTCTCGTCCGCTCGGCGCAACCCTTTGGGCCTCCGCAGCGTCAGTATCTGAGTAAGCCCCACACTCACCAGGTGCCTGGCACTCGGACAAGGACCTTCATGAATCCGCACCCCGTCTCGCCGACGCTCTCCCAGGAAATCGCACTGCACTGCGACGACGAGCTCGGCCGGCCGATGGCGTTCATGGCTTCTTTCAGCTACCACGACGACGACCCGTTCGCGGTCTGGGTGACGTTCCACATCCCCGCCGGCGAGGTGCGCTGGGCGATGGCCCGGTCGCTGCTGCTTCGCGGGCTGACCGAACCCGCGGGTGAGGGCGACGTGCGCTTGTGGCCGGACCTCGACGACGAGGGCCGGGCCATGGTGTGCATGGACTTCCACTCCCCCGAGGGACGGTTGATCGCGGCCGCGCGCACCGCCGACCTGCACGAGTTCCTGGACCGCTCCTGGGAGGCGGTGCCTCCCGGCACCGAGAGCGAATGGGTCGATCTCGACCGGCTCGTCAAAACGCTGCTCGCCTCGTCCTGAGCCAGGTCACCTTTCGAGGAGCTCGGTCTCCCGCCGACGCCAGGCCTCGGCCGCTTCACGCGTGACCGGCCCCGGCGCTGGGAGCTCACGGTCGTCCCAGTGGCTGACCGGCTGGACGTCGCGGGTGGTGGACGCCAGGAAGATCTCGCTGGCTTCGGCTAGCACCTCGATCGGCTCGTCGACCTCGCGGCCGCCGTACCACTCGAGCACCAGGGCCCGGGTCACCCCGGCCAGGCAGCCGCTGGCCAGCGTGGGCGTGCGCAGCTCGCCATCGACCACGTAGAAGACGTTGGTTCCGGTGCCCTCGCACAGGTGTCCGGCGAGGTTCGCGAAGACCGCCTCGCCCGCGCCGCGACGCCGCGCCTCGGCGAGCGCCACGACGTTCTCGGCGTACGACGTCGTCTTGAGTCCGGCCAGAGCCGACCGCTCGTTGCGGGGCCAGGGCACGACCGCGACGCGGGTCGTCGCGGGTGCCGGATCCATCGGCGCGGCCACCACGATCACGGTCGGCGATTGATCGCCGCGGCCCGAACCCAGCGGGGCCGGGCCGCCCGTCACGGTGATCCGGATCCGGCCGAGCGGAAGGTCCTGCCCGTCCAGCACCGCCGCCACCCCACGGCGTACGGCGGCCAGGTCGACCGTCGGCAGGCCCAGTCCAGCAGCGGATGCGACCAACCGCTCGAGGTGCCGGTCGAGCGCGAACGGCACGCCGCGGACGACCTTGATCGCCTCGAACACGCCGTCTCCCACGGTCAGGCCGTGGTCGACCACGGAGACCGCAGCGCCCATCGGGTCGGGCAGCAGGTTTCCGTCGATCCAGGCACGCATGGCGCACACTCTAGGCAGGCGCGACGCGCTGCTCGTTACCCGTTTTGGTGAGCGAATCGGCATCGGCTAGGGTTCTCACGCACATCAGGACGGCCTTCGGGTGGACCAGATGTTGCGTGCGGACATAGCTCAGTTGGTAGAGCGCAACCTTGCCAAGGTTGAGGTCGCGAGTTCGAGTCTCGTTGTCCGCTCGGAGAGGTCACTGTGCACGGCCGGACCTCCGCGGTGGGTTGGCCGAGAGGCGAGGCAACGGACTGCAAATCCGTGTACACGGGTTCAAATCCCGTACCCACCTCCATGCACACCGCACGACACCCACAACTTCACAGCACGGGCGATTGGCGCAGCGGTAGCGCGCTTCCCTGACACGGAAGAGGTCACTGGTTCAATCCCAGTATCGCCCACCTCGACGACCTGACCGCTTCCTGCCGTACGTCCCGTGCCGTAGCCCTGGGGGTTCTCTCCCTCAGCGCCGTAACCGCCACCGGCTTCATGCAGGCCGCGTCTGCGGCACCGGGCGGTTGACACCCAGATTGTGCAACTGCTGACGACAAATGGCTTGGCCGGGGCCACCCTGACCATCAGCCGAACTCGCACCGTGGCAGGCGAATGCCGCATGGTGGTCACTGCCAGCGTGTCCCAATAGCCGGTGGCGGGGCCGTTCCTCGCTTACCGTCCAAGCATGACCCGTTCCTGCCGCACCTCCCGCGTCGTTGCAGTCGGGGTGCTGTCCCTCGGTGCCCTGACCGCCACTGGCTTCCTGCAGGCCGCGTCAGCGGCGCCGGGCGTCATCGATGCCTGCGTCAACAAGTCCACCGGAATCGTCAGGGTGATCGGTCCCGGCCTGCCATGCGGCGGCGCGGAGAACGCCCTCAGCTGGAACATTCAAGGCGCCACGGGGCCGATCGGGCCGCAAGGTCCGGCCGGACCGATGGGACCCATCGGTCCGACCGGATCTGCCGGACCCGCCGGCGCCGCGGGTCCAATCGGTCCGACTGGCCCAGCAGGCCCAGTGGGCCCAGCAGGCCCAGCAGGTCCGTCCGGCGCAGCAGGGCCGACCGGCCCCTCGGGACCTTCCGGACCCCAGGGACCCGCCAGCATTCCCAAGGCATACTCGGCGTCCGCAACGATCACCGCGGCCACGGCTTCTACGACGGACGTCCTGGTCCCAGGGATGTCGTTGACGCTGCCGGCTGGCAGCTATTTGGTGACGGCGACGGCTGGCGCCTCACCGCCGCTGGCTCTTGCTGGTGGGGTCACGTTCACGGTCTACGTGGGCGGGATCCCGGTCGCCGCCAGTGCTCGGTCGGTGACGAGTCAGTCCGCGTTGACTTCCCAGGAATTGCCATTTGCGACCCAGGCCGTCGTGACGGTTGCGCCAGGACAACCCATCGAGCTGCGCTGGCGAGTCTTCGGCTTGGGCACCGCGACCGCGTCGGAGCGCACCTTGGTGGCACTAGCGGTTGACCCCAGCTGAAGGCGGCGCGAGAAGTCGGCCGCCGGAGCTGCGGGAGTACGCCGCCGGGCTGCTGACGATGGCTGAGCGAACGGAGTCGCACCGACGACAACGACTACTGTCCCGGTCGCCATCACCTGTTCCGACTGGTGCGCCATCGAACCCCGAAGCGCACGCCGCCGAGCTGTGGGACATGGGCGGCGACTGCATCCACCACGGCGCGACGATCACGCTTGAAGACCACACGGGCTACCAGGAGGCACTGACCGAGCCACGCTTCCACGAGTCCATAGACCTGTTGCCGACCTCGATGGCCAATCCGGAGGGACGCGAGACGGCCACGCCGATCCTCCACATCAACGGCGAAGAGTACAGCCTCGAGCAGGGCTTGGCGCTCGCCGAAGCCATCAGGTCATCAGTGGACACATACCGAGGCCGCGGGTGGTGTTGCATGACTGAGGACCAGATGTTCGCGGCACTCGACACCCTCGATGAGCGCAGGGCCAAGATGCCGACCCGGTGCCCGGCTTGGTGCACAGCGCGACCACATGCAGGCCATCGAGGAGGATTGCGGCGTCGAATCTGCTCGCGTCCACAAGAGCAAATGACTTCGCGCCAGCCACTCACGTCCGAGTCGAGAGGCACGAGGGAGGACGCGGGATTGTTGGACTGGCGCGTGTCGAGGTCCGTCTCGAACTCAGCAAGGAGGTGGACGGGCGGTTCAGGATGATGCGCGTACGAACAGGAGTTGCGTCGAAAGCATTCGCTGACCCTTGAGGACCGTCCCGGCGTCCGTAGCGCCTGGGCGGTTCTGCGCCTGCGCACATGTGGGTACCGGCGCGCTAACAAAGCGTCGCGCACCTCACGACGGCCCTGCAACTGTCGGAGGTCCCCATGTCCGGAGCATCGAGATGAACCCGATTCCAGACATCCCCACGGCCACGCCGCTCGGACCCGATACTCCCGCGGTGGCGCCACAGTCTCTCGAAGTCCTGCTGACTCAAGCCGGTCACGGGGACCGCACCGCCTTCGCGGATATGTATGACGCGACGGCTTCCCGCGCGTTCGGCGTCGCCCTCCGCGTAGCGCGCGACCGAACTGATGCCGAGGACGTCACCCAGGAGGCGTATCTCGACATCTGGCGCAAAGGCGATGCATTCGACCCAAACCGCGGTAGCGCGTTGGCCTGGATCATGACGGTGGTCCACCGCAAGGCGGTCGACCGCGTTCGGGCAACACAATCACGCGCCAACCGGGAGCTGGTTTACTCGCGTGACGATCTCGAAGCCGCGCGGACGACTCCGTCCGATCCAACGGGCGATCTCGTCTCGGCGACCTCGGAAGGCTTGCGCGTCCGCCTCGCTCTCACTCGCATCACTCAAGTTCAGCGCGCGTCGATCGAGTTGGCGTACTTCCAGGGCCACACATATAGCGAAGTTGCCCGGATCACCGACGTGCCGCTAGGCACGGCAAAGAGCCGAATCCGCGATGGCCTCATCGGACTACGTGACCTGCTGGGCGCACCCGAAAACGGAGCGGCCCCGCTCACGCCTGCTTCGACGTAGAGGTTGAACGTGGCTTCGAGGGCCTCCGTTGCCCTCAGAGCCGCGCACGGGCGCCCTAGAGGATTTCGGGGCATCGAGGAACCGGGTTGTGCTGGCAGTAGACCCGGCACCGCGGGGAGCGCGCCCCAGCGCACGAGACCGGCAGAGCTGGTCTCGTGCTACTGGTTCTCCCTGCCTCCCTGCCGGATGGCCGGCGGCATGAACAAGCGCGGACGGTACGGCTCCATGGCCGGACGCATCGCCAGCACGAACAACCGCGGCCTGCCCCCGTTGGGTGGGACCGATGACCACATGAGAACCGCCCCGGCATGCGTAATGCTGGGGCGGGTTCTTCGTTTAGCCCCGCGAGCCATTCGCCTGCGCCGGCGTCGAGCCCGGGGGTGCCGACCAGTACCCACGCTTGGCCTAGGCATTCGCGCGCGGGTACGCATCTGCGTCGCGAGCCGGGACAGGTCCGCCCAGGCATTGGATACATCGGCGGCGGGTAACTCCTGGTGGTGAACAGCTACTACGGCATCGCCCTCATCTTCTTCGCGGTCGGGTGCGTCTTCTTCATCACCGGCAGGACCCCGCTGGGCGCGTCCTTCGTCGCCATCGGGGCCGCGTTTGTTGCGATCGCCGCCAGCAAGAAGTCCGAAGAACGCTGACCTGCAAACCACGTTCTGGGGCCCGAGCCCCTCGCGCATCGTCTTGACGAGAAGCTCGGGCGCACAGTCCGGTGCCCGATGGCCGCCCTCGGAAACCTCACGCCGTCGACGCCAGCTGGCGGCGTACCGTCGAGGGATGCTCGACGCCATCAGAGGCCGTCCGCGTGGTCTGTTCTTCCTCGGCAACCATCCCTGGGTCGCGGTGGTGGTCCTGGCAGTCGTCGTAGCCCTGATCGTCTACCAGACCCGCAAGCGCCGCTAACGTCTGACCATGGCACTCCGCGACAAGCTCATGGCCGGGATGGCTCGGCAGCTGGGGCACCCGCAGGGCATCCGTGGCCGGCTCACGGCGCGGGGCCTCAACCGCGGCAACCGCAACGCGGTGCTCGCTGCGGTGGCCGCGACCGAGCTGGTGGCCGGGCAGGCCGCAGCCGACATCGGCTTCGGTGGTGGAGTGGGGCTGGGTCCTCTGCTCGAGCGGGTCGGCCGCGATGGGCACGTCCATGGGGTCGACATCTCCGACACCATGCTGGCGATGGCCAGGCAACGCTACAGCCAGGATGTCGCCGATGGTCGGCTCTCCATCCACCAGGGGGACCTGGTCGACCTGCCGTTGCCGGATGACTCGCTGGACGCCCTCATCACGATCAACACCGTCTACTTCGTCTCCGAGCTCGACCGTGCGCTTGCCGAGATCGCCCGGGTGCTGCGCCCGACGGGGACGGCCGTGATCGGTGTCGGTGACCCAGCGGTCATGGCCGCCATGCCGGTCACCGCCCATGGATTCACGGTCCGTCCGATCGAGGATCTCGTACGCCATCTGCGAGGCGCCGGGTTCGCCGAACCGCGAGACCAAAGAGTCGGCAACGGTGAGAGGGCGTTCCATCTCCTCATCGCCACACCTGTGGCACTAGGCCGAACGGACTAGTTTGCCTAGCCCGGTCGGGTGGTTTCGAACGCAGAGTCTTGCTCCCGGGTCGTTGACCGCTAAAGTTGTCATTACTGAACCGCTGGTGACCCGAGACGCCGGCGGTTCGGTCTATTTTCAGGGTCTTTGCTCACCGTCACATCGGGCTGAGCAGCGGCGCGGGAAGCCATTCCTCGACCAGGCACCACTCCCCCGGGCGCAGGTTCGCGGCGTACACGACCCGGCCCTCCCAGCTGGCGCCGGACTGCCGCCACTCGAGGAGCAGTCCCGGGCGCTTGATGCCGTGTCCGTCGGCGGCGTCACCGACCCAGCAGTGGCGGGCGGGGCAGGTTGTCAGCAACGGCTCCCGCGGTGCGCCGGCGCGCACGCGGTCCGACAGCGGAACCCCGCTGCCCTGTTTCCCCCAGCCACCACCCACGACCCAAGGATGGCACAGACTCGAACGGGTGTTCGAACATCACTCGTCCTCGTCGTCGGCGGTGGCCTCGTTGTGGGTGCCGGGCCGGGGGGCCCACGGCAGCTCCTTCGCCGGGCGTACGACGACCAGTCGGTCACCGCGGGCCAGCAACGTGACGACCGGGTCGAAGTAGCGGTAGACCTTCTCGTCGCGCACCACCGCGATCACCTGGTCCGGCAGCGCCTGTGGCTGCTTGCCCACCTCGGACACCAGAAGGTCGCGCTCCGCGACCTCGAGCCCCTCGCCGTAGGTGAGCAGGTCCTCCATCACCGAGCCCAGCGTCGGCGAAAGGGATGAGAGACCGAGCAGCCGGCCGACGGCATCCGAGGACGTGATGACGGAGTTGGCGCCCGACTGCTTCATGAGCGGGGCGTTCTCCTGCTCGCGCACCGCGGCCACGATCCAGGCGTCCGGGTTGAGCTGGCGCACGGTGAGGGTGGCGAGCACGTTCGAGTCGTCGCGGTCGGTCGTGATGATCACTTGGTCGGCATCGGCAACCCCGGCCCGCCGGAGTACTTCGCGCCGGGTGGCGTCACCGGTGACGACGGCCAGTCCGTCGGCGTGGGCGTCCTGCAGCGCGGTGGCACTCGGGTCGACGATCACCACCGACTCGCGCGGAAGTCCGTTGCCGATCAGGGTCTCGACGGCGCTGCGGCCCTTGGTGCCGTAGCCGACGACGACGATGTGGTGGTCCATGTTCTTCCTCCAACGAGCGACACGGAACATCTCGCGGCCCTGCGAGGCGAGCACCTCGAGGGTGGTACCGATCAACAGGACCAGGAAGGCGATGCGGGCCGGCGTGATGATGAAGGCGTTGATCAGGCGGGCCTGGTCGCTCACGGGCGCGATGTCGCCGTAGCCGGTCGTGCTCAGCGTGACGGTCGTGTAGTAGATCGCGTCGGTCAGGCTCAGCGCGAAGTTCGGGGGGTCGTTGGCGTCGCGGTATCCCCCGCGGTCGAAGTAGACCAGCAGCACCGTGCCAATGAGCACCGACATCGCCATCAGCAGCCGACGACCGAGCTCCCACCACGGCGACCGGTTGCGATCGGGCAACGACAGCCGACCCAGCGTGCGGCCCTCGGCCGGGTCGAGATGTTGGTCGGGCACGTGGCGAATCTAGTTGACCCACTGCCTACTTCTCGTCAGGGTCGGCGGCCGGGTCCGCATCGGCGTCTCCCCGGGTCGCCAGGTTGGTGACCGTGGTCCGCAGCCGCGCCATCAGCTCGAGCCTCGCCCGGGTGGTGTTCTTCTGCGGGAAGACGGTGTCGAAGGCTGCGTTGACCGCCGCACCGATCAGCACAGCGACGGCCAGGATGTAGAGCCACAACAGGATCGCGATCGGCGCGGCCAAGGGCCCGTAGATGGAGCGCGAATCGGCGGCCGTCACGGTCAGGATCCAGCGCAGGAAGTAGGAGCCGACCACCCATGCGATCAGGGAGAACGTGGCACCCGGCAGGTTGAAGCTCCAGTTGGTCCGGACCGGTACGGACACGTGGTAGAGCGTGGCCAGGAAGCAGATGCAGATCACGATGACGATCGGCCAGTAGAACGTCATCAGGAAGTCGAAGCGCTCCGGGAGCGCGTCGTTGACCAGCCGCGGCCCGGCCACCACCAGAGGGAGCGAGACGGTGCCGGTGACCATGGCCAGGATGTAGAGCACGAACGACAGTGCCCTGGTCTTCACGATCCCGCGATGCCCCCCGAGGCCGTGCATGATCGTGATGGTGTCGACGAAGACGTTGAGCGCGCGGGAGCCCGACCACAGCGCCAGCACGAAGCCCAGCGAGATGACATCGAACCGGCCACCTCGCAGCACGTCGTCGATGGTCGGCTCGATGATCCGGTTGACCGCGCTGTCGGTGAGGAACTGCGACGACAGGTCGATCACGGCCTGCCGGACCTCCTCGACCTGCGAGGCCGTGAACTGGCTGGAGACGTAGCCGATCGCTCCGGCCAGCGCGAAGATCAGCGGTGGCACCGAGAGCACCGCGAAGAAGGCCGCCTCCGCGGCCAGGCCGGTCACCCGGTGCCGGAGACACGACTGCGCGGTCGTGACGATGAGCCGCCAGATCGTGTGTTGCGCCCGCTGGAGGAGCGTGGGCTTCGCGTCGCTCGCGGCGGTGCCCTCGCTCTCCGCCGTCATACGCCTACGTTATCGACCGGACGGCCCCGCGCCGGGACGCCGTGACCGTGGCTCCGCCTAGAGTCACGGCATGGCCATCGCGACGTTTCTCGAGCTCTGCATGGACACCGACAGCGACGACACTCTCGGCCGCTTCTGGGCCGAGACCATCGGGTCCGACTTCCGGCCCGACCCGGGTGGGCTGGGCAATGTGGTCGGCAAGTACGAGTACCAGTCGATCGCGATGTGCCAGGTGCCCGAGCCGAAGACGGTCAAGCACCGCATCCACCTCGACATCTATGCGCAGAGCATCGATGAGCTCATCGCGCGAGGCGCGAGTGTGCAGCTGCCCGCCGAGGAGAGCGGCTTCAAGTGGACTGTCATGGAGGACCCCGAGGGCGGTGAGTTCTGTGCCTTCCTGCGCGACGACCCGCCGGCATTCAAGCTGCACGGGATCGCGATCGACTGCGCCGACCCGGAGGCGACCGCAGCCTGGTGGGGCCAGGTCTTCGGGGTCGAGCCCCGCAGCTGGGAGCAGTTCGACGACTTGTGGACGCTCGAGCACGCGACCCCCGACGAGGTGCTGACTCTCGACTTCGCAGCTGTGCCCGAGCCCAAGACAGTCAAGAACCGGATCCACTGGGACGTACGAGGAAAGGTCGCTGACCTCGAGGCCCACGGCGCCACGCGGCTGTGGGAGATGCCGCGCTGGGTGACGCTCGCGGACCCCGAGGGCAACGAGTTCTGCGTCTTCGAGTGAGCTAGTGCCCGGCGGGCACCGGCTCGGACTCCCGCTCGGCCTGCTCCTCAGCGAGCTCCTCTGGAGAGATCTCCTCCTCGTGGTCGAGCATCGTGGTCTCGTCGAACGGGTCATCGCCCGCGAGCACACTGTCGAGCTTGGCTCGGTCCAGCCCGCCGGTCCAGTGGCCGACCAGGATGGTCGCGACCGCGTTGCCGGAGAAGTTGGTCACCGCGCGGGCCTCGGACATGAAGCGGTCGATGCCCACGATCAGGCCAACGCCGTCGACCAACTCCGGGCGGTGCGAGCTCAGGCCGCCCGCCAGCGTCGCCATACCGGCACCGGTGACTCCGGCTGCACCCTTCGAGGCGACCATCATGAAGAGCAGCAACGAGATCTGCTCGCCGATGGAGAGCGGGGCACCCAGCGCCTCGGCGATGAAGAGCGAGGCCATGGTCAGGTAGATCGCGGTGCCGTCGAGGTTGAACGAGTAGCCCGTCGGTACGACGACGCCCACCGTCGGCTTGTCGATGCCCGCGTGCTCCATCTTGGCGATCAGCCGCGGCAGGGCCGACTCGGACGACGAGGTCGAGACGATCAGCAGATACTCGCGCCCCAGGTAGCGAAGCAGCGAGAACAGGTTGACACCTGTCGCGAGCTTGAGCAGGCCGCCGAGGACCACGATCACGAACAGGAAGCACGTGATGTAGAAGGCGACCATCAACAACGCGAGGCTCTTGAGGGCATCCGCCCCGGTCTCGCCGACCACCGCGGCGATCGCGCCGAAGGCGCCGATCGGCGCCGCCCACATGATCATCGCGAGCACGCGGAACACCACCCGCTGGATGTGTCCGACACCGCGCAGGATCGGGGCTCCGGAGCGGCCCATCTGCTGCAGCGCGAACCCGACCAGGAGCGCGACCAGAAGGGTCTGCAGCACCTCGCCGGACGTGAGGCCGCTGATCAAGGAGGTCGGGATGATGCCGAGCAGGAACTCCGTGGTGCTGCCGTGCCCGGCCGCGGCTTGCTCCTGGCCGGCACCCGAAGCTGCCTCGGTCAGGTGCAGCCCGTCACCGGGCTTGATGATGTTGCCGACGATGAGCCCGAGCGCGAGCGCAAACGTCGACATGGTGATGAAGTAGCCGAGGGCAAGTCCGCCGACCTTGCCGACCCTGGCGGCACTGGCCACCGAGCCGACGCCGAGCACGATCGTGCAGAAGATGACCGGCTGGATCATCATCTTGATCAGGGCCACGAAGCCCGTGCCCAGCGGCTTGAGCTCGACGGCGAAGTCGGGCGCGACCAGGCCTACTCCGATGCCGAGGGCGACGGCCACGACGACCGCCATGTAGAGGTAGTGGGTGCGATTTCGCGGCGCCGACTGCGTCGTGCCACTGCTGGGGCTGCTGCTGCTCATGATTCCTCCAGGCTCGACCGGTGACTCCCGGCTGGTACCCGCGACTCTGTTGCAGCATGTGACCCGGGTCACCCTTGTGGTCGTTGTGGTCGGCGTCACTGCGGCACAATGCGCGCCATGGCCGGCCGCCGCTCCAAGGACACCTCCGTGGCTCGGCAGATCCTGTTGCTGCAGGTAGGCGTGGTCCTGGTGCTGGTGGTCGCCTCGCTGACGCTCGCGGCGTACAACGCCCGGCGCGACGCGCGCGACGAGGCCACGACCCGGGCGGTAGCCGTCGCCGAGACCGTCGCTGACTCCCCCGCCGTGCTGGAGGCGCTCGCCAGCGGCGAGAGCGTCCAGGCCCGCTCGTCGACCCTCCAGCCGTACGCCGAGGACGTCCGCTCCGACACGACCGTCGACTTCGTCGTGGTGATGGGACTCGACCGGATCCGCTACACCCACCCGAACCCGGACAACATCGGGAAGCCGTTCGTCGGCGACCTCGGGAGCGCGCCGGACGGCGAGGTGTTCACCCAGGAGTTCACCGGCACCCTCGGCCCGTCGATGCGGGCGGTCGTGCCGGTGTTCGACGGCGAGGAGGTGGTGGCTCTGGTCTCGGTCGGCATCACGGTCTCCGCGATCGACCGGCAGCTCCGCGGCGACCTGCTACCGATCGGGCTCGCCGCACTCGCGGTCCTGGTCGTGGGCCTGCTGGGCGCCTGGCTGGTGAGCCGGCGGCTCCGGAGGCAGACGCACGGGATGGGCGAGCTCGAGATCACCCGCATGTACGAGTACTACTCGGCGGTCCTCCACGCCGTGCGCGAGGGCCTGCTCCTGCTCGACGACTCCGGCGTGGTCCAGCTGGTCAACGACGAGGCTCGTCGGCTGCTCGACCTGCCGGACGATGTCGTCGGCCGACGCCTGGACAGCCTCGGCCTCGCTCCCGGACTCGTCGCGGCCGCCCAGGGCCGGACCGCTGCCCCCGACGACATCTACCTCGCGGGCGAGCGCGCACTGGTGGTGAGCTCGGCGCCGGCATCCTGGCGCGGCCGCGAGGTCGGTGCCGTGGTCACGCTCCGCGACCACACGGAGCTCCGGTCCGTGACCGGCGAGCTCGACGTCGTTCGGGGCCTCACCGAGTCGCTGCGCGCCCAGACCCATGAGGCGGCGAACCGCCTGCACACCGTGGTGTCGCTCATCGAGATGGGGCGCCCGGAGCAGGCCATCGAGTTCGCCACCGAGGAGCTCCACGTGAGCCAGCTCCTCACCGATCGCGTGGTCGACGCGGTCGGCGATCCGATCGTCGCGGCACTGCTGCTGGGCAAGTCGGCGGAGGCAGCCGAGCGTGGCATCGACCTCGCGATCGAGGGCGAGATCGCGGACGGCGACCTGCCCTCGCGCGACCTGGTCACCGTGCTGGGCAACCTGGTCGACAACGCCTTCGACGCCGTCACCGGCCACGACGAGCGACGGGTGGTGGTCCGGCTGACCACCGACGCCGGCACCACCACCGTCTCGGTCGGCGACAGCGGCGACGGACTCACCGCGCCCGACGGCGTCCAGGCACTCGAGCGGGGTTGGACCACCAAGGCCACCGGAGCGACCGGCCGCGGCGTCGGACTCGCGTTGGTCAACCAGGTCGCCCGGCGCCACGGCGGTAACGTGCGCATCGGCACGTCCCAGCTCGGCGGCGCCGAGCTCACGGTGACCCTTGCGATGAGCGTCCGGGTGCTGGTCGTCGAGGACGAGCAGCTGACCGCCGAGGCCCATGCGGCGTACGTCGAGCGGATACCGGGCTTCGAGCTTGCCGGAGTCGCTCGGTCCGCCGGTGATGCGGCCCGCTTCCTCAATGCCAACGAGGTCGACCTGGTGCTGCTCGACCTGCATCTGCCTGACGGCCACGGCCTGGCCCTGGTGCAGAAGCTCAGGGCGGCCGGACACCTCGTCGACGTCATCGCCGTCACCTCGGCCCGCGACGCCGACGTCGTGCGCCATGCCGTGGCCCAGGGTGTCGTCCTCTACCTCCTCAAGCCGTTCACCTACGAGACCTTCCGCGGCAAGCTCGAGCAGTACGCCGCCTACCGGGCCCGGCTGCACGACGGCCCGGCGGAGTTCGCGCAGGACGAGGTGGACCAGATGCTGGGCTCGCTGCGCGCCGGAGGCAGCCGGCTGCCGAAGGGCATGAGCCAGGAGACGCTGCGCGACGTGACCAAGGCGCTCCGCGAGGCGGACGCGGGTTTGTCGGCGTCGGAGGTGGCCGACGTGGTCGGCGCCTCCCGGGTGACGGTGCGGCGCTACCTCGAGCACCTGGCGGAGGTCGGCACCGTCGACCGGAGCCCGCGCTACGGCGGGAGCGGACGTCCGGAAATGGAGTACCGCTGGAGCCGCCCGCACTAGTCTCCGGATATGGACCCGGCGCCGACGCGGTACCTCGATCGCGATGGTGCCGCGCTGGCGTACCAGGTGGTGGGTGACGGACCGGCGACCGTGCTCGCCTGCATGGAGGCCATCCAGCACCTCGACCTGACCTGGATGGACCCCGACCAGCACCACAACATCGAGCGCGGCGCCCGGTTCTCACAGTTCGTGATGATGCAGCGACGCGGAGTGGGCCTGTCGGACCGGCTGAGCTATGTGCCGACCTTGGAGCAGCAAGCCGACGACATCCTGGCCGTGATGGACGCGATCGGAGTGCGTCAGGCGACGCTCTCGGGAATCCTGGGCACCTGTGGCCCGGCAGCCTTGGTGGCCGCGAAGGCACCCGAGCGGGTCAAGGCCCTGATCATGACGAACCCCCTTGCCCAGGGCCCGGTGCCGGACAACGAGCCGGTGGGCTGGACCCGACCCGAAGCGCTGGCCTGGCAGGACGAGGTCCGGCGCCTGGTCGCTCACTGGGGGTCGGGCGCGGCTATCGAGCTGTGGGACCGTGCCCAGAACACGCCGTACAACCGACGAATCGCGGGAATGCTGGAACGTTCCTCGATGACACCGGCCGACGCGGCGTCCTACTTCGAGTGGATCAACCAGCTGGACATCCAGGACGTGCTGCGCGCGGTCCAGGTGCCGACTCGAGTGCTCTTCCTCGAGTCGAGCTCCTTCCCCGAACCAGCGGTTCGCTATGCGGCCGACCTCGTGCCAGGCGCCACCTTCCATGTGCTGCCGCCTCCCCCACCTGGGTCGTCGATCGGTCAGGCATTCGTGCCGGTGATCGACCATGTGGAAGAGGTCGCCACCGGCTCGATCCACTCGGTTGATGCGGACCGATTCCTCGGTACGGTGCTGTTCACCGATGTCGTCGCCTCCACCGAACTGCTCGCCGACGTCGGGGACTCCGAATACCAGCACCTGCGGTCGTCCCACGAGCGGCTGGTGCGCCTGGCGGTGAGCGAATCCGGCGGCGAGCTCGTGAACGTGATTGGTGATGGCACCCTGAGCGTCTTCGACGGCCCTACCCGAGCCGTCCGCTGCGCGGAACGGATCTGCACGGAGGCGAGGGATGCCGACGTGATCGTCAGGTGCGGCGTCCACACGGGCGAGATTATGCGCGACGGCCTCGACGTGACGGGGATGGCGGTGCACATCGGGGCTCGCGTCGGAGCGGCGGCGGGACCCGGCGAGGTTCTGGTTTCCCGCACGGTGCACGACCTGGTCGCGGGCTCGGGTCTCGGCTTCATCAGCCGTGGCGAGCATCAGCTCAAGGGAGTGCCCGACACCTGGACGCTGTTCGCGGTGGCCCACGTCGGCGAGCAGGAAGGCACGGTGCCGTTGGAGGAGTCGATGCAGACGTCGATCGACTCGATGGTGATCCAGAGCGCCCGCCGCGCGCCACGGCTGTCCCGGGCGGCGATGCGCATGGCCAACGCAGTCGAGCGACGCCGAGCGGCTCGCGCCAACTAGATCCTGGAACGGAGCTCCGTGATGCACGACCGCACCGCACTCGGCCCGGCCGACGTATCCGACGCCGAGCTCACCTCCATGGTGGCCGCGCTGTTGGGTCACGCCCCGGGAGACGTGAGCTTGCTCGACTCGCTGGCCGAGCACGTGGACTACGACCTCCCGGCCATCACCACCGCGGGGCGGTTCTGGGTGCGCGGCCGGGCGCAGACGCCCGCGGGGGTCGCGCCGTACGAGCTCTTCGTCAAGCACGTGCAGTCGTGGAGCCGCTCGCCGCTCTTCGAAGAAGTGCCCGAGGAGATCCGCGAGATGGCCGAGGCCAGTGTGCCGTGGCGCACCGAGCACCTCCTCTACCGATCCGAGGTCGCGCAGCACCTCCCGGAGGGCCTCTCCATGCCGCGTGCTCTCGGCGTCTTCGACCTCGACGAGAAGTCGGCATCGATCTGGCTCGAGGTGATCGAGGCGGAGGACGTCGAGTGGGACCTGGCCCGCTTCACCCGGGCGGCGTACCTGCTCGGGCGGCTGGCCGCGAGCGCCGCCGTCCGCCCCTTCGCCGGCGTCGGCGACCACGAGTGGTCGGTGTGGGACTACTACTTCGGACGGTTGGCCAACCAGGTGCTGCCGGTGCTCCGCGCCGACGAGGTGTGGCAGCACCCGATCATCGCGCCGGCCTTCGACGCCGGCCTGCGTACGCGGCTGCTCGAAGCCGCTGACCGGGCGGAGGGCTACGTCGAGGAGCTGGTGGCGCTTCCGCTGGCCACGGCGCAGGGCGACGCCTGTCCCAACAACCTCCTGGTGCGGGCCGGCGACGACGGGTTCGTGCTGATCGACTTCGGCTTCTGGAAGCCGCTGCCGATCGGCTACGACCTGGGTCAGCTGCTGGTCGGCGACGTCCAGATCGGCCGGCGCAGCAGCGACGACCTCCGGGAGCGGGACGAGGCCTGCCTGGCGGCGTACGTCGAGGGCCTCCGCGCCGAAGGGTCCGACGTACCGCAGGCGGACGTGGCGCCGGGCGCACGCTCTGCAGCTGCTGATCTTCACCGGCCTGTCGGCCTTCCCGATGGAGTTCCTGGGCGAGGCACCGACGCCGGAGCTGATCGCAGATGAGCCAGACCCGCGCCGACATTGCCAGGTTCAGCCTCGACCTGGTCGAGGCCTGATCAGCTGAGCTCGAGCCCGGGGTAGAGCGGGTACTTGTCCAGCATCTCGGCCGAGGCGTCCTTCACCTTGTCGGCGACGCCGTCGGCCAGCCGGTACGTCGCCTTCGAGGGCGCGCCCGCCTTGTTGGTGCCGGGGTCGGTGTTCTGGAGGACGTGCACGATCAGCTCGGCGACGTTGTCGAACTCGTCGTGGCCGAAGCCGCGGGTGGTCAGGGCAGGGGTGCCGAGCCGGATGCCCGAGGTGTACCAGGCGCCGTTGGGGTCAGCCGGCACCGAGTTGCGGTTGGTGACCACGCCGGCGTCGAGCAGCGCGAACTCCGCCTGCCGCCCGGTCAGCCCGAACGCCGTCACGTCGAGCAGCACGATGTGGTTGTCGGTGCCGCCGGTGACGAGCTTGGCGTCCCGCTTGAGGAAACCCTCGGCCAGCGACTTTGCGTTGTCGGCGATGGCCTGCGCGTAGGTCTGGAACGACGGCTGACGTGCTTCGGCGAGGGCGACCGCCTTGGCCGCCATCACGTGCGACAGCGGGCCTCCCAGCACCATCGGGCAGCCACGGTCGACCGAGTCGGCGTACTCCTCCTGGGCGAGGACCATGCCGCCGCGCGGGCCGCGCAGCGACTTGTGGGTGGTCGTGGTCGTGATGTGCGCGTGGGGCACCGGGTCCTCGTCACCGGTGAACACCTTGCCGGCGACCAGGCCCGCGAAGTGGGCCATGTCGACCATCAGGGTGGCGCCAACCTCGTCGGCGATCTCGCGCATCTTCGCGAAGTTCACCCGGCGGGGGTACGCCGAGTAGCCGGCCACGAGCACGAGCGGCTTGAACTCCTTCGCCTTCGCGCGGACCACGTCGTAGTCGAGCAGCCCGGTCTCGGGGTCAGTGCCGTACTGCTGCTGGTGGAACATCTTGCCGCTGATGTTGGGTCGGAAGCCGTGGGTGAGGTGGCCACCGGCGTCCAACGACATGCCGAGCAGTCGCTGGTTCCCGAACTCGTGGCGCAGCTTCTCCCACTCGTCGTCGGTCAGCTCGTTGACGTTCTTCTTCTCCGCCTTCTCCAGCCACGGGCCCTCGACCCGGTGCGCCAGGATCGACCAGTAGGCGACCAGGTTGGCGTCGATGCCGGAGTGCGGCTGGGCATAGGCGTACGGCGCGCCGAACAGCTCGCGGGCGTGCTCGGCGGCGAGCGCCTCGACCGTGTCGACGTTCTGGCAGCCGGCGTAGAACCGGTGCCCGATCGTGCCTTCGGCGTACTTGTCGCTGAACCAGGTGCCCATGGTCAGCAGCACCGCCGGTGAGGCGTAGTTCTCGCTGGCGATCAGCTTGAGCGAGGCCCGTTGGTCGGCGAGCTCCTGCCTGGTGGCCTCCGCGATCCGCGGCTCGACCGAGGCGATCACCTCGAGAGCCTGCTGGTAGGCGGAGCTGGTCAGGCCGGCGATTGAGGTGGAGTCGCTCATGGCGCACAGACTAGTTGCGCGGTGTACGCCGGTCGGCAGTGCCTCGCGATGTGACCTGGGCCGCATTTCTGGGTGCTGGCGGGCGTGGAGGACCATGATCGCATCTCACATCGTGGCGACGCGTCTCGGATCATGAGATTTAGGTTTGTGAGAGCGGCGTCCGACCCGTGAGACTGCTTGACATGATCAGTGCTGCGACGAGCGCGCACCTCGTGGTTCGACGCCACGTGGACTACGGGCGCACGCGCAGCATGATCTGTTGGCCCCGCTGAACCGCCTCAGTCCGTTCAGACTTCCGCGCTCACCGTCGCGCGCGGCCCTCAGCGAAGGACCAGTCTTCTCATGCCCGACCTGCGCTTCCAGTCACAGCCGCCGTCACGGACGGAGATCCCGCGCCCCAAGCGCGCCGAGGGTCAGTGGTCGCTCGGCTACACCGAGCCCCTGAACAAGAACGAGCAGTCCAAGAAGGACGACGACCCGCTCAACGTCCGGGCGCGAATCCTCAACATCTACTCCAAGCGCGGCTTCGCCTCGATCGACCCGGCCGACCTGCGCGGGCGCTTCCGATGGATGGGCCTCTACACCCAGCGCGCTCCCGGCTTCGACGGCGGCAAGACCGCGATGCTCGAAGAAGAGGAGCTGGATGACGAGTACTTCATGCTCCGGGTCCGCTCCGACGGCCGCCTTCTGTCGGCCGACGCCGTCCGCGCCCTGGGCAGTATCGGCGTCGACTTCGCGCGTGACACCGCCGACGTCACGGACCGAGAGAACATTCAGTTCCACTGGATCCGGATCGAGGACGTCCCCGAGATCTGGGACCGCCTCGACGCGGCCGGTCTGAGCAGCACCGAGGCGTGCGGCGACTCGCCGCGACCCTTCCTCGGCTCCCCCGTCGCCGGCGTCGCCAAGGACGAGATCATCGACGGCACCCAGGCACTCGAGGAGATCTTCGACCGCTTCATCGGCAACCCGGAGTTCTCCAACCTGCCGCGCAAGTTCAAGACCGCGCTCACCGGACACCCCAGCCACGACGTCGCCCCGGAGATCAACGACGTGTCGTTCGTGGGCACCGTGCACCCCGAGCACGGCCCCGGCTTCGACCTGTGGGTCGGCGGTGGCCTGTCGACCAACCCGATGCTCGCCGCCCGGCTGGGCGTGTGGATCCCGCTCGACGAGGTGGCCGATGCCTGGGCCGGGGTCGCCGGGATCTTCCGCGACTACGGCTACCGCCGGCTCCGATCGAGGGCCCGGCTGAAGTTCCTGGTCGCCGACTGGGGCGTGGAGAAGTTCCGTGAGGTGCTCGAGAACGAGTACCTCGGCCGCACGCTGATCAGCTGCGACTCGCCGCCGTCTCCCACCGGCCACCGCGACCACATCGGCGTACACGAGCAGAAGGATGGGAAGTTCTACGTCGGACTCGCGCCGACCGCCGGCCGCGTGTCCGGCACCATGCTGGTGCAGCTCGCCGACGCGATCGCGGAGTTCGGCGCTGCCGGGGCGCGGCTGACGCCGTACCAGAAGATCGTGCTGCTCGGCGTCGACGAAGCACGGGTCGAGCCGCTCATCGCCCGACTTGACGAGATCGGCCTCTCCGCGCGCCCGTCGAACTGGCGGCGCAACACGATGGCCTGCACCGGCATCGAGTTCTGCAAGCTCGCCATCGTCGACACCAAGGACCGCGCCCGCGACCTGGTCGCGGAGCTCGAGCGTCGCTTCCCCGAGCTCGACACCCCCATCACCGTCAACGTCAACGGCTGCCCCAACGCCTGCGCCCGCACTCAGGTCGCCGACATCGGCCTCAAGGGCCAGCTGGTGATGGCCGACGGCGAGCAGGTCGAGGGCTTCCAGGTGCACCTCGGTGGCGCGACCGGCCTGCAGGCCAACTTCGGCCGCAAGCTGCGCGCGCACAAGGTGACCAGCGTCGGTCTCGACGACTACATCACCAACGTGGTGACCAACTACCTGGACGATCGCGAGGACGGCGAGAGCTTCGCGACCTGGGTCGTCCGCGCCGACGAGGAATTGCTTCGGGGCGAGAGGACGTTGGCCACAACATGAGCGAGCGCGCCGTGCCCTTCCACTGCCCCTACTGCGGTGACGAGAACCTGTGGCCCCACGAAGGGGCGCACGGGTCGTGGGAGTGCCGGTCGTGCCTGCGGGCGTTCTCGCTGAAGATGCTCGGCCTCGTCCGTCCGACCGGAGGTGCCCGATGACTGCGGCAACCACCGCCTCCGCGAGCGCCTACCGAGGGACCGAGACCGAGGGCCGCTCCCCCGAGGAGCTGCGCGAGCTGGTCTCCCACTGGGGTGCCGAGCTCGAGCTCGCTCCTGCCGAGCACATCATCGAGTGGGCTGCGGCCACCTTCGGCGAGCGCTTCTGCGTGACGTCGTCGATGGGCGACGCCGTGCTTGCCGACGTCGCGTCCAAGGTCGTGCCCGGGATCCAAGTGGTCTTCCTCGACACCGGCTACCACTTCATCGAGACGATCGGCACCCGCGACGCCGTCGAGGCGACGATGGACGTCAAGATGCTCAGCATCACGCCGGTGCAGTCCGTGGCCGAGCAGGACGCGGAGTACGGCAAGGACCTCTACAAGACCGACCCCGACCTGTGCTGCGCCCTGCGCAAGGTCAAGCCCCTAGCGGAAGCCCTGTCGGGCTTCGACGCCTGGGCGACCGGGCTGCGCCGTGCCGAGACCCACAACCGGGTGATCGCGCCGGTCATCGGCTGGGACGCCAAGAAGGGCAAGGTCAAGGTCTCACCGCTGGCCCGGTGGACCGACGAGCAGGTGGAGCGCTACATCGCCGACAACGGCGTACTGGTGAATCCGCTCGTGTACGACGGCTACCCCTCGATCGGCTGCGCCCCCTGCACCCGACGGGTCGCGCCTGGCGACGACCCGCGGAGCGGGCGCTGGGCCGGCACCACCAAGACCGAGTGCGGGATCCACTCATGATCACCGTGGTTCCCCGCCTCATCGTCGACAGCGCGGTCGACGCTTCCCACGCAACACCGCGGACGATGTCCGCCCCGCATGAAGGGAGGCCACTCTGATGGCTGCTCCTGCACTCATTGCACTGGCCCACGGAAGTCGTGACTCGCGATCGGCCAAGACCATCACGGCCCTGGTCGCCGAGGTCAAGCAGCAGCGCCCCGACCTCCGGGTCGAGCGCGCGTTCCTCGAGCTCGCGAAGCCCAGCTTCCAGGCGGTCGTCGACCGGCTGGTCAAGGCCGGCTTCGACGAGATCGTGGTCGTACCGCTGCTGCTGACCGAGGCCTACCACGCCAAGATCGACGTGCCCGAGGCGATCGCCGAGGCGACCGCCCGCCACGAAGGTCTGCGGATCCGGGCCACGGCCGTGCTCGGGCTCGAGCCCTGCTTCCTGGAGGTGCTCGACGTCCGGATGCGCGAGGCGCTGAAGGTCTCCCGGATCCGGGAACTGGACGCCCTCGTGCTGGCCGCAGCAGGCACCAGTGACCCGCTCGCCAACCAGGCCGTCGCACGTTTGGCCCGCCTGTGGGGCACCCACCACAAGCTGCCCGTCACCGCGGCGTACGCCTCGAGCGCGCCGCCGGCCACCGGTGAAGCGGTCCGGGCCTTCCGTGCCGAGGGCCGCCGCCACATCGCGGTCGCGTCGCTGTTCCTGGCGCCCGGCTTCCTGCCAGACCGGGCGGCCGAGCTGGCGCTCGAAGCCGGCGCCGTTGCGGTCTCCGAGCCGCTCGGTGCCCACCCCGAGGTCGCCCGCACCGTCCTGGCCCGCTACGCCGTCGGCGCCGTCGAGCTCGTCCCCGTCTAACCCCGCCGAGTCGGCACAAACTCCGGCCTGAAAACCACCGAGTCGGCGCAACGTCCCCCACGTTGCGCCGACTCGCGCTGTTTGAAGCCCGACTTTGTGCCGACTCGCGCTGTTTGAAGCCCGACTTTGTGCCGACTCGCGCTCTGTTCTCAGCCGACGAGGGTGTGGAGGAGGCGCTCGAGCTGGCGTTCGGGGTCGTCGGTGAGACCGCCGTGGACGGGGCCGGGCTGGAGCATCGTGCTGCGCGGCGCCTTGAGGAATCCGAACCGCTGGCTGACCGGCTGCAGGGCGGCGGTGCCGGCGAGCTCGTCACCGGCACAGACCCGGTCGACGAACGTCAGCGCCTCGCAGACCTGGTCGATGTCGAGCCGCGGGTCGAGCAGGTTCAGCCGCTCCGCGTCGACGTGCCAGGCGGCGCGCAGGAAGTCGGAGGCGTGGCAGTAGAGCACCACCCCCACGTTGAGGAACTCCTCGCGGTCGACGCGGGGCACGCACCGCAGCGCGACGTACTGGTAGGCGAGCTTCATCGGGCCCCCACCGTGGGCAGCCACTGACGGGTCCGGAGCCGCGCGGTCAGGAAGCCGACGTACGCCGCTCGCAGGGCCTCGGGTGTCTCGGCTCCCGGCACCGGCTCGAGCCAGCCGTCGGGCACCATGGAGACCACCTCCGCCAAGGCCGATTCGTCGACCAGCCGGCTCAGCTCCTCGTCCGCTTCACCGAGGCCGCCGGCGCGGCCGAGCAGGACATGGTCGGCCGGGTCCCACGGCTGCTGGGCGAACCGCTCCGGGTCGGTCACGCCTCCTCCCCACCCGTGGTGGAAGTACAGCGCAGCACCGTGGTCGATCACCCAGAGCTGGCCGTGCCAGAGGAGCAGGTTGGGGTTGCGCCACGACCGATCGACGTTGGCGCAGAGAGCGTCCAGCCAGATGATCTTGGCGGCGTCGGCCTCTCCTCCAGGGGTCTCTCCGTCGAAGCCGAAGGCCCCGGGCAGGAAGTCGATGCCGAGGTTGAGGCCGGGACTCTTGTTGAGCAGGTCCTGCACCTCCTCGTCCGCCTCATAACGCGCGATCTCCGGGTCGAGCTCGAGGGCGACCAGGCGAGGCGTGTTGAGGCCGATCCGACGGGCCAGCTCGCCGACGATCACCTCGGCGACCAGCACCCGCACGCCCTGGCCGGCTCCCCGGAACTTGCACACGTAGGTGCCGAGGTCGTCGGCCTCAACGACGCCGGGCAGGCTGCCGCCTTCGCGGAGCGGCGTGACGTAGCGCGTCACGCCCACCGTCTCCATCACCGGATCGGCACCTCATCGACCAGCCGCGCCCGCTGTTCGTCGATGTCGAAATCGGCAGCCGGCCACACCGGCTTCATCCGCTCGAGACCCTCGTGCAGCAGACCGGCGATGGTGAGATTGCGGAACCACTTCCGGTCACTCGGTATGACATGCCACGGAGCGAGCTCGGTGTTGGTCCGCTCGAGGGCGATTTCGTAGGCCTCACGATAGGCGGCCCAATGGGCGCGCTCGTCGACGTCGCTGGGGTTGAACTTCCAGTACTTCGTGGGGTCGTCCAGCCTCGCGAGCAGCCGCTTCTTCTGCTCATCGGGCGAGATGTGCAGCATGCACTTCACGATGTGAGTGCCGGCGGCGACCAGCTTCTGCTCGAACTCGTTGATCGCCCCATAGCGGCGCTCGATCTCAGGCGCGTCCGCGAGCGCGTGCACCCGGCCGATCAGCACGTCCTCGTAGTGCGAGCGGTCGAAGACTCCGATGTGTCCTGGATCCGGCAAGGCTCGACGGATCCGCCACAGGAAGTCGTGCCTCAGCTCCTCCTCGTTAGGAGCCTTGAACGCGGTGATCTTCACGCCCTGGGGGTCGACGAGCCCGACGGTGTGGCGCAGGACCCCACCCTTGCCCGAGGTGTCCATGCCTTGCAGCACCAGCAGCATCTTTCGCGGTGAACCCGTCGTCCGCTCGGCGAAGAGCCGTTCCTGCACGTCGGCGAGAACGGGACCCAGCTCAGCGAGCGCGGCTTCCCCGGCCTCCTTGTCCCCGTCGAAGCCGGGGGTGTCGTCGGTCGCGATCGCCAACAGGTCGACGGGTCCCGGCGGCAGCCGAAATAGGGCTTCGAGGCTCGGCGCGGTCATGGCGTCACTATCCCAGCACCCGAAGGACGTCGAGCGTGCAGCCGATCACGGTGTCGACCGAGCCGTCCTCCTGTGGCTCGTCGAACCAGAGACCCTCAGTGAATCCGAGCTTGGCCAGCATCCGCAATGACGCCCTGTTGCGGTGGTCCGGTGCCGCGAAGTACGCCGTCGCGTCGGGGAACCGCTTGCGGGCCCGCTGCATCCAGGCCCAGACGAGCCGCGTGCCGATGCCACGTCCGGTCCAGGCGACGTCGCCGATGGCGTAGTCGATCCCGATCGCGTCGGGATCCGGGCCCAGTACGGCGTACTCGGGATAGTCACCGATCCGGTAGTCCTGCACGAAGCCCACCGACCTCCCGTTGGCCTCCACCACCCACATCCGGGTCGGCGTGTTGCCGTCGATGTCCGGTCCGTACTTCGCGGTGACCGCCTCGAGCGTGCACTCCCCGTCGCTCGCCCACCACTTCTGGACGTGCTCCGCCGCCCGCCAGCGCGCCACATCCGGCAGGTCGCCGTACGACATCGCCCGCAGGGTCACCCGGGTGTCGTGGTCGACCACGAACTGCTTGATGTCTCCCGAGAGATCGAGCGGCACCGGCTCGTTGTGCATGCTCGCGATGGTTCGACGGGCAGCGGCCGCCCACGACTCACCCGGGTGGACGACACCTCCGAGGTCATGGCCACGATCGCGAACGACCAGGTGGACCTGGTCGGTCATGGTCAGGACTCCCGGCCCCGTCCCCGGCTCATCACCGGGGGCAGCACCGACCACGGAAAGTCGATCCACCGGTCGGTCTTCTTCCAGACGTAGTCGGCCCTGACGACGCTGCGTGACTTCTCATAGATCACCGCAATCCGCGCCTCGGCGACGTGGCCGGCGCAGAACTCGCGGACGTGCTCGAGGGTGTGTCCGGTGTCGGCCACGTCATCGACGACGAGCACCCTGAGGCCGGCCAGGTCGACCGCCGCCGGGGTGGGCGGCAGCATGATCGGTACGTCGAGCCGGGTGTCGACGCCGGTGTAGTACTCGACGTTGACGGCCGACAGGTTCTTCACGTCCAGCGCGTAGCCGAGGCCCATGGCGAGGCCGAGCCCGCCGCGCGCGATGGCCAGGATGATGTCGGCCTCGAAGCCGTCGTCGGCTATCTGTTGCGCGAGGGCGCGAGTCGCCTCGCCGGACTGCTCATAGGTCAGAACCTCGTGGGCTTCATCCGTCACTCGGGCATTCTCGCGCAGCCGAGGTCAGCTCGTCACGGACGACCGCGAACGCCAAGCCGGACGGGTAGCCCTTGCGGGCCAGCAGCCCGACCAGCCGTCGGGTGGCGGTGGTGTCGTCGACCCGGGACAGGGTGCGCAGCTTCTTGCGGACCAGGAGTCGGGCGGAAGCCTCCTCGTCCTCGGGATCGATGTCGTCCAACGCGCTGCGGGCGACCTCGTCGTCGATGCCCTTACGGCGCAGCTCCTGGGCCAGCGCCCGGCGGGCCAGCCCCTTGCCCGGCTGGCGACTCGCCACCCAGGACCGGGCGAACGCGTCGTCATCGACCAGCCCGACCTCCTGGAACCGGTCGAGGAGGCGGGTGGCGAGCTCCGCCGATACGCCCTTGGTGGCCAGCTTGTCGGCGAGCTCCTTACGGCTGCGGGCCTGACCGGTCAGCTGGTCGAGCAGGATCTTGCGGGCCACCGACTCCGCGTCCGCGTCGGGACCCTCGGCCACCGGATCGGGCGGCGGCTCGGCCGGCCGGTCGCGCGTCCAGGCGGCGACGCCCTGATGGACGTCGCCCTGCCATGGATCGCGGCGATCAGAAGTCGTCGACACCGATCGGCTCATCCGACAGGTCGGACTCGACGGCAGCGGCGCCACCACCGGCCTCTCCGTCGACCGTCGGGCCGACCCCGAGCGTCTCGAGGATCTTCTTCTCCAGCTCGTTGGCCAGGTCGGGGTTGTCCTTGAGGAAGGACCGGGCGTTCTCCTTGCCCTGGCCGAGCTGATCGCCCTCGTAGGTGTACCAAGCACCGGCCTTGCGGACCAGGCCGGCCTCGACGCCGACGTCGATCAGGCCACCCTCGCGACTGATGCCCTTGCCGTACATGATGTCGAACTCGGCCTGTTTGAAGGGGGGCGCCACCTTGTTCTTCACGACCTTGACCCGGGTCCGGTTGCCGACCATGTCGGTGCCGTCCTTGAGGGTCTCGATGCGGCGTACGTCGAGGCGCACCGAGGAGTAGAACTTCAGCGCCTTGCCACCGGTGGTCGTCTCGGGCGAGCCGAACATCACGCCGATCTTTTCCCGGAGCTGGTTGATGAAGATCATCGTGGTGTTGGAGTTGTTGAGCGCGCCGGTCATCTTGCGCAGCGCCTGGCTCATCAGGCGGGCCTGCAGGCCGACGTGGCTGTCGCCCATCTCCCCCTCGATCTCGGCCCGCGGCACCAGCGCGGCCACCGAGTCGATCACGATCAGGTCGAGGGCCCCGGAGCGGATCAGCATGTCGGCGATCTCGAGCGCCTGCTCACCGGAGTCGGGCTGGGAGACCAGCAGCGCGTCGGTGTCGACACCGAGCGCCTTGGCGTAGTCGGGGTCGAGCGCGTGCTCGGCGTCGATGAAGGCGACTATGCCGCCAGCCGACTGCGCGTTGGCCACCGCGTGCAGGGCGACCGTCGTCTTGCCGGAGGACTCCGGGCCGTAGATCTCCACCACGCGACCGCGCGGCAGCCCACCGAGGCCGAGCGCGACGTCGAGCGCGATCGAGCCGGTCGGGATGACTTCGAGGGGGGCGCGCGTCTCGTCGCCAAGGCGCATCACCGAGCCCTTGCCGAACTGCTTCTCGATGTTGAGCAGCGCGGCGTCGAGGGCCTTGTCGCGGGGGTCGCGGTCTCCACCAGCCATGGGGTTTTCCGTCCTTCTTCGTCGAGGTCTGTGCAACGTTTCGTCGTCTGGCCTGGACGCTAGACGGGACCGCCGACAGGGTCCGGTTCGAGCGGTTGGACCTGTGGATGACTCCCTGTCAGAACGGCGACCAGCGCCTCACTGCACGACCAAACGTAGCCCGAACACCTGTTCGAAGCACGCTCCTCCCCGGCGTGTCGCAGACTGTGCTCATGGATCGACCCGAACCGCCGGTGACCCACGCCGCCGCGCTCGCCTACGTGCTGTCCGGAGCGGCCGCCCCTGCCGCTGTCGAGGAGGTCCTGCATGAGGAGTTCAACGCCGACGCGCTGTCCGGTGGGTTCGCGTTTGCCGAGCCGGAGCGCTTCCACATCGTGGGTCGGGACGGGACCTACGAGGTCCGCGTACCCGGCCCGCCTGACGCTTGGCAGGGCTGGATCGAGTCGTTCTGGGCGAGATCGCGCCACACCAATCGTCCGATCGATGTCGCAACGCTGGGGCCATGGCAGCAGGCAGCCCTCGCAGCGGTGGCCGCGGGGTCGCGCACGGTCCGGGATCTGTCCGACAGCGCCCGTCAACAGCTGGCGACCGACCGCGACGTCGACTATGCCGAGTACGTCCTGATCCTGATCAACCGCACCCTCTCCCGGATCCACAAGGACGGTGAGGCAGCCGCGATCCGCGCGATCGCGGCGGACGACGTGTTGCTGGAACCTCCCCACGACGAGGCCTGGACCCATCCCTGCCCGCTCTGCGGCCTGCCCTCCATGGGGAGTCGGCGCTACCCCCACTCGGTGTGCGACACCTGCTACCCGAAGACCGTCGACAGCACCGGCCGCCGCATCACCGGCTACAACGCATCGTTCGGCGGCGGTTTCGAAGCGGCGTACGTCGACAGCAACGGTGGATCGGAAGGCGTCTGCCAGGAGGTCACCGAGTCTGGCCACTGCTGGATCGACGGCCACGAGTGCACCATCGGCGAAGCGAAGTTCGGGGGCGTCGTGGTCCAGGCCGTGGAGCCTCAGCGACTTACGTAGGTTGGTCGACCAGCACCGGTCAACACCGGCTACCTCGATGGGCCGCCGGCCGCACTCCTCGCGCGCTTCCTCAGGGCAGGCCGGGCGAACCTGACGACCCTGCCCGACTCATTGCCTGGCTGGTCAGCGGCGAAGTCCTATGGATGGTCGGCCAGGTGCTCGACTCCGAGGGCGGCTTCCACCGGTAGAGGCCGAGCGTCCTACGCAGACGCGGCCGACAGCCGGCGAGCCAGAGCCGGGAGAATGCCTGCATGCCGAAGCACGTCCGCCTCATGTGCGACTACAACGGCTGGCCGCTCTGGGACGAGGAGGGCGGCACCGGCCCGGAGCACTGGCCGATGATCTCACCCACCTTGCGTCACGCGCTCGCAGCGTGGGAGGACTACTGGAGCTCTCACTTCCACCACCAGCGGGGCTGGGAGCCAGGCACTCAGGCGTCGTACGTCGCGGAAGGCCATCGCCTGGCGGAAGCGGTGCAAAAAGAGCTCGGCGACGACTACGAGGTCGACTTCGTTCCGTAGTCCTCAGGCCGTGACGGCGTTGCCGGTTTGCTCGCGGAGGCGGGGCAGGACGGTGGTGCCGCTCGCGCCATCCCGGTGGGCGTGTCGGAGACGATGAGGTCGTGATGCCGATGCGACAACTACTCCACGTGTCGCTCCACGACGTCGGTTGTCTCACTGTGCACGGCGCCGTCTGCGGACTGCGTCTCGCGAGTCACGATGTGGCGCTTGCGCACTTGTGAGCGCCAGATGAACGCGACTCCCCCCAGGATCAAGATCAGTCCCAGTGCCCGGGTGTCGAGCCATGACGACTCCGCCTTCAACGCGAAGGTGAAGACCGCACCCACGATGATCAGAACGATTCCGGCAGCCATGGTCGGGAGGTACCCACGCTGCCGCGATCAACTCGGGCCGGCGGCTCAAGTGGTCGCCATGATGTCGGCGACGACGCGGCCGAGCTCCTCCCCCGCATCCTCCTGCAGGAAGTGGCCGGCACCGGCGATCGTCACGTGGTCCCTCCCCTTCGCGCCGGGCACCCGCTCCTGGAACACCGTCTCCCAGCCACGGGTCGCCGGGTCGCCGTCGGAGTAGCAGGTCACGAACGGACGGTCGAACTGCTCCAGGGCCCGCATCGTCCGGCGACCGATCCTCGCGCCGACGTCGTTGCGGGTCAGCGGCAGCAGGGCCGTCATCTGCCGAAGTCCCGCGGTGTGGCTGACGTCCGGGAACGGGGCGTCGTACGCCGCCAGCACTTCAGGCGCAAGCGGGGTCGTCGTCGCAGCGCCGACGAAGTCGCTGGCCCGCAGCTGGGGCGCTCTCTGGGTGTAGAGCAGGTAGTCGACGATGGCTTCCTGGAGTACGACGCGCGACTCGCCCTCGCCGTGCACCGCCCAGGTGAGCCGGCCGGTCAGGTCGGGATCGGCGGTGTGCAGGATCGTGTTGGCCGCGACGACGCGTGCGAACCGGTCCGGCTCCGCGGCCAGGACGCTGAGCCCGATCGGCCCGCCCCAGTCCTGGGCCACGAGGGTGACCTCGCGCAGGTCCAGCCCGGTGACCAGGCTCTGGGTCCACTCGATGTGCCGCGCGAAGGTGTAGTCCGTGGGATCGGCGGGCTTGTCGGATCGACCGAAGCCGATGTTGTCCGGGGCGATCACGCGGATGCCTCGGTCTAGGAGGACCGGCACCACCGTGCGGTAGAGGTAGGACCACGTGGGCTGGCCGTGCAGCAGCAGGGCGATCGGACCGTCCGTGGGACCCTCCTCGACGTAGTGCATCCGAACCGGGTCGAGACCGTCGGCGACTACGTCGACGTAGTGCGGCTCGAAGGGATAGCCGGGCAGGTCCGCGAAGCAGCTGTCGGGGGTGCGCAGGACGTCCATCGGCGACAGCCTCGCACGTCGCTCCACGCGCCTGCAGGGAACTGTCGGTGGCTGGCCCTAGGGTCGGTCACGTGAACCGACGATGAGCAAGATGGATGGCCTGCGGGCCATGCGCGAGGCCCGCTACGCGGCAGCTTCGGCCCGCTCCGGCAAGCCCGCAGCGAGGCCGAAGCCGATCGAGCGGCCGGTGTCACAACCAGCCGAGACGCCGCACATCGAGGCCGAGTCGGAGGAGCCGCTGTGCGGCCATCGCGCGATCAGCGGGCGCACCTGCACCCGCGAGCGGGGCCACGCGGCCAAGAGCCACCGCTACTCCTGACGCACTGTTGGTCCCTCCGGTTGGCGCAGTCTCGTAGGTTCGAGAAACCAACGACGGAAGGTACGACGGTGATCGAGCTGACCCAGGGCCAGGAGTGGCCGGTGGCCACGGACGACGGTCAGGCGCTGACCAAGCTGCAGGTGGGGCTGGGCTGGGACAAGATCCCGACCGCGGGCGCCATCGGCACCGGCGCCCCCGACGTCGACCTCGATGCCTCGGCGGTGGCCTTCGCCAACCGAGAGCTCGGCGACCTCGCGTTCTACAACAACCTCCAGTTCCGCGACGGGTCCGTGGTGCACCTGGGCGACAACCTCACGGGCAAGGGTTCGGGAGACGACGAGGTGCTGAGCGTCGACCTGACCAAGGTCCACCCGAAGATCGACACCGTCTTCTTCCTGGTCAGCAGCTACCAGGGCCACACGTTCGAGTGGATCAACAACGCGTACGTCCGGTTGGTCGACGAACACGACGTGGAGCTCGCCAGATACACGCTCACTGGAGGCCTGCCCGAGACCGGGCTCGTGCTGGCCAAGATCTTCCGCGACGGCGATGGCTGGAAGCTTCGGGCGATCGGCGAGGGGATCCCCCTCAAGATCCCGACCGAGTCGGTGAAGGCACTGACTCCCTACCTTTGAGCCGTTGGCGGGAGTTTCACCGGCCAGCCGGTGAAACTCACGGTTGGCCGATGAAGGTTTTTCGTCCAGGCTCCAGTTTCACCGCTCAGCCGGTGAAACTGGCGGCGATCCGCCCAGTGATCACCGGGGTCGCGGCCCCGGAACCTCGTAGGTGAGCTCGATCGCGTCGGTCCAGGTCGAGCACGAGCAGCCCGTGGGGTCGGGCAGGCCAGCGATGGTGTCGGTCAGCAGCCGAGTGAGCCGCTCGAGGTTCGCTTTGAACAGCGCGAAGACGTCCTCCTGACCGACGCCCTCCCCCGACTCGGCGCCGGCGTCCATGTCGGTGACCAGCGCGATCGAGGCGTAGCACTGCCGCATCTCGCGAGCCAGCGCAGCCTCGGGGGCGCCGGTCATGTTGATCAGGTCCCAGCCCTGGGCGGCGTAGAACTGCGACTCGGCCCTCGTGGAGAAGCGCGGGCCCTCGATCACGACCATGGTGCCGCCGGCCTTGATCGACGGGTCCGCGGCGGTCACGGCGGCGCCGGTCGCGGCGCAGTAGGGATCGGCGAACGGCAGGTGGCAGGCGCCGATTTCGACATACGACGAGATCCGGCGTTGGCTGCGGTCGACCAGCTGGTCGGGTACGACGACGTCACCCGGCGCGACCGTGTCGCGGAGTCCACCGACGGCGCACGGGGCGAGCACCTGGCGAACGCCCAGCGAGCGCAGCGCCCAGAGGTTGGCCCGGTAGTTGATCGCGTGCGGCGGGAACTCGTGCGCCTTCCCGTGCCGCGGCAGGAACGCCACACTCCGGCCGGCCACCGTGCCGATCGCCACCGGGGCCGACGGAGCGCCGTAGGGCGTGTCGATGACGTGCTCGCTCGGGTCATCGAGGAAGGAGTAGAAGCCGGTGCCGCCGATGACCGCGACGTCGGCGGGCTGGAGGGGTGCGTTGCTCACTCGGGCAACTCTGCCATTCGGCCCGCGCGGGCCGCCGCCAGAATCACCACCACCGCCAGCGCGATCGTGGTCAGCGCCAGGGCCGGGTAGCCGGCCTGGTCGACGATCAGCCCGGCCAGACCACCTGCCGCGGCTGCGGTCACACCCATCACGAGGTCGGCCCCACCCTGCACGTCGGTGCGAGCGTCCAGCGGGGCGTGGTCCGCGATGATCGTCGACGATGCCACGGTCGCTAACGACCAGCCGAGCCCCAGTAGGAACAGCCCGACGAAGATCTGCCAGGAGCTGCCCTCGGGCGCCGAGGCGCAGATTGCCAACGAGACCAGCAGGATGGTGCCGCCGGCGGCCAGCACGATCGGTCGTCCGGACCGATCGGCGAGCAAGCCGACCAGCGGCGAGAACGCGAACATCCCCAGCACGTGCACCGAGATGACCACGCCGATGATGCGCAGCTCGGAGCCGCCGTGCTCCATGTGCAGCGGGGTCATCACCATCACGCTGACCATCGCGGCGTGGGCACCGGCCAGGCCGAGCACGGCGTAGCCCAGCACCGGCCGCTCGCGGACTGCGGCCAGGGCGCGTCCCCACGAGGTGCCGGTCGGGGCCTTCGTCGGCACCTCGGCCATGGCCCGAGCGACGAGCAGCGGGTCGGGCCGCAGCAGTACGCCGACGACCACCGCGGCCAGCACCATCCCGATGGCCCCCAGCGCGAACGGGCCGGTCAGCTCCGGGATGCCGAGCAGCTCCGCGAAGGCTCCCGCCGGGCCAGTGAGGTTGGGGCCCGCCACGGCGCCGATCGTGGTCGCCCAGACGACCATCGACAGGGACTGGGCGCGGCGTTCCGCGACGGCCAGGTCGGTGGCGGCGTAGCGAGCTCCGTTGTTGGCGGCCGTTGCCGAACCGAGGAACGCGGCGCCGACGAGCAGCAGTGGCATGGATTCGATAGCCCCGGCCACGACGGCCACTACCGCCCCAGACGCACCCAGGAGGTAGCCGGTCACCAGCCCCATCCGGCGCCCGTAGCGCGACATCAGCCGGGCCAGGAAGAACGCCGCGACCGCCGTGCCCAGCACCTGCGCGGTCTGCGCGAGTCCGGCCTGGCTCTCGGAGCCCGACACGTCGCGCGCGAGCAGCGACGCCGTGGCGATGCCGATCGTGATGCCGATCGCGCCGACCGCCTGGGCGAGCACCAGGGTGCGCACCGTGCGGGCCTGCACCCGTACGACGTCGTGCGTCACGGGGGCGGTGGGCGGCATCGTGGTCATCGCGCGCTCGGCGGCAGCTCGAGCGCCCGCCACGCGGCGTCCCACACCTGCTTCGGAGGTATGCCGGCGTCCAGCGCCTCCTTGGCAGTCCGGCCGCCGAGGTCGGCCATCACGAACTGCTCGGCCCAGACGTGGGAGTAGCCGGAACCGAGTGCGGCCTCCATCCGGGCCCAGAACTCCGTGTGTCTCACTCGCCCATCATCGACGACGGCTCCGACAGCATCACTCGGGCCTGCTGGTGGGGTGGCCGGTGACATCCCAGAGGTGGTGCACGACGTCGTGCAGGTGGTAGCGCCCGATCGACTCGACCGTGAAGACGCTGCCATTGTCCCGACGGCCCGGTCGCGACCACTCGTCACCGCTGACCGCGTCGTAGGCGTCGGCGACCCGGTTGGCAGCAGCCACGAGCTGAAGGTCCACCTCGGCAGGATCGGCGAGGTCGTAGCGGCTCTCCACCGCGGTGACGTCCTGGTCCCAGTTGGCGAACTCGGGGTCGTCCGCGCCGAGCATCAGCCCCACTCGCTCCGCGAACAGGGTGTGTACGTCGCGGACATGGCAGGCGTACTCGGTGACCGACCAGACCTGCGGCCGCGGGCGGCCGGTGACGCCAGGTGCAGTGAGGGCCGTTGACCAGGAGGCGGCGTTGTCACGCAGCAGCCGCCCCAGCTCGGCGCGGTCGACCTGCTTGGGGTCGAGGCCGCAGTCGGAGCAGGGCTGATCGAGGACCCATGTCCAGTCCTTGGTGTCCGGTTCGATCGGGGGTGCGCTTTCCATGGCCGAATTCTCCCAGTCGCCGGCGACCCCGGTCCCTCTCGTTGCTGCCAACCTCGGGGAAGATGGCGCCATGTTGATCCGGCCGGCCGCTGAGGCCGATCTGCCCGCGGTGAAGGCCATCTACGACGACCAGGTGCTCACCGGCATCGCCACCTTCGACCTGCAGCCACCGCCGATCGACTACTGGCGGGCCCGCCTGACCAGCACCGAGACCGGCGATCACCTGCTGGTGGCTGAGGAGGACGACGTGGTGCTCGGCTACGCCTATTCGTCGTCGTACCGGGGCCGGCCGGCCTACGCCCGCACCCGCGAGACCTCGGTCTACCTTGCCTCCGATGCCATCGGGCGCGGCCTCGGCCGCGCGCTGTACGACGATCTCCTGGCTCGTCTCGCCGCCGACGGCGTACACACCGTGCTGGCCGTGATCGCGACGCCGAACCCGGCCAGCGAGGGCCTGCACCGGTCGTGCGGGTTCGAGCGGGTCGGGCTGCTGCCAGAGGTCGGGTTCAAGTTCGACCGCTGGATCGACACCGCCTTTTGGGCGCTGGCGCTGGAGGGCTAGAGCGGCGGAGGATCCCAGCTTCAGCTGGGATCCCTGACGTTCTGGGGTGTTGCAACGGCCGATAACGTCCGGCATCCCAGCTTCGGCTGGGATCCCTGCCCCAGCTAGAGCCAAACCGCAGCCGTGCCGAAGGCAACGTTGAACCGGTCGCACCAGATCACCACGGACTTCAGTCCGCTGAGGTCGGCCGAGGCCGGGATCTCGTAGTTCTGGTTGCCGTGGGTGGCCTTGAGGTCACCGAGGCGCAGGTAGCGGCCGTCGTCGTAGGAACCCCAGTCGCCGCCACTCGGCTGGTCGGTGAGCCAGACGTGCAGGTCCGGCCCGTCGGAGCCGGCGAGATCCTCGAACCGGACGAACCTGGTGCCGTCGGCCAGCTCGATCACCCGCACTGCCCCCGACGTGTCGTGCTCGGCGTCCTCGAAGGCACCCCGCGCCAGCTCGACCACCTCCGGCGCCGGCGCGCTCACGTCCGGTTCGGCCGTCGGCGCGACGTCCTCGGCCACGGTCGGCACCGGTTCGTCGATCTCGCTGCTCGTGAAGAGCCGCCACGGCTCGAACGCCCACAGGCCGACGGCAACGACCACGAGCACCGCCGCAGCGACGACCCACTTGAGCATGCCTCGACGCTACGGCGCGCCGCCTGCCTCAGGTCAGCAGAAGTGTGTCGAGTCTCTTACGTACGACGAGCAGGCCGATCAACCCCATGACCACGAGGTAGACCACAGAAACCAGCGACGCGGACGAGACCGCACCGGTGGTCAGCTCGCGGCAGAGCACGACGCCGCGGTAGAGCGGGGTGCACTCGACGATCCAGCGCACCCAGCCGTCGAAGGTGGTGACCGGGAAGAATGTCGCCGAGAACAAGAACAGCGGAAGCTGGACCAGCGTGATCTTGTCGAAGTCCTGCCACGACCGCATGTAGGTGGTCAGCGCCATGCAGACCGCGCTGAACGCGAACCCGATCAGCAGTGCGGCCGGCAGCGCCAGCAGGGCCCACCACGAGTGCAGCATCCCCATCGCCGCCATCACGACCAGGAACCCCGCGGAGTAGGCGCTTCCGCGCAGCTGGCCCCACGCGATCTCGCCGCGGGCGATGTCGCTCGTGCTCAACGGCGTCGCGAGCATCTGGTCGTAGAGCTTGTCGAGACGCAGCTTGAAGAACACGTTGTAGGTCGAGTCGAGCAGCGCCCCGTTGAACGCCGAGGCGGCCAGCATGCCCGGCGCCACGAACTCGGCGTAGGGGATCGCCCGCCCGTTGAACTCGAACGTGTCGATCAGCTGGCCGACCCCGATGCCGATCGAGAGGAGGTAGAAGACGGGTTCGAGGAAGCCGGTCAGGAACAGCTTCCAGGCGTCGCGGTAGACGATGTAGTTGCGCTGCACAATCAGGCCGAGTGCCTGGCTGGGCGACAGTGGCGTCCTTCGAGACGCCTCGTCCCTCGGCTCGTCAGGAACCGGGCGGCGCTGACGCGCGGCGGTCATCAGTCCACCAGCCGCTTCGTCAGCCCGGTCACCGACCACCACCAGCCGAAGGCGGTGATGGCGAGCAGCACCGCGACGTTGATCGCGGCGGTCGACCAGTCGATGACGTCGACGCAGAACATCCGCGACAGGCTGACGCCGTGCCACAGCGGCGTCAGCTGGGCCAGCCGCTCACCCACGCTCCCGAGGTTGCTGACCGGGAAGAACGCCCCGCTGAACAGGAACAGCGGGAACACCCCCAGCCGGAACAGCACGCCGAAACCCTCAGGCGAGGTCAGTCGCGCCGAGAAGCCGTAGACGAGCGTCGCGAACGCGATGCCCACCAGCACCTGGGAGAGATAGGCGAGCAGCGGCCCCCACCACGACTCGAAGACTCCGAACGGCGTGAGCACCAGCATGAAGACCGCGCAGGTCATCGCCAGGCGGACGCCGACGGCGGCCAAGTGGGCGCCGACCAGGTGGCGGGTCTGCAGCGGGGTGGCGAGCATCGACTCGTAGACCCGCTCCCACTTGATCATGGCCATCACCGGGTAGGTCGTCTCGCCGACCGCGGTCTGCATCGAGTGCGCCGCGATCAGCCCAGGCACCACGAAGGCGAGATAAGAGGTCGCCCCCTCGAGGCGGTCCGGATCGCCGTCGATGAAGCCGCCGAGCAGGACACCCATCGCCACGACGTAGAAGAGGGGCGAGACGAACGACGTGATGACCGACCCACGCCAGGTCCGCTTGAACACGGTCACCCAGTAGTCGACCTGGCGGCCGACACCCTCGGTCAGGGTCAGCTCGGCCATCAGTCCACCAACGTCCGACCGGTCAGCCGCAGGAACACGTCTTCGAGAGTGGAGCGCCGCACCAGCACCGCCACCGGCTGGAGTCCGCGCTCGTGCACCTTCGCGACCACTTCTTCGCCGTCGGCGGTGTAGACGAGCAGCCGGTCGGGCAACACCTCCACCCGGTCGCCCAGGTCGGCGATCTTCTCGGCGAGCTTGTCGTGCTCGTCGTCGCCACCGACTCCGAACCTCAGCTCGGCTACCTCGCGGGTGGAGTGCTGCCGGATCAGGTCGAGGGGAGAGCCCTCGGCGACGATCAGGCCCTTGTCCATCACCACGAGCCGGTCGCAGAGCTGCTCGGCCTCGTCCATGTAGTGGGTCGTGATCACGAGCGTGACGCCCTGCTGCTTGAGCCGGAACAACCGGTCCCAGAGCACGTGGCGCGCCTGCGGGTCGAGGCCGGTGGTCGGCTCGTCGAGGAGCAGTAGGTCGGGCCGGTTGACCAGGCTGCGCGCGATGGTGAGCCGGCGCTTCATGCCGCCGGAGAGCTCATCGACCTTTGACTTCGCCTTCTCCGTCAGCTGCAGGAACCCCAGCAGCTCGTCGGTGCGCTCCGCGACCTCGGCCTTGGGGATGCCGAAGTAGCGGCCGTAGATGTAGATGTTGTCGCGGACGTTGAGCTCGTTGTCGAGGGTGTCCTCCTGCGGACAGACACCGAGTCGACCGCGGATGGTCGGCCCATCGATGGCCGGGTCCATGCCGAGGATCCGGAGCTCTCCCTCACTCACCGGCGAGACGGCTCCGATCATCCGCATCGTGGAGGACTTGCCGGCACCGTTGGGGCCGAGGAAGCCGAACGCTTCCCCGCGGCGTACGTCGACGTCGATGCCCTTCACGGCCTCGAAGTCGCCGAACGACTTGCGCAGGCCACGCGCCACGATCATCGACTCGCTCACGAGAGCCGAACCTATATCCGATCGCCGACAGGGCTCGACGCGTTTAGGTTGCCGTCATGGAACGTCGACATGCTGCGTCCGGCTCACCTTTCGAGACCACCATCGGTTTCTCCCGCGCGGTGCGGGTCGGCAACGCGGTCGCGGTCAGCGGGACGGCCCCGGTCTGGCCGGATGGTTCCGTCGATCCCGACCCGGCCGTACAGGCTCGGCGGTGCTTCGAGATCGCCCTCACAGCGTTGGCCGAGCTCGGCGGCCGAACGGAGGATGTGGTGCGCACGCGGCAGTACGTCGTGTCCGCCGGCGACGCGGAGGCGGTGGGCGCCGTGCACGGTGAAGTCTTCGGCGACGTCCTGCCCGCCTCGACCATGGTGGTGGTCGCCGGGCTTCTCGACCCGCGCTGGAAGTACGAGGTCGAGCTGGATGCCGTCGTCGACTAGGCAGCGCGCGGTGATCCTGGTCGAGGGCGCCTCCGACCAGCGGGCCGTCGAGGTCCTCGCCCAGCGGCGCGGACGCGACCTGGAGGCGGAGGGCGTAGGGGTGGTCGCGATGGGCGGGATCACCAATCTGAGCCGTCATCTCGACGGGATCGAGACCGGCGTGCTGGTCACCGGCCTCTACGACCGCGACGAAGAGGCCTGGGTGCTGCGCGCGCTCGCCCGTCGAGAGACGCCGGTGTCACTACGCGTCTGCGATGCCGACTTGGAGGACGAGCTGATCCGGGCCCTCGACGTGCCCGCCTGTGTCGAGGTGATCGATGCGCAGGGCGACTCGGCCGCCTGGGCAACGCTGCTCAACCAACCCTTCCACCGGAGCCGCCCCGAGCACGACGTGCTGCACCGCTTCCTGGGCACCACCAGCGGCCGCAAGATCGAGTACGCCGGGCTGCTGACCGCAGCTGCGTACGACCGCGACTGCGTGCCCGAGCCTTTGGACGCAGTGCTGTTCGACGCGCTGGGCCGCTAGCGTCAGCCACATGACTCGCTACCCGCCGATCGACCTGTCCGGCGCCACGGTCGCCATCACCGGCATACCACCTCGACGTCAGCGACCCGGACTCGTTCGCGGCCTTCCTCGGGGCTGTCGGGCCGGTTGACGTGCTCGTCAACAACGCCGGGGTGATGCCGAACGGCGGGTTCCTCGAGATGGACGACGCCACCACCCGGATGACGGTCGAGGTCAACCTCTTCGGCATCGTGCACGGCATGCGACTGGCCCTGCCCGGCATGCTCGAACGAGGTCACGGCCACATCGCCAACGTCGCGTCACTCGCCGGCAAGTTCCCGGTCAAGGGCCTCGCGATCTACAACGCCAGCAAGTTCGCCGTGGTCGCGCTGGCCGCGGCCTCGGCCGTCACCCCCGAGCCGGTGCTCAACCTGATCCGCCGGGCGATCCGCGACGATCGAGCCCTGCATGCGGACAGCCCGGACCGGCTCGACTACCGGCAGAAGCTGAACCAACAGAAGAGCTAACCGTCGACGGTGGTTGAGGTGCGAGGAGCGCCAGCGACGAGCCTCGGAACCCACTACCTGACGATCAGTGGTTTCGAGGCTCGCAAGCTCGCACCTCAACCACCGTGTGGCTCAGTGCCGCCCGAGCCCGGCGACGAGCTGGGCGCGGCTGGGGTGCCAGGGGTCGGCGCGCAGCCGCATCCGGGCCTCGCGCGGGGTGCGGTTGCCCTTGCGTTCGTTACAGCTCTGGCAAGCCGCGACCGTGTTGAGCCAGCTCCAGTCGCCGCCCCGCGAGCGCGGGATCACGTGGTCGATGGTGTTGGCGTGGGCACCGCAGTAGCCGCACTTGTGTCGATCGCGGGCGAGCACGCCCCGCTTGGTCCAGCCGGCCGGGCGGTGCAGCCACTTCGCGGCGACGTAGCGCACCAGGCGCAGCGCCTTGGGCCACTGGTAGGGGCCGATCATCTTCTCGCCGGCGGCCTCGTGGACGACCGCGACCTCACGAACAAGCATGCGGACGGCGTGCTGGAAGGTCACGTGGCCCAGTGGCTCGTACGACGCGTTGTAGAGCACGACGGTCGTCATCGGTCCGCACCTCCTTCGCGATCTCGGCTCCCATTATCTTCGGCGATGATGCCCCGCCCGGGGAAGAGTCGGGCGATCTTGTGGCGAACAGCAAGCGAGCAAAGAGCCGCCCCGGGACTTCCCGGGGCGGCTCGCCAGCACAAACGTCGAGTCGGTCAGGTCAAGGAACGACTCGGGTGAAAGCCCGACCTCGGGCTGACGGGCCCCGGCCGGGTCGCGACGACGGTAGACCAATGAAACGGCGTTCGCACCCGATTTTCACGCCTGGAAGCGCGTGTTAAAGTCGAGATGACTACAACGAGGAGCGAGCCCGTGCACCTCTCCCCCGGCCTGCTGACCGACCGCTACGAGCTCACCATGCTCTCTTCGTGGGTGACCGACGGCAGCGTTCACAACAGGGCAGTGTTCGAGGCGTTCGCACGGCGCCTGCCCGAGGGTCGTCGCTACGGCGTCGTGGCCGGCCTCGGCCGGCTCCTCGGATTGATCGAGGAGTTCACGTTCAGCGACGTCGAGGTCGCCTGGCTCGAGACTGAGGGCGTCGTCAATGCCGCGACGGCGGCCTACCTCCGCGACTTTCGGTTCTCCGGCGACATCGACGCCTACCGCGAGGGCGACCTCTACTTCCCGGGCAGTCCGGTCCTCACCGTCGCCGGCACCCTCGGCGAGTGCGTCGTCCTGGAGACGATCGTGCTGAGCGTCCTCAACCACGACACCGCCATCGCGAGCGCCGCCTCCCGGATGACCACCGCCGCAGCGGGCCGGCCGCTGGTGGAGATGGGCAGCCGGCGTACGCACGAGGAGGCGGCGATCGCCGTGGCGAGGGCCGCCTACCTGGCCGGGTTCGCGTCCACCAGCAACCTCGCGGCCGGCCTTCTCTACGGCATCCCGACCGTCGGCACGGCAGCCCATGCGTTCACCCTGGCGCACGACAGCGAGGAAGCGGCCTTCCGCAGCCAGGTGGAGGCACACGGCGTGGGCACGACGCTGTTGGTCGACACGTTCGACATCTCCGACGGCATCCGGACCGCGGTCAAGGTCGCCGGCCCCGAGCTGGGCGCAATTCGGATCGACAGCGGAGACCTCGCCGAGGAAGCCCAGAAGGCGCGGCTGCTGCTCGATGAGCTCGGCGCCGTGGAGACCCGGATCATCGTGACCAGCGACCTCGACGAGTTCGTGATCACCGCCCTCGCCGACGCACCGATCGACGGCTACGGCGTCGGCACCCGCGTCGCCACGGGCTCGGGCCACCCCACAGCCTCGATGGTCTACAAGCTGGTCGCCGTCGCCGACGGCCCGGGACCCGAGGCGCCGATGCGGTCCGTCGCCAAGACGTCCGCCGCCAAAGTGTCCGTGGGTGGACGCAAGACCGCCTTCCGTGAGTACGACGACAACGGCTTCGTCGTCCGGGAAGCGTTCGCCGTGGATCCAGCCGAGCGGCCAGGGCGGCCGGTCCAGGTGGCCGCGATGCGAGGCGGACGGGTCGTGCACCAGCCCGGGATCGAGGACATCCGCGCGTTCGCCGCGGAGCAGCTCGCCACGCTTCCCGCCGCGGCGGCCAACGTCTCCGGCGGGCCGGCCTACCTCACCGTCACGCTCGACCCGGAAGGAGCACCAGCATGACCCGAGCACTCATCGTCGTGGACGTGCAGAACGACTTCGTGGAGGGCGGATCCCTCGCGGTCGCCGGTGGCCACGAGGTCGCGTCCAGGATCAGCAGCCATCTCGACGCGCATGCCGACGACTACGTCGCCGTGGTGGCGAGCCGCGACTGGCACGACGCCGACAGCCGCAACGGCGGCCACTTCCACGCCCCCGGCACCGAGCCGGACTTCGCCACCACGTGGCCGGTCCACTGCGTCTCGAGCGCGTCCGGATCCGACTACGCGCCCGAGCTCGACCAACGCCACATCACGCACCACGTGCGCAAGGGAATGGGGGTGCCGGCGTACAGCGCATTTGAGGGGATAGGCGACGACGGCCACCCGCTCATGGATCTCCTGCGTGAGAAGGGCGTCACCGAGGTGGACGTCGTCGGCATCGCCACCGACTACTGCGTCCGCGCCACCGCGCTCGACGCCCGTGCGAACGGCTTCGAGGTACGGCTGCTCGGAGGCCTGCATGCCGGCGTCGCCCCCGACACGAGCGAGCACGCGGTCGCGGAGATGACCGCCGCCGGGGTGGAGGTGCAGTCGGCATGAGCGAGCACCCGCCGTTCGCGGTGGCCGTCGACCTGGCGATCTTCACGATCCGCGACGGGGCTCTCGCGGTGCTCCTGATCGAGCGCGGAGACGATCCGTTCGCAGGTGCGTGGGCGCTGCCGGGAGGCTTCGTGCAGCCAGACGAGGACGCGGAGACGGCGGCCTGGCGCGAGCTGCACGAGGAGACCGGTGTCGAGCAGTTCGCCGGCCACCTCGAGCAGCTCAAGACCTACTCCGCTCCCGACCGCGACCCGCGGATGCGCGTGGTCTCGGTCGCGCACGTGGCCTTCGCACCCGACCTCCCGGACCCCGAAGCGGGCTCGGATGCGGCCGAAGCACGCTGGTGGACGGCAGCGGACCTGCTCGATGCCGACGACCGACCGGAGCTCGGCTTCGACCACGCCCAGATCCTCTCCGACGCCCGCGAGCGGGTCCGGGCAAAGCTGGAGTACACGACCCTCGCCCGCGAGTTCGTGGCCGAGCCGTTCACGCTGCCCGAATTGCGCCGCGTGTACGCCGCCGTGTGGGGCACCCCGCCGGACCTCGGCAACTTCCGCCGCAAGGTGCTCGGCACCGACGGCTTCGTCACGCCGACCGAAAGCCACGGCTCGCCCTCGGAGGCCGGCGGCCGCAAGGCACTCCTCTACCGCCGGGGCAGCGCCACGGTCATCCAGCCACCGATGCTACGAACCTGAACGCCGAACGGTTCTCGATCACGAGCTTGCCGGTCGCCTTGCCCTTGTTCGGGTCGAAGGTCACCGCCACCTTCCCCGGACGGATGACGGTCGGCCCCTTGGCCCCCGAGGCGCACAGCGCCTCGGGGGCCATCAGGGTGATCTGTGCGCCGCCGCTCGCGTACACCCCTTTGTCGTCAAACCGCGAGACGCCCAGCGGGTACTTGTTCGCATCCACCGTGAGCACGAAGCAGATCGGCGAGGGAGGGTCCGACAAGCCGAGCGTCTAGTCCTGGGCGAAATGCAGGAGGCCGGTTGCCTCGTGCTGTCGGAAGGTGAGCTCGACCTGGTTCTCGTAGAACTCGCCCATCGGTTTGCCGTCGAGCATCGCGAAGCCACCGCGGACGGTGTAGCTGAGGGTGGCCGGGTCGACTGTCGGACTCGAGGCCGTGGTCGATGGCGAGCCCGGCTCACTGGTGGGATCCGGGTCGCCCTCCTGAGGCTGGTCGGCAAACGGGTCCTCAGCCCCTCCGCAGGCCACCAGCGCCAACAGGACCGCGAGCACCGCCACGACCAGCGAAAGCCGCCGTCTCATCGGGTCCACCTCCTTCGGCCCGAGGCGCTCCGCTCGCCAACCCACTCCCGTTACGGCCGCAGATCTTACGGTTCGGAGAGGTGCCGTCGAGAGCTCTTGTCGTCGAGGTGGGGCGAGGTCATTCTGCTTGGGTGACGCCACTCGGGCGGCGCGCACCCACCGAGAGGACGGTCGAGCGACCGCCGAAGATTGGAGATCGAGACATGGCTACAGGACAGACGGCGGTCGACAACGGCGTCAACATCGAGGCGCTGCGCGACGCACGGGCCGCGATCAACGAAACACCGGGGCTCGCCCAGTTCGAGTGGCGCTCGTCGGTGACGTGGCTGAACGGCACCCACAGCCGCTCGGATGTGGAGTCCTTCTACGGACTCGCGGACGAGCAGGTGCACCACACATCGTTCAGCTTCGATGCCGACCACCCGCTGCAGTTCGCGTCCGAGGACAACGGGATCACGCCCATTGAGTTCGTGCTCGTTGCGCTGGGCAGCTGCCTGACCGGCGGCATCGCCGCGATCGCCTCCCAGCGCGACATCCAGCTCAGGTCCGTGAAGGCCACCGTTGCGGCCACGCAGGATCTGCAGGGCATCCTCGGCGTCGACCCCGACGTCCGCAACGGGTTCAGCGGCGTCACGGTGAACTACGAGATCGATGCCGACGCCTCCCCCGCCGACATCAAGGCACTGGTCGCCCAGTCGCAGAAGCGTTCCGCGGTCTACGACATCTTGACCAGCCCGACCGACGTGACGGTCAGCGTCAGCTGATGCCCGCGACCACCGTCGTGGTGGTCGGCGCAGGCCACTGCGGGCTGGCGATGAGCCGCCACCTCGCCCAACGCTCCATCGACCATGTCGTCCTGGAGCGCGGGGAGGTGGCGAACTCGTGGCTCACCCAGCGCTGGGACTCCTTGCGACTGCTCACTCCCAACTGGATGACCCGCCTGCCTGGCTTCTCCTACGCCGGGGACGACCCGCACGGCTACCTGTCGGCTGCCGAGGTCGCCCAGCTCATAGGCGACTATGCGGCGGAGTCGTCAGCATCGGTGCTGACCGGCATCACGGTCACCGCGGTGCGTCCGTCCGAGGACGGGTTCGTGGTTGCGACCGACGCCGGCGTGTGGGCGGCGCGGGCGGTGGTGGTGGCGGTCGGCGCGACGGTGGGCGTGCCCCATCCCCTGGCCGAGCAGCTGCCGCACGATGTGCTCTCGGTCTCAGCGATCGACTATCGGAACCCGAGCCAGCTGCCCGACGGCGGCGTACTCGTCGTCGGGGCGTCGGCCAGCGGCGTACAGATCGCGGACGAGCTGCACCGCTCCGGTCGGCCGGTCACCGTCGCCGTGGGCGAGCACGTCCGGGTGCCGCGTCGCTATCGCGGGTCGGACATCCTGTGGTGGCTGGACGCCGCGGGTGTCCTCGACGAGCGGGCCGAGGAGATGGACGACCTCGTGCGCGCCCGCAACCTCCCGTCCATGCAGCTCGTCGGCGCCGATCGCACGGTCGACCTGAACTCGCTGCAGGCAGCGGGGGTGCGCATCGTCGGCCGGCTCGGCGGTATCCGCGACGGACAGGCCCAGTTCTCCGGCTCGCTGCGCAACGTGTGCGCATTGGCGGACCTGAAGCTCACGAGGTTGCTCGACGCGTTCGATGCCTACGCCGGCGGCGCCGGTGAGCGTCCCGACCCGACGGCCGTGCCAGCCGCGCCGCTGGGGATCGACCTGCGAGGCGGGGAGATCGGGTCGGTCGTGTGGGCCACCGGCATCGCGGCGGACTACTCGTGGCTGGAGGCTCCTGTGTTCGACGCGCGCGGTCGCCTCAAGCACGAGGGCGGCGTGACGCCGTGGCCGGGCCTTTACGTCATCGGTATGCCACTGCTGCGACGGCGCCGCTCCACCTTCATCGACGGGGCGGCGGCAGATGCGGCGGACCTGGCCAACCATCTCTCTGCCCACCTGGACACCCTCTCGAGCGCGAGCGTCTCGTGAGCGCTCGCGCGGAGCTGGAGACCGACTATCTCGTCGTCGGCGCGGGCGCTGCCGGGATGGCCTTCACCGACCAGCTGCTCGCCCACTCCGATGCGACCGTGACCATCATCGACCGACGGCACGCACCGGGCGGGCACTGGGTGGACGCGTACCCGTTCGTGCGGCTGCACCAGCCCTCGGCGTTCTACGGCGTCAGCTCGATGCCGCTGGGCCAGGGCGCGCTCGACAGCGCAGGGACGAACGCCGGCTACTACGAGCTCGCCGGTCGCGACGAGATCTGCGCGCACTTCGACCGAGCCATGCACCGTCACTTCCTGCCGACCGGACGCGTGCAGTACTTCCCGAACTGCGACTACGTGGGCGCCCACCAGTTCCTCTCCCTGCTGAGCGGCTCCTCGCACCGGGTCCGGGTCCGCCGCAAGGTCGTCGACACCACGTACCTCGAGCCCGCGATCCCGGCGACCACCAGCCCCCCGTTCGAGGTCGACCCCGGCGTCGCCTGCGTACCGATCGGGGCCCTTGCCCGCCTCGACGAGCGACCCGAGCGCTACGTGATCATCGGTGCCGGCAAGACCGCCCTGGACGCGTGCGTCTGGTTGCTCGAGCAGGGTGTGCCGGGTGACCGGATCCGTTGGGTCAAGCCGCGCGAGGCGTGGTGGATCAACCGGCACTTCCAGCAGCCCCACACCCTCGCTCCGGACTTCCACCGCGGTTCCGCGCTCCAGTTCGAGGCGATGGCAGAGGCCGACTCCGTCGATGACATGTTCGCCAGGCTCGAGGCGGACGGCTACTTCCTGCGCGTCGACCCGAACGTCGCGCCGACCATGTTTCGCGGGGCCGTCATCAGCGAGGGAGAGCTGGCCCTGCTGCGGCGGATCGACGACGTGGTCCGGTTGGGTCGGGTACGACGGATCGAGCGCGACCAGATCGTCCTGGACAACGGCTGTGTGCCCACGAGTCCGGACACGCTGCACGTCCACTGCGCAGCCGGCGCCCTGCCCCGTCGTCCGCTCCGCCCGATCTTCGAGCCCGGACTACTGACCATGCAACCGTTCGCCTGGTCTTTCGCCTGCTACTTGTTCGGCACCCTCGGCGTCCTGGAGGCAGTCATCGAGAGCGACGAGGACAAGAACGCGCTCTGCTCACCCATCTCCTACTGGGACGACAATGTCGATTTCCTGTCGGCGGTGTTGGCGACCTTGGACGGCGAACGCTCCCGACGCAGGCACCCTGTGCTCGCCGAATGGATGAACACCACGCGCCTGAACCCGTTCAACGCGGCGTCCTCGGACCACAACAACCCCGTCGTGATCGAGTCGCGGGAGCGGATCCGGAAGGCGGCACCGCAAGCGGTCGCGAACCTGCAGCGGCTGGTGGGTCGGACGGGCTGAGCAGGCCCATCGGGACTCGTTGTCGGTGGCGTGAGCAAGGATGGCCGGGTGACCGCAGAGCCGGGTCCGCTCGACCGCTTCAGCGCCCCCACCCGGGCGTGGTTCGGTGCTGCCTTCGCGACCCCCACCCCGGCGCAGGTGGGTGCGTGGTCGGCGATCGGCGCTGGCAAGCATGCGCTGGTGGTTGCGCCAACCGGCTCCGGCAAGACGCTCAGCGCCTTCCTGTGGTCGATCGACCGGTTGCTGACCGAACCGGTGCCCGAGAAGGCCAAGCGGTGCCGGGTTCTCTACGTCTCTCCGCTGAAGGCGCTGGCCGTCGATGTGGAGCGCAACCTGCGCTCGCCACTGACCGGCATCCGTCACACCGCAGACCGCCTCGGCACGCCGGTGCCGGAGCTGCGGGTCGGCGTTCGTTCGGGAGACACGAGTGCCGCCGACCGGCGCCGGCTGACGACCCAGCCGCCCGACATCATGATCACCACGCCCGAGTCGCTCTTCCTGATGCTGACCAGCCAGGCGCGCGAGTCCTTGCGTGGGGTCGAGACCGTGATCGTCGACGAGGTGCATGCCGTCGCCGGCACCAAGCGCGGCGCCCACCTCGCCATCTCGCTCGAGCGCCTCGACGCGCTGCTCGACCGGCCGGCCCAGCGGGTCGGGCTGTCGGCAACCGTTCGGCCGCTCGACGAAGTTGCCCGTTTCCTGGGCGGAGCTGCCCCGGTCGAGATCGTGGCGCCGCCGTCGGAGAAGCGGTGGGACCTCAAGGTCGTGGTGCCGATCGAAGACATGACGGCGCCGGACTACGACGAGGACGCCGACGACGCCCGCAGCTCCAGCATCTGGCCCCACGTCGAGGAGTCGGTCGTCGACCTGATCGAGCAGCACAAGTCGACGATCGTCTTCGCCAACTCCCGGCGACTCTCCGAGCGGCTCACCGCCCGCCTCAACGAGATCGCCACCGAGAGGGCAGCGGACCCGGCGGTGGTTGAGGTGCGAGCGCCGCGAGGCTCGAAACCACCAGCACAGGTGATGGCGCTGTCGGGCGCGAGCAGCGGGGCCGACACGGTGATCGCCAAGGCCCACCACGGCTCGGTCTCCAAGGAGCAGCGTGCGCTGATCGAGGACGACCTCAAGCGCGGCCGGTTGCCAGCCGTGGTTGCCACCAGCAGCCTCGAGCTCGGCATCGACATGGGTGCCGTCGATCTCGTGATCCAGATCGAGTCGCCACCTAGCGTCGCCTCGGCACTGCAGCGCGTCGGCCGCGCCGGCCACCAGGTCGGCGAGGTGTCACGCGGCGTGCTGTTCCCCAAGCACCGCGGCGATCTCGCGCAGACCGCCGTGGCCGTCCAGCGGATGCGCTCCGGTGGCATCGAGGCCCTCCGCGTGCCGACCAACCCGCTCGACGTACTCGCCCAGCAGATCGTGGCCGCAACGGCACTCGAGGCCTGGGACGCCGACGAGCTGTTCGCCCTGGTGCGGCGCGCCGCGTCGTTCGCCAACCTCCCGCGCTCGGCCTACGACGCCACGCTCGACCTGCTCAGCGGGCGATACCCCTCCGACGAGTTCGCCGAGCTGCGGCCACGCATCGTCTGGGACCGCGTCACCGGCAGCCTCACCGGCCGCCCCGGTGCGCAGCGGCTGGCCGTGACCAGCGGCGGCACCATCCCCGACCGCGGGCTTTTCGGCGTCTTTCTCGTTGGTGGCGAGGGCCCGGGCAAGCGTGTCGGCGAGCTCGACGAGGAGATGGTCTACGAGTCGCGGGTGGGCGACATCTTCGCGCTCGGCGCCACCAGCTGGCGGATCGAGGACATCACCCACGACCGGGTGCTCGTGACGCCGGCGCCAGGGATCCCCGGGCGGCTGCCGTTCTGGAAGGGCGACACGCTGGGCCGGCCGGCCGAGCTCGGTGCCGCGATCGGGGCGTTCACCCGCGAGCTGGGGGCACTCCCCCGTGCGAAGGCCGAGCAGCAGGCCAGGGACGCCGGCCTGGACGAATGGGCGGCGGGCAACTTGGTCGGCTACCTCCACGAGCAGCTCGAGGCGACCAGGGTGCTGCCGAGCGACACGACCCTCCTGGTCGAGCGGTTCCGCGACGAGCTCGGCGACTGGCGGCTGGTCCTCCACTCGCCCTACGGGACTCCCGTCCATGCGCCGTGGGCGCTCGCGATCAACGCGCGGCTCCGGGAGCGCTACGGCGTCGATGGTCAGGCGATCGCCTCCGACGACGGCATCGTGATCCGGATCCCCGACACCGATGCCGAGCCGCCCAGCGGCGACATCGTGGTCTTCGAACCCGACGAGATCGACGACCTGGTCACCCAGGAGGTCGGCGGCTCGGCTCTGTTCGCATCCCGGTTCCGCGAGTGCGCGGCGCGGGCGCTGCTGCTGCCGCGACGCGACCCCGGACGCCGCTCTCCGCTCTGGCAGCAGCGCCAGCGGTCGGCCGCCCTGCTGGAGGTCGCCTCGAAGTACCCGTCCTTCCCCATCGTGCTCGAGGCCGTGCGCGAGTGCCTCCAGGACGTCTACGACCTGCCGGCCCTGGTTGCCCTGATGCGTGGGGTCGACCGGCGCGAGGTCACGGTCACCGACATCGCGACGCCGTCGCCGTCGCCCTACGCGCGGAGCCTGCTGTTCGGCTACGTCGCCCAGTTCGTCTACGAGGGCGACTCCCCCATCGCCGAGCGCCGAGCCGCGGCGCTGTCGCTCGACCAAGGGTTGCTCGCTGAGCTGCTCGGACGGGCCGAGCTGAGAGAGCTGCTCGACCCCGAGGTGCTGGCCGAGGTCGAGGCGGAGCTCCAGCGGCTGGCACCCGATCGCAGGGTCCGTGACGCCGAGGGACTTGTCGACCTGCTGCGACTGCTCGGGCCGCTCACCACCGAGGAGGCCACGCAGCGCTCGGTCGCCGACAGCGACGTGACCGGCTGGCTGGCCGATCTCACCAGCGTCCGCCGCGTGGTCGAGGTGCGGATGGCCGGTCAGGAGCGGTGGAGCGTGGTCGAGGACGTCGGTCGCCTGCGTGACGGCCTCGGCGTAGCCGTGCCCCCCGGCACCCCCGAGGCGTTCACCGACCCGGTCGACGACCCGCTGGCCGACCTGGTGGCGAGGTACGCCCGCACGCACGGACCGTTCACGACCGACCAGGTGGCCGATCGCCTGGGGCTCGGTGCCGCCGTCGTACGCCACACGCTGCAGCGGCTCGGTGCGCAAGGTCGCGTGCTCGACGGGGAGTTCCGGCCCTCCGGCTCCGGCCCGGAGTGGTGCGACGCGGAGGTGCTGCGCAAGCTTCGGCGGCGATCGCTGGCGCGGCTGCGCAAGGAGGTCGAGCCGGTCGAGCCCGAGGCGCTGGGTCGGTTCCAGATCGCCTGGCAGCGCGTCAACGGCAAGCTGCGGGGGGTCGACGGCGTGGTGAGCGTCATCGACCAGCTCGCCGGCTGCCCGGTGCCGGCCTCGGCTCTCGAGCCGCTGGTGCTGGCATCCCGGGTTCGCGACTACGAGCCGTCCTACCTCGACGAGCTGACCGCGTCCGGTGAGGTCGTCTGGGCCGGCCACTCGGCACTACCCGGCTCGGACGGCTGGGTCTCGCTCCACCTCGCCGACCAGGCGCCGCTGACCCTGCCCGAGCCCACACCCTTCGAGCACAGTGAGCTGCATCAGGCAGTGCTCGACGCGCTGACACCCGGCGGCGCGTGGTTCTTCCGACAGCTCGCCGACTCGGTCCAGTCCACCAACGACCAGGGGCTGTCCGCCGCATTGTGGGACCTGGTCTGGGCGGGCCGGGTCAGCAACGACACCCTCGTGCCGCTCCGGGCGATGACCCGATCAGGCACGCCCAGCCACCGCACCCGCCGTGCCCCGCCGCGGCCCGGCAAGGTGTCCCGCACCGGGCCGCCCGAGACCGCCGGCCGCTGGGCGCTCCTACCCGAGCTCGACACCGACCCGACCCGCCGCGCCCACGCCACGGCCGAGCGCCTGCTCGAGCGCCATGGCGTCGTCACCAGAGGTGCCGTGGTGAGCGAGCGGGTGCCGGGCGGGTTCGCCGCTGTCTACAAGGTGCTCTCGGCGTTCGAGGACTCCGGGCGCTGCCGTCGTGGCTACTTCGTCAACGGTCTCGGCGCCGCCCAGTTCGGTACCGCCGGCGCCGTCGACCGGCTGCGTACGTTCTCGGAGATCTCCGATGACGACAAGCCGACAGCGGTCGCGCTCGCGGCTACCGATCCCGCAAACCCCTACGGCGCCGCACTCCCCTGGCCGGAGTCGGAGGGTGGTCACCGGCCGGGCCGCAAGGCCGGTGCCGTCGTGGTCCTCGTCGACGGGCGGCTGACCCTCTACATCGAGCGCGGCGGCCGCACCCTGCTCACCTGGAGCGACGACGCCGCCCAGCTGACGCCCGCCGCGGCCGCCCTCGCCGAGACGGCACGGCGCGGTGCCCTCGGCCGGCTGACCGTCGAGAAGGCCGACGGCGCGCAGCTGCTCGGGGGCGGATCCACCCCGCTTCGGTCTGCTCTCGACGCGGCCGGCTTCATCGCTACCCCGCGAGGCCTGCGGTTCCGTGCCTGAGGGCGACACCGTCTATCGCACGGCCCGGGCCCTCGACCGCGCACTGAGCGGGCACGCCCTGGTGCGCACGGACTTCCGGGTGCCCCAGCTCGCCACCACCGACTTCACCGGCGCAACCGTGACCGAAACCATCTCCCGCGGCAAGCACCTGCTCACCCGGATCGACACCGGTGCGGACCGCTGGACGCTGCACACGCACCTCAAGATGGAAGGCTCCTGGCGGGTCTACACCCTCGACGAGCGGTGGAAGCGCCCGGCCCACCAGGCCCGCGTCGTCCTGGCCACCAGCGCGCGACAGGCCGTCGGCTTTTCCCTCGGCATCGTCGAGCTGCTCCCGACCGCAGAAGAGGAGTCCGTGGTCGGCCACCTCGGACCCGACCTGCTCGGCCCAGACTGGGACGAGGCCGAGGCCCTACGAAATCTGCGAGACGAACCGGCCCGACCGGTTGCTCAGGCCCTGCTGGACCAGACCAATCTCGCCGGCATCGGCAACATGTACATGGCCGAGCTCTGTTTCGTCTCTGGCATACATCCGCTGACACCGGTGGGCGAGGTGCCCGATCTCGCGCGGATGGTGCGGCGCGGCCAGCAGATGCTCGACGTCAACAAGGAGCGAGCCCTGCAGAGCACCACCGGCAACCTGCGCGAGCCGACCTGGGTCTACCGCCGTGAGCGGGCCGCCTGCCGCCGCTGCGGCACCACGATCCAGGTGGAGATGACCGGCGAGGTTGGTCGGGAGCGGGCGACGTACTGGTGCCCGAGATGCCAGCCAGGCGGATAGTCGCCGCCTGCAAGGATGCCCCGCGGCGGTCGGGACGTGATCGCACTGACGAGCGGAGTACGACGTGGTGGGACGGTTCGAGGGCAAGCGGGCGCTGGTCACCGGAGCAGCCGGCGGGATCGGCAAGGCGACCGTCGACCTGTTGACCGAGGAAGGCGCTCGCGTGGTCGGAGTCGACCTCCGCGAGGCCGACGGTGTGCAGCCGTGCGATGTCAGCGATGCCGACTCCGTCGCGGCCGCGATCTCCGCTGCGGTCGAGCAGCTGGGCGGGCTCGACGTGGTGGTCAACGTCGCCGGCATCGACCAGTTCCGCCGGTTCGAGGACCTCGACGTCGCGACCTGGCAGCGGCATCTCGGGGTCAACCTGACCGGCCCGATGCTGATCAGCCATGCCGCGCTCCCCCACCTGCGCGAGAGCCGCGGCAACATCGTCACCATCGCCTCGATCGCGGGCCTTCGCGCCCAGCCCTACCAAGCGGCCTACTGCGCATCCAAGGGCGGCGTGATCATGCTGATGAAGTCACTGGCGCTCGAGCTGCACGCCGACGGGGTGCGGGTCAACACCATCTGCCCCGGCGGAGTGGAGACCGACCTGCCGATGGGGGCAGCGGCCGAGCACACCGACACCGTCCTGGACTGGGCACTGCTCAGCGAGACCGCGGGAGCCCGCTACGGGTTCATGCCGCCGCGCGACATCTCCGAAGCCGTTGCCTACCTCGCGTCCGATGCAGCCGCTTCGGTCACCGGCGCGGTGCTGTCGGTCGATCGAGGCACCGCCTGCTGAGCTGCGCTACCAGCTCACCAGCTTCCAGATCTCGGGCAGGCGGGTGGCCTCGTCGGCGCCGACGTCGCGGAAGATCGTGACCGCCCGCTTGAGGTGCGCCATCGACTCCTCCTCGCGAGCCGCCGCATGGTGCAGGTCGGCGAGGTTGTTCTCGAGTGCGGCCTCACGGTGGCGGTCGCCGTAGCGGGAGCAGAGCGCGAGGGCGCGCTCGGTCAGCTCGAGCGCGGCCGGCAGATCGGCCGCGTCCCGTCGGAGCAGCGCCAGGTTGTTGAGCGCCGCTGCCTCGGCGGGGGCGTCGTCCAGCTCGCGGGCGAGCTCGAGGCTGCGCTCCAGGTGCCCGAGTGCTTGCTCCGCAGACCCCGCGCTCCGGGCGAGCACTCCGAGCATGTTGTGGGCCTGGGCCTCGGCTTGGCGATCGTCCGCAGTGTCGGCGAGCGCGAGAGCGTCGCGAGCGAGCTCCGTCGCTCGCACCGGGTCACCGGCGTTGAGCAGGGTCAGGCCGAGGTCGGCCTGCACCCGGGCGCGCAGCCCCCGTTGCCGGTCCGTCGCCGCCGCGAGCGCGGCCAGGAGGTGCGTCTCTGCGCGGTCCCAGTCACCGCGACGGTGGTGGACATTGCCGAGCTTGTGCTCGATGGGCGCGCGAGCTTCGGGCTGCTCGCAGTAGGCCGCGGCCGCGTCATAGGCAGCGAGCGCAGCGCCGTAGTCGCCGAGCACCGTCCGCAGGTCGCCGATCCGCTCGTGGACGCCCGCCACGTCGGGGTGACCGAGCGCGAGCGACGACTGGAGGTGCTCGAGAGCGTCGGCGTGGGCGTAGAGCGAGGCGGCATGCTCGGCGGCCAATCGGTAGTGCTCGGCCGCGCCCGCCTGGTCGCCGGCGAGACGCAGGTGCTGGGCAACGAGGGCGGCGCGATCGCCGATCGGCCGAGCGCCCGACAGCGCGGCGGCCACCCGGCCGTGGAGCAGCTGGCGCCTGGCCAGGGCCGTCTGTTCGTAGACGAGCTCGCGCAGCTTCTGGTGCGAGAAGTCGTACGCCGCGCCGTCGCCCGCACCCTCCCGAACCAAGCCGTGAGCAACGAGCTCCTCAAGTGCGGTGACGGTCTCCTCGTCGCTACGGCCGCTGGTCCGGCGCAACGTCTCCGGATCGAAAGAGCGCCCGATTGCAGCGGCAGCCCCCAGGACCTGACGCGCGGTCTCGTCGAGGCCGGCGAGCCGCCCGTCCAGCAGCCCTCGAGCCCGCGGCGACAAGGATCCAAAGCCCTCATCGGCGCCCGCGCCGAGTCCGACCAGATACTCGGCGACGAACAGCGGCAGGCCCTCGCTCTCGACGTACACGCGTCGCGCCAGCTCGGGGGTGGCGCGATCGGCGGCCACCGCCTGGGTCAGCTCGTTCACGTCCTCCTCGCTGAGGCGTCCCGGCCGCACGATCGTCACCGTGCCCGCGCGAGCGAGATCGCCTACGAGTCGTCGGAGCCGATGGCCGGGCGGGACCCGTTCCGAGCGCCAGGCCAGGACGAGCAGCAGCGGCCGGCCGGCAAGTCGGCGTCCGAGATAGGCAATCGCGTCGAGCGTGGCGTCGTCGGCGGCATGGACGTCGTCGAGGAAGACGACACCTGGCTCAGGCCCGGCAGAAGCAGCCCCGAGCACTGCTGCCACACCTTCGAGCAGCCGCACCTGCGCGCCGGGTCCGCCGAGCGGGAGCAGGTCGGCCCCGTCGACTTCGAGCGCTGCCAGCTCGGGCAGGAGCAACCCCGCGTCGGCGAGGCGTTGGGCCGGGACGGTCTCCGGCCAGCCGCTTTTCGCTGCGGCTCGGAGGAGCTCGACCACGGGTCCGTAAGGAAGGCCGGCCTCGTCGTCATGACAGCGGGCCTCGAGCACCACTGCGCCGGCCGCGCGGGAGCGCCGGGTCAGCTCGGTCACCAGTCGGGTCTTGCCGATGCCGGCCTCGCCTTCGACCACGGCGAGCCCACCGTCGGGATGGGCTGCGTCGTGCGCTGCGAGCAGGGCGGTCAACTGCTCCGCGCGGCCGACGAGCGCCGGCTCATCCGGCGGGTCTGCCGGGTGGGCACGGGCCGGGGATGGTGTCGGCTCGACGCGCTCGGGTGGCGGGAGGGTGCCGTCGTTCACCTGCGCGTAGAGGACCGCGGTCTCCTCGAGCGGCGCCACGCCGAGCTCCTCGCTCAGGGTCCGGACACAGGTCCGGTACTGCTCGAGCGCGGCCCCGCGGTCACCGTTCCATGCGTAGAGGCGGATCAGCTCGCGGTGCGCCGGCTCGTGCAGCGGGTCGAGCGCGAGCCAGCGCCGCGTGCACGCCAGGGCCTCATCGAGCTCCCCGCGCTCTGCGAGATGTGAGACGAGGCGTCGTAGGGCGGATGCCAGCTCGGCCCGGAGCGTCTCCGCCGCCTCCATCTGCCAGTCGTCGAAGTCCGGACTGTCGCGCAGCGAGAAGCCCTCGAGGAAGTCACCCGCGAAGAGCGAGACCGCTTCGGACAGGTCGGGCTCGGTGGCCGGCTGCGCCGCTAGCTCTTGGAACCGCTCGACATCGAGCCGGAGGTCCGCGCCCCTGCGGAGCGAGATGCCGTCGCCTGCGGTGTCGATCCACTCCTCCCCGATGCCCTTACGAAGCGTGGAGAGCGTGCGCCGCAGCGCACCGCGAGCCCGCTCCGGGTCGTGGCCCGGATACAGCAGCTCGCACAGCATCGCGCGCGAGCGCGGGCGGTTGCTGTGCGCGAGGTGGGCGAGAAGAGCCATCGCCTTACGCGTCTCGAACACGACCGGCTCGCCCGCGCGGGTCACGCGGGGAGAGCCGAGCAGCGTGATCTCGACGACCATGGCGTGACGATAGCGGCACCGGACCCCGTTTCGTAACGGAACGGCTTCGTAACGAAACCAGGACGCCCGAGGGCTTGGCTGGCGGACGAACCAGCACATCCGACCCTTTCGAGGAGAGAACCATGAGGTCCTTGGTTGCCTTCGTCGCCGCCGTAGCCCTGACCGCTGGACCGCTGTCCGGCTGTGGATCGGACGACACAGAACCTACCTCGTCTGCCGACGACCGCCCGAGCAGCTCGGCGTCATCGGAGGCGCCGGAAGAGTCCCCGTTGGAGGGCTCCTGGCAGACCACGACGGTCTCGCTCGAGGACCTCGAGGCCACCATTCGCGCCAACGGACTCGGCCAGTGGGTCGAAGACTTCCGGGCGAACGCTCCGTTCACTGACGACCTTGTGCTGACCCTGACCATCGAGAACGGTGCCTGGGACCTCTACGGCGAGACCTCGACCGGGGTCGGGGTGCCGATCGACTACAACGCGGAGTACGAGATCGACGGCGACACCGTGGTCTTCGAACACTCCGATGGCACAAACACCCACAGGTGGTCCGTTGATGGCGACACACTCACGTTCGAGTACGTGGGGACCACGTTGCCGCCCTACCAGGGGATCCCGAACGAGGTCTACCAACGGGCCCTCTACATGACCGCGGAATTCACCAAGCGGGGCTGACGGGAGCACGCGCTATGCACGGACTCCCGCTTCCGCGAGGATGCGCGCCATGACCGCGACGGCTGCGGAGACCTCGGAAGAGCCGTCGCGCCCGAGACTCCCGTGGCTCTTCCTGGGGCTGACGCTCCTGTTCGTACCGATGATGGTCGCGTTGTCCCTCGGCGAGGAACCGCTCTTCGACACCGTTGCGTTCGGAGCGATCGCGGTCGCGTTCGGCATCACTGGCGCGTTGGTGGCGACGCGGCAGCCAGGCAACCCGATCGGCTGGCTCTTCTGCGCGATGGGGCTGTGGAACGGCGTCGTCGAGTTCTGGGAGTCGTTCGCCTACCACTCGCTCCCCACCGCTGAGGGCGGATCCTGGCTGATCGGTTGGAGCTGGGTCGTCGATGGCGCCTCCTACGCGGTCGTCTTCCTGCTCTTCCCGACCGGGCGGCTGTTGACGCCGCGCTGGCGATGGGTCCTCTGGCTGCTCGGGGCCGCCCTGGTGCTGGCGATCCCCGGCCAGGCACTCACCCCCGACAACCCGGACAACCCGCTGGTCGTCGACAGCCCGATTCTCGACACCGCATTCGCGGTGGGGATGCTTCTGCTGCTCGCATCGATCGCCACGGCCCTCGTCTCGCTGGGCGTGCGCTACCGGCGGGCAGTAGGCGTCGAGCGCCTCCAGCTGCGGCTGTTCCTGTGGGCGGGCGCGATCATCATTCCGGTCCTGACGGTGGCGGTCCCGTTCTGGTACGAGTCCGTGGCGATCCAGGCGGCGGTGGCCGTGGCGGTCGTGCTCCTGCCGACGGCGGCCGCCGTCGCGATCCTTCGCTACCGGCTCTACGACATCGACGTCGTGATCAACCGGACACTGGTCTACGGCTCGCTGACGGCGACCTTGGCAGCTGTGTACGTCGGCAGCGTCCTGCTGCTCCAACTGGTGCTCAGCGGCCTCACCCAGGGCTCTGGGCTGGCGGTCGCCGCGTCCACCCTGGCGGTGGCGGCACTGTTCCGTCCCGTTCGAAGCCGCATCCAGAAGACTGTCGACCGTCGGTTCTTCCGCAGCCGCTACGACGCGACGCGGACGATCGAGGCGTTCGGCGCCCGCCTCCGTGACGAGGTCGACCTTCGCGCGCTGACCGTCGACCTCCAGGCCGTGGTGGTGGACACGATGCGACCCGACCACGTCTCTCTCTGGCTGCGCGGCGTGGAAGGCGGCGTGCGATGAGTGATCGCCGCCTGACGATCGTGGCCTGGTCGGTTGCTGCCATCACCACGGCGCTGGCGCTGGGCTGTGTCTTGCTCGAGGCGTTCGGGCCTGGCCCTGCGGCGTCGAGTGCGGATCCGGAGGCCAGCGCAGGTGGCGTGGGCTTTGTCGCCGTCCAAGTGGTCATGGCGGCGGCCTTCGCCATCCTGGGCGCGGTGGTCGTATCCCGTCAGCCGCGCAACCCCGTCGGGTGGCTGATGCTGCCCATCGGGTTCTTCTTCATGTACATCGCCTTGAGCAACGAGCTGTACCTGCAGGTCGTCCTCAACACCGGCGAGACGCCTGGCGTCGTCGCCTACGCCCTGTGGGCGGGCAACTGGGCCTGGGTCTTCGCCATCCTTCCCGGATTCACCTTCCTCCCCCTTCTCTTCCCGACCGGCCGCCCGCTGACAGCACGTTGGCGGGGGGTGACCTGGTTCGCCGCCGCCGCATTGGCACTGGCGTTCGTCGGCTCGGCTTTCAAAGCCGGGCCACTCGACGGAACGAAGGCGGTCGACAATCCAATCGGCATAGATTCCCCAGTGATCGGGATCATCGAGGGCATAGCGGCGTTCTGCCTCTTTCCAGCCTTGCTGGTCTCGATTCCCTCCCTCATATTGAGGTTCCGTCGTTCGTCCGGCGCAGAGCGCGAGCAGATAAAGTGGGTCGCTTCGGCCGCGTTGTTGCTCCCCATCACGGCGGCGATTGGCACGGCCGTGGGTAACGACTACACCTGGCCGCTGATCCTCATCGCCATGTTGGTGATCGCCATCGCGATCACGGTGGCGATGCTGCGCTACCGGCTCTACGACATCGACGTGGTGATCAACCGGGCGCTGGTCTACGGCTCGCTGACCGCCACCCTCGCCGCCGTGTACGCCGGCAGCGTGCTGCTCCTGCAGGTGGCGCTCAGCGGCCTCACGCAAGGATCGGGGCTCGCCGTCGCCGCGTCCACACTGGCGGTCGCCGCGCTGTTCCGGCCGGCCCGGGCGCGGTTCCAGAAAATCGTTGACCACCGCTTCTTCCGCAGCCGTTACGACGCCACCCGCACGATCGAGGCCTTCGGCGTCCGGCTCCGTGACGAAGTCGACCTCGCCACGTTGAGCGACGACCTCCAGGCTGTCGTCACCGAGACGATGCGGCCTGCATCCGTCTTCCTGTGGGTCCGACCGTCAGATGCCGTCCGATGACCGCGCGCCGGGTGACATTCGCGTCGTGGGTGATCTGCGTCCTCGCCGCCTCGGCCTGTTTCGTGTTCCTGGCCATGGGGATCGGGGAGTCGACGCCAGGCGACGACTTCGTCATCGGCGGATGGGGCGGTTTGGCGTTCGCGTTCGCCGCGCTCGCCTTCGGCACCGTTGGCGCGCTCGTCTCGCATCGCCTCCCCGACAACCGAGTCGGCTGGATCTTCTGCGTCATCGGTGTGGCCGTCGCCGTGGGAGACCTCGGCTACCAGTACGCAGACCAGGCCCTTTTCCGTGCGGGGCTCGGCCTCCCGGCCGGTGACGTGGCGGCGTGGGCCCAGAACCTGACCGTTCCGCCGTGCTTCGGGTTCATCGCGGTCGCCCTGATGGTCTTCCCGGACGGACGTCTCCCGTCGACGCGATGGCGGCCGGCGGCCGTGGTCGCGTTGACGGGCTCGACCTTCGTGATCGTCGGCTACGCCCTGCGCCCAGGACAACTGGACGCTCCGTTCGAATCGGTGACCAACCCGATAGGCGTCGCAGGCACCTTCGGGGTCTTCGAGGCGATCTCCGTCCTCGGCTGGCCCCTCCTGATGCTCGGCCTGGTGCTCGCCGCGGCGGCCATGCGCCATCGCTCGAAGCGGGCGACCGGGCTGGAGCGGCTCCAGCTGAAGTGGGTCAGCCTTCGCGGCCGCGATCGCCGGGGTCATGGTCGCCGCCGACGTGGTCAGCTTCTTCGTCGCCGACGATTCCGCCAACCTCAATGTGCTCAGAACCGCGCTGCTCGGCATCGCGTTCGCCGTCATCCCCGTCGCGGCCGGCGTCGCGATCCTGCGCTACCGCCTCTACGACATCGACGTCGTGATCAACCGGACCCTGGTCTACGGCTCGCTCACCGCCACCCTCGCTGGCGTGTACGTCGGGAGCGTGCTGCTCTTGCAGCTGGTCCTCAGCGACCTCACTCAGGGATCGGGACTGGCAGTGGCGGCGTCGACCCTGGCGGTTGCGGCCCTGTTCCGGCCGGCCCGGGGGCGGATCCAGAAGTCCGTCGATCACCGCTTCTTCCGCAGCCGTTACGACGCGACGCGCACGATCGAGGCGTTCGGCGCCCGGCTCCGCGACGAGGTCGACCTCAGCGCCCTGAGCGCCGACCTCGCAGCCGTCGTCACCGAGACCATGCGGCCCACGCACGTCTCACTGTGGCTGCGCTCCCCCGGGGTGACGACATGAGCCGGCCCGCGACCGCTGCCTGGGTCTGGTGCGGAGCCTCTTGGTCCTCGCCACTGCTCGCATCGTCCTGGCCATTGCCGACCCGGCGTCCTCGGACGCAGCCAGCGACCCCAGCGTGCCCGGCGGCGGGCTGCCCGTCGCAGTGTTCGAGGGGTTGATCCTGGCCGCGATCGCTGTCGTGGGAGCCGTGGTGGCCTCCCGACAGCCGCGCAACCCGATCGGCTGGATCCTCAGCGGCATTGCCTTCTTCCTGGGGGTGCTGATGTTCAGCGCTCACCTGTTCTGGGCCCTGGCCCTGGGAAGTGGCCAGCCGAGCGACGGCGCCCTGTTCGTCGCCTGGTTGGCCAGCTGGATCTGGATTCCGGCCATGATCCCCGCGTTGACGCTCTTCCCTTTGTACTTCCCGAGCGGCCAACCGCCCACGCCTCGATGGCGGTGGGTCCAATGGGTGGGCTTGGCCTCGATCCCGACGGCATTCATCAGCCAGGCCTTCGCGCCGGGACGCTTCGATGACTACGGCGTCACGAACCCGGTCGCCGCCGACGGCGGTCTGCGAACCGTTGCGGAAGTCATCGGCGGATTCGGCATCGCTGGGATGTTCATCGCGATGGTCGGGGGCGGCCTGTCGCTGGTCGTGCGGTTCCACCGCTCGCGCGGCGATGAACGGCTGCAGATCAAATGGGTCGCCACCGCGGCTGTGCTGTTCGTCGGCCTCTTCGTCACTCCGGTCCGGAACTTCCTAGGGAGAAGATGCGGGGTTCGCCAGCCTCTTGGTCGGCCTGCTGATCGTCGCCGGCGCGGTGGCCGTCTCGATCCTCAAGTACCGGCTCTACGACATCGACGTCGTGATCAACCGGACCCTGGTCTACGGTTCGCTGACCGCAACGCTCGGCGCGGTGTACGTCGGCAGCGTGCTGCTGCTGCAGCTGGTGCTCAGCGGCCTCACCCAAGGCTCCGGGCTCGCGGTCGCGGCCTCCACGCTGGCGGTCGCGGCCTTGTTCCGGCCGGTGCGGAGTCGGATCCAGCACACCGTAGACCGGCGGTTCTTCCGCAGTCGCTACGACGCGGCGCGGACCATCGAGTCGTTCGGGGCCCGCCTGCGGGATGAGGTCGACCTCAGCGCGCTGAGCGCCGACCTCGAGGCCGTCGTCTGCGAGACCATGCGGCCCACCCACGTCTCGCTGTGGTTGCGGGAAAACGAAGGTGACCTCATGAGCGCTGCGACCGCGGCCACGGCTTCTGCCGTGGGTCCTTCCCGTCCTGACGGTGACCCTCGAAGTTCTAGGGTTCATCGCGGCGTTCGCGGTGTCGGAGTGCGAGGCCATCGGACTGGCTCCTCCTTTGCGATCACGATCGCGGCCTTTGCCGTGGTCGGAGGCCTGATTTCCTCGCGTCGCCCCGGCAACGCCACTGGCTGGCTGCTCTCCACGATCGGGTTCATGTTCGCTCTCGCGGTCGCGGCAAGCACCGCGGCACGCTGGGGCCTCCACGGCGAGCACCTGCCTCAGGGTCTGTGGGAGTGGGTCGCGACCGGCTCAAGTGGCTGGGTGTCGCCTCGGTCTCATCGGCACCCAGCTGGCCCTGCGGCTCCCGGACGGTCGCCTGCCTTCCGCGCGATGGCGGTGGTTCTCCCGACTGACGGCGGTGTTCATCGCGGTCTCCATGGTCGGCATGTCCACCACGCGGGAACGGTGGAGGGCGTTCGAGGGACGTCGAATCCGCTCGGGTGGGCCGCTACCGAGCCGTTGGCGAACGTCTTCCTCCTGGTCATCCTGAGCTTCCCCGTCGCCATCGCTGCGCTCCTCATTCGCTATCGGCGATCGAGCGGACGCGACCGCGCGCAGCTGCGGTGGGTGGCTTTCAGCGGCGCCGTGTTCGTCGCGATCTACGTCGCACCGGTGGCCTCGTTGTCCTACGTCGCCGACAACTCGGCGTTGGTCACCTTCCTGGAGTCCTTCACGCAGGTGGCGTTCGCCGCCTTCCCGATCGGGATCGGGTTCGCCGTCCTGCGCCAGAGACCTCTACGACATCGACGTCGTGATCAACCGAGCGCTGGTCTACGGCTCGCTGACCGCGACCCTGGCCGCGGTGTACGTCGGCAGCGTGCTGCTCCTGCAGCTCGCGCTCAGCGGACTCACCCAGGGCTCCGGGCTCGCGGTGGCCGCGTCCACGCTTGCGGTGGCGGCACTGTTCCGGCCGGTCGGAGCCGGATCCAGAAGACCGTTGATCGTCGCTTCTTCCGCAGCCGCTACGACGCGGCGCGGACCATCGAGTCGTTCGGGGCACGCTTGCGGGATGAGGTCGACCTCAGCCGCGCTGAGCGCCGACCTCGAGGCCGTCGCCGTGGAGACGATGCGGCCCGCCCACGTATCGCTGTGGCTGCGCGCTCCAGGAGCGAACGCGTGAGCCGGCAACAGCCCGGCGCCTCGCCTGGGGCCGGGGTCATCGCTCGCGATCGCCCTCACGACAGCAGCGAGTGTGCTGGCGTCGATGGGCGGGCAGCACATCGTGATCGGTGAGGAGCTGTTCATCTGGGCGATCACCCTGGTATTCGCGGTCGCCGGCCACGTGATCGCGACCCGCCAGCCGGGCAACGCGATCGGCTGGCTGTTCTTGGGGGTCGGCATCTCGCGGCCGTCGGGGCGCTCGCGGGTGGCTACGCCCAGTACTGGATCGCCACCGGCAACGGATCCGAGGCGCTCGGCGAGACCGCCGCCTGGTACGGCGAGCTCTCCTGGATCCCGTTCATCCTGGTGCCCGCGACCTTCCTGCTGCTGCTGTTTCCCGACGGACACCTGCTGTCGTCACGCTGGCGCCCGGTCGCATGGTCTGCGGGCGTTGGCATCGCTGACAGACTTCGTGGCCGAGGGGATACATCCTGGCGCGCTCCCAGACTTCCCAGGCGTCCAGAACCCTTATGGCGTCGAGGCCGGCTGGGTCGACGTGCTGCAGCCGATTGCTGCGTTCCTGCTCATCGCCGCGATCGTCGGCTCCGTCGTGTCCGTGGTCCTCCGCTTCCGCCGAGCTCGCGGTGAACAGCGACAGCAGATGAAGTGGATCGCGTTCTCGGGCGCCGTGGCCGCGGTCGCGATCCTCGTGATGACCCCCCTCTACGAGGTGGTGGGCGAGGCCGTGGCCAACGTGACGATGATGCTGGCCATCCTGGGCCTCCCGACGGCCACCGCGATCGCCATCGTGCGCTACCGGCTCTACGACATCGACGTCGTGATCAACCGGACCCTCGTCTACGGCTCGCTCACCGCCACCCTTGCTGGTGTGTACGCCGGCAGCGTGCTGCTCCTGCAGCTGGTGCTGAGTGGACTCACCCAGGGCTCCGGGCTGGCGGTCGCTGCCTCCACGCTGGCGGTCGCCGCGCTGTTCCGGCCGGTCAGAGGCCGCATCCAGAAAACCGTCGACCGCCGCTTCTTCCGCAGCCGCTATGACGCCGCCCAGACCATCGCCTCGTTCGGCGCCCGGCTGCGCGACGAGGTTGACCTTGGCGCGCTGAGCACCGACCTCCAGGCCGTCGTCGCGGAGACGATGCGGCCCGACCACATCTCGCTGTGGCTCCGCACCAATGAGGTGCAGCCATGAGTGCCGGAAACGCGAAACGGCTTGCTTGGGGACTGGTCGCGCTGGCGCTCGCCCTGACGATCGGCTCGATCATCATCTCGATGACCGGTGGCAACCGAGTGGAGTTCGGCGACGTTTTCATCTGGGCGATCACGGTCGTCTTCGGAGTCGCCGGCCACGTCATCGCCACGCGCCACCCCACCAACGCAATCGGCTGGCTCTTTCTGGCGGTCAGCACCTCCGCAGCCGTCGGCAGGCTCTCAGGTGCCTACGCCGGGTACTGGCTCGCCACTGGATCTGGCTCAGACGGCCTCGGGCGGACCGCGGCCTGGTACGGCACGATCTCCTGGATTCCATTCATCCTCGTGCCCGCGACGTTCTTGGTGCTCCTGTTTCCCGACGGTCACCTGCTGACCCCACGGTGGCGCCCCTCGCCTGGTGCGCCTTCTTCGGGGTCGCCGGCGGGCTGGTCTCAACGGGGCTGAACGCCGGCCCGCTCGAGGACTATCCAGAGATCGCGAACCCCTATGGCGTCGAAAGCCCACTTCTCAACGTGTTGGCGGTGTTGACCTACCTCGCCTGCTTCATCGGTCTCCTGGGTTCGGCGATCTCGATGATCCTCCGGTTCCGGCGCGCCCGAGGTGAGGAGCGCCAGCAGATGAAGTGGATCGCCCTGGCGGGCGCGCTGGTCGCGAGTGACGATTGTTCTGACGGTTCTCGGCTTTGACCTGATCGGTGCGGCCGCCACGAACCTGGCCATCATGATCAGCGTCTTGACCCTCCCGGCGGCCACGGCCGTCGCGGTCGTGCGCTACCGGCTCTACGACATCGACGTAGTGATCAACCGGACGCTCGTCTACGGTTCGCTGACCGCCATCCTCGCCGGGGTGTACGTCGGCAGCGTGCTGCTCCTGCAGCTGGTGCTCAGCGGACTCACCCAAGGCTCGGGGCTCGCCGTGGCCGCCTCCACCCTCGCGGTCGCCGCCCTGTTCCGCCCGGTCCGAGGCCGCATCCAGCAAACGGTGGACCGCCGCTTCTTCCGCCGCCGCTATGACGCGGCCCAAACCCTCGCCGCGTTCAGCGCCCGCCTGCGCGACCAGGTCGACCTGAGTGCCCTGAGTGCCGACCTCCAGGCCGTGGTCAGTGACACGATGCGACCTGACCACGTGTCGCTGTGGCTACGGACCGGAGAGCGCGCATGACCGAGCGAATGGAGCCGGAGTGGGCCATGGTGACGGTGATGTTCGTCGACATCCATGGCTTCACCGAGTTCGCGGACCGGTCGACCGCACAAGAGGCGACCGACTACCTCAACGAGTTCTTCGAGGTCGTCGTGCCGGTCGTGCTAGCGTATGGCGGCCACGTCAACAAGCTGCTCGGCGACGGCCTGCTCGGCGTCTTCGGCGCACCGGACCGGCTACCCGACCACGCCGACCAGGCGCTGGCGGCCGGGCGGGCGATGCTGGACGCTGTCGACGCGCGGATGGGCGAACGCTGCCGAATCGGGATCGGGCTGAACTCCGGGCTGGTGTTGGTCGGCACCATCGGCGGCAGCGGCTACACCGAGCTGGGGGTGATCGGGGATCCGGTCAACGTCGCGGCGCGCGTCGAGGCCGCGACCCGGGATCGCGGCGAGCACCTTCTGCTGACCGAGGCAACCCGCTGCCTGCTGGAGAACTCGGACCCCAACCTGAAGCTGATCCCGAGGGGATCCGTGACGGTGAAAGGCAAGCCACAGCCGATCGTCGTACACGGCTTCGAGTCTCGTAACGCTTTCCGGACGCCTCCGGCCTAGAAAGGAACTGTGATGAGCACATCGGCGAAGAAGCCCCGGGGACGACTGCGGCGCGCCGCGCGCGCGGCAACGCACCGGACTGCTCCCGAGGTCGCGTCTCTCGGATCGACCGCTCAGAGCCCGGTGGACATAGCCCCCAACGACCCGCTGCTCGCCTACCTCCAGTCCGCGGGCGGCGCGGTGGACATCGATGCACTCGAGCTGGACTCGGACGCCGTGCGTGAGCTGAAGGCCGCCGGTGTGAAGCTCGCCATCCCGCTCGTCAGCCAGGGTGAGCTGATCGGCGTACTCAACCTCGGCGCGCGCCTGTCCGAGCAGGAGTACTCGTCCGACGACCGTCGCCTGCTCGACAACCTCGCCGGCCAGGCGGCCCCGGCGCTGCGGGTCGGCCAGCTGGTCCGCGAGCAGGAGGCGGAGGCGGTGACCCGCCAGCGCTACGAGCAGGAGCTGGAGGTCGCCCGGCTGATCCAGTCGCACTTCCTGCCCAAGACGCTTCCCGACCTGCCCGGGTGGCAGATAGCCGCCTGCTACCAGCCCGCGCGCGAGGTCGGCGGCGACTTCTACGACGTGATCCCGCTGCCCGACGGCCGCTTCGGCTTCGTCGTGGGCGACGTGACCGACAAGGGCGTGCCCGCGGCGCTGGTGATGTCGGCGACGCGCAGCCTGCTCCGCGCGTCGGCGCAGCGGCTGATCGAGCCTGGCGTCGTGCTGGAGCGGGTCAACGAGCAACTGTGCCCGGACATGCCCGAGAAGATGTTCGTCACCTGCCTCTACGGCGTCCTCGACCCCATGACCGGTCACCTCCGCTTCGCGAACGCCGGCCACGACCTGCCCTACGTCAAGACCGCCAACGGCGTCGTCGAGCTGCGCGCGCGGGGGATGCCGCTCGGGCTGATGACGGGCATGCCGTACGAGGAGAAGGAGATCGTCCTCGCGCCGGGTGACAGCGTGTTGCTGCACTCCGACGGCGTCGTCGAGGCGCACGATCCCGACCGTGTCATGTTCGGCTTCCCGAGGCTCATGCAGACGGTCGCCGACTCGCCGAGTGGCCAGGCGCTGATCGACCGCGTGCTGAGCGATCTCGACGAGTTCACGGGTCCTGGCGCCGACCAGGAGGACGACATCACGATGGTCACGTTGGAGCGCTCTCCCGAGGCGACGGGCGCGGGGCCGACCGATGACGAGCGCGTGCTCGCCCAGTTCGAGCTTCCGAGTGCACCCGGCAACGAGCGCGAGGCGATCGACCGCGTCGTCGACGCGATCGAGGACGCCGGCCTCGAGCCGGCGCGCCTCGACCGGCTGAAGACCGCCGTCGGTGAGGCGACGATGAACGCGATGGAGCACGGCAACAAGTACGACGCCGACCTCTCCGTCGCGATCCGGGTGCTCCAGGACGCGGACGCGGTGCGGGTCCAGGTGACCGACCACGGCGACGCGGGTGAGCCCGCCGTACCCGTAGTGCCCGATATCGAGGCAAAGCTCGACGGCCGCCAGAGCCCACGCGGCTGGGGCCTGTTCCTGATCAAGGAGATGGTCGACGAAACCCTCGTCACCACCGACGACGGGCTCCACACCCTCGAGCTCGTCGTACATCTGAGAGGAGACCGGGATGAGTGACCTGCAGATAGCAGTGCGGGAACGCGAAGGCGTGGCCGTCATCGACCTGATCGGGGACGTCAACGGCTCGGCGGGAGATGCCCTCGACCAGGCGTACTCGGAAGCGGTCGGCAACGGCGCGGGCTCGGTCGCGCTGAACTTCGAACAAGCGGAGTTCATCAACAGCACCGGTATCGCCCTGATCGTGGGCCTGCTGGCGCAGGCCCGGCGGAGCCGGGTCGAGGTGCGGGCGTTCGGCCTCACCGATCACTACCGCGAGATCTTCGAGATCACGCGCCTGTCCGACTTCATGACCATCACCGACGACGAGGACCGCGCCGTAGGCCCACCCAGAGAGGAACAACCATGACCGAGTCACCCACCACGTTCGCCGTGCGGGAGGTCTCCGGGACCGCCCAGGTGATCGACATCGCCGGCGACATCACCGCCCAGAGCGAGGACGTGCTCATGGACGCCTACGGCCGCGCCAACCAGGAGAAGGTCAGCGCGATCGTCCTGAACTTCACCGGACTCGACTACATGAACAGTGGTGGCATCGGCCTCCTGGTCATGCTTCTCGTCCGAGCCCAACGCTCGCACCAGCGGGTCCTGGCGTTCGGTCTGTCCGACCACTACCGGCAGATCTTCGAGCTGACCCGGCTCGACGAGGCCGTGTCCATCCACGACACAGAGGACGCGGCGCTGGCCGCGACCTCGGGATCGTGAGGGACGTCATGAGTGACGACGACCGCAGCGCCAACTGGGCCGGACCGGTGTCCCGCCTGGATGTCAACGAGGTGCCCGACGGCGCCACGAGCTTCAACGTCAAGGGTCGTCGGGTGACCTCGCCCATCCAGGGCTTCGGGAAGATGTGGCAGAAGACCTACCAGGTGCGGCTGCCGGTCGAGACCGTCTCGGCCCTCGACCTGATCGCCATGTGGAAGCTGCGATTCCCGGAGTTCTGGCCGGAGGGCAACACGTTCTATGGCCCGCTCACGGGCATCGAGCCCGGAGAGGTGGCGCTGCTCAACGTGAGCCTGCCCGGGAAGATGAAGCTGTCGACCGGCGTACTGGTGCTGTACGCCGACGCCGAGTCCTTCACGCTGATGACGCCGCAGGGCCACATGTTCGCCGGCTGGATCACGTTCAGCGCCCTCGAGGAGGGCGACGAGACGGTGGCGCAGGCACAGGTGCTCATGCGAGCCAGCGACCCGATCTTCGAGCTCGGCCTCACCCTCGGCGGCCACGGCCAGGAGGACCGCTTCTGGCAGCGGACCCTGACCCGGCTGGCTGACCACTACGGCCACGAGGTCGAGGTGGACACCCAGGTCGTCTGCGTCGACAAGCGACGCCAGTGGTCGAAGTGGCGCAACGTGTGGCACAGCTCCGCGATCCGCTCGACGATCTACACCTTGGGAGCCCCCGGCCGGGCGGTGAAGCGGCTGGTCACGCGTGGTCGCAAGGGTGCCTGAAGCCAACGGGCCGGCCGTCGTCGTCGGGTCCGGCCCCAACGGGCTGGCCGCGGCGATCGCGCTCGCGCAGTCCGGACGCGAGGTCACCGTGCTCGAGGGTGCCGACACGCTCGGTGGCGGCTGCCGGTCGGAGGAGCTCACGCTGCCGGGCTTCGTGCACGACACCTGCTCGACGGTGCACGCGCTCGCGCTGATCTCGCCGTTCCTGCGGACCCTCCCCCTGGCCGAGCACGGCCTCGAGCTCGTCCAGCCGGAGGTGCCGCTCGCGCACCCGCTCGACGACGGCTCGGCCGTGCTGCTCGAACGCTCCGTCGACGAGACGGCTCGCGGGCTCGGCCCCGACGGACCCGCCTACCGCCGGCTCTTCGACCCGCTCGTCGCGCACGCGGACGCGCTGACGAGCGAGATCCTGGGCCCGGCTCGCTTGCCTAGGCATCCCATCGTGCTGGCGCGCTTCGGGCCCAAGGCGCTGCGCTCGGCCTCGGGACTTGCGCGCTCGCGCTTCCAGGGCGAACGGGCTCGCGCCTTGCTGGCCGGCTGCAGCGCGCACTCGATGCTCTCCCTGCGGGCGCCGGCCGGCGGAGCTGTCGGGATGGTGCTCATGCTCAGCGCCCACAAGGTCGGCTGGCCGGTCGCCCGCGGCGGATCGCAACGGATGGCGGACGCCTTAGCGGACCACCTGAGGTCTCTCGGAGGGCGGATCGAGACCGGGCACCGGGTGGAGTCGCTCGCGGAGCTCGACGGTCTCGGCCCGGCTCTGCTCGACGTGACCCCACGCCAGCTGGTGCAGCTCGCCGGTGACCGGCTGCCCTCCCGCTACGCCCGCCGACTCGGGCGCTATCGCTACGGTCCAGGGGTCTTCAAGCTCGACTGGGCTCTCGACGGACCGATCCCGTGGCGGACGTCCGAGATTGCCCGAGCCGGCACCGTGCACCTCGGCGGGACGCTCGAGGAGATCGCCGCCTCGGAGGACGCTGCGGTGCACGGGCGGCACCACGACCGGCCGTTCGTGCTGCTCGTGCAGGCCAGCCGATTCGATCCCACGCGGGCGCCCGACGGCAAGCACACCGCGTGGGCCTACTGCCATGTGCCGCACGGTTCCTCGCGCGACATGACCGAGGAGATCGAGGGCCAGGTCGAGCGGTTCGCCCCCGGCTTCAGCGACCTGATCATCGGCCGCTCGGCCATGGGACCCGCGGCCATGGAGCGGCACAACCCGAACTACATCGGCGGAGACATCAACGGCGGGGTGCAGGACCTGCGCCAGCTGTTCACGAGGCCGGTCGCCCGGCTCGACCCCTACTCGACGCCCCTCGACGGGGTGCATCTCTGCTCGTCGTCGACTCCCCCAGGAGGCGGCGTACACGGCATGTGTGGCTACTGGGCGGCCCAGTCGGTGTTGCGGCGCGCCGGCCGTTGAGGTTTCGAGGCTCGCAAGCTCCCACCTCAACCACCGTCAGCGGCGCCGGTCTAGGCCAGCGGTCGGTATCGCATGAAACCGGGAGATCCCACGCGATCCTCGCTCTAACTTCATGTATGACTACAACCTCCCGCACCGGCCGCGCGGTTGCGGTCGGGGTGCTGTCCCTCAGCGCCCTGGCCTCCACCGGCTTCATGAACGCCGCGTCAGCGGCCCCCGGCGTGATCAATGCCTGCGTCAACAAGAGCACCGGAAGCGTCCGGATCCCCGCTCCCGGCTTGCCCTGCGGCGGCGCGGAGAACGCCCTGAGCTGGAACGTCGCGGGCCCGACCGGGCCCACCGGTCCCGCAGGAGCTGGCCGGTCCCGCAGGTCCGGTCGGGCCCCCAGGAGCCGCCGGTCCTGCCGGTCCGGCAGGTCCGATCGGTCCTGCCGGTCCGGTCGGGCCCGCAGGCACCACCGGACCGACCGGACCCGCAGGTCCGTCCCCGTTCGTGGCCGACACGGGAGAAACGCTCGTGTTCGATTTCGTGTTGACCGGCACGCCCATCCAGGTCGGTGGACCGGTCACGGTGATCCCGTTCGTGGTGACGCCTGACGGCACCGTGCTCGAGGGACCGCCGCAGTCAATCTTCATCGCCCTGCCGGGTTTCGACTTCGTGGTCGTCGCAGACCCGGTGTTCGGCTCCTACACGGTCGGTCTCCAGGTCAATGCCACCCCAACCTCCAGCTGGAACATCCGGTCTTCGGTATCCGTCGAGCGCATCGAGAGATGGTGGGACGACCCGGCTGGCTGACATTGCGGAAGCTACGTCTCTCGACCAGGAGTTCCAGTTCTCGAGCACGTTCGCCTACGGACCGAACCACGTGGGATAGCCGGACCGAACGGTCAGGCAGCGGAGGCGACGACGTCGTCGCGCCTGGTGCCGACCCGGACCGTGATCGGGGTGGCGGCGACGGCCGCCTCCTCGAGCGCGACGGCGTCGGAGACCTCGCGGAGTACGTCGGAGAGCGGTGCCTCGAGAGCTCCGCACAAGGAGGCGAGCAGCTCCGACGACGCTTCCTTCTGGCCGCGCTCGATCTCGGAGATGTAGCCGAGGCTCACCCGGGCCTGCTTGGAGACCTCGCGCAGGGTCATGCCACGGTCCATGCGGCGCTCACGCAGCACGTCGCCGAGCAGCCGACGGAACAGCACCATGCGAGTCTCCTTCCTGGGTCGTGTGGCTCAACGCTACCCGAGAGCCGTTTCTTCCTCGCGCAAGGCGTCCGCAAGTGCGGACAGCGCTTCCGCGCAGGTGCGGTCCTGGATCTTCGCGCGTTCGCCCACCAGCTCCAGCGAGAGCGCCGAGACACCCGTGGGACCAGCGAGCCCGACGAAGACAGTGCCTGGCGGCTTGCCCTCTTGTTCGGCCGGACCGGCCACGCCGGTCGTGCTGACGGCGTACGTCGAGCCCACCAGCGCGCGCACCCCACGGGCCATCGCCAGGGCACATTCGGCAGAGACGACACCGTAGGTGTCCACGACCTGCTCGGGCACGCCCAGCACCTCGATCTTCATCTCGGTCGCATAGCTCACCACGCCGCCCAGGAACGTGTCCGAGGCACCGGGTGCAGCCGTCAGCAGTGCTGCGAGCTGCCCCCCGGTGAGCGACTCCGCAGTGGCGACAGTCGCGCCGCGCGCCATCAGCAGCTCATGGACACCGGCGGCGCTCGTGCTCACAGCCGCGATCGTCGCACAGGCGCCTCAGCGGCGGGGCTTGGGGATCACCATGACGGTGACCTCCTCCTCGGCAGGGTTGGCGAGGGAGCTCCCGAGGTAGCGAACCCGCACCGTGTGCTGCCCGGTGGAGCCCCACTTCCCGAGGTCGACCGTGGCCTTGCCCTGGCGGAGCGTGACCGTCTTCGTCTTCCCCTGCCAGCTCACTCGGACCTCGCCCGTGACCTGTTGACCGGGCGCGGAAACCTCGATCCTCACCTCGGTCTTCGTCTTGTGAACGATCACCGGCGTCGGCGTGACCGTCGCTTCCAGCTCGACATCCGCCTTCCCGACGGTCACTTGCAGCGTGCCCTGAGAAGGCAGGTGGGTTGCGTCACCGAGGTAGCGCACGGTCAACGTGTGCGTGCCGGGCTGCAGCGCGAAGGCCGAGATCGACACATCCGCCGTTCCGCCGACCAGCGTCGACGTACCCAGCAGCGTGTCTCCGTTGCGCACCTCGACGGTGCCCGTCGCCGTGGCCGGCGTGACGGTCACGTGGGCCGCCCAGCCGCTGCCAAAGGTGACGGGTCCGCCCGTCGCGGTCACCGTCGTCTCGACCGGCTCGGCCTGCTCGACCGTGATCGGCACGGTGGTCTCGGTCCCGGTGGTGGCGCCCACCAGGGTCAGCTTCGCCGCGCCTCCCGGCGTGCCAGGCGGCAGCACGACGTCCACGGACGCCTTGCCGGTCGTGTCGAACCCTGGCAGGGCAGCCTGGGCGGTGTTGTCGAGCGGGAAGCTGCCGAGGGTGTCGGCACCCAGCTTGACCTGCACCTCGGTGTCCTTGGTGTCCAAGGCATTGGTCATCGACCACGACGAGACGCCGAACTTCACGTGGTCACCCGGCGCGTAGCTCTCCGGCTCACCGTCGGCGAAGGTGACCCCGACCCCGTTCTGCTTGCTGTCCACCTGGACCACGTCCGGGCTGGTGCCGAACGCCGCCATGTAGTCGACCATCCCCTCCAGGTCGGTCTTTCCGGTGTCCTGCTTGCCCGCACCGTTGCTCAGCTCGGAGAAGCCGTCGCCTCCAGAGGCGAGGAACGAGTTCACGGTCACCGAGTACAGGGTTGCCGGCTCGATCGGGGTGCCGTCCAACCACATCCCGGTGATCCGCGAACCCTGCGGCTGGGTGTCGTCGAAGGTGTAGGTGAATCCCTTCGAGATGCCCAGCTTCAGGAACGGCCGCGAGGCACCCGCCGCCTGCCACTGCTGCTCCAGGACCGTCTTGATCTGCGCACCGGTCAGGTCCATGTTGACCAACGTGTTGGCGAACGGCTGGACCACGGCCGCCTGCTTGTAGGTCAGCGTCCGCGGGAACGCACCGGTGCCCTCGCCGACCATGTCGTCACGCAGACCGCCCGGGTTCATGAACGCGATCTGCGCCGCACCTGACTCCGGGTTGCGAGTGGCCCACCTCTGAACCTCCGCGACCAGGTTGCCCAGCGTCGACTCGGCACCGCGGTTCTCGGTGCCGCTCGTCAGCTTGCCGCGGAAGAACGGACCACCGATCTGCCCCAGCGGATGAGCGCCGAGCTCAGCCGCCTTGAGCACCGCAGCGGCCACGATCGCCGCCGTGTTCGAGTCCGAGGGGTAGCTCGCTGTCCACACGGGCGTAGCAGGAGGCGTGCAGTTCGAGGTGCACGACTGCAGGTTCAACAGCGCCTGCGTCTTGGCCTGCACCACACCGGTGGCCGGGTCGACGCTGAAGACCAGCTGGTTCAACGCCATGCCGTACTGTCCGGCCGACACGACCGGCCGCTCGGTCACCGGACGACCGGACCACGCCCCGACTGGGAACGAGCAGTTGTAGGCCAGGTGGGTGTGTCCGGAGATGATCGCGTCGACGTTGGCGTTGACCCCGTTGATGATCGACCCGAAGTCCGAGGTCGGGTCGTCGTCCATCGTCGCGCAGTTCGTGCCCGCGGCACCCTCGTGCACCAACAGCACGATCACATCAGCGCCATCGGTCTTCAGGTCGGTCGCTGCCTCGTTCACCTCGGTGACCACGTCGGTCACGTCGATCGTCGAGATCCCCGCCGGCGAAACCAGCTCCGGCAGGTGCTCGGTCACGGCACCGACGAAGCCGACCTTGACCCCGTCCATCGTCTTCGTGAACGTGGGCGCCAGAGCATGGCTGTGGTCGCTCTTCTTGCGGATGTTGGCCGCGATGTACTCCCAGCTCGCCCCTCCATAGGGGTTCGTCGTCTCGTCGTACGGCGCCATCACCCGGTTGATCAGGTCGTCGTAGCCCTGGTCGAACTCGTGGTTGCCCGCCGCCGAGACCTCGAGACCGGCCTCGTTCAGCGCATCGATCGTCGGCTTGTCATGAGCGATGAACGACTCGAACGTCGACGCACCGATCAGGTCACCAGCGGCGGCGAACACCGTGTCCGGGTTCTGGCCACGCAGCTGCTTGACCGCACCCGCCAGCACCGCCGCACCCGCGGTCGGTCCAGCGCCATCACGCAGGATCCGGCCGTGGAAGTCGTTCGTCCCGATGATCTGGATGTCCTGGGTCGTCGGTCCGCCGCCGTCGGCGACGTTGATGCCGACGATCTCGGGGTTGTGGTCGGAGGACCGGAACGGGGTGGGGGCGTACAGGTCGGTGACGTTGTAGTTGAACCGGCTGTACTCGAAGTAGACCGACTCGTAGGAGTTGATCGGCCACACGTCGACCGCGTTGACGTCGCTCAGCGCGGCGGCGTTGGCGAGGACGTGGTCGAGAGACCCGATCTGCCCGTCGAAGTTGTAGCTCTCCTCCTCGGGGTCGGTGGTCGACTCGAGGTTGGTGTAGCCCGCCGCGTTGAGGGCCTGGATCGGGTCCTCGTTGGAGTAGGCGTTGAAGTCGCCCACCAGGAACACCTTGGTAATGCCCCGGTCGGCCTTGAACTGGTCGGCGAAGGCCGCCAGCGCGTTGGCCTGCGCGACCCGGTCGGGATTGGCGTTGCCCTGTCCGGTGCCGTCGTCGACGCCCGAGCCCTTGGACTTGAAGTGGTTGACGATGACCGCGAAGGCCTGGCTGTCAGCGGTACCGACCTTCTTGAAGGCCTGGGCCAACGGCTCACGCGCGTTGCCGAACGCCGAGCTGCCGACCAGGATCTTCGAGGCGCCGACCAGCCTGACCCGAGCCGGCTGGAAGATGAAGCCGGTGCGGATCACGTCCTCGTCGGCCAGGGCCGGCAGGTTGCTCCCCGTCGGCGACGGAGCGTAGCTCCACTTGTCGGGGTTCCCGGCGTTCAGCGCCTTGACCACCTCGGTGATCGCGAAGTCTCGGCTCTTGCCGAACTTGGCCGAGTTCTCGAGCTCCTCGAGGGAGACGATGTCCGCATCGGCGGTGTTGATCGCCGCGACGATCTTGTCGCGCTGGCGGGCCACGTTGACGGCGTTCGCAGCACCCCGCGGGCCGTTGCCGCTGCTCGTCGACGGGTTACCGCACGACTGGGTCGTGATCTGGTTGCCGGCACGGTCGGTGAAGTAGGTGCACAGGTTGCCACCACCCGCGGCGACGTACTCGTTGCCGTGGGTCGGGAAGAAGTTCAGCACGTTGAACGTGGCGAGCTTGACGTCTCCGCCGACGTCCTCCGGAGCGGCGCTGGCGGCTCGGGTCTGCTCGAACTGCGGCTGGGTGGCCGCGCTGGGCGCGCCCACGACCTGGCTGCTGGGCAGCAGCCGCCACTGGTTGAAGTCGTTGATCAGGATCGCCGGGGCGGGAAACACGACCGCCGCGCCGACCCGCGGGACGTAGCTCGCGGTCAGCCACGGGAACGGCTTGCCGGTGTTCGCCGCGGTCGTGTAGTTCAGGCTCGAGCCGTCGTCGATGATGATCCGGTGGGCGTCGTTGTACGCCTTCCGGTTCGCCACGTTGGCGTCCAGGTTGTCGAAGAGCTCGGTCGGTGCGACCAGGGGCTTGGTGCTGTCCGCGGCCACACCCATCTCGCCGAACATCGACGAGCTGTTGGTGCCCGCGCTGTAGTAGGGGCCGCCGTCGTAGACGTCGGTCAGCGTCCATGGAGCGGTGGGCTTGAAGGCCTCGCCCTCGGCCGCCTCGCGTGCGGTGTCGAGCGCGGCGGCGCCGAGGCAGGTGTCGCCCGGAAGCGGGCAGTCGGTGCCCGGGATCTGGGTCTTCGGGGTGATCGGGGCGAAGTCCGGGGCGTGCGCCGACACGGTCGCGTTGGTCAGCTCGGTGAGGCCGAAGGCCTCCGCAACCTTGCCGGTCACGTCGACCGAGTCACCGACCGCGGGGTAGGAGTCGAAGCCGGTCGATCCGCCGTAGACGAAGATCGCGTCGGAGGCGTTGGCGGTGTCCGGTCCCGGGCTCTGGATGTAGAAGCCGTTGAGGCCACCAGTCGGGTACGACGCGGTCACCACACCCTCCGTGCTCACGACCTCGCCGACGATCGGCGAGCTCGTGCCGGTGCCCTGGATGTCCTTGATCGGAGTGACGCCGGCCGGTGCCGCACTGACGGTCCAGGTGAAGCTCTTGGTGTCCGTCGCAGGCGAGCCGGCGCTGTCGGTCACCGACGCGGTGACGCTGGGGCTCTCCGCTGTGGTCGGGGTGCCGGTGATGACGCCCGTCGCTGGGTTGATCGACAGGCCGGCTGGGAGGTTGGTCGCGCCGAAGGTGTACGGCGTCGTACCGGCGGAAGCAGCGAGCGTCAGCGAGTCTGCGACGCCTACGGTGCTGGTCTGGGACCCGGGGTTGGCCAACGAGAGACCGGCCGGACCGGCAGCCGTCGGAGTGGGAGCGGCGGTCGAGAAGTCCGCAGCGTTGCTGTTGGAGTCGACGCCGGCGCTCCGGTTGAGCGACACAGTCGTGGTCGCGGCCGAGGTGGTCGCCGCGGTCTCGAAGGAGGTCGACCCGCTCGCACCGACCATGTCGGTGATCCCGACCGCACCGGCGAGGTCACCAGTCCCGAAGGTGTTCCCGACTCCGAGGATGACCTGACCGCCGGCCGCCGCCATGGAGATGGCGGGACTGGCCACCAGGTCGGGAGTCGGCAGGGCCGTGCCGTTCGCGCCCGTGGCGCTCATCCGGATGAGGTAGTGACCGCCCGACGGAATGTTGACGTTGGGCAACGCCTGGGTGCCTCCCACGCCTCCCGAGGCCGAGCGGTACTGGACAGTTAGTCCATCCGTGGCCTGCGTCGTAGCTTGCGGGTTGTAGAGCTCCACGAAGTCGGCGTTGAGGACCGCGCCGTTGTTGCCACCGGCGCCGTACACCTCGTTGAGGACGAGACCGGTGCTTCCGGCAGCCTCCGCTGGTGCGGCGACGGAGACGGCCGCGAGGGTGGAGAGGGCTACGCCCAGGGCGGCGAGGCCGGCGACGAAGGGCCGCCTACGTGCGATCGGGGACATGACGATCCTTCGAGAGAGTGCCGAGATGGGCCAACGGCTAAGGCCTGGCCAACCGAGTGCCTGCATCCTGCATCAGAAGTAGCGGGAAGGCGACAATTGATCGCAACAATTCGATGAAGTTCCGGCGTCCACCGGACACTTTGGTGCGTCAGGCCACGTTTTCCGGGGAACCGCTCAGGGAGGCGCGTTGCCGCCACACGTCGCGGAAGAACTCGTAGCCCGACCACAGGGTCATCACGACCGCGCCGACCAGGAAGACCTGGCCCGCGTAGAAGACCCACTCACCGACCGGAGCAAAGCGGTCGAACTCACCGCCGTGGGCGTTGTCGCCGTGCGGCAGCGGGAGCACCAGGAGCCCGAGGGCGACACCCTGGAAGGTGGTCTTGATCTTCCCGCTCTGGGCCGCGGCGATCACGACGTTCTTGAGGATCGACAGCCGTAGCAGCGTGACGCTCCACTCGCGCGCCAGCACCAGGATGGTCACCCACCACCAGACGTCGCCGACGACCGAAAGTCCGATCAGGGCCATGCCGGTGATCGCCTTGTCGGCGATGGGGTCCGCGATCTTCCCGAAGTCGGTGATCAGGCCACGCGAGCGGGCGAGGTCGCCGTCGACCTTGTCGGTGATCATCGCGGCCAGGAAGATGCCAGCGGCGACGCAGCGCCAGAGGATGGAGTCGCCACCGTCAGCGAGCAGAGCCCAGCCGAAGAAAGGCACCATCAGGATGCGCAGGGTGGTGAGCGCGTTGGCGATGTTCCAGTTGCTGACGGTCTTCGTGGGCTCGGTCATCGGGCGTCTCCCGTCGCGCCGGCCACCAGGTCGACGCCGTCCGTGCCGGTCACGCGTGCGGTCACCAGGTCGCCCACTCGCAGATTCGGCGCACCGAGGACCCGGGTGGTGCCGTCGACCTCCGGTCCCTGGTGCTCTGCCCGACCCTCGACGCCGTCGTCGAGGCTCTCGACGAGCACCGAGACCTCTTCACCGATCCGCTCCTCGGCCCGTTGGGCGTTGAGCTCCTCGACCAGCGCGGTCACGTGCTGGGCGCGGGCCCAGACCTCGTCCTGGTCCAGCTTGTCGTCGAACGCCTCAGCCTCGGTGCCGTCCTCATCGGAGTAGCCGAAGACTCCGACCACGTCGAGTCGCGCGGCGACCAGGAAGTCGCACAGCGTCTCGAGGTCCTGCTCGGTCTCGCCGGGAAAACCCACGATCACATTGGACCGGACGCCGGCAGCGGGCGAGAACCCGCGAACCTGATCGAGCAGTCCCAGGAAGCTGTCGGGGTCGCCGAAACGGCGCATCCGCCGGAGCACCGTCGAGCTGGCGTGCTGGAAGGACAGGTCGAAGTACGGCGTGACGCCGGGGGTGGTCGCGATCGCCTCGATCAGACCCGGGCGCGTCTCGGCGGGCTGCAGGTAGGAGACCCGGACCCGCTCGACTCCGTCGACGGCGACCAGCTCGGGCAGCAGTGTCTCGAGCAGCCGGAGGTCGCCGAGGTCCTTGCCGTAGGAGGTGGAGTTCTCAGAGACCAGGAACAGCTCGCGGGCGCCTTCGGCCCCCAGCCAGCGCGCCTCGGCCAGCACGTCGCTGGGCCGGCGGCTGACGAACGAGCCGCGGAACGACGGGATCGCGCAGAACGTGCAGCGCCGGTCGCAGCCGCTGGCCAGCTTGAGCGGCGACATCGGGCCGGAGTCCAGCCTCCGGCGGCCTTCCGGCACCCACTCGTCGACGGGCTTGGCCGCGGCCCGGTCGACCGGGCTGATCGGGAGCAGGCGGCGGCGGTCCTGGGGCGTGTGCGGGTGGTGCTTCTCCCCCGCCACGATCGACCGCAGCTTGGCGGCGATGTCGGGGTAGTCGTCGAAGCCGAGCACCGCGTCGGCCTCGGGCAGCGACTCGGCGAGATCCTTGCCGTAGCGCTCCGCCATGCAGCCCACCGCCACGACGGCCTGCGGCCGTCCGGTCGCCTTCAGGTCGGCGGCCTCGAGCAGGGCGTCGACCGAGTCCTTCTTGGCTGCCTCGACGAAGCCGCACGTGTTGACCACGACCGTGTCGGCATCGGCAGCGTCGGCGACCAGCAGGAAACCGTCGGCGGCGAGTCGTCCGGCCATCTCCTCGGAGTCGACCTCGTTGCGAGCGCAACCAAGGGTCAGCAGGGCGACGGAGAGCGGCGGAGCCTGGTCTGTGGTCATGATCGCTCTCGAGTATGCCGTTCCCGCCGCTCAACCACCCAAAGCGCGAAAACGTGACCTCCGCCGCTCAGCGGACGACGTAGGTGTCCTGGCCCTGCTGCCCGGTGGCGCCGAGTGGACCCTCGTCCTGACCGTTGATGGAGACCTCGAGCGAGCCGTCCGTGGTGCTGATCCGCACCGGCGGCGCGGCTTCGAGCGATACGGACTGACCGAAGGAGAGCTGTCCGTCGTAGACGATCTCGCCGTCGGCGTCGCGGACGACGACCCGGGCGCCGCCTCCGGCGGCGGTGAGTACGACGGGCACGGGCTTGGCGGCGCTGGGGCCGGCCTTGCCGTTGGGTCCGCCCGAACCATCGGAGAAGGGGTTGGGCGGCGGGACCGGATCGGAGCTGTCCATCACCAGGCGGGCGATGGACCACACGAGCACCACAGCCATCACCGCGGCGACCAGCACCGACCAGTTGGGTCCACCGCGGGTGCCACGAATGGAGCCGCCCGCAGTGGCGAGCTCGGCCTCGAAAACGCGGCGTGGGTCGATCGGGGCGTCGGCGTACTTCTCGTCGTACGACGACAGCAGCGGCGCGACGTCGACAGCCAGTACGCGCGCGAGGGTGCGCAGGTGACCGCGCGCGTAGAAGTCGCCGCCGCACGGCACGAAGTCGTCCACCTCGATCGACTCGATCACGTGCGGCCGGATCCGGGTGCGGTCGGCGAGCTGGTCCACTGTCAGTCCGAGGTTGGTGCGGGCCGCTGCGAGCTCCGGTCCGATCACCGGGTCGGCGGCGGGCTCGACCACGAAGTCGTCGATCACCAGCGCCTCAACCGCCTCGCTGCTTTCGCGGCGCAGGACATCCGCCTCCGGTAGCCGGAGGGTGGAAGTCTCGTCGTCGTCGGCGTCCAGCTTCAGGGCGTTGGCCCCGGCCGTCACGTCGCGCTCGAGGTCGGCGCGGATCGCGTGGCGCGGCTCGCGCAACGGTGCGGGCGTGGGGGTGGCGATCATGGCCGTGGGCTGCTCCGAGGAGTGCTCGGTGTCGCCGTCCTCCCACCACTCCTCACCAGTGCCGATGGTCGGGTCGATCTCGACGATCTCGGTGGAGCCGCCGGACAGCTCGGCCAGCCGTTCTGAGAGGTCGACCCCGTCGAGGCCGACCACCTTGGTCGATAACGAGAGAGGCACGGTCAGATCGTCCGCGTCATCGGCGCGAGCCACGAGGATGAAGCCGTCGCGCAGGAGCCCCCGTCGCGGCAGGTGCTCGACCAGCTCGACCTCCGGCCAGGCGACGCCGCTCCAGGTACGCCCGTCGCGGACCCGCACACCGTGGCGGTCGACCACGAGCAACGGAGCCCGGGCATCCACCAGCGCCGACAGGTAGGCGGCGGCCAGGCCGACCATCACGGCGAGGATCGTCCAGTCCAGCCAGGTGCCACCATCGATCGCGCGCACGAGGTAGGCGATCGCGAGCGCCGTGGAGGTCACGCCGAGCACGGTGGCGAGGCCGACGTCGCGGCGTACGTCGAAGGAGTCGTGGGCGGCGGTCTCGATGGTGCTCACATCTCTCCTTGGATCGTCGCGATCACTGCGTCCACCTCGTCCGGCTTGACCAGGACGTCGCGGGCCTTGGAGCCCTCGCTGGGTCCGACCACTCCCCTGCTCTCGAGGATGTCCATCAGCCTTCCGGCCTTGGCGAAGCCAACCCGTAGCTTGCGCTGCAGCATCGAGGTCGACCCGAACTGGGTCGAGACGACGAGGTCGATCGCCTGCACCACGAGCTCCATGTCGTCGCCGATGTCGTCGTCGATCTCGCGCCTGGTGGCCGCGGGTGCGGTGACGTCCTCGCGGTAGCTCGGCTCGAGCTGCGACTTGCAGTGCTTGACCACCTGGTGGATCTCCGCCTCGGTGACCCACGAACCCTGAACGCGCACCGGCTTCGAGGCGCCCATCGGCAGGAACAGGCCGTCCCCCTGGCCGACCAGCTTCTCGGCGCCCGGCTGGTCGAGGATGACCCGGCTGTCGGCGAGCGAGGACGTGGAGAACGCCAGCCGTGACGGCACGTTCGCCTTGATCAGACCGGTCACCACGTCGACGGACGGACGTTGCGTGGCGAGCACCAGGTGGATGCCTGCCGCCCGAGCCAGCTGGGTGATCCGCACGATCGCGTCCTCGACGTCGCGCGGCGCGACCATCATCAGGTCGGCGAGCTCGTCGACGATCACCAGCAGATAGGGATACGCCGTCACCTCGCGCTCGCTGCCCGGAGGCACCGTGACCTTGCCCGCTCGCACGGCCTTGTTGAAGTCGTCGATGTGACGGAAGCCGAAGTTGGCCAGGTCGTCGTAGCGCATGTCCATCTCGCGAACGACCCACGCCAGTGCCTCGGCGGCCTTCTTCGGGTTGGTGATGATCGGGGTGATCAGGTGGGGCACGCCTTCGTAGGCGTTCAGCTCCACCCGCTTGGGGTCGACCATGATCATCCGCACCTCGTCGGGCGTGGCCCTCATCAGGATCGAGGTGATCATGGAGTTGATGAAGCTCGACTTGCCGGAGCCCGTGGCGCCGGCCACGAGCAGGTGCGGCATCTTGGCGAGGTTGGCGACGATGAAGCCGCCCTCGACGTCCTTGCCGAAGCCCGCCAGCATCGGGTGGTGGTCCGAGCGGGCGTTGCCGGAGCGCAGCACGTCACCCAGCGACACGATCTCCTTGTCGACGTTGGGGATCTCGATGCCGATCGCGGACTTGCCGGGGATCGGGCTCAGGATCCGAACGTCGGCTGAGGCGACGGCGTACGCGATGTTCTTCGAAAGCGCCGTGACCTTCTCGACCTTGATCGCCGGACCCAGCTCGACCTCGTAGCGCGTGACGGTCGGGCCGCGGGTGTAGCCGGTGACCTGGGCGTCGATGTCGAATTCCTCCAACACCTGGGTCAGCCGGCCGACGACGTCGTCGCTCGCCTTGGAGCGGGCCTTGTGTGGCGACCCCGGCTTGAGCACCTCATTGCCCGGCAGGGTGTAGGCGATGTCGCCCGAGATGGAGAGCTGCTCGACGCGCTGCGGGATCGGAGTGTGCGGCGGCGGCTCGAGGTCTACCCGAGCGGCGGACTCCTCGTCGGGGCTGATCATGTCGAGGCCGGCGTCGTCCTCGACGATCACGTCGATGGCTTCGGTGTCGTCCTTCTTCCTGCGCCATCGCCGGTCACCCAGCACGGGACTGTCGTAGGCGACGTCGCCGAGATCGGGATCGATGGTGTCGTCGAGCGCACGCTTGCCGCGCAGCTTGATCGGCTGGGTCGGCTCACCGTCGGGCCCGAGCTCGGGCGGCGTACGGCCCAGCATCCGGTCACGGAGCTCGGCGAGACGCGACGGCACTCGGTAGAACGGCGTCGCCGTGATCACGAGCAGACCGAAGAAGGACAGCAGCATGAGCAGCGGTACGACGAGGTAGGCGGACCGCAGCAAGTCGAGGAGGAGCGACGACACCACGAAGCCAATGGCGCCACCACCGTCGCGAAGCGGCGACGTGTCGCCCATGACCGGCTCGGGGCTGCCGTTGGCGATGTGGACGATACCGAGGATCCCGAAGGCGAATGCCGTCCAGCCGATGACCTGCCGTCCGGCCGGGCCGTTGTGGACCGGGTCGCGCATCACTCGCCATCCGGCGAGCACGATGACCAGCGGCACGAGCCACCCGATCTTGCCCACGGAGCCGGTGACAATGCTCCGCATCAGCTCCATGAGGCCACCGGGCATCTCGAACCACACCGCCGCGGCCACGATGAAGGCGACGCCGAAGAGGAAGAGGCCAGCACCGTCGCGGCGGTGCTCGGGATCCAGGTCCCGCGCGCCGCGACCGATCCCCCGGGCACCGGCGCCTACGGCATGGGCGATCCCCAGCCACACGGCGGTGACCGCGCGGAACACGGTGTGGAAGGCGCGGGCGACCGGTCCTGGTCCGTTTCTGACTGCGCGGGGCGGCACCCGGCGGGCGGGCTTCTTGCCCGCGGACCGGCCGCGGTTCTTGGAGGGCTTCCGGGCGCTCCGGGCTCGGGTGCTCGAGCCGCCTCGTCCCTTGCCGGCCGAGGTGCTTCTCGACCGGGACGTCGACGTGCTCTTGCTCCGCGCACCCGGCGGGGAAGACGTACGGGTCGCCATGGTTTCCAACCTAGGTCACAGTCACACCAGTCACACGCACCACACGAGCGTGTCGCCTTCCGCGCTCGCGAGCGTATTTGGCACTAGACCTGGGGACCTGCTGAACCTAAGGTGCCGCAAAGGCGGTCGAATCCGACCCCATTCGCACGAAACCATTCACACTCGGAGGAATTGGTCAGTGAAGATTCTCAAGCAAGGTCTCTGTCTTGCACTCCTGGGAGCGGGCCTCGTCGCCCTTCCAGGGCTGCAGGTCGGGGCATCAGGCCTACAGGCCGTCGCCCCCGACCAATCCCTGGTTCAGCAAATGAAGAACGAAGCCGATGGCAACGTGCGTGTTGCCAAGGAGAGCGCGACCGGCAAGGTCGGTTTCATCCGCGCCACGGGCAAGACCGGCGACCTGTTCCCCGACGTCAAGGGTGACACCACCGCCAAGGCCGTCAACAAGGCCTCCGCCTACCTGGACCGCTTCGGTGCCGCCTTCGGCGCGGTCAAGGACCAGCTGGTGCAGGACTCTGTCACCCAGAACGCCTACGGCCGGACCATCACCTACACCCAGCAGTACAAGGGCGTCGACGTGTTCGGCTCCATGATCCGCGCCAACCTGGACAAGTCCGGACAGCTCACCTCTGTCAACGGCTACGCGGCGCCGGGTCTCAATCTCTCCGTCGACCCGCGGATCAGTTCTGGAGCAGCCGCCCAGCGGGCGGTCTCCACCGTGCAGGCCGATCCCCCGACCTCGGACGACGGCAGCGCAGCGGACACCTCTGGCATCAAGGCGGAGCACACCGACCTGAGCATCTACCGAATGGGAGCGCTCAAGGGTGACCCGGGCAAGGCCGTACTGGCCTACGTCGTCGAGGTCTCCAACGGCAAGAACATCCGCGACATGGTCTTCGTCGATGCCACGACCAACAAGGTGATCAACCGCTACTCCCTGGTCGCCGGTGCCCTGGACCGCGAGCTGTACGAGGTCTCGCCGACGAGCACCCCGGTGTGGGTCGAGGGCCAGACCTTCCCTGGCGGGCTCAACGCAGACCAGCAGAACCTCATCAGGTCCACCGGTGACTCCTACTGGCTGTACCGCAACACTTTCGGCCGCGACTCCTACGACGGCGCCGGCGCGAAAATGAAGACGGTCAACAACGACCCGCGCATCAACTGCCCGAACGCCAACTGGAACGGCGTGACCACCAACTACTGCAACGGTGTCACCTCCGACGACGTGGTCTCCCACGAGTGGGGGCACGCCTACACCGAATACACCTCAGGCTTGATCTACCAGTACCAGCCGGGCGCGCTCAACGAGTCCTACTCCGACGTCTGGGGCGAGACCATCGACCTGATCAACGCGCGTCAGGACGAGGGCGAGACCTTCGGTGCCAAGCGCCCCGACGGCACCTGCGCCGTGGGCGCCCCGCCCAAGCTCCAGGTGACGATCAACTCCCCGGCCGGAGTGGCCGGGCCGTGCACCGCAGTGGCGGCCAACTTCGGACCGGCGTTCACCACCACGCCCGTCACCACGGACGTCGTCGTCGCAACTGACGCCGCCAACCCGACGGGCCCGAGCACGACCGACGGCTGCACGTCGTTCACCAATGGGGCGGCGGTGGCCGGCAAGTACGCGTACGTCGACCGCGGAACGTGCTCGTTCCAGATCAAGGTCAACAATGCAGTCGCCGCGGGCGCGACCGGCCTGGTGGTCGGACAGAGCGTCGCCGGCCTGCCGACCCCGATGTCCGGTGTCTCCACGATCCCGGGCCTCATGGTCACCAAGGCTGACGGCACCCGGTTCAAGACGGTCGGCACCGCCAACGTCACCATCAACGCCGAGGACGTCAGCACCCGCACGCCGTCCACGCGCTGGCTGATGGGCGAGAAGTCGACCGCCTTCGGTGGAGCGATCCGCGACATGTGGAACCCCAACTGCTACAACGACCCGGGAAAGGTGAGCGACGCGCAGTACGACTGCGACCCCGCCCTCACCGACAGTGGCGGAGTGCACAGCAACTCCGGTGTGCCCAACCACGCCTACGCGTTGCTGGTCGACGGTGGTTCCTTCAACGGTCAGACCATCACGGGCATCGGCCTCGACAAGGCGGGCAACATCTGGTGGCGGGCACAGTCCAGCTATCTGACGCCTTCGTCGGACTTCACGGCCGCGGCCGACGCCTTCGAGGCCTCGTGCACCGACCTGATCGGCGCGTCGATCAACAAGCTGGACGTGACCCCCAACGGGACGCCGACAGCAGCCGCACCGATCACGGCAGGTGACTGCACCCAGGTCGCCAACGCGGTGACCGCGGTGGAGATGCGCACCGACCCGGTGCAGTGCAACTTCCAGCCGATGTTCGACCCGAACACGCCTTCTCTCTGTGGCCCCGGGTTCCAGACGAACAAGGTCTGGTCGGAGGACTTCGAGGACGGCCTGGCCGGCTGGACCGCTGGGTTCGAGTTCGGCGACGGTGGTGGCATCCATGCTCCATGGGAGGCCAGCACCAGCGCGCCGGGCGCCCACCCGGGTGGCGTGGCCTACGGCCCGGCACCCGCCCAGGGTCAGTGCTCCGGTGACGGGGTGACCGACTTCTCGAGTCGTGACTCCATCACCAGCCCGACGATCACGCTGCCCAAGGGACCGTTGCTCTCGCCGCGGCTGAGCTTCGACCACTACGTGGCGACCGAGGCCGGCTACGACGGCGGCAACGTGAAGTACAGCGTCAACGGGGCGCCCTTCCAGGTGATCCCGGCGTCGGCGTACATCTTCAACGAGCCGGACGTCCTGGCCACCACGGCAGAGGGAAGCACCAACCCCCTGCAGGGCGAGGACGGCTTCACCGGAACCGACGGCGGCAAGGTCACCGGCACCTGGGGTCAGTCCCAGGTCGACCTGGCGGCGATCGGCGCTACCAGCGGCAATCTCCGGCTGCGCTTCGACATCGGCCGCGACGGCTGTGGCGGGATCGACGGTTGGTACGTCGACAACGTCACGATCTCCACGTGCAAGCAGGTCGCCGGTTCCGTGGCGTCCACCACGACCGTCGTGCCGCCTGGGAAGGTCCAAGCCAACAAGGCCTTCCTGGTCAGGGTCAACGTGAAGACGGCAGCTGGTGCGCCGGCAACCGGAACCGTGGAGATCCGCGAGGGCGCCAACGTGCTCGGCACGGGACAACTAACGGGCGGAACGGTCCAGATCAATGTGGCGGGAGGTCTGCCAGCAGGCCAGCACCAGCTGGTCGCGGCCTACCTGGGCAACGGCAACATCCAGCCCAGCCAGGCCAGCTTCACGGTCACCGTCCAGTAGCAGCAGCACTAAGCGAGGGCCCCGCCGGTACGCCGGCGGGGCCTTCGCTTTTCCTACGTCTGGATGACGACCGGGATGATCATCGGCCGGCGACGGTGGGCTTTGTTGACCCATCGGCCGACCACCCGTCGGATGGTCTGCTGGAGCTGGTACTCGTCGTCGACGCCCTCGGCCATGGCGGCCGCGATCGCATCGATGATCGGCTGCTTGATCTCGTCGAAGGTCGCCTCTTCCCCGGCGAAGCCCCGTGCATGGATCTCGGGGCCGCTGGAAACCTTCCCGTTGACCGAGTCGACGACCACGATCACGGAGATGAAGCCCTCCTCGCCGAGGATGCGCCGGTCCTTCAGCGACGACTCGGTGATGTCACCGACCGACGCGCCGTCGACGAACACGTAGCCGCACTCGACCTTGCCGGCCACCTCGGCCTTGCCGTCAAGGAGATCGACCACGACGCCGTCCTCGGCGACCACGACGTTCTCGACACCGGTCTGGCGGGCGAGTGCAGCGTTGGCGAGCAGGTGGCGGATCTCCCCGTGCACCGGCAGCACGTTGCGCGGCTTGACGATGTTGTAGCAATAGAGGAGCTCACCCGCGCTCGCGTGCCCGCTCACGTGGACCAGCGCGTTGCCCTTGTGCACGACGCGGGCGCCCCAGCGGGCCAGTCCGTTGATCACGCGGTAGACGGCGTTCTCGTTGCCGGGAATGAGGCTGGAGGCGAGCAGGACGGTGTCGCCCTCCTCGATGTGTACGAAGTTGTGGTTGCGCTGGGCGATCCGGCTGAGCGCGCTCATCGGCTCGCCCTGCGACCCGGTCGAGATCAGCACCTGGCGCTCGGGCGGGAGCTCAGCCAGCTCCTTGGCCTCGACCATGACGCCGCCCGGGACCCGCAGGTAGCCGAGGTCGCGGGCGATGCCCATGTTGCGCACCATCGAGCGGCCGACGTAGGCGACCTTGCGGTCGTGGGCCACCGCGGCATCGAGCACCTGCTGCACGCGGTGCACGTGGGAGGCGAAACAGGCCACGATGATGCGCTGCCCCGACTCCCGGAAGACCTGGTCGATGACCGGGGTGATCGACTTCTCGGTTGGCGTGAACCCAGGTGTCTCGGCGTTGGTCGAGTCGGTGAGGAAGAGGTCGACCCCCTCCTCGCCCAGCCGCGCGAACGCACGCAGGTCGGTGATCCGGCCGTCGAGCGGCAGCTGGTCCATCTTGAAGTCACCGGTGTGCAGGACGAGGCCGGCGCCGGTACGGATCGCGATCGCCAGGGCGTCCGGGATCGAGTGGTTGACGGCGATGAACTCCAGCTCGAACGGGCCCAGCGTGAGCCGGTCGCCCTCGGTGACCTTGTGGTGCACGGTCTCGCGCAGCCGGTGCTCACGCAGCTTGCTGTCGAGCAACGCGAGCGTGAGCTCGGAGCCAACGAGCGGGATGTCGCCGCGCTCGCGCAGGAGGTAGGGCGTCGCGCCGATGTGGTCCTCGTGGCCGTGGGTGAGCACCAGCGCCTCGACGTCGTCGAGGCGGTCTCGGATCGCCTCGAAGTCCGGGAGGATCAGGTCGACTCCCGGGTGGTGGTCCTCGGGGAACAGCACGCCACAGTCGACGATCAGCAACCGGCCGTCGTACTCGAAGACGGTCATGTTGCGACCGACCTCGCCCAGTCCCCCGAGAGGGGTGACCCGCAGACCCCCCTTCGGCAGCTCTGGCGGCGCGGAGAGTTCGGGGTGCGGATGGCTCAAGGTGTGTCCTTGCTTCTAGATCAGTCCGGAGGCGGCGAGTCCGTCGCGGAGTGCGGCGACCTCGTCGTCCGTCAGCGGGACCAGTGGTCCCCGGACGTTGCGGTTGTCGAGCACGCCGAGCAGCTGCAGGGCAGCCTTCGCGGTCGTGGCTCCGTAGTTGGGGACGCCCATCACGGCGTCGATCGCGGGGAGCAGTCGCGTGAAGATCTCGAGGGCTCCGGCGTGGTCGCCGGAGTGGAAGCAGCCCACCATCTCGCTGAGCTGGGGCCCGGCGGCGTGGCCGACGACGGAGACCATCCCGGCGGCGCCGTGAGCGAGCCACGCGAGGTTGGCGACGTCGTCACCGGAGTAGACGGCGTAGCCCATCTGCATGATCTTCACCCCGCGTGCGAAGTCGCCGACAGCGTCCTTCACGGCGACGACGGGCGACCAGGTGATCGCCTCGGCATAGGTGTCCAGCTCGATGGTGGTGCCGGTGCGGCCCGGCACGTCGTAGAGCATGACCGGCAGGTCGGAGGACTCGACGACGCTGCGGAAGTGGTGGAGGAGCCCGGCCTGGCTCGGCTTGTTGTAGTAGGGCGTGACGAGCAGCATGCCGTCGACCCCGACCTTGGCCGCCTGCTGAGCGAGCTCGACGGAGTGGGCAGTGGAATTGGTGCCGACACCGGCGATCACCGTGGCCCGGTCGCCGACCGCATCCTTGACCGCGACCAGGATCTCGCCGTCCTCGGCGACCGTCGTGGTGGGCGACTCGCCGGTCGTGCCACTGACCACGACGCCGTCGTGCCCGTGGTCGACGAGGTGGGCGGCGATCCGGGCGGTGCCCGCCAGGTCGACCGTGCCGTCGTCGTTGAACGCGGTCGCCATCGCCGTCAGAACGCGCCCGAACGGCGCCGCAGGGGCGTTGGTCATGCCATCCAGGCTATCGCTCACACGTGGGGCATGACGTCAGCCGCCACCAAGCGGAGGTGATCGAGGTCCTGCAGGTCGAGCGTCTGCAGGTAGATGCGCTCGCTACCCAGCGCCGCGTAGCGCCCGATGGTGTCGATCGCCTCCTGCGGAGTGCCTGCCACGCCGTTCTGCCGCAGCTCGTCCGGCTCCCGGCCGATGGCCTCGGCCCGACGGCGGTAGTCGGCCTCGTCGGCGCCCACGCAGAGCACCAGGGCGTTGGAGTAGACGAGGCTCGCGGGGTCACGATCGGCGTCCTCGCAGGCGGCGCGGACCCGGCCGAACTGGGCCTCGGTGGTGACCGTGTCGACGAACGGCAGGTTGAACTCGTCGGCGTACTTCGCGGTCAGGGCCGGCGTGCGCTTCTTGCCGACCCCGCCGATCAGGATCGGCGGCTTGGCCTGCACCGGCTTGGGCAGTCCCGGACTGTCCTCGACCGTGTAGTGGTGGCCCTCATGGCTGAAGCCGCCCTCGGTCGCCCACAGGCCGGTGATGATCGCCAGGTTGTCCTCGAGCCGGTCGAAGCGCTCCCCTGTGTCCGGGAACGGGATGCCGTACTTCGTGTGCTCCTCGGTGAACCACCCGGCGCCGATGCCGAGCTCCACCCGCCCACCGCTCATCTGGTCGACGTTGGCCACGCTGATCGCCAGCGGGCCGGGATGGCGGAAGGTGGCGCTGGTCATCATGGTGCCGAGCCGGATGGTGCTGGTGTCGCGGGCCAGGCCGGCCAGCGTGATCCAGGCATCGCTCGGTCCGGGCAGGCCTTCGGTGCCCATGCCGAGGTAGTGGTCGGACCGGAAGAACGCGCCGAAGCCGAGGCGCTCGGCCTCGAGCGCGACCTCGAGGAGGTCGTCGTACGTCGCGCCTTGTTGGGGTTCGGTGAAGATCCGGAGCTCCATGGCTCCACCCTGTCACTTGGCCGGTGTCGTCAGTGCAGGTGATCCGCCAAGGTGCCCTCCGAGCCGAACAGCTCCTCGGTCCAGCGGGCCAGCAGCTCGGTGCTGTCGACGTCGTCCGGGTGGAAACCGTCGCGGGTGTAGGCGCGGAGGTGGGAGATCACGTCGCGCTCGAGGAACGGCGAATGCCGGAGCCGCGCGAAGCTGCGGAAGAAGCGGACCGGGTTGTACGTCAACCTGTCGGTCAGGAGCATCGACAACAGAGTGGCGATCACGACGATGCCCAGCAGGCCGACGGTCATGATCCGGAAGCCCCACTTCCGCATCCGCTCGGTGCCGCCCACGGCGCGGTAGGCGTCGAAGGCGACGGCCTTGTGCTCCGACTCCTCCAGCGCGTGCCACAGCAGGATGGAGCGGACCTCGGTCTCGCCGAGCAGCCTCTGGGCCTCGGGCTTGGTCAGCAGGGCCTCGGCGATCGTCGCCGTGTAGTGCTCGAGAGCGGCGGTGTAGGAGAGCCGCAGCTTGGCCGGCATCCGCTTGTCGACGTCGGCGAGGGCACCCTTCACGAACCGCGCGATCCGGTGCGTCGGGTAGCCCATCTCCTGCAGCCGTCGGTTGAGCTCGCGGTGCTCGCGACCGTGGGTCACCTCCTGCCCGATGAAGCCGGCCACCTGCTTCTTGAGCTCCGGGTCGGTGATCTCATCACTGAAGTTGCGCACCGCCCGCACGAAGAAGTCCTCGCCCGGAGGGAAGGTGGCCGACAGCACCGCGACCACATGGCTCATCACCAGGTCGCCGTCTACGTAGTGCTTGTCCAACCCGCCCCGTGGGTACGCGAAGCGGATCCGCCGGGTGCGTACGTCTCGGTACGGCACGGGCTGGGTCATGGCTCCCCCTGGTTGTTGGTGTTACCGACGGTACGAGGTAGGGCCGGACACGGCAATAGTCCGGAACCGGTGGTTGAGGTGCGAGCGCAGCGAGCCTCGAAACCACTCAGCCCCTAACGAGTGGTGCGGGCCCACCACACCCGGTCGTAGCCGTCGAACGACTCGCGGCGGGTGGCGACCCAGTCGGCCTCGTCGAAGGCCGGGTAGTAGGTGTCGCCGGGCGGCGACTGGTGGACCTCGGTCAGGATCTGCTCGTCGGCGATCTCGAGGGCGTCGGCGTACACCGTTGCTCCGCCGACCACCATCACCTCGCCGGGCAGCCCGTCGGCGACGTCGATCGCGGCCTCGAGGGATGCGGCGACCAGGACGCCCCCGGCCGACCAGTCCGGGTCGCGGGTGAGCACGACCGTGGTGCGTCCGGGGAGCGGTCGGCCGATCGAGTCGTACGTCGCCCGGCCCATCAGCAGCGTGTGGCCCATGGTCGTGGCCTTGAAGTGGGCGAAGTCCTCGGAGATCCGCCACGGGATGTCGCCGTCGACGCCGATCAGTCCGTTGTCGGCGACCGCCGCCACGAGCACGACCCGCTTGCCACCTGGCGTCATCCCGCAGGCTCAGACAGCAATGGGTGCCTTGATGCCGGGGTGGGGGTCGTAACCCTCGATCTCGATGTGCTCGAGCTCGAAGGCGTCGAGCTCACGGACCGACGGGTCCAGGCGCAGCGTCGGCAGGGGCCGCGGGTCACGGGTCAGCTGCAGCCGCGCCTGCTCGAGGTGGTTGGAGTAGAGGTGCGCGTCGCCGAACGTGTGCACGAAGTCGCCAACCTCCAGGTCGGTGACCTGCGCGACCATGTGGGTGAGCAGCGCGTAGGACGCGATGTTGAACGGCACGCCGAGAAAGACGTCGGCCGACCGCTGGTAGAGCTGGCACGAGAGGCGCCCGTCGGCGACGTAGAACTGGAACATCGTGTGGCAGGGCGCCAGCGCCATCCGCGGAATGTCGGCGACGTTCCACGCCGAGATGATGTGGCGCCGCGAGTCGGGGTCGCGCCTGATCTGCTCGACCACCTGCGCGATCTGGTCGACGTGGTGGCCGTCCGGCGTGGGCCAGGAGCGCCACTGGTAGCCGTAGATCGGGCCGAGATCGCCGTCGCCGTCGGCCCACTCGTCCCAGATGGAGACCCCGCGGTCCTGCAGCCACTTGACGTTGGTGTCGCCGCGCAGGAACCACAGCAGCTCGGCAAAGATCGACCGGGTATGGACCTTCTTGGTCGTGACCAGCGGGAAGCCCTCGGTCAGGTCGAACCGCATCTGGTGGCCGAACACCGAGCGGGTGCCGGTGCCCGTGCGGTCGCTCTTCTCCGCGCCGGTGTCGAGGATGCGCTGGAGGAGATCGAGGTACTGCTGCACGTCTTCAACTTACTAGTGACTCGTGGTCGGAGTCGTTATGTGTTTGGCGTGTTCAGGGTGTGTGCATGGCAAGGCGGCGGAGCGCTGCCATGCTGGGCGCACGTCGAGCGACGCCAACGCAGCAAGGTGCGTGCCACGGGCGCGCGAAGCGCGCAAGGACTTCGGGCACGGGTCACTCGTCAGAGATCGACCTGGCCGGTGATGGTCGTCAGCGTGTCACCGCCGACCCAGACGGTCTCGCCCTCCAGCGACACGTGCACCCGGCCTTGGCGTTGGAGGGCCGTGCCTTGCGAGGCGACGTACGACTCCGGAAGCCGCGAACCCGCCAGCCATTGCCCGAGCCCGGCGTTGAGGCTTCCGGTCACCGGGTCCTCGGGTACGCCGAACTGCGGGCAGAACGCTCGCACCTCGATGTCCGCATCCATCCCGATGTAGGTCCCGGCGACGCCGATCTTGAGCTCCTCGAAGATCGAGAAGTCGGGCTCCAGCCCGAGCACGGTCGTCGCGTCGCGCAGCAGTACGCCGACCCAGCCCGGGCCGTTGTCGATCCAGGCCGCGTCGAGGATGCCGTCGCGTTCGATGCGGAGCGCCCGAGCGATCCGGACGAGGTCGCCCTCGTCGACCGGCCCGGACCGCAGCAAAGGTGGGGCGGCGAACGCCAGGTGGTCGCCGCGGCGTACTCGCACCAGGCCCGCACCGCACTCCTGGATCACCTCGTCGGACCGGGCCGGCACTCCCCCGGCCTCGAGCCACGCGTGGGCCGAGCCCAGCGTGGGATGTCCCGCGAACGGGAGCTCGCCGCCCGGCGTCCAGATTCGCAGCCGGTAGTCGGCCGCTGAGTCGGTCGGAGCGAGCAGGAACGTCGTCTCCGAAAGGTTGGTCCAGCGCGAGAAGGCCGCCATCTGCGCGGTGTCGATGCCCTCAGCGTCGTGTACGACGGCCACCGGGTTGCCCAGCAATGGCTCGGAGGAGAACACATCGACCTGGCTGAAGGTGCGCACGGCCCGACCGTAACCCGCTCGGTCAGCGCGCCAGGAGGAGGTCGGTGTCGACGCCGCGGTAGTAGCCCGCCGGCTCCTCCAGGCACGTGGGTGCGGGCACGCCCGACGGCAGGTACACGAGGCCGAGGGAGCACGAACGCACGTCGACCGTGCCGGACGAGGAGCGTCGCTGCAGCACCAGGTAGGTGATGGTCTCGTCGGGCCCGAACTCGGCCGCGAGAACGGATGAGTTGGGCGCGAGGTCGGGGACCAGCTGATCGCCGCTTCGGGTGTCGTAGATCGCGACTTCGTCGCCGACCCACGCCAGCGCGAAGTTGCCGTCCTCCGACAGCTGGGCACGCTCGCCCGGCCACGCGAACTCGATGTCGAACAGTGGCTGGACGACGTGGATCCGGGTGGGTGCCTCCTGGAAGATGCGCACCTTCGAGGCGACATCGAGGAGGCCGGCTTCGTCCAACCGCGTGACCTCCTCCGTCTCGATCGAGATCTCCACGTCGCCCCGGTCGTCGTGCACGAAGACGCTGCCGCTGTCGACCGCGATCACCCTGCCCGAGCCCTGCACATCGACGCGAAGCACATCGGAGCGCGCGGTCAGGCTTCGCACCACGAGCGTTGAATCCTCCTCGGCCGCCAGCCAGGCCACGAGGCCGTCCTCGTCAGAGGCCACGAAGGTGCCGTCGAGACCGATGGTGGCCAGGCGGGACCGCTCCCCCTGGTCCTCCACCTGGATCAGGTCGCCCTCGGAGTCGGTGTAGACAGCGCCGTTGTTGATGGATGCGACGTCCCGCAGGTCAGGGATGTCGAGCACGAAGAAGCGCAGGTGCAGCTGCCCCTCGGCGTACCAGGGGATGGCGGCGCCGGTGGCCGCTCGGGTGACCTCCACCGGGTCGAGCGGCCGGCTGGGGCTGGTGGCCGGCTCGTCGCCCGCCGTGAGCGCCACCACGAGGGCGACCGCGCCGCCCAGACCGAGGAGCGCCAGGGTCCCGAGGAGGCCGCGCCGGCGTCGGCGGTCGCGCAGCGAACCCGCCATCGCGGCCACCTGCTCGAGGTCCGGCTGCTGGATGGGCACGGACCGGGTGACATCGCGCAGCCGCTCCCCCGTCGGTACGCCGCGCGGCAGGTCCGGCTCCTCTCCGATCACGGCCGCGGCGTAGGACTCGGGCAGCTCGGCCACGTGCCGGAGGATCAGCCATTCGCGCTGTGCCGGCGTCAGCCGGTCGAGCTCCGGCTCGAGCTCGGTCCACAGCTGGTCGTCGATGGGTGGCTCCGCCCACCAGGCGGCGCCGTCGCGGTGCTTGCGGTCGAGCACCGCTCGGTAGAGCTCGGCGTCGAGGTCGTCGAAGGCATCCTGGTGCGACCACTCGGAGCGGCGCTGCGCCAGCGCTTCCCGGGCGAGGGTCGCGGCATGGCCCGGCGGCACGCCGAGCAGGACCAGGGTCCACACGACGGGATGCCAGCGCGCGGCGGCGTACGACTCGAAGTCGACGTCGGCGCGCATGCCCTCATCCTGGACTCTTGGTTCCTTCGCGCACGACGAACTCGGTGAACTCAGCGGTGTCCTGCCCGCGCGCGGCGCGGTCGTCGGCGTACTCGTCGAGTCCGCCCTCGCGGATCCGGAGCGCCTCGCGCACCACGCGGTGGAACCGCTCGGGGTAGTAGGTGAGCCCCCAGCGCGCGGCGGCGGACTTGGTCGTCATCTCGCCGGTGATCAGCAAGCGGTGCAACCGAGCGACGCCCAGGACGCACCAGCAGCATGCCGACTCGAGCTCGCCTTCGGACGGCATCGCGGCCAATGCCTCTGCGCTGCTGCGCCAGTAGCTGTCGAGGTTGTCGCGGGTGAAGGCGAGCAGGCGGCCCTGGTTGGTCCACACGTTCAGCTCGGAGATCGGAGGTCCGGTGATCGTGACCCCGTGCCACGCGAGCTCGTGCCACGTGATCTCCGAGTCAGGCCGGCCCTCCGCCTCGAAGTGGTGGTGCAGGACCGTCGGCACGTCAGGGACGTCCGCGGGGTCACGGGTCAGGTCCTCGGCGAGGAGGTGCATGCCGTCGAACTCCGGCTTGGGGTGACGGACGGCCATCTCCTCGTGCACCGATCGCAAGGCCTCCACCTCGCGGGGGTCCGGCCGGTGGCTCAGAGTGGCGACGAAGTCGACATCGCTCTGGCCCGGCACCCACTCACCGAAGCCGATCCCGCCGCGCAGGTAGAGGCCGGTGACCAGCCCTGGCGGCGCGAGCTCGAGAAAGGTCTGGCAGACCGCCGAGACCGGGCTGGGAATCATTCTTGGGGGATCACGCGTGGAGCGACATCGGTCCGTAGACCTGGCGGTCGATCTCGAAGAGCGTGACGCCGTCGACGCCTTCGGCGGCGAGCTCGGACCAGAACTCCCCCACCCACGACTCCGCGTCGGCCTGGCTCGCGAAGCGCTGGCCGGAGAGCTCACCCTCCAACGGCACCTCCTCGCCCGCGGCGTTCTCCAGCCGCCACCACCAGGGTCGCTCCGCCGGTGTCGGCTGCCGGAACGTCGAGGGCTGCTCAGGGAGGTTCACGACTCGCGCACCGACGGGTCGACGAACGGCGGCTGGGTCAGCTGGAAGATCTCGCGGCGACCGCGTACGTCGACGCCCACCTCGGCCTCGGGGTTCACGACCGACGACAGCAGGGCCAGCCCGATCCCCTTCTTCAGCGTCGGGGAGAACGTGCCCGACGTGACCTCGCCGAGCAGCACGTCCTTGGTCAGGCTGACACCCATGTGCGGCCGCGGGATGGCACGACCGGTGGCGACCAGCCCGCAGAGGCGCCGTTTCGGCCCCTCCTCCTTCTCGGCGAGGAGTGCTTCGCGGCCCCAGAACGCGTCCTTCTTCCAGCCGACCGCCCAGCCGAGCCGCGCCTCGTTGGGGGTGACGTCGAGCGAGATGTCCTGCCCGTGGAGGGGGTAGCCCATGTCGGTGCGCAGCGTGTCGCGCGCTCCGAGCCCGCACGGCGCGATGCCGAACTCGGCGCCGGCTTCGAGCAAGGCGTCCCACAGCGCGCCGGCCACGTCGTTGGCGGCCACCAGCTCGTAGCCGCGCTCCCCGGTGTAGCCGGTGCGGCACACCACCACGCCGATGTCCTGCCCGGACTCGTCACGGAAGGAGGTCTCGACGAACGTCATGTAGTCGTGGCCGGCTGGGAGCCCGACCTTGGTCAGCACCTCGTCGGACGACGGCCCCTGCACCGCAAGGACGGCGTACTCGTCGTGGTGGTTGCGGACCTTGATGCCGTCGGGCGCTGCCTCGTCGAGCCGGCGCACCACCTCGGCCGTGTTGGCGGCATTGGGCACCAGCAGGAGGTGCTCGTCGTCGCGGTAGTAGACGATCAGGTCGTCGACGATGCCGCCGGTCTCGTCGTCGCAGCAGAGCGTGTACTGAGCCTGGCCAGGGGCGATCTTGGCGAGGTCGTTGGACAGTGTGGCGTTGACGAACTCTGCGGCGTCCGGCCCGGAGACCACGGCCTTGCCGAGGTGGCTGACATCGAAGATCCCCACGGCTTCACGCACCGCCGTGTGCTCCTTGACCACTCCACCCTCGCCGCCGGAGTACTCCAGCGGCATCGACCAGCCGCCGAACTCGGCGAACTTGGCACCCAGTGCCTCGTGGCGGTCGTGGAGCGGGGACTTGAGCAGCTCGACGTCGTCACCCATGCGCGAAAACCTATCGCAGAGCCCTCGCCTCCCCCGCGGCTATCCTTCGGCGGTGACGACCTACGCGCTGCGCAACGCCAGCCCCGCGAAGACCAAGGCGGACGCGGTCGTGGTGGGACTGACCACTGGATCGTCGAAGCAGCCGCAGGTGGCGCCCGGCGGCGAGGACGTGGCCAAGGCCTACGGCCGCAAGTGGGCTCCGCTCCTCTCCTCCCTCGGGGTGACCGGCAAGGCCGGCGAGGTCGTGAAGATCCCGACGTCGCGGTCGATCGGCTCGCCGCTGCTCGTGCTCGTCGGTCTCGGCTCGGACCCGGGCCCGTTGGACGTACGCCGCGGCGCCGGTGCCGGCGCTCGCGCCGCGACCAACGCAGCCTCCGTCGCCCTGGCGCTGCCGGCCTCCTCGGTGGAGCTGGTGCGGGCTGTGATCGAGGGCTTCCTGCTCGGCGGCTACGCGTTCACGACCTACAAGACTCAGGCGTCTCCCACCAAGGTTGCTGAGGTCGTCGTGCTCAGCCCGGTCGCAAGGCGCAAGGACGTCGCCGCCGCCTTCGAGGAGGCGCAGGTGGTCTCCCAGGCCGTGGCCACGACGCGCGACTGGGTCAACATGCCGCCGGGCGACTTCACTCCGCCGGCCTTCGCGGACGCGGTCGTCGCCGCCGGCAAGCCGCACGCTCGCGGCAACCACAAGGTGAAGATCGAGGTGCTCGACGAGAAGCGGCTGGCGGAGCTCGGCTGCGGCGGGTTGCTCGGCGTCGGCGGAGGGTCGTCGGCGCCGCCACGGCTGGTCGAGCTGACCTACGCCCCACGAGGCGCGAAGGCGCATCTGGCGCTGGTCGGAAAGGGCATCACGTTCGACTCCGGCGGGCTGACCATCAAGCCGGGAGCGAGCATGCCCGAGATGAAGTCGGACATGGCCGGCGCGGCGGCCGTGGTCCAGGCCACGCTGGCGATCGCATCGCTCGGGCTGCCGCTCAAGGTGACGGGCTACACGGCAATGGCGGAGAACATGCTGTCTGGTTCGGCGATGCGCCCGGGCGACGTACTCACCATGTACGGCGGCACCACCGTCGAGGTGATGAACACCGACGCCGAGGGCCGGCTGGTGCTGGCCGACGCCCTGGTCCGCGCGACCGAGCAGAAGCCCGACGTCATCGTCGACGTCGCGACCCTGACCGCTCACATGGTGATCGGGCTCGGTGACCAGGTCGCCGGGGTGATGGGCGACGACGCGATCGTCGACCAGGTGCTGGCCGCCTCCACCGCCGCCGGCGAGCACAGCTGGCCGATGCCGATCCCTGAGCACATGGGCGAGCGGATCAGGTCGAGCAAGATCGCCGACCTGTCCCAGCACGACTGGATCCGGTGGGGCGGCGGGCTCTTCGCGGCCGCCTTCCTCCGCGAGTTCACCAACGGCATCCCGTGGGCCCACCTGGACATCGCCGGTCCGGGGTTCAACTCCGGCGGTCCGTCCGGTCACATCACCTCGGGCGGCACCGGCTACGGCGTCACCACCCTGGTCGAGCTCGCCCGGACGATGAGCACCTAGTCCCGCGCCTCGACCAAGTGCCGTGCTACGGCCCCGGGGCTCGGCATCCTGACAATGATGTCTCCGAGTTGTCGCGCCGCTGCTCGTTCAGGCGCCTCCGGAGCTTTCAGTTTGGAGACCGCCTCGGCGATCGATCCTGGTGCGGCATCCGCCGGCACCACGCGACAGGCGCCTCGATCTGCGAGGTGCTCCGCATTCCAGAACTGATCCGCGCCTTGCGGCATGACGATCTGCGGGAGGCCGTTGGTGAGCGATCCGATGACGGTCCCGGTGCCCCCGTGGTGCGCAACGATGTCGACGTGCGGGAGGACCTGCGCTTGCGGAACCTCCTGCTCGACGTGAACCGACGGCGGCAGCTCACCGAGTGAACTGGGCTCGATGCCGGGTCCGGTAGCCACGAGCACCTCGCATCCGGAATCGGCGATTTCGAGCGCGGCCGAGCGGAGGATCTCTTCGTTGCCGAAGACCGTGCCCAGGGTCAGATACACCCTCGGCAGTCGACGTGGCTCCAGCAGCCACGTCGGCACCGCACCTTCCGGGGACCACGCCACTGGTCGCATCGCCAGGCTCGGGAAGGGCGGCGGCTCCACGTCGGCGAGGAAGGGAGGGTGCGGGTCGATGAGGACTTCCGCCAGGTCAGCGGCATCCGGGGCCTCGACCGTCGCAGCCACGGACTCATAGATGGCCGACCACTGACGTCCCCAGCCGACGATGGCGAGGCACACGGCCCGGATGCCAGCAGCGTGCGCGGCCATTGCGGCGCCGACGTTGGTCTGCTCGAAAACCACGAGATCGGGTCGCTCCCGTGCCAGCTCGGCAGTCATCACATCCAACACATGTGGGGCGCAGAGGTCGACGAACAGGGTGTGGCCGGGTCCCGCTATTGGGATCCTTCCACCGAGCTGTTTCATCCGACGCCCGAGCTCCGACGTGGCATCGGACAGGGCCCAGGAGCCCTCCGCGCCAGGAACCGTCCGGAACGGAAGCCGGCTCGCATAACGCTCGCCGGTCGCGATCACGACCTCTGCCCCCGTCTGCTCGAATGCGATGGCAAGCGGCACGAGGGGATACACATGGCCGTGCCCGGGCAGCGCCGCGAGAACGACCTTCACCTCAAGGAGCCTCGCCCTGAGGGCCGCCGCGCAGCTTCTGGCGTCGGTTGAAGTCACGCATCCGCTGTGGGATGCCGACCACCGCGGCGTCGTACGACGGCACCTGGTGCTTGTTGCAGAAGTCGTGGGCCCAGTTGACCGACGGGACGCGGCGGCGGGTCCACTCTCCGTCATGGGCGACCAGGAGCAGGGTGACCTCGCTGACCGCAGTGCGGGGCTCGACGAAGCCCTCGACGCCACGGCGGTTGGTCACGAACTCGTGCAGGTGTTGCTCGTCGACCTTGTCGGAGGCCCTGACGGTCGTCGAGCCGGTCCGGAAGCCGTCGCGCGGCTTGCTCATCCGCTGACGCGGCCCGCGGCGGAACCTGTCCATCAAACCCATAGCGAGGATTCTGCCTGGTCCGCCTGAATCGTTCTCAGGTTTGCCGCGGTTTCAGCGGTGAACGGGCCGCTGTTGTGATGAGCACGACAGGTGAAAGGATGGGCGCGTGGCTGACGTTGACTTCGACGTACTTGTTCTCGGGGCTGGTTCGGGCGGTTATGCCTGCGCGCTGCGTGCTGCGCAGCTCGGGCTCTCGGTCGGGCTGGTTGAGAAGGGCAATCTCGGCGGCACCTGCCTGCACGTCGGGTGTATCCCGACGAAGGCGCTGCTGCACGCCGCCGAGGTCGCGGACCTGACGCGCGAGTCGGAGCAGTTCGGGGTGCGAGCAAGCCTCGACGGCATCGACATGGCGGGGGTCAACGCCTACAAGGACGGCGTGGTCTCGCGCCTGTTCAAGGGGCTGACTGGGCTGATCAACGGCCGCGGGATCACCGTGATCGAGGGCGAGGGGCGGCTGACCGGGCCCAAGCAGGTCACGGTCGGCGACACGGCGTACTCCGGCAAGCACGTGGTGCTGGCCTCGGGCTCCTACGCCAAGACGCTGCCCGGGCTCGACATCGACGGCGAGCGGGTGGTCACGTCCGACCACGCGCTGCGACTCGACCGGGTGCCGGCGTCGGTGATCGTGCTCGGCGGCGGAGTGATCGGCTGCGAGTTCGCGAGCGTGTGGAAGAGCTTCGGCTCCGAGGTGACGATCATCGAGGCGCTCCCCCGGCTGGTGGCCGCGGAGGACGAGTCCTCGTCGAAGGCGCTCGAGCGCGCCTTCCGAAAGCGCAAGATCAACTTCCGGACCGGCACGCCGTTCCAGAGCGTGAAAACGACCGACGACGGCGTCGCGGTCACCGTCGAGGGTGGCGACGTGATCGAGGCGGAGCTGCTGCTGGTCGCGGTCGGCCGGGGCCCGTCAACCGATGGACTCGGCTTCGAGGAGCAGGGCGTCGCCATGGAGCGCGGCTTCGTGCTGGCGGATGACCGCTGCCGTACCAACCTCGACGGTGTGTACGCCGTCGGCGACATCGTGCCCGGCCTCCAGCTCGCGCACCGCGGTTTCCAGCAGGGCATCTTCGTCGCGGAGGACATCGCGGGGCTGGCGCCAGCGGCGATCGACGAGGCAGGCATTCCACGCGTCACCTACTCGCACCCGGAGATCGCGTCGGTCGGCCTCGACGAGGCGACGGCGACCGAGCGCTACGGCGCCGACGGCATCGAGACCCTCACCTACGACCTCGGCGGCAACGGCAAGAGCCAGATCCTCAAGACCTCGGGCTTCGTCAAGCTGATCCGTCAGAAGGACGGGCCCGTGGTCGGCGTACACCTCGTCGGCGACCGCGTCGGCGAGCTGATCGGTGAGGCACAACTGATCTACAACTGGGAGGCTCACGCCGAGGACGTCGCTCCGCTGGTGCACGCGCACCCGACCCAGAACGAGGCCCTCGGCGAGGCTCATCTCGCGCTCGCCGGCAAGCCGCTGCACGCCCACTCCTGACCTCGCCCGACCCGACCCGAAGGAAGTCCATGGCCACCGAAGTCAACCTCCCGGCACTCGGGGAGTCCGTCACCGAAGGAACCGTTACCCGCTGGTTGAAGTCGGTCGGTGACGAGGTCGCGGTCGACGAGCCGCTGCTGGAGGTCTCGACCGACAAGGTCGACACCGAGATCCCCTCCCCCGTGGCCGGCACGCTACTCGAGATCAAGGCCCAGGAGGACGAGACCGTCGAGGTCGGCGCCGTGCTGGCCGTGATCGGCGACTCGAGTGAGTCCTCGGGTGACTCGGACGGCGCCGACGACTCCGGTTCCTCGGAGTCCGAGCCGGAGGCCGAGCCGGAGCCCGAGCCCGAGCCCGAGCCCGAGAGGGAAGAAGAGCCCGAGCCGGAGCCCGAGCCGGAGCCGGAGCCCGAGGCCAAGGAAGAGGAGGCGGAGGCCGACGAGGAGGCCGAGCCCGAGCAGGAAGAAGAGCCCGAGAAGCCCGCCGATTCAGGTGGCGGAGGAGGAGGCGGCGGCGACAGCACCCCGGTCACCCTGCCCGCACTCGGTGAGTCGGTGACCGAAGGCACGGTCACCCGCTGGCTGAAGGCCGTCGGTGACGACGTCGCCGTCGACGAGCCGCTGCTGGAGGTCTCCACCGACAAGGTCGACACCGAGATCCCCTCCCCGGTGGCCGGCAAGCTGCTCGAGATCAAGGTCGCCGAGGACGAGACGGTCGAGGTCGGCGCCGAGCTGGCGATCATCGGCTCTGGAGATGCGTCTGCTCCTGCGGAGGAGAAGTCCGAGGAGAAGGCGCCCGAGCCCGAGCCTGAGACCGAGCCCGAGAAAGAGCCGGAGCCGGAGCCCGACCCCGAGCCGGAGGCCAAGAAGGAGCCCGACCCTGAGGAGAAGCCGGAGCCCGCACCTGCCGCCAAGCCCTCGTCGACCGACCAGGGTGACGGTGCCGGCTACGTGACGCCGCTGGTCCGCAAGCTCGCCGCGCAGCACGACGTTGATCTCAGCGCCGTCTCCGGGTCCGGCGTCGGCGGCCGGATCCGCAAGCAGGACGTGCTCGACGCCGCGGCCAAGGCCAAGGAGGCCCCGGCGACCCAGGCCGCACCCGCCTCCACGGCGCCAGCAGCGTCCTCCGCCCCCGGAGTCACGCCGTCCCCGCTGCGCGGCACCACGGAGAAGATCTCGCGGCTGCGCAAGATCATCGCCGAGCGCATGGTCGACTCGCTGCAGACCGGTGCCCAGCTCACGCAGGTCGTCGAGGTCGACGTCACGCGGGTCGCGCGCCTGCGTGACGCGTCCAAGCAGGACTTCCTGGCGCGGGAAGGGGTGAAGCTGTCCTACCTGCCGTTCTTCGCCAAGGCCGCGATCGACGCCCTCAAGCAGCACCCCAAGCTGAACGCGACGATCGACACCGACGCCGGCGAGATCACCTACTACGACGTGGAGCACATCGCGTTCGCGGTCGACACGGAGAAGGGCCTGATCACCCCAGTGGTGAAGAACGCCGGCGACCTCTCGATCGCCGGCCTGTCCAAGAAGATCGCCGACGTCGCCGAGCGCACCCGTACCAACAAGATCGGCCCCGACGAGCTCGGCGGCGGCACGTTCACGATCACCAACCTGGGCAGCGTCGGCGCGTTGTGGGACACCCCGATCATCAACAAGCCGCAGGTGGCGATCCTCGGCCCCGGAGCGGTGGTCAAGCGGGCCGTCGTCGTCGACGACCCCGACCTCGGCGAGACCATCGCGATCCGACACATGGTCTACCTCGCGCTCACCTACGACCACCGCCTGGTCGACGGCGCCGACGCCGGCCGCTTCCTGCAGGAGATCAAGCAGCGCCTCGAGGCCGGCCAGTTCGAGGTCTGACGCCGAGTCGGCGCATCGTCCCGGACGATGCGCCGACTCGAGCTGATTGGACCCGGACTTTGCGCCGACTCGGCCTGATTTGAGCGGTGGCGCCCTCCCTGGGTCGCAGATCCGGCTCCTCCCCTGGCGCGATGTGCGGGAGCCCTCGACGTTCGTACGTTGAGGACACACCGCCCTCGACTGACACAGGAGCATCCCGATGAGACGCGCCATCGCGTACGCCGTACTGGCTGCCGGTTTGGTCGTGGGCGGCCTGCCGACGCCAGCCCAAGCGGCCGGACCCCTGCCCGCTGAGGCGAGCGTGTGGTCGCCCGACGGCGTGCTCAAGCACGGTCACCAGCGGCACGCCTACCGCTACACGGTCGAGACCGCCGAGTACTGGTCCCTCGAGATCTTCGTGATCGACCCGCGAGGCCACCAGGTCGCCTCCGACTACCAGACCAGCGGCGCAGACCCGAAGAAGGCACGGGTCGCCTTCGGGCTCTGGTCGCAGGCGACCCGGCCGGGCAAGTTCACGATCAAGGCCAGGCTGACCTGGGGTGACTACGACCGCGAGGAGCGCTGGCTCGAACCCCGCACGTTCCGCCTGCGCTAGCAGCCCTGGCAGGGTGGGGGCATGACCAACCTGCGGATCGTCGTCGCCGGCAGCTCTGGCTTCCTCGGCTCCCACCTCAAGGACGAGCTGGTACGCCGTGGGCACGCCGTCACGGCGCTGATCCGCAAGCCGACCTCGGCCCCCGACGAGTCGACCTGGGACCCGTACGCCGGCACCTACGACCGTGCGGTGATCGAACAGGCCGACGTCGTCATCAACCTGGCCGGCACCCCCACCCTGGGCAACCCGCACTCGAGGAAGTGGGCGCGCAACCTGCGTGAGAGCCGGATCACGACGACGCGAGTGCTGGCCGAAGCCATCGCCGAGTCCGACCCGGAAGCCGGCGTTCCTGGCTGGGAACGCGATCGCCTGGTACGGCGACCACGGCGAGCAGGTGGTCACCGAGGACAGCGAGAGCGCCGGCGACAGCCTGCTGACCGAGGTCACCCGAGACTGGCAGGCAGCCGCCGACCCGGCCGTGGATGCAGGCGCTCGGGTCTGCGTACTGCGGACATCGCCCGTGATGGACCGCCGGGCCGCGCCGCTGAAGCAGCTACGGCTGCTGACCAAGCTCGGGCTCGGCGCACGGCTCGGCAACGGCAAGCAGCGGATGGCGATGATCTCTTTGCGCGACTGGCTCGGCGCGGTGGCGCACCTGACCGAGAACGACGCGGTCGCCGGTCCGGTCAACCTGTGCTGTCCGGAGACGCCGACGAACGGCGAGTTCACGCGGGCCCTGGCCGAGGTGCTGGAGCGCAGGGCCTTCCTGGTGGCGCCGAAGTTCGCGATCAAGGTCGGTGCCGGACCGCTGGCACCGGAGGCGCTCGGCTCGATCAACCTCCGCCCGGCCGCGCTCGAGGCAAGCGGCTATGTGTTCCTCGACCGCGAGGTGCACGCCGTACTCACCTCAGCGTTGCGCTGACACCGGCAGCACCGACGCCACCCGCCACCGACCGCCGACCAACCGCAGGGTGACGGCGCGGGTGGTTGCCCCGTCACGCGGCAACACCACGCGCTGGCCACGACCCGTGGCGACGGCACGGGCCAGCCGGTCGGTGACCACCAGCACCACTCGGTCGGCGGCCCGCTCCGCGACCCGCACCGCCAGCACCTGGGTCCGCATTCCCTCCACCCGCAGACCTCGCTCGCGCCAGCGGAGCAGCATCGCGGCGTCCCGTCTCCCTGCCTCGGACGCCGGGGTGTAGAGCGATCGCAGCGCCTCGAGGTCGCCGCTCGCCCAGGCCCGGGACCGACCCGCGTCCCAGGCGCGGAGGGCCGCCAACGGCTCGCCGACGTCGGCCGGCGCCGGACTCTCGCCGGCGTCGTGTGGTCCGGAGCAGCCGGCCACGAGACACGAGGCCACCACGCCGAGCACGAGCCGAGCCAGTCGCATGCCTGCTTCCTACCCCTTCGGGCGCCGCTGCGCCGTCCGTTGTCCACAGGGCCGGCGGGTATCGTCGAGCTCGTGAGTGAGCTGCTCTTTCAGCAGGCCGGTCTGGGCGCCGAGGCGCTCGACTACGTCGCCGCCTGGGACCTCCAGCGCGAGGTTCATGCCCGCGTGGCCGACGGCGAGCAGCCCGACACCGTGCTGCTGCTGGAGCACCCGCCCGTCTACACAGCCGGCAAGCGCACCGAGCCGCACGAGCGACCGCTGGACTCCGGCGGGGCTCCCGTCATCGACGTCGACCGCGGCGGCAAGATCACCTTCCACGGTCCCGGACAGCTCGTCGGCTACCCGATCGTCCGGCTGCCCGAGCACGTCAAGGTCGTCGACTACGTACGCCGCGTGGAGGAGGCGCTGATCCGGGTCTGCGCCGAGCTCGGCGTCACCACCGCTCGCGTGCCCGGCCGCAGCGGCGTGTGGCTGCGCGCCGACGACCGGGGCCCCGAGCGCAAGGTCGCCGCCATCGGCATCCGGGTCAGCCGAGGCGTCACCATGCACGGCTTCTCACTCAACTGCGACGTCGACCTGGGTTGGTACGACCGGTTCGTGCCCTGCGGCATCGACGACGCCGGCGTCACCACCCTGAGTCAGGAGCTCGGCCGGTCGGTGTCGGTCACCGACGTGCTCCCCCTCGTGGAGCGCCACCTGACGCACTACCTCGGCTGGACGGCGTACTCGCCGACGCCGGACTACGACGCCCGCCCCGAACCTGGGCACGCTCCGCGAATCGAGCTACTCACGCCCCGCGCGTAGACTCGATCGGGTGAGCAACGCCCCTGTGCCCGAAGGCCGCAAACTGCTTCGCCTCGAGGTCCGCAACGCTGAAACTCCGATCGAGCGCAAGCCCGAATGGATCAAGACGCGGGCGACAATGGGGCCCGAATACATGGCGCTGCAAAGCCTGGTGAAGTCCGAGGGCCTGCACACCGTCTGTCAGGAAGCCGGCTGTCCCAACATCTTCGAGTGCTGGGAGGACCGCGAGGCGACGTTCCTCATCGGCGGCGACCAGTGCACCCGCCGGTGCGACTTCTGCCAGATCGACACCGGCAAGCCGGAGCCGCTCGACCGTGACGAGCCGCGCCGCGTGGCCGAGTCGGTGCAGAAGATGGAGCTCCGCTACGCGACCATCACCGGAGTCGCGCGCGACGACCTGCCCGACGGCGGCGCGTGGCTCTACGCCGAGACCGTGCGCGCGATCCACGAGCTCAACCCCGGCACCGGTGTCGAGAACCTGATCCCCGATTTCAACGGCGAGCCCGACCTCCTGCGCGAGGTGTTCGAGTCGCGGCCCGAGGTGCTGGCCCACAACGTCGAGACCGTGCCGCGGATCTTCAAGCGGATCCGGCCGGCGTTCCGCTACGAGCGCTCTCTGGACGTGATCACCCAGGCCCGCGACTTCGGACTGGTCACCAAGTCCAACCTGATCCTGGGCATGGGTGAGACCCGCGAGGAAGTCACGCAGGCCCTGCACGACCTCCACGACGCGGGCACCGAGCTGGTCACGATCACCCAGTACCTCCGGCCCTCCCTGCGGCACCACCCCGTCGAGCGGTGGGTCAAGCCGGAGGAGTTCGTGGAGCTGAAGGACGAGGCCGACGCGATCGGTTTCTCCGGTGTCCTGTCCGGACCCCTGGTGCGTTCGTCGTACCGGGCCGGGCGCCTGTACCGTCAGGCGATGGACGCCCGCCAGGGCGCCGGCGTCTGAAATTCATCAGTCGCCCAGCACGAGATGAGTAGAGGCAAGTAGCGCCGTGGCCAAGGAAACCGACCCTGAGAAGATGAGCCGCCGCAAGCAGTTCGTCGAGACCTACCGGATGGCCAAGAAGTCCGACAAGGCCATCGGCTGGTGGGTGCTCGGCGCCTTCCTGGTCGTGGGTGCCGTTGGCTTCACGCTGTTCTGGCTGTTGCCGGGTGAGGGTGTCTTCGGCTACGTCATCGGCGGCATCGGCGCGTTCCTGTTCGGCCTGCTGGGTGCTCTCATCGTGTTCGGACGGCGGGCGCAGAAGGCGGCGTACAAGCAGATGGAAGGCCAGCCCGGCTCGGCCGCCGGAGCCTTGAGGATGCTGCGCCGCGGGTGGAAGACCGACGTAGCCATCGGCTTCACCAAGCAGCAGGACGTCGTGCACCGCGTGGTCGGCCCTCCGGGCATCATCCTGGTGGGTGAGGGCAACGCCCACCGACTGCGCCAGCTGATGGCCGCCGAGCGCCGCAAGCACGAGCGCGTCGCCGCTGAGGTGCCCATCCACGAGGTCGTGTGCGGCCGCGACGAAGGTCAGGTGCCGCTGCCGAAGCTGGCCCGCTACATCCAGAAGCTGGGTCGTCAGGTCAAGCCGGCCGAGATGACCGACATCCTCAACCGGCTCAAGGCGCTGGACTCGCAGCGCTCGCCCATCCCGATGCCCAAGGGCCCGGTGCCGACCAGCATGAAGGGCATGCGCGGCAACATGCGGGGCCGCTGAGCCTCAGCCCCCGTTGGGGATCTTGGTGATCTGCGACTTGGGCGGCGCCTTGATGTCGACCGGCTCGCCCCAGTTGTCGTAGCTGAGCTCGACGCCTCCGCCCGACTCACCGAGCGAGGCCTCCTGACGCCGGAAGTTGCCGTCGTCGTCGAACCAGAGATCGAAGGTCAGCTCGTCGCCGAGTGCGTCGGTGGGAGCTCCCGAGGGGAGATCCTTCTCGTCGATCAGCGCCGACGAGTCGAGAGTCACCCGGTAGTGCTCCATCGACTCGCCGTCGACATCCTCCTCGCCGAGGTACGACGCCTTGGTGATCCCCTTCTCGAAGACCTCGGCCATGGCGGACGGGTCGAGCTGGTCGGTGAGATCCGTGCCCAGCGGGCTGTTGGGATCGCTGAGGTCGTACTCGATGAAGCGCTTCGGCGACAGCCCGAGATACATGATCCCGTCGACGATGATCATCTCCTGGTTCTGGTCGGTGCTCTCGTCGCCGATGACCAGGTGCATCGAAGGCGGACTCGTGGTGAAGTCGGCCTCGCCGGTCCCTTCGATGGAGTCCGAGCCGCCGAACGTCATCGTCAGGCTCGCGGTGGTCGCCCGGTCCATGGCATCGAGGTAGACGTCCATGAACTCGTTCGCCGTGATGTCGTCGCCCGAGTCCTCCTCGTCGGCGCCCTCCTGGGAGTCCTCCGAGGCGCTGGCCGACTCGGACTCCTCGCTGGCCTCCGACTCCTCCGCGTCCGCAGACTCGCTCGCCGAGCTGCCCGACTCTGCCGAGCTCGACGTGTCGTCGCCGCCACCGTCATCGTCGCCACAAGCGACGAGAGCTCCGAGGGCCAGCACCGCGACAGCAGCAGCGGAGGTGCTGCGCAGGGTCGAGCGAGTCATCGCGATCAGGCCTTTCGGGTGGAGGTCAGGGACGAGCCCGGTCGGACAACGACCGGTACGTGTCGAGGGTCACCGTAGCCGTGCCCGCAAAGAGGTCATGGAGGCCCCGACCGTCGGAACGGAACACCAGCGGCGGGATCACCAGCGCGACCAGCACCTGCCGGGCCAGCAGACGCAGCGGGTTGAGCGGGCGCAGCCGGCCGTCGGTGGGCACCACCCGCAGCCGGGTCGCGACCTTCCCGAACGAACCGCCCACCAGCCACGTGAACAAGGCCGCCTCGATGACGTACACGAGAAGGACGTAGAAGCCGGATGCGGACGAGTCCGAGTAGTCGTCCAGGCCGAGCAGGGCGATCACCACCAGCGTGGACGCGGCCCAATCGACGAACAGGGCGAGGATGCGACGGCCCCACGAGGCGGTCTCGAAGTCGGGCGTCAGCACGGGGAAAGGCTAAGCCGAGAGCGGAAGCGTTCCACGGGCCGCCCACCTGTTACATCCCTGAAACAAACCGGATACGGTCGAGAAACTGCCCGTCCATAGGTTGCGGGCATCACTTGGTGCAGCGTCGCGCCGGGTGTCCCTTTTGTCGAGCTTGTGTGGGCTGCCCCGAGACCCGGTCGCAGCCAAGGAGGACGAATGTTCCAGAACAGCGACGAGCTGCTCAAGTACATCAAGGACGAGGGCGTCGAGATGGTCGACGTCCGCTTCTGCGACCTGCCGGGTGTCATGCAGCACTTCACGGTCCCCGTCTCGTCGTTCGACCAGGCCGTCTTCGACGACGGCCTGAACTTCGACGGTTCCTCGATTCGTGGCTTCCAGGCCATCCACGAGTCCGACATGTCGCTGTTCCCGGACCCGACCACGGCGTACCTCGACGCCTTCCGCACCGCCAAGACGCTCGTGGTCAACTTCTTCATCCACGACCCGCTCACGGGCGAGCCCTACTCGCGCGACCCGCGCAACATCGCGCGCAAGGCCATGTCCTACCTCAGCACCACGGGCGTCGGTGACACTGCGTTCTTCGCCCCCGAGGCGGAGTTCTACGTCTTCGACAACGTGCGGTTCGAGACCAAGCAGAACACCGGCTTCTACGAGATCAACTCCTCGGCCGGAGCCTGGAACACTGGTGACGCGTTCGAGAACGACAACCGTGGCTACAAGGTGAAGTACAAGGGCGGCTACTTCCCGGTCGCCCCGACCGACCACTTCGGCGAGCTGCGCGACGAGATGGTGATCGAGCTCGAGAAGTCGGGGCTGCACGTCGAG
>CAVWCT010000013.1:0-47845 GCA_963753565.1 uncultured Actinomycetota bacterium
CCCCAGGGCTCACGGCGTTCGAGCGCGCCGGTCAGGCACAGCTGTCGGACTGGGCAGTCCAGGCAGAGGGCCTTGGCGAACTCCACGTCGGCGGGGGATTCGGCGAACCACAGCTCCGGGTCGTTGATCCGGCAGGGCAGTAGCTCTACGTCCACCGTTCCGGCCTGGTCGTGAAGGAACCCGAGGGTGGGCTCCGTCACGTCGCCATCGGTGCGGTCGAGAACGCTGATGGTCATGTGTCACCTCCTGTCGTTGACCTGATCGCGTTGGTGCTGGATTTCCTTGCGAGGTCCGCGGGATTTCTGCTTTTGAGAAACAGAAAGGCCGCGGATCCCTTTGTGGGTTCCGCGGCCTGGAGGCTGCCGATCTGCTGATATCTCTCAACAGAGGGGCGGACTCCAGGCATTGGTCCCCGGGACGTAGGCGAGATCGCGGATCGCGACACCCATGTGTCCCTTGGTGAAGACGCCAGGTGCGCCACAGACGGACAGGGTCGTCGTGCCGAAGGCGCGGCCACACGTGGACATGCCGAACGACTCGCTGATCCACTTCTGGGTCACCGGGTTCATCTGGGTCTGGTTCTTGATCACTTGGGCCACCTCCTTCGGTGCTTCGGGCGCTGGTCTTGTCAGGACCGTGATGCGCGATGAGTGCGTGACAGGAAAGTTACCCCGTCGCTTTGGTAATGAGCAAACCATTTTATGGGTATTTCGAGAATTTCTTGAGAGACTTCTGGCCTACGAGCAGGATCTCGACAAGATCCTCACCGTCTTCTGGACTTGTCAGGACCGATCCGTCATCTCCACCAGGGCCGGATGCTGAGCAGATCTAACGACCTCCTCGAGGACTCGGATACTGAAGTTCATGGACGCCGCCACCTCGTCGGTCTTCGCGCGCACGCGGCGCCGCTCGCGCAGCTTCGGTCGAACAGCTGCTCGTCGTAGGGCACTAGGCATCCCTGGCCGCGGCCGCAGGACTTCTTCGGGGCCAAGGTGGTCAACAGCACGCCGGCCGCGGAGCACATCCCCGGCGCTCAGCGGCTCCGCGACTTCGCGCGCGGCTGCACCTCGTCGGGTGCCGGCGTCGCGCCAGGAACCGCGACGGCTTGCGTCACGCTGCCTTCCGGTTGCGGCCTCGGCCCGCAGGAGCGGCGAGGTCTTCGCGGGCGCGGCGAAAAAATCATGCCGACGTCGAGCAGGACGACGCTGCCCTCCTCGATCGCCTCCGGCGGGACGCGGCGTACCAGGTGATCCGGCAGCATGCCATCCTCGAGAGCGACCAGGAAGACGGAGTCCAACTCCAGCCCCTTCGCAGCGTGGAAGGTGGCGAGCGTGACGCCTTGAGCGACGGGTGCGTGCTGCTCGGAGGCTCGCGGTCGAGGTCGTCGACGAACGCGTAAGGTCGGCTCCGGCGGCTGCGTCGCGGCGTACTCCTCGGCCTGGCCGACCAGCGCCTGCCAGGACTCCCACCGATCGCGGGTCTGGCCGCGCCCCTCCGGAGGTTCGGCGGACCACCCCATGCCCGCCAGGATCGCCTGGACGGTCTCGACGAGGCCGCCCTCGTCGGCCGTGCCACCTCGGGCGGCGCCGCGGAGCCGGGTCACCGCCTCCCGCACCTCGGCGCGGTCGAAGAACCGTGCGGCCCCACGGATGACGTAGGGGATCTTGTGGTCGGTCAGCGCTTCCTCGTATGCCTCCGACTGGGCGTTGATCCGGAACAGCACGGCGAACTGGTTGAGCGGACGGCCGGCGTCGCGCAGCTCAGTAATCCGGGCGGCCACTCCCTGTGCCTCGGCGACCTCGTCGGGCCGCTCGGTGAAGGTCACCTCTGGACCGTCCGGCCGTTGCGCCCTCAGCTCGACGCTGCGGCTGGTCGTGCCGGCCAGCAGGCGGTTGGCGGCCTCGACGACCTGCGGAGTCGAGCGGTAGTTGCGGACCAGCTCGATGGACGTGGTGTTGGGGTATTTGGCCGGGAAGTCGGTGAGGTAGGCAGGACGGCGCCCGCGAACGAGTAGATGGTCTGGGCGGGGTCCCCCACCACGCAGAGCTCGTCGCGCCCACCCAGCCAGAGGTCGAGCAGCGCCGACTGCAGCGGAGAGACGTCCTGGAACTCGTCGACGACGAACCATTGTACTGGCGGCGTACTTGCGCCGCGACCCGCTCGTCGTCGGCCAGCATCCCGGCTGTGAGCAGTAGTACGTCTTCCATGTCCATCCGGCCCTGGCCGCGCTTGACCTCCTCGTAGCTGCCGAAGACCCGGCCCACGGTCTCGGCGTCGGTGCTGGCCACCGAGCGACCCCGCTCCCTGGCCAGCCGCGCATAGTCGTCGGGGTGGACGTTGCTGACCTTCGCCCACTCGACCTCCGAGGCGAGGTCGCGGAGCATGGCCTGGTCGGTGTTGAGGCGGTGGCGCCGGGCGGCCGCCACGATCATCGCGATCTTCGACTCGGTGAGCGTCGGCAGCTCGGTGCCGTGCACGTGCGGCCAGAAGTAGCGCAGCTGGCGCAGCGCTGCGGAGTGGAAGGTGCGCGCCTGCACCGTGCCAGCACCCAGGCGCCGCAGGCGGCCCCGCATCTCACCCGCGGCGCGGGTGGTGAAGGTCACCGCCAGCACCTCCGTCGGGGCATAGACGCCCGTCGCGACGCCATGCGCGATCCGATGGGTGATCGCCCGAGTCTTGCCGGTGCCGGCTCCGGCCAGCACCCGCACCGGCCCGCGCAGGGTCTCCGCTACCTCACGCTGCTCGGGATCGAGCGCCTGCAGCAGGTCGGCCGGCTGGGTCATGTGGGGGAACAACTCCTTGCGCGTGATGGTTCGCTTCAATGAGGGAAACCCTAGAGGCCGGAGGCGACAGTCCAGATGTCCAGCGATACCAGCACCGAGAGCACCACCGAGAGTCACGACGTGAGCGCCGGGACGTTCACGATGTACACGACTCCGTGGTGTGGCTACTGCCACCGGCTCAAGAGCCAGCTCGATCGCGAGGGCATCAGCTACGACGTCGTCGACATCGAGGCCCACCCCAACGCCGCAGAGATCGTCGAGTCCGCCAACCACGGCAACCAGACGGTCCCCACGCTGGTCTACGTCGACGGCACGGCCCAGACCAACCCTTCGCTGATCCAGGTCAAGGAGAAGCTGGCCTCTCTCTCGGCCTGACCGCCGAAGTGCGCCTTGTTACGGACGAAGTGCGCCTTGTGACGCGCGAAGTGCGTCCTATTGCGGACGAGGTGTCGATCTCGACACACCACTTGACGCACTTCGAGGCACCACTCGGCGCACTTCGGCGTGCCACTTGGCGCACTTCGTGCTTCACCACTGGCCGGGGAGCTGGCCGCCGTACCAGTGTTCGACGAGTGACCGGCTGATCGAGACCCGCCGGGTAGCACCAGCGTGCCGGCCTCGGCCTCGGCCTTCATCTCCGCGCGCGTGAACCAGCGCGCGTCCTCGATCTCCCGTTCGTCGACCACGATCTCGGTGGTCTTGGCCCGCCCGATGAAGCCGACCATGAGGCTGGCGGGGAGCGGCCAGGGCTGGTTGCCGAAGTAGTCGACGTCGCCCACGACGACACCGACCTCCTCCAGCACCTCCCGGCGTACGGCGTCTTCCAGGCTCTCCCCCGGCTCGCAGAAGCCCGCGAGCGTGGAGTAGCGGCCCTGGGGCCAGATTGCCTGGCGACCCAGCAGGCAGCGCTCGTCCTCGGAACCCTGGTCCCCGGCCGTGACCACCATGATCACCGCCGGGTCGGTCCTCGGGAACTGCGCCTTGCCGCACTGGGTGCAGAGCAGCTCGTGACCCGCCGCACGCGGCTCGAGGGTGCCGCCGCAGCGCGGGCAGAAGCGGGTCACCCACAACCACTCCGCGATGCCGAGGGCATGGAAGACCAATGGCGCCTGGGGCAGCGCGTCGCCGGAGAGGACCGGGAGCAGGCCGCGCAGCGGGAACCACGCCTCGGGCTCCGACTTCGCGAGCTCGGGGCCGGTGACGACCGCGAACCAGGTGCTGCCGTCGCGCTCCCCCAGCAAGACCTTCGTGCCTTCGGGGGTCTCGGCGGGGCTCACCCACTCGAGCACGCCGTCGACCGGCCGCACCCTCGTGCCCGAGATGACCAGCACCCGGGTCTCCGGCTCCGCCCAGCGTTCGTCGAGCCAGGCCTCGTCGGTACGCCGCAGGGCAGCTCGGTCGTGCGGGTTCGACGTCAGCACCAGGTGCGGGTAGGCCACGAATCAAGAGCCTAGGCTCCCACCGTGAGCACGCACATCGGAGCCCAACCCGGTCAGATCGCACCGGTCGTCCTGATGCCCGGAGACCCCCTGCGAGCAAAGTGGATCGCGGCGACCTTCCTCGAGGACGCTGAGTGCTACACCGAGGTGCGCGGGATGTACGGCTACACCGGCACCTGGCGCGGCCAGCGAGTGTCGGTACAGGGCTCGGGCATGGGCCAGCCTTCCTTGGCGATCTACCTCAACGAGCTGTTCACGGAGTACGACGTGCAGTCGGTCATCCGGGTCGGCTCCTGCGGTGCGCTCACCGAGCGGGTCGCGATCCGCGACGTCGTGATCGCCAGCGGAGCATGCACCGACTCGTCGATGAACCGGATCACCTTCGAGGGCCTCGACTACTCCGCCGTCCCTGACTTCGGGTTGCTGCGTGATGCCGCGGCCGCCGCACCTGAGGCTCACGTAGGGCTGATCTTCAGCGGCGACTCGTTCTACGCCTCGCGGCCCGAGCTGACGTCGCGGATGGTCGAGTACGGCGTACTGGCGATCGAAATGGAGGCCAACGCCCTCTACACGCTGGCCGCGAAGCACGGTCGCCGCGCGCTGGCCATCTGCACGGTCTCGGATCACATCGTCACCGGCGAGGAGACCACAGCGCAGGAGCGCGAGCAGACGTTCGGTCGGATGGTGGAGATCGCCCTGACGGCGGGACTCGGCAGCTAGCTGTCAGTCGTCGGGTGCTCGGTCTCGGACGTACGCCGCGAAGCCCGGCATCGTGAACCGGACCAGGCCGTGGCCCACGGGTTCGATCACGCCCTTCTCGATCAATCGCTCCCGGGGAACGCTGATCGACCGCGATTCCTGGCCGAGTTCGGCGGCGATCGCGGCGCGGGTCACGTTGTCGGTGCCGACCGCCGCCATCGCCCGAACGAAGGCGCGCTCCGCGGGCGTCGCAGAGGACCACCGAGCCCGGAACATGGCATCCAGCTGATCGCGAGCGGCCGGGATGCCGGCGTGCACGTGGTCGGCGGCCAGCGATCCCCCAGCCTTCGGGCGGGCCGCCTGCCAGGTGGCGCTGCCGAGCAGCTGAAGCAGGTAGGGGTGACCCCGGCACTCAGCGGCCAGCAGGTCGAGCGCCTCCGCCGACCAGGTCACCTCGAGCTCGTCCGCCGGCACCGTGAGCAGCGAGCGGGCGTCGGCGTCGCTCAGGACGTCGAGGGGCACGAACGTGCTGCGTTCGCCGAACGTCGCGGCACGGGTGATCGCCTCAGGCGTGACCGGCAACCCGGCGGTGACCACCGCGAGTGGGTTGTCCTCGCGCTCGCCGTCGAGGTTCTGCACGGTGTTGAGCAGGATCGAGAGATCGTCGGCCGAGGCTGTGTGCAGCTCATCGAGGAACACGATCAGTCCGGCGCCGTGCTGGCCGCGCGCCAGCATCGCCGCGCCGTGCAGGAGGTCCTCGAGCGCTCCGATCGGCGCGGTCTCGGCCGTCGGCGACGGCTCGGCGTCGGGCCTGGTGGCCACCTCACCGCCGATCTTCAGGCCAGCCACGCCCAGCTCCAGCGAGATCTTCTCGAGCCGGCTCTTCCACTTCCGCGCTGCGGCACCGGTCGGGAGGTCGGCGCGCTCCAGCGCGCGGCCGGTGGCGTGCACGAGCTCGGGCAGGAACGGCCGGTCGCGGGAGCAGGCCACCCACACCGACAGGCAGCCGACCTCGAGGGCCTGCCGCTGTGCGGTCCGCAGCAGCGAGGTCTTGCCCAGCCCGCGCGGCGCGTGAAAGACGAGCAACGGGCCGCCGAGCTCGCCGAACGTGGCCACCCGGCTGATCTGGTCGCGGATCCGACCGAGCTCGGCCTCGCGTCCGGCCAGCACTCGAGGTACCTGGCCGGGCGTGTACGGGTCGGGCGCTTCGCTCACCTGATCGTCTCCCGCCGACTCGTGCTACTTCGTGATACCTGCCCCAAAGTATAAAGAGCCATCACGGTCCGGCCACCAGTGCCTCCAGCTGGTTCCGGTCTGGTAGGTCGGCTGGTTCAACCAGGTCGTCGGTGCGTACGTAGTAGAACGCCGCCCGCACCTTCTCCAGCGGAATCCCGTGCAGCTCGGCCCAGGCGACGCGGTAGATGCCGAGCTGAAGCGGGTCGGCGTCCTGAGCCCGGTTGGTCTTCCAGTCGACGAGCAGGAAGCCGTCCTGCTCCTGGTAGACGGCGTCGATCCGACCCCGGACCACCTGCCCACCGAGCACCAGTGCGAACGGCGCCTCGACGGCGTACGGCGGACGGTCCGCGAACGACCCGGCCGCGAACTTCTCGATCAGCTCCTGCAGCTCGGCGTCGTCCTCGATGTCCGCATCCGCGCGCCCTGAGAGCTCGTCGGGGTCGAGCAACGCCTGCTGCCCGAACGTCGTCTCGACCCAGGCATGGAACCGGGTGCCGAACCGCGCCGCGCGCGACGGCCGGCGTGGCATCGGCCGGGCCAGGTCGGAGGCGAAGGCTTCGGGGTCGTCGCGCAGCCGCGCCACCGCGGTCGCCGACAGGCTCGAGGGCAGGGCTACTCCGACCTCAAGCGAGCGGTCGCGACGCGCCTCCGCAAGCAGCCGCTCCACCTCGTCATCCCACTCGGCCACCCTGGCCGCCTCCAGCACGTCGAGACCGTCGTCCGCCGACTCGGGGTCGATCTTGGTGACCAGGGCCGCCGCGTCGATGCGGCGCCGTGACTCCTCACCCACGTCGGTGATCGGCCACGGGCGCGAGGGGTCCACGGCGTCGTAGGGGTTTGGCTCCGTCTTCGCGTCGGGCGCCTCGCGCCAGACGGCCGGCGGCTGCCCGGCCTCGACGAGGTAGTCGCGCACCACCCGCTGGAAGTCCGAAGGACCGAAGGGCGTGGCGCGGGTCGCCCAGCAGTAGGACGTGATCGCCAGTCGGTGCGCCGCCCGGGTGAAGGCGACGTAGCCGAGCCGGAGCTCCTCCTCCGCGTCGTGGGCCCGCGTGGCCACGCGGTAGGCCTCGAGGGCGTCCTTGTCGTGCCCGACGAGCTGAGGCAGGTCGGGCGCGTCGCCACGCAGCGGCGCAGGCAGCACCGACGGCGACGACGTCCAGAGGGTGCGCGAGCGGTTGGACGGGAACCTCGTCTGGCAGACCCCCACCAGGAAGACCGAGTCCCACTCCAGGCCCTTGGCGCGGTGGACCGTCAGCAGCTTCACCGAGTCGGCTTCCGTGGGCGTCGCGATGTCGAGCGCGTTGCCCTGGTCGTCCTCGGCGGTCAGGTAGGCCAGCAGCGCGGGCAGGGTGACGTCACCGTCGACCGCCTGGAACTCCGCCACAGCTTTGACGAACAGGTCGAGGTTCTCGCGACGCGCCTCCGCGGCCGGTGACACCGCAGAGGCGAGCTCGACGTCGACACCGGTGACGTCGATGATCCGGCGTACGACGTCGAGCAGCGGCTCCCCTACGTGGGTGCGCAGCTGCCGGAGCTCGCGGGCCAGCAGCTCGAAGCGCTCCCGCGCTTCCGGCGAGTACGGCGCGTCGCCCGGGTCGACCAGTGCGTCATCGAGCGCCGGCACCTCCGCGGGATCGATACCGTCCGCGATCCCGACGAGCTGGTCGGTGACGGTGTCGGGCTCTCCACGGCCACGATGGCCGGCCAGCTCCTGCGCCCGCCGGCTGAGCAGCCGAAGGTCGCGCGGCCCGATCGCCCAGCGCGGGCCCGTCAGCAACGTGAGCAGCGACGAGTTGGACGTGACGTCGTGCAGCAGGTGCAGGATCGCGACGACCTCGGCCACCTCGGGCAGCCGGAGCAGCCCCGACAGACCCACGATCTCGACCGGGATGCCGGCACCGGTGAGCGCATCGAACACGTCCTCGGCGTGCGCGTTGTCGCGGGTCAGCACCGCGATCTGCGACCACAGCCCAGTGTGAGCCTCGGTGGCCGCTGCGACGAGAGCGTCGAGCTCGTCGGCGTGGGTGTCGAAAACGCTGGTCGTGACCTCGCCCTCCCCCACGTCGTCGTCGGGCTCGAGCTCCTCCACCTGCGGGTACCTCGCGTAGAGAGGCGCCGCGAGCAGGTTGGCGACGTCGAGGATCCGGGTATCGGAACGCCGGTTGACGGTGAGGTGGTGGATCGGCGCGCTGGTGTCGCCACCGCCTGGGAAGGTGTCGTCGTAGTTGAGGATGTTGGAGACCGACGCGCCACGCCAGCCGTAGATCGCCTGGTTGGGATCACCCACGGCCGTCACCGCGTGGCCGAGGCCCGCGCCGGCCGGTCCCGAGAAGATCCGGGACAGCATCGTCGCCTGGGCCACCGAGGTGTCCTGGTACTCATCCAGCAGCACTACCTGGAACTTCTCGCGCTCCAGGGTGCCGACGTCCGGCTGGTCGCTGGCCAGCCGCGCACCCAGCTCGATCTGGTCGGAGAAGTCCATCAGTCCGAGGTCCTGCTTGAGCCGGCGATAGCCCTCGACCAGGCCGAGCAGCTCCGTGCGCCGGTCGATCGCGGAGATGGCCTTCTCGCAGGCACCGAAGTGGCCCTTGCGGTTCTTGCCGGCGACCTCGGCCAGTCGCTCCCGCTCGAATCCCTGACGGGCCTCGGCATCGATCCGGCGTACGTCGTCGGCCGAGACCAGGTGTTCGCTCATGGCCCCGTCGAGCGCCAGGAGGTTCTGGATCACCGTCGCCGGGTGGTCGGAGAGCTGGTGGACCTCGCCGGTGTAGCGGTCGACCACCCGGGCGCCGAGCTGGTAGCGCGCAGCGTCCGTGACGACCCGAGTGTCCGGCTCGTGCCCGATCCGCAGGCCGTGCTCAGTGAGCAGGTTGGCGGCGTAGGCGTTGTAGGTCAGCACCGTCGGCTCCAGTGCCTCCTCGTCATCCGGGCCGGTCGGCGAGACCATCGCGCCGGCGGTGAGCAGCGCCTCGCGGATCTTGCGGCGCAGCTCGCTCGCCGCCTTGGTGGTGAAGGTGAGGCCGAGCACCTGATCGGGCCGCACCTGCCCGGTCACCACGAGGTAGACGACGCGTGCAGCCATCAGGGTTGTCTTGCCCGACCCCGCGCCGGCGATCACGACCGCCGGCGACAGCGGTGCCGAGATCGCCTCCCACTGCTGGGCGCTCGGGGCGTACGACGTGCGCATGACCTTCTGGAGGTCGGCCGGCGAGTCGATCGGGATCGGGGTCATCGGTCGGTCACCGAGCCCGCGCTCTTGATCGGGCAGATGGGCACGAACGCGCACTCGCGGCAGTAGGCGCCGGCGACTGCAGGGAAGTTCTCGGCGCGCATCAACCCAGCGGCCCGGGCGATCTCGCCACGGAGCCGCTGCCGGAACGCGCCGTCCTCGGGCTCGGGGTCCTGGCGCTGCACCTTCGCGTCAGGCTCGCCGTCCTCAACCCCGAGCTGCACCAGCTCGGCACCGCCCGACGCCGCGGGCTGCCCCTCGGGAACCAGCTCGTCGACGGCGCCGCTGTCGACGGCGTACTGGTAGAGGCCGAGCTGGACGTGGCCCTTGACCTGCGGGCCGGTCGGTATGGTCCGGCTGGTCTTGAGGTCCACGACCACGACGTTGCCGTCCGCATCGAGCTCGAGCCGGTCTGCGTAGCCGGTCAGCTGGACCTGCTCGCCCTCGATCTCCACGACCGTGTCAAACCGTTCCTCGACCGCCAGCACGCTGCGAGAGTTGCTGTGGTGCCACGCAAGGAACTTCGCGAGCGCCGCGTGGACCCGCTCGTGCTCCCGCGCCTTAGACCAGGGAGTGCGGAACTCCAGTCGGTCCCAGACGTGGTCGATGTGCTCCATCAGGGCATCGACGTCACCGGGGCCGGCGACCAGATCGCCCTGCGCCACCCGCTGCGCGAGCGCGTGCACAAGCTGCCCGAGGTTGGCCGACTGATGGGCGCGGGCCACTCCCCCAGCCTCGCGTTCGAGGAACCACTGGGTCGGGCAGACCATCAGCGACTCCAGGGCACTGGCCGACATCGGCACCGGCTGATCCGGGTCGCGCACGGGCTGCACCGACCGGGTTGCGGCCCTCGTTCCCCACCATGTGGATGGATCGGCCTGGGGCGCCAGCGGCCGGCCGGCTTCGGACATCTGCCCCGCCAGTCGGGCGAGCCGCCGGGCGGCCGCGTCGCGCAGGGGCTGGCTGGTCCTCGGGTTCGCCGTCGTACGCCGGAGCTCACTCACCAGACCTTCGATGGAGAGCGGCCGCTCTGGCCGGCCGACGACGTGCCCGATGTGGTCGGGCTTGGCGACGACTTCGTCGAGGAACCGCGAGGGCTGCTCGCCATCGTCGTCGGGCGACTTGACCGCGGTGACCACGAGGCGCTCGCGGGCCCGGGTGCAGGCGACGTAGAACAGCCGACGCTCCTCCAGCAGCAGCTCACGGGAGGTCACGGGCGGCACCAGCCCGTCGGCGCCGATCCGGTCGGCCTGGAGCAGGGTGGTGCGCCGACGCAGGTCGGGCCAGCCCTCCTGCTGCACGTGGGCCACCACGACGAGCCGCCACTCCAGCCCCTTGGACCGGTGGGCCGTGAGCAGGCGTACGGCGGCCCCTCGCGAGCCGCGATCGGCCAGCGTGTCTGCCGGGATCTGCTGGGCGGTCAGCGTCGCGAGCAGGTCGGGTACGCCGAGGTGGAGCCGCTGCTCCTCGGCCCGCGAGACCACGTCGAACAGCGCGCAGATCGAGTCCAGGTCGCGGTGCGCGCGGCGGGCCCGACCACCGCCGGCGTGCACCGATCGTCGGAGCCGCTCGGGCCAGGACGTGCCCGACCACAGGTGCCAGAGCACCTCCTCGGCGGATGCTCCGTCGTCCAGGTCGGCCCGTGCGCCGGCCAGCAGCGCGGCCAGCGACCTCGCCCGGAGCACTTCCTGGCCCTCGAGGTCCTGGAGGAACCCGGCATCGACGACCGCCTCCCGCAACAGCTCTCGAGACGGCCGGGCCATCGTCTCCTCGGTGTGCGCCCGCTTCTTCTCGCGTTGCCGCAGCTGACGAGAGAGGCGACGCAGGTCGCCGGCATCGAGGCCGGCCAGCGGGCTCAGCAGCAGCGACTCCGCCCGATAGGGATGCACGTAGTCGACGTGGTCGAGGTCGTCGTTGTCGAGGTTGACCACCGCCCGCATCGCGTCGAGAAGGGGCAGCACCGCAGGGTCGCGGACCAGCGGCACCTCATCGCTCGACACCTCGACGGGCACCCCGGCCGCTCCGAGCGCCCGCCGCAGTGGCGGGATGGAGGTCCGTCCCGACCGCACGAGCACGGCCATGTCGTCCCAGGGAATGTTGTCCTCCAGGTGCGCGCGGCGGAGCAGGTCGGCGAGGTGCTCGGCCTCGGCGCGGTCGGTGTCGAACGTGCGCACCAGCACGCGTCCGTCGCCGAGCGCGCCCGCTTCGGCAGCCGGGTTGGTGAAGGCCTCCCTGGCCGACGGGGGGATGCTGCCCGGCAGCGCGAGCCGGCCCGCCACTCGCTGCGAGGCGAGGAGCAGGTTGCCGCCGAACCGCCGGGTCGTGCGCAGGGCAACCACCTCGGCCGGCGTACCGTCCTGCTGCGGGAAGTCGCGCGGGAAGTCGAGGATGCCGCGTACCTCCGCCCCACGGAAGCCGTAGATGGACTGGTGCGGGTCCCCGACCACGGTCAGGTTGCGGCCGTCACCCGCGAGCTGCCGGAGCAGGGCGACCTGGCCCGGATCCGTGTCCTGGTACTCGTCGACGAAGACGTAGGAGTACTGCGCCCGGAGCTCTGCCCGATGCTCCGCGGCCTCGATCGTGGCGCGACGGATCAGGTCGGCGTAGTCGGTGGCACTGTGTTGGTCGAGGTTCTCGAGGTACTGCTCGAGGAACAGGCCCGCAGCCATGAACTCGGGCAGCTGGTGCTCGACGCCGAGCGCGTGCAGGTCGGGGCCGTCGAGCCCCTTCTCCCGGGCCCGGGACAGGACGGCGTTGACCTCCCTTGCGAAGCCGCGGGTGTGCAGCGCGCGCCCCAGTACGTCGGGCCAGATCACCGACTCGGGGTGGTCGCTGAGCAGCTCGCGCAGGATCACGTCCTGCTCGGGAGCTGACAGCAGCCGCAGCGGCGACGCGTAGAGCTCTGGCGGTGAGTAGCGGCGAACGAGGCCGTAGGCGAACGAGTGGAAGGTCGAGCTCAGGCTCGTCGACATCGTGCGGCCCAACCGGGCCGTGACCTGGTCGCGCAGGTGCTCGGCTGCCTTGCGCGAGAACGTGAGCGCCAGGATCTGGTCGGGGCTCACTCCACGCTGCTCGACGCGGTCGACGATGGCCTCGACCAGGGTCGTGGTCTTGCCGGTGCCGGGGCCGGCGAGCACGAGCAGCGGGCCGCCTTCGTGGTCGACCACGCGTTGCTGCTGCTCGTCGAGCGCGGGGACCTCCGTGACGACGTCGGGCCGCACCAAGCGGTACGTCGTGGCGTCGGTCGAGGTCATGCCCTCACCTCATCACAGCGGACCGACAGGGGTGGGCCGCGACGGGGAGGTTCCGGGCCATTTCCTGACGTTCCGGGTCGTTGCAACGCCCCGGAACGTCAGGGATGCCAGCCTCGGCTGGGATCCCTCCCGTCAGCCCAAGTCGACGATGGCCGCGACCGGGCCGCCGCCGTCGGGACCCTGGTGGGCAGCGGAGACCGAGACGAACACGGCCGGGTCACCGGTGACCGCAGCGGTCACGCCACCAACGGCCGCCTTGATCTGGCGGTGCCAGTGGACATCGGAGTCGTCGAGCATCGCGTTGCGGCGGCCGCGGACCTGGCCGTCCTGGGACACCTCGCACTTCAAGAACACGTTGACCAGCCGGCCGTCGAGGTCGGCCGTGCGCGGGCGTTCCGGGAGATCGAGGCCGGCCGAGCGGATCGCATCCCAGATGCCATCGGCGTCGAGCGCGTCCTTCATCACCGAGTGGCCCACCTTGTAGCGGCCACCCACTCCGGTCACGTTTCCGACCACCACGATCTGCGCCTGGTCCAGCTCGACCCCCGACGAGCACGAGGCCACGGCCGAGTAGAGCTCGCGGTTGTGCATCACATCGGCATCGGTCGGCATCTCGATCTCGCCGAGTGCCACCGCGATGCCCAGGGCGGTGCAGCCGTTGGAGAGGTCCATCGACTCGTGGGTGTGCTCGGTCCAGACCGTCTTGCCGCGCGACTTGGCGTCGCGGATCGTGTGCACGGTCAGCAGCGGCGTCTTGGTCTGCACGTAGTGGACGTCGGCGACGTCGGTGATGCCCGCCCGCTCCATCGCGACCTTCACGGCGTCGGCGACCTTCGACACCATCGCGACCCGACCGATGTCCTCGGGCATCAGCACTTCACTCATCGCGAAGCCCACGGTCAGCCGCGGCTCGTCGACCGGCTCGGCATCGGTGGTGGCGAAGATGGTGGCGTGGGGGCTGATCACCCCGTCGGTGCCGCCCGACCAGACGATGGGGATCTGGCTGACCTGGTCGGCGGGCGCGCCCTTCGCGACCAGCACCTCACGGAAGGCGCGGTCCGAGATGATCCGGGTGTAGTCGTTGACCCCGCCGTTGCCCTCGGTCTTGCCGATGATGGCGATCACGCGGTCGGCGGCCATCACCCCGTCGTCGATCAGCTTCGCGAGCTCCGAGGCGTCGGCGACGGAGTGGATCGGGACCTTGCGGACTTCGATGGCCGAGGGCATGGCGTTCCTTTCGGGAAGGTCAGTCGGGTACGACGACGGTGCCGGTGCCACCGTCTATCGCTTCGGTGATGTTGTCCAGGCTCGTGATCAGGGAGCGGGAGCCGCCGCCCTCGACGAAGCGGCAGGCGGCCTCGACCTTGGGACCCATCGAGCCGCTCGCGAAGTGGCCGTCGGCGGCGTGGCGACGTATCTGCGAGACGGTCACCCGGCCGATCGGCTCTGCCTCCGGCGTACCGAAGGCCAGCACGGCGTTCGGCACATCGGTGGCCACCATCAGCACGTCCGCGTCGAGGGTCCGGGCAAGCAGCGCCGCGCTGAGGTCCTTGTCGATCACAGCCTCGACCCCGCGGAGGCGGCGGTCGTCGTCGAGCACCACCGGGATGCCCCCGCCGCCGGCCGCGATCACCACGAAGCCGGCGCGCACCATCGCCAGGATCGCGGGGGCGTCGACGATGTCGATCGGCTCGGGCGACGCGACGACTCGGCGCCAGCCCCTCTCGCCGCGGTCCTCCCAGGTCTCGCCGTGCTCGATGAGTACGCCGGCCTCTTCCGCGCCCAGGTAACGACCGATCGGCTTGGTCGGCCGAGCGAAGCCCGGGTCGTCCGCCGCAACGAGCGTCCGGGTGACTAATGTCGCGGTGCGACGGGCGATGCCGCGGGAGCCCAGGGCGGCCTCGAGCGAGTTCATCAGCACGAACCCGAGGGTCGCCTGGGTCTGCGCACCGCACCAGTCCAGCGGCACGGGCGGCACGACCGCGGCGGCGATCTCGTTCTTGACCAGCAGGTTGCCGACCTGCGGACCGTTGCCGTGCGTCAGCACGACTTCGACGTCGCGCTCGAGCAGGCCTGCGACGGCGTCCATCGCGACCTCAGCCGCTGCGATCTGGTCCTCCGGCCGGGCCCGCCCGTCGGAGTTGGTCATCGCGTTGCCACCGAGCGCGAGCAGGACCCTCATGGCCCGACCCTATGACCCACGGCGGCAACTGCAGCAGCCTTGGTTTCTGCCAGCATGTCGCGCATGACTGTTGAACCCGACGCTTTGCCACGTCCGGTCGGGCGGATCGCGATCGTGTGCGTGTCGGCGGCGCTGATCGCCGTCGCGCTGGTGTGGGCGTTCTTCTCGATGCGGGCGGTGATGGATGTCGGCGGCGCGTGTGCCGATGGCGGTCCCTACGTCAGCGCCCAGCCGTGCCCGGACGGAACCTGGCTGATCGCCGTCGCCGTGCCCCTGATGCTGATCGCTGCCTTCGCGGGCACGATGGCCGGCGATTCACTCGAGGCACCCGATCTTCTCCTGCCGATGTGGTTCCTGCTGTTCGCCTTCCTGGGCGCGAACTTCCTCGAGTACGGGTTCTGGAGCGACCCCTGGGAGTGGGGCTTCATCGTCTGCGGTGTCGTCTTCGAGCTGATGGCCTTCCCTGCGCTCTACTTCATGCTGCCGATCGCGGGTACCTCGATGTGGACGCCCACCGAGAAGAGGCGGCGCAACAAGGTCCCGCCGCGCAGCAACGCGCGCTGGTGGTGGACCTATCTCGGCTGCGGAGCGATCGGCGCGACCATCGGCTACCTCGTCTGGGACGCGCTCAAGTAGAGCTCGAAGTCTTCGAAGTCGAACCCTGGCGAGACCAGGCAGCTCACCAGCGCGTCTGCGTCCGACGGGACCGTCCGCTGCCACACGCCTGCGGGCACCAGGACCTGCGGCTGTGCGGTGTCGACCTGCGCCGGCGCCAACTCGCCCGGCGTTGCGCCATCCCCGCCCAGCTCGAGCGTCACGGCACCGGTGTGCGCCAGCCAGAGCTCGTCGGAGGACACCCGGTGCCAGGCCGACGACTCCCCCGCGGGCAGCAAGAAGTAGATCAACGTTGCGGTCGGTCTGACCCTCCCATCGGGGAGGGTCACCGTCACCGGCGACACCCACGTCTGCCGGTACCACCCGCCCTCGGGGTGCGGCTCGAGCCCGAACGTGTCGGCGAGCTCCGGACGGGCGGAGCGCACCAAGCGGTGGTTGGGCACCACGATCGGTCCGTCGGGGCCCTCGGCGGCGTAGTCGAAGAGGCCGTCGTCGGACCAGCCTTCGCGTTCGTAGAACCGCCGCGCCCGCGCGTTGCCGGCCGCCACCGCCAGCCACGCCCGCTCGTGCCCGCCGCTGGCCACCTGCCGCAGCCCCGCAGCCATGAGTGCCGACGCAACACCGGCACCGCGCTGCGCAGAGTCGACGTAGACCTGTTCCAGCTCGTCGTCATGCACGACCACGAACCCCGCGATCTGTCCGCCGACGAGCGCGACGGTGGTCTGCGGGATCCGGGCCACGGCCCGGGTCCGGAACGACTCGGGCGTGCGCACGGCGGTCAGCTCGTCGGGCACGTTTCCGTCGTGGCCGTCGTGCCAACCGCTGTTCCAGATCTGCGCGATCGACTCGGCGTCGTCTGGTCGGGCCACCCGCAGCTCGAGGTCCGTCACGGCACCAGATCCACGTCCGCGTGCGTCGCTCCGCTCGAAAGCCGCGCGTAGCCGGGACCGCGGTCGAAGAAGCGCGGTGCTCCCCGCGCCTCGGTCAGCCGGGCGCGCAGTGAGCTGGTGGCGGCCTCGTCGTACCCCAGCGAGTCGTCCACGACAGAGCCGGTGAGCCGGACGCCGTAGTCCCACTCGGCCGCCTCCGGCGACACCTTGCGCCAGACCACATCGCGTACGACGAGCGCCGGATCGCGCAAGAGCGGATCGCCCCAGCCGCCACCGCCCGTGGTGCGGATCCGGATCACCTCCCCGGCACGCACCGGCTCCGCGTCGGCCAGTGCGTCCACCTCGCGCTCGTTGGGCCCGCCGGCGTCGATGGTGACCGAGAACGAGTCGCCCGGCGAGCCCGCCCTTGACGCCCCAGCAGGCCAGGATCGAGCGGTCGGCGATGGACATGAAGTGGGCGTCCTCGAGCATCCGGATGTGCTTCTCGTAGCCGAGTCCGCCTCGGAACTGACCGGCTCCCCCGCTGTCGATGGCCAGCCCCAGGGACTCCACTCGGAACGGGAAGCGAGCCTCGGTGAACTCGGTCGGCAGGTTCCGCGAGTCGGGGACCACGTGGATCGTGTCCTCGCCATCGGCGTAGTAGCGACCACCCGAACCCCCACCCAGCACCTCACGCATCAGGTAGGGCAAGCCGTTGCGGTCCTGGCCGTAGACGCCGGTGTAGCGGATCGTCTCCTGGTCGGCCGGCATCCGGCCGTCCACCGCCTTCGCGACCACGCCCGCCAGCACGCCGAGCAGGCGCAGGATCACGAACGTGCGGGCGTTGGTCGGCGCCGGGAAGACCGGTGTCAGCAGCGTCCCCGGCGGCGGGAACCGCATCTCGATCAGCGGCACGATCCCTTCGTTGACATCGAGCTCGGCCATCCGCTCCGGGCTCTCGGCCAGGTTGCGCAGGATCGGCGCCAGCCACTTCTTCAGGAACACGCCGTCGCTGTAGTCCCCGCAGTGGTTGATCGGACCCTTGGCCTGCGGCCCGGTGCCCTCGAAGTCCAGAATCAGCCGCTCCCCGTCCGGGTCGTCCACAGGGGTGTGGGTCAGCGTGATCCGCTGCGCGTGCAGCTGCGGCTCGTCCACGCCGTCGTGCTCGGCGTAGTCCTCCCAGGTCCAGGTGCCAACGGGGATCTGGCTCAGGATCTCCCGGCGGTACGTCGTCGTGGTCCGGTCGAGGATCGCGTCGAAGCAGGACTCGACCGTCGCGACGCCGTAGCGGTCGAACAGCTCGGTGAGCCGGTGCGCGCCCATCAGGCACGCCGAGCACTCGGCGTCGAGGTCGGCGGCGAGGCTCTCCGGCATCCGCGAGTTGCGGGTCATGATCGCCAGCGCGGCGCGGTTGGGGACGCCCGCGTCCCAGAGCTTGATCGGCGGCACCATCAGGCCCTCCGCGAACACGCTGGTCGCGTCCGACGGCATCGACCCAGGCACCGCACCGCCGATGTCGTCGTGATGGCCGAAGGCCTGCACGAAGGCGACCACCTTCCCTCCGGAGAAGACCGGCACGGTCACGCAGAGGTCGGGCAGGTGCCCGATGCCGCCCTCCGAACGGTAGACGTCGTTGTGGAAGAAGACGTCGCCCTCGCGCATCTCCTCGATCGGGAAGTCGCGGGCCACCGGGTGCACCAACGCGGAGTAGGAGCGGCCGGTCAGCTTGCGCAGCAGCCGGTCGTGGATGCCGGCCCGGAAGTCGTGCGCGTCGCGGATCATCGGGCTGCGGCTGGTGCGAGCGATAGCGGTCTCGACCTCCATCTCGACGCTGGCCAGCGAGCCCTGGACGATCTCGACCAGCACGGGATCGGCGCCCGCCCCGGCGTCGTCGGTCAGGAAGCCGTAGGGGAACTGGGTGGGTGCCCGCTCGCTCATCACGCCTCCCCGTCGGTGGACCGGGTCACGATGATGTTGCGGTAGTCGTCGACGCGGGCGACGAAGCCCGGATGCAGCGGCACGGTCGAGCCGAACTCCTCGATGATCGCCGGCCCGGCCACCGTGGCGCCGGATGGCAGGTCGGGTCGCCAGAAGACCGGGGTGTCGGCGTAGCCCTGGTCGGCGTCGAAGCAGACCGGACGCCGCGAGGTCTCGACGAGCTCGACGACCGGGCCGGCCGTCGAGGCCCGGATCTCGGGCCGAGTGATCGGGCCGATGCCGGAGACGCGCAGGTTGACCCACTCGACCTGCTGGGTCGGGTCGCTCGCGAAGTCGTAGCCGTAGAGGCCGCGGTGTGCGGCGTGGAACGCTTCCGCGACTGTGGTCAGGGTCGTGGCGTCGACGCTGCCATCGGGCACCGGCACCCGTACCTCGAACGCCTGCCCGAAGTAGCGCAGGTCGGCGGTGCGCACGAAGCGGTGCTGGTCGAGCGGGAATCCCTCCTTGGTGAGGGCGTCGCCCGCACGCACCGCGAGCTCGTCATACCTGCCTGCCACGTCGACCGCGTCGAGCGCGTCCGCCAGCGCCACCTGGGTCTGCACGTAATCGTTCTTGACGTCGACGGTGAGCAGGCCGAACGCGGACACGTTGCCGGGGTCAGGCGGCACCAGCACTGTCGGGATGCCGAGCACGTCCATCAGCCGGCACAGCAGTAGCGAGCCCGAGCCGCCGAACGTGGTCAGTGCGAAGTCGCGTACGTCGAGCCCGCGCTTCACCGTGACCTGGCGCAGGGCGTTGGCCTGGTTCCAGGCCGAGATCTCGAGGACGCCCGCGGCGCACGCCTCGGGCGTCAGGCCGAGCTGGGTGGCAAGGGCCCGGATGCCGCGGTCGGCAGCCTCGACGTCCAGCGGGATCTCGCCACCGAGCAGGTGCGGCGGGATCCGGCCGAGGAACACGTGCGCGTCGGTGATGGTGACCTCGGTGCCGCCCTTGGCGTAGCAGAGCGGACCGGGGTCGGCGCCCGCCGACTGGGGGCCTACCTTGAGGGTGCTCTCGGGCGACAGCCAGGCGATCGAGCCGCCGCCGGCGCCGACGGTAACGACGTCGATCATCGGGATCTTGCTCGGGAACGCGCCGACCGAGCCTTCGGTGGTGAGCGTCGGCTCGCCGTCGATGACCACCGAGACGTCGGTCGACGTACCTCCCCCGTCGCAGGTCAGCACCTTGTCGAAGCCGGCCACCTCGGCGACCAGCGCAGCGCCGAGCGCACCCGCAGCCGGGCCGGACAGCACCGTCGTGATCGGCTGGTGCACCACCTCGTCGGCAGAGAGCACTCCCCCGTTGCTCTTCATCACGTAGAACGGCGGGCTGGCGTACTCGGACAGCCGGCTCTTGATGTTGGTGACGTACGCCGACAGCCGCGGCTTAACGGCGGCGTCGACGAGGGTCGTCATCGCGCGTTCGTACTCGCGGTACTCCCGCAGCACCTCGCTGCTGATCGACACCACCGCGTCGGGGTGCTCCTCGGCCAGGACCTCACGCATCCGCTGCTCGTGTGCCGGGTTGGCATAGGCGTGCAGGAAACAGACACCCAGGGTGTCGACGCCCTGGTCGCGGAACCAGCGGCCGACCGACCGCGCGCCGTCCTCGTCGAACGGCCGCACCTCGGCGCCGGTGAAGTCGAGGCGCCCCTCGACCCCCTTCACCAGGTCGCGCGGGACGATCCTGGCCGGCTTCACCCAGAAGTAGGAGTTGCCGTAGCCGTCGGGCACCGACTGCCGAGCGATCTCGAGCATCGCCTCGTAACCGGCGTTGGTCACGAACCCGAGCCGGTCCACCTTCCCCTCGAGCAGCTGGTTGGTGGCGACGGTCGTGCCGTGGCTGACCGCGGTGATCGAGTCGCCGTCCGCCCCGACCAGGCCCAGGACCTTGGCGATGCCGGCCAGGAAGCCGTCGGCCGGGTTGCCCGGGGTGGACGGGGTCTTGGTGGTCACCAGCTCACCGGTGTCCTCGTCGAGGGCGACCACGTCGGTGAACGTGCCGCCGGTGTCGATCCCGATCCTGATCCGGCGCTGCCGCCGCTGCCATCGAGCCGATAACAGAGCCATGGGGTCGATCCAATCAGGCGTCGGGCGCGCGGTCGTTGTAGATGCCTGCCTGTTCCTGACCGGAGAGCTCCTGGATGGCACTCATGATCTCGTCGGTGACCTCGCGGCGCGCGCGACCGAGGGGCACGCCATCGAAGCGGCCGACCACCTCGATCGGGTTCCCGAACGCGATCGTCAACGGCACTACCCGGGGCAGGCTGCTGCCGACGGGCTGCAGCTTGTCGGTGCCGACCAGACCAACCGGGACAACTGGTACGCCGGCAGTCAGGGCGAGGTGGGCTACGCCGGTCCGGCCGCGGTAGAGCCGGCCGTCGCGCGACCGGGTGCCTTCGGGGTAGATGCCGAAGGCCTCACCGCGTCCGAGCACCTCGAGCGCCGTCTCCAGGCTCGCGAGGGCGGCTTTGCTGTCGTCGCGGTCGACGGGAAGCATGCCCATCCCCTCGAACCACGCCTTCGACACGGTGCCCTTGATCCCCGACCCCGTGAAGTAGTCGGACTTCGCCAGGAAGGCGACCTTCCGCGGCACTACGCACGGGATCACGATCGAGTCCGCGAAGCTCAGGTGGTTGCTGGCCAGGATCACCCCGCCGGTGGCCGGCACGTTGTCCAGCCCGCGCACCTTCGGCCGCCAGATCATCCGCGCCACGGGAGGGACCGTCGAGTGAAGCAGTGTGTACATCATGACGTCAGGAGGGTGGCGACCCGCTGCGCCTCGGGGGTCCACAGCCGGACCGTGACCTGTCCAGAACGGTCTGGATGGAAGCTCTCGGCAGCGAAGGCGACCTGCAGCACCTTCGTGTCAGCCGAGACCTCGAGAGCCGGCGATGGCAGGTCCGCGCGGGCCAGATCCAGCTGGCGCGCTCCACCCGCCCAGAGCAGGACCCGGTCGCTGGTCACCAGCACGCCGCCCGAGGAGAGCTGTCGCTTCCCGTTGAAGCGCTTCCCCGGTGCGCGGTAGTGGTCGTAGGCGATGCTCGCCTTGACCTTGCGCACGTGGAGCTCGATGCCTTCCGCCTGCGCCGCGGACAGCTCCTGCTCGTCGAGCACGTCACCGGTCAGGAAGCGTTGCAGGAAACCCATGGCCCGATCGTAGGGGCGTCTCGTTACCCCGTCGCTGCCGAGCCGAGCCGGATCTCGATACGGGTCGATCAGCCCCTCGCTTCGCTCGGACCTGAGCCGAGCCCCAGTCGATCTCCCGACCTCTTCCAGGACTTCGCGAGCTCAGTCCTGGGTCGTGAAAATAGGCGAAGGGCCCTTGTGAGTATGAGTCCCAAGGGCCCTTCATTGTGGTCAGTACTGGTGACGCTCCCGACCGATCCGGCCTTCGGTCCGATCCCGGTGGCTTCGTCACCCAGCCTCCGCGGCGAGTTGCCCCGCCGGATGGATCCTTCTTCAAGCTGATCCCGCTCTCCCGAAGGAGAACGTGAGGGCTGTTCTATGCCCTGCGCACCGATCTCCGCAAGAGGAATCCCTATGTTTTTAGGGGATTTCTCCATCGATCGGCGTGTCGTCCACAGACCCGCCGGGTTCGTCCACAGAACTGGCCTGTGTATCCACAGGAGGTCCACATCCTGTGGACCGTTGCTTGTCGGGCCGGAGAGGGGTCTCGGCGCGGCTCACGGACTGCTGCTTGGACTTGAAAATAGGTGAAGGGCCCTCGTAGGTATGAGCTACAAGGGCCCTTCGGCGATCGGTCCGGTGATACTCCCGATCGACATCTCTTCGCCTCCGGCCCCAGCAACCGCATCACCCGGCTGCTGCAACGGGTTGCCCCGTTGTATGGACCCTCGTCTCCGAGTTGCCCCGCATTCCCCGAAGGGAGTGCGTGGGAGAAGTTCTATGCCCTCGCCGACCCTTCGCGCAAGGGATCTTGGCAACATTCCTTCGGTTCAACAGAAGAACCGCATGTCATCCACAGATGACCCGTTGGTCATCCACAGAGACCGGCAGTTGCCCACAGGTTCACCCACAGGGGTGACTAGACCGCGAGGTCGTGACGGCCCGTTGTCAGAGCCCGGTCGGACCACCCTCGAGCAGCTGTTTGAACCCGGCCTCGTCGAGCACCGCGACCCCGAGCTCCTCGGCCTTGTCGGCCTTGGAGCCGGCGTTGTCGCCGACCACGACGTAGTCCGTCTTCTTGGACACCGAGCCTGATGCCTTGCCGCCCCGCGCCAGGATCGCCTCCTTGGCGGAGTCGCGGCTGAAGTCCTCGAGAGATCCCGTCACCACGATCGTGAGCCCCTCCAGCGTCCGTGGCATGGTGTCGTCACGCTCGTCCTCCAGAGAGACGCCGGCGGCCGCCCACTTGTCGACGATCGCGGTGTGCCAGTCGACCCCGAACCACTCGATCACGGCCTCGGCGATGGTCGGACCCACGCCCTCCGCCGCGGCAAGCTCCCCCTCGGAGGCACTGCGGATCGCCGCCATCGAGCCGAACTCCTGGGCCAGCGCCCGGGCGGCGGTAGGTCCGACGTGGCGGATCGAGAGCGCCACCAGCACTCGCCACAGCGGGACCTGCTTGGCCTTGCCGAGGTTGTCGAGCAGCCGCTGCCCGTTGGCCGACAGCACCGGGGAGTCGCCCTCGCCCTTCTTGGGCGCGCGGGTGAACAGCGGGGCCTTCAGCAGTGCCGCCACGTCGAGGTCGAACAGCTCACCCTCGTCGGCGATCACCTTGGCGTCGAGCAGCGCCGCCGCGGCTTCGTAGCCGAGCCCCTCGATGTCGAAGGCACCACGCCCGGCGACATGGAAAGCGCGCTCCCGCACCTGCGCCGGGCAGAACTGGTGGTTGGGGCAGCGCAGGTCCTTGTCGCCCTCCTTCTGCTGCGCAAGGGGCGTGTCGCACGCGGGGCACTTGGTCGGCATCTTCCACGGCCGCAGACCCTTGGGGCGCAGGGCCAGCACCGGGCCGAGGATCTCCGGGATCACGTCACCGGCCTTGCGCAGGATCACCGTGTCGCCTGGCCGGACGTCCTTGCGCTTGACCTCGTGGGCGTTGTGGAGCGTGGCGTTCTCCACCGTCGAGCCGGCGACCAGGGTCGGCTCCATGACGCCGTAAGGCGTCACCCGGCCGGTGCGCCCGACGTTGACCCGGATCTCGAGCAGCTTGGTGTTGACCTCTTCGGGCGGGTACTTGAACGCGATCGCCCAGCGGGGCGCCCGGCTCGTGGAGCCGAGTTGGCGCTGAAGCGCGACGTCATCGACCTTGATCACCACGCCGTCGATGTCGTAGTCGACGATGTCGTGGCGGTGCTCGCCCGCGTGCTCGATGAACTTCTGGACCTGGGCCAGGGTCGCCAGCACCTTGACCTTGTCGGACGTCGGCAGCCCCCACGTCTTCAGGGCCTCGTAGGCGTGCGACTGGGCCTGGGGCTCGAACCCCTCGCGGGCGCCGATGCCGTGGCAGACCATGCCGAGGTCGCGGGTGGCGGTGACCCGCGGGTCCTTCTGGCGCAGTGAGCCAGCGGCGGCGTTGCGCGGGTTGGCGAACATCGGCTTGCCGGCGTCGGCCATCGACGCGTTCAGCTTCTCGAACGCAGCGGCCGGTAGGTAGACCTCGCCGCGCACCTCGATCAGCGCGGGAACCGGGAACTGGTCGGTGCCGGTGAGCTTGTGCGGGATCGAGTCGATCGTCTTGACGTTGGGGGTGACGTCCTCGCCCGTCGTACCGTCGCCGCGGGTGAGTGCCCGCACGAGCCGACCCTTCTCGTAGAGGAGGTTGATCGCCAGGCCGTCGACCTTGAGCTCGCACAACAGCGCCGGCTCGGCGACGCCGTCACGAGCCAGGCGGGCATACCAGGAGTCGAGCTCGTCGTAGGAGAACGCGTTGTCGAGGCTCTCCATCCGCCGCAGGTGGTCGACGGCAGTGAACTCCGTGGACACCGCGCCGCCGACCTTCTGGGTGGGCGAGTCGGGCGTGCGGAGCTCGGGGAACTCCTCCTCGAGCTCCTGCAGCCGGCGCAGCTTCTTGTCGTAGTCGGCATCGGAAAGGGTCGGTTGGTCCTTGACGAAGTAGCGCCACCGCGCGTCCTCGATCAGGTCGACGAGCTCCTGGTGCTCGTCGCGGGCCTCTGCGGGTGCGGGGGTCGGTGGCGGCGAGTCGGTCACGGGGACATCTTGCCGTAGCCCACCCCCGGTCCAGACGCTGGAAATATTCGGCTTGACGGGGAATGAAACGGTTCCGTACTCTCTTCTTGAAACGAAACAGTTCCGTTCCATCTGTGACAGAGGACACATCATGACCACCGTCGAGCAGAGCCGCCCCCGGATCGAGGGGGACCGCGAGCAGGAGATCCTGACCGCGACGATCGACGTGCTCGCAGAGGTCGGCTACGACCGGCTCACCATGGACGCCGTGGCCACCGCGGCCCGCGCCTCCAAGGCCACGCTGTACCGCCGCTGGAACGGCAAGGTCAGCCTCGTCATCGAGGCGCTGCTCGCGCAGAAGGGCCCCGAAGCCGCAGCCGACACCGGCACGCTTCGTGGCGACCTGCTGGAGACGTTCTGCGGCATGGGTGGCATGACCGACGAGCGGCAGATGTCGGTCCTGGGTGCGGTGATCACCGCGATCTCCCGGGACGCCGACTTCGCCGAGGCGTGGCGCACCGAGTTCATCGGTCCCAAGGTCGCGATCGGGCGGGCCATCTACGAACGTGCCCAAGCTCGCGGCGAGGTCCGAGAAGACATCGATCTCGACCTGCTGGCGCCTGCGCTGCCCGGGATCATCCTGCACCGCCTGTTCCTCATGGGCCAGCCGCCCACCGAGGACGTGATCACGCGAGTGATCGACCAAGTCATCATCCCCGCCGCTACCCGCGGCACCGTCCCACCGCCCCCCACCAAGAAAGCGGCCAAATGACCGACGTACTTGCAACTGAGGAGGTCGCTCAGGGCAAACAGCCCAAGGAGCTGCACCTCGGATGGGCCCTGGTGCTCATCTCCATCGCGCAACTGATGGTGGTGCTCGACGGCACCATCGTCAACATCGCGCTTCCCTACATCCAGACCGACCTGAACATCGCTCCCGAGAACCTGACCTGGGTGGTCACGGGCTACGCCCTGGCCTTCGGAAGCCTGCTACTGCTCGGTGGCCGTCTCGGTGACCTCTACGGCCGCCGCCGCATCTTCATGATCGGCCTGAGCGTCTTCGGCGTCGCCTCGCTCCTCGGTGGTCTCGCGTCCAACGAGGGCATGCTGCTGGCGGCCCGTGGTCTGCAAGGTCTCGGTGCGGCGCTCGCATCGCCCGCCGCCCTGGCCCTGATCGCCACCACCTTCCCGGCCGGGCCGAAGCGCAACCGCGCCTTCGCCGTGTACGCCGCGATGTCCGGTGCCGGCGCCGCTGTCGGCCTGATCCTGGGCGGCTGGCTCACCGGTCTGGACAGCGTCTTCGGGCTCGACATCGAGGGCTGGCGGATCACGCTGCTGATCAACACCCCGATCGGCATCGCGGCCGCGCTGCTCGCTCCGCGCTTCCTGCGCGAGTCCGAGCCGCACACCGGCTGGCTCGACATCCGAGGCGCCGTCACCGGCACCCTCGGTCTGCTCGGTCTCGTTTACGGCTTCAGCCGCGCGGGCAGCGAGGGCTGGGGCGACGCCTGGACCGTCGCGAGCCTGAGCGCCGGCGCGGTTGTCCTGGCCGTGTTCCTCTGGATCGAGGGCCGGGTCGAGCACCCGTTGCTGCCTTCGCGGGTCTTCCTGAACCGCACCCGGGCGGCCAGCTTCGGTGCGATGTTCCTGGCCCCGGCAGCCATGTTCGCGATGTTCTTCTACCTCAGCCAGTACATCCAGAACATCATGGGCTACAGCTCGCTCGAGGCTGGTGTGGCGTTCCTGCCGTTCTGCTTCGGTCTGGTGTTCGCGGCCGGTCTGGCCTCCAACCTGATCAACCGCTTCGACCCCCGCTACCTCGCGGGCGTCGGCACCCTGCTCGCGGCGACGGGCCTGTTCCTGTTCTCGCGGCTGCCCTACGACACGTCGTTCCCGATCAACCCGATCGAGGGCAGCTACGTCGCGGACGTGCTGCCGGGCATCCTGTTGATGTCGTTCGGCATGGGCCTGGTCTTCGTGCCGCTGACCCTGACCGCAGTCCACCACCTGCGGGACGAGGACTCCGGCATCGGCTCGGGCGTGCTCAACACGATGCAGCAGGTGGGCGGTGCGCTCGGACTGGCACTGCTCTCGACGCTGGCGACGCAGACGTTCACCGACCGCAGTGCCGAGCTGGCAAGGTGAGTGGCCTCAACCGGTCGCCCAGGGCCAGATCTTCACCGAGGGCGCGACCAACGCGTTCCTGCTCGGCGCCATCATGATGACCGCGGCGTCCGTCGTGGTCTGGCTCTTCCTCAACGTCAAGCACACCGAGCTCGCGACCGATGGTCCCGAGGCCGCCACACTCGTCGCCTGAACCCGGGTTGTGTCCCCCAGCGTGCGCTACCGCGCACCCTGGGGGACCCGGCTCATTTATCCCAGTCGAGCATCTCTTTGTCGGTCTCGATCCCGACGGTCTTGTCCACGACGAACTCCTGGTTGATCATCGACCACTCGGTCGCCGTGTCGACCTGTCGCTTGGTCTTCGGTACGTCGAAGCCGTAGCGCACGCCGACGACGTCGTCGTCCCGCACAGAGATGTGCCAGACCTCGCCGTCCGGCCCCGGCGTCCACGCGAGATAGCGGCCCTTGCCTTCGTCATGACACTCTGCATCCTTCTGGCCGGCGTAGACCCCACACGGGTCCCCGCCGCTCAGCCAGTCCGGGCCGACGGGCGCAGCGAGCACGTCGATCGTCGCGCTGGGCGGGTAGCCGTAGCCCTCGAAGGACATCCGGCCACCGACCGCTCCCTCTCCCCACTGCGCCTTCAACGGTGACGAGCCGAAGTCGGAGTACGACGCGTAGCCGCCGTGGAAGGACAGGTAGGCGTTGAGCAGCGACTGGTCGGTGGACGGCACCCGGTCGTACGCGGTCGGATCGGGCTCGCCGCCGTCCCAGTCGTCCAGCGCCTCGCCGAGATCGACCACATCCTGGGTGGTGGTCAGGCTGAGCCGGGGGTCCTGGGCGATCGCCTCCATGTCGTCGATCGCGATCAGGAGGTCCTGCTTGCGCGGGTCGCCGAGGATGTCGTCGCCCGACCAGCCGACGTAGACGGTCTCCCCGTCGTCCTTGATGAAGACGACGTCGACGAGGCCCGGGTCCTCCTCGGGCTCCAGCTCGGTCCACACCAGGAACAGCCGGCCTCCGTCGACCGCACGCTCCTCGCAGCCGTCGCGGTAGCCGTCGGCGTGGCAGGAGAAGCTGGGCCGGGGCTCGAGGAAGACCCGCAGCAGACCACCGTCCGACTCGCCGTCGCCGCCGTAGCGAAGGTCCGCACCGAGCGAGCCCTTCACCGAGGTGTCGTCGGTGTAGGACGCCTCACGGCTGCTCGTGTCGGTCGAGACGTGCTCGAGTGCGACCGCGGCGATGGCGCGCTGCGTGATCGGAACCTTCGCGCCGCCATCCCCCGTGCCGGGTTCGGGCTCTGTCTCGGTGCCGCACCCCACGAGCAGCAGACAGGTCACGAGCATGGGCCGGGCGAGCCGAGTGGCGCGCATGGGTCCTCCCGAGTCGTCGGTCAGGTCAGGTGCGAGGCGGCGCTGCGAAGTGTCCTCAGCGACCGCCTCGTCCACTCGTACGACGAACCAGCCTGTCCACAGGTTTGCGAAACCACCAGAAAGGGACTGATCGTTGCCGGATCGAGACCGACCATGTCGAGCCACCGCAGCACGCGCTCGGTGACCGTTCCGTCGTCCGGCGGCTCAACAGGCTCCACCGCCGGCACCACGCCCAGCGCGACCGCATCGCCGGCGTCCAGCGCCTCGGCCAGGACCTCGCGGTCGGCGGCGGACATCTGGTCCAGGTCCACCGACAGCCCTCGGGCACCCGCGCCGCGCAGCAGCCCGAGCGGGGTCTCCGGCGCGCAGGAGTGCACCCACGGCTCGGCCCCTTCCTCGGCGACCGCCGCCAGGACCCAGCCGAGCGCTTCCGACGCCTCGGGCGGACGCACGCTGCGATGACGGCCGAAGCCCGACGCGGTCGGCACCCGGCCGCCGAGCACACCTGGCAGCGATGGCTCGTCGACCTGGACGATCAGCCGGTCGACCCCCGGCAGCCGTCGGCGTACGTCGCGCACGTGGTCGCGCAAACCCTCGGCGAGAGCCTGCGCCAGGTCGCGCCGAGCGCCGGAGTCGCTGAGCACCTTGTCACCGCGAGGCTTCTCGACCGTCGCGGCCAGGGTCCACGGACCCGCGACCTGGATCTTGAACGCCCCCGTGTAGCCCTCGGCGTGTTCCTCGAGCCCGTCGAGGTCCTGGCCGAGCAGGCTCCTGGCCCGGCGGTGGTCGACGCCGGGCGCATCGGTGAGCCGCCAGCCGGACGGCTGAAGATCGGCGCCGAGAGACGCCATCACAGCCAGCGCGCGGCCCGTCATGCCGGCGGCCACTCCTCGCCCCGGCACCTCGGGCAGATGGGGCAGGTCCGGCAGCTCCTCGAGGACGAGCCGGACGGCCTGGTCGAAGGCGGGCTGGTCGTCGCCGGGCATCGATCCGACGCCGGTGGCGACTGTCATCTTTGGGGGGTTCTCATGCAGGAACGCGATCGGCGGCCGCGATCGTGGCCGACCCGACGACCCGGGTGCCGTCGTAGATGACCGCGGCCTGCCCAGGGGCGATGCCGTACGCCGGATCGATCAGCTCGATCTCGACCGTGTCGCCGCTCGTGGTCAGGCGGGCGCGGTGCTCGTCGCCGTGTGCCCTCAGCTGGACGGTGCCGTCGAGGGTCGCCGGCACGCTGCCGCACCAACGCGGACGGATGCCACTGAGGCGGTGCACGGCCAGCCGCTCGCGCGGGCCGACCGTGACCGTGCCGCTGACGGGCTCGATGTCGAGGACGAAGCGCGGCTTGCCGTCCGGCGCGGGCCGACCGATCCGCAGGCCCTTGCGCTGGCCGATCGTGTAGCCATAGGTGCCCTCGTGCTGTCCGAGCACCTCACCCGTCGCCTCGTCGACGATGTCGCCGCCGTGGTTGGGCGCCCGCTCCCCCAGCTTCTCGCGCAGCCAGCCGGCGTTGTCGCCGTTGCCGACGAAGCAGATGTCGTGGCTGTCGGGCTTGTCGGCGACGAGCAGGCCGCGCGCGGCAGCTTCCTGGCGGATGACGTCCTTGGTGGTGTCGCCGAGCGGGAACAAGGAGTGGGCCAGCTGGCGCTGGTCGAGCACACCGAGCACGTAGGACTGGTCCTTTCCGTGGTCGATCGCCCGGTGCATCTCGATCAGGCCGTCGACGCCGGTCCGCAGCTGGGCGTAGTGGCCGGTCGCGACCGCCTCGAAGCCGAGGCCGAGAGCCCGCTCCAGGACCGCAGCGAACTTGATCTTCTCGTTGCAGCGCAGGCAGGGGTTGGGCGTCCGGCCGGCGGCGTACTCGTCCATGAAGTCCTCGACCACGTCCTCGTGGAAACGGTCGCTGAGGTCCCAGACGTAGAACGGGATGCCGATCACGTCGGCGGCCCGGCGGGCGTCATTGCTGTCTTCGATGGTGCAGCAACCGCGGGCACCCGAACGGTAGGACGCGGGGTTGCGCGACAAGGCGAGGTGGATGCCGGTGACGTCGTGGCCGGCCTCGACGGCGCGGGCCGCCGCGACGGCCGAGTCGACGCCGCCGGACAGGGCAGCGAGGACCTTCATCGGGCAGCCGCCGCCCGGGCACGTTCGACGCAGGGTCCGATCGCCTCGACCAGCGCCGCGATGTCGGCCTCGGTGCTGGTGTGACCCAGCGAGAACCGCAGCGAGCTGCGTGCCTCCTCGTCGCCCCGACCCATCGCGAGCAGGACGTGAGATGGCTGGGGTACGCCGGCGGAGCAGGCCGAGCCGGTGGAGCACTCGATGCCGCGGGCGTCGAGCAGCATCAGCAGCGAGTCGCCCTCGCATCCGGGGAAGCTGAGGTGGGCGTTGCCGGGGAGGCGGTGCTCGTGAGGACCGTTGATCGTCGCGTCGGGCACTTCGCGCAGCACGCCGCGGACCAGCTCGTCACGGAGCGCGCTCACCCGCGCGGCGTGCTCGGTGAGCTGCTTGACCGACAGCTCGACCGCTGCCGCGAGGCCGGCGATCGCCGGGGTGTCGATGGTGCCGCTGCGGATGTCGCGCTCCTGGCCGCCACCGTGCACGAGCGCGGTGACCTCGAGCTCTCGGCGTACGGCGAGAGCGCCCACGCCGAACGGCCCGCCCACCTTGTGTCCCGACAGGGCCAGCGCATCGACGCCACGCCGGCGAAGTCGACCGGCACGGCGCCGATGGCCTGCACCGCGTCGGTGTGGACGGGGATGCCGTGGGGTGCGGCCAGGGCGACGACCTCGTCGACCGGCTGGAGCGTGCCGACCTCGTTGTTGGCCCACATGACGGAGATCAGGCCGACGCTCGCCGGGTCGCGCTCGACGGCGGCACGCAGAGCCTCCACGTCGAGTCGCCCGTCATGGTCGACGGGCAGCAGCTCGAGCTCGGCACCTTCGCTCTCGGCCAGCCAGTCCAGCGGGTCCAGCACCGCGTGGTGCTCGACCGCAGTGGTCAGGATGCGGCGGCGCTGGTCGTCACCGGCCCGACGCGCCCAGTAGATGCCCTTGAGGGCGAGGTTGTCGGCCTCGGTGCCGCCGGCGGTGAAGACGACCTCGCCCGGCCGGCAGTTGAGCGCCTGGGCGATGGTCTCGCGGGACTCCTCGACGACCCGTCGTGCATGCCGTCCTGACGCGTGCAGCGAGCTCGGGTTGCCCACGTCGCGCAGATGCGCGGTCATCGCTTCCACCGCGACCGGGTGCATCGGCGTCGTGGCGGCGTGATCGAGGTAGACGGTCGGCATGCACCGCACAAGCCTACGCGCGGCGGCAGCCAGCCCAGAAACGGCGGAGATTTCGATCAGTGTGACCCGTTGTCACATTGTCACAGCGCTTGTCACGCCTTCCGGGTGTCCGAACTTCTCGTTCGCCTCCGGAGATGATCCTCATGCGTCACAAGGTCCTGGTTCTCCTCGGAGGCGCCGCTCTCTCTGTCCTCGGCGTGAGCCTCGCCTCCGCTGTCGCCACCCCGTCAGCGGTGGCCGCGAATTCGACACCCGGTCCCCTCGACTCGCTCAGGTACTCGATCCGCACGCAGTACGCCGAGGGCCCCACCGAACCCTGCGCGGACGAGCGTACGGCGAGCGGCTTGATCGGCGTCCCGACCCTGGTCAACGTCGGCGGGAGCTTCCTGCCCGACGTGGCCGTGACGGTGGTCGCCGTGCCCGGGATCGGCGGCGGGCCGGACGTCCTGGAGCTGGTCGTGACCAGGCTCCGGGTCGGTCAGCTGCGAGCGCTCGTCGAGGTCGTGATCACTCCGGACTCGGCGGCGTCCGGTCGGGTCGCCGCCGGACCCGACGGCTGCGAGACCGGACTTCCGGGGCTGTTCTCGGCCACCGTGACCTCCGGCGCGGCCAAGCTGACGGTGCTCGCCACCACGGTGGCGCCCACCGCGACGATGACCGTGGCCGGCTCGGCGTTCGATGCCGTCGGCTCCGCGCGTGCCAACGCGACCGCGGTGTCCGCTCGGCTCTCGCCGGTGCCGACGTTCGTGAAGGCGACCATCGACATCGCCGGTCCGAGCAGCTACCGCGCGCACGTGAAGACCAACAAGCCCACGGACCTGAAGCTTCACTACAGCAACGCCAGCGCCGGTTCGCAAACAGTGGCCGACGCTACGGTCACGACGTTCCCGGGCGAGCTCGACCTCACGTTCACCGAGGAGAAGATCGCCTACACGGCGTCCGCCCCCATGCAACGCGTCGACCTGGAGCTCAATTCGGTGACGCCGGGCGAGTGGACCAGCCGGATGAAGGTCGACCTCACCGGTGTGCCCGCCGCTGCCACGCTGCTCCGGCCCAGCCCGACCCACCTGATCTTCACGACCCCGACCGGTGCCGGCGCCGCCCCGACGAGCATCGACAAGGCGGTGCTGACGTTCTCCGAGTTCGACCCCGATCCCGACCTGGCCGTGGTCGTGCCGACCCTGGCGCCGATGCCCGACCAGTACCTGGTCACGCGGGTAGAACCCCATTTCACGGTCGCCACCGCCAAGGTGCTGGGCCTCGCCCGGGCCGACATCGACTCCGGCGACCCGGTCCTCGTCGACGTGAAGCACACGGCAGGTCCCTTCCACGTCCTCGCCGACCTGGTCGGCTCCGAGACGCGGCACCTCGAGGTCGACGTACTGAATCTGCCGGCGACGGCCACGATCACCTACTCACCCACGACCCAGGAGTTCACCTACGACGGCTCTGCGGTGATCGACGAGCTGACCGCCGACGTGACGTCCTCGCTGCCGTTCGTGAAGAACGCCGACGAGTCGCACCTGAGGATCCTGTCGCTGCCCACCGGCCTGACCGGCCGACTGGACGCGACCGGCAAGACGTTCACGTCGACCGTGACCGGTGGCGCGATCGGAACCTTGGAGGTGGGTGTGACCAGCGGGCGCGACACGCAGCTCCCGGGCGGCCAGCAGGGCGTGTTGGTCGCAGACCTTCCGGCTCACTTCCCGAACTTCGCCAGCTACGACGCCTTCGTGCGGGTGCTGGGGCTGGAGAGTGCCACGGTCGCCTGGGGCACCACCCAGGTCGCGGACGTGACCCACCTGCCCGGGTCCTTCGTGCTGCAGGTCGACACCGCCGACCTGGACGTGGACGGGATCATCCAGGACCTCCCCCATCAGGCCTACATCTCGTACGGCCCGACTGTCGCCACTCCGCCCGAAGGCCCGTCCGAGGGCCCGCCGGACTCGTCCCCCGACCTGCCCGAAGGCAAGTCGTTCGTCTACCGCGGCTCGGCTCCGATCGGGCTGGTCGCGCTCGACGTAGAAGGCTCCGAGCCCCTGTTCGACGACGCCACGGAGGCGCACATCGACCTGCATGGGCTCCCCAAGGAGCTGATCGTCACGATGCTCGAGGACGCTCGGCAGGCCGCGGTGGCGACCAAGCACGGTCCCGTGGGATCGATCGACATCGAGCTCTGCTCGGAGGGAGCCTGCGACCCGCCGCCGACCGGCCCGCCGAGCCAGGGAGGCAATGACCCGGCTCCCGACGGCCTCTGGGTCGACGACCTAACGGACAGCTACCACGCCAAGGCTCACCTCACCGGTCTGGAGCGGCTCGAGCTCAGCTGGGGCGACGTGGTGGGCGTTCGCTTGCTCCACACGGCCAACAAGTTCAACATCGAGCTGGCCGAGGACGAGACCACCGGCACCGTCGGCGAGATCACCTATCCGGTGGACACCAAGGTCGTCGTCGATGCGCTCCCGGCAGACGCGAAGCTCACCTATGACCCGATCTCCCAACACGTCACCTACAGGGGTTCCGCACCGATCGCGTCGATCGATGCGCGTCGCACCCTGGGGGACGGCGTGGACACGGTCAGCGGCGGCGTCGTCGACTCTCCGGCGAGCATCGTCGGCCGAGCCACGTCGGCCCACCTGGTCCTCAACGGGTTGCCGACGACGCTCGACCTGACCTTCCAGTTCGGATCGACCAACGAGAAGCTCGTCATCGACGCCGGCACTGCGTCGGTGGAGCATGTGTCCCTCGACCTGTTGAGCGATCCCAGCCTGCTCACTGTCCCGAGCGTGGCGAGCAACCTGCTCCTGCACGGGCGAGACGGCCTGACGCTGTGGGACCTCCACGACGACGTGGCGGACTGGGACGGCGTCCTCGATCCCTACCTGATGATGGCCCGGATCACGAACCTCCAACGGGTCGCCTATAGGACAGACGCCGATGACCTGGACAGCGACCGCGCCGTCGACCTCAAGCGCAGCGGTCCGGGCACCGATCTCTATGTGGAGATCCGGGGCATCAACGACGCCAAGAACCCCAAGGCCTTGGACGGATTCGCGAACAGGTTCAGGTACGAGGGCCTCCATATCTGGTACGACGGTGCGCCCAGCAGCCTCGGGTTCACGATGCAGCAGCGCGACGACGCTCGGGGCAACAGGGTGGTGCGGATCAATGCCTACGGCTCAGCCGTCGGCGCCCGGCTCCACGCCGAGATCGACACCGGTGCGCTCATCGACCTGGTGGCCACGGCGACCGACATCCCGATCGGGACCGCGACCGACCCGGGCATCAGGATCTGCGTCGCTCCGAAGACGCTGGACTGCGTCGAGGCGCCGTACAACGAGCTGCACGGCAACGAGACTCCCCTGTCGTTGACGGTCGACGTCTCGTCGCCCATCACCCTCGGCGTCCATCTCGTCGCCGCCGGAGACGACACCTTCCTCGGCTACGGCACGAGGATGCAGGTCGACGTCACGAACGCCCGGATCCAGAAGCGGCTGCGTGTGGCCAAGGAGTCGGACACCAGCGGTGCCAACAGCACCGTGGTCTACCTCGACACCGACTTCGGGGCCGTGAGCGCCCTGGTCAGGATCTTCGACGACGGTGACCTCGATACGGAGGTCTACGCCCCACCCGGCACGAGGGCCAAGGACAGATATGTCGAGGTCGAGAACGAGGGTGTGCTCGACGGCCGCAATCGCGGCTACCTCACGTGCCCGTCCGGCTTCACCGCCCACACCTACCTGCTGGGCAACCGACTGAGCCTCAACGACGACGTGTGCACCAGGGCCGTGCTGTCGGGGGTGGCGCGGAACGTCGTGCCCGCCGACGGGTTGCCACACACCATCGACCTCTTCGGGGCCAGTTTCGCGTCGGACACGGTGGACCAGGCCGGCAACTACCTGGAAGGTACCCATCTCTGCCTCGGGTCAACGGCGGGCGACACCTGTAGCCACGAATTCAGCCCGACGACCTGGCTCAACCCCTTCTTCATGCGCATGACGATCATCATTCCGGTCGGCACGTTGCCGGGCGATGTCGAGCTCTCGGTGCAGAGCAACACCGACACCGTGGTCAGCAGCGACAGCCCGGCGGCCTGCACCTGCGTGCTGACCATCGTCGAGCCATAGAGGGCTCAGCGACGCGCCACAACGGCGACGACCGGCTTGTGGTCGGTGCCGTCGAGCTCGGTCGTCGCGGTATCGGTCGCCGTCCAGTCCTCGCCGACCAGGACGTGGTCGATCTGGGCGACCGGTCCCAGGAAGCCCAGCGGCCGAACGTGCCGTTGACCGGCCACGTCGCCTGGAAGCCACCGTTGGTCAGCTCGACGGAGTCGCGGTAGCCGAGGTCCACGATGTCGCGGAGCGGCCAGTGGTCGAGCGTGGCGTTGAAGTCGCCCACCACGAGGTCGGGGTCGTGCTCCTCCACGGCGGCCACGACGACCAACTGGTCGTCGTGCCACTCCTCCGGATACACGGGCGACGAGGGATGGGCGGCCACGACGCGGAAGCCGCCGGTCTCGACGACGAGGCCGCCGGAGATCGTGTCGAGGGTGTCGACCAGTTGCGTGGGCTCCGCGCTGAACAGCATCGTGCCCGGCACCTCGCCGTCCGCCGCAGGCAGGCCCTCGGAGTACGGCAGCAGCTCGTCGAGGCCGGCGTCCTTCATCGCCGCCAGCGAGGAGACAGTGATCTCGCTGACCACCAGCAGGTCAACCTCCCGCTCACGCGCCTGCTCGGCCAGCTCGGCGCCGTCGCCGTAGCCGCGGAGGAGGTTCGCGGTCATCACCACCACCGGCTCGGCCTCGGCCGCTGGCTCCGGGAACTCGCCGACGAACATCGGGGCGAACCACCAGGTGTGCAGCACCAGGCCAGCCGCGGCGGCCGCCGCGGCCACGGCACCCGGTCTGGTGACGGCCCGACGGAGGACGAGGACCACCACGACCACGGCCAGTGCCGCGGCGTACAGGGGAAGGGCGAACGGCGTGAACGCCACCGCTTGCAGTGTCGGGCCCCAGGGAGGCTGGGTGAGCCGGAGGACGGTGAGCAGTGCCGCGGGGACCAGCAGGATCAGGTACGCCGCGGCCAGGACGACGTCGCGACGCCTCACAGCAGGACGAGGTCGTCGCGGTGCACGACCTCGCGCTCGTACGCCGCCCCCAGCTCCCGCTTGAGGTCCTGCGAGCTGCGGCCGACCAGGTTCGGGATCTCGGCCGCATCGAAGTTGACCAGCCCCCTGGCGATCGGGTGGCCGTCGGGGCCGGCGAGGTCGACGGGGTCGCCGGCCACGAAGCTGCCGGTCGCGCCGGTGACACCCGCGGCGAGCAACGAGGCACGGCGCTCCACGACCGCCTTGACGGCACCGGGATCGAGCAGCAGGGTGCCCTGCGGCTCGGTCGCGTGCGCCAGCCACAGGAGCCGCGTGGGGCGACGCTTGCCGGTGGTGTGGAAGAGCGTGCCGACCGGGTCTCCGGCAAGGGCCGCGGTCGCATTGTCCGCGGAGGTCAGCACCACCGGGATGCCGGCTCCGGTCGCGATCTGGGCGGCCTGGACCTTCGTGTGCATGCCGCCGGTGCCGATGCCCGCGCCACCCGTCTTGCCGATGCGTACGCCGGCCAGGTCGGCCAGCGAGGTCACGTCGGTCAGCAGGGTGCTGGCCGGGTCACTCGGGCGTCCGTCGTACAGCCCGTCGACGTCGGACAGCAGGACCAGCAGATCGGCGTGGACGAGGTGGGCGACCAGCGCCGCCAGCCGGTCGTTGTCGCCGAAGCGGATTTCCGAGGTCGCCACGGTGTCGTTCTCGTTGACGATCGGCAGCACGCCGAGCTCGAGCAGCTTGGCGAACGTCTGGAACGCGTTGCGGTAGTGCGAGCGCCGGGTGACGTCGTCCACGGTCAGCAGCACCTGCCCGGCGATCACGCCGTGCCGGGCGAGCTCGTCGGTGTAGCGGTGGACCAGCAGTCCCTGGCCCACCGATGCGGCCGCCTGCTGTGCGGCGAGCGCCTTCGGCCGCCGCTTCAAGCCGAGCGGGGAGAGGCCGGCGGCGATCGCACCGGACGATACGAGCACGAGCTCGAGTCCACGAGTGCGGCCGGCGGCCAGCGCGTCGACGAGGCTCCGCAGCCGGTCGGGGTCGATGCCACCGGTGGCGGTGGTCAGAGACGAAGAGCCGACCTTGACCACGACTCGGCGCGCCTCGGTGACGGCCGGTCGCCGATGTCGCTCGACCCGGGGTCCCCGCGAAGTTGTTCGGCGGAGGAGCGCAGCGGGGGAGGCGAAGAACTTCGCGGGGTGGTCATGCGTCGGGGTCCGACTCTGCCCAGTCGGGGTCGTCGGCCGAGCCGACCTCATAGGCGATCGGACCGCGCTTCTCGGGACGGTCCAGCCGGCGGGCTACGTCGGCGCGGGTCTCGCCCTCGGCGCGCTCGGGCATCGCCTCGTCGATCTCGCTGCGGCGGCGGGCCGCGGGACGCTGCTCCTCGAACCGCTGGTCCTCACCCCGGCGGGACAGGATCTCCGCGCCGGCGTCGATGCCGGGCTTGAAGTCGAAGACGACGGCGTCGTCGGGGTGCCCGATGAGCACGGCGTCTCCTTCCTCGGCGCCGAGCTGCAGCAGCTTCGCCTCGACCCCGAGCCGGTTGAGCCGGTCGGCGAGGAAGCCCACCGCCTCGTCGTTGGAGAAGTCGGTCTGCCGCACCCAGCGCTCCGGCTTGACGCCGCGGACTCGCCAGCCCTCGCCGGTCTTGGTGACCGTGAAGTCGTCGCCACCGTCGGCGCTGGGCGGCCGGATGATGATCCGTTCAGGCACGGCCACCTCGCGCTCGGCACGGGCGCCGAGCACGATCTCCGACATCGCGAAGATGAGCTGCCGGGTGCCCTCACCGGAGGCGGCGGAGACCGGGAACACGCGCAACCCACGCTCGGCGAGGTCGTCGACGACCATGTCGGCGATCCCCCGACCGTCGGGCACGTCGATCTTGTTGAGCGCGACCAGCCGCGGACGGTCCTCGAGGCCGCCGTAGCGGGCCAGCTCGCGCTCGATGATGTCGAGGTCCTCGACCGGGTTGCGGCCGGGCTCCATCGTGGCGGTGTCGATCACGTGGACGATGGCGGCGCAGCGTTCGATGTGGCGCAGGAAGTCGTGGCCGAGACCGCGGCCGTCGCTCGCGCCCTCGATCAGGCCCGGCACGTCGGCAACCGTGAACGTCACCTCGCCGGCCGAGACCACGCCGAGGTTGGGCACCAGAGTCGTGAACGGGTAGTCGGCGATCTTGGGCCGGGCGCGCGAGATCGCGGCGATCAGGCTGGACTTGCCCGCGCTGGGGAAGCCCACCAGGCCGATGTCGGCGACCACCTTCAGCTCGAGCACGATCTCGAGCTCGTCGCCCGGCTCTCCGAGGAGTGCGAAACCCGGTGCCTTGCGCTTGGACGACGCCAGCGCGGCGTTGCCGAGTCCACCGCGACCGCCGGCGGCGATCACCATCTCGGTGCCGGGACCGACCAGGTCGGCGAGCACGGTGCCGTCGGGCAGGCTGACCACGGTGCCCTCGGGCACCGGCAGGATCAGGTCGGACCCGTGGGCGCCGCTCTTGTGTCCGCCCGCGCCGTGGCCGCCGCTCTCGGCCTGCCGCTTGCGGCTGTGGTGATAGTCGACCAGCGTCGTGACGTCGGGGTCGACGCGGAGGATGACGGAGCCGCCCGGGCCGCCGTTGCCGCCGTCCGGGCCACCCAGGGGCTTGAACTTCTCTCGGTGCACCGACGCCACGCCATGACCGCCCCGGCCGGCGCTGATGTGCAGCGAGACCTGGTCGACGAACGTGGGGACTGCCATCGGTTGCTCCTGCGACTACCTGGAAATGGCGAAAGGCGCCCCGAGTGGAGGGACGCCCTTCGAAGGAAAGCTGAGGTGAGCGTCAGTCACTCACCCGGGACGATGTTGACGACCTTCCGGCCGCGCTTGCGGCCGAACTCGACCGAGCCCGCAGTCAGCGCAAACAGGGTGTCGTCACCGCCGCGGCCGACGCCGCTGCCCGGGTGGAAGTGCGTGCCGCGCTGGCGGACGATGATCTCGCCAGCGCTGACGAGCTGGCCGCCGAAGCGCTTGACGCCGAGGCGCTGGGAGTTGGAGTCGCGGCCGTTCTTGGTGGACGCGGCGCCCTTCTTGTGTGCCATTTCGGGATCCTTCGTGTCAGAGCCGGCGGGCTCAGAGCTTGATGTCGGTGACCTTGACCTGGGTGTACTTCTGGCGGTGGCCCTGGCGCTTCTTGTAGCCGGTCTTGTTCTTGTACTTCTGAATGATGATCTTGGGGCCCTTGGTGGCGCCGAGAACCTCGACCGTCACCGAGGCCTTGTCGAGGCCGGTGCTGGTGACCTTCTCGCCGTCGACCGTCATGACCACGGGCAGGCTGATCGACTCACCGACGGCGGTCGAGACCTTGTCGATCTCGATGACGTCGCCGACAGCGACCTTCTGCTGCTTGGCGCCTGCGCGCACGATCGCGTACACCGCGGTCTCCTTCATCTGGCTCTTACGTCTGGGTCTGCGGCACGCTCGCTCCCCACGAAGAGGATTGGGTTGCCATGCAGAGAGGGATACGCCGGAACGCACCGAGGGTCAATGGTACGGATCGGGCGCCTCCACGGCAAAACGCGGTGGGCTGCCCTCCCGTCGGCAGAGTCTCAGCGCTTCCGGGCGCCCTTCTTCTTGATCGGGACGTGCTCGACCGAGGGCGCGTCGTCGGAGCCCTCAGGGGGCCCTGCAGGACGGCTCGCGGCGCGACCCCGGGTGCGGGTGACCACCTTCGGCGGCTCGGCGGGCGACTCCGGCTGGGCGGGGGCCCCGTCGGACGTGACCAGGACCGGCACCTGGATCGGCTCAAGCAGCTCGGGGGTCGTGCGGACCGGGGTGCCAGCAGGGCGGCTGGCGCTGCGCCGGGTCCGGGTGACGACCTTCGGGGCGACCGGAGCGGCCGGTTCCTCGGGCTCGGCGGGCTCCTCGGGCTCGGCGGGCTCCTCGTCGACCACGGGTACGTCGTCCTCCGCGTCGGCGAGCGCAGGCTGGTCCGCCTCTGCCTCCACGGTGGCCTCGATCGGAGTCTCAGCCGACTCCGGCTCGTTGGCCTCGTCGGTCTCGTCGGCGTCCTCTTCGTCGGTCGGCTGCGGCGGCTTGGCCATCGCGGCGACGTCCTTGGGGGTCGGCGTCGGCTTCGGTGCGCTGGCTCCGTCGTCGTCGCCTGCGCCGCGACCGCGGCCTCCGCGACGTCGACCACGACGCTCGCCGTCGTCGGCCTTGGCGGCGTCGACCGGCATGTCGTGCAGGATCAGGCCACGGCCTTGGCAGTGGGGGCAGTTCTCGCTGAACGCCTCGACCAGGCCGGTGCCGATCCGCTTGCGCGTCATCTGCACCAGACCCAGTGAGGTCACCTCGGCGACCTGGTGGCGGGTGCGGTCGCGGCCCAGGCACTCGACCAGGCGGCGCAGCACCAGGTCGCGGTTGGACTCGAGCACCATGTCGATGAAGTCGACGACGATGATGCCGCCGATGTCGCGCAGCCGCAGCTGGCGCACGACCTCCTCGGCCGCCTCGAGGTTGTTCTTGGTCACGGTCTCCTCGAGGTTGCCCCCCGAGCCGGTGAACTTGCCGGTGTTGACATCGACGACGGTCATCGCCTCGGTGCGGTCGATGATCAGTGACCCGCCCGACGGCAGCCAGACCTTGCGGTCCAGCGCCTTGGCGATCTGCTCGTCGACGCGGAACGACGTGAAGATGTCGGCGTTGCTGCCGTCGTACTTCTCCAGACGTCCTTCGAGGTCCGGCGCGACCGACTTGACGTATTCGGTGACCGACGCCCACGCATCGTCGCCCTGGATGACCAGCCTGGCGAAGTCCTCGGTGAACAGGTCGCGGACGACTTTCAGGGTCAGGTCCGGCTCTCCGTAGAGCAGCTTGGGGGACGTGCCCTTGGTCTTGGCCTCGATGTCCTCCCAGCGGGACTTGAGCCGCTCGACGTCGCGGGTGAGCTCCTCCTCGGAGGCACCTTCGGCCGCCGTCCGGACGATTACGCCGGCAGTGTCCGGGACGATCTCCTTGAGCAGGCTCTTGAGGCGGTTGCGCTCGGTGTCGGGGAGCTTGCGCGAGATGCCGCTGGTGGTGCCGTCGGGCACGTAGACCAGGAAGCGGCCGGCCAGGCTGACCTGGCTGGTCAGCCGGGCGCCCTTGTGGCCGACGGGGTCCTTGGTGACCTGCACCAGGATCGTCTGGCCGGAGCTCAGCACCGACTCGATCTTGCGTGGGGCGCCGTCCTTGTGGCCAAGGGCCGACCAGTTGACCTCGCCGGCGTAGAGGACCGCGTTGCGACCCTTGCCGATGTCGATGAACGCGGCCTCCATCGAGGGCAGCACGTTCTGGACCCGGCCCAGGTAGACGTTGCCGATCAGCGAGGTCTGCGACTCGCGGGCGACGTAGTGCTCCACGAGCACCTTGTCCTCGAGCACGCCGATCTGGGTCAGGTCCTCGCGCTGCCGGATCACCATCACCCGGTCGACAGACTCACGACGGGCGAGGAACTCGGCCTCGCTGACGATGGGGGCGCGTCGGCGACCGGCCTCGCGACCCTCGCGGCGGCGCTGCTTCTTCGCCTCGAGGCGGGTCGACCCGGCGATGGCCGTGATCTCGTCCTCGGCCGAGCGGGGCTTGCGGACCCGGGTGACGGTGTTCTGCGGGTCGTCCCCGCCGCCGGAGTCGTCGCCCTCACGCCGGCGCTTGCGGCGTCGGTGCGAGGTTCCTTCGCCGCCTTCTCCGTCACCGGAGTCGTCGGATTCGCCCGATCCCGACTCGTTGCCGTCGGTGCCACCCTCACCGTCGCCGGACTTGCGACGACGGCGCCCTCCGCGACGACGGCGGCGGCGCGACCGCCCTCACCGCCCTCGGACAAGTCGTCGCCGTCGGCGGTCTGCTCGTCGGTCCGGTCGTCGCCGGCACTCTCGGCCTTGGCGGCCGCCTTCTTGGCGGGGGCCTTCTTCGCGGGAGCCTTCTTGGCGGCGGCCTTCTTGGCTGCCGCTTCTTGGCGGGCTTGTCGGACGCGGTGGGCTCCGGGGCCTTGAAGAGCACGCTCGTCCCGGTGGAATCCGCCTCGGCGGTCATGCTCGCGGCCTTCTCGGCCGTCTTCTTCGCGGGGGCCTTCTTCGCCGCAGCCTTCTTCGCGGGTGCCTTCTTCGCAGCCGTCTTCTTGGCCGCGGCCTTCTTCGCGGGAGCCTTCTTGGCCGCCTTCTTGGCGGGCGCCTCAGGCGGAGATTCCGAGGGAGGGTCCGAGGGGTTCTGGGTGGGCGGGTTGAAGTCGTCAGCCATTGCTGCTCCTCGCCCGGGTCCGCCGATGGCGCCCGGGCTTGCTTGATGCTGCGGACCCGGAGTGTCAATGCCGGGTCGACGGCGCAAAGCCTTCTGTCGGTACGGCGACACCCTCCGCGGTGCGTCACTGGATGCGGGTCTGGTCACCTGCCGCGGTCGCCGGTCCCTGCCTTGGTTCGGACTGGATAGCTGTCACCGATCCACTCAGTCCGACCTGCAAGGGCCGCGTCGCGGTCTGGCGACGACCTGCACCCACCGTGCCGACCTCCACAAGCTGCGGAGAGACCGGCGAGAACGTCGTCGGTCGAGTCGGGCGGCAGTTCACCGCGGTCGTCAACCAGTGACGAGTATCGCACAGGGCTCGCCGACGGGGGTCATCCCCGAAGCGGGTCCCCGATGGTTCCGGTCTCGGCGTCGAGTGGACCCTGGGCCAGTCTGGTCAGCATCGGTGCCCCCGGAGGAGCGAGTCCACCGGCCTCAGCGAGGCCTCTCAGGACGTCGTCCGGACGCACCATGGGCTCGGCGTGTCGCAGCACGAGATCCAGCCGCGACCCGTCGCCCCGCCCCTCGACGGTCAGCGCGACGACGGCCGCGCGGCAGTCGAACTCCCGCAGGCCCTTCTTCATCATCCGCTCGACCACCACACTCTCGGCGGCGAGGAAGGCCGCCACGGCTGTCGTGCACTCGTCGACGGGCAGCTCGACATCGATCATCCAGCGGCTGGCCTCGAGCAGATCGGCAAGGGAGGGCCGGGTGACTCCACCACCTCGACCACGTCCAGGCCATCGGGCAGGGCCCCGTCGAGCGCGGCGTGGACCGCGGCCGGATCCACGACCTCTGCCAGGCCGATCTCGACGTACTCCGCCTCGCTGGCCGCGCCCGTCGGCGAGGCGCCGGCGTACGAGATCCGTGGGTGGGTTGAACCCCGACGGGTGAGATCGGGATCCGGGCTCGGAAGATCGCCCGCTCGAAGGCCCGGCTGAAGTCACGGTGACTCGTGAAGCGCAGCCGTCCTCGTTTGGCGTAACGGATCCGCAGCCGCTGGACCGGCGGCGCCTGCTGCTCGGGCTGGTCGCGGGTCATCCGCGGTCCACCTCTGCTCGTCCGTCCTTCATCGCAGGGGAAGGGTAGACCGTGCCCACGGTCTGGCCGCCGAGCCACTCGGTCAGCCGGGCCGCCTCCCCGTCGAGTGCCCGCCTCAGCAGGGTCGCCGACCTCCCCCAGCAGGGCCACCCGGACCGTGCCGGCCGCGTCCTGCACCCAGCAGCCGACGATCCGTCCGTCCACCCAGGCGGTGGTGCCGACGTTGCCGTTGCGGTCGAACAGAGCCGGGGCATGGGGCCCGAGATAGAAACCCCGCTCCTTCCAGCCCATCACCGTCGGGTCGAGCACGGGGAGCAGCGCGACCCACGAGCCCGGATCGGTCACCGGCTCCAGGTCGTCGGGGAGCACCCAGCCGGTGCCGCCGCCGTCCAGGGACACCTCGACCGCGGCCACATCCGCCAGCGCACGGCGTACGGCGCCCTTGGTCGCCCCCAGCCACCACACCAGGTCGGCCTCGGTGCCGGGGCCGAAGGTGCCCAGCCAGCGACGGACCAGGGCCGCGTAGCCCTCCTCGACCGTTGCCGGCGCGGCGACCTCGGCGAGCCAGTCCTGCATGAGCGTCCACCGCGGCCGCGAGAGCCGCCAGTGCTGGGTGTTGCTGCCCCGCACGATGTCGGCGGTAGCGCCCAGGTGGGTCAGGACCCGGCCGGCGCCCCACACCGCTCCGGCGGTCACGTCGATCTTGACGGCGATCTGCGGCACCCGCTCGCGCAGGTCCAGGGCCGTGAGCCCGCTCGGTCGCCTGCCAGCTCCTCGAGGACACCGGCGCGTGCCTCGTCGAGCCAGGCGTCGCCGTCGGTGGCGAGCCCGGCCAGGACCCGTCCTTGGCCAGCCGCTTGCGCTCTGTCTCCGCGACCCGCGCCGACGCACTCCCCCAAGCCGCCGGCAGGAGGTCGCGGGGAAACACGAAGAGCGTGCGTCGCATCGCGAGCTGCTTGACCAGCGACCGGTCCTCGAAGAGAGCCCGGTCTACGTCGGCGACGCTCAGCGCGGGCACCCGCGCCAGCGACAGGTAGACGGTTGCGGGCTGCGGGTCGAGTGCAGCACGGTCATCGCCCGGGTCGCCAGCTCGGCGGTGTCGGCTTGGGCTCCTGGACCCAGGGCATGACGCCGCGCGAGGCGGGCGCGGCGCTCCTCGTCGCTGATGTGACGCACCGACACATCCTGCCTTCCTCGGCGATCCTGAGGACGGCGGGCCGTCGACACCCCTATCGTGTGGCCCGACCACTCGCCGTCCCTAACCCTCAGGAGCCGACCGTGACCAACCCCCCCGACGCCTCCTGGACCCGACGAGCCGACGCCTCCGCCCCCGGGTGGCGCGCCGGCCCAGCCGCCGTACGGCGCCCCGGCCCCGCCTCCCTACGGAGAGGCTCCGCCACCGGCCTACGGGCAGCCCCCGGGCGGGCCGGCGTTCCCGGCCTACGGTCAGGCCGCGAAGGAGCCCGGCAAGGGCCTCGCCATCACGTCGCTGGTCCTGGCCCTGATCCCGTGCATCATCACGAACCTGGTCTCGCTGGTGCTCGCGATCGTGGTGCTCGCCGGCAAGAAGGGCGGCAAGGGCCTGGCCGTGGCCGCCCTCGTCATCAACATCCTGGTCCTCGTCGGCTGGGGCGCGCTGATCGCGCTCGGCGTCATCCTGGGCGGCACCCCCATCGACGACCTGAAGACCGGACAGTGCTTCACCGCCGACGGCCTCACCTCGGGCGACGACGGCGTCTCTCGGATCGAGGTCGTGGGTTGCACCAAGGAGCACGACGGCGAGGTCCTCGCGGTCGACGACTTCTCGACGCCGACGAGGCGGAGGCCTACAAGGACCAGTCGGGTGGCGATGCGTGCGGCCCGCTCATCGACGCCGAGGTCGTCGCGTCCCTCCCCGATGACGTGTCGGTCACCGCTCTGACCCAGAGCGAGAAGAGCCCGAGGACGGCGACCATCTTGCCTGCGTCGCGTTCCAGGTCGACGGCGACAAGCTGACCGAGAAGCTCGGCTAGACGCCAGCGGGCGGCGACCGTGTCCGAACCTCCGAGCCCTCCGGGGCCTGAGCCAGACCCGGCGCCGCCCGAGGGCGGCTACCCGTCGTACCGCCCGCCCGGCGAGGGCCCGGTCACGCCGTGGCAGCCCGCGCCGCCGACCGGACCGGCGCGCCAGTCGACCGGGGTGCGGGCGTTCGTCCTGGCGCTGGCGCCCCTCGTGATCACCAACCTCGCCCTGATCGTGCTGGCCGTGCTCGCTCTCAGCCGCCCTCGCGACGGCGAGGACCACGGTCGTGGGTTCGCGATGGTGGCGCTGGCGGTCGACGTACTCGTCCTGGCCACTTGGGCCCTGGTCCTTGCCCTCCTGCTCGGCTGAGGTCGGCCCCGCCAAACGTTGACACCAGCGTTGTCACAGTTGACCTGTCATCGGTGATCGGCGAGGGTCGAGGGGCGTGCCTCCCCTGCCTGAGACCGCCCATCCGATCTCGCGACGAGGCGTCCTGGTCGCCCTCCCACCGGCATAGCCGGTACGGCGCTGCTCCCCGGCGGACAGGCACCGGCGTTCGCGGCCCGTCCAGGAAGGCGGGTGGGGGGGATGGGCGGCGGCATCGCCGGCCTGACCGCAGCACACGAGCTCGCCGAGCGCGGATTCAAGGTGACGGTCTACGAGCGGAGCGCCTGGGGTGGCAAGGCGCGCAGCAGCCGGTCGACGGGACCGGCCGCGGCGGTCGGCGCGATCTGCCCGGCGAGCACGGCTTCCGGTTCTTCCGCGGCTTCTACCGCCACGTCCCGGACACGATGCGCCGCATCCCGTTCGGCAGCGGAACGGGGGGCGACAACCTGGTCGACGTCACCGGTGGGAAGTTCATGCGCGCCGACGGCCGCGCCGACGTCTTCGTCTTCGGCATCGGACCGGACACCGAGCAGATGGTCACCGTCGACGGACTGCGGAAGTACCTCACGGACAACCTGACCGGTGCCGGCCGGGCGCCGCCGAGCTGGCTCACTTCGTCAATCGGCTGACCGTGTTCCTGTCGAGCTCGGAGGCCCGGCGCTACGGGCAGTGGGAGCCCACCAGCTGGATCGACTTCGTCGGCGCCAAGACCCGGTCGAAAGAGGACCGGACGGTGCTCGCGGCGGGCCTCACCCGCAGCCTGGTCGCCGCCAAGGCGACCATCGCCAGCACCCGCACGGTCGGCAACATGCGTGAGTCGTGCGTCTACAAGATGATCGGTCGCGGCCACGCCGGTCGCTCGACCGGGTGCTCGACCTCCCGACCAACGAGGCCTGGATCGATCCCTGGATGGAGCAGCTGACCAAGCTGGGGGTGAGGTTCGAGCGCGGGCAGGCCCTCGAGCGCTACGACGTCAAGGGCGGGCGGATCCGGGCCGCGTGGGTGCGCAACGGCGGCGGCAAGAGGAGCCGGGTCGAGGCAGACTGGTTCGTCAACGCCATGCCGGTCGAGCAGGTCACGAAGACTTCACGCCCGAGCTGCTCAGGCAAGATCCGTCGTTGCGACGGCTGCGCCGGCTGCACCCCGACTGGATGGTCGGCATCCGGTGCTACCTCCGCAAACCGATGCACCTGACCCACGGCCACATCACGTTCATCGATTCGCCCTGGGCGTTGACGGCCCTCAACCAGGGGCAGTTCTGGAAGGACCGCGTGATCGCCCGGGACTACGGCGACGGCAACGTCGTCGACATCCTTTCCCGTCGACGTCTCCAACTGGGATACGCCGGGCAAGTTCAACCACAAGCCGGCGAAGCGCTGCAGCCCGGCTGAGGTCGCTCGCGAAGTGCTCTCCCAGATCCGCTCGCACGACACGGCCCGCGACGCGCTGGGAGCGGAGCGCCGTCCACTCGTGGTTCCTCGACCCCGGCATCCGCTGGAACCCGCAGAAGGGTCGCAGCACCAACCGGACGCCGTTGCTCATCAACACGGTGGGTTCCTGGGCGGACCGCCCCGACGCGACCACGGGGATCCCGAACCTGTTCCTGGCCGGAGACTACGTACGCACCGACATCGACCTCGCGACGATGGAGGGAGCGAGCGAGTCGGCGCGGGTCGCCGCCGACGCGATCCTGGACACCGCCGGGGTCTCGCCAGGCTCCGGCCGAGACGTTCCGGCTCTACGACCCGCCGGAGTTCGCGGCGCTCAAGGCCGTCGACGCCAGGTTGTTCGCCGCCGGGATGCCCAACGC
>CAVWCT010000014.1:0-58430 GCA_963753565.1 uncultured Actinomycetota bacterium
GAAGGACCTGGGGCTCACCCCGCGTGCCCGGATCGTCGCGGCAGCGGTCTCCGGTGCCGACCCGACGATCATGCTCACCGGTCCCGCTCCGGCCGCCCGCAAGGCGCTCGCCAAGGCCGGCCTGGACGTCAAGGACATCGACCTCTTCGAGATCAACGAGGCCTTCGCCGCCGTTGCGATGCGGTTCATGCGCGACCTGGACATCAGCCACGAGATCACCAATGTCAACGGTGGCGCCATCGCCATGGGCCACCCGCTCGGCGCCACCGGCGCGATGATCCTCGGCACCCTGATCGACGAGCTGGAGCGGCGCGACCTCAAGCGCGGCCTCGCCACGCTCTGCGTCGGCGGCGGCATGGGCATCGCCACCATCGTCGAGCTCGTCTGAGCCACTCCCTCCCTGTGGTTTCGAGGCTCGGCCGCTAGCGGCCTCGCACCTCAACCACCGACTCAAGAAGGACATCGAGACATGAGCACCACTGCAGTTGACACCTCCGCCGTGCGCTACGAGCGCGACGCCGACGGCATCGTGACCCTGACGCTGGACGACCCGACGTCGAGCGCCAACACGATGAACCAGCTCTACATCGACTCGATGGCCGCCGCCGTCGACCGCCTGTACGCCGAGGCCGACGACGTCACCGGCGTCGTTGTCGCGAGTGCGAAGAAGACCTTCTTCGCCGGCGGCAACCTGAAGGAGATGGTGAAGGCCACCAAGGACGACGCGGCGGAGATCTTCGCTCTCGGCGAAGCGGTCAAGGCCGGCCTGCGCCGCCTGGAGACGTTCCCGAAGCCGGTCGTGGCCGCGATCAACGGTGCCGCGCTCGGTGGCGGCTACGAGATCTGCCTGGCCTGCAACCACCGCATCGTCGTCGACGACAACTCGGTCTCGATCGGCCTGCCCGAGTCGAGCCTCGGCCTGCTGCCGGGTGGTGGAGGCGTCACCCGCACCGTCCGTCTCCTCGGCCTCCAGCCCGCGCTGATGGACGTGCTGCTCCAGGGCACGCAGTTCAAGCCGGGCGCCGCGAAGGACAAGGGCCTGGTCGACGAGCTGGTCGCCACCCGTGAGGACCTGATCCCGGCCGCCAAGGCGTGGATCAAGGCCAACCCCGAGGCGACCCAGAACCCCTGGGACCTCCCGGGCTACAAGATGCCCGGCGGATCCCCGAAGTCGCCGGCGCTGGCGGGCTTCCTGCCGGCGTTCCCGGCGCTGCTGCGCAAGCAGACCAAGGGCGCCGTCTACCCCGCCGCCCGGGCGATCCTGAGCGCCGCCGTCGAAGGCGCCAGCACCGACTTCGACACCGCATCGCGGATCGAGTCGCGCTACCTCACGAACCTGATCATCAACCAGGGCTCGAAGAACATGATCCAGGCGTTCTTCTTCGACCTGCAGGCGATCAACTCCGGATCGCTCCGGCCCGAGGGCATCGAGCCGTGGAAGGCCACCAAGGTCGGTGTGCTCGGGGCCGGGATGATGGGCGCCGGTATCGCCTACTCCTGTGCCCGCGCGGGCATGGAGGTCGTCCTCAAGGACGTCGCCCAGGACGCCGCCGACAAGGGCAAGGCGTACTCCGAGGGCCTGCTCGACAAGGCCATCTCCCGTGGCAAGTCCACCGAGGAGAAGAAGGCCGAGCTGCTCGGTCGGATCACGGCCACCACCGACCCGGCCGACCTGGCCGGTTGCGACCTGGTGATCGAGGCCGTCTTCGAGGACCCGTCGCTCAAGCACAAGGTGTTCGCCGAGATCGCCTCGCACGTGAACCCCGACGCGCTGCTGTGCTCCAACACCTCGACCCTGCCGATCACCGAGCTGGCCGAGGGCGTCGACCGTCCGCAGGACTTCATTGGGCTCCACTTCTTCTCCCCTGTCGACAAGATGCCGCTGGTCGAGATCATCCGCGGCAAGGAGACGTCGGACGTCGCGCTGGCCAAGGCCTACGACGTGGTCCAGCAGATCAAGAAGACCCCGATCGTGGTCAACGACAGTCGCGGGTTCTACACCTCGCGGGTGATCGGCACGATGGTCCTCGAGGGTCTGGCGATGCTCGGCGAGGGCGTGCACCCGATCTCCCTGGAGCGCGCGGCCACGCAGGCCGGCTACCCGGTCGGCACGCTGCAGCTCTCCGACGAGCTCAACCTGGAGCTGATGCTCAAGATCTCGACGGCTACCGAAGACGCCGCCGCGCGAGCGGGTGTCGCCTACACCGAGCACCCGGGCACCGCCGTGGTCAAGAAGATGGTCGAGCTCGGACGCCCGTCGCGGCTCAAGGGCGCCGGCTTCTACGAGTACGCCGACGGCCAGCGTCAGGGCATCTGGCCCGGACTGGCTCAGGAGTTCCCGGTGGCTGAGGAACAGATCCCGCTGCAGGACATCAAGGACCGGATGCTGTTCGCCGAGGCGCTCGAGACCGCGAAGTGCTTCGAGGAGAACGTCATCACCTCCGCAGCGGCGGCCAACATCGGCTCGATCATGGGCATCGGCTTCCCGCCGATGACCGGTGGCGCAGCCCAGTTCATGACCGGCTACGAGCACCCGGCAACCGGCGAGATCGGTCTCGCGGCGTTCGTGAAGCGGGCCGACGAGCTGGCGGCGGCGTACGGCCCGACGTTCGAGGCCCGGCCGTACCTCCGCGACCTGGCGAGCTCGGGCGGTGCCTTCCCGGCCTGACCTGCTCTGACCAGGCGGAAATGGCCGATCGGCCATTTCCGTTCTGGAGTCACGCGCAGCCGGGTTCGGCCACAATCGACGGGTGAGGGAGAGGGATCACGCCTCACCCGTCGTGGAAGTGCGAGGCCTGCACGTCCGGTTCGGCGAGGTGGAGGCGGTAACGGGCGTTGACCTGCTGGCGTACGCCGGACAGGCGACGGCGCTGCTCGGGCGCAACGGCGCCGGCAAGTCGACGACCATGCGGGTGCTCGCGGGAGTGGTCCCGGCCACCGCCGGCACCGTGGTCGTTGGCGGCTTCGATGTCCGCAGCGAGACCCTGAAGGCCAAGCAGGTCGTCGGTTACTGCCCCGACGTCGGCGGCCTGGTGCCGAGGGCGACGCCCTGGGAGCACCTCCAGCTCGCGGCACGCCTGCGCCGCCTGGACGACTGGGAGGCCCCCGCGCGGGAGCTGCTGGAGCGGTTCGAGCTCGGCGACGTCGCACACCGGGTGACTGCCGGCTTCTCGCACGGCATGGGCCGCCGCCTCTCGGTGGTGCTGGCCGCACTGCACCGACCCGACGTGCTCCTGCTCGACGAGCCGTTCGACGGCGTCGACCCGATCGGCGTCGAGGCGACCTTCGACGTGATCAACGACGCGCGTGCGCGCGGCGCCTGCGTGCTCCTGTCGACCCACCTGCGCGAGCTGGCCGTCCAGTCCTGCACCAGCGTCAGCGTCCTGCGCGGCGGCGCCGCCGTCGCGACTGTGTCCGCAGACTCGATGGCGGGCGAGGAGGGCGCGCGTGCCTACCGCAGTCTCCTGGACTGACCGCAACCAGCACCTGCGTGCGGTCGTCGACGTCGGCCACCTGGTGCGCTTCCGGTCCGCCGCCGTACGCCGCCGCTCGGCGTTCCGCTGGGGAGCCGCGCTGCTGCTCGTGGTCACCCTGTGCGCGGCGGTGGTGCCGGCGTACACGCGGGGAGCCGGTGGCCAGGGAAAGGCCTTCGACGTACTGCTCCTGCTGCCGACCGCCCTGGGCGCCTTCCTCGCCGTCGGTGTCGTGTCGGCCGCGGCGTCGGGTGGCGGGCGGGAGCTGCTCGGCCGCGACGCTTCGGCGATCCACCCGATCAGCCCGACCACCGACCACCTGGGCGCCTTGCTGCTCTCGCCCCTCAACATCGCCTGGCTGCTCCAGACCTGGATGCTGCTCGGCAGCACGGCGTACGCGCTGGGCAGCGAGGTCCGGCTCGCCTCGGCTCAGATCGTGGTGCTGCTGTGGGTGGCCACCTCGACAGCGATCTCGCAGGCCGTGGCCTGGGGGCTCGAGGGTGCCCGGCGGGTGCCGCACGGAGTCATCGGCATCCGCGCCCTGGTCGTCGGACTGCTCGGCGCCGCGCTCGGGCTCCAGGTCTCCGGCAACCTGCTCTCGCTGTTCGACCGGATCCCCACCCGGCAGGTGGTGGTCGGGATGGTCACCGGGTTCGACGTCCGCTGGCTGCAGACGGTGCTGGTCCTGATCGGGCTGCTCCTCCTGGCGGTCGTCGTGGGCGCCATCCCGGCCCACCTCGCCGCGCGCCGGATCCCCCGCGACGAGCTGCGCGTCGAGACCGGCACCTTCCCCGCCCGTCGACCTCCGCTCAACGACCTGACCGCGCTGATCCGTACCGACCGCGGCTCCGTCTGGCGGGCGGTGCCGATGCGCCGCGGCGTCGCGGTGCTCGCGGTGGGCCCCGGCCTGGTGGCCCTGCTCGGCGGCCTGCAGTGGGACTCGATGACGGTGCTGCCTGGGCTGGTGGCCTCTGGTGGCGCCCTCCTGTTCGGCGTCAACGCCTGGTGCCTAGACGGCCGCGGGGCGCTGTGGCGCGAGAGTCTGCCGGTGCCTCCGGGCACAGTCTTCACGGCCCGCGCCTACGTGCTCGCGGAGTTCCTGCTCGCCGCATCGCTGGCCACGATCGCGCTCGCCGCCGTCCGGGCCGGTGTGCCGGATCCGAGCGAGCTGGTCGCGTTGGTCTGCACGATGGTCGTGGTGACCGTCCAGGTGGTCGCCGCCGCGCTCCGCTGGTCCGCGAAGCACCCGTTTGCCGTCGACCTGCGCTCGGCCCGGGCCACCCCCGCGCCGCCGCTGAGCATGGTCGGCTACTCCACCCGTCTCGCCGTCAGTACGACGCTCACGGGCCTGGTGTTCTCGGGCCTCTCGCGGGTGCCGGACTGGCAGATCCCGGTGCTGGTCGCGGTGCCGTTCGTGTGCTGGTCGTTGTACCGGCTGATCCGCACCTACCGCGTCTGGCTCGACCCGGTCGACCGCGCCCGCATCGTCACGACGGTGGCCGTCTAAGTACTCTGCCGAGCGTGGATGACAGCAGGCCGGTGCGCGACGAGGACACCTTCGACGTCGAGGCCGTGGCTGGTTGGCTGCGTGAGCACGCCGCGGCGTTCCGCGACGACCTGGTCGGTGCGCCGGAGGTCCGGCAGTTCCCCGGCGGCGCGTCCAACCTGACCTACCTGCTGAGCTATCCCGCCCGTGACGTCATCCTTCGCCGGCCCCCGGCCGGGGTGAAGGCCGCGGGCGCCCACGACATGGGCCGGGAGTTCACGATCCAGGCGGCGCTCGCGCCACTGTTCCCCTACGTCGCCACGATGGTCGGCCTCTGCACCGATCCGTCGGTGATCGGCTCGGACTTCTACGTGATGGAGCGGCTCGAGGGGATCATCCCGCGCCGGGACCTCCCGTTCGAGCTCCCGCCCGACCAGGTCTCGCAGCTGTGCCAGAACGCGTTCGACGTGCTGATCGCCCTGCACTCAGTCGATGTCTCGCGGGCGCCCGAGCTCGCGGCGTACGGGAAGGGCGACGGCTACGTCGCCCGCCAGGTCAGCGGGTGGACCAAGCGGTTCGGCGATGCGCGCACCGACGACACCGGCGACTGGATCGACGTCATCACCTGGCTCGACGCCCACCAGCCTCCCGACGTCGGGCAGCGGATGATCCACAACGACTTCCGCTTCGACAACCTGGTGCTCGCCGCCGACGACCCGACCAGAGTCGTCGGCGTGCTCGACTGGGAGCTGGCCACCGTCGGCGATCCGCTGATGGACCTCGGCGGCCTCCTGGCCTACTGGGTCGAGGCCGACGACGACGATTTCTACCAGCAGTTCCGGCGCCAGCCGACCACGACACCCGGGATGTGGACCCGCGAGCGGGTCGTGGCCCACTACTGCGACCGGATGGGCTTCGAGGTGACCCCCGAGGGCTGGCGCTTCTACGAGATCTTCGGCCTGTTCCGGCTGGCCGTGATCGCGCAGCAGATCTGGTACCGCTACGTGCACGGGCAGACCACCAACGAGGCGTTCGCCGTGCTCGGTATGGCCGTCGGCTACATCGAGACCCGCTGCCGGTCGCTGGTGAACGCCTGATGGGGCAGATCCTGCTCGTACGCCACGGCCAGGCCTCGTTCGGGGCCGAGGACTACGACGTGCTCTCCGAGACCGGCTGGACGCAGGGGCGTCAGCTCGGCGCCTGGCTCGCCGAACGGGGGACCACTCCGACGGTGCTGGTGCACGGCGCAATGCGCCGCCAGCGCGAGACGCTGATCGCGATGGTCGAGGGAGCCGGCTGGACCGGCCCCCAGGCGGAGGTCGACCGCGGGTGGGACGAGTTCGACCACATCGGCATCGTGGCGTCGTACCCGGACCTCCCGGAGGGCGACCTCGACTCTCGCGCTTTCCAGCGGGTCTTCGAGCGGGCGACCGTGCGCTGGATCTCGGGAGAGCACGACGGCTACCCCGAGACCTACGCCGGCTTCGTGACCCGGGTGCGAGCCGCGCTGGACCGGGCGGGCCAGGGCGCGGGGCCGAGTGGCCTCGTGGTCGTGGTCAGCTCCGGCGGGCCGATCGCCGCCGCCTGTGCTGCCCTGGTCGACCCCGACGGTGACGACGCGGCGCGGGCTCGGGTGTGGCAGCGCCTCAACACAGTCACCGTGAACTCCTCGGTCACCCGCGTCCTGGTCGGCTCGACCGGTCCGAGGCTGCTGACCTTCAACGAGCACTCGCACCTCTCCGCCGACACCGTCACCTACCGCTGAGCCGCCGAAGTGCGCCAAATTCCCGCCGAAGTGCGCGAAGTAGCACCTCCAGATGGCGCACGTGGCTCGTCATGTCCCGCACTTCGGCCCACCACTTTCGACACTTCGGCGGATAGGTTGCGGCGATGTCCGACCAGACCGCGAACGCACTGATCGCCGTTGGCCTCGGGACGGTGGTGGCGATCGTGCTGCTCATCCCGGCCGCGGCCGTGCAGTACCGGCGCGACGGTCGGCTCGGTGCCCGCGACCTGTCGATCCTGCTGGCCGGCGCGGTCTATGGCCTGGCGTTGTGGACCTACACGCTGCTGCCGGTGCCGCCGGCCGGCGCGTACTCCTGCAAGGGCAAGCAGCTCGACCCGTTCGGCTCGATCCGGTTGATCTGGTCCGGGGACGCGGGCGGGCCGCTGGGGCTGGTGCGTGACGCGGCGTTCCTGCAGGTGGTGCTCAATGTGCTGCTGTTCGTGCCGCTGGGCTACTTCATCCGGGTGGTCCTACGGCGCGGGGTGGTCGTCGCCGGCCTGGCCGGGCTCGCCATCTCGCTGCTGATCGAGGTCACCCAGCTCACCGGCGACTGGGGCCTCTACCACTGCGCCTACCGGCTCTTCGACGTCGACGATCTGGGCGTCAACACCCTTGGTGCGATCGGTGGCTCGCTGCTCTCGGCGATCTTCGTCGACCGCGAGCCGAAGGCCGTCCGGCTGCCGACCACCATCTCGTTCGGGCGGCGGCTGGTCGCCATGGTCTGCGACGTGCTGTTCGTCGTGCTGGTGGGCGCGACCGTGGCGCTCGGCTACCGGGCGGTCGCCGACGACCTCGATGTCCAGACCTGGCTGCAGATCGGCGTGCCGTTCCTGGCTGAGGCGCTGTGCGTGCTCGCGCTCGGTTGCACGGTCGGGGAGTGGGTGGTCGACACCCGAACCCGGCCGTTGCGTCGCGGGCCCGTGCTGATCTGGCGCGTGGTCAAGCTGATCGTCGGCGTCGGACCACTCCTCGGGCTCGCCCTGCTCGACGGCTGGTGGGTGGTGGCCGGCCTGGCGGCGTACGCCGGGCTGACGGTCGCGAGCAACCGGGTTGCCGGCCTCGAGCTCGAGATCGACCTCGAACCGGTCAGATCAGACGCTTGAGGATCGGCAGCGGGGCGTGCTTCATGACGGGCGCCAGCAGCGACCACGGCAGGGGCGGGATGCAGGCGTCGGCCACCTGCTTCTCGATCGCGGAGACCATGGCCCTCACGCCCTTCTCGGTGGAGACCATCAGCGGGGTCGACCCTTCGACGCCGTCGTTCATCTCCGAGGCGATGTAGCCGGGGTAGAGCACGGTCACCTTCACGGTCTTGCCCAGGGGGCGACCCGACAGCTCGGTCCGGATGCCCTCGGCGAGATGAGCCACCCCGGCCTTGGTGGCGGCGTACGTCGTGATCGTCTTCGGCATCCCGCGCATGGCCGCCATCGACGAGACCATCACCAGGTGGCCGGCCTTCTGGGTCCGGAAGATCTCCATCGCGGCCTCGGTCTGGGCGAGGGCGCCGACGAAGTTGGTCATCGCGGTCTCCTTGTTGGCCGCGAAGCCACCGGTCCCGATCTGCGCACCCTTGCCGAGGCCGGCGTTGACCACCACCTTGTCGATGGTGCCCAGCTTGGTCACGAAGCCATGGAAGACCTCGAACACCTGGTCGTGGTCGTTCACGTCCAGCGCGGCCACCTCGACCCGGCGCTCGGGGTGGCTCGCCGCGACCTCCGCCTTGATCTCGTCGAGGCGTTCGGTACGTCGGGCGCAGAGGGCGAGGTCGTGGCCGCGAGCGGCGAACTGGCGCGCCATCTCCGCGCCGAGGCCGGACGAGGCGCCGGTGATCAGGATCGTGGACATGGCAGGAGTGTGGCAGGCGCTCTGTCACCATCGGGCGGTGAACCGAGTGCAGGCACTGTTGGGCGTCGAGATCCCGATCGTCCAGGCGCCGATGACCTACATAGCTCGCGCCGAGCTCGCCGCGGCCGTATCCAACGCCGGTGGGATGGGGATCATCGAGACCATCACCGAGGGCGGTCGGGCCGACCTGCTCCGGGTCCGCGAGCTGGCCGACCGTCCCGTGGGGGCCAATCTGCTGGTTCTTCCCGTTCAGACAACATAAAGTCAGGCTTGACTGTTTGTTGCTGGTACGCGACGCTGGCAGGCGTGACCAGCCCGTCGACCATCCGCGTCCCCCAGGAGGAGCGCACCCGCGCCATGCGGGCGCGGCTGCTCGAGGCGACCGTCGACTGTCTGGTCGAGCGCGGGTTCAGCGGTACGTCGACCACGCTGGTCTCCGAGCGCGCGGGCGTCAGCCGAGGCGCCCAGCTGCACCACTTCCCGACCAAGAACGACCTGGTCGTCGCGGCCGTGAAGCACCTGACCGTGGTCCGTGGAGCCGAGCTCAGGGCGGCCGCAGCGGAACTGCCCAGCGGCGCCCGGCGCACCCGGGCTGTGCTGCAGATGCTCGAGGACCACTTCACCTCGCCCGTCTTCGCCGCCGCACTCGAGCTGTGGGTCGCGGCGCGCTGCGACGAGGCGCTCCTCGCCGAGGTCGAGCCGCTCGAACGCAAGGTGGGCCGCGAGGCGCACCGGCTCACCGTCGAGGCGCTCGGCGCCGACGAGTCCTGGCCAGGCACCCGCGAGCTGGTCCAGGCGACCCTTGACCTGGTCCGCGGGCTCGGGCTGGCCAACACCATCACCGATGACACCCGCCGGCGCGGCCGGATCCTCGACGAGTGGGCGCGCACCCTCGACCGCGCGCTGAAGGAGAACCGGTGAACGATCTTCTCGAGAGCCTGCTGACCGATCTGACGGTCGAGGGCGACCAGCTGTGGAGCGCAGTCGCCGGCCTGGATGCCGACGGCTGGGCGACGCCGACCCCTGCGCCCCGCTGGACGGTCGCCACCCAGGTTGCCCACCTGCTCTGGACCGACGAGGCGGCCACGGCGGCCGCGCACTCGATCACGCCCGAGGGCAAGGAGGCCTGGGACGAGATCGTGCTGAAGGCGATGGGGGATCCCTACGGCTTCGTCGATGAGGCCGCCGAGGAGGTGAGCCGGCTGTCACCCGAGGCGTTGCTCGCCCGCTGGGGTTCCGCGCGCACGGGTCTCGCGACCGCGCTGCGCGAGTATCCCGAGGGACAGAAGATGCCGTGGTTCGGCCCGCCGATGTCGCCGACGTCGATGGTGACCGCGCGCTACATGGAGACCTGGGCGCACTCGCTCGACGTCTACCAGGCCCTCGGCATCGAGCCCGAGATCACCGACCGGATCAAGCCGGTCGCCCACCTAGGCGTCCGCACCCGCGACTTCGCCTACGGCGTGCACGGCGAGACGCCGCCGGCCGAGGAGTTCCGGGTCGACCTGGCGGCGCCGTCAGGCGACATCTGGTCCTGGGGACCGGACACCGCAGCCCAGACGGTCACCGGGTCGGCGTACGACTTCTGCCTGCTGGTCACCCAGCGGGTGCACCGCGACGACACCGACCTGGTCGCGACCGGGTCGGATGCCGAGCACTGGCTGACCATCGCGCAGGCCTTCGCCGGTCCGCCAGGAGAAGGACGGGAGCCGTCATGAGAATCGGCAACTGCTCCGGCTTCTACGGCGACCGCATGTCGGCGATGCGGGAGATGCTCGAGGGCGCCAGCGACGGAAACGGCCTCGACTACCTGACCGGCGACTACCTCGCCGAGCTGACCATGCTGATCCTCGGCAAGGACACGATGAAGGACCCGTCGCTCGGCTACGCGCGCACCTTCGTGCACCAGCTCGAGGACTCCCTGGGCCTGGCGCTGGAGCGCGGCGTCAAGATCGTCAGCAACGCCGGCGGGCTCAACCCGGCCGGCCTCGCGGCGCGGCTGCAGGAGGTCGCCAGCGCGCTCGGCCTCGACGCCAAGATCGCCTATGTCGAGGGCGACGACGTCCGGAGCCTCAGCTTCGAGGGCGCCCTCACCGCCAACGCCTATCTCGGCGGCTTCGGCATCGCCACCGCCCTCGGCCACGGAGCCGACGTCGTGGTCACCGGCCGGGTCACGGACGCGTCCCTGGTGGTCGGGCCGGCCATCGCCCACCACGGCTGGACGCCGACTTCATACGACGAGCTGGCCGGCGCCGTGGTCGCCGGTCACATCCTCGAGTGCGGGCCGCAGGCCTGCGGCGGCAACTTCTCGGGCTTCAAGACGCTGCCTCACGACGGCAAGCCGCTCGGCTTCCCGCTCGCCGAGATCGCGGCCGACGGCAGCTTCGTGGTCACCAAGCACGACGGCACCGGTGGCGCGGTCACCGTCGACACCGTGACGGCGCAGCTGATGTACGAGATCCAGACGACGACCTACCTCAACCCCGACGTGACCACCCACCTCGACTCGATCCGGCTCACCCAGGAGGGCGACGACCGCGTCGCCGTCACCGAGGTGCGCGGCGAGGCACCCCCCGAAAAGCTCAAGGTCTGCGTCAACGAGCTGGGCGGGTTCCGCAACTCGATGGAGTTCGTGATCACGGGCCTCGACCTCGACGCCAAGGCCGACTGGCTCCGCTCCCAGCTCGAGCCGCAGCTGAAGGCAGCCTCGGTCGCCTGGACCCAGACCGCGGCGCCCCTCACCGACGCCGACACCGAGGAAGGGGCCTCCTGCCTGCTCCGGTGCACCGTGATGGACAGCGAGGCCGACCCGGTCGGCAAGGCGTTCACCGGTCCGGCCGTGGAGCTCGCGCTGTCGTCGTACCCCGGCTTCACGATGACCGCGCCTCCGTCCGGCCCCACGCCCTACGGCGTCTACCGGCCGGAGTACATCGAGCGCAACGCGGTCTCCCACACGGTGGTGCACCACGACGGCACCCGCGAGGTGATCGCCGACCCCACCGACTTCACCGATATCGACGCGGCCGCGGGTCGCCGCCCGTCGCCGTACCCGGCGCCGCAGGACTCCGTGAACCGCCGGATGCCGCTCGGCACCTTCGTGCACGCCCGGTCGGGCGACAAGGGCGGCGACGCCAACCTGGGGCTGTGGGTCGCCAACGACGGCTCGCCCAAGTACGCCGCCCGCGTGACCTGGCTCGGCAAGCTGATCACCCCGAAGAAGGTCCGCGAGCTGGTGCCGGAGGCGAAGGACCTCGAGGTCGAGGTCTACGTGCTGCCCAACCTCGGCGGCGTCAACGTGCTGATCCGCGGCCTGCTCGGCGCCGGTGTCGCCGCGTCCACCCGCTTCGACCCGCAGGCCAAGGGCCTCGGCGAATGGGTGCGCTCGCGCACCGTCCACATCCAGGAGGACCTGCTATGAGCGAGCTCCATGAGCTCGGGGCCGAGTTCACGCGCCGCGAGATCGCGCCCCACCTCCAGGACTGGGAGGACGAGGGCACCCTGCCCCGCGAGCTGCACCTCGCCGCGGCCAAGCAGGGCCTGATCGGCCTGGCCTTCCCCGAGGAGGTCGGCGGCCAGGGCGGTGACCTGCTCGACTCGCTGGCGATGCAGGAGGGCATGTTCGAGGCCGGCGCCTCCAGCGGGCTGATGGCCGGCCTCTTCACGAGCGGGATCGCGCTGCCCCACATCGCGAAGACCGGCAACGCGGACCTGATCGACCGGTTCGTCAGGCCGACCCTGGCCGGCGAGAAGATCGGGTCGCTCGCGGTCACCGAACCGGGCGGCGGGTCCGATGTCGCCGCCATCCGGACCACGGCGGTCCGCGAGGGTGGCCACTACATCGTCAACGGCGCGAAGACGTTCATCACCAGCGGCGTCCGCGCCGACTTCGTCACCACGGCGGTGCGCACCGGCGGGCCCGGGCATGCCGGCGTGAGCCTGATCGTTGTCGAGGCCGGCATGCCCGGCTTCACCGTCGACCGCTCGCTGCGCAAGATGGGCTGGCACTGCTCCGACACCGCCGAGCTCTCCTACGTCGACGTCCGGGTGCCCGCCGCCAACCTGGTCGGCGAGGAGAACACGGGCTTCTACCAGATCGCCGAGCAGTTCGTGGTCGAGCGGATCGGCCTCGCCGTCCACGCCTACGGCATCGCCTCGCGCTCGCTGGCCCTGACCGCCGACTACTGCCGCGAGCGCGAGACCTTCGGCAAGCCCCTGATCTCCAACCAGGTGGTCCGCCACAAGCTGGTCGAGATGCGCCGCCAGGTCGAGGTCGCCCGCACCTACACCCACGAGGTCTCCAGACGGCACACTCTGTTTCTCAAGGGGCAGGGAGAGAACGTGATCGCCGAGGCCTGCCTGGCCAAACAGACCGCCTGCGACGCCGCGACGTACGTCTGCGACCAGGCCGTCCAGCTGCACGGCGGCACCGGCTACATGCACGGGACCGAGGTCGAGCGGCACTACCGCGACGCCCGGATCCTGCCCATCGGAGGAGGAGCAACCGAGGTGCTGACCGATCTTGCTGCCAAGCTGCTGGGGTACGCGTCATGAGAGGGCTGGGTGTCCAGGTGTCGCTGCACATGGACGTCCCGCCGAACCAGGTCTGGTCACTTGTCAGTGACGTCACCCGGATCGGCGAGTTCTCCCCGGAGACCTTCGAGGCCAAGTGGACGCGCGGATCGACCGGTCCGGAGGTGGGTGCGTCGTTCAAGGGACACGTGAAGCGCAACGGCATCGGGCCGACGTACTGGTCAGCCTGCCAGGTGACGAAGTGTGTGCCCAACGAGGTCTTCGAGTTCGCTGTCGGCACCGCTGACGTGACCATCACCAACTGGGGCTACCGGTTGGAGGCCGACGGCACCGGCACGAAGGTCACCGAGTACTTCCGGCTGGAGCCCAAGCTGCCGCTGCGGCTCTACTGGCTCGTGCTCGGCTGGGCCCGCGGCCGACGGAACGAGCGCGACATGCTGACCACCCTCGAGCGGATGAAGACAGTGCTCGAGGCCCAAGCATGAGCACAGCGAACCGCGAGGCGATGCTCGAGAAGCTCAGCGACCTCGACACCGAGGTCGCCAAGGCCGTGGCCGGTGGCGGCGAGCGCAACGTCGACCGCCACCACGCGCGCGGCAAGCTGCTGCCGCGCGAGCGGATCGAGCTGCTGATCGACGAGGGCTCGGCGTTCCTGGAGCTCAGCCCGCTCGCCGGGTGGGGTTCGGACTTCACCGTCGGCGCGAGCGTGGTCACCGGCATCGGCGTGGTCGAGGGCGTGGAGTGCCTGATCACCGCCAACGACCCGACGATCAAGGGTGGCGCGACCAACCCGTGGTCGCTCAAGAAGGTGTTCCGGGCGGCCCAGATCGCTGAGGAGAACCGGCTGCCCAGCGTGTCCCTGGTGGAGTCCGGCGGCGCCGACCTCCCGACGCAGAAGGAGATCTTCATCCCGGGCGGCCGGTCCTTCCGCAACATCACCCGGGCCAGCGCCGCCAAGCGGCCCAGCGTCGCGCTGGTGTTCGGCAACTCCACCGCCGGCGGCGCCTACGTGCCCGGCATGAGCGACTACACGGTGATGGTCAAGGAGCAGGCCAAGGTCTTCCTCGGCGGTCCGCCGCTGGTGAAGATGGCGACCGGCGAGGAGTCCGACGACGAGTCGCTGGGCGGCGCCGAGATGCATGCCCGCACCTCGGGCCTGGCCGACTATCTCGCCGAGGACGAGCGCGACGCCATCCGGATCGGGCGCCGGATCATTGCCCGCCTCAACTGGCGCAAGGAGCGGATCGCGCCATCTGCGTACGCCGAGCCCGCCGAGGATCCGGAGGGCCTGCTCGACCTGATCCCGACCGACCTCAAGGAGCCGTTCGACCCGCGCGAGGTGATCGTGCGCCTCTGTGACGGTGTCTCGGCGTCCAATGGCCAGGTCTTCGACGAGTTCAAGCCGCTCTACGGCACCTCGCTGGTGACCGGATGGGCACGCCTGCACGGCCACCCGATCGGCATCCTCGCCAACGCCCAGGGCGTGCTGTTCAGCGAGGAGGCGCAGAAGGCGACGCAGTTCGTCCAGCTCGCCAACCAGACCGACACCCCGCTGCTGTTCCTGCACAACACGACCGGCTACATGGTCGGCAAGGAGTACGAGCAGGGCGGCATCATCAAGCACGGCGCGATGATGATCAACGCCATCAGCAACAGCACCGTGCCGCACCTCAGCGTGATCATGGGGGCGTCGTACGGCGCCGGCAACTACGGCATGAACGGCCGCGCCTACGACCCTCGCTTCCTCTTCACCTGGCCCAGCGCCAAGTCCGCCGTGATGGGTCCGGCCCAGCTGGCGGGCGTGCTCTCGATCGTGGCCCGGGCCGCCGCCGAGGGCCGCGGCAACGAGTACGACGAAGAGGCCGACAAGGACATGCTCGAGTTCGTCGAGTCGTCGGTCGAGGAGCAGTCGCTGCCGTTCTTCCTCTCCGGGATGCTCTACGACGACGGCGTCATCGACCCGCGCGAGACCCGCAACGTGCTCGGCATCTGCCTGTCCGTGATCGACAACAAGGCCTTCAGCGGCACCGACCGCTTCGGCGTCTTCAGGATGTGATCGGCATGGGTACACAGCGAGTGGTGGGTTCGAGGCTCGTCGCTGGCGCTCCTCGCACCTCAGCCACGGAGCCGCTCATGATCTCCCGACTCCTCGTCGCCAACCGCGGCGAGATCGCCAGCCGCGTCTTCCGGACCTGCCGCAAGCTCGGCATCGAGACCGTCGCCGTGCACTCGGACGCCGATGCCGAGCTGCCGTTCGTCCGCGAGGCCGACCTCGCGGTGCTGCTGCCCGGCAACAGCCCGGCCGAGACCTACCTGCGCGGCGATCTGGTCATCGGCGCGGCCCGCAGGGCCGGCGCCGACGCGATCCACCCCGGCTACGGCTTCCTCTCCGAGAACGCCGACTTCGCGCGCAGCGTCATCGACGCCGAGCTCATCTGGGTCGGCCCCGACCCGGACGCCATCGACAAGATGGGGTCGAAGATCGAGGCCAAGCGGCTGATGACGAAGGCCGGCGTGCCCGTGCTCGACAGCATCCACGTCGAGGACGCCACCGAGGAGCAGCTGCCGCTCCTGGTGAAGGCCTCCGCTGGCGGAGGCGGCCGCGGCATGCGCATCGTGCGCTCGCTCGCCGACCTCCCGGGCGAGGTCGAGAAGGCCGAGGCGGAAGCGGCCTCGGCGTTCGGCGACGGCACCGTGTTCGTCGAGCCCTACATCGAGCGTGGCCGCCACGTCGAGGTCCAGGTGTGGGGTGACGCCGAGGCCACGATCGCGGTGATCGGCGAGCGCGACTGCTCGATCCAGCGTCGCCACCAGAAGGTGGTGGAGGAGGCGCCGGCACCCGGCAAGTTCAGCCGCTCGACCCGCGAGCAGATGCACAAGGCGGCCAAGTCCGCCGCCGAGACGATCGGCTACCAGGGCGTCGGCACCGTCGAGTTCCTCTACGACGAGGAGACCGCACGCTTCTTCTTCCTCGAGATGAACACCCGCCTCCAGGTCGAGCACCCCGTCACCGAGATGGTCTTCCACCAGGACCTGGTCGAGCTCCAGCTGCGTACCGCCGAGGGCGGCACGGCCAAGCTCCAGTTCCCCGACAAGCCGGACGGCTGCGCGATCGAGGTCCGGCTGTACGCCGAGGACCCGGCCGAGGACTACCAGCCGCAGAGCGGACTACTGACCCGCTTCGAGGTCCCGACGGGAGACGGGATCCGCGTGGACTCCGGCTTCGAGTCCGGCAGCGAGGTCTCGACCTTCTACGACGCCATGCTCGCCAAGGTGATCGCCTACGCGCCGACCCGCGAGCAGGCGGCGCGCAAGCTGGCGAGTGCGCTGAGCCGCGCGAAGATCCACGGCGTCGTCACCAACCGCGACCTGCTGGTCGGGATCCTGCGCGACCCCGGCTTCCTCGCCGGGAAGGTCAGCACGGCTTTCCTGGAGGGCGACGCGGTTTCGAGGCTCGCTTCGCTCGCACCTCAACCGGCGTCGGGGGCGGCCGTCGCCGCGGCGGTCGCCCTGGCCGAACAGGCAGGTGCGGCCCGCACCGTGCAGCGCCGCATCCCCGTCGCGTGGCGCAACGTCGAGTCGCAGCCGCAGCGCACCGAGTTCCAGGACGACCTCGTCGTCGAGTGGCACAGCGGCCGCAACGGCTACGTCGTCGACGGCCACACGGTGGTCGACGCCAGCGCCACGCAGGTGACTCTCGAGACCGACGGCGTGCGCACGACGTACGACGTGGCCGTCACAGGCAACTCCGTCGACGTCGACTCGGCCGACGGCCACGTCCGGCTCGACCGAGTGCCCCGGTTCGTCGACCCGGCCGACGCCGTGGCCAGCGGGAGCCTGCTGGCGCCGATGCCCGGCACGGTGGTCAAGGTCCTGGTCGAGAAGGGTGCGGAGGTCGCCTCGGGCGCCGCCGTGCTGGTCCTCGAGGCCATGAAGATGCAGCACACCGTCAGCGCGCCGCACGCCGGCACGGTCACCGAGATCAACATCGAACCCGGCACGCAGGTCGCGGCCGGCGAAGTACTCGCTGTAGTCGAAGGAGAAGAAGCATGAGCACGTTCACTGAGTCCGAGGAGCGTCAGGAGCTGCGCAAGCAGGTAGCCAAGCTGGCCTCGAAGTACGGACGCGAGTACTTCATCGAGCGGGGCCGCGCCGGCGAGAAGACCACCGACCTGTGGCTCGAGATCGGCAAGAACGGTTACCTCGGCATCAACATCCCCGAGGAGTACGGCGGCGGAGGCGGCGGCATCGGCGACATCGCCGCGGTCTGCGAGGAGCTCGCCGCGCAGGGCTGCCCACTGCTGATGATGGTGGTCAGCCCGGCGATCTGCGGCACCGTGATCACCCGCTACGGCACCGACGAGCAGAAGCAGCGCTGGCTGCCCGGTCTCTGCGACGGCACCAGCACCATGGCGTTCGCGATCACCGAGCCGGACGCCGGCACCAACACCCACAACATCACGACGACGGCGCGCCGCGACGGCGACGAGTGGGTGCTGAGCGGCCGCAAGGTCTTCATCTCCGGCGTCGACGAGGCCGACAACGTGCTGGTCGTCGCGCGCACCGAGGACGCCAAGACCGGCAAGGTGAAGCCGGTGCTGTTCGTGGTGCCGACCGACGCGAAGGGTTTCGAGGCACAGCCGATCCCCATGGAGTGGGTGAGCCCCGAGCTGCAGTTCTCGGTCTTCCTCGACGACATCCGGCTCCCCGGCGACGCCCTGGTCGGCGACGAGAACGGTGGCCTGGTGCAGCTGTTCGCGGGCCTCAACCCGGAGCGGATCATGGCGGCGTCGTTCTCCAACGGCCTCGCGCGGTTCGCCTTGGGCAAGGCGACGGCGTACGCCAAGGAGCGCGCGGTCTTCCAGGGACCGATCGGCTCCCACCAGGCGATCGCGCACCCCCTGGCGGAGAGCCACATCGCGATCGAGATGGCCCGGCTGATGACCCAGAAGGCGGCCGCGCTCTACGACGCGGGCGACGACATGGCCGCAGGCGAGGCGGCCAACATGGCCAAGTACGCCGCCGCGGAGGCAGCCTGCGACGCCGCGGACCGCGCCGTGCAGACCCACGGCGGCAACGGCGCCACCCAGGAATACGGCGTCGCGGGCCTGCTGGTCGCGACCCGCGTCGGCCGGATCGCCCCGGTGTCGCGCGAGATGATCCTCAACTTCGTGGCCATGCACTCTCTGGGCTTGCCCAAGTCGTACTAGGGGCGCCGGTACCGTAGGCAGGTGGGAGCCCTCAACACTGTCGACCGCACCCAGCGGCGATTTCCGGTCCTGGGCGTCCCGATCGCGGTCTTCTACAAGTTCTACGACGACCAGGGCAACTACATGGTCGCGGCGATCACCTACTACGCCTTCGTCGCGATCTTCCCGCTCCTGCTGCTCGCTTCATCGGTTCTCGGCTTCATTCTGCAGGGCAACGAGGGGCTGCAGGAGACGCTGCTCAACTCGGCGCTGGCCCAGTTCCCGATCATCGGCGAGGAGCTCGGCCGACCGGAGGGCATCCAGGGTTCGACGGCGGGCATCATCGTCGGTTTCCTGGTCGCGCTCTTCGGCGCCTCCGGCCTCGGTCAGGCGATCCAGAACACCATGAACACCGCCTGGGCCGTGCCGCGCAACAGCCGGCCGAACCCGTTCTTCACCCGGTTCAAGAGCCTGCTCCTGCTGACCATGGCGGGCTCCTCCGTGCTCGCCGTCTCGGTGCTGTCGACCCTGGGGGCCAACACCGAGGTGTTCGGCTCGGGGCTCAACCGCACGATCCGGCTGCTCATCCTGGTCGCGACGGTGATCGTGGTCGGACTCGTGCTGACCGCGCTGTCCCGCGTGGCCACGACCCGGCACGACTATGTCGGACGCTCCTGGCCCGGCGCCTTCACGGTGGCGGTGCTGTGGCAGGGGCTGCAGTACGTCGGTACCTGGTACGCCACCACGGTGATCACCGGGAGCAAGGGGATGAACGACACGTTCGCCCTGGTGCTCGGCCTGATCGGGATCATCTATCTCGCGGCGATCATGGGCGTGCTCGGCATCGAGGTCAACGTGGTCCTGGCGCGCAAGCTCTGGCCGCGCTCGCTGATGACGCTGTTCACCGACAAGGTCGACCTCACGGACGCCGACCGGCGGACCTATGCCGGGCTGGTGCACATGAACGTCCTCAAGGGCTTCGAGTCGGCCACCGTGCGGTTCGACGGGCGCGACGGCGACACCCACGAGATCGTGCTCGAGCCGAAGACTCCGCCCAACGGGGTGCCGATGACCCGGGCGCCGCAGACGGAGGTCGGCACCGAGACCGTGCCGGCCGAAGCGCCCGAGGAGACGCTGCCGATCAGGCCGGCAGATCAGCCGCCGAACCGGAGTGGCACGAAGCGGTAGCTGCCGTGACGCGACACCTCCACGTCGTCGTCACTACGGACGACGAGCAGCATCGTGCCCGTCACCGGGATCACCATCCGGCCGCCGTCGGCCAGCTGGGCGACCAGCTCGTCGGGCAGCCGGGTCGGCTCGGCCGAGACCAGGATCCGGTCGAACGGGCCCTCGTCCGGCAGACCGAGCACCCCCACCTCCGCCGGACGGATCTCGGCCCACGGCATCTCGGCCCTCGCCAGGTTGGCGGCGCCGAACTCCACGAGCTCCGGCTCCAGCTCGACGCCGATCACGCTGCCGCCCGACCCGGTCAGGTGGGCCAGAAGAGCGGTGCTCCAGCCGGAGCCGGAGCCGACGTCGAGCACGCGGTGGCCCGGCGCGACCTCGAGGAGGCGCAGCATCGCTTCGACGGTCCGTGGCTGCGAGTTTGTCTGGCCGCGGCCGATGTCGATCGGCCCGTCGTACGCCGCGTCGGCTGCCCGGGCAGGAGGAAGGAAACCCTCCCGCGGCATGGCCGCGAACGCGGCCGACACGGCGTCCACGCCGCCTACTGAACCACGAGACGTGCCCGGAGGGCGCCGAGCGTTTCCGCGGACAGCCCGAGGCCGTCGGTGAGGTAGCCGTCGAGGGAGCCGTACGCCGCGGACACCGCGTCGTAGGCAGCGCGCAGGTAGGCCTCGTCGGCGACCAGGACCCGTTCATAGACCGGCACCTTGTCGGCACCGAGGTGTTCGCTGACCATGCCGAGGTACTTCTCGCGGGTGGCCGACGAGACGGAGTTGGTGAGCAGGTAGTCGCGCAGGATCACGTCGTCGGCCACGCCGCCGATGTGGAGCAGCAGCACGCTGGCCCACCCGGTGCGGTCCTTGCCGGCGGTGCAGTGGAAGAGCTGAGGGGCCTCCGCCTCGGCAAGCCGGCCGAGCAGGGTCGCGAACGAGGCTCGGCCTCCTTCGTGCACCACGAACCCCCGGTAGACGTCGCGCATCACCTCGTCGCCCTCGGCCACCGTCGCCAGCGTGACCACGGAGTCCATCGGGATGCCCTTGACCTCGAGGTGCGTCCAGGTGGCGCCGGGCACAGAGACGTCGGGGTGGGCCTCGACCTCGTGGTCGTTGCGGAGGTCGTAGATCGCCGTGACACCGAGCTCCGCGATCGTGGCCGCGTCCTCGTGGGTGAGCGCCAGCTCGTTGGAGCGGAACAGCACCCCGGCCCGCAGCGGCCGCCCGTCGGACGTCGTGTAGCCGGGCCCGGTCACGTCGCGGAAGTTGTCGGCCGAGGCGAGCCGGACGAGCTCTTCGCCGAAACGGCTCTGCTCGGCGGAGTCGGTCACCGGGACATCTTCCCCGCTGGCGGTCACCGCCGCGGCGGCAGGGGGATGAACATCGAGGTGCGGGCGGCGTACTCCGGGTAGCCCGGGCGCTGCATCATCGTCTGCTCGAGCAGCTTGGCGCCGGTGGCAAAGACCAGGAAGTAGGTCATGGCCAGGGGAGCAAGGACCGTGGCGAGGCCGGCGACCCAGCCGGAGCCGAGACCCGCGGCCAGCCACAGCCCCCAGGCGACAGCGGCATCGCCGAAGTAGTTGGGGTGGCGGGTGAAGCGCCACAGGCCCCGGTCCATCACCGGTGGGCGCTGCTCCTTGGGAACCTCCTTGTACGCCGCCAGCTGGGCGTCGCCCACGGCCTCGAAGATCACGCCGATCAGCCACAGAGTGGCGCCGACGATGACCACTGGCCACCACTCGACCGCCAGGACGACGCCCACCATTACCGGCAGCGACACCAGCCACATGGCGAAGCCCTGGATCGCGAACACCTTGCGGACGGCTCGGGCCATGCCGACCTGGTCGATCGTGCCGCCCAGCAGCTCCTCGTAGCGCGGGTCCTCCCCCTTGCCGCGTGCATGGTGGCCGATGTGGAGCGCCAGTCGAAGACCCCAGACGCTGACCAGGCCCACCAGCAGCCACCGGCGGGCCGGGCTGCCTTCGTCGGCGAGGGTGCCGATCAGGCCCGCGACGACGGCGATCAGCACGAACCCGAGGCCCCAGGCCACGTCGACGACCGCGGCCCGGTTGAGCCGGCGGGCCATCAGCGCGGTGGTCACCATCAGCGCGGCTGCAGTGACCAAGCCCGCCGCCAGCACGACGGCCACGGTCATGAGCGGCGTACCCCCGACTTGGTGAAGGTCAGCTGGTTGACGTCGATGTAGCCGGAGGCGAAGCCGGCCCGGGAGTACTCCAGGTAGAAGTGCCACATCCGCAGGAACGTCTCGTCGAAACCGAGCCCCAGCACCTGCTCGGAGTGGGACAGGAACGCCTCGTCCCACAGCCGCAGGGTCGCCGCGTAGTGCGGGCCCATCGAGTGCCGGTCGGCCAGCCGGAGCGCGGTGTGCTCACAGGCGATCTCGTCGGTGACCTCGACCGACGGCAGGAAGCCGCCGGGGAAGATGTACTTGTTGATCCAGGTGTACGTGCGCTTGGTCGCGCGCATCCGGTCGTGCGGCATCGTGATCGCCTGGATCGCGGCGCGGCCGCCGGGGGCCAGCACCTGGTCGATGGTCTCGAAGTAGGTCTGCCAGTACTGCCAGCCGACGGCCTCGATCATCTCCACGGAGACCACCGCGTCGTAGGTGCCGGTCACGTCGCGGTAGTCGCAGAGGGCGACGGTCACCCGGTCGGCACAGCCGGCGGCCGCGATCCGCTCCTCGGCGAGCACCTTCTGCTCCACCGACAGCGTGATCGTGCGCACGGTCGCGCCGCGACGGGCGGCCCGGATCGCGAGCTCGCCCCAGCCGGACCCGATCTCGAGCACCCGGCTGCCCTCGCCGACACCGGCCTGGTCGAGCAGGCGCTCGATCTTGCGGCCCTGGGCGGGCTCGAGGTCGGCCCGGGTCGCGGTGGCTGGGTCGTGGAAGAGAGCCGACGAGTAGCTCAGCGTCGGGTCGAGGAAGAGCTCGAACAGGTCGTTGGACAGGTCGTAGTGGTGCGCGATGTTGCCCTGGGCGTTCGTGGCGTTGCTCTTCTGCCACCGAGGCGGTCGCGCGACCACCAGCGAGCGCAGCTTCTGCAGGTTGCGCGGGATGAGGTGCTGGATCTCCGAGCAGAGGACCGTAAGGAAGCCGCCGAGGTCTTCGGCATCCCAGGCGCCGGTGAGGTAGGCCTCGCCGAACCCGATCAGCTGGTCCCGTCCGATCCTGGCGAAGAACTCCTCAGGCCGGTGGACGACGGCCACCGGGCCACCGCGGCCCAGGGTCTCCTCACCGATCACGACGGTGACGTCGAGGCGACTGACCGCCGCCCGGAAGAGCCGACGAGCGACCCGCGACGAGATCGCGGCTCTCGGGCCACTCGGGACCGCGTCCAGGCCCGGCCAGTAGTTGGCGGACACGCGGTTGGCAGTGACCGTCATTTCGGGCCCTCCTTGCGGTGGCGGGGTCGAGGTCTGACCGGGAGCCGGCGCAGCCACAGCCAGATACCGTGGAGCCGGATCAGAAAGGCACCGCGGATGGCCGCAGGTGCGGCCCGTAAAGGGCCGGAGGTCGAGCGGCGGCCGGTCAGGGAAGCGCTGAATCGGGCCCCGTCGTCGGTGTGCAAGGTGATCGCGATGTCGAGGCGGTCGCCTGGCACTGGCACGGCGAGCCCGTAGACGCCGTCGGTGCCGTGGAAGGGTGAGACATACATAGCCTTCGGGACCGTCGCCCGGCCCTGCTCGTCGGGATGGACGAGGTAGGCGTGGCGGTCACCGTAGGTGTTGTGCACCTCGACGACGGTCGCGGCCGGGGCGCCCGATTCGTCCCAGCACCAGAACACCGAGATCGGGTTGAAGCAGTAGCCGAACGCGCGAGCGTTCGCCGCCATCAGCACCCGGCCACCCGCAACGTCGATGTCGTGCTCGGCCAGGAACGCGTGGATGTCGAGGTGGTCGCGCGCCTCGAACCTCCCTAACACCCCGTGGTCGGGCAGGTCGTCGAGGTCGACCAGCCAGATGTGGCTGCGATGGGTGAACGTACGCCGGAACGGCTGGCGCCGGGTGTGCCGGATCGTGGTCTTGTAGATCGCCGGCTGAGCCTCGAAACCACTCTCGGGCCACGTCAAGCCGAGGTGCTCAGCCGCCGCCAGCCCCGACCTCGCGCCGTCCTCGTGGAAGCCCCAGCCGTGATAGGCGCCGGCGAACGCGATCCGGTCGGTGTTGATCTCCGGCAGGCGGCGCTGGGCGGCGACCGAGATCGGGTTGTAGAGCGGGTGCTCGTACTCCATCCGGTCGATCACGGTGGCCGGGTCGACGAGCTCTTCCCCGCCGAGCGTGACCAGGTAGCGGGTCTCGGTGGGCAGGCGCTGCAGCCGGGTCAGGTCGTAGGTGATCGTGCCGGGCCTGCGGAAGTTCCACGATGCCCGAGCGCCAGGGGCCTTCGGCAGCAGGGAGGTGTCCGTGTGCAGCAGGGCGGTGTTGCGGGAGTACGGCAGGTCCTCGAGGACCGTCCGTTGCAGGGGGGTCGGCGCGGCCAGCATCGACAGCGCCTGGGCGGGATGGGTCGCGATGACCACTCCGTCGTACGCCGTCACGCCGCCGTTGCCGTCGGTGATCTCGACACCCGCCGCCGTCTCCAGCACCGAGGTGATCTTGGTGCCGAGGCGGACCTCAGCCAGCTCGGCGGCGACCCGTCGTACGTACTCGTGCGAGCCGCCGGTGACCGTGCGCCACTGCGGCGAGCCGAAGATGCCGAGCATGCCGTGGTGCTCGAGGAACGTGAACAAGTAGCGGGCCGGGTAGTCGAGCGCGACCTCGGGGTCGCACGACCAGACCGCGGCAACGAGGGGCTCCATGAAGTGCCGCACGAAGTACGCCGAGAACCGGCCGTCGTCGAGGAACTCCCGGAGGGTCACGTCGGCGGTGATCGCCGCGAGCTCCCGCTTCGCGAGTCGGTGGAAGCGGGGAATCTCGGCCAGCATCCTCAGGTAGCGCGGCTTCCTCAGGTTGGCGGCGGTCGGGAAGAGACCTCGCCGGCCGAGGGCCCCCGCCCACTCGAGGCCGCTGTCGTCGTCCCGGATGGACATCGACATCTCGGAGAGCTGGGTTGACACCCCGAGCTCCGCGAACAGTCGCAGCAGCACCGGGTAGGTGCGCGGGTTGTGCACGATGAAGCCGGTGTCGATGGCCAGACCGTCGACCAGGTGCGTGTCCGCATGGCCACCCAGCCGGTCGTCGGCCTCGAAGAGCGTGACCTCCGCGGTGCGGGAGGCGACGTACGCCGCGGTGAGTCCGGCCACGCCGGAACCCACGACGGCGATCCTCGCCGTCGTCGTGTGCGCGCTCATCAGGTTGGTATCGAGAAGAGCGCGATGGGCTTGGTGGTCGGCTCGTCGGGGGACGTGCCCTCGGGTTCGACTGTGATCCCGACCGCCCGGGCACCCCGGGCGTCGCCGTCGAGCACCCGGGTGACGTCCGGGCCGACCGGCATCACGCCGGCGGGGACCATGTCGGTCCCGCGCTGGTACCAGAGCTGGTAGGCGGTGCCCGCGGGTGGAGCTGCCATCCCCTCCGTGACGATGACCGCCTTGTCCACCTTCGCGGAGACCACCACGGTCGCCTTCGAGCCGTCCCGGAACTCCTGCACGATCCGCTGGGCGTCGTTGTCGCGCAGCACCTGCTCGGCGACGGTGTACTCGGGACCCCGAGAGGTCGCGTCGTCCATCAGGTTCTGGGCCACCACGACGCCCGATCCGATCACCGTCACCGCTGCGGCAGCGGCGATGAGGCCTGTCCACCGGCGAGGACTGCGCTCGGCGGGTACGACGTCGGCGACGACCGGCGGGATCGGCCGGACCGTCGTGATCCCGGCCAGCACCGACGCCCGGAGGGACGGCGGCGGGGTGACCTGTGAGGTTTCGGCCAGCAGGGCCGAGGTCTCGCGGAGGCTGGCCACCTCTGCCTGGCAGTCGTCGCAGCCTGCGAGATGCCGCTCGAACTTGGCGCGTTCGAGATCGTCGAGCGCGTCGACGGCGTAGGCGCCGGACAGCGCGTGCACGTCGGTCATGACGCAACTCCCATCGTGTCTCGGAGGCGGATGAGTCCGTCTCGGATGCGGGTCTTGGCGGTGCCGAGCGGCAGGTCGAGCATGCTCGCCACCTCGGTGTGCGTGTAGCCCCCGAAGTAGGCCAGCTCGAGCGCCTCGCGTTGGGCGGCGGTGAGGCTCTCCATCGCGTTGCGGACCCTGCGGGCCTCCATCGAGGCGTGCGCTGCGTCGGCCGTCGAGTCGTGGTCGACCGTCTGGTTGCGCAGCTCGTACGTCGTGTCGCGACGCGTGGACGCCTCGGCCGACCGCACCCGGTCGACCGACTTGCGGTGGACGATGGTGAGCATCCACCCGTGGGCACTGCCCTTGGCCGGGTCGAACCGGCTGGCGGTCTTCCAGATCTCCAGGAAGGCCTCCTGGGCGACCTCCTCGGCCTGGGCACGATCGCGGACGATGCGGACCGCGAGCCCGAAGACCCTGGTCGAGGTGGCGTCGTACAGCTTCGCGAACGCTTCCTGGTCACCGCGGGAGGCGAGTTTCAGCAGCTGGGCAAGCTCGGCTGCCTTGTCGGCACCTGAGTCAGCCCGCGCCGACACCTCCCCGAAGGGAGAGGCGTCGGCCGGCTGGATCCGCTCCATGAGTGATCTTCTCGCGTTTCTGCTAGGTCCGTCGAACGTCAGCCGGCGATGCCGGTGAGGACCTTGTCGATCACGTAGACCGTCGCGTTGGCGGTCGGGATGTTGCCGCAGATCACGTTGGCGGTCACGGTGCCGTCGCTGACGGTCATCCCCGACTCGTCACCCTCGACGGTAAGCGTGCCACCGGCGAGCGTGGTCTGCTCACCGACGACCGCGGCCGGGTCGTCGTTCGCGGGGAGCACGTGGTTGGCGAGCACCGTGTAGAGCGTGCTCTTGTCGGCCTTCTTCGTGGCCTCGTCGAGCAGGCCCTGGAGCGCCTCCGGGGGGATCTCCGCGAACGCGCCCTCGTAGGGAGCGAAGACGGTGAGTGCCTCCTGGCTGTTGAGTGTGTCGCCCAGACCGTCCACGGCGCCGACGGCGGCGACGAGGGTCTGCAGCAGCGGGTTGTTGCTAGCGGCCGTGGCTACGGGGTCGTTGACCATGCCGTTGAACGAACCGGCGCCGTCGGCGGGCACTTCGCCACACCCGGCTCCGAAGGTCGCGGCACCGGCGTCGGTGGTCTCCTCCTCGGCAGGCGTCTCGACGGGGGTCTCTTCGGGTGACTGCGACGTGGTGTCGTCGGCCGAGCCGGACGGCTCGTCGTCGCTGCCGCAGGCGGCGAACGTGAACGAGAGTGCGATCACGGCTGCAGCGGCGGTGCCGCGGCGGAGGGTGTTGAGCTTCATGGGGGTGGAGCCTTCCGTTGGATGGTCTGACAAAGGATGTTCGGAACTGCAGGCTGCGCGGATTGGGGAATGAGAGGCAGGTCACGCCACCCGCAGGATCAGGGTGTGAATGCCGCTGGAGCCCTCGGGGAAGGGCTCGGCGCGTACGTCGGTCTGGACATCACCGTCGGCGTCGACCACTCGGGCTGCCACGTTGTGCTGGCCCTTGGTCGCGTCCCACTTGTAGAACCACTGGCGCCAGTAGACGTTGCCGACCTCAGGCCCGAGCTCGGCGTCGGCCCAGGCCCCTCCGTCGACCTTGACCTGCACCTTGGTGACTCCGCCGTCGTTCTGGGCCCAGGCGACGCCGCCGATGACGGTCTCGCCGGTCGGGATCTCGGCCAGCGACTTGGGGGTGTCGATCCGCGCGGACGGCTTGATCGGGGCGTTGGTCGCCCAGTCGCGCTCGGTCCAGTACGCCTCCTCTTCGGCGTACGTCGTCAGGGTCAGTCGGGTGAGCCACTTGGTCGCGCTGATGAAGCCGTAGAGGCCGGGGATCACCATCCGGGCGGGGTACCCGTGCTCGCGGGGTAGCGGGTCGCCGTTCATGCCGAGTGCGATCATGGCGTCCCGGCCGTCGGTGGCCAGCTCGAGCGGCGTCCCGATCTTCATGCCGTCGAAGTCGGTGCTGAGCAGCTGGTCGGCCTTCGAGCCCACCCCGGCCTGTTCGAGCAGGTCAGTCAGGCGGACGCCGATCCAGCGGGCCCCGCCGACGTACGGACCACCGACGCTGTTGGAGACGCAGGTGAGCGTGATGTCGCGCTCGATGAGCGGCATCTCGAGCAGCTCGGCGAAGGTGAACGTGAGCTCCTCCTCGACGTCGCCGTCGATGGTCAGCGTCCAGTCGTCGATGTCGACGATGGGGGTGTCCAGCCGGGTGTCGACCCGGTAGAAGTCCTGGTTCGAGATCCGCAGCGGCGTGATGCCGTCGAACTGGGTCTCGAGCCCGGTCGGCAGTGGTTCGGCCGCCGACGCCGGAGTCGGGAACGCGATGTCGCCGATCTTGGCGCGGACCTTGCCGATGAAGCGGCCGGCTCCGCCCATCACGGCAGCGGTGGCGGCCAGGGCACCCATGGCGATCAGCACGCCGCGGCGACTGGGCTCGGGCCGCTGCTTGGCGACGGGCACGGCGATGTCCTGGACATGCGGGGTGGCGGCCACCATCGGGTGGGCTCGCGGCTCGGCGGGCACGGGGGTCCGCGCGGCGCGGTCGAGCCACCACAAGGCGGTCACGGCCACCAGCGCCGACACGAGGCCGGGGATGACGTCGATGAACTCGGCATTCGGGCGGCGGATCGCCAGGGCGCCGGCGACGGCGACCAGCACGACGAGCAATGCGGCACCGTTGCGGAAGCGCCGACGGGCCAGCAGCCCGGCGATCGCGGCCAGCACCAGCACGCCGGCCATCACCGAGCCGATCAGGATCGGCTTGTCGTTGCTGCCGAACTGCCGGATCGCCCACTCCTTCATCGGGGTGGGCGTCAGGTCGATCACGGTCGAGCCGACCGCGAGCACGGGGGAGGAGTCGGGGTTGAGCAGGGCGGCTACGAGGTGGCCGGCGGCGACGCCGACCAAGGTGGCCAGAACCCCGAAGGCGGCGTAGAGCAGACGTCTCGGCATGCAGGTTGTTCGGAGCGGACCGGCACTCCGGATGGCGCTACGGCAGGATGATCGGCATGTCCGACGCACCCAGCGAGCTGGTCCACTACGACGTCGCCGACCAGATCGCGACGATCACCCTCGACTCCCCCCACAACCGCAACGCGCTCTCTCGGCAGCTGGTCACCGAGCTGTTCGCGCGCCTCGAGGCCGCCGATTCCGCGGACGACGTGAAGGCGGTCGTGATCCGCGCGGAGGGCAAGGTGTTCTGCTCGGGCGCCGATCTGTCCGAGGCCTCCGGCGGGGGCATGGAGGAGGGCGCCAGGGCGATGGTGGCCATGCAGCGGCAGATCGTGGCGCTGAGCAAGCCCGTGGTGACCCGGTTGCACGGAGCGGTGCGAGCCGGCGGCATCGGGATCGTGGCCGCGTCCGACATCGCGATCGCGGCCGACGACGCGACGTTCGCGCTGACCGAGGTGAAGCTGGGCCTGGCCCCGGCCGTGATCTCGCTGACCGTGCTGCCGAGGATGACGTCCAGGGCCGCCGCCCTGGCCTGCCTGGCGGGCGAGGTGTTCACGGGCGGCGACGCCGAGGCGATGGGCCTGGTGACCCAGGCCGTGGCTCCGGATGCCCTGGACGACGCGGTGGCGGCGGTCTGCGCGTCGTTGGTCACCGGCGCACCCCAGGGGCTGCGCGAGACCAAGGCGCTCCTGGCCGGCCCCCTGCTCGCCCACATAGACGCGGGCGCCGACGACATGGCCACGCTCAGCGCCCGCCTGTTCGGGTCGGACGCCGCTCGCGAGGCGATGGTGGCCTTCCTGTCTCGCAAGAAGTAGTCAGATTGCGTCCCGATTCAGATCCGCGGCGTCTGCCCTTGTAAAGTAGAGAACTTGCCGTTTCCTGGGGAACCGGCCTCCGTGGGGTGGATCGTGCGAGGGGAAGCGAAGCTTGACTGAGGAGCTGGTGGAGCGCGAGGTCGCTCACGAGCAGGGGTTCGTGGACCGGGTGTACGCGCAGCTGGAGTCGGCAGGGAAAGCGGCCCAGCAGCTCGCGCGCGAGGGTCAGAACCGCGGGAAGCTGGGCCACGAGGGTGGCCTGGTCGAGCGCGACGCCATGGTCTTCCAGGCCGCGAAGCGGATCGCGCAGCTGGACGCCGCCCACGAGGGCCTGGTCTTCGGCCGCCTCGACCTCCAAGCGCAGCTCGACCCCGAGCCCCGCTACATCGGCCGGATCGGCCTGCGCGACGCCAACATGGACTCGATGCTGATCGACTGGCGCGCTCCCGCGGCCGCCGTGTTCTACCAGGCAACGGCCGCCGACCCCCAGAGCGTCGTACGCCGCCGGGTGCTGCGCTGCGTCGGCCGCAGCGTGACCGGGGTCGAGGACGAGCTGCTCGACGCAGAGGCGCTCGAGGAGTCGGGCGTCGACCTGCCGATCATCGGCGAGGGCGCGCTGATGGCGCAGCTGTCCCGCGCCCGCGACCGCTCGATGCACTCGATCGTTGCCACGATCCAGGCCGAGCAGGACGAGGCCATCCGGGCGCCCAGCAAGGGTGTGGTCACCATCTCCGGCGGCCCCGGCACCGGCAAGACCGTCGTCGCCCTGCACCGCGCGGCCTACCTGCTCTACACCGACCGCCGCCGCTACGAGGCGGGCGGCGTGCTGGTGGTCGGGCCCAGCGGCGTGTTCATGCGCTACATCGAGCGCGTGCTGCCGAGTCTGGGCGAGACCGCGGTCGCGCTGCGCTCGCTCGGCGAGGTGGTCGACGGAGTGCGCGCGTCCCGCCACGACGAGCCTGCGGTCGCCGACGTGAAAGGTTCCGAGCGGATGGCCGAGCTGATGCGTCGCGCGTCGCGGCAACAGGCGCCCGGGAGTCCGTCCGAGTTCCGGCTGTTCTGGTACGACAACAACCTCGCGCTCGACCAGGGCACCCTGGGCCGGGTGCGCCGCCAGCTGATGTCGCAGGGACGCCGCAACCGTCAGGTGCCCAAGGTCGCCGGCGCCCTGCTCGACGCGATGTGGCGACAGGTGCGCACCGAGCGGGGCCGGGAGCGCGGGCGCGAGGCGTTCGACGAGGACCTTCTCGGCAACGACGACTTCCTCGACTTCGCGCTGGCCTGGTGGCCACCGCTCGACGCGCCCACTGTGCTGTCGTGGCTGCGCGAGCCGGAGCTCCTGGCCCGGGTCGCCGACGGCTTACTCACCGCGGAGGAGCAGCGACTGCTGGCCAAGTCGTGGGCCGGCTGGACTGGCGGGGAGTCGCTGTCGGTCGAGGACGTGCCGCTGATCGACGAGCTGCGCTACGCCATCGGCGACGTGCCGCGCCGCACCGAGGACGACCGCGACGACCCGCTGACGCTGATCGAGGGCGCCGTCGACATCCAGGAGCTGATGACGGCTTCCGATCGGGAGTACGCGCCGACCGGTCGGGCCTGGGCCCCGCCGACCCACAGCATCGACGACGACGCGTTCGCCCATGTGCTCATCGACGAGGCCCAGGACCTCACACCGATGCAGTGGCGGATGGTCGGTCGGCGCGGCCGCACCGCGTCGTGGACGATCGTCGGAGACCCGGCCCAGTCTTCGTGGCCCCGGCCCGACGAGTCCGCTGCCGCCCGCACGACGGCACTGGAGGGCAAGCAGCTGCACGAGTTCCACCTGTCGACCAACTACCGCAACTCCGCGGAGATCTACGAGTACGCCGCGCTCTACGCCGAGCGGGTCGGGCTCGAGGCGGACCTGCCGACGGCCGTCCGGTCGACCGGCAAGGAACCGGTGGAGATCGACGCGGCGGGTGACGTCGAGGCGGCCACGCGGCAGGCAGTCGCCGACATCGCCGAGCGGGTCTCCGGCACCGTCGCGATCGTGGTGCCGGTGGCGCGCCGCTCCGAGGTCAACGCCTGGCTGGCCGCCTGGCCGGAGTTCGCCGCCGATGCGCCCGCCGCGAAGGCGGCGGTCGACTCCTCGGTCACCCCGTCGGGGGTCGACCGGATCGTGGTGCTCACCGGTCTCGACACCAAGGGTCTGGAGTTCGACGGCATCGTCGTCGTCCGTCCTCAGGAGATCGAGGACGAGTCGGTCACCGGGCGCTCGACGCTCTACGTCGTGCTGACCCGGGCGACCCAGCTGCTGACGACCGTCAGCTGAGCTGAGTGCTCGGCCCGCCCCCATGACGGGCCGAGCGGCCTCGGCGGTCAGGCAACCGACATACCTTCGGCTGTGGCGAAGGGCACGGCGCGGTGGTTGTCGAGGATCCGCAGCACGGCCGCGTGGGCCTGCAGCAGCCTGCGGTGCTCGGCCTGCAGCTCCGCCTCGGTCATGTTGCTGTCGAGCTGCGCCTCGCAGGTGTGCTGCCAGCGCGTCCGAAGCGCGTTGACGAGACCGTTGCGGTCGCCGAAGTAGTCGGCGTACTCGTCACGCCAGGCCAGCGTGCCGGTCGAGTCGGCCTCGGCGGCCTTCACAACCTCGCGGATGATGCGGTAACGCTCGTGGGTCTCGGTCCAGGTCATCGTTCTGTCCTTTTCGTGCGCCGCAGCATTGGTTGCTGCGATCACCGAGACAGAGGGGTGGGGGTGGCCTGGTGATACGAGAAAATTGGATGTATCACGGTGCTTGGTGAGCGCTCTGAACTACGAGACCATTGGGCCCGTCCCGGGAGCCGCCCGGGCGAGGAGGTCGTCGACATGGATGCGACTGACCCCCTTCCCTCCTTGGTCTCGAGAGCTCGAGAGGGAGACCAGGATGCTTGGAACGCGATCGTCGAGCGGTACCTACCGCTGGTCTGCGGCGTGGCCCGCAGACACCGCCTGTCGGAGGCCGACGCCGATGACGTCTGCCAGACGGTGTGGCTGCGGCTGGTCGAGCAGCTCGACAAGATCCGTGAGCCCGCCGCGATGCCCGGTTGGCTCGCCACCACCACGCGCAACGAGTGCCTGCGCCTCATCGCGGCGCGTAAGCGGATGACACCCGTGGACCCGGCCGAGTCCGTGACACTCGCGGGCGTGACCGAGGACGTCGCCGGCGATGACCTGGTGGTGGCCGAGGAACGTCAGGCGCTGCGCGAGGGGCTGGCAGAGCTGCCCGCCGATCGCCGCGAGCTGCTCCTCATCCTGCTGACCGACCCGCCGGTGGCGTACGCCGACATCAGCGAGCGCCTCGGCATTCCGATCGGCAGCATCGGCCCGACCCGGGCCAGGGCGCTGGAGCAGCTGCGTAACACCAGCGCTTTACGGGCGTTGTCGGAGCGACCGCGACTGGAAACCGGGGGTGAGCGAGCATGAACGACTGGTCGGATGACGACGAGCTGATGGCCGCCCTCTCCGAGGCCGTGGCGGAGACCGACGCGGTCACCGAGCGTCGACGCGTCGCCGCGCAGGCGGCGTTCACGTGGCGCACGGTCGACGCCGAGCTGATGGAGCTGCTCCACGACTCGTCCCTCGAGGCGGGGGCGGGCGTCCGCAGCACCGGTGAGGCCACCGAGCGGGTCCTGTCGTTCGGCACCGGCGAGCTGAGCCTTGAGCTCGAGGTCCGAGATGGCGTCGTGATCGGTCAGGTGGTGCCGGGCCAGCCCGGCAGCGTGGACCTGCAGCGGGTCGACGGCGAGACCAGCACGGTGGAGACCGACGGCTCCGGCTTCTTCCGCCTCGAGGGCGTCGAGCCCGGCCTCATGCGGTTCGTAGTCACCACCGGCGGTCGCACCCTCACCACCACCTGGGTCGACTGCTGACGGTGGTTGAGGTGCGAGGAGCGCCAGCGACGAGCCTCGAAACCACTCTCACACGAACGGCGGCCCCATCGCCTTCATGGCGCCTGCCGTCGGGTCCTGCTTGGGCGCCGCGGAGGCGAAGAGAGCATCCCGGGCTGCGCGGGCGCTCACGTTGTGCTTGCTCATGTAGGCGGCGATCGCGCCGGTCACGATCGGCGTTGAGAACGACGTACCGCTCCACTGGGCTAGCCCGGTGAAGTTCCGAACCTGTCCAGCTGGGGTCTGCGGCTCGTAGGTCGTGTACGTGCCGGTCGGGAACGCGTTCACCAGGTTGCGGCCCTGGGCGTAGACGTCGACCCACTGACCGTAGTTGGAGAAGTCGGACTTCCTGCCGTTCGCATCCAGCGAGCCGACGGCGACCACCCAGTCGAACGCGGCCGGATAGAACTTCGTGTTGATGGAGTCGTTGCCCGCAGCGGCGATGACAAGCGGGGCGTCGTCATCGTCGTTCAGCCTGTAGTTCTCATAGAGCACCTCGAAGCTCATCAGCGGATGATCGTTGTACGAGTAGGTGCCTGCCGAGATCGAGATCAGAGCCGGCACGTCGCGGACCGCATCCTTGAGCTCGGCCGCGATCTGGGACTCGAGGACCGCGCCGCCCTTTGTGAGGAAGCCCTCGACCTCGATGTCGGCCGCTGGCGCGAGGCAACGAATTACGCCGGAGACGAAGGTGCCGTGCCCCGCGTACTCGTGGATGGCGGCCGGGTTCACCTGCTCGAGGTCGCCCTGGACTCCGGACGCCAGCCAGGGGCTGTCGGTGTCAGTAGCAGCTCCGGGGTACCAACCGGTGTCGACAACGGACACCCGCACGCCCTTGCCCGCGCCCGGGTCCTTGCTCAGGGCTGGCACGGGTCCACGGCCGCGAGGCGGAGTCTCGGGTTCCGTGGCCGGGCAGACCCTGCCCATGCCCGTCACGTAGAGGACATGGTCGGGCGTGGCCACCCAGTCGCGGCCTTCTGGCAGCTCGCCTTGTTCGCCGAGCTCTCGGTGGAGTTCGTCGAGTAGCAGGAGAACCTCCACTGCCTCGTTGGAGCGGCGTGGCGGGAGCTGGTAGACATCGAGCCCTTCCACACGGTCGTCCACGACCTCACCGACGCCGAGGTACTCCTCCTGCCGAGCGCCGAAGAAGCGCTCCAATTTCTCGCGGTCGTCGCGTCGTACGAGGACGTGGCCGGGCCGGTAGAGGAAGTCGGCGTCGGCGTCGTCCTCACTCGCGCTCGCCACTGCCAGCTGCCCGTCGAAGGCGCGGCGGACGACGTCGATCTGCGTGCGCAGAGTGTCTCGGGCGACGTCACGATCCTGGCGAACGATCGGCGGACGTACGGGTCGTTGGGGCCGGAAGATGTTGCGGAACCACGAGAGCGAGCCGCGGGTGGGTTGGGCGCCGTCGGAATCGGTCATGGGAGCTCCTGGCGTAGGTGGCCGGACGTGCCCGAGCGCGATCGCTACCGTAGTGGCGCGTCACGACCCCCGTAAAGACACGAGGCCGGCATGAGCGACGACCTGCGCGAACTCGCTCTGATCGACCCCGCCCGCGCCGAGGTGGCCTCGCGAGCGGTAATTGTCGACTCACAGAGTCCGGCAACACTGTCGGATGCCTACCAGGCGCTCGGCATTGCCTTACGTGAGCAGGGCCGTACAGACGAGGCCATCGTTGAACTGCGCACCGCGCTTCGCCACTCACGGCAGGTCGAGCCGGACCGGATGGCAGACGTGCGCGCGACGTACGGCTACACGTTGGCCCTGAGTGGGCGCACGACGCAGGCCCTGCGAGAGCTCGATCGGGCAGTCGACGAGGCAGGTGAAGCGACCCTGGCGAAGGTCTTGATGCGGCGGTCGAGTGCACTGACGTTGCTGGGTCGACAGGAGTCAGCGCTCGTTGACATGGAGGCTGCCCTCAACGGCATACGACGATCGGAGGATCGCGACTGGGAGGCGCGCATCCTCACCATGCTGGGCTACATCCACATGGTCCTTGGGCATCTTGCAGACGCTGAGTCATCATTCGATGAAGCTCTGCAACTCTTCCGATCCGCCGGCGATGACGTCGAGGCGCTCGACGCGGTCCACAATCTCGGCGAGGTCGCTTTTCGCCGCGGTGACATCCCACGCTCGTTGACCCTTATGGAGGACGTCGCCCGAGCCCAGGGCGAGCGTGGCGAGTTCCGGGTTGAAAACGTGCCGGCACGGGCCGATGCCTACTTGGCGGCAGGCCTGAATGACGAAGCTGTGCACGTGGTTGAGACGTTCATGCAGAGCGTCACACTCGCGCCCAGCAGACACGCCGAGTTGCTGTTGGCGTTGGCGTCAGCCCAGTCGGCTGCGGGAGATCCTTCGGCCGCCATCGCTGTCGCAGAAGCAGCTCACAAGGCTTTCGCCCGACAACAGCGCGACTGGTTCGAGCTGAGGGCACAGCTTGTGCAGGTCCGGGCGAAACATCAGCTCGGCCGCACGCTCGGGCTCGCGCAGAAAGCCCTGGCCGTTGCTGACCGACTTGATTCGGAGCGCGCTGACGAGACGCCGGAGGCACTCACCCTGGCCGGAAGGCTGGCGACGGGGCCGGAACGCATCGCTTTGCTGTCTCGGGCCACGGCCTACCGGGACCGGCCGAACGCGCTGGTCCGGGCCAGTGCTTGGCTGGCCGGAGCGCTCGAGCGGGAGTCAGGTGGCGACCGCGGAGGCGCGCTGCGCGCCTGTGGCCGAGGCCTCGATGCTCTGGACGAGCACAGACAGACCCTGGGCAGCTCGGAGCTGCGAGCGCTGGCCACCACCCACGGCCGTGAGCTCGCGACGGTCGCGCTTCGGCACGCGGCCACCTCTGACGCGCGCACCTTGCTGCGGTGGAGCGAGCGGTGGAGGGCCACCGCGTTGGCCCAACCTCCCGTGACGCCGGATGGAGACGTATCGCCGGAGCTCGCGGCGCTTCGAGACAACGGCCGTCGGTTGGCGGAGGCACGAGCCGAAGGTGAAGCGACCGAGCAGCTCGAGTCGGAGCGCCGACGGCTGGAGCGCGCCGTTCGTGCTGGTCACCACCGGCTCGCCGGCCAGGCCGACCACGTCGATCCGCGACTGGACGTGGAGCAACTCGTGGCCGAGGTTGGCGACGCTGCGTTGGTCGAACTGGTCGATGTCGATGGAGTCCTTCACGTGTTGGTGGTCAGCGCGGGGCGGGTGCGCCGTCGGATCGCGGGCACCACAGCGCAGGCGTTGGAGCTGGGCAACCTCGCCCAGTTCGCCCTGCGCCGAGCCGCCCGTGGTCGGCCGTATGACCCGGGTGATCTGGGCAGCCGGCTGCAGCAGACGCTGCTCGGTGATGCGGTCCGGCTGTTGCCGGACGGTCCGGTCGTGGTGGCGCCGACCGCTCGTCTCCACGGAATTCCGTGGGCGTTGCTCCCAACACTGACCGAACGTTCGTTCAGCAGCGTTCCGTCAGCTGCGCAGTGGTTGAGAGCCCGCGCGGCGACGACGACCGACGAGCGGCTGGTGCTGCTGGCCGGCCCCGGCCTCGACACTGGCGGCGCGGAGGTGCCCGTACTCGCGCAACGTCATCCCGACGCCGTACTCCTCGACGGAGACCGCGCCACTGTCGAGGCGGCGATGGCGGCCCTCGACGGGGCCGGCCTTGCCCACGTGGCGGCGCACGGACACTTCCGGGCCGACAGCCCGCTTTTCTCGTCGCTCGAGCTGGCCGACGGACCGCTCACGGTGCACGACCTCGAGCGGCTGCGCGTGGCACCGCACCGGCTCGTGCTCTCGGCGTGCGAGTCCGGCGTACTGGCTCCGGTCGGAGCCGACGAGCTGCTGGGGCTGGCATCGGCGCTCTTCTCGATCGGCACTGCCGGCCTGGTGTCCAGCGTGGCCGAGGTCAACGACGAGGCGACGGCGGCGGTGATGGTCGACCTGCACGACCGACTGGCCCAGGGCGGCGGTCTCGCCGACGCCCTGCTCGCCGCCCGAGTGGCAGCCTCAGGCGACCCCACGCGAGAGGCGACCGCTGCTGCGTTCCTGGCCCTCGGGGTGTGAACTGACCGGGAGGTGCTCGTAGCCGCGCAACACCCGGGTGTCGCGGCGTACGGGTGAGCCGGACACCCGCAGATCGGGGCGCCGTTCGTAGAGCGTGCGGAGACCGACGACGCCCTCCATCCGAGCCAGGCCGGCGCCGAGGCAGAAGTGGATGCCGGAGGAGAACGCCAGGTGGTCGTGCGCGTTCGCCCGGGTTACGTCGAACGTCTGCGGGTCGGTGAACACGGCCGGGTCGCGGTTGGCGCCGCCGAGGTAGGTCAGGATCGGCTGGCCCTTGGGCACCCGGATGCCATCGACCTCGGTGTCCTTGTAGGCGAGGCGGATGGTGACCTGGACCGGCGAGTCGAAGCGCAGCACTTCATCGACGGCGTTGTCCCAGCCCGACGGGTTCTCCTGGAGCTGCCGCAGCTGGTCGGGGTGCTGGTCGAGGAGCCGGACGGCGTTGCCGATCAGGTTCACGGTCGTCTCGAAGCCGGCGCCGAGGAGCAGCAGGGCGGTCGCGCGCAGCTCGAGGTCGGTGAGCCGGTCGTCGCCCTCGAGGTTGGCCAGCTTGCTGAGCAGGTCGTCGCCGGGCTGGTCACTTGTTGGGCGGCGGATCGTCTGGATGTGCCCGTCCAGCCAGAGGTTCAGCTGGCGGATGTCGTTGCGGGCGGCCTTGTGGCGCGGCCAGGAAAGCGAGGGGTCGAGGGTGGCCGCGGCCCCGTTGCCCCACTCGAGGAGCTGGCGGTGCATGTGGTCGGGCACGCCGAGCATGTGCGCGATCACGGCCACGGGCAGGAGGGCGGCGTAGTCCTCGACGACGTCGAACTGTTCCTTGTCGGCGAGCTCGTCGAGGAGCCGGTCGGCGGTCGCCTGCACCATCGTCTCCAGCGCCTCGACGGAACGGATCGTGAAGGCGCGTGAGACCAGCCTGCGGTAACGCGTGTGGTGGGGCGGGTCCATCACCAGCATCGATGGTGGCTCGACGGGTCCGACGGACCACGGGTCGGCGACGGCGTTCAGCAGGCGCTGCGCCGGGCCGGGAAGCCCGGCCTGGCCACCGGCGACGCCGAAGTCGGGACTGCGCAGGACCGCGGTGCCGAGCGCGTGGTCGACGGTGACGGGGATGACCTTGCCCATCAGGAGCCGGCCCCGCGAGCGGATCTGCTCGTACGTCGGGAACGGGTCGTCGATCAGCCGTGGGTCGAGCTCGAGCTGCGACATCACGTCGCCTCGTTTCGCCGCCCGCTTGAACATGCCGCGGGCCAGGCCGTAGCTCAGCGACCAGCTGACCGCCGAGCGTGCAGTGACGCCGGCCGGCCGCTCTGCGAGCTCACGAAGCACGGGCGACGGCTTCCGACGGCACGGCCGTCAGGCCGCCGGCGTACCGCTCCAGGATGCGCAGCACCCCGGCGTTGCTCCGGTGCAGGTCGCGGTAGCGCTCGTCGAGCACCTCCTCGGGGAGGTGGGTGTCGAGCTGCGCCTCGCAGGTGCGCTCCCAGCGGTGGCGGAGAGCGAACAGCAGGCCGTCGCGGTCGCCGAAGGTTGCGGCGTACTCGTCTCGCCAGGGGAGGGAGCCGGTGGGGTCGGCCGCGGCGGTGGCCGCGACCTCGCGGATGATCCGGTGACGTTCGTGGGTCTCGGTCCAGGTCATGGCAGCCACGTTAGATCTCGGGTCCGCTCCGGACATCGCTCCGCGGGACCCTCTTCGTCTCCTCCCCTGGTAGGAGTGCGCTGCCTGCTCAGGACGGATGGCCCGAGGACCTCGGAGTCCTACGCTGGGGACATGCTGGCCACCGCACAGGCTCTCGGCGCGCGCTTTCGCGACCGCGTCGAGGGCAAGGGGCTCCAGCGCGGGCTCGGCTACCCCTGGTGGGTGCCGATCTCGAGCGCGCTGGCCATGCTGGCCGGCACCGCCGTCGCGCTCGCCCAGCGCGATGCCCTGGTCGAGCCGAAGTGGGTAACGCTTTCGCTGCTCCTGGTGCTGACTCCTCACGTGCTCCACTTCTCGGTGCCGTTCTGGGTTCCCTGGTGGGTCGACGCGCCGTTGGTGCTCGGCGCGCTGATCTGGATCCTGACCGTGCCGACAGGGGCCAACGGTGCCGAGTACGTCGTACCTCTTGTCGCCACGTTCCTCGTCGCCGAGACCACCGTCACCGAAGGTGCAGGTCGCGGAGCGTTGGCCAGTGTGCTGGCCAGCACTGCGATGGTGCTGTTCGACCCCGGCCCGACGGCTGGTTCCGACGTAGCGCTGCTCATCCTGACCAGCGACATCGGGTTCTTCATCGGCTTCACCATGCGCTGGCAGATGCGGGCGCTGGCGGCCGAGCGGAAGGCTCGCGCCCAGGAGTCCGAGCGCGCCACCCTGGCCGAGCGCCAGCGGATCGCCCGCGAGATCCACGACCTGGTGGCCCACTCGCTGAGCGTGACGATGCTGCACGTCGGCGGTGCGCGGCAGGCGCTCCTTGCCGGTGACGACGGTCCCGACGTCGACGACGCCCTGGCCGCCCTTTCCGATGCCGAGCAGGTCGGCCGGCAGGCCATGGCCGAGATCCGTCGTACGGTCGGCGTGCTGGCCACCGAACCCGCCGGCACCCACCCCCTGCCGTGCGCCGAGGACATCCCCGAGCTCGTCGGCCGGCTGAAGGACGCGGGCCATCCGGTGACCTACACGGGGCGCGGCGACCTGACGATGCTGACGCCGACGGCGGGCCTGGGCTTCTATCGCGTGTTGCAGGAAGCGCTGACCAATGCCACCAAGCACGCGCCTGGCGAGTCGGTCGACGTCGACGTGAACGTCGACACGCGCCGGGCGCACCTCGCCGTACGCAACCGGCGCAATGGTGCTCAACCTGCGGCCACCGACGGGTCCGGCACCGCCGGCATGTCGTCGCGCGCCGAGCAGCTCGGCGGCACCCTCCTGGCCGGACCGGACCCTCGCGATCCCGAGGTGTGGCTGGTCGACCTGTCGATCCCTGTCGGCGCGCCGTGGCTCATGTGCGCAGTGAAGAAGGTGCTCGGGTGAGCGACGAAGCGCTCGTGCGGGTGCTCCTGGTCGACGACCAAGAGCTGATCCGCTCCGGGCTGCGCCGCATCCTGCGCCGCCGCAGCGGCTTCGACGTGGTCGCCGAGTGTGCCGACGGCTCCGAGGTGCCGGCGGCGATGACAGAGCACGAGGTCGACGTGGTGCTGATGGACCTGCGGATGAAGCGCGTCGACGGCATCGAGGCGACGCGTCGGCTCCGCGCTTCAGAGGGCAACCCGCCCGTGCTGGTGCTGACCACGTTCGACGACGACGAGATGCTGTCCGGCGCCCTGCGCGCCGGTGCCGCCGGTTTCGTACTCAAGGACACGCCGTCCGACGACCTGCTCCGCGCCGTACGCACCGTCGCCGCAGGTGGCTCCTGGCTCGACCCGTCGGTCACCACGAAGGTGCTGGAGACCTACCGAGCCGCTCCGGCCGCCGTCCCGCCCCCGAGCCTGGAGACCCTCACCGCCCGTGAGCTCGAGGTCCTCGTCGCGATCGGCCGAGGGCTCTCCAACGGCGAGATCGCCACCACCCTGCACATCTCCGAGCTCACCGTGAAGAGCCACGTCGGCCGCATCTTCACCAAGCTCGACCTCCGCGACCGCGCGGCTGCTGTCGTGTGCGCCTTCGAAACCGGCCTGGTCTCCGCCGGTTAGGTCGCACGGGGTCGTCGTCCTCCCGACGGCGCAATTGTGCGGCCGGAACCGGCGTGGTCAAGGGTTCGCTACGCCGCTTCGCGCCCTTGACAACACCGGTGCCGGCCGATTTCGGCGCCTATCGGGAGGACGCCGACCTGTGGTCGGCTCCACGCGGTGGTTGAGGTGCGAGGAGCGCCAGCGACGAGCCTCGAAACCCCTGTAGCTGACATGGAAACTCGTGCACAAGGGCTTGACCGTGGAGCATTCGGCGACTACAATCGAACGTACGTTCGAGCACACGACTCCACTCGGGAGGTGAACATGAGGGCCCACGACATCACGACTTGGACCCACGCCCTGGCCGAGTCCGACGGACCGCACACCGACGCGGAACGCATCGACACCCTCAGGGCTCTCGAGGTCCTCAAGTGCGCCGCCGAAGCGATGCAGGCAGATGTGACCGCGGACCTCGATGAGTCCCAACGCGCCATCCAGGCATCCGCCGGAGAACCCGTCGAACGCCAAGGCCGCGGCATCGCGCACCAGGTCGCCCTAGCCCGCCGCGAGTCACCGCATCGCGGCCAACGCCACCTCGGACTGGCCAAGATCCTGCGCACCGAGCTCCCGCACACCCGAGCCGCGTTCCGGGACGGACGGATCACCGAATGGGCCGCCACCGTGATCGCCCGGGAGACCGCCAGCCTCACCCTCGAGGACCGGATGACCGTCGATGCCGAACTCGCGGGCGACCCCGACCGGCTCGAGTCGATGGGCATCGGTGAGCTCGAGGCCGAGGCCAAGAAGCTCGCCTACCGCCTCGACGCCGAGTCCTTCGTCGAACGCCGCGCAAGGGCAGAGGCCGACCGGCGGGTCACCCTAGGCCCGGCACCGGACGTGATGAGCCAGCTCAACGCACTCTTGCCGGTGAAGGCCGGCGTGGCCGTTTACGCCTCCCTCTCCGAGGCCGCGACCGAGGCGATCGCCGCGGGAGACCCGAGGAGCCGGGGCCAGCTGATGGCGGACACCTTGGTCGACCGGATCCTCGGTCCGGCTTCCGGTGGGCACGTGATGGTCAATCTGGTGGTCACTGACCAGACGCTCCTTGCCGGCGGCAACGAGCCGGGCTGGGTGGAGGGCCACGGACCGGTGCCCGCCGACCTCACCCGGGAGATCGGCGCCGGCGACGTCGCCTGGCTGCGTCGTCTGTACACCTCACCGACCACCGGCGAACTGATCGCGATGGACTCCAAAGCTCGGATCTTCCCCACCAAGCTGGCCCAGTTCCTCCGCCTCCGCGACCAACGCTGCCGCACCAAGTGGTGCGTCGCCCCGATCCGCCACTCCGACCACGTCGAAGCAGTCGGTGAAGGCGGCGAAACCAGCGCGACCAACGGCCAAGGGCTCTGCGAAGCCTGCAACTACGCGAAGGAAGCCATCGGCTGGCAAGCCAAGCCACGACCCGGACCCGGCCATTCGGTTGAGACGATCACCCCCACCGGGCACGCCTACACCTCCACCGCACCAGCACTCGCCGAACCGATCTGGATCGAAGTAGAGCCCGGCCGCTGGACCCTCGCGGCGTAGACCCGTTGACCTTGCCCTTGGAGGAAGGTCCACGGTGTCCTCACCGGTGATGGTCACCGGAGACGAGGATGAGTCCATGACCTACCTGAGCATCGGCGAGTTCGCTCGGGCCTCAGGCCTGACGGCGAAGGCGCTCCGGCTGTATGACGAGCTGGAGCTGGTCGTGCCGGCGGACGTCGATCAGTTCAGCGGCTACCGGAGATACGCGCCGGAGCAGCTGGAGCGGGCCCGCCTGGTAGCGAGCCTGCGACTGATCGGGATGCCGCTGTACCGCATCCGTGAGATTGCTGCATTGGCTCCAAGTGACGCCGCGACGGATGTTGCCACCTACTGGCGACAGGTGGAGGCCGACCATGTCTCGCGCCGTGCGGTCGTACGAAACCTCGTCGAGCAGCTGAGGCAGGGGACACAGATGACCAGTTCCAACCAGACCTGGAGGATCCGAGAGATCGTGCGGCACGAACAGGGCGCTCGCGAGAGCCAGCAGGACGCTGTCTTCGCAGGCGACATCCTGTTCGCGATCGCTGACGGATTCGGCAGCGGAGACACGGTGGCGCGCGCGGCGGTAGACGCGCTGGCATCGCTTGATCAGGATTCCGCCAATCCAGATCCGGCTGCGGCCATCCAGTCCGCGTTTGCCCGAGCGAGCAGCATTGACTGGCCGGGCGCCGACGGGACAACCCTCACCGCGCTGTGGTTCACGGGCGGGCACGCCGTCAGTGCGCACGTGGGCGACTGCCGCCTGCATCGCATCCGCGAGGGTCGAGTCGATCGCCTGACCCAGGACCACACCTTGGTTGCCGCGCTCGTCGAAGAAGGGAAGCTGACTGAGGAGGAGGCCAGCTCGCACCCGCACCGGGCGCTGCTCAACCGAGCACTGGCGGCGGACGCTCGCAGCGAGGTCGATATCAAGGTGAGCGATGTGTGCGCGGGAGATCGCTACATCCTCACCAGCGACGGGGTCCACTCGTTCGTCGACGCCGGCGAACTCGCGGCTTTGATGTTGCTGGACGCCGACTTGGAGACGGTCGCGAACGGGATCGCGAAAGCGGTCGAGGGTGTCGGTGCGCCCGACAACTTCAGCCTCGTCCTCGTCGAGGTGGCCTGATCGTCTACTCGGCTCTCGACTTCGGCTGGTAGCGGCCGGGCTCGCTGTGGCTGGTGATGGCAAGGCGGTTCCAGGCGTTGATGGTGGCGATGGTGAAGACGAGTGCGGCGTACGCCTCGGGCTCGAACACCCGGCGGGCTTCCCCCTCCACCTCCCTGGAAGGTGCGCCCTGACTGATCAGGGTCATCGCCTCGGTCATCGCCAGTGCCGCGCGTTCCGGTTCGGTGTAGACGGTGGCCTCGCGCCAGGCGGGGAGCATGTAGAGCCGCTCCTCGGTCTCGCCGGCGGCGCGGGCGTCCTTGTGGTGCATGTCGATGCAGTAGGCGCAGCCGTTGATCTGCGAGGCGCGCAGTTTCACGAGCTCGAAGATCGTGTGGTCCATGGCATCCCTGCAGGCATCCTCCAGGGAGTTGATCGCCTGGTAGCCAGCAGGAAATTGTCGATAGATGTGGACGAACTCTCGGTGCTCGGTCATGCGGAGAGTGTAGGAACAGCGCCGGCAAAGCAAAGGAAGACGCTTACCGGTTACGGGAATGGCCCGAGTGTGTGACAGTGCCACCACGTCCGGGTCGTGGCCTACTCCCTAGCCGAGGGCTCCCTCATGACCCGATCATGGCGACCGCTTCTGTCAACGCTCGTTCTGCTCGTGGCGGGTCTCACCGCGCTGTCGCCGGCATTCGCCGACGACCCCGGCGCGGGAGGCAGCTGGTCTCTGGTCGGGGAACTTCCGACGTACGACGCGTCGCCGACCGTGCTGGCCGATGGCCGGGTCCTGGTGATCGGCTCCGACGACACCCTCGGCGCGCCGCAGGCGCTGATCGTGGACCCGGCGGACGGATCGTTCGAGGCCCTCCCGCTCATGAACGCCATTCGCCAGGACGCTGCAGTCCTGGCGTTGGCCGATGGGCGGGTGGCGGTCTTCGGTGGCTCGAACCCCTATACCGGGCCGGCAGACCCCGGCGCCGAGGTCTACGAACCGTCCCTGGGGCAATGGAGGGTGATCCCAGACGTCCCGGTGGCTGATTGCGGCTTCAGCTGCGACGACATGTGGGCGGCCACGATGCTGGCCGACGGACGAGTGCTCGTGTCAGGGGAGACCAACTTCACCTGGGACCCGATGACCGATGCGATCGGACCTGTTGTGGGAGTCGGCTCCGGAGACAGGACGGTCACGGCTGCCGACGGCAGCCTCTACTCGTGGGGTGACGCGGAAGTCTTCAGGAACGGGATGAGCAGCCTGTTCCGGTTCACCCCTCAGACCTCTACGTGGACCGAGGTCGTGAACGTCGATTACCCCTTCTTCAGGAAGCACGTCGTCCACAACCAGCTGTTCGCGATCGGGGGCGATCGGCTGCTGCTGCTCGGTGAGCTCTGGGGCGGGCACAGCGGGGCGGTCGTGGTCGACCTGACGGACTTTTCGGTCGAGCGGATCGACCCTCCGCAGACCGATGACGCGCGCGCATGGAACTTCTGCGGGGCGATGCAGCTGTCGAGCGGTCACGTTCGGACGTTCTCGTGTCACGACGGCTCCGCCCTGGGCGCTCTGTTCGACCCCGACACCTCGACGTGGAGTGTGGTGATGCAAGAACAACCCCAGCTCCACTATCCGGGCATCGTGAGCAGCGGTCGGGTCCACTACTTCTCGAGCACGAGCAAGCTGTACCGCTTCGACGAGGGTCCCGTGGAGACCAACGCTGCTCCGACGGCTTACCCAGCAAGCCTCACGGTGCGCGCCGGCCGGTCCTCGAGCATCGTCCTATCGGCGAGTGATCCCGACGGTGACGTTCTGTCCTACACGGTGACCCAGCAGCCCGCGCACGCGGCGCTGACAGGAAGCGCACCCAACCTGGTCTACACCCCGAACACTGGGTTCACCGGACCGGACTCGGTGGAGTTCTCCGTCGAGGACGGTGAGGGAGGGACGGCAACGGGCGTCGTCCTCATCGAGGTGACCGATGCCGCCACCGGGACCACGTCGGTGAGCCAGGAAGTAGCAGCAGGGCAGACCGTGTCGACCGGTGTGGAGCCGACTGCGGACGAGCCGGCTCAAGTTGCTGTCACAACGCCCAACGGCGGGACGGTGACCATCGCGCAGAACCCCTCGGTGCCGGACCCCGCGGGATACCTCGTGATGGGTGCGCAGTTCACGATCGAGGCGCCGACCGCGTCGGCCCTGGATCCGCTGCGCCTGGTGTTCCAGTTCGATGAGTCACAGCTCCCAGCTGGCGAGGATGCCGAGTCCGTCACGGTGTTCCGCGACGGCGTTCTGATCACCCCGTGCGCAGACACGAGCGGAACGGCTCACCCGGATCCGTGCGTCGCGTCCCGAGTCGCCGCGAACGGAGCCGTCGTGCTCACCGTCCTGTCCTCGCACGCAAGCGCGTGGACGCTCGCGGTGCGGATCGACGAGACCACGACGGTCCTGGCACCGGTCGACACGTCGACCTATGGCCAACCGATCACGTTGACGGCGAACGTCACGACAGATGGTGGAGGGGTCCCGACCGGAACGGTCACCTTCAAGGACACCTCCCAGACCCCGGCGACGACGCTGGGCAGCGCTCAGCTGAACTCGGTTGGCACGGCGAAACTTCCCGGCGTCGTCCTGGGCGCGGGCGACCACCAGCTGGTGGCGGTCTATCTCGGGAACGAGACGGCCGCCTCCTCGACCTCGGCCCCACGTCTGGCGCGGGTCACCAAGGCCCCCGTCGTGATCGTGGCCCAGCCCGTCAGCGTGCTCGGCTCCGTCCTCGGTGGAGGCTTCCGCTTCGTGGCGGTCGTCAAGAGCGGAGTCACCGGCGCTCCGGTTGTCGGGGCGACGGTGCGCTTCAAGGGCACCTCCGTCTTGAACCTCTTTACCCTCTCTTGCTCCACCACCACCGACTCGCAGGGGGTGGCGAAGTGCAACGGCGGCAGCCTGTCGTGGCTTCTCGTGTCGCTGCTCAGGGGAACTTTCGACGTCACGAGCGCGCCCCTGGCCAACTACCTAGGGGGCGAAGGCGTCGGCCGCTTCACGTAGAGCGAGCAGGTGAGGCCGGCGGGTGGCGGCTGGCCGACCAGCGAGAAACCGCGGGGGACCGCCGACCGCACGCAACTAGAGTTCGGCCATGACTGACACGCCCCTCTCGGCCAAGGACGCCATCGCCGCGCTCCAGGGGCACGAGGCGTGGGCGATCATCCGACGCTCCACCCGCGCGGGCGACCGCGACACCGTCGGCCTGGTCGGTGGGCGCCGGAGCGTGGTCGAGTCGCTGCTCGACGTACCTCTTGAAGAAGGGGTGCCGCCCGACGGACGGATCGCCGACCGGTTGCTCGCGATCCCGTTCCGGCAGGTGCGCGAACGCGGCTTCGAGGCGCACGACGACGGCACGCCGCTCGTCGTCGTCGACGTGGAGACAGAGCTGGAGTTCAGCGTCGCCGAGATCGTCGCGGCGATCGACGACACGGGTGTGGAGTTCGCGGACCGTGGCGGCTTCGAGACCGACGACGAGGAGTACGCCAAGGTCGTCGAGGCGATCATCAAGGACGAGATCGGCCAGGGCGAGGGCGCCAACCTGGTCATCGGCCGCAACTACCGCGCCACCGTCGCCGACTGGGGGGTCGACACCGCGCTCAGCGTGCTGAAGCGGCTCCTCGAGCGTGAGCGCGGCGCCTACTGGACCTTCCTGTTCTTCACCGGTGACCGCTACCTGATCGGCGCCAGCCCCGAGCGCCACGTCACGATCCACGACGGCGACGTCCGGATGAACCCGATCAGCGGCACCTTCCGGATCCCGCGCGAGGGCGACGTGAAGGGCAAGCTGCTCGACTTCCTGGCCGACGAGAAGGAGATCTACGAGCTCTTCATGGTCGTCGACGAGGAGCTCAAGATGATGTGCGACATCTGCCACGAGGGCGGCCAGGTGCTGGGCCCGTTCCTGAAGCCGATGAGCCATCTGGTGCACACCGAGTACCTCCTCGCCGGCCGCACAGATCGCGACCCCCGTCAGGTGCTGCGCGACACGATGTACGCCGCCACGGTCACCGGGTCGCCGGTCGAGAACGCCTGCCGGTTGATCAAGGAGTACGAGTCGGAGGGCCGCGGCTACTACGGCGCGGCGCTCGCGATCCTCGGCCGCGACGCGGCCGGCGGCCCCGAGGTCGACAGCCCGATCGTGATCCGCACGGCCGAGGTCGACCTCGAGGGACGGCTCAGGATCACGGCCGGCGCCACCCTGGTGCGGGACTCGGACCCGACGTACGAGGTCGCGGAGACGCACGCGAAGGCCGGCGGGATCCTGAGCGCGTTCGGCCTGGTACCGCTCGCCCCGGCCCCCGACACCAGCATCGCCGAGCTCGTCAACGACGAGGACGTGCTGCTGAAGCTCAACGCTCGCAACCGCCGGCTCAGCACGTTCTGGCTGACCGACCAGGCCGGCTCACCTCCCGACCCACGGCTGGCCGGCAAGAGCGTGGTGATCCTCGATGGCGAGGACGACTTCGTGAACATGCTGCGGCACGTCCTGAGCGTGATGGGCATGACCTCCCGCGTCGTCCGCCACGAGGACTACGTGCCCGGCTCGCTCGACGGCGACGACCTGGTGATCATCGGCCCCGGTCCGGGTGACCCGCGCGACGGCGCCGAGCCGAAGATGGCCCGGATCCGTGAGGCCGTGGCCGAGCTGCTCGCCAGCGGACGCCCGTTCCTGGCCGTCTGCCTCGGACACCAGACGCTCTGCCACCAGCTCGACATCCCGCTCAGCTACAAGGACATCGTCTTCCAGGGCACCCAGTCGCCGATCGGCATCGGCGGCCGGACCGAGCGGGTCGGTTTCTACAACACGTTCGTCGGCAGGGTCTCGACAAGCTCGACCACCGAGCTGCCGGAAGGCGTCACGGTCGACACCGACCCGGCCACCGGCGACATCAACGTGCTGACCGGACCGCACTACCGCGGCATCCAGTTCCACGCTGAGTCGATCCTCACCGAGCACGGGTTCGACCTGGTCCACGAGCTCGTCGGAGATCTGCTTCTTCGGTGAGCGGCCCCGATGTGGTCGTCGTCGACCACTACGACTCCTACACGTGGAACCTCGTCCACCTGGTCGCCTCCGTCACCGGCACCCTGCCGACCGTGGTGCAGCACGACGCGGTGTCGCCTGAAGCGGTGCTTGCGCACTCCCACGTGATCCTGTCACCGGGCCCTGGGCATCCCGCAGTCAAGGCCGACTTCGTAGTCGGCCGTGAAGTGGTGCTGGCTGGGACGCGGCCGGTGCTGGGCGTATGTCTTGGCATGCAGGGCCTGGTGACGGCGTACGGCGGCACGGTGGAACGGGTCGTCCCCGCTCACGGCGAGGTGGCGACGATCGAGCACGACGAGCAAGGCGTCTTCCAGGGGATGCCACAAGGTTTCGCCGCCGTGCGCTACCACTCACTGGCGGCCGTGTCGGTGCCCGACGTGCTGGAGGTCTCGGCCACGACGGGCCCAGTGGTGATGGGCGTGCGGCATCGCACGCTGCCCCTGGAGGGCGTGCAGTTCCACCCGGAGTCGATCCTGTCCGAGCACGGCGCGCGGATGATCGCCAACTTCCTGGAGGGGTCGTGAGCGACGTCGACCCGGTCGCCTTCTTCGAGGAGGTCGCGGCCGCACACCCCCGGTGCTTCTGGCTCGACGGCGGTGGCGCCCGCGAGTGGTCCGGCCGCCGGTCGATCATCGGCTGGCTCGACGAGGCCGACCTGTCGCTGTCCTACGACGCGGCCACTCGCGAGGTCACCCGCCACGTCGGCGGCCGGGCCGAGGTGGTCGGTCACGACGTGTTCGCGGCACTGGAGGCGGAGCTCGCCGCCGGCGAGAGTACGGAGCAGTGGTTCGGCTACTTCGGTTATGCCGCCCGGCCCGACCTCCCCGCCGCCCCCGGCCCGATGCCGGACGCGATCTGGATGCGCGCCGGACAGGTCCGGATGTTCGACCACCCGGAGCCTGGCCGAGGAAACCCACGCCCGGACGACAATCCTTTCTCGTCCAAGCGTGAGTTTCACCGGCCAGCCGGTGAAACTCCCGCGACCTACGCCGAGGCGTTCGCCCGAGTGCAGGAGGAGCTGCACGCAGGCAACTCCTACGAGGTCAACCTCACCCACCGGGTCGAGACGGTCAGCGACCTGGCGCCGGCGGCGGCGTACCTGCGCCTGCGGGAGCTCAACCCCGCGCCGTACGCCGGATTCCTCCAGCACGACGTCGCGGGGGCGCGGGCATGGCTGCTCAGCTCGTCGCCGGAACGCTACGCGCTCGTCACCGACGACCGGACCCTCGAGACCAAGCCGATCAAGGGCACCACGCCGCGCGGTGATGACGCCGCTGCCGACGAGGAACACCGGCGGCGGCTGGCGGCGGATCCCAAGTACCGCGCCGAAAACCTGATGATCGTCGACCTCCTGCGCAACGACCTGTCCATGGTCTGCGAGCCGGGCACTGTGGAGGTGCCGGCGCTGATGGAGGTGGAGTCCTACGAGACCGTCCACCAGCTCGTGTCCACCGTGCGCGGCCGGCTGCGCGACAACGTCACGACGGTCGGGGCTCTGCGTGCGCTCTTCCCGGCCGGCTCGATGACCGGGGCTCCCAAGCTGCGCACGATGCAGATCATCGACGACGTCGAGTCGTCGCCGCGCGGTGTCTACGCCGGAGCGTTCGGCTGGGTGTCCGGCGACGGCCGGGCCGACCTGGGCGTGGTGATCCGATCGCTGATGACCTCCGGCGACGGTCGTTACCTGCTCGGCACCGGCGGCGGCATCACCGTGCTCTCCGACGTCGACGAGGAGTACGCCGAGGCGGCGGTCAAGGCCGAACGGCTGCTGCGGGTCTTCGACTAGCTGGTCGGCGGAGGTGCGGCAGCGGAGAAGTCCGCCAGGATCGACCTGACCGCCCGCACCACCTGCACCTTGTCGTACGGCGTCGGGTCGACCACGTCGACGGTCTGGATCAGGTCGTCGTTCTGGACGAAGCCACTGACGAAGAGCTGGCTGTCGTCGAAGTCGACGACGACTTTGGCCGCGTCGGCTCCCGGCACTGCCACGTCGGCGACGTCGTCGGGGTCGAGGTCGGTCATTGACTCGAAGACCGCGTCGAGCCCGCCGGCGACCAGAAGGTAGTTGGCGTCGACGGCCGGCCCGCCCTCGACCTCCGGCGTGAACGCGCAGAGCGGCGCCGTGGCGGTCCCGACCTCCTCGGTGAACTCGCCACCGAACCACGCCGCGACGTCGTCGAGGTCGAGGGCGTCGCAGGGGTTCCAGAGGGCCTCCGTCGGCGTCGCCGTGGGCTGGGCCGCCGGGTCGTGGTCTCCGGAGCAGGCCGTAAACAGGAAGAGCGCCGCGAACGCCGCGAGTGGTTTCGAGGCTCGCTGCGCTCGCACCTCAACCACCGTGTTGCGCGGGGACCGCGGCGGACGTCGGGCTCCCGGGGATGGTCAGGGTCAGCCGGGCGCCGCCGCTGGCCGAGCTGCCCACCTCGACGCTGCCGGAGTGACGGTCGGCGACCTGGCGCACGATGGAGAGGCCGAGCCCCGAGCCGGGCATGGTCCGCGACTCCTTGGCCCGCCAGAACCTGTCGAAGACATGCGGCCGGTCGGCCTCGGCGATGCCGGGTCCGTCGTCGTCCACGGTGAGCACGCCGTCGATCAGCCGGCAGCTCACTCTGCCGCCCGGTGGACTCCACTTGGCAGCGTTGTCGAGCAGGTTGGTGATCGCGCGCTCGAGGGCCGCCGCGTCACCGGTCACCCACCACGGGTGTGCCACGACGTCGAAGCTGAGGCCCGGCGCGCGGAGCCGCACCCGGTTGAACGCCTGGTGCAGGATCCCGCTGAGCTCGAGCTCCTCGACCACCGAGGTCGTCGGGTCGGCCCGGGCGAGCTCGGTCAGGTCGCCGATCAGCGTGGTCAGCTCGTCGATCTGGGCGCGGATGTCGTCGAGCACCTCGGTGCGCGCCTCCGGCTCGAGGGTCGGGCCGGCGTCGTCGTCGGACTGGGTGAGCAGGTCGATGTTGGTGCGCAACGAGGTGAGCGGCGTACGCAGCTCGTGTCCGGCGTCCGCGACGAGGGCGCGCTGCCGCTCCCGGGACGCGTCGAGCGCCAGCAGCATCTCGTTGAACGCCGCGGCCAGCCGGGCGACCTCGTCGTCGCCCTCGACCGGCAGCGGCGTGAGGTCCTCGGTGCGGGCGATCGCCTCGACCGACGACGTCAGGCGGCGCACCGGCCGGAGCCCGTTGCGGGCGACGAGCCAGCCCGCGACCCCGGCACCCACGACGCCGACCAGCCCGAACAGGAACATCACGATGCCGAGCTTTCCGAGCACCGACTGCTGGTCCTCCAGCGACTGGGCCAGGAGCATGGTCTCCCCGGTGTCGCGATGCAGGGCCACCACGCGCCACCGGATGAGGCCTTCGTCGTCGACGATGGTGCGGATGGAGCGTTCCTTCTTGCCGTCGATCACGTCGGCTTCCTGCTGGCCGATCGTGATCGACGGCAGGTCCCGGGTGGTGCGGGTGACCGCCACGTTCTGGTCCACGCACACGACGAACGCGTTGGCCGCACCGAGGTAGGCCGCCGGCAACCTCAGGTCGGGGTTGCACAGCTCGCGCGAGGCCGACTCGGCCCGGTCGATCAGCGACTGGTCCAGGCTCGACTGGAGCTGCATCCGGACCACGACGTAGGCGCCCGCGGCGACGAACGTGACGGCCACCGCCACGGCGATCGTGGTCAGCAGGATCACCCGGCTGGCAAGTGACCTCCGGTAGCGCCACCGGCTCTCGTCGAGAGGCACAGGCGGCGCTATGGGATAGCTCATGCTTCCTTCAAGACGTAGCCGACCCCGCGCACGGTGTGCAGCAGGCGGGGCTCGTCCTCGGCCTCGGTCTTGCGGCGCAGGTAGCCGACGTAGACCTCGAGCGAGTTGGCGGTGGTGCCGAAGTCGTAGCCCCACACCTCCTCGAGGATGAACGAGCGCTCGAGCACCCGACGCGGCCGGCGGAGAAACATCTCCAGCAGCGTGAACTCGGTGCGGGTCAGCTCGATCGCCCGGGTGCCGCGGGTGACCTCGCGGGTGGCGACGTTCATCGACAGGTCCGAGAACGTGAGCGTCTCCTCCGGCACGTCCTCGTGCGGAACCACGCGACGGAGCAGGGCGCGCAGCCGGGCGAGCAGCTCCTGCAGCGCGAACGGCTTGGTGAGGTAGTCGTCAGCGCCCGCGTCGAGCCCCTCGACCCGGTCGCCCACGGCGTCGCGGGCGGTGAGCACGATGATCGGTACGTCGTTGCCGGCGGTGCGGAGCGCGCGGGTGGCCTCGAGGCCGTCGAGCCTGGGCATCATCACATCCATCACCACGACGTCCGGCCCGAGCGCTCCGATCCCTGCCAAGGCCTCGGCGCCGTCTCCGGCCAGGTGCACCTCGTAGCCGTTGAACTCCAGCGAACGGCGCAGCGACTCACGCACGGCCTGGTCGTCATCGACGACGAGGACGCGCGGCTTCGGAGCGGTCGTTGGCACGGACCAACTCTGCCAGTTGGGCCTGAGCGCGACCTGAGAGTCTCGATACGCCGTCGCTCGTTCCTCGCTCCGGCTACTCGACCACCGAAAAGGCGTCAGGTGTAGCGCGCGGCGCTGTCGGCGGCCTTGGCGCCGTAGCCGCCGCCGAACAGACAGGCGTGCACGAGCAGCGGGAAGAGCTGGTGCAGGGCCGCCCGGTCCTGCCAGCCGTCGGCCAGCGGCCAGGCCTCGTCGTACGCGTCGAGCATGCGGGGCAGGTGGGGGAGCCCGAACATGGTCAGCATCGCCAGGTCCGCCTCCCGGTGTCCGCCGTACGCAGCGGGGTCGACGACCGAGACCCGGCCCGGTCCGCTGCCGGGCCCGGTCGGTCCGGTGGGCTCGATGCCCCAGAGCACGTTGCCGTTCCAGAGGTCGCCGTGCAGCCGGGCCGGCGGCTCCTCGGGCAGGAGGTCGGCCAGCTTGGGGATGACCCCCTCGATGGTGGCGGCCTGCTCCTCGGTGACCGCGCCGCGGTCGCGGGCGAGCTTGAGGTAGGGCAGCACCCGGCGTACGGCGTAGAACTCCGCCCACGTGTCGGCGGTCCGGTTGGGCATCGGTAGCCGGCCGATGAAGCCGTCCTGCTCCGCGCCGAAGCACGGCGCACCCGCCTGGTGGGTGGTCGCGAGCGCTCGCCCGAACGCGGCGGCCGCGTCGGTGCTGTTCTTGCCCGACTCGACCCACGCGATCACCAGGCACTCCTGGTCGACGCCGAGCACGTCCGGCACGTGCACCCCGCCCTCGACGTCGCCGAGCCAGCGCAGCCCCGCAGCCTCGCGCTCGAAGAAGTCCTCGGGGGCGTGCGGGAGGGTCTTCATCAGCGCCGTCTTGCCATTGCTGAGCCGGAGCTTGGTGGCGGTGGAGATGTCGCCACCGGCCACGGGCGCGGTCGCCACGACGGAGGCCCCGAGCAGCTCTTCGGCCCGCTTGGCCACCAGTGGCTGCCGGGTCATGAGCGGTCGGGCTCCCGCTCGAGCAGCGCGGCCACGGCCGCAGCGAGCGCGGTGGAGGTGCGCTCGACCATGTCCAGCACCTCCTCGAAGCCGCTGTCGCCACCGTAGTACGGATCGGGCACGTCTCCACCCGGTTCGCGGGGGTCGAAGTCGCGATAGAGCCGGACCCTGGTGGGGTCGGTGTCCCCTTCATTGACAGAGCCGGCCGACATGTCGTGGAGGTTCTGGGCGTCCATGGCCAGCACCAGGTCGTGCTCGTCGAGCCACGACCGGTCGAACTGCTTCGCGCGGTGGCGCGTCGCGTCGTAGCCGGCGGTGGTCAGGGTCGCGGCCGCGCGCCGGTCCATCGGGTGGCCGAGGTGCCAGTCGCCGGTGCCGCTGCTGGCGACCGTGACCCGGTCGTCGAGGGCCGCGTCGGCGAGACGCTGCTGCAGTACCACGTCGGCCATGGGCGAGCGACAGATGTTGCCGAGACACACCAGCGCGATGGAGTAGCGCCCCTGGGTGCGCGGTGGCGGCAGGTCCGGCGTCACGCCCGCTCGGTCTCCTGCCCGATCAGCCCGTCCACGATCCAGGTGGTGATGGTGATGATGATCGCGCCGCCGACCGCCGACCAGAAGCCGTCGACCCGGAACCCGATGTCGAGCTCCTCGGCCAGCCACCCGGTCAGCATCAGCATCAGCGCGTTGATCACGAGCAGGAACAGGCCGAGGGTCAGGATGATGAACGGGATCGAGAGGATCGTCAGCACCGGCTTCACGAACGACGAGACGATGCCCAGGATCAGCGCCACGAGCAGCAGCGGCAGGATCTTGTGCTCGATCTCGTCCCAGCCGTGCCGAGGACCGGTGAAGCGAATGCCGTCCACGATCCAGGCGGCCGCGGCAAGGGCGATGGCGGTGGTGATCAGCCAGGTCAGGAAGCGCACGACCCCAGTCTGTCAGGACAGTTGAAGAGCCTCGATGATCTCGGACTCGGCGTCGGCCAGGTGCTGACGCAGGAACGCCGTCGCGCCCGGGATGTCGTCGTCCTCCAGCAGCCGGACCAGTGCGGTGTGCGACTCGGCCTGGTCGTGCGCGTTGCGCCGGATCCGGTCGACCTGCGCGAGCGCCAGCTTGAGCTCGTCCATCAGGGAGTCGGCCATGTGGACCAGACGCTGGCTACCGGTCAGGCCGACCAGTGAGACGTGGAAGGCGAGGTGGCGTTCGTTGAGCTCCTGGTACGACGCCCCCTCCCGGACGGCGGACGTGTAGGCCTCGAGGGTGGTGCCAACCAGGGCACGTTGCTCGGGAGAGGCCTCCGGCCAGCGGCGTACGCCGGCTCCTTCGAGGATCCAGCGCGCGTGGCAGACATCGCTCACCGAGTCGGCAGCAGGGGTCGCCACGCTGACGCCCCGGTTGGGCTCGCGGGTGGCCAGGCCCTCCGCGACCAGCACCGTCAGCGCCTCGCGGACGGTCGGGCGGGAGACGCCGAGAGACTCCGCCAGCGCGATCTCGCGCAGGGGGGTGCCGCTCTCCAGCTCGCCGTCGAAGATCGCCCGGCGCAGCTCCTGGGTGACGCGCTCGACCGTGGACGAATGTTCCAGGTGGAGGCTGGCGAACTGAGCGGCGGCCTCGGGCATTTCCTCATTCTTGCGTGAGCGGGCTCCATCCGCCACACTGAGAATGTCAGATTGTCTGACAATCCCGAGGAGGTGTGAATGAGCCAGCTGCAGTGGGGCAGGCACTACGTCATGGTCGAGCCGACCCATTTCCGGGTCGACTACGCGATCAACCCCTTCATGGATCCGGCTGTCCAGCCCGATCCGGCCCGCGCCCTCGACCAGTGGCGCACGCTGGTCACCACGCTCCGCGGCCTTGGCGCAAGGGTCGACGTGGTGCCGCAGCGCGCCGACGCACCCGACATGGTCTACGCGATGAACCTCGGCCTGGGCATCCGCCGCCCCACCGGCCCGACCACGACCCAGCAGCACGTCGTGCTGTCCCACATGCGCTACCCGCAGCGCCGGGTGGAGACGCCGACGGCCCAGGCCTGGTTCGCCGAGCAGGGCTGGTCGACGTCGTACGTCGGCCGCGACGGAGTGGGTGCGCACCTCGAGGCAGGCGACGCGTTCGCGTTCGGCGGCTCGCTGCTGGTGGGTTACGGCCCCCGCACGGAGGAGCTCGCGCTCAAGCACCTGGCCGGCGACCTCGATGTGCGGGTGCGCGGCGTGCGGATCACCCACCCCGGCATGTACCACCTGGACCTGGCGTTCTGCCCGCTCGACGAGCGCCGAGCCCTGGTGTGCCCGGATGCCCTGGACGCCGCGTCGGCGTCCGCGCTGCTCGACCTGGTGCCGGAGCCGCTGGTGCTGACCGAGCACGAGGCCCTGTCGACGTTCTGCGCCAACTCGGTGGTCGTCGCCAATGATCGGGGGAGCACGGTCGTGATGCCCGCCTGTCCTGATCGCGTGCGCGCCCAGCTCGAGCAGTGGGGTTTCGACGTGGTGGTCGTTGACGTCTCCGAGTTCCACCTGGCCGGCGGCTCGATCCGATGCCTGACCAACCCGGTCGACGTGACCCTGGGCCGCGACCTGTCGACACACCTGGGCGGCGAGGTCTTGCTGCCTCGGTAGCGTCGGCGTCATGTTTCCGGTGGGCGGCGTGGGCGTGATGCTGCTCGGCGTCGTCATCGCGGGGCTCCTGTGCGCGGGGCTCGCGCTGCTCCTCCGCAACCGGCTCGGGCCGGTCGGGGCGGTGACCCTGGCACTGCTCGTCTGGTCGGTGGTGGTGATCGGGCTGATCACGCTGATCCCCGCCAACGGGGCGCCCGGCATCGTGTCGGCCGAGGACCGGCTGGAGACCTGTTCGTGGGACATCGGTGGTCCGGCCCCGGACGGTTTCTGGATCTTCTCCGGCGGCCAGCGACTGCTCAACACCGTCGTGTTCGTGCCGCCGGGGGCGCTGCTCGTGGTCCTAGCCGCGCGCCGCCTGCGGTGGTCGTGGGTGGTCGTGCCGATCGGCCTCGCCGGCCTGGCGGCGTACTCGGTCGCGATCGAGCTGACCCAGCTGGGGCTGGCGCGCCTCGACCGCGCCTGCGACGTCACCGACATCATCGACAACGTCACCGGTGCGGTCGTCGGGGTGGTGGTCGGGATCGCACTGGCCGCGGCGCTCCGGCCCTGGCGCCATCTCTGACCGCAACTAGAGTCGCGCCATGGCCCACCCTCAGCCACGTGCTCATGTCGCCGACATCCCGGCCTACGTCCCCGGCAAGCCGCCCGTCCCGCGCGACGGCCTGACGACGTACAAGCTCTCGTCCAACGAGAACCCCTACCCGCCCCTGCCCGGTGTCGTGGAGGCGGCCGAGGCCGCGGTCGCGGTGATGAACCGCTACCCCGACATGGGCAGCAGCGCGCTGTACGCCGCCCTCTCGGCCCGGCTCGGCGTTCCCACGAGCGACCTGGCGGTCGCCACCGGGTCGGTGGCCCTGATCTACCAGCTGCTGAGCGCGTTCTGCGACCCCGGCGACGAGGTCGTCTACGCGTGGAGGTCCTTCGAGGCCTACCCGATCGCGGTCACGACCGCGGGCGCCACATCGGTGCAGGTGCCGGTCACGGCCGACGGCCGCCATGACCTCAAGGCGATGGCGGCTGCGGTCACCGACCGCACCAAGGTGCTGATGGTCTGCACGCCCAACAACCCGACCGGGCCGGCCGTGACCCAGGCCGAGCTCGACGACCTGCTGGCCGCGGTGCCGCCACACGTCGTCGTCGTGGTGGACGAGGCCTACGTCGAGTTCGTGCGGATGGACGCCGCCGTGGACGGGCTCGCGACCTACCGCGCTCACCCCAACGTGGTGCTGTTCCGCACGTTCTCCAAGGCCTACGGCCTGGCCGGCTTCCGGGTCGGCTACGCCGTTGCGCAGGAGCACATCGCCGCGGCTTTGCGCGTGGTCTCGCTCCCGTTCGGCGTCTCGGCCATCGCCCAGGCCGCCGCGATCGCGTCCCTGGACGCCGAGCCGGAACTGTTCCAGCGGGTCGACGCGCTGGTGGCCGAGCGCGAGCGGGTGCTCGCCGGCCTGCGCGAGGTCGGCTGGGCCGTGCCAGAACCCCAGGGCAACTTCGTGTGGTTCGCGCTCGGCGACCGCACGGCCGAGTTCGCGGCGGCCGCGGATGATGCCGGCATCGTGGTCCGCCCGTTCGCCGGAGAGGGTGCCCGGGTCTCCATCGGCGAGCCGGAGGCCAGCGACCGGCTGGTCCGGGTGGCTGCTCGCTTCGCCTAGGCCCCCGGCACCGACCGGTCGTCGTACGGGTGCGTGAGGTTGG
>CAVWCT010000015.1:0-130880 GCA_963753565.1 uncultured Actinomycetota bacterium
CGCCATCGCTTCGTCGAACAACGCGAGCCCCTCGGGGACCTCCCCGCCCTGGAGCCGGGTGCGTCCGATCGCCGAAAGCCCGAGGGCGAGCAGGTTGCGATCGGCGAAGCGGCGCCCGTAGTCGACGACCCTGGCGGCGTACTCGGTGGCCGTAGCCCAGTCCGACGCCCCGATGTAGCGGAACATCATCAGGAACTCGACGTAGCCGCGCTCGGCGACTTCTCCGTCGATGTCCTCGAGCAACCGCTGGGCGCGGCCGGCCCAGCCGGCCCCCATCATCGGGTCGCCCGTGGTCGACAGGCACATGCTCAGCTGGCAGGCGCAGAAGACGGCGGCCGGGAGGTCGCCCGCGTCGACGTGCAGCTGGAACGCCCGCTGCCAGGCGTCGACGCAGGTGTCCATCTTCCCGAGCAGGTAGGCCGAGGTGGCCAACCCGTTGAGGTCGCCGGCGGTATGAGCCTCGGAGGGGGTTTCGCTCCAGGCGCCGTAGGCGGCCACCCAGTCGCCGCGTTCGTAGGTCTCCCGAGCCCGCACCAGCTCCTCGACCACGCCCATCGCGCGAACCTCCTGCTCGAGAGTACGGCGAGTTACGCCACCTTCGCGAGGCGTCTGGTCCGGGTCCTCGCGACGATCTTGCCCGCGACGAACTCGGCGTCGCGGCCGACGCCCGGCAGCACCATCGAGCTGAACGCGAACTGGAAGCACAGCCCGCAGAAGAAGAGGCCGGGAGCGGAGTCGACCACGCCGCGCATCTCCACCGGCCAGCCGTCATCACCGACGATCGGCAGGTGGATCCACTCGAACGTCTGCCTGAACCCCGTGGCCCACACGACGTTCGCGACGTCGACCGGGCGGTCGCCGACGACGGGCTTGCCGTCCCTCACTCCGGTCACCCGCTCTGCGATCCGCTCGACGCCTCTCTCCTCGAGGTCAGAGCGCTTGACCCGGAGCATCGGGCCACCGTGGAAACGGATCTCCGGCATCTCCTTGCGGCCCATCGGCGTACGCCGCGTGAGCACGTGCTTCCACATGAAGATCAGGATCGGGAAGACGACGTGCATGGCCTTGGACTCGATCCGGAACGGGATCTGCCCGGGGTCACGACCGGCGAGGATCGTCGGGTGGCTATCGGCCACCTCGAACGCCACGTCGGTGCCGGAGTGGGACCCGCCCACCACCAGCACCGGGCCGTCGCGCAGCTGCGCGGGACGGCGGTACTCACTCGAGTGCAGCTGCAGGATCGAGGGGTCGAGGTCGGCGGCGAAGTCGGGCACCGCGGGTGTCTTGCCGAAGGTGCCCGTGCACACCACGACGTTGTCGCACGTCAGGGTGCCGGTCGAGGTGGTGACGACGTAGCCGCCGTCCGTCGCCGGGTCGAGGCTCTCCACCCGGGTGTTGAGGCGGACCGGCAGCTCGAACGTCGCGGCGTACGACTCGAGGTAGGCGGCCACCTCCTCCTTGCCGGGGAACGACCACTTCTTCGCGGGGAAGGGCAGCCCGGGCAGACCGTCGTACTGCGCGGGGGAGTAGAGCTTCAGCGTGTCCCACTGCTGGCGCCACTGGTCGCCGATCCGGGCGGCCGAGTCGAGGATCACGAACTCCCGGCCCAGCCGCTTGAGGTGGTAGCCGGTCGATAGTCCGGCCTGGCCGCCGCCGATGATGACGGTCTCGATGTGAGTTGTGTGCATGGCTCCTCCTGAGGTGTGGAGCTCGCACGTTAGGTTCGCGGCCGCCTATGCCGCGTCGGGAGGAACGTGCATCTTGCCTGAGCCGGCATGGGTGAAAATGTGTACGCCGGTCAGTCCAGCGCGCTCAGGTCGGGAGGCACGTCGACCGCGTGCTCGCGGAGCACCTCGATCGGGATCAGCTCCAGCGCGCGCTCGTTGGTCGAGGCGAGCACGACCGGCGCGGCCGCGCCGGCCTCATGCGCCTGCAGCCATCTCGCGGCCACCACGCACCAGCGGTCGCCGGGCGTGAGGCCGGGGAAGTTCCACTCCGGGTGCGGTGTCGAGAGGTCGTTGCCGACCGACTGCTGGTGCTCGAGGAACTCCGCCGTCACCACGGCGCACACCGCGTGCAGCCCGATGTCGTCGGGCCCGCACGAGCAGTCGCCGTCGCGATAGAACCCGGTCAACGGGTCCGTGCCGCAGGGTTCGAGTTCGCCGCCGAGGACGTTGCGCTCGCTCACGTTCGGAACCCTAGTCGCGACGTTGGCGTCGTCGTCCTCCCGAAGGCGCGATTGTGCGGCCTCCGACGACGCCGTCAAGGATTCCCTTCGGCGCCTTCGGCGTCCTTGACTGCGCCGCCTCCGGCCGTGAATTGGCGCCTATCGGGACGACGCCGACCTGTGGTCGGGTTGGGGGTCGTGACGGTGGTCGAGGTGCGAGGAGCGCTAGCTGGAAAGCCGACCGACGGTGGTTGAGGTGCGAGGAGCGCTGGCTGGAAAGCCGACCGACGGTGGTTGAGGTGCGAGGAGCGCCAGCGACGAGCCTCGAAACCCCCATGGTTGACAGGGAAACTCATCCACACGGCCTTGACGGTGTCGGCGGTTTGGCGTACAATCGAACGTATGTTCGATCTCGGGATCAAGGAGTGGGCCAGGGCTCTGGGTGTCGCCGACGGACCCGCCACCGACGCCGAACGGATCGACGCCCTCCGCGCGCTGGAAGAGTTGAAGTGCGCGGCCGAAGCCTTGCAGGCCGAGATCACCGCCGACCTCGACGATTCCCAACCCACCCTCCACGCCGCAGCCGGTGAACCCGCCGAACGCCAGGGCCGCGGCATCGCCCACCAGGTGGCCCTGGCCCGACGTGAGTCACCGCACCGCGGGCAACGCCACCTCGGCCTCGCCAAGATCCTGCGTACCGAGCTCCCGCACACCCGGGCCGCGTTCCGGGCCGGCCGGATCACCGAATGGGCTGCCACGGTGATCGCCCGCGAGACCGCCTGCCTGTCCCTCGACGACCGGCTCACCGTGGACGCCGAGCTCGCCGCCGATCCGGACCGGCTCGAGGCGATGGGGATCGGTGAGCTCGAGGCCGAAGCCAAGAAGCTCGCCTACCGGCTCGACGCCGAGTCGTTCGTCGAACGCCGGGCCCGGGCCGAGGCCGACCGCCGGGTGACCCTGCGCCCGGCACCGGATGTGATGTGCCAGCTGTCCACGCTGCTCCCCGTGAAGGTCGGGGTCGCCGTCTACGCGTCCCTCTCCGAGGCCGCCACGGAGGCGATCGCCGCGGGAGACCCGAGGAGCCGTGGCCAGCTGATGGCCGACACACTCGTGGACCGAGTCCTCGGTAGCGCGGCCGGCGCCCAGGTGATGGTCAACCTCCTCGTCACCGACCAGACCCTGTTCGCCGACGGCCGCCAGCCGGGGTGGGTCGACGGATATGGCCCGGTGCCTGCCGACCTCGCCAGAGAACTCGGCGACACCGAGCAAGCGTGGCTACGCCGGCTCTACACCTCACCGACCACCGGGGAACTGGTCGCCATGGACTCCAAAGCGAGGACCTTCCCCACCAAGCTCGCCCAGTTCCTCCGCCTACGCGACCAACGCTGCCGCACCCCCTGGTGCGACGCACCGATCCGGCACGCCGACCACGTCGAAGCCGTCGAGGCGGGTGGCGAGACCAGTGCCGCCAACGGTCAAGGACTCTGCGAGGCCTGCAACTACGCCAAACAAGCCATCGGCTGGCACGCCAAACCACGACCCGGACCCGGCCACAGCGTCGAAACCCTCACCCCCACCGGGCACACCTACACCTCCACGGCACCATCGCTGGTCGAGCCGACGTGGGTTCAGGCCGAGCCCGGACGCTGGACGCTGATCGCGTAGTCACCAGGCCGGATGACGCCCGGACTAACCACCCGCGCATCCACGCCGAGCCACGGCTCGCCGCCGGTGTTGGGGCGGTAGCCGGCGAGCGCCTTCAGCAGCGAGCCGTCCTTGGCCCCGGTGACGGGGTCCAGGTCGATCACGCCGCATCGTGCAAGCGGTCGCACGACCTCGACGACCGCTTCGCCGATCCGCAGCTCCCGGCCGGCCCAGGTGTCCTCGACGTACGGCTCGTCTCCCGCGTCGACCACCATCGTCATCCGGAACCGCGACGTGGTGTCGAGGAGGTCCTGGCGGCCGGTGCGCTGGCCGAGGTCGCGCAGCGACGCAGTGGTGAGGATGGTGACGGGCGCGCCGTAGACGCCTCCGCCGCGCGGCGGGATGGTGAGGCGGACGTCCTTCCCGAGATAGGTCGACAGCAGCTCGGCGTGCGGACCGTCGGTGAGCTCGTGGGTGACGGAGCGGCCCCAGTACTCGCAGGTGACCGTCTCCCCACTGGGCACCGGCGTGCCCGAAGCGGTCTCACCTGACGGCAGCTCGAGGTCGAGCGTCTCGCCGTCCCAGCGCGCGACAACTGCGAGCAGGGCGCGGTGCGGGACGGTCTTCAGCACCTTCTGGTTGTCGGCGCCGATCAGACAGAAGGCCCGGTCGCCGACCGGCCCGTGGTCGTCGAGGGTGACGGCGTCGTACGACGTGTGCCGGGTGCCCTTGACGGGGGCGAACCCGACCGAGACGACCTCCACGATCCGCATCCTGCCAGCGGGACCAGGCGTGGGTAGTCCTTTCGGGTGAGGCGAGGCGCCGAACGGTCGACAAACTGCGGAGTCGCAGCGGGTAGCCGACGCCGAGCACTACTTTCCCGCAGTGACTTTGGAGGGTTCATGGCAGTTCGCTCGGTGACCGCCGAAATCGAAGAGGCGACCGCCGCCGCGCTGGCGGCGCTGCCTGCCTCGTGGCAGGTGGTGCGCGATCCGGTCTGGCCGGGGAACCAGTTCCCCGAGATCGACCACATCGTCGTCGGTCCGCCCGGCATCTTCGTCATCGACAGCAGGAGCAGGTCCGGGCAGGACGGCCTGACCGCCGCGCTGCTCCGAACCACCGCCGAGGCCGCGGTGTCGGTGAGCGGTCTGGCGGCGTCGGTGCGCTTCGACTACGTGCACGGGGTGATCTGCATCGCCGAACGCAACGTCGCGATCCGGTGGGTCGACGGCGTGCTGATCTGCTCCACGGCCGACCTGATCGCGGAGCTCACGTCCTACGTCGAGGTGATCCCGGGCGGGGTGGGCAAGGTCGTCGCCGCCCACATCGAGAAGAGGCTGAAGGACGAAGCCCCAGCGCGCCGCCGTCCGAAGCCGGTCAAACCAACGCCAGCGAAGCCGGCAACAGCTCGTCGCCGGCGTACGCCGACCACGGCAGCCGTGGCGGCCGTGCTCGCGGGGTTCGCCGTCGTGCTGGCCGTCTCGCCCTCGGTCCTGTCGACCGTGCCCGGCGAGATCGCCCAGCTGATCGACAACGCGACGAACGACGACAGCGTCCCGTTCGACGGCAAGACGCCGAAGCCTCCCGTGGTCAAGAAGAAGACGGACAAGCCGGCGCGGCACGGAGGCTGATCACCATCAGCCGCGTTCGGCCACGACTGTGAGGTTTCAGCGGAACGAATGTCCTATGCGACCTGAGGAGGAGACCGGTCCTCCTAAAGTCGGATGTGCTCGTTGGCTCCGCTGGCTAGCGTTGCGGGCATGAACAATCTCGCTCCCGACCCTCGGCGGTCGTGGCGTGGGCTGTCGGTGCAGGAGAAGCAGCGGCGGCTGATGACCCTCCGCCGCAAGCAACAGCGCCAGATCGAGCTCGAGGTCCGGCTCCTCGAAGCCCTGCGCTGAGTCGCGGCCATCTCCGGACTCGGCGCGTCCGGCGCCCAGCCTCGTTCTATGGTTTCGCCATGACCGACGTCACCACCACTCCCTCACCCTTCTGGACCCGGCTCAAGGTCGGCGTCGCTGCCGGCGCACTGGGTCTTCTGATCGGGATCATCGGCGGGTCAATCGGTGGCGACGACGACAGTCCGACAACGGACGACGCCACGCAGGCTGACTCCGACGAGACAGACGACACCACGGTCGCCGGCCTCGAGGATCAGGTCGCGGAGCTCGAGGAACAGCTGGCCCAGCAGGAGGCCGACGCCAAGAAGGCCCTGAAGCGTGCCGTCGCCGAGGCGCGGGCCGAGGAGCGAGCCAGGGCGAACGGGGAGGATCCGGACGCCACCGAGGGGCCGGACGAGTCGGACGGGCCGACGGATGCGCCGGGCGAGTCGGACGGGCCGGACGGACCGGGCGAGTCAGACGGGCCGGGAGACGGCTCGGGAGACGGGCCATCAGAGCAGCCTTCGGATGAGCCAGACCCCGGCGGCGGCGGGGGCGGGGGCGGCGGGACCCACCCGTGATCCAGCCGTAGCTGGATCCGGTCAGCCGACCAGCTGCGGGCTCGCGGTCACGACCCGCAACGGGACGGCCGCGCCCGGGATGGTGACCGTGCCCGGCACCTGCTGGGCGGCGCCGCCGTTCACCCGGTAGGTCGCGGTGTAGGTGGTGTCGACGCTCGCCGAGACCCTGCCCTTGCGCAGGTACCGGTGCGTGATCTCGAGGTCCGGGTACGCCGACCCCGGGCTCGACGTCGACCGCAACTCCCCGTCCCCGAACCGCCACCCGAACTCCGCCGGCGTGATGCTCAGCTCCACCCGCTGCCCGAGGAGAGTCACGGAGCGCGTGAACCGTTCGGTCTCGGTGTAGAAGTTCGTCTCGAAGTTCACCAGCGTCCGCCCGTTCGGCGGCTGCACGATCAGCTTGCTCGGTGGGAGCGGGATCTGCGCGAAGCGCGCGGCCACATCCCGGGCGTCACCGTCGGCTCCTCGGGCCCCGGCTGAAACACCGGGCGACGGCGAGCAGATTGAGAACCGCCGACGCAGGCGCGCGTTGGTCGAGGACTCTGGGATGTGGAGTGTCCCGGTTCGAGCTGGATTCTGGCCTGGCAAATCTGATGACTCGCGTATCAAGGGCCCCCCGTACACGAGGTTGACTTGTCACGTGACCAGTCTTGGCCGCACTGGCCAGGCTGCGGGCCCAGGACGGCCGAGAATCAACGACAGGGCACGATCTCTTCACGACATGTACCCGACGAAGTCAGCTTCCAACCGAGAAGGATTCGAGACGAGATCGAAAGTCATCACATGGCGTCTCGATGTCAAAGGAGACGGATCGCGCCCACTCGGGGATAGTCTTACCCGCTGCGTATCGAACCGGCGCACACCTCGGTCGATTTGGATCCGACTTCACGTGTGATGCGCAATACCGACCAGCCCATCGGTTTTGATGGTCCACCCTCGATAGATGGCGGCTATGGGCTCGTAGAGTCTCGACATGACTTGCAACCGAGGGAGCGATAATTCGCGCGACCTGTGACGTCCCCGCCTGTAAACGCCTTATTCACGCCGTCGACCCACGCCCTAACCGTCTCCTCAGGACCCAGCACCTCGGGCGGTTCGGAACTCTCGGTTGCAGACGAGGTCGGGGTCTCGGACGGCTCCGTTCTCGGCTCGGGATCGTCGGAGCAGGACGTGATCACGGTGACGGCCACGAGGGTGGCGGCGAGCCGTGCGAGATTCATGGTGCGGTCCTTCCCGAGATGACCCGACGGTACCCAAGCGGGCGGGGCGGGGGTAGCGCCGATCCGGGGCTGTGGACAGGGGCGCGCCGTTGCCGGGATCCGATACCCAGGCGGGGTGGTTTGCCCTAGCGTGCTGCTCGTGGCAGAGCAGGATCCACCCAAGAGTGGCCAGCCGGGCGACGAGACCTGGAAGACGTACTCGCCCCCGGTATCGCAGCCCTACCCGGAGACACCGAGCACACCGCCGCCGGAGCAGCTGCCGCCGACCCACGTGCCGTACGGCGCGAAGCAGGACTACTCCGGCACCTATCCGCCGGCCCCGGGCTCGCCCGGCGTGACCCTGCCCAGCAACCTGCTCAGCACCAAGACCAGAGGCTGCGGGTGGATCGCGTTCGTGGTGACCGCGGTCGTGTTCCTCGGGATCGTCTTCGGCGTCATCGCCATCGTCCGCGCCGTGAGCGACGGGTTCGACGGCCTCGACGACGGGCTCGGTGGCGTCTTCGACGCTGGCGAGAAGCCCGACCTGCACTCGGCGGCCGGCTTCGAGGACATGCTGGACGCGCTGAGCAACGAGACCGGCAGCACCACCGTGATGGAGGTGGTGCTCTACCCGGAGTACGCCGTGCTGACCATCCCGGCAGACGGGAACAGCAAGCGCTACTACTCCTACTACTACGACGGCGACCTGCAGCGGACCAGCCAGGGGACCACGGAGTCCAAGCGCTTCGACCTGTCCACGATCGACCCCGCCGTCATGGTGAAGCTGATCGACAAGGCCAAGACGGCGACGGTCGAGGACCCCACCACGGTCTACGCGATCATCGAGGCGCCGGCCGAATACATGAACGGCGCGTGGTTCTCCGTCTACGCGAGCAACGCCTTCGCCGAGTCCGGCTACTTCACCGCCGACAAGAACGGGAAGATCATCCAGGAGTACGCGCCGCCGCCACAGTGACTACAGCGCGTAGAGGTAACGACTGCTCGGCACCAGGTCGAGGTCGCGATCGGCGCCGAACCGGCCCACGCTGGTCATCAGCCGGGTGAGGCGGTCGTTGAGCTCGGCGTCGTCGCCTCCGCTGCCGTAGAACGCGTGGATGTCGGTGATCGCCGCGGACGAGAAGAGCTCCTCGACGAACGCGCTCACGAACGGCGCGGAGTCGGTGACCGGCTCGACCACGACGTTCTGGAGGTAGCCGAACGTCGCCTGGGTCGACTTCGCGATCGGCGTGTGGTCGACCAGCCAGCGGTGCAGCCACTCATCCTGGGTCAGCTCCTCGGGGCGGCGCAGCACGGCCACGTTGGCGAGCGCGTCGGTGCGGGTGCCGTCCCAGGACTCCGGCGGGTCGATCGGACGCCGCTCCTCGACCAGCCAGCCGTGGTTGCGCTCGGTGGCCTGCTCGAACGGCGCGCTCAGCGCGCTGGGCTCCGCGCCATCAGCAAGCCAGGCGCTGACGATCGCGCCGATCGGCTCGGGAAAGGTCGGGATCCGCATCGCCTCGGCCACGTCGGCGTCGTCCAGGTTGAGCTGCAGGCGCTCGACGCCGCCGGCGGCCAGCGCCTGGTGCCACGCGGGGTCCTTGAGGGTGGTCGCCAGGTCGGGTCCCCAGACGGCGTACATCAGCTTGGTCACCCTGCGAATCCAATCAGATAACGCCGGCCGCCCGGGCCGCAGCGGCGTACGCCGTCGCCAGGGTCGCGATGGTCTCGTGCGCGTTGAGCCCGCTCGGGTTCGGCACCACCCAGAGCTCGGCACCGGCCAGCGGCTCGGGCTGGAGGCCGGGCCCGGCCTTTCGCCGGCCGAACGCGGTGCGGTACGCCGTGATGCCGGCGATCGCGACGACCGCCGGACGGGTGCGGCGCACCGTCTCGACCAGACGCTCACCGCCCGCGCGCAGCTCGTCGTCGGTGAGCTCCGAGGCCTTGGCGGTGGCGCGGCGGACGATGTTGGTGATGCCGATGCCGCGTGAGCGCAGGTAGTCGCGGTCGTCGTCGGTCATGCCGGCCGCGGGGTCGATCCTCCGCTCGATGATGCCGGCCTGGAGCAGCGCGGGGTAGAAGCGGTTGCCGGGGTGCGCGAAGTGGGTCTGGGTGGCGGCCGTCCACAGCCCGGGGTTGATGCCGACGAAGAGCAGCCTGAGCGTGGGGCCGAGCAGGTCGGGCACCTCCGCGTCGCGGAACGACTCGAGCTCGGCGCGCGTGAAGCTGCGGCGGACGGTCACGACGAGCAGCCTGTCACCCGCGCGGAACCGCCGCCCGGCCAGTAGCGTCGGATCACTATGCGACGCCTCCTCGGAATCCTGCTCCTGACCACCCTCCTGCTCGCCGGCTGCGGCGACGACGGCGACGAGGCCGACGACCCGGCTCCGTCCACCCCCGGCTCGAGCGAGCCCAGCGAGACCACACTGCCCAGCGACGACTGGCGGCTGGTCGAGATCGTGGACGAGACGGCCGCCGGCGGAGAGGTGTCGGCCAGGACGACGCCGATCGGTGACGAGAGCGCCGTGGCCTCCTTCAGTGCGCAGTTCGCTCGGGGCGGCCTGCAGGAGTCGATCCTGACCGTCGTACGGACCAACGAGCCCGCGCCCGGCAACGAGCTGGTGGCGGCGGTGGTCTCGATCGGCTGCGACGTACCGACCGGGGTGACCTACGACAACGGCAAGGTGCGCGCGCTGAAGGTGGCCAACCCGACGCCGGAGTGTTTCGCAGCGGTGACGTCGGTGGCGATCCTCGAGGTCCCAGTCGCCGGCTAGGACGTGGGAGTGGCGGTGGGCGTGGGCGCGACCGTGGGGCTGGGTGCGGTCGTGGGCGGCGGCGGGGTGGTGACCACCGGCGGTCCGTTGTAGGTGACCTCGAGGCCGTTGGGCACGGAGCGCTGCCCGCCGTCGGAGGGGGAGTTGACCACGCCGATCTCGCCCGTCTCCTTCTTGGCGACCATGGTCGAGGAGCCGCCGCCGTCGAGGTTGAGCGCCTCGTCGGCGCCGAGGTCGATCATCCGGTTGGCGAGCTCGACCATCGTGTAGCCGCGGCTGAACGACTGGCGCCCGTCGACGACCAGGAGCAGCAGCTGGTTGGTGTCGCGGTCGATGCCGATCGCGGTGCGCGGGTGCATCTCGCGGTCGTCGACCACCTGGATGAGCCCGTCGTTGATCAGGACCTTGTTGCCGGTGATCGCCATTCGCGGTGTGTCCTTGAGCCACCACCGCACGGTCGCCTTGGTGCCGAGCTTGAGCCGGGCAAGGTCCTTGGCGCCCTGGCCGCGCCCGACCAGCAGGGTGCCGTCGATGACGGTGTTCTGGAAGAGCTTCGCCTTCTTCTGCACGACCCGGCCCTTGCGGATCAGCACCGATCGGACCTCCTGGGTCTGCCCGCCGGTGATCCGGTAGCCGGAGGTGCGCCCCCATGCGCGGGTGTAGACGCCGATGCCGCCAGGCACCACCTCGGGCGAGTTGACGGTGCTGATCGCGAACTTCGGGTGCTGCTTGTAGCGGGCCACCATCGGCAGGGTGCCGATCTCGGGCACGCCGGCCTTGTCGACGTAGAAGGCGGCGTTCCAGCCGTTGCTGCGGGCGTTGAGCAGCCCTTCCTGCCGGTCCAGGCCGAGGCCGAGCGGAGCACCGGTGTCGCCGATGTCGAAGAAGTCGCCGTTGACGCCGGCGACCGCCTGGTGCCGCGCGAGGATGGTGGTCAGCGGGGCGGTGCGGCGTACGACGCCGGCGTAGGCGTAGTCGACGGCGAGTCCGGGCGTGGCCAGGTCGATGGTCATCAGGTGGGCCCGGATCCGGCCGCGCGGCGTTGTCTCATCCCACGAGGTGACGGTGACGCCGGGCACGGACTGCCAGGTGCGGGATGAAACGGTCCGGTGAGCGAAGCGCATGAACGGCGGCAGGGGAGTCGCGATCTCGCCGCGTACGCCGTCGGAGGAGTGCTCCCAGCGCGGCGGGACGCGCGGCTTGTCGGTGCCGGCAGTTGGCACCGGGATGTTGGGGTCGGCCTCGCCAAGGGCGACGGGCGAGGGGGCGACCAGCGTCACCGCGCAGGCGACGACGCCGACAAGGAGAGCTGGACGGATGCGCACCGGGTCAACGGTAAAGGAATGGCGCCGCCGTTCCTGACCTTTCGAGGCGTGTCTGTGGACTAGCCGCACGAGACGCCCCCGAGGATGGCCAGGCCCTTGCGGTCGCCCTTGCCGAGAGTGGTCCGGCCGAGGCTGGAGTCGAACATCAGCTCGTGGCGGTCGGAGACGTGGTCGAGGCCGAGGAGGTGGCCGAGCTCGTGCATCAGGATGGCGCGCTGCTCGAGCTCGCCGTCGGCATGGCCCTCGAGCTCGTCGAAGGCATCGCGGTCGAGCACCACCATGCCGGTGATGTAGCGGCTGAAGCCGTTGCGGGTCTGGGCGACCGGTCCCGCGAGCCCGGCGACGTCACCCTCCAGCTTGGAGATCTCGTCGGCCCGCGCCCAACCGAGCAGTACTGGCATCGCGCGACCGGCTCCGTCGATGCGGTCGGTGAAGCTGCGGTCGTCGGTGGTGCCGTCGTACTCGAAGCTGAGGCCGGCCGCGGCGCTGACCTCGTCGGCCGCGTCGGCAACGAGGTTCGCCCAGCCGTCGGGGGCGCCGTCGGGGTTGACGACGTAGTGGATCGGCTCGCAGGGGTTCCAGGCGACGGGCTCGCGGCTGCCGGGCTGGGTGTCGAAGAAGCGGTAGTGGCCGTTGCCATGGGGTTCGACCGCGCCGACGACGCGGTCGTCGATGCCGAGCCAGCTGCGCAGGCGGAAGCCGTTGGCGCCGGTGTCGAGCATCAGCACCGACACGCTCACCACGAGGGCGACCAGGGCGCCGACGTAGACCCGGGAACGGTCGGATAGGCGCGAGCGCCGTGACCTTCCCGAGTAGTCCACGCGTCCATCATCCGCGCAAGCGCAAGAGACGTAGTCTGCGGGTCGTGCAGGCGGCGTGGAACACGTTCATCGAGGGCGACAACCTCGACGTGCTCCGGGATCTGGCGCCGGACAGCGTCGACCTGATCTACATCGACCCGCCCTACAACACCGGCAACGACTTCGCGTACGCCGACGACTTCCGTGACGGCAGGCGCACGACCCGGCATGCGGCGTGGGTGGCGATGATGCGTCCTCGCCTGGAGGCGGCGCGTGCGGTGCTGCGCGCGACCGGCGCGATCTTCGTCAGCATCGACGACAACGAGATCGCCTACCTGCGCCTGCTCATGGACGAGGTCTACGGCGAGGACAACCTGCTGGCGCAGATCGTGGTCAACCTCAACGCGAAGGGCCGCCAGCTCGGGAGGGGTTTCGCGACCAGCCACGAGTACCTGCTGGCGTACGCGCGCGACGCCGCCACCTGCGTGCTCGATGCCAGCAGCACCGAGACGGTCGTCGAGCGCGACTTCCCGCTGCGCGAGGACGACGGTCGCCGCTACCGCCACCTGCCGCTGCGCAACACCAACAAGAAGTTCAACCCGGTCACCGCGCGCACGCTGCACTTCACGGTGTGGGGCGATCCGGAGACCGGCGTGGTGCGGACGATGCCGTTCGAGGGAGCGGTCGAGATCGGGCCGGTCTTCGGCGACGGCACACCGGCCGTGTGGCGCTGGAGCCGCCCGAAGATCGACGCCCAGCCCGACGACCTGGTCTGCCGGGTGGTCAAGGGCAGGGCCGGCGACCGGGTCGACGTGTTCCAGAAAGACTGGCTCCACCGCGAGGGTGATGGGGGTCGGCGCAAGAAGCTGCGCACCATCTGGCTGGCGGAGGAGATCGGGTCGACCGACACGGCGGTGGCCGAGCTCAAGGACATCGTCGGGCATGTCTTCGAGTCGCCGAAGCCGACAGGGTTGATCACGCGGATCCTCGGCACCATGCCCGCGGATGCCGTCGTACTCGACTTCTTCGCCGGCAGCGGTACGACGGGCCACGCGGTCGCCCTCGCCAACGCTGCCGACGGCGGCGCCCGGCGCTGCATCTCGGTCAACTCCGCAGAGCCCACACGGCCCGGGTCGAACGCCGACCTCGCCGGCTACGCGACGGTCGCCGACATCACCCGGGCGCGGCTGCGGGCGGTGGCCGAGCAGGTCGGTGGCGGGCTGGACGAAGTCACGCCGCCGCGGCCGTGACCAGGGGAGCGAGCACGACGTCCCAGCCGGAGTCGTAGCCGCCGCGCGGGCCATCGGCCGTGAAGCCGTCGTGCACCAGCCGGAGCGTGCAGCCGGACGCCGTCTCGGTGAAGGTGACCTCGAGCCGGGTCGCGACGTCGGGCGTGCCGCCGGGGTACCACTCGACCAGGAGGCGGTGCGGCGCCGCATGCACGACCACGGTGGCCCAGTCGTGGCGGGTGCCGACGTCGTCGACCTCGTAGATGTGGCCGCCGGCCAACGGCTCGACCACCAGCTTGCGGACGCGATCGCCCGCGACGCTGTGGGTCTCGGTCGGCCACCACTCGGTGATCCGGTCGGTGAAGAGGGCGAAGGCGACCTCGGGCGGGCACGGCAGGTCGCGGGTCTTCACGACGGGCGCAAGGACGTCGGTCATCGGTCCTTCTCCTTGACGTAGGCATCGAAGCTGTCGAGGGCCGAGTCCCACATCCGGTCGAGGTAGCTGCGGAGCGTGGCGGCGCCGCGCGGGTCGAGGCGGTAGATCCGCTGGGTGCCGTGGGGCGCCACCGCGACCAGCTGCGCGTCGCGAAGCACGCGCAGGTGCTGCGACACGGCCGGCCGGCTGACGGGCAGCTGGTCGGCGAGGTCGCGCACCGAAGCGGGTCGGGAAGACAGCAGCCGGACGATGTCGCGGCGGGTGCCGTCACCGAGGGCGTCGAGTGCTGAAGCTGCCTGGACCATGGCCGTATCGTAAGTAGTCACTTACGGTAAGTCAACACTTACGTTTGCGACGATGCTGCCATGACGACACGAGTTGCCCTGGTCACCGGTGGTTCGAGCGGGATCGGCGAGGCCACCGCGCTCGCTCTGCGCGAAGCCGGCCTGGAGGTGTACGCCGTCGCGCGCCGCGTCGACCGGATGGCCGACCTCGAGGCGGCCGGCGTCCACGCCTTCGCGATGGACGTCACCGACGACGCGTCGATGGTGGCCGGCATCGACCGGATCATCCGCGAGCGCGGGCGGATCGACGTACTGATCAACAACGCCGGCTACGGCTCCTTCGGCGCCGTCGAGGACGTGCCGATCGACGAGGCGCGGCGCCAGTTCGAGGTCAACCTGTTCGGGTTGGCGCGACTGACCCAGCTGGTGACGCCCTACATGCGCTCGCAGAAGAGCGGCACGATCATCAACATCTCGTCGGTGGGTGGGGTGATCTACGAGCCGTTCGGGGCGTGGTACCACGCGACGAAGTTCGCGGTGGAGGGGCTGAGCGACAGCCTGCGGGTGGAGCTGCGGCCGTTCGGCATCCACGTGGTGATCGTGCGGCCGGCCGGCGTGGTCACGGAGTGGAACACCATCTCCCGCGACTCGCTGCTCGAGACCAGCAAGGGCGGCGCGTACGAGAAGTACGCCGTCCGGGCGGTGCGCGCGCTGAAGGCAGCCGACAACAAGCTGATGTCGAGCACCGCCGAGGTCATTGCGAAGACCATCGTGAAGGCGGCGACGGCGAAGCGACCCAGCAGCCGCTACCACGCCGGCCGCGGCTCGATCCTGCTCCCGGCCACCCGGCGGATCCTGCCGGACCGAGCCTTCGATGCCGTGGTCGGCACGGCGTTCATGGGCAAGCCCTAGCTCCGTTGGTGGCCATGGACGACCGGAGTGGTCGGGCGTAGATTGATTGGTCGATCAGGAGGCGGCGCCCATGGCATCCAGACGACGACTCGGGCACGTGGCGTACGTCGCCCTGCTCGTCGCCATGGTCGTCACGATCGCGTTGCAGGTCGGGTCGACGAGCGCCTCGGCCGGCAAGTCCGAGCCCAACCACTGCGTCAACGAGTTCGGCGTCGACTACAACACCCTGTTCGGGGAGGCCGACCGGTTCCGCACGTTCGAGTGTCGGACGGTCATAGCGGGTGAGCGTTGGATCCCGTTCCTGTTCTGGGCCACCGACGACGGCGTCGACAGCGTCTACCCGGAGGGGTACGTGCCGCTGAAGCCGGCGCCGGTGGATGACTTCGTGGCCAAGCTGATCGCGGTGAAGGTGGTAGTCGACGGCGGCACCGCCCAGGAGAGGGTTCAGTCCTTCTCGGCGAGCCAGGCGGTGCGCACCAACATCAACGCCGAGCAGCTGCAACCGGGCGCCTGGCCGGTGCCGACCCCCATGGCCGCGATGTTGCCGCGGATGCTGCCGGCAACCGTCGGGGAACACACGTTCCAGGTCATCGTCGTACTCAGGGCTGAGCACTGCGACGGCCTCGGGCCGGTCCGCGAGCTGCAGTGCCTCCCGGCGGGCCCGATCGACTTCACCGGCGTCCGTCCGCTCAGCGTCAGCCCACCAACGCGCTGACTTTGCCTCAGGCATCCGGAGCGTCGAGCAGCTTCGTGAGCAGCCGTCGGAGTTCCCGGTGCCCGCGGTCGCCGAGGATCTCGGTCACCTTCTCCTCGATGCCCTCGATCGTCCGACGTCCGGCTGCCACGGCGTCCCGGCCGCGCTTCGTGAGCACGATGAGCTTCGCCCGACCGTCGTCGGGGTCGGGACGCCGGACGACGTACCCCATGTCCACGAGCTCGTCGACGAGCTCGCTCATGGACTGAGGGGTCATGTTGGCCTTCCGTGCGAGCACGGTGAGCCGGGAGCCATCGGGAGAGATCTGAGCGAAGACGGCGGAGTGCTTGGGCTTCTGCGGATAGCCCGCACCGACCACGCCCTCCACGATCTGGAAGCCGAGCAGGCTGTAGGCCTGGCCCAGCATCGAGACCGTGTTCAGGTGACTCTCCATTGACAACTCCGGGTACGCGGAGTATTCAGGTTACCTGAATATCTAGGAGCGCCACATGACCGTCATCGAGAACCAGACCACGGTCGCCCGCACGCCGGAGGAGGTCTTCGACTACTGCGTCGACCTCCGCAACGAGCTCGAGTGGAACCCCACCGCGATGTCGATGGAGAAGTTGACCGAAGGCCCGATCGGCGTTGGCACGAAGTACCTGGCCCACTGGAAAGGGGCGCCGTCGGCGATTGAGGTCACGTGCGTCGAGTTCGACCGCCCGCGCCGCTGGGTCAACGACAACGGTGGGCCGATCGCCGTGACCTTCACCGGCACCGTCGAGCCAGTCGAGGGCGGGTCACGGCTCAGTGTTCGGTTCGACGCGCGTCCGCGTGGGTGGTTCCGACTGCTGTTCCCGGCGTTCCTGGTGATGGCGCGCCGGCAGGAGAAGGCCAACATGACGCACCTGAGGCAGGCCCTGGAGGGCCGGTGACCAGGGCCGTTCGAGCCCATCGCCAGGCGGTCTGGGCGTAGCCGACTAGAGGCCGGCGGCCTTCTCGAGGGCCGCGACCTCATCGTCGAGGTGGGTCAGCAGCCGCTGCAGGTGGGGGACGGTGCGCCGGCAGCCGGTGAGGCCGAACGCCATCGCGCCGTCGTACGACGTGCAGGTGATGTTGAGGGCCATGCCGTTGATCGGGATCGACAGCGGGTAGCTGCCGAGGAGCTGTGCGCCGTTCCAGTAATGGGTGGAGCGTGGGCCGGGGACGTTGCTGATGATCACGTTGTACGGCGGCCGCACGATGCCCTGCATCCGCAGCATCGGCGTCAGGATCGCCGGCGCCTGGCCGATCGCGCTCATGGCCAGGATCTGCATCGGGGTCATCGACGACAGGGCTTCTTTGCCGTCCTTCATCGACTTGTGGATCGTGGAGAGCCGCTTCCCCGGGTCGGGCAGGTCGGTGGCGAGCTGCGCCATCACCGCACCCACCGCGTTGCCGCCATCGGCCGACGCGATCTGCGACTGCTTGGCGTTGAGGCCGACCGGCACCATCGCCACCAGCGGCGCCTCGGGCAGCGCGTCGAGCTCGATCAGGTAGGTGCGCAGGGCGCCGGCGCACATGGCCAGCACGACGTCGTTGATGGTGGTGCCGGTCGCCTTGCCGATGCCGCGCAGCCGCTCGATCGGCCAGTCCTGCGCGGCGAACCGGCGCGACCCGGTGATGCTCTGGTTGAGGATGGTGCGCGGTGCGTAGAGCGACAGCGCGGAGGTCTCGTTCTTCAGGCCCTTGCTGATCGTCTTGACCAACGCGCTGGGCAGGCCGGCGGCCTCCGCCGTGATGCCGTACGCCGTGCGCAGGGCCGAGATCGGCACTCCGGCCAGCGTCTTCTCGGCCTCCTCGACCTCCTTGGTGCTCTTGGCCCGCGGTGGCTGCCGCCCCCAGATGGCGGGCATGTCTCGCCGGTCGGGGTCGGTGGACAGCGTGCTCGCCAGCAGGCGCATCGCGGAGACGCCGTCGACCAGGGCGTGGTGCATCTTGGTGTACATGGCGACCCGGCCGTCCTTCAGGCCCTCGATGACGGTTGCTTCCCAGAGCGGGCGCTCCCACGCCAGCCGGTTGCTGTGCAGGCGGGAGCAGAGCTCCAGCAGCTCGCGGACCCGGCCGGGCTTGGGCAGGCCGCTGTGCCGGAAGTGGTGCTCGATGTCGAACTGCTCGTCCGGACGCCAGACCAGCTGGCCGCCCGTCTTGACCGAGCGGTACGGCGTACGCAGGAAGAGCGGAGCGATGTCGGGGGTGTCGCGCATCTGCTCGAACATCTCGCGCACGTAGTTGCGTCCTGCGCCCTCCGGCTTCTTGAACAGCTGGAGCCCGCCGACGTGCATCGGCATGTTGCGGTTCTCGGCCAGGAGGAACCCGGCCGAAGTCGGGTCGATGGGATGAACCACGTGAGCACCTTTCGTCGGCCTCGATCCTTGCCGGGAGTGACGGTCGTTACAAGGGCGGGTGGTTCGGGGTGTTCGAAAGGGGGCCACTTTTCGTCCACAACCGGCGTCTCTTACGCCGCTGTCCACAGGCCCGTCCCGCCCCCGCCCGGGTCGTCCCCGCTCGCTCCTAGCGTCCCCTTCGACGTCGGAACTCGCCGGCGTCCCTGGCAGAGGGAGCACGACATGGGAATTCGTCCGAGCAGGCTGGTCGCGGCGCTGGCGGTGGCAGTAGCGGTGGTTGCCGGGGCGCTGGGTCTGGCCGGGGCGAGCGGAGTGGTGATGGCGCCATCCGACGACCCCGGCGACCCGATCGTCGAGGTCACCGGCGACCAGGCGAACGGCTTCGGGATCCGTCACCTCGACGGCACCGAGCTGTTCCCACCGACCGACTCGGAGGCGCGGGCCGAGTGCTCCGAGTACGACACCCAGGTGGCTCGGGTTCGGTGCCGGACGGAGGTGCGCACCTGGTACCGCGACCTCGGTGACCTGAAGACGGCGCTCGACTACGCCCATGACGGTGGTTGAGGTGCGCGGAGCGCCAGCGGCGAGCCTCGAAACCACTGAGCCGTGGCACGATCACAGCCATGGAGCCGGGCCCACTCGATCGGATGTGGAGCCGGGGCCGCACGTCGCTGAGCGAGCGGGTCGACCGGCTGGTGTCGAAGCGGTTCCACGTCGCGCAGTGCGCTCTGGCCGCCGGCGTCGCGTGGCTGGTCGCGGCCGACCTGTTCGGGCACCAGACGCCGTTCTTCGCCCCGATCGCGGCGGTGGTCAGCCTCGGCACGTCCTACAGCCAGCGCTTGCGCCGCGTGGTCGAGGTGACCCTCGGCGTCGCCATCGGGGTGCTGGTGGCCGACCTGCTGGTGCTGTGGTTGGGCTCGGGCTGGTGGCAGCTGATGCTGATCGTGGCGCTGGCCATGACCAGCGCGCTCCTCCTCGACGGCGGCCAGCTGTTCGTCACCCAGGCTGCGGTGCAGTCGATCGTGGTCAGCACGCTGATCGCCAACCCGGGCGACGCGCTGATCCGGTGGACCGATGCCCTGATCGGCGGGGCGGTGGCCCTGGTGGCCGCAACGGTGGCACCGGCCTCGCCACTGCGACGACCTCGGGAGAACGCTGCCCGGGTGATGCGCAAGATCGCGGACCTGCTGCGCGCTGCGGCGGAGGTGATGGTCGACGGTGAGGTGGAGCACGGGCTCGAGGTTCTGGCCGACGCGCGGTCGACCGACCACCTCATCCGAGAGCTCCAGGCTGCCGCCGACGAGGGGATGTCGGTGGTCGCGTCGTCGCCGTTCCGCGTGCGCCACCGGGGCAACCTGCGCCGGATGGCCGAGCTGGTCGACCCGCTCGACCGCGCACTCCGCAGCACCCGGGTGCTGGTGCGGCAAACGGCCGTGACCGCCTACCACCGCCGACCGGTGCCGCCGGCGTACGCGATGCTCGCGCAGGACCTGGCGTCCGCCGCGGACGAGGTCGCGCACGAGCTGGCCGACGACCGGATGGCGCTTGCGGCACGGGAGTCGTTGGTTGCGGTCGGCGAGGCGACCAGCCGGGTGGAGCGGAGCAACGTGCTGGCGGCGGAGGTGATCCTGGCGCAGCTGCGCTCGATCGTGGTCGACCTGCTCCTGCTCACGGGCATGGACCAGGTGGAGTCGACCGAGGCGATACCGCCGCCGAGAGGCGACTGAGCGGATGCGGACCAGGGTGAGCGAGAAGCTGGCCGACGAGCGGGGTTCGCAGCGGTGGGTGCTCCACGTCGACCTGGACCAGTTCATCGCCGCGGTGGAGGTGCTGCGGCGACCCGAGCTGGCCGGCAAGCCGGTCGTCGTGGGCGGACGCGGTGACCCGACCGAGCGCGGCGTGGTGTCCACGGCGTCCTATGAGGCGCGGAAGTACGGCGTCGGCTCCGGTATGCCGCTCCGTATGGCGGCGCGCAAGTGTCCGGATGCGGTGTTCCTGCCGGTCGACGCGCCGGCGTACGACGCCGCCTCGGCCGAGGTGATGGGCACGCTGCGGTCGCTGACCTGGGACGGCGCCCCGGTCGTGGTCGAGGTGCTCGGCTGGGACGAGGCGTTCGTCGAATCGCGGCAGGGCGGGGGGGGCGGGCCCCCGGGAGGCGCCGCCCGCCTTCACGGAGTCGGACGCGGTCGCTTTCGCCCAGCACATCCGCGCCGAGGTGCTCGCCGCAACGCAGCTGCACTGCTCGGTCGGCATCGGCAACAACAAGCTGCAGGCCAAGATCGCGACCGACTACGGCAAGCCCGACCCGGGGGTCTACGTGATCACCGACGAGACGTGGTTCGCGGAGATGGGGCACAAGGAGACCAAGGCGCTCTGGGGAGTCGGCTCCAAGACCGCCAAGAAGCTCGCCGCGCTCGGCATCGACACGGTCGAGCAGCTGGCCACTCCGACGCGCGGGTGCTGGCCGCAGAGATCGGGCCGACGATGGGGCCGTGGTACCACCGGCTGGGCCGCGGCGTGGACACCAGTCCGGTCGACGCGACGCCCTGGGTGCCGCGGGCACATGGGCGCGAGGAGACCTTCCAGCAGGACCTCGACGACTGGGCGGAGATCGAGGCGGCGGTCCGCCGGATCACCCGCCGCGTCGTGGAAGACATCGACCGCGAGGGCCGGCCGGCGTTCCGGGTCGGCCTGAAGCTCCGCTACCGGCCGTTCATCACGATCAGCCGCAGCCACAAGCTGCCGGAGGTGACCAACGACCCCGACGTGCTGGCCGATGCCGCGGCCGCCCTGCTCGACCGGGTGGAGAAGGAGCGACCGGTGCGCCTCCTCGGCGTCCGGCTCGAGATGGTCCCGCCGGAGGGCGGCTACTAGGACCGTCAGCGCCAGCCCAGCTCAGGAGCGACGTACCGCACGATGCTGTCCAGCAGGTGCGCGTTGTAGTCGACGCCGAGCTGGTTCGGGATCGTCAGCAGCAGCGTGTCGGCGGCCGCGATCGCCTCGTCCTCGGCGAGGTCCTGGACGAGCTGGTCGGGCTCCCCGGCGTAGGTCTTGCCGAACCTGGCGGTGCCGCCGTCGATGTGCCCGACCTGGTCCTGGCTCCGAGACTCCGAGCCGAAGTACGCGCGGTCGGTGTCGTTGACGATCGGGAAGATGCTGCGGCTGACCGACACCCGCGGCTCGCGCTCGTGGCCCGCTTCCTTCCACGCGTCCCGGAACATCTGGATCTGCTCGGCCTGCAGCTGGTGGAACGGCACTCCGGTGTCCTCGGTGAGCAGCGTCGAGCTCATCAGGTTCAGGCCCTGCTCCGCCGTCCAGACCGCGGTCTTGCGGTGCCGGCGCCCCACCAGATCCGGTCGCGCAGGCCGGGTGACTGCGGCTCGATGCCCAGCAGGCCGGGCGGGTTGGGGAACATCGGTCGGGGGTTCGGCTCGGCGAACCGCTGCCCGTCGATGACGTCGAGGAACACCCGGGCGTGCTCGCGCGCCATGTCGGCGTGGTCGTTGCCCTCGCCGGGGTCGTAGCCGAAGTACTTGTAGCCCTCGATCACCTGCTCCGGTGATCCCCGGCTGATGCCGAGCTGCAGCCTGCCTCCCGCGATCAGGTCTGCCGCGCCGGCGTCCTCCGCCATGTAGAGCGGGTTCTCATAGCGCATGTCGATGACGCCGGTGCCGAGCTCGATCCGACTCGTCTTCGCGCCCGCGGCCGCAAGCAGCGGGAACGGCGAGCCGAGCTGCCGAGCGAAGTGGTGCACGCGGAAGTACGCGCCGTCCGCGCCGACCTCCTCGGCCGCGACCGCGAGGTCGATGGACTGGAGCAGCACGTCGGACGCCGTCCGCGCCTGCGAGTGCGGCGAGGGGGTCCAGTGGCCGAAGGACAGAAAACCGATCTTCTTCACGTTTCAACAACACGTCTCGGCGGCAATTACTTCCCGGCAAGTCCGGCCCGCAGCTCGGAGACCACCGAGTCGACCACCGCGACGAGGTCCTGGTCGGTGCGTTCGGAGACCGCTCGCTGCCGCTGGTACGACGCGCCGCGCACCGGGATCTCGGCAACGCTCGCCAGCTCGGCCGAACACCCCAACCGCTCCGCGACGGGCTCGAGCCGCACCAGCAGGTCGGCCAGGTCGTCGGTGACCAGCCGCTCGTTCGAGTCTGAGTCGACGATGATGATCGCGTCGAGGCCGTAGCGGGCGGCCCGCCACTTGTTCTCCTGGACGTGCCACGGCGGCATCGTCGGCAGCGTCTCGCCGGCAGCCAGCCGGGTGTCGAGGTCGATCACCAGGCAGTGCATCAGCGCGGTCAGACCAGCAAGGTCGTCGAACGTGGAGACCCCGTCGCACACCCGGTTCTCGAGCGTGCCCAGGTGGCACGCCGGCCGCACGTCCCAGCGGATCTCCGACAGCACCTCGATCACGCCCGTGGTGAGCAGATCGGCGGCGTACCCCTCGAACTCCGACCACGTCTCGAACTGGAACGGCAATCCCGCGGTCGGCAACTGCTGGAACATCAGCGCCCGGTTGGAGGCGTAGCCGGTGTCGAGCCCGGCCCAGATCGGCGACGAGGCCGACAACGCCTGCAGGTGCGGGTAGTAGTTGAGCAACGACGAGAGCACCGGCATCACGCGGTCGCGCTCGGGCAGGCCGACGTGCACGTGCACGCCCCAGATCAGCATCTGTCGGCCCCACCACTGGGTCCGGTTGATCAGCTCCTCGTAGCGGTGCCCCTCCGACAGCTCCTGCGCCGTCCACGACGCGAAGGGGTGGGTGCCGCCACCGAAGAGGTCGAGCCCGAGCTCGTCGGCAGACGGTACGACGACGTCGAGCGTCTCGCGGAGGCTCGCCATCGCCTCGGGCACCGTGTGGCAGATCCCGGTGACGATCTCGACGGTGTTGCGCAGCAGCTCCTTGTGCAGCCGACCGGGCTCGGGCAGCCGGTGCCGGGCCCGGGCGAAGAGGTGCGAGGCCTCGTTGCGCAGGTCGCGGGTCTTCCGGTCGACGAGTGCGAACTCCCACTCCACGCCCAGCGTCGGCTCGGGCGAGCCGTGGAAGTCGATGCGCACGCGGCCAGCGTTCCACAGTCCCGCTCAGCCCGACGCGACTCGCACCAGCCACGCGTCGGCAGTGCCGTCGAAGGGCGGAAGCTCCCGGAGGATGGCGTCGCGGACCCAGGCGCAGCTCCGCTCGGCCAGTTCGACGATGTCCGGCGGGTAGCCGAACAGCCGCTGGTGCTCGGCGAACTCGTCCTCGTCGTCGACGAAGACCTCACCGTCGGTCGGCCGGACCACATCGAGGTCGAGGTCGACGGCACGGACCACCGATCCGTCCCAGGCCGGCGGCGTGGTCATGTCGACGTAGGTGTGGGCCCAGATGCCCGGCGCGTGGAACGTCGCCAGCCATCCCCGCCCACCACCGGCCTCGGCGGCAGGCACCAGACCGACCTGGTCGGTCTCGCTGACGAACGTCATGTCGGGCCTGGTCATCACGGTGCCGGCGGGGATCCCGATCCAGTCACCGTGCTCGTCGGACCCGAGCAGGGTGCCGTCGAACTCCCAGTGCGGCCGGTCACCCCACTTGGTCATCACCATGCGGACGGCGTCACCGGGCGCGGGAGTCACCCCACATTTCTATCAGTCAGACGACGGTGGTCTTGGCCGGGAGCACGCGCTTCGACGCCTTGGCGACGACGTCCTGGTAGCGCGAGCCGGTGAGCTTGGCGAAGTGGTGCAGGGCGTGTGCGTCGAGGCCGACGAGCACCCGCGCCTTGTTGGTGAGGATGCCCTTGACGATGATCTCGGCGGCCCGCTCCGGGGTCATCCGCGCGAGCTTCTTGTCGAACAGCTTGGCGGTGGCTTCCTTGTCCTCGTGCTCGGAGACCCGGGCGTTGCGGGCGATCGCCGTCTTCACGCCACCCGGGTGTACGGCGGTCACGCCGACCGGGTGTCCCGCGATGAGCATCTCCTCGCGCAGCGCCTCGGTCATGCCGCGGACGGCGTACTTGGTCGCGTTGTAGGCACTCTGACCCGGCATCGAGACCAGCCCGAAGAGCGACGACAGGTTGACCACGTGCCCATCGCCAGAGGCGATCAGGTGCGGCAGGAACTCCTTGGTGCCATGCACGACACCCCAGAAGTTGATGCCGACGATCCACTCCATGTCGTCGTAGGTGAGGTCGTCGAGGTTGCCGGCCAGCGCGACGCCGGCGTTGTTGATGATCACGTTGACCCGGCCGAACTGCTCGGCCACGGCCTCGGCGTACGCCGTGAACGCGGCGCGGTCCGCCACGTCGAGGTGGTCGCTGCGGACCTCTCGCGCGCCGGCGGCCTTCACCAGGTCGACGGTCTCGGCGAGGCCGGCATCGTCTACGTCGGAGAGCGCGAGCAGCGAGCCGCGCTGGGCGAGGTTGAGCGCGAGGGCGCGGCCGATGCCGGATCCGGCACCGGTGATCACGACCACCTTGTCGTCGAGCGTCTTCATGCGGAGACCTCCTGCGTGATGGGCGCGGTCGTGGGTGCCTCGACGTGGTACGCCGCGACGTCGAACTCCTTGGTCATCCCGCGGAACGCGAACGTGGTGCGCGGCCAGAGGGTGGTGTTGTTGCCGTGGGCGTCGAGGTACCAGCTCGCGCAGCCACCGGTGGTCCACACCGTGCGCTGCATCCGGCGCTGGAGATCGGTGTTGTAGTCGCGCTGGGCGTCGGCGTTCACCTCGACCGTGGCGTAGCCGTTGCGTCGCATGGTGCGGATCGCCTCGCGGATGTAGGTCACCTGCGACTCGATCATGTAGACCATGCTCGAGTGGCCGAGCCCGGTGTTGGGGCCGACGATGAAGAACAGGTTGGGGAAGTCAGCGACCGTGGTGCCCTTGTAGCCGGCCATGCCGGTCTCACGCCAGGTCTGCGCGAGGCTCTTGCCGCTGCGGCCGACGAGGTGCTCGGTGATCGGCAGCTCGGTCGTGTGGAAGCCGGTCGCGACGATCAGTACGTCGATCGGGCGCTCCACGCCATCGGCGGTGACGATCGCGTCGCCGGTCACCTTGGCGATGCCGTCGGTGACCAGGTCGACGTTGTCGGCGTCGAGGGCGGGGTAGTAGGTGTTGGAGATCAGGATCCGCTTGCAGCCGATGGCGTACGTCGGGGTGACCTTCTCGCGCAGCTCGGGGTCCTTGATGCCCTTGGCGATGTTGCGCAGCGCCATCTTCTTGGCCGGCGTCGCCAGCTTGGGCTGAATCGTGAAGCCCGGCACGTAGCACTCGCGGCCCCAGTAGATGCCGTTGCGGTAGAGCGACTGCAGGCCCGGCAGGTACTTGAACCCGAGTCGCTCGAGCTTCGTGTACCTGCGGTCGTTGCGCGGCATCACGTACGGCGCCGTGCGCTGGTAGACGTCCAGGTGCGCGACCGTCTTTTGGATCTCGGGCACGATCTGGATCGAGGAGGCACCGGTGCCGATCACGGCCACCCGCTTGCCGGCCAGGTCGACGTCGTGGTTCCAGCGCGCGGAGTGGAACACCTCGCCCTGGAAGGTCTCGATGCCCTCGATCTCGGGCAGCTTCGGCTCGGAGAGGCCGCCCGCACCGCTGATCATGGTCTGGACGACGTACTCGCCGTTGGACGTCTGCACGACCCATCGCTGCGTGCCCTCGTCCCAGCGGGCGTCGTCGACGGAGGTGTTGAAGACGAACCGGTCGAGGGTGCCGGACTTCTCGGCGACCTTCCGGATGTAGGCCTGGATCTCCACCTGGGGCGAGAACGACATCGACCAGTCCGGGTTGGGGGCGAAGGAGAAGGAGTAGAGCTGGCTGGGCACGTCGCAGGCAGCACCGGGGTAGGTGTTGTCGCGCCAGGTGCCGCCGACGTCGGAGCCGCGCTCGATCACGACGAAGTCGCGCTCACCATCCTCGTCGAGCTTGATGGCGGCGCACAGACCGGCGAAACCGGCGCCGATGATCAGGTGCTTGACCTCACGATTGCTCATGCGGTCCAAGGTATTGCCCTTATTGAACAAGTGTCAATAGAATGCTGGGCGTGACCGTAACCACACGCACCAGGCTCTCACCCGAGGACCGCCGCTCGCAGCTGCTCGACCTCGGCGTGCGGTTGCTGGCGACGCGTTCGCTCGACGAGCTCTCGATCGACCTGCTCGCCGAGGAGGCCGGGATCTCCCGTGGGCTGCTCTACCACTACTTCGGCAACAAGCACGCGTTCCACGAGGCCGTCGTACGCCGTGCCTGTGACGACCTGATCGCCCAGACCGCGCCGCCGCCAGGTGGAGAGCCGCTCGAGCGGATGCTGGTCTCGGTCACGGCGTACCTCGACTACGTCGTCGCCAACTACGAGGGCTACCTGTCGCTGGTCAAGGGTGCCGCCGGCGGCAACGAGACCCTGCGCGAGATCTACGACGAGGCGCGCTTCGTGCTCACCGACCGGATCTTCCTCGAGGACGCTCAGGGCGACCTGATCAGCGACACCCCGACCAACCGCCTCATCGTCCGCGGCTGGGCCGCGATGACCGAGGAGCTGGCCATCACGTGGGCAAGCACCAAGGATCCCGAGGTCACCCGCGACGAGCTGCTCACGATCATCGCCGGTTCCCTCCCCGCCCTCGTGGCCGAGGTCGGTCACGCACCCGCGGCGGGGTAGTCCCTGACGAAAGGACCCCGATTTCCTCGAAATAAGGGTCCACTCGTCAGGGACTACCGCGAAAGCCCAGGTCAGCTGGAGATGACCGCGGCGAGCTGGTCGAGGCCCCAGGAGAGGTCCGCCTCGGAGATGACCAGCGGGGGAGCGAGGCGGATCGTGGAGCCGTGGGTGTCCTTGGCGAGTACGCCGCGGGCCATCAGTGCCTCGCAGATCTCGCGTCCGGTGCCGATCGTGGGGTCGATGTCGAGGCCGGCCCAGAGGCCGCGGGTGCGGACGCCGACCAGGCCGTGGCCGACCATCGCGTCGAGCCGGGCGCGGAGGGTGACGCCGAGGTCGGTGGCCCGGCGCTGGTAGTCGCCGGTCTCGAGCATGCCGACGACCGCGTGGCCGACCGCGCAGGCGAGCGGGTTGCCGCCGAAGGTCGAGCCGTGCTGGCCTGGCCGGAGTACGTCGAGCACGTTGTGGTCGGCGACGATCGCCGACACCGGCACGATGCCGCCGCCGAGCGCCTTGCCGAGGATGTAGATGTCGGGCACGACGTCCTCGTGGTCGCACGCGAAGGTGCGGCCGGTGCGGCCGAGACCGGCCTGGATCTCGTCGGCGGCCATCAGCACGTTGGTGCGGGTGCACAGCTCGCGCAGCCCGCGCAGGAAGCCTTCGGGCGGGATCACGACGCCGCCCTCACCCTGGATCGGCTCGAACAGCACGGCCACCGTGTTGTCGTCGATGGCGGCCTCGACGGCCGCGAGGTCGCCGTACGGCACCGCCTCGAAGCCGGGCGTGAACGGGCCGAAGCCGTTGTGGGCGTCGGGGTCGTCGGAGAAGCCGACGATGGTCGTGGTCCGGCCGTGGAAGTTGCCGGTCATCACGATGATCTTGGCCTGGCCGGGGGCGACGCCCTTGACCTCGTAGCCCCACTTGCGGGAGACCTTGATCGCGGTCTCGACCGCCTCGGCGCCGGTGTTCATCGGGAGCACGAGCTCCTTGCCGCACAGGTCGCCGAGCGCCGCGCAGAAGTCGGCGAACTGGTCGTGCACGAACGCCCGGCTGGTCAGTGTGAGCCGGTCGAGCTGCTCGTGGGCGACGCGCAGCAGCTCGGGGTGGCTGTGCCCGAAGTTGAGGGCGGAGTAGCCGGCCAGGAGGTCGAGGTACCGGTTGCCGTCGACATCGGTCATCCACGCGCCCTGGGCGTGCTCCACCACCACCGGCAGCGGGTGGTAGTTGTGCGCGGTTCGCTCCTCGGCGAGCTGGAACGGCGTCCGGGCGGTGGCGGTCATGGTCACGGGTTTCCTCCTCCTGAAGTGGTGCTCTCAGATTGTCAGACAATCTGCTGCAATGCTACTCGGCGACACCCACCGGGAGGGTGACCTCGATCAGGGTGTCGCCGGGGACGCTGCGCGGCTGTCGCATTTCTTCAATCCCTCGGCGTACGCCGCCGGCAAGACTGGTCCACATGACCGAACCCGTGCTGAAGATGATCTCGCTCGACACCGCCGATGCCCGCAAGAGCGGTGAGTTCTGGTCCGCCCTGCTGGGGTGGACGCTCGCCGCCGCGGAGGACGAGTACGCCATGGTGACCGGCCCGGAGACCAACCTCGGGTTCGGCACCATCGCGGACTACGAGCCGCCGGCGTGGCCCAACGAGCGGGGCAGCAAGCAGTTCCACTTCGACCTGGCCTGCGACGACATCGCGGCCACCGAGCAGCGGGCCCTCGAGCTCGGCGCCACCCTGGCCGACCCGCAGCCGGGCGAGACCTGGCGGGTGCTGGTCGACCCCGGCGGCCATCCGTTCTGCCTCACCAACGCCGCCAACTGGTGATCCTCAGCCGGCCATGTCCCGCACGGCCAGCGAGGCGAAGACCATCGCGGTGCCGAGCGGGGCGCCCGGGCCGGGGTAGATCGGCCCGAAGACGGACGCAGCGGAGTTGCTGGAGGCGTAGAGGCCGGCGATGGCCGAGCCGTCCGGCCGGAGCACCCGCCCGGCCGCGTCGGTGACCAGCCCACCCTTGGTGCCGAGGTCGGAGAGCACGAAGCGGGCGGCATAGAACGGCGCCTGCTCCAGCGGGGTCAGCGCCTTGTTGGGGCCGTCGCCGCCGGCGAAGAACGTGTCGTACTCGTCCTCGCCGCGGCCGAAGTCCTCGTCCTTGCCGCTCGCGCAGAAGCCGTTGAAGCGCTCCGCGGTCGCGGTGAGTACGTCGCCCGGCACCCCGATCGCCGCGGCAAGCTCTTGGACGGTGTCGGCCTGCACCCAGGTGCCGGCGGCGAGGTGCTCGGCGGGGTCGCCCTCGGGCATAGCGATCGCCGGGAGCCGACCGCCCTCTCGGGAGTCGAACACGAACCACGACGGGATCCGCTCGGGCGCCTTGGCCATCTCTCGGCCGAACCGGTCGTAGGGCAGGCACTCGTTGGCGTAGCGCGCTCCGGTCGCGTCGACCATGAAGCCGCTACGGAAGCCGAGAGTGAACGAGCCGCTGCCGTCGGGGTGCTCGAGACCGGGGCAGAACCAGCCGACCGCGCTGAAGTCGCTCGCCGCGCCGATCGCGATCGCGGCCTCGATCGGCTCGCCGGTGTTGGTGTCGCGCGGGGCCATCGTCCAGGCGACGTCGCCGGGAACGCCGCGCTTCTCGCGGAGCTCCTGGTTGCCCTCGAACCCACCGGCCGCGATGAGTACGCCGCGCCTGGCCCGGAGCTCGATGGGCCCCTCCGGCGTCATCGCGGCCACGCCGACGACGCGGTCGCCGTCGACGACCAACCCGGTCACGGGCAGCTGGGTGCGGATGGTGCCGCCGTCGCGGAGCAGCACCGTCGCCAGCCGGGCGATCAAGGACTGGCCGCCGCTCAGGGTGTTGCGGCCGCCCTCGCCGGCCCGGTCCCGCTCGACCGGAGGACGCACGAGCTCCGCGACCTGTGGCGGCAGCTGGTCGCGCTTGATGTTGGTCGGCTGGATCGAGCGGCCCATCGGCACCCGGCCGGGGGCGTCGTAGTACTCGGCGAACGGCAACCACTCGAAGTCGATGTCGTCGTCGGCCTCGAGCTCGGTCACCAGCTCGGGGGCGTGCTCGAGGAAGGCCTCGACCTTGTCCTGGTCGGGGTCCTGGAGGATCGCCGCCAGGTAGGTTCGGGCGCCCTCGGTCGAGTCGGGGATGCCGGCCCGCTGCTGCACCTCGCTGCCCGGCAGCCAGCAGGCGCCGCCGGAGTACGCCGACGTCCCGCCGATGTATGCCGTCTTCTCCAGCACCAGCGTCGACAGGCCGGCCCTCGCCGCCAGCGCGGCGCCGGTCAGGGCGCCACCGCCCGATCCGACCACGATGACGTCGTACTCCAGCTCTTCGGTCACGAGCGCATCGTCGCAACTAGAACGTGTTCTACACAAGTGGTGCCGAGTCGGCGCAAACTCCGGCGCAAAAAGGCTCGAGTCGGCACAAAAGTCGGGAGGGAGCGCCGACTCGGCGGGAAAAGGGGTGGTGGCAGTTGGCAGAATGACCCGGTCATGACCGCATCGGAGCTTCGCATCAGCTATCCCGCGGAGCTGCCGGTCAGCCAGCGACGCGACGACATCGCGGCGGCGATCCGCGACCACCAGGTCGTGATCCTGGCGGGGGAGACCGGGTCGGGCAAAACGACCCAGCTGCCGAAGATCTGCCTCGAGCTGGGGCGCGGGCGGACTGGCAACGGTGGGGGGCTGATCGGCCACACCCAGCCCCGCCGGATCGCGGCACGCTCGGTGGCGGAGCGGATCGCCTCCGAGCTCGGCACCGAGCTGGGCGACCTGGTCGGCTACCAGGTGCGATTCACCGACCGCACCTCGCGCGCGAGCCGGGTGAAGCTGATGACCGACGGCATCCTGCTGGCCGAGCTGCAGCGCGACCGACAGCTGCGCAAGTACGACACGATCATCATCGACGAGGCTCACGAGCGGAGCCTCAACATCGACTTCCTGCTCGGCTACCTGCGCCGGCTGCTGCCGCAGCGGCCCGACCTCAAGCTGATCATCACCAGCGCCACCATCGATGTGGAGCGGTTCGCGGAGCACTTCGACGCACCTGTCGTCGAGGTCTCGGGTCGCACCTATCCGGTCGAGATCCGCTACCGCCCGCTCACCGCGCACGCCGAGTCGGACGAAGAGGGTGAGACGGTCGTCCGCGACCAGACGGAGGCGATCGTCGACGCGGTCAAGGAGCTGAGCGGCGAGGGGCCGGGCGACGTCCTGGTGTTCCTGCCGGGCGAGCGGGAGATCCGCGACACCGCCGACGTGCTGAAGGACCTCAACACCCGGGGAGGCCTCGAGGTCGTGCCGCTCTACTCGCGGCTGTCCGCGGCCGAGCAGCACCGGGTCTTCGCCGCCCACACCGGCCGCCGCGTCGTACTCGCCACCAACGTCGCCGAGACCTCGCTGACCGTGCCCGGCATCCGCTACGTCGTCGACACCGGCGTCGCGCGGATCTCCCGCTACTCGGTGCGGACCAAGGTGCAACGCCTGCCGATCGAGTCGATCAGCCAAGCCTCGGCCAACCAGCGGGCCGGCCGGTGCGGGCGGGTCGAGGCCGGCATCGCGATCCGGCTGTACGCCGAGGAGGACTTCGACGCGCGGCCGGAGTTCACAGAGCCCGAGATCCTGCGCACCAACCTCGCGTCGGTGATCCTGCAGATGACCAGCCTCGGCCTGGGTGACGTCGCGGCGTTCCCGTTCGTGGAGCCGCCCGACAAGCGCAACGTGTCGGCCGGCGTACAGCTGCTGGAGGAGCTTGGCGCGTTGTCCGTCGGCGACGCTGGCTTGACCCGGATCGGGAAGCGGCTGGCGCGGTTGCCGATCGACCCCCGGCTGGGCCGGATGATCCTCGAGGCCGAGCGGCTCGGCTGCGTACGCGAGGTGCTCGTGATCGCGGCGGCCCTGTCGCTGCAGGACCCGCGCGAGCGGCCGGCGGAGATGCGGCCGCAGGCCGACCAACAACACGCCCGCTTCAAGGACGAGAGCTCCGACTTCCTGACCTGGCTCAACCTGTGGCGCTACGTGAAGGAGCAGCAGAAGGAGCTCAGCAGCAGCGCCTTCCGCCGGATGTGCAAGCGGGAGTTCCTCAACTACCTCCGCGTCCGCGAGTGGCAGGACTTCGAGTCCCAGCTTCGCCAGGTGTGCAAGGAAATGAAGATCGAGGTCGGTCGGCCGGCCGACGAGCCGGACGAGGACGGGATCCACCAGGCGCTCCTGAGCGGGCTGCTCTCCCACATCGGTGCGCTGGAGGAGCGCGAGAAGGAGCCGGCCCGTGGCGTCAGGAAGCCGATGCGCGAGTACCTCGGCGCGCGCGGGGCGAAGTTCGCGATCTTCCCGGGCAGCGGGCTGAAGGGGAAGAACCCCCAGTTCGTGATGGCGGGCGAGCTGGTCGAGACCGGCCGGCTGTGGGCCCGCCAGAACGCCGCCATCAAGCCCGAGTGGGCCGAGCGCCTCGCCGGCGACCTCGCCAAGCGCACCTACTCCGAGCCGCACTGGTCGAAGAAGCGCGCTGCGGTCATGGCGTACGAACGCGTGACCCTGTACGGCGTACCGCTGGTCACCGACCGGCTGATCTCGTTCGGCAAGGTGGGTCCCGACGTGGCGCGCGAGCTGTTCATCCGGCACGCGCTGGTCTACGGCGAGTGGAACAGCCACCAGAAGTTCCTGGAGAAGAACCGGAAGCTGTTGGAGGAGGCCGAGGAGCTCGAGCACCGCGCCCGCCGCCGCGACATCGTCGTCGACGAGCACACGCTGTTCGACTTCTACGACGCCCGGGTCGGCCGCGACGTGGTCAGTGGCGCGCACTTCGACCAGTGGTGGAAGCAGGAGCGGCGCAAGAACCCCGACCTGCTCACGTTCGACCCGACGATGCTGACCCACGACACCGTCGAGGAGGTCGACGCGGACGACTATCCGGAGGAGTGGAGCCTCGGCGACAACGTCGGCCTCGCGTTCCCGATCAGCTACCACTTCGAGCCAGGGGCGCCCGACGACGGCCTGACCATCGACGTGCCGATGGCCACTCTCAACCGGGTCGTCGCCGACGACTTCTCCTGGAACGTGCCCGGCCTGCGCGAGGAGCTGGTCACCAGCCTGATCCGCAGCCTGCCCAAGCAGCTCCGGGTCAGCTTCGTGCCCGCGCCCAACAAGACCCGGGAGTTCCTGGCGACCGTGCCGGCGGGCGAGGAGCCGCTGCTGGACGCCCTCGAGCGTTGGTGCCGGGCGACCACCGGCGTCGTGGTGCCACGCGAGGCCTGGGACTGGACCAAGGTGCCCGAGCACCTCCGCCCGACCTACCGCGTCGTCGACGAGGCCGGCGAGGAGCGGGCCCGCGGCAAGGATCTCGAGGCACTGAAGGAGCCGCTGCGGCCGCAGTTCGCGCAGGCGATGGCCGAGGTCGCGGCCGACACCGGCCGGTCGCGCACCGGCGAGACCTCGTGGGTGTTCGGCACGATCGAGGAGTCGTTCCGCGAGGTGCGAGCCGGTCACGAGGTGCAGGGCTACCCGGGCCTCGTCGACGAGGGAGCGAGCGTCGGGCTGAGGGTGTTCGGCTCTCAGGACGAGCGCGACGCCCAACACCGGCTCGGCGTAGGCCGGCTCGTGCTGCTGGAGACCGCGTCACCCGTGAAGAGCGTGCTCGACGGGCTCACCAATGCCGAGAAGCTCGGGCTGGCCGGCTCGCCGTACACCTCGGTCGCGGAGCTGCTCGACGACTGCCGCGCGGCCGTGGTGCAGCAGGTGGTCGACGCCCGGCCACCCGTCCGCGACCCGGCGGTGTACGCCGAGCTGGTGGCGACGGCAAGCCACCAGGAGGCCGCACTGCGCGGTCTGCTCGGCGACGTGATCCGGAGTCTCGACGCGTGGCGGACGGCCGACCGGCAGCTGAGCGGCCGCGCCGAGATGACCATGCTGCCCGCGCTGTCCGACATGAAGGCGCAGCTCGAGAGGCTGGTGCACCGGGGGTTCGTGGGCGAGGCAGGGACGGTGCAGCTGCGCCGCTACCCCGTCTACCTGGCGGCGCTCACCCAGCGACGCGAGCGGCTCGACGAGGGTGGCGCGGTCAACCGCGACCGCGCCCTGATGGACCGGGTCACCGAGCTGCAGCAGGCCTACCTGCACCAGCTCGATGCGCTCCCCGAGGGCCGTCCCCCCGGCGATCGGCTGCGGGAGGTCCGGTGGATGCTCGAGGAGTACCGCATCTCGCTCTGGGCCCAGCAGCTCGGCACGGCGTACGCCGTCAGCGACCAGCGCATCCGCAAGATGTTGACGGCCGGGTCGTAGCCTGCATCCATGACCAGCCGTCCGCATCATCGTCCGACGCAGCGCGACGCCGCGTTCTTCGACGAGATCATCGGCGGCCAGGACCCGGCCCTGGTGAGCGAGGCGGCCGACCGGGCCGCGGCCCTGCTGGTGCGCGGAGCCCGGAGCAGCGGTGATGACCAGGTCGCCGAGCGGCTGCTGCATCTCGCCGACACCGAGGGCATCGAGACCATTGCCGAGGTGTGGTCCGGCTCGCCGGCCGACTCGCTCGCCGGCTGCCTGTGGCGCCTCTACCTGCTGCGGTCCTGGGTCTACGCCGACCCGGTCACCGTCGCCCACGAGTTCGAGGAGGGCCAGGCGCGGGCCCAGGTGGCCACCGTCGTGGCCGGGGTTGCGGACCCGCCGGGACCCGACGAGCTCAAGGCGATGGTCGACCAGGTGCTTCGGGGAATCGTGGGCGGCGACTTCGCCGACGTCCTCTTCCGCGCCGCGGCATTCGCCCGCGTGGTGGCCGCCGGCCGGGCGGCCCTGCCCGGCCCGAGTGACGAGGAAGTACGCCGCATGCTGGTGCTGGCCGAGCAGCTCGAAGCGGCCGGCCACCTCGAACTAGAACGTGGCCTTGCCTAACTGCGGAATAGCCGCCTGTCCCTTACAGTTGCCTCCTGAGTACGCCGGATCGCGGCAGCCCCGGGTCCCAAAATTAGCCGCTACGAGCGGCCACGCGCCGTGAGGCGCTCCCGGTCCGGCGTACTCAGCAAATCTCCCGCCGAAGTGCGCCACATGGTGGCCCGAAGTGCGCCATATGGTGGGTCCACGTGTGACACCTGGACCCATCATTTCGCGCACTTCGACCCGCAACTTGGCCCACTTCGGCGTCTAAGGTCGATGCCGTGGATGACGTGGAGTACGCACCCGAGATCGATGGCGAGCCGGACCCCGGCGAGGTGGTATGGGGCTGGGTCGCCTACGAGGACGATCCCAGCCAGGGCAAGGACCGGCCGGTGCTGATCCTGAGACGGGCGGACCCCGCCGGCCCGGAGGGCGAGGGGTGGCTCGGGCTCTACCTCACCAGCAAGGACCACGACCGCGACGCGGAGGACGAGGCTCGCTACGGCCGGCACTGGATGGACGTCGGCACTGGCGGCTGGGACAGCGAGGGCCGGCCGAGCGAGGTGCGGCTCGACCGCGTGCTGTTCCTCCGCGACGACGAGATCCGTCGCGAGGGCGCCGCCATGGACCGCGAGATGTTCGACGCCGTGGTGGCCGCCGCGGACGCCCTTCTCTAGAACAGGTTCAGCGCCAGGTAGCCGCCGCCGGCCGCGAGGGTGAGCGTGCCGATGAAGAGCATGAGCCAGCTGATCAGGCGCCTTCTGAACAAGGTCGCGACACCGGCGAAGAACAGGGTCAGCGCGAGCAGCACGGTGGAGAGGTCGTACTTCGACGACAGGTCGTCCTTGTCCTGGGACCGGGAGACCTGGTCTTCCGCCTCGGCCTCGAGCCGGTTGGCCTCGACCAGGTCCTCGAGGAAGTAGGGGTTGGAGTCGATCTCGTCGAACGGCGTGACGGCTTCGTCGGTCTTGATCCACCAGTCGATTGCATCGGACAGTTCGGGCCGCATCAGCGTGGTGAGGTAGGCCCCCAGGTCCGTGTTGTCCTCCTGGGTCGCCGTCGCGAAGGCGACGAACAGCGCCTGGTCGCCGGCCGCGACCTGGTTGGCCTGCGAGTAGAAGAAGTTGGCGTCGGCCAGGGTGCGCCCGGCGTCGGTGCGCAGGTTCGCCGCATCGCCACCGGAGACGGAGGCGCTGTAGGCAGCCACGGCGGTCAGCACGGCGGCTAGTCCGAGGATGATCGCGGCGAGCAGCTGCCGGAGGTCGGTCGCTGAGGTGTCGGGAGGGGTGGTCGCATCGGTCACGGCCGAAGCGTTGCACCTCGAAGAGCCTGGGAAGTGGTTTTCCGAGATACCGACCCGTGACCTAGGAGCCCCGCTGAACTTGGCGTACCGCCCGGTATGGTGGCGCCCCCAGACCCGGAGGGACTGGACGAGCGGGAATGGGAGTGCGCGCGCCATGATGTGGGATCGGCCGACGAGGCGCGGTGCGGCGATCCTCGGCAGCCTGGCGCTGCTGCTGACCGCGGTGCTCACGGCGTGCGACTCCGACGCCAAGCCGCCGCCGAAACCGGACAAGACCGCCACCACGCCCGTCGAGCTGACCTTCGGCGTCTGGGGGAGCGACCCCGAGATCGCGGCGTACCAGAGCGTCGTCAACACCTACAACGAGAGCGCCACCGGCGTCGAGGTCAAGATCAAGGCCTGGCCCGACGCGGAGGCCCTCGCCGCCTCGATCGTCGCCGGCGAGCGACCGCCCGATGTCTTCCTACTCTCGCGCGCCGACCTCGACGTGGTCACGAAGAAGGCGCTCAACCAACCGCTGCTCGAGCTGGTAGACGAGCGTGGGGTCGACTTCGGCGACGGCTACTCCCGCGACGCCGTGCTCGCCTTCTCGGCCGCCGACGAGCTGCAGTGCATGCCCTACGGCGTCTCGCCGATGGTCATCTACTACAACAAGGACCTGATCGACTTCCAGCGGATGGCCGAGCGTGAGCTGCCCGCGCCGGCGCCGATCGAGGAACCGGACGGCGGGGAGCCGGTCGATCCGACGTACGCCGCGTGGACGTTCGAGGAGCTCCGGGCCGCCGCCGAGTTCGCAAGCCGGCCGCGCCGCCAGACCAAGGGCATCTATGTGGACCCCACGGTGCGCGGGCTGGCCCCGTTCATCTACGCCGGGGGCGGCGACGTCTTCAACGACGACGTGGAGCCGACGTCGCTGGCCTTCTCGTCCGACGACACCCGCGAGGCACTGACACCCACCCTCGAGCTGCTCCGCGACCCGGCGCTGACCCTGACCAAGGAGCAGCTCACGGAGGCTCCGCCGATCGAGTGGTTCAAGCGCGGCCAGCTCGGGATGATGGCCGGCTTCCGGTCGCTGGTGCCCGAGCTGCGCAGCGCCCCGGGCCTCGACTTCGACGTGATGCCGATGCCGGCCCTCGACGACCAGGCCACGGTCGGCGACATCTCCGGGCTGTGCATCTCGGCCCGCCCTGCGGCGACCATTCCGCAGGCCGCCGACTTCCTGGTCTACGTCGTCTCGGCCGAGGCGGTGGCCAGGGTCGCGACCGCGGGCTACCTGGTGCCGGCCAACCTGCAGGTCGCCGCGTCGGCGGACTTCCTGCAGCCGAACCTCCGCCCGGCCAACTCGCAGGTCTTCAACTCCAGCATCCGCGACATGCGGCTCTTCCCGCTGATCGACAGCCTCCGCGAGCTCGAGACCGCGGTGCAGGGCCCGCTGCGCCAGCTGCTCACGATGCCGGTCCCGGACCTCGAGGCGCTCACCACACAGATCGACGAGGAGTCGCGACCGCTGCTCGACCCCGAGTTCGTCTCCGAGCCGCCCGACCCGGAGCAGACGGAGAGCGACTAGGGCTCCGGGCTCTCCTCGGAGTCCGAGTCGTCGTCGAGGACCGCTGCGGCTTCTTCCGCCTTGGCCGCGGCGTCGGCGTCCGCCTCGAGGATCGCGGACACGACCACCGGGGCGGCGAAGCCGATCTGCCAGCTGCGGGCACCGAGTCCGCTCAGCTGCGTGACCACCGCGTCCAGCAAGGCACCGGGGTCGCGCGTCGACGGCGGGGTCCAGAGGGTGCGACGGAGGTAGTCGGGGGTCAGCAGGTTCTCGACGGGAAGGTTCTGGACCTCGGCCAGCGCGGTCATCGCCGTCCGCGCGAGCTCCAGGCGGCGGGCGGCGACCGGGTCCTTCTCGGCCCAGGCGCGCGGGACCGGAGGGCCGTCGCCCCGCGGTGAGCGCGTCGGCAGGTCCTCCTCGGCCAGCTCCGCGGCCTCGCGGAGCGCGGTCATCCAGCGGCCTGCGTAGCGTTCCGCGCCGCGACCGTGGAAGCCCTTGATCTCCAGCAGCGCCTCACGGTCGGCGGGCGTCTCGCGCGCCGCCGCGACTATCGCCGAGTCGGGGATGATCCGGCCTGGGCTGACGTCGCGCTGGCGGGAGATCTCGTCACGGGTCTCCCACAGCGCGCGCACCGCCGCGAGCCCACGGCGGCCGCGGACCCGGTGCATGCCCGAGGTCCGGCGCCAGGCCTCGACCCGGGTCGGCTGCTCGAAGCCGCGGAGAGCCTCGAACTCCTGCCGCGCCCAGTCGTCCTTGCCGGCCTCGACCAGCTCGGCGGCGAGCACATCGCGGAGCTGTCCGAGCACCTCGACGTCGAGGGCGGCGTACTCGAGCCACGGCTTGGGCAGCGGTCGCTTCGACCAGTCGACGGCCGAGTGCTCCTTCTTCATCCGGAAGCCCAGCAGTGTCTCGACAAGTGTCGCCAGGCCCACGCGCGGGTAGCCGAGAAGCCGGCCGGCCAGCTCGGTGTCGAACAACACTGTCGGCACGAGGCCGATCTCGGTCAGGCACGGGAGGTCCTGGGTGGCGGCGTGCAGGATCCACTCCGTGCCCTCGAGCACCGCCTGCAGCGGATCCAGCGACTCGAACGCGATGGGGTCGACCAGGGCGGTGCCGCTGCCCTCGCGGCGCAGCTGGAGCAGGTAAGCGCGGTTGGAGTAGCGATAGCCGGACGCGCGCTCGGCGTCGATCGCGACCGGTCCGGTGCCGGCAGCCAGCGCCTCGCAGACCGCGGTCAGCGCCGCTTCGGTCTCCACGACCTCGGGCAAGCCCTCGGCGAGGGTCAGAAGTTCGGCCGGCGGGGCCTCGGGGGCCGGGTCGGCCTCGGGGGCCTCAGCGGTGTCCGGTTCCGCCATCAGCGGTCGGAACCCCGCTGCCCGCGCCGGCTCGGCATCACGGCAACGCCTTCGGGCACCGGCTCGAGGCCGGCCGCCGTACACAGGAGCTCGCCCCAGGCCTCGACGTGGGGTGCGACGTCGAGCGGGTCGCCGGGGGCGGCGGACGGAGCGGGCAATGGTGTCCACGACGCGCGGATCTCGATCTGGGCGGTGCCACCCTCGTCGGACATCCCGCCGAAGCTCTCGGTGGCCACCCGGGTCACGGTGCCGGACTCGGAGGCGTACGCCGCGCCGTGGGCGGTCAGCGCCTCGGTCAGCCAGGTCCAGCCGACCCCGGCGAGCATCGGGTCGGTGACCAGGTCGAGCTCGATCTCGGCGCGGGCATAGGCGACGCAGCGGAAGGTGCCGTCCCAGGCGTCGTTGCCGGCCGGGTCGTGGAGCAGGATGATCCGCCCGGTCCCCACGTCGATGCCGTCGACCGTGACGTCGGCAGAGAGGGCGGCCGCGTGCGGGGCGATCCGCTGGGGCGCGGGCATCTCCTCACACAGCACTTCGGGGCGCAGCGTGGCTGCGCGCATGGTCGCCACGGCCTCCCGGAACTCCGGGGGGCTCGCGGTCGCACCCGTCCCGGGGTGCGTCTCCTGGCGGACGACCATGCCTTCACAGTAGGTCGGCCAGCCCCGAACCGATATGCGAACACGCCGGAGGGGGTGGGAGGCTTACGGGCGTGAGCAGCCCGACAGCCGACCCGCGACTCGCCGACTGCGCCTTCCTGAGGGCGGCCAGCGGCCAATCCGTGACCCATACACCGGTGTGGTTCATGAGGCAGGCAGGGCGCTCGCTGCCGGAGTACCTCGCCATCCGCGAAGGCGTCGGGATGCTCGAGTCCTGCATGGATCCGGACCTCGTCGTCGAGATCACGCTCCAGCCGGTCCGCCGCTACGGCGTCGACGCCGCCATCTTCTTCTCGGACATCGTGCTGCCGCTCAAGGCGGTCGGGGTCGATCTCGACATCAAGCCCGGGGTCGGCCCGGTCGTCGCCTCGCCGGTCCGCACGCTCGCCGACGTTGCCGCGATCCCCGACCTCACCCCGGAGCACGTCCCGTTCATCACGACCGCGGTCGGTGGGCTGGTGGCCGAGCTGGGGGCCACGCCGCTGATCGGCTTTGCCGGTGCGCCGTTCACCGTGGCGTCGTACCTCGTGGAAGGCGGGCCGTCCAAGGAGCACGCCAAGACGAAGGCGATGATGTTCGGCGCACCTGAGGTGTGGGACGCGCTGATGCGCAAGATCGCGCAGATCTCGGCCGCCTATCTGGAGGTGCAGGTCGCCGCCGGCGCCAGCGCTGTGCAGCTCTTCGACTCGTGGGCTGGCGCGCTCACGCCGTCCGACTACGAGGCATTCGTGATGCCGCACTCCGCACGGGTGCTCGAGCAGGCGGGCCGCCTCGGCGTACCCCGCATCCACTTCGGAGTCGGCACCGCCAACCTGCTCGGGCTGATGGGGGAGGCCGGGGCCGATGTGGTCGGCGTCGACTGGCGTACGCCGCTCTCCACCGCCATCCCGCTGGTCGGCGACCGCGCGGTGCAGGGCAACCTCGACCCGACGCTGGTGTTCGCACCCCCTGACGTGATGACCGCCCGGGCCGCCGAGGTGATCGACGCCGGACGGGCCGCCCGCGGCCACATCTTCAACCTGGGCCACGGCGTCATCCCCAGCACCGATCCCGATCAGCTGAAGCGGTTGACCGACTTCGTCCAGTCCTACCCGATCTAGGGAGTCACCGGAGTCGCCGGAGTCGCCGGACGGCGGCGGGCGAGTCGGCGTACGGCGGTCCAGGCGGGTACGCCGAGGAGGCCGAGGACGATCGCGAACGGCAGCACCGCCCCGACCGCCGTGGCCAGGCCGGTGCCGACCTTGGTGAGCGCGTCCCACCCGTCGCCGAGACCGGCGAAGAAGCCGGCGTCGTCGGTGTCCGGCTTCTTCGGCTTGGCGTCCGACTCGCGGTCGATGAGCACCCGGATCGTCGACAGTGAGGTCTGGTCGGCGAGGAAGGCCTGCTGCGACTTCAGCGAGTCGAGCTCGGCCTGGCGCCGGGTCAGCTGGGCCTCGATCGCGACGATGTCCCGGATCGACTCCGCCCGCCCGAGCAGGATCTCCACCCGCTGCAGGCTGTCCTCCTGAGCGCGGATCCGAGCGGCGTTGTCGATCACCGTGGTGGTGACGTCCTCGGACTTCCGGGTGGAGGACTCGAGCACCCCCACCTCTTCGAGCGCCTCGATCGCCGCGCTGAAGTCCTTCGACGGGATCCGGATGACCACCCGGGAGCGGCGCATCTCCTCGCCGCCCTCGGTCTGCTCCTCGGCCACCTCGCCGTTGAGCTGGTCCACGATCTTCTGTACGTCGAACCTGGCCCCGGCGACGTCGTCGCTGGTCAGCGCCACCGTCGCGGTCGAGATCACCGCCCGCTCCGCCACCGAGGTGTTCTGCTCGGCGGGCGCGACCTCGGCCGCGGTGCCGTCCGCGCTCCCATCGAAGGCGCCCGAGTCGAGCGCGTCCCCGTGGGCGCTCTCGGGCTCCGCCATCGAGGCGGTATCGCCGCCGCTGCCGGCGATGTCGAAGCTGTCGTTGTCTGAGCCAGCGGCGCAGGCGCCGAGCAGGAACACGAGGCCGGCGACCGCAGCTGCGGCGACCGCCGGGGTGCGCAACAGTCGGCGCGAGGGTGTGGTCGATGTCATGCACCTGGGACGGCGTGCTGGACGGGTCGGTTCCACCGGTCCTTGCGCGACCGGTGGTCGACCTGGCCGCGGTGGGCGGATCGCTGCTCGACTTCGCGGACCCGACGGTGGGCCGACTCGTCGAAGAAGTGGGTGCGGCCGACCTCGTGGTCGTCGCCTGCCCGACGTTCAAGGCGACCTACACGGGTCTGCTCAAGCTGTTCCTCGACCGGTTCGCCGGAGGGACCGGGATCTCTGGGGTCGCCGTACCGCTGACGCTCGGGGCGGGTCCGATGCACGCCCTGGCGCCCGAGCTCACGCTGCGCCCGGTCCGGGCCGAGCTCGGCGCGACCACCGTGCGTGGCCTCTACGTCCTCGACAGCGGCCACGACGACCCAGCGGCGTACGCCGACTGGCTGGCTTCGGTCCGCCCCGTCGTCGCCGCCCTCACCTCTCAGCCGACAGGAGTCTCCGCGTGACGGTCGCCCGGCTCACGACCAACCAGGACCTCGACCCGAATCGGTTGCGCGAGGCCTTCGGCATCTTCCCGAGCGGCGTGGTGGCCGTGGCCGCCGAGGTACAGGGGCAGCTGATCGGCCTGGCGGCCAGCTCGTTCACCTCGGTGAGCCTCGAGCCGGCGCTGGTTCAGTTCTCCGTCGCCAACTCGTCGAAGACCTGGCCAACGTTGCGGCAGGCGTCCCGGGTCGGCGTCACCATCCTGGCGGCGCATCATGGCGAGGTCTGCCGTCAGCTGGCCGGTCCGGTCGACGCCCGGTCTGACAGGCTGGCCGGGTGCGCGTGGTCGTCGTCGGTGGAGGTGTAGCGGGGCTGACTGCCGCCCACGACCTCTCGGCCGCCGGCCACGACGTGGTCGTGCTCGAAGGGGCGGACGAGGTCGGCGGCAAGATCCGCCGGCGCGAGGTCGCCGGGGTCACCGTCGATGTGGGCGCCGAGGCGATGCTCAACCGCCGGCCGGAAGGCGTCGAGCTGGCGCGGTCGCTCGGTCTTCACGTCGTGCACCCGTCGGTCGCGTCGTCGCGGATCTGGACCCGTGGCGCGCTCCGGCCGCTGCCGCGCACACTCTTCGGCGCCCCGCTCGACCTCGCCCAGCTCGGCGCTTCGGGGGTCCTGTCACCGGACGGGTTCGCCCGCGCGGGCGCTGAGGTGGTGGCGCCGGTCGATGCTGATCCGACCGTTGGCGACCTGATCGCGGCACGGTTCGGCGACGAGGTCACCGATCGGCTGGTCGAGCCGCTGCTCGGAGGCGTGTACGCCGGCCACGCCCGCGAGATCTCCGCGCGCGCGGCCGCGCCGCAGCTGGTGGCCATGGCCGAGCGCGGCTCGATCGTGGAGCAGGCCGAGGCGCTGCCCGTTGACGACAGCCCCGTGTTCGCGGGCCTGGCCGGCGGGATCGGTGGGCTCGTCGACGCGCTCGCTGCTGGCCTGGACGTGCGGACGGGAGATCCGGTGCAGGACATCCGACACGTCTCCGGAGGTTTCGAGGCTCGCTGCGCTCGCACCTCAACGACCACTGAGGCTGTCGTCATTGCCGTTCCAGCGGCTCCAGCCGCAAAGCTGCTGTCAGAGCTCGCGCCCGCGGCCGCATCGGACCTGGCGGCGATCGAGTACGCGTCGATGGCGGTGGTCACCCTGGCGTTCCGGGTCGAGGACATGGTCGACACCGACGCGTCCGGCTTCCTGGTGCCGCCCGTCGACGGCCGGAAGATCAAGGCGTCGACGTTCTCGTTCTCGAAGTGGGACTGGGTCAACGAGGCCGGGGCCGCAGCCGGCGTCGCCCACCTACGGACCTCGATCGGCCGGCACCGCGAGGAGTCGTCGCTCCAGGTCACCGACCAGGAGCTGGTCGCGGTGTCACTCGCCGACCTGCGCGACGCGATCGGCCTGGCCGCGACACCCGTGGACACGCACGTGCAGCGCTGGGGAGGCGGCCTGCCGCAGTACGCCGTCGGCCACCTCGACCGGGTCGCCCGGATCCGCGCCGACGTGGCCCGGGTGCCTGGTCTCGCCGTGTGCGGGGCGGCGTACGACGGGGTCGGCATCGCCGCCGTCATCGCCTCGGCCCATCGGGCCGCCGGCGAGCTGCTCCGGAGTGGCCCGGCACAATGAGCGCATGAGCGAGGAGCAGTCCAAGGCAGCACGGACCCGAGAGATCAACGACTCGATCCGCTACACCATGTGGTCGGTGTTCCGGTTGCGGGACGTGCTCGGCCCTGTAGACGGCGGAGCGGATCGCGGCACCGAGGCGGCCGAGGTCGAGAAGCTCTTCGCCGAGCTCGCCGAGTCCGACGTCGTCGTGCGGGGCGTCTACGACGTCAGCGGCCTGCGCGCGGACGCCGACGTGATGGTGTGGTGGCACGCGACGACCTCGGAGCAGCTGCAGGCGGCCTACCACCGGTTCCGTCGTACGTCGTTCGGCGCTCGCCTGGACCCGGTCTGGTCGCAGCTGGCGCTGCATCGTCCGGCGGAGTTCAACAAGAGCCACGTGCCGGCCTTCCTCGCCGACGAGGAGCCGAAGGCCCACGTGTGCGTCTACCCGTTCGTGCGGTCCTACGAGTGGTACCTCCTCGAGGAGTCGGAGCGCCGCGCGATGCTCGCCGAGCACGGCAAGATGGCGCGCGACTATCCCGACGTGCGCGCGAACACGGTCGCCAGCTTCGCCCTCGGCGACTACGAGTGGATGCTGGCCTTCGAGGCCGACGAGCTCTACCGGATCGTCGACCTGATGCGGCACCTGCGCGGCTCCGACACCCGCCGCCACGTGCGCGAGGAGGTGCCGTTCTACACCGGCTCCCTGGTGCCGATCGCGGACCTGGTGGAACGCCTTCCCTGACGGCCGCGTCTGACCCTCATGAGGATCCTGGCCACCGCCCTCGCCGCGTCCGCGCTGGTGCTCACCCTGGCCGCCTGCTCCGCTGACGGCGACAGCGCCAAGGACCCCGCCGGCGAGCCCGGTGCACACGGCGCGATGCCCACGGAGGCCGTCGCGGCGCCGGGCGAGGTGGTCACCCGCTTCGGCGCGACGGTGATGGACACCGGCAGCCCCGAGCTGTGCCTGGGCCCGGTCGCCGAGTCCTATCCGCCGCAGTGCAGCGGCCCGCCGCTCGAGGGCTGGGACTGGGCGGCGTACGACGGCCACTACGACCAGCAGGGTGATATCCGGTGGGGCGTCTTCGTCGTCACGGGCACCTGGGACGGCACGACGTTCGTCGTGAGCTCGGCCTCACCCGGCGACGGCTACATCCCGACCGAGCCCGAGCTCCCGCCCCCCGCCGACAATCCGCCCTCGACCGACGAGCTCGGCAGGATCGCCGACGAGCTCCGCGACCTCGGCGGCGCGGACGGCGCCTACGCCAACGAGCGCCAGGTGATGGTGGACGTGCCCTACGACGACGGCTCGCTCCAGGACTGGGTCGAGGAGGAGTACGGCGAGGGGGTGGTCGTCGTGACCCCCGCCCTCATCGACGCCTGAGCCTCGGCCGCGTGGAGCTCACGCCTCGTCGGCGGGCTCCAGGGTCAGGCTGACCGAGTTGATGCAGTAGCGGTCGCCGGTGGGCGTGCCGTAGCCGTCGGGGAAGACGTGGCCGAGATGGGAGCCGCAGTTGGCGCAGCGGACCTCGGTGCGCTTCATGCCGAGGGTGCTGTCGTCGATGTACTCAACCGTGTCGGTGACCGGCTGGTAGAACGACGGCCAGCCACAGCCCGAGTGGAACTTGGTGTCGGACTCGAACAGCGTGGCCTGGCAGGCCTTGCACTTGTAGACGCCCTTGGTCTCGGTGTCGGTGTACTTCCCGGTGAACGCGCGCTCGGTGCCCGCCTTGCGGAGCACGGCGTACTCGTCGGGGGAGAGCTCCTCGCGCCACTCCGCGTCGGTCTTCTCCACGTTGTAGGCCATGCCCCAATCCTAGGGAGGTCGCAAAGGCGAGCGGGTCCCAAGATGTTTCCGAAGGGTGACATGGCCGGTTGACGAGTTTCGGAGTACACGTGTTCACTGAAGGCTTCCGGGGTACCTGACCGCGTTAGGAGGCTCGAATGGCAGGCACGATCCCGTGGGAGCGGGTGCGGAAGGCCGGATCGAAGCTGACCACGCCGCTGCATCCCGACGACTACCTCTCCCTGATCAACCCGCTCTGGAGCTCGCGCGAGCTGCGCGGCCGGATCGAAGAGGTCATCCCCGAGACCGAGGACGCAGCCACGCTCGTGATCCGTCCTGGGTGGGGGTGGCACTACGAGCATCGACCCGGCCAGTACGTCGGCATCGGGGTACAGGTCAAGGGCAAGTGGCAGTGGCGTTCCTACTCCGTGAGCTCGCCCCCCAAGCGTGGGCTGCGCACGCTGACGATCACCGTCCGCGCCATGCCGGAGGGCAAGCTCTCCTCCCATCTCGTCAACGGCCTGGAGCCGGGCACGATCGTTCGGCTCGCCTCACCGGAGGGCGACTTCGTAATGCCGGACCCGCCACCGGCCCAGATGCTGTTTCTCGTCGGCGGCAGCGGAGTTACTCCGGTGATGTCGATGCTGCGCACGCTCGACCGGCGCGGAACGCTGCCGGACGTCGTCATGCACTACTCGTCCACCACACCCGAGCGGATGATCTTCCGCGATGAGCTCCAACAGCTTTCCGAGAAGCACGACCGCTTCACCTTCCACGAGCTGCACACCGACCTCGACGGCATGCTCGACCTGGCCGACCTCGACCAGCTCTGCCCCGACTGGAAGGAACGGGAGACCTGGGCCTGCGGTCCCGGTCCGATGCTCGACGCGATCACGTCGCACTTCGAACAGGCCGAGATCAAGGACCAGCTGCACGTCGAGCGGTTCTCGCTCGAGCTGGGTGGTGAGGGCGGTGAGGGCGGCACGATCACGTTCCGCAACTCCGGCAAGACGATCGACGCCGACGGAGCCACCACCATCCTCGAGGCGGGCGAGGAAGCCGGGGTCGGCATGCCTTATGGCTGCCGGATGGGCATCTGCCACACCTGCACCCTGACCTTGGTCTCCGGGACCATCCGCGACCTGCGCAGCGGCGACGAGTTCGGTCAGCCCAACGAACCAGTCCAGACCTGCATCACCGCTGCCGTCGGTGACTGCACGCTCGACATCTAGGTTTCGAGGCTCGTCTCTGGCGCTCCTCGCACCTCAACCACCGGAAAGGATTTGGCGAATGGCCATCGCAGACGTCAAGGAGTACACCCACCTCACCGAGGAGGAGGTCGAGCAGCTCGGCCGCGAGCTCGACGCCATCCGCAAGGACATCGAGGAGTCGCGCAACGCCGATGATGCGGCGTACATCAATCGGATGATCAAGATCCAACGGGGCCTCGCAGCGGCCGGGCGGGCGACGCTGATCGCCGGCACCCAGTCGAAGAAGACCCGAGCACCGGCTGCCGTGCTAGGGGCGTCCTTTCTCGGCCTGGCCAAGATCCTGGAGAACATGGAGATCGGGCACAACGTGATGCACGGCCAGTGGGACTGGATGAACGACCCGGAGATCCACTCCAGCAACTGGGAGTGGGACACCGCCCAGCCGGCCGAGCAGTGGAAGCACTCCCACAACTACATCCACCACCAGTTCACCAACGTCCTCGGCCACGACAACGACATCGGCTACGGCATCCTGCGGATGGCGCGCGAGCAGAAGTGGCACCCCTACTACCTCGGTCAGCCGGTTTACAACGCACTGCTCGCGTCGCTGTTCCAGTGGGGCGTCTCCCTGCACGACCTCGACCTCGAGCGGATTCGGAAGGGCGAGAAGGACCCCAAGGAGATGAAGCGGCAGCTCAGGCAGATCCTCCGCAAGGGCCGCAACCAGATCCTCAAGGACTACATCGTCTACCCGGCGCTGAGTGGCAAGCAGTGGAAGACCACGATCAAGGCCAACGCGACCGCCAACCTCGCACGCAACCTGTGGTCCTACATGATCATCTTCTGCGGGCACTTCCCCGACGGCGCGATGCACTTCACGGAGGAGGAGCTCGAGGACGAGACCCGCCCTGAGTGGTACCTGCGGCAGATGCTCGGCTCGGCCAACTTCGAGGGCGGCCGCACACTGCACATCCTCAGCGGCAGCCTTGGCTTCCAGATCGAGCACCACCTGTTCCCCGACCTTCCGAGCAACCGCTACCCGGAGATCGCCGTCAAGGTCCGTGCCCTGTGCGACAAGTACGACATCCCGTACACGACCGGACCGCTGCACCGGCAGTACGGCCAGGCGTTCCGCACGATCATGAAGCTCTCGCTGCCCAACAAGATGACCTCGAGCGACGACCCGGCCCCGCCGACCCCGCCGCGCGACCGCAAGCGGAAGTCGGACGCCGAGCGCCAGCCTCGTCGCACGGAGCTCGGCGGCTGGGTCAGGGCCGCGGGAGCCCGGGCATGATCGCCATCGAGACGCCGTTCGCGTGGGGCGAGTCGCTGGACGAGCTGGTCCGCAAGCGCGTCATCCAGTGCGCGCTCAGCCGGATCTGCGGCGGCTGCGGCAGGTCGCTGGACCGCCCGATCGCCTTTCTCGGCACGCCGGCAGAGGTCGGGCGCAACGCATTCCACTGTCCGCCGATGCACGTCGCCTGCGCGGAGGACGTCCGAGCGCTGCCCGAGGCGGACCCGGACTGGCAGGTCGCGCTGACCGCTGGGTTCGAGTTCGTCCGGCCGGCCCGCGACGACCTCGACCAGCAGCCGACGTTCCAGCCGAACTCGCTGCTCTAGGCCTGTTGTCGTCGTCAACGGGTACCGGTGGCGATGACGACTACACCTCCCGACCCCGACCCCGACGTCGTACCCAGCGGAGACCCCGACGGCATCCCGACGCCACCGATGCCGGGCGAGGATCCCGGCGGCCCGCCCACCGAACCGGAGATCGTGCCGCCTGACCAGTGAGTCCTAGAAGCCGGTGATGCAGTACGGCGCTGGGCCGACGTCACTCATCCCGGCGAAGTCGCGCACCGCTTCGTCCTCGCCGGTGACCCGGCCCGCGGCGTGCAGGGTGTCGGCACCCACGTCGCCCAGGTAGAGCGACCCGAGGGTGTCCGCCTCGAGCAGCACTCCCGGCGCTTCGTCGGTCCGATCCACCTTCGCCTGGCCACCCGAGGTGGTCACGCGGAACCGGCCGGCAGCATGGCCGAGCTGGTCGGCCACGTCGAGCACGATCTCACCGTCCGCACCCCAGGGCCGCGCCTCGAGGGCAGCGGCCACGTCGAGCAGGCGCACCCAGAGCAGGTCCTTGATCGTGGTCACCTTGACCACGCGCGGCTCGACGAGCGACCACTCCAAGGCGTCGTCGATCGCAGCGCCCTCCCAGGTGACCTGGTTGGAGAGGTCGATGTCGGCCAGGAAGCGCCAGATGCGCGCGTACGCCTGGGGCGTCAGGGCCACCAGGTCGGTCACCTCGATGGCGCGGCCGGTGTCCTTGCGATCGCCGGGCTTGTAGGTGACGTAGCCGTCCGGCTGTCCGGCGGCGTCAAGGTGCACGGCAGCCCGCAGCTTCTTGTCCGGACCGTCGCGGTAGTCGAAGGCGCCGGTGAGGAAGTGCTCGTAGAACTTCGGTCGCTCCACCGAGCCCCGGGTGGTCTGGTGGAACCGGTCGAAGATGTCCTTCACCGCGGGCCACGCCTCGAGCGGCTCGACCAGCTCGATGCTCCCGCCGTCGTCGAGGTTGCGTAGCGCGAAGCGGGCGCTGGTGTCGACCTCGACGGTGCGGTAGCGGGTGGCCGAGCCGAAGCCGAAGCGACCGTAGATCGATCCCTCGGAGGCGGTGAGCGCGGCGACCGGGAGTCCCTTCCCCACCGCTTCCTGGAGGTCCTGGGTGATCAGGGTCCGCAGCAGACCGCGGCGGCGGTAGGCGGGGCTGACGGTGATGTCGGAGACCAGCCGGGCCGGCAGCAACCGGTCGCCGCCGACGTTGAGCGTCATGTCGAAGCTGGAGTACGTCGCCACCGGGATGTCGCCGGACCCGATGGCCGGCCGGTTCTGCCAGGCGCCGCGCAGGACGACGTTGTCGACCTCGATGTGCTCGCGGAAGTGCTGACGCAGCTCGTCGCTCGTGCGTCCGCCGTGGAAGCCGCGAGCGTGCGCTTCGAACCAGCCGTCGACGCGCTGGGGACTCAGGTCACCGGGCTCGCTCGGAGAGAACGTCGCGAAAGTCAGGTCGTCCGTACTCACGGTTGACCAACTTACGGGCGACGGCCGGTCGACGCCTCCGGTTATCGTCGGGCCCATGGCGAAGACCCCAGCCGCGGAGGTCCAGGCGGGCGACCGTGTCGTCCGCGTCTCGAGCCCCGACCGGATCATCTACGAGGCGACGGACACGACGCCCGAGGTGACCAAGCTGATGGTCGCCGAATACTTCGCGAGCGTCGACGACGGCCTGATGCGAGCCCTGCGCGAGCGGCCGACGGCGCTGGAGCGCTGGACGTCGGGCGTCCGCGAGGGGATGAAGCTCGCCACGGGGCTGCAGGACAAGGACGCCGACGCGTTCTACCAGAAGCGCGTGCCGAAGGGCGCGCCCGACTACCTCGAGTCGGTCGAGATCACGTTCCCGTCCGGCCGGACCGCCGAGGAGATCTGCCCGACCGAGATCGCGGTGCCGGTCTGGTGCGCCCACATGGGCACGATCGTCTTCCACCCCTGGCCCGTACGCCGGGACGACGTCGACCACCCCGACGAGCTGCGGATCGACCTCGACCCGCAGCCAGGCACCACGTTCACCGACGCGGTGCGCGTCGCCGGCGTCGCCCGCGAGCTGCTCGAGGAGCTGGGCCTGGTCGGCTATCCGAAGACCAGCGGCAACCGCGGCGTACACATCTACGTACGGATCAAGCCCGAGTGGGAGTTCACCGACGTGCGCCACGCCGCGATCGGGTTCGGGCGCGAGCTCGCGAAACGCGACGACGGCGTGACCGTCGACTGGTGGAAGGAGGAGCGCGGTGCGCGGATCTTCGTCGACTTCAACCAGAACAACCGCGACCGCACCATCGCCTCCGCCTATTCACTCCGCCCGATCCCCGGCGCACCGGTCTCCACGCCGATGACCTGGGACGAGCTGGCAGGCGTCAGCGACCCTGGTCCATACAACCTCTTCACCGTGCCCGACCGGCTGCAGGACGGCGACCCGTGGGCGTCGATCGACGACACGGCGTACTCGCTCGAGCCGCTGCTCGACTTGTGGGAGGAACAGGGCGCCGTCGAGCTCAATTTCCCGCCTGACTACCCCAAGATGCCGGGTGAGCCGCCTCGGGTACAGCCCAGCAAGAAGGTCGAGTCGCACTGGGATGCGGACGGCAATCGCATCGAAGATTGATGGTGAACGGCGGGCGTACACGAGATAACTGTTCGAAACGTGTTGGGTTTGGCGGCACTTTCCGGCGCGCCACTACCCACGGTGTGAGATATTACGGGCTGCGCCCGATCTCGGGCTACACCTAACGCCCGATCCCGGGCTTCTGATCATGGGAGTTCACATGCCATCGACGACTGCCCCCGCAGCCATGAATACAGCTCCCGTGAGGGGGTGGAGACGGGCGGTGACCAAGTCGGGCGCAGCCGGGCTGGCCATGGCCACGCTGGTGGCGCTGGTGGGTCTGTTCGTGACGGCACCTGCATCGCAGGCCATCGGTACCGTCGACCAGGAGCAGCTCCTCCACACCGGCACCTGCCAAGGCACCAAGGCGCAGACCTTCACGGCGGGCCGCAGCGGGAAGCTCGACCGGATAGATGTCTTCCTGACCAGCGTCGGCGCGGTCGGCTTCACGACCGTGGAGCTGCGCACCGTCGTGGGAGGCGCCCCGAGCAACACGATCCTGGGTTCCGACACGGTTGCGTCTGCTGGCCTGGCCGGGTGGCAGCCGTTCGACATCGACGGCGTGTTTGCCACCCCGCCGAGCGTCCTCGCCGGCACCCAGTACGCCATCGTGATCCACCACGCGCTCACAGCGGGCGCTGTGAACGTCGGCTGCGAACCCGGCAGCCCGTACGCCGGCGGTCAGGGTTTCCTCGCCTCGCCGGAGTCTGCGCCGACGGCGTTCCAGCCGACCGTCGTCGACTACTCCTTCCAGACCTTCGTCGAGGCATCCGAGTTCACGGTGTCCCCGGAGAGCAAGAACTACGGCGACCAGGTCGTGGGTTCCCCCGTCCCCCACCAGACGATCTTCACCGCGACCAACGGCGGATCCGTCCCGATCACGATCTCCAGCGTCTCGATCGTGGGTGGCGGGAACCAGTTCATCAAGAACGTCGATGAGTGCACGGGTGTCACGTTGCTCCCGGGTGCGAGCTGCCCCGTGACGGCCGACTTCGTCCCGCTCAGCACAGGAGCGAAAACGGCGACGCTGCGGTTCGTACACAACGCGATCAGCGGTAGCCCGACCAACGTCCCGCTGTCGGGCAGGGGCGTCGCTGCGCCCGCGGCCGACGGTGACGCCGACGGCGTGCCGAACTCCACGGACAACTGCCCCACCGTTGCCAACGCCGGTCAGGCCGACGCAGACGGCGACGGGGTCGGCGACGCGTGCGACAGCACCCCCAACGGCCCGCCGCCGCCGCCGACCTTCCTGTGCGCGGGTGAGGTCGTGACGATCGTGGGCACCAACCACCGCGACCGGATCAAGGGCACCCAGGGTCCTGACGTCATCGCCGCCTTTGGTGGCAACGATCGCATCGTCGGCTTCGGTGGCGACGACATCATCTGCGGTGGCGACGGCAACGACTTCATCAAGGGCGGTAACGGCAACGACCGGCTCAAGGGTGAAGACGGCAACGACCTGATCCGCGGCGGCCCGGGCGACGACCGGATCTTCGGTGGCCCTGGCCTGGATCACATTCGCCAGTAGCTGTAACTGTCGAAGGGCGAGCTCACCGATTTCGGTGAGCTCGCCCTTCGCTGTTTGCGGTCTCATGACAACCTGACCTCGTGCGCATCCCCTACTCGGCCTGCCCGCTGTGCGAGTCGCGCGACCTCGTCGCGGACCACGTCGGGATCTGTAGTTCTCACCTGCTCTACCGCGAGCCGCTTCCGCCAACGATGCAGTGGCTGCGCTGCGAGACGTGCACACACGTCTTCACCGACGGCTACTTCACCGACGCGGCGTTCGAGCTGATCTTCTCCGACTCGAACCCGGTGCAGCTTCCGTCCTGGTCGACCGATCACAACACGCGAATCCTGAACGCGAAGATGGTGACCGCCGTCGTCGAGATCCTGGGTCGTCGCACGGGCGAGTGGCTGGACGTCGGATTCGGCAACGGTGCCCTGATGACCACTGCAGAGGAGTTCGGCTTCGGGGTGGCCGGAGTCGACCTTCGCCAAGCCGCGGTCACGCTGATGCAGCAGATGGGGTACGACGCCCGCTGCTGCGACATCACCGCCCTCGACCAGGACCGGCGCTACGACGTCATCTCGCTCATGGACGTGCTCGAGCACATGCCCTATCCGCGCGAAGGCCTCGCCTCCGCGGATCGCATGCTCAAGGAGGACGGCGTCCTCTATATCTCGATGCCCAACCGAGACTGTTTCGTCTGGCGCTCCTACGACGCCCTCGGCACCAACCCGTTCTGGGGAGAGATCGAGCACTTCCACGACTTCGGCCTGCGACGCCTGAGCGCCCTGCTCCTGGAGTACGGCTTCGAGGTTGCTCGCTACGACGTCAGCCAGCGCTACTACGCCTGCATGGAGGTCGTCGCGCGGCGGGTCACGTCCTAGACCGGCGCACGGCCTCGTCGTAGATCTCCACCCAGCGAGCCGTGATCGTTGCGACGTCGTACGTCGCCGCCTTGCGGAGGGCGCCGGCGCCGAGGCGGTGTCGGAAGACGTGGTCGCCGGCCAGCCGTAGCAGCGCGTCGGCCAGCTCCGGCTCCGAGCCCAGGGCGACCAGCAGGCCGTCGACCCCGTCGTCGATGATCGCGCGCGGCCCGGTCGGGGAGTCGTAGGAGACAACCGGCACTCCCGCGGCCATCGCCTCCTGCATCACCAGCGGGAACCCCTCGGAGCGCGAGGTCATCGCCGAGATGCTGGCTCGGGCCCACTCACTCGCCAGGTCGGTGGTGGGGCCGGGCAGCTCGACCCGGTCCCACAGCCCGAGGCGTCGTACGGTCCGCATGATCTCGGTGCGTGCCGGCCCGTCGCCGAAGATCCGCAGCCGCCACCCGGGCAGTCGGTCGGCGACCAGCCCGAAGGCGGAGACGAGCTGTGGAAACTGCTTCTCGCCGCCCAGCCGACCGGCGGCCACGATCAGGGGTTGATCGAGCAGCGACCGGGGCCGGAAGCCCGGCGGGATGGCGTTGGGGACGACCACGAGCCGAGGAGTGGCGTCGCCGAGCTGCTCTCGCAACCAGTCTGCTTCCGCATCGACGAGCACGGCGACCAGATCTGCGTGCGGCGCGTAGGTGAGGAGTGGCTCGAGCCCAGCGGTGCGTTGGGACGACGCGCGGTGCTCCTGGTGCAGCAATACGACGGACTCCGGGCGCAGCTGCACGGCCAAGGCCAGCAGGGCGGGAGTGACGGTGACCAGCACGTCGGAGGTCACGGTCGGCAGGGCCGCCTGGACCGCGACGTCGCCACGGGCGTCGAGCGTGGGATCCCACTCGGGCCGGACGAGTCGTTGCGGCTCGAGCGCCGGATCGGCGGGTGCGGGATCTTCTGGTGAGGGGGCCCGGGTGTCCACGAGGTCGCGCACCACCACGCCGTCGGCAAGCGGGAACTGCGGCTCGTCGCGCGGCCGGTAGACGCTGATGATCTCGACGTCGTGGCCGGCCGCCGCCAGGGCATTGGCCTGGGTCGACACCGCCCGCTCGGTGCCGCCCATCTCGTAGATCGTGGTGATCAGGAACGCGATCTTCATGGCACCCTCCCAACCGCCGAAGTGCGCCAAGTGGTGGTCCGAAGTGCGGGAAATAGCCCCCCGAAGTGCGCTAAATGGCTGCCCGAGATGTCAGCAGGGGCGGCGCCAGTCACGACGATCCCTCACGTTTCGAACCACCATTTTCGACACTTCGGGGTTCCACTTCGCGCACTTCGGGCTTCAGTAACAGTCGGCCCTCGGGTGACCAGCGCAGGCCGTCGGGGAGGGCCACCGCGAAGTTGGGCCGCTTCAGGTCGTCGTAGCGGCGGAGGAGCGGCAGCCCGCCGGCGGTGAGTTCCGTGTCTTCGTGCACGTCGACGATCCGGCCGTCGCCGAGCTCGAGGTGGACACCGACGGCGTCGCTGTCGATCCGGGTCACGACGATCCCGGGTTCGACCGGGAGCCGGATCAGGGTGAGCGCGTCGCGGTCGGCCGCCATCCGCCAGCGCCAGCGCCGGTCGCGGGTCGGGATGGCCGCGCGGACCGGTCCCGCAGCCTGGCCGCCCGACCACGCGATCGGTGAGTCGCCGGCCAGCACGGCCACTTCGAGGCGATGGCCGGCTACGTCGGCGAGGGGGCCGAGGGCGACCCGCGCCGAGACCAGGCCGCCGCTCTCCGGCTCGGTGGGGGAGCTCAGCTCGCCGCCGGCGTACCGCAGGGTGACGGTGGTGACGTCGGCCTCCAGCGCCAGCCACAGCGTCTCTCCGTCGAGGATGCGTGCGTAGGCGGCAGGCACCATCAGGCGCGCTCCCAGGGCGCGGCCACGGGGAAGTACTCGCGGTAGAACTCGGCCAGCAGCCGGTCGAGCGCCTCGCGGCGCAGCGCGTGGTCGTGGTGGTCGCCGAGGCAGATGAAGTCCTGCTCGCGCCGCAGGGCCAGCTCGAGCTGCCGGTCGACGTCGGCGTTGGCGAGGTTCACGAACGCGAGGTCCGCCTCTCCGACGTACGACGAGCCGGTCAGCAGGCCGTAGTGCTGCGCGAACGAGCTGAGCGTCGACACGTCGGTGTCGTTGCGGAACGGGGAGCGCGCCGTCGCCGCCATCACTTCGGGGAACGCCTCGGTGAGGGCGCGTAGCACCGACACCCGATGCGGGTACGGCGCGTGGGCGAGGTTGTGCGTCGTGACGGCGCCGAACGTCTGGTGGAGCAGGTTGCGGTTGTTCCAGGCGGCCTTGAGGTACGGCGGCGCGTCGGGCAGGTCGCTCAGCCCGATCGTCATGGGGGAGAAGAACACCGCGTTCAGGCCGGCCGGGCTGAAGAACGCCTCGGGCCGCACCGGGCGGGCGAGGAAGAAGTCGTCGTTGAAGTAGACGAACTGCTCGCTCAGCCCCTCGATCGTGTGCAGCGACGTCTCGATGGCGTGCGAGTTGAACGTGGGCAGCCCGTCGGCCGGGAGGATGTCGGTGTGGTCGACCAGGTTGACCATCGGGTGGTCGGTGTCGAGCCAGTCGGGCACCTGGCCGGCGGTGACCAGGTGGATCTTGCGCACCCACGGCGCGAAGAGGTGGATGCTGCGGAACGAGTAGCGCAGCTCGTCGCGATCCAAGAACCTGGCCTGGCCGCTCGACTCCCGGGTCTGAGCGGTGCCGGTGATGCCCGACAGCCGCTGTTCGCGCGCGGCGTTCCAGGCCGGGTCCGACCCGTCCACCCAGGTGTAGACGATGTCGACCGGGAAGCGGCACTCGCTCACGGTGGGCTCGGCCATCAGCGGCAGCGTCGGCACGACGTGCCCCTCGACCTCGGTGTCGACCGTGGCGACGCCGGCAGGGATGCGGTCGGCGTAGGGGTTGCGGCGCGGCGAGGTCAGATCGCCCTCGGGGGTGACCTCCCAGAACTCCACCTCGACGCTGCAGCCCTCGCCCAGCACGCCGACGGGCCACGGCTCGACGCTCACCAGCTGGCTCCGGCCGCGGCGCAGCTCGGCCGCGAGCTCGGCCAGCACGCCGCGTCGCTCGGGCCAGCCGTGGTCGGCGGGCTCCCGCAGGGACAGGTACGCCGGAGCGTTGGTCTTGCCGAGCGCCTCGAGGAACGCGTCGCGGGCCGACATCGGCAGCACCACGACGGAGGTCGGCGCCTCGTGGGCGGGGATCACCAGCCACCGGTCGGTGGCTGCCCGGGCCGCGGCCGCCAGGCACTCCATCGCGTCGTGCCGAGCCTGCGCGGGAGTGATGCCGGCGAACTCGATCGTGGCCGACGGGTCGGGGGCTGCCTTGCGGGGCCGGGCGTGCGCCCGGGCGCTCAGCCGGCCGCGATTGACCCGCCTGGCTCGCGCGTCGGCGAACACCCCGACCCAGCGCTCGGCGAGCGAGTCGGCGGCGTACTGCCGCGATGCGCGGAGCGCGCCCTCGCCCAGCCGCTGCCGGAGCTCGGCGTCGGTGGTCATCCGGAGCAGCGCGGCGGCCAGTCCCGACACCGACTCGGCGCCGACCAGGAGACCGGTGACCTCGTGCTCGACCAGCTCGCGGGGACCACTCGCGCAGTCGAAGGTGACCACCGGCACGCCGGCGGCCATCGCCTCCAGGGCACCCATCGGGAACGCCTCGGCCCGGGACGACACGGCACCCACCGACGCCTTGGCCCACTCGGCGGCGAGGTCGGGCACGCTGCGGACCAGCTCGACCCGGTCCCAGAGGTTGGCCTTGCGGGTCTGGCGGACGACCTCGACCCGCTGCGGGCCCTCACCGACGATCCGCAGCCGCCAGTCGGGGATCTGGTCGGCGATCTCGGCGAACGCGGCGACCAGCTTGGCGTGCTGACGCTCCGGCACCAGCCGTCCGGCAGCCATGATCAGCGGCTGGTCCAGCCGAGATCGCGGCCGGAAGCCGTCGGGCAGCGGGTGGGGCATCACGACGGTGTGTGGAGCGACCTCGCCGAGCTGGTCGTGCAGCCAGCGCTCGACGGCCTCGGTCGGCACCGCCACCACGTCGGCGAGCGGCGCGTAGTGCAGGACGCCCTCGGGCGTGCGCTCGGTGGAGGCGCGGTAGTCCTCGTGGACGACGACAACGCGGTCCGGCAGCAGCGCGATCGCGGCCGCGAGCAGCCCCGGGGTCGTGGTCACCACGACATCGACGTCGAGCGTCGGCAGCACGGCCTCGAGCAGGAGATCGCTCAGGGCGGTGAGGTCGCGGTCCCAGGCGCGCGGCACCAGCGCCGATGCCCGCTCGCTCAGGGCCTGCGCCTGCTTGGGCTCCAGGTCAGGCGCTGTCGCGTTCTGCAGGTCGATCACTTGGACGTCGTGGTCGCCGGCCAGGGCCCGGGCCTGGGTCATCACCGAACGGGTGCCGTCGTCCATCTTGTCGACGTCGACGACGAGATAGGCGATCCTCACAGTTCGGCTCCGGGCTCGAGGATCCGTGCCATCAGGAACCCGTCGCCCGACCAGCGCAGCCGCAGCCGGACGTGGTCCTCGTGGCCGGGCTCGTCGGCGTACAGCTCTGGCAGCGGCACCGCCCGGCCAGGATCGGTGAGGTCGTTGTCGCGCCGCCGGATCGGCAGCCCGCCGGCAGTGGCCCGCGTCAGCTGCGGCGCAGCCCCGGCCAGCGGGCCAGCGCTCAGCACGCCGTCGCCGTACGTCGCCACGACCGCGTCGTCCTCGCCGACCAGGGCCAGCTCGCCACCGGGCGTCGTGGTGACGCGGATCCCGTCGCCCTCGGTGACGATGCCGGTGAGCTCGGCGGCTTGAGGCACGGTGACGCGGGCCAGCCGGAGGTTGCCCTCGTCGCTGCGCCTCAGCTCCCAGCGGCTGCCGTCGACGGCCGGAGCCGTCGCCGGGGCCAGGGGTCGGGTCCAGACGGGTTTGGGGGAGCGGCCGCCGCTCACCACCACGACGTCGTACGTCGCCTCGGGTGAGACGGGCAGGCCGGCCAGGTCGACCCGGGTGGAGCGGTAGGCCGGCTGGTCCTCCGGCAGGTCGCCGGCCAGCGCGATCACGTCGCCCGAGCCGGTCTCGCGCAGGGCGAGCGATCCCGGCCGGGCATCGACAGCGAGCCAGAGCGATCGCCCGTCGAGCACCCCGGCGAAGGCGGCGACCGGCGCACCCCTCGGCGGGGTCGGTGGCTGTGTCATTTCTGGGGAAGCCTGGTCCGCTGGGACGTCGGCGGCCTCGGCCGGTTGGCGTCGCGCGAACTTCACTCGGGCGATGCTAGTCGCCAGGTGGGGTCAGACCCCGGAGATGCCCTCCCCGCCGCCGGCCTGCTCGTCGAAGTTCTCGTGCTCGAGCAGGTGGAGCACGGGCACGCCGATCTTGCGACGGGCTCGAGAGGTCCAGTCGAGGTGGAAGAACTCGGCGACCACATGCGGCCGGGTCAGGATGATCGCCTCGCGACCGTCGATCTCCGTCACCTTCTGGGCGAGCGCGTCGATGGGCGGTCCGGTGATCACCTGGCTGGAGCCGAGAGTCGCGCCGGCGCCCTCGAGCGCGGTCACGGTGGCGGCCAGCTCGCGGGCCGATCGGTCCTCACAGTCCTTGCGGACGGCGTCGAGGTCGACCTCACTCATGCCGATCGTCGGCGAGGCCATCATCTCGCCGGCCGACAGGGAGCCCATCGACGCCTCGATCTGCGCCGCGGCATCCTCCATCGGCAGCAGCACGTGGTAGGTCACCGGCTCCTCGAGCTCGTCGTGCAGCGACAGGACCTGCCGCGCGTCGGCCGCGGACAGCTCCTGCTCGATGAGGAGTACGACGTCGTAGTCAGCCATATCTCAAGGCTAGCCCTCTAGTCCTCCGCCGAGGACCTCCGCGAGGTCGTAGCTGACCGGCTGCTCGAGCTGGTCGTAGCCGCACGACTCGGGGTCGCGGTCGGTGCGCCAGCGTTTGAAGTGGGCGGTGTGCCGGAAGCGCCGGCCCTCCATGGCGTCGTACTTGACCTCCAGCACCCGCTCGGGCCGCAGCGGCGTGAAGCCGAGATCCTTGCCCGCGCTCCATCGGCTCTGGGTGCCGGGCACCCGGTCGGGGTTGGCGATCGCCCAGTCGGACCACTCGCCCCAGGGATGGTCCTCGAGGTCGCAGACCAGCGGCTGCAGCTCCTCGATCAGCTCGGCGCGGCGGGCCTCGGTGAAGCTGGCGCTGACCCCGATGTGCTGGAGCTTGCCGTCGGCGTAGAGCCCGAGGAGGAGGCTGCCGAGCAGCGGCCGTTCGGGCGTCGAGGTCTTGTGCTCGCGGTAACCGGCGACGACCACGTCGGCGGTCCGCTCGTGCTTGATCTTCATCATGGTGCGGCCGTTCTCGACGTAGGGACCGTCCAGCGGCTTGGCGATCACCCCGTCGAGTCCCGCCCCCTCGAACTGCTCGAACCACCGCTGCGCCTCGGCCGCGTCGTCGGTGGTGCGGGTCAGGTAGAACGGTCCGTCGAGGCCCTTCAACGCCTTCGCGAGGGCGGCCCGGCGCTCGGCGAACGGCCGGTCGGCGTACGACGTGTCGCCGAGCGCCAGCAGGTCGAACGCCACGAACCCGGCGGGCGTCTTCTCGGCGAGCATGTCCACCCGCGACTTCGCCGGGTGGATCCGCTCCTGCAGCGTCTCGAACTGGAGCCGGTCTACCCCGTCGATGTTGCGGAGCGCGACGAACACCTCGCCGTCGAGCACGCAGCGCTTCGGCAGCTGCTCCTTGGCGGCCTCGACGAGCTCGGGGAAGTAGCGGGTCAGCGACTTCGTGTTGCGGCTGGTGAGCTCGACCTCGTCGCCGTCGCGGAACACGATGCAGCGGAACCCGTCCCACTTCGGCTCGAAGCTCAGCCCCCCGAACTTCTCCGGATCTGGCATGCCCTTGACGGCCTTCGCGAGCATCGGCTGGACGGGTGGCATCACGGGCAGGTCCACGCCAGCGAGCGTAGTCCGGGGTGGTGGGTCGTGTGCCTGACGACGCCCCCAAGGCCGGTCTGGGGCACACGACCGATCCCCGCGCCCTAACCTTGTGCCATCAATCCCCGGTTGGTCTGCCGGCAGGGCCCGCCTGACTTTGAATCAGGACTAGCGACGTAGGTTCGACTCCTACCCGGGGAGCTCGTTTGGCGTCGCCGGTTGCACCTAACCGAGGTAGTGCGGGATCGTTGCCGGTTAGAAGGCGATCTCGGGTCTGTGTCGACTGGGTCGCGCGCCCCTCGTTGCAGCCCTGGAGCCCCACCGTGAGAGTTCGTACCCCCATCGCCCTCGTCGCCGCTGCCTCGTCGGCTGCCGCGTTCCTGCTGGTTGTGCAGTCGCCGGCCCAGACGGCAGCGCCGGCCGCGGCGGCAGCGGCTGCGCCGTTCAACCAGGCGTACAGCACGTCGGCTCACGCGGAGGTGCTGCACCTGAACGCTGTTGGCGGACTCGGGCTGCCGGGTGTCGCCGACGCGGGCGTTGGCATCTCGGAGGGCACCACCTCAGGCGTCCCGGATCACGCAGCTTCTGCTGAAGCGCGCAACGTGGACCTGGCTCTCCTCGGCGGGGCACCCGCGAACCTCCTGGCTCAGGCCAAGCAGACCGCACCTCCGGACAACGCCGCTCCGACCTCGGATACCTCGATCCCGATCCACCTGTCGCCGCTGCTGCAGCTTGATGTGTCGACGGCGACGGCGCACGCACGAACGCCGTCCGCCACCCAAGGCTGCCTTCCGGCATCGACTGCGTTGAGCGCTTCGAGTGTGAACACCGCGAAGCTCACCGTCGTGGAAGCGGCACCCGTCTCGGGCCTGGTATCGCTTCCCGGGACCGCCAAGACCGCGCAAGCATCGGCTCTGGTGCCCAACGCTCTGGCACCGGCCGGGCGTCGGTCCGTCGTCACCGCGGTATCCGGCAGCCTGGCTGACGTCAGGTTGCTGAACGACCAGATCAGGGTCTCCGTGGCTGAGACTCCGACCTTGAAGGCCACGGCGTCAGGCATGCCCGGTGGAGCCAAGGTCGAGTGGGACGCGCCGCTGGTCAAGGTCACGGTCGGCGGGACCCCCTTCGTCCTTCCGGTCGACGGCAGTCCGCTGAACATCGTTGCGCCGAGCAACCCGCTGCTGCACCTCGAGCTCCAGCTGGGTCAGCTGGAGAACGTGGTCGAGTCTGCGGACGGCCGCACCGCTTCGGGCACCGCGGCGGTCCTCAACGTCGAGGTCGGTCTGGCCGGCCTCAACATCGCAGACCTCGACCTCTTCCCGTTCGCCGTGGAGGCCAAAGCCCCCGACGGCGGCGTCAACTGCCCGCCCGGCGGACCGGGATCACCGGACAGCGACGGCGATGGGCTGACCGATGACCAGGAGAACACCCTCACGCACACCGACCCGTTCAACCCGAACACCGACGGCGACTGCGTCAGGGACGGTCAGGAAGACCCGGACGCCGACGTCCTCACCAACCTCGACGAGGTCAACGGGACCAAGAACACCTTCGGACCCAACGCACCGACCGACTCAACCGACCCCGACAGTGACAACGGCAAGATCAAGGACGGAGTGGAGACCGGCAGGGGCACCAATCCCAACAGTCTGGCCGACGACAACCCGCCGGCAGGCCTGCCCGTGGACACCGACGGTGACGGCCTGACCGATACCCAGGAGACCAGCCAGACCAACACCAGTCCGACCAACGCCGACACCGACGCTGATGGTGTCCATGACGGCGCCGAGGACCCGGACGGCGACGCCTTGAGCAACCTCGAAGAGCTCACCGGCATCCGCAACCCGTACGGACCGAACACGCCCACCAACCCGCTCGACGCAGACTCCGACGACGGTGGTGTGAACGACGGGACCGAGATCTGCAACTTCACCGACCCCAACGACGGATCCGACGACCTGACGCCGCCGAACCCGCGGACCATCAGGTGCAGGCACAAGGCGCCGACCATCTTGGGCACCAAGGGGGATGACACGCTGATCGGAACCCCCGGCCGCGACATCATCAACGGCCGGGCCGGCAACGACACCATCATCGGCCTCGGCGGCAACGACTGGATCTGCGGCCGCTTCGACGAGGACACCATCCGCGCCGGCAGCGGCAACGACTTCATCCTGGCTGGAACCGAGAACGACCGGGTCTTTGGCGGTCCGGGTGACGACAGAATGGCCGGGCGCGCCGGCGACGACCGGATGAACGGCGGTGCCGGCAACGACGGGCTGCTCGGCGGCCGTGGCAACGACAGCCTGTTCGGCAACGCCGGCGATGACCGGATCGCCGGCAACCAAGGAGGCGACCACATCCGCGGTGGCCCGGGCAGGGACCAGGTCATCGGCGGACCTGGAGCGGACTCCGTGCGGCAGTAGACGGCTAGAAGCGGCTGTCCGTCGGATCGCCGGCGACGGACAGCCCGGGGTGGAGCAGCCGGAAGCGGTGCAGCGGGTAGCCCATGAGCTGGGTGTCCCCGACCGCCCGCGCCGAGGCGCTGCGCGGGAGCAGGAGCAGGGGGCCCAGCTCGCCGAAGTACTTACCGGGCCCGAGCAGGTTGACGTGCTCCTCCCCTCCGTCGGCGAGCTCTCTGTAGATCTCGACGGAGCCCGACTCGACGATGTAGACCAGCTCGCCACGGTCGCCCTGCCGGAACACCAGCTCCCCGTCGGTCAGCGTGACCCGCTCCGGCTCCCCGTCCTGGTTGCCGGTGCGGGGCGCGAGATCAACCACGTGGTCGGCGAGGTTCGTGATCCGGTCGTCGTGCGTGGCCACGACGACCATCCGGCCCGGGGAGGCCAGCCGCCGGATCAGCTGGAGGACGCCCTCGACCTGGACGTGGTCGAGGTGAGCAGTCGGCTCGTCGGCGATCACGAGCGGAGGATCATGGGCCAGGGCCCGCGCGATCGCGACCCGCTGCTGCTGGCCGCCGGACAGGGCGCCCGGGCGGTGACCTGCCCGCTCGGCGAGGCCGACCTGGTCGAGCAGCTCGATCGCGCGCGGCACCGCCGTACGCCGACTCATCCCGGCCAGGGACATCGGTACGACGACGTTCTCGCGTGCGGACAGGCTCGCGATCAGGTTGAACGCCTGGAACACGACGCCGACCTGGTGCTGTCGGTACTCCGCCAGGTCCGCACCGTGGAGCTTCTCGACCTCGGTGTCACCGTGCCGGATCGTGCCGGAGCTGGGCTTGAGCAGCCCCGCGAGGCAGGACAGCAGGGTCGTCTTGCCGCAGCCGCTCGGCCCGAGCAGCACGACCAGCTGGCCATCCGACGCGTCCAGGGACAGCTGGTCGAGCGGCCGGACGACGTAGCCGCCCGAGTTGTACTCGACGGTGAGGTCCCTGACCTCGAGCGCGGGCATCAGCCACCTCCGAACGCGAGTGCGGGGTCGACCTTGAGTGCCTGTCGGAGCGCGACGAGCGAGGAGAGGACTCCGATCCCGACGGCCAGCGCGGGCAGGACCAAGTAGGCGCTGGACGGCACCTCGACCGGCACCAGATAGAGCGGTTTCAGGAAGTTGGCGCTCGCGGCCGCCAGGCCGGCCGCTGCCAGCGTGATCAGTACCGCTTGCAGCGCGACACCGACGAAGAGCGACATCGACGACGCCCCCACCGCCTTGAGGACCGCGAAGTCCCGGAGTCGCTGCAGTGCCGACACGTAGATGAGCGCGGCGACGATGATCGCCGCGACGACCCACATCAGATAGCGGCTGTTGTCGACCGAGGCGACAGCGTCCGCCATCGGGCCGAGGCTGTCCTCCTCCACGTCGGCGTTCGACATCATCACCATCCCGACGGGAAGTGTGTCCGGCGTGCCCTGGACGACGATCGTGGTGACGAGCGATTGGCCCTGGAAGAGCGTTTCCTGGGCGGCGGCGAGGCTGATCCAGACGTTGGGCGTGCCGCCCAGCATGGTCATGCCCTCCGTCAGCCCGACCACGGTGAACGTCGTGGTGCCGAGGGTAAACTGGTCGCCCACGTCCAGGTCGAGGCGGCGGTCGACGACCGCCTCGTCGTCGCCGCGCACCGGCTCGCCCACAGTGGGCGTCACCGGCCCCGGGCCGTCCTCGGGGGTGCCGATGACCATCGCCCGCTCGAGGGCGGATCCGCGATCCACGGTCTGCAGCGAGATCACCAGCCCGCTGGCGTCGGTGACGCCGGGCGTCTCCGCGAGCTCGGACACGACGGACTCGTCGATCGCGTGCACCGACGTGAACGGTCCGGAGACGCCCTCGGTGACCACCCAGCTGTCGGCCTGGGCGCTGGCAACGGTGCGGTCGACCTCGTTGCGGAAGCCGTTGACCATCCCCGTGAGCAGCAGCGCGAGCGCGAACACCAGGCCGGCACCGATGACCGCGATCAGGAACTGGCGGTAGCGGTGGCGCAGATCGGCCAGGGTGATCGCGAGCACGCCGGCCTCCTCGTCCCCATGAGCGAGATCTGCCGATGCTAGCGAGGTACCTGCCCGCCTGTCCGAAGGTTGGCTGGTCGGCGAGCAATCCGGTCCGCGGCGTCGAGCGACGTAATCCTTTCCTAAGGGCCGCGGTCTCGTTTCGATGATTCGCTGTTCACAGGTCGAATCCCTCGTTCGGTCGCGAATCCCTGGAGTTCCCATGAACGCTCGCTCAGTCACCCGCGGACCACTGCGCACTCTGCGGCTAGGAGCCGTGATCCTTGCCCTCGTGGCCGTGGCCACGGCCACTTTCGTCACGCCGGCTGACGCAGCGCGGCCGGATCAGGCAGACGAGGTGCAGGTCTACGAGGGCGACGTGTTCGAGATCGTCGGCTCGACCCTCCGCCACCCCAGCGAATCCACGGAACCGTCGGCGCCGATCTTCAACAACGCAGGCGTGAATCTGGGTCTCACGTGGGGCCAGTGGTCGGCGGCATCTGCGACGTCGGACGTCCGTTCCGGCGGTCTGCTCAGGCCGCGCACCGATATCCGGCTCACCTTCACCGGACTAGTTCCGAACGGCGTGTACTCGGTGTTCTGGGGCACCCTGCAACCCGACTCGGAGAACCCGCTCTGCCCTGGCGTTGAGCGGACCCTGGCACTGCCGAGCACCGACGCCCGCCAGAAGCCCGACGCCTCCTCGTTCGTCGCCTCCTCGAAAGGCAAGGCATCCTTCCACGGACGCCTCGACGGCAACCTGCTGGAATCCGCGTCCCAGGTGTTCATCAACGTGATCTACCACTCCAACGGCCAGACCTACGGTCCACTGCCCAACGCCGGCGAGTCCCAGACCCAGGGCGAGAACTGCCGGAGCAGCTTCGGCGACGACGCCATGCGGCACCTGCAGATCCTGCAGCAGTGGTGAGGCGTACCTGATCGGTCAGCACTGGCTGTTGATCTTCGCCCTCTAGAGTGAGGCGGCAGTCGACCAAAGGAACTCCCCGTTGCCCAGAGAGCTGACCGTCATCGTCCTCGCCGCGGGGGGCGGCACCCGGATGAAGTCGAAGACCATGAAGGTGCTGCACCCGGTTGCCGGCCGCAGCATGATCGGCCACGTGCTGACCGCCGTACGCGCGGTCGAGCCGCACCGGATCGTGGCCGTCGTCGGACACGGTCGCGACACCGTGACGCCTCACATCGTGGAGCAGGCCCCCGACGTGGTGCTCGCCATCCAGGACGAGCAGCTCGGCACGGGCGATGCGGTGCGGGTGGCGATGGAGGCGGTCCTCAGCAGCGGCGGGCAGGCCATCGGCACCGTGATCGTTGCGTACGGCGACACTCCACTACTGCAGGGTGACTCCCTGAAGGCGTTTGCTGCCGAGCACGAGGCCGCCGAGCGCGCGGTGAGCATCCTCAGCGGCATCGTGACCGACCCGCGCGGCTACGGACGGGTGATCCGCGACGCCGACGGTGACGTCGAGGCGATCGTCGAGGAGCGCGACGCGAGCGACGACCAGCGCGAGATCCGCGAGATCAACTCCGGGATCCTCGCCTTCGACGCGGCGTTCCTCGCAGAGGCGCTGCCCCAGATCGGCAACGACAACTCCAAGGGCGAGTACTACCTGACCGACACCGTGCAGATCGCCCGCGACGCGGGCCTCACTGTGGGCGCCTTCCCGATCGACGACGTCTCACAGACCGAGGGCGTCAACGACCGCAGGCAGCTCGCCGAGCTCGGCCGCCTGATGAACCGGCGGATCGTCGACCACTGGATGCTCGAGGGCGTGACCGTGATGGACCCGGCCACCACCTGGATCGACGCCGACGTCGCGCTCGCGCCGGATGTCACGATCCTGCCCGGCGTACAGCTGCTCGGCGCGACCGTCATCGGCGAGGACGCCGTGATCGGACCCGACACGACGCTCAAGGACTGCGAGGTCGGCTCCGGCGCCCGCGTCGTACGCACCCACGGTGAGCTCGCCGTGATCGGAGACGAGGCGACGGTCGGTCCCTACTCCTACCTGCGTCCCGGCACCCAGCTCGGCATCCGCGGCAAGATCGGCGCCTTCGTGGAGACCAAGAACGCCCAGATCGGCGACGACGCGAAGGTCCCGCACCTCAGCTACGTCGGCGACGCCGAGATCGGCGAAGGCGCCAACATCGGCGCCGGCACGGTCTTCGCCAACTACGACGGCGTCACCAAGCACCGTTCCAAGGTGGGCCGGCACGCACGGACCGCCTCCAACAACACGTTCGTGGCACCCGTCGAGATCGGCGACGGGGCGGGCACGGGCGCCGGGACCGTGGTCCGCCGCGACGTACCGCCGGGTGCGCTGGCGGTCAGTGGCGGCCCGCAGCGCAACATCCCGGGCTGGGCGCAGACCCGACGATCGGGCACTCCGCAGGCCGATGCGGCCGAGGCTGCCGCGTCGTCGGTCGACACGCCGTCTCAGGATGACGCCTAGGAGTTGGGGTGCCCGGCCCGGGACGGGCAGAATCAAGGTGAACACCCGGCGACCAATCAGGAGCCCCGCGTGACCGGAATGAAGAAGACCACCGAGAAGAACCTGATGGTCTTCAGCGGAAGGGCACATCCGGAGCTCGCCGCCGAGGTCACCGCGATCCTGGAGACCGACCTCGTGCCGCAGTCGGCCTACGAGTTCGCCAACTCGGAGATCTACATCCGCTACGAGGAGTCGGTCCGCGGCTGCGACGCGTTCGTCCTCCAGAGCCACACCGCGCCCGTCAACGAGTGGATCATGGAGCACCTGATCATGGTCGACGCGCTCAAGCGCGCCTCGGCCAAGCGGATCACCGTGGTCATGCCGTTCTACGGCTACGCGCGCCAGGACAAGAAGCACCGCGGCCGCGAGCCGATCTCGGCCCGGCTGATGGCCGACCTGTTCAAGACCGCCGGCGCCGACCGGTTGATCACCGTCGATCTTCACGCCGACCAGATCCAGGGCTTCTTCGACGGCCCGGTCGACCACCTGATGGCGCTGCCGATCCTGGCCGACTACGTCAAGAGCAAGTACGGCGGCCAGGCCCTCGCCGTGGTCTCGCCGGACGCCGGCCGGATCAAGGTCGCCGAGCGCTGGTCGTCCCGCCTCGGTGGAGCGCCGCTGGCCTTCATCCACAAGTCGCGTCGCATCGACCGCCCCAACGAGATCGTCGCCAACCGCGTGGTCGGTGAGGTCTCCGGCCGGATGTGTGTGCTCGTCGACGACATGATCGACACCGGCGGCACCATCACGAAGGCGGCCGAGGCGCTGATGGAGGCGGGAGCTGCCGGCGTGATCATCGCCGCCACCCACGCGATCCTCTCCGAGCCCGCGGTCGACCGGCTCAAGAACTGCTCCGCCGCCGAGGTCATCGTCACCAACACCCTGCCGCTGACCGACGACCGCGAGTTCGACAAGCTGACCTGCCTCTCGATCGCGCCACTCGTAGCCCGTGCGATCAAGGAAGTCTTCGAGGACGGTTCCGTCACCTCGATGTTCGACGGTCACGCCTGACCCATTTCCCGCCGAGTCGGCACAAAGTCCGGTCTGCAGAACGCCGAGTCGGCGCAAAAGCCCGACGTTTGCGCCGACTCGGCGTCAACGGAGATCGTCGAGCCGGTCCTCCCAGCCGCGGCGCAGGACGCTCGGCAGGTCGCCGGCGAGGGCGGCCTCGAAGAGCTTCAGCTGCTCGTCGCTGAGCGGGACCGACGGGAAGGCGCGGTGCACCTCCTGGGCGAAGGCCTGGCCGCGCGCAGCCAGCCGCGGCGCCTCGTCGAAGTACGCCGCGACGAAGGGCGCCACGAGCTCGGGCTGCTCCAGCGACCAGAGACCCGCGCAGATCGCGCGCAGCATCCGGTTGGAGACCTGGTCGTCGTCGACCACGGCGGCCCACGCTTCAGTCTTCGCGGTCGCCGACGGGAGAGAAGCCCGGGCGGTCGCGGCACCGAGCTCGCCGTCGATGGTGCCGTCGGCCTTGCGCTCCGCCTCGATCTCATCAGCGTCCAGGGCGCCGAGCTCGGCCAGGCGGCGGATCACCCTCCAGCGCAGAGCGGGGTCCAGCTCCACGCCGGTCTCCGTTCGCCCCTCGGCCAGCCAGCCGCGCAACGCCATGGTGTTGGCGCTCGACCGAGCCAGGCCTCGGGTGAGCTCGATCCGTACCTGCTCGTCGGTCGCCCGGGCGAGCCCGGCGTTGCACGCCATCGCGAGCCGGTCCAGTGCCGCGCGCCCCAGATCAGCGGGCAACCGGTGCGGCACCACTGCGCTGAGTGTCCGGCCGATGACCACACTGACCACGGTCACCTCGGACTCGGTCGGCAGATGACGCTCCACCAGCTGCAGGTAGTCGTCGGCTGACAGCTCCCGGCTGCGCACGAGCCCGAACGCGGCGGTCCACAGGACCGCTCGCGCCAGCCCGTCGGAGATCCGCGACAGGCCGCCCACAACCGCCGCCCATGACTGCGAGTCGAGCACCAACCGTGCGTACGTCTCGCCGTGGCTGTTGGGCACCACGACCCGTCCCGCCCAGTCGTCCAGCCGGACGGGCTCGTCGCCCAGGTCGACGAAGCGGCTTTCGAGCTCACCCATGTCGTCGTCGTACGCCGTGATCCGGATCCGGTGCGGGCGACTCCCGTCTCTGGTGAGCACCGGCACCTCGCCGTCGCGGGTGACCCGGATCGTGTCGAAGCCGGTGCTCAGGAGCCACAGGTCGGCCCAGGCCCGCACATCGCGCTCGGAGACATCGTCGAGGGCCGCGAGGAAGTCGGCCAAGGTGGCGTTGCCCAGGCGGTGGCGGCTCAGATAGGCGTTGAGCCCGGCGAGGAAGGTCTCGTCGCCCAGCCAGGTGACCAGCTGCCGCAGCGTGGCGTTGCCCTTGGCGTAGGAGATCATGTCGAAGTTGTTGGCTGCGGCGTCGACGTCGGGCACCTCCTCCGCGGCCGGCGCCACGGGATGGGTCGAGCGGCGCAGGTCCGCGTCGTAGGCGACCGGCTTGCGCCCGATCTCTCCGGCGAGCAGCGCGCCCGGCTCGCCGGCTGCGGCGCCGGCGACCCGGTAGCCCATGTAGTCGGCGAAGGACTCCTGCAGCCAGGTGTCCTCCCACCAGGTCATGGTGACGAGGTTGCCGAACCACATGTGGGCCATCTCGTGGGCGATCGTCGAGGTGCGTTGGGTGCGGTCGAGGTCGGTGAGCCGACCACGCGGGAGGTACTCGTCGCGGTAGGTCACGCACCCCGGTGTCTCCAGCGCGCCCCAGTTCTGCCCAGGCACGAACGCCTGGTCGTAGGAGTCGAACGGATAGGGCTCGGTGAACAGCTCGGCGTAGTGGTCGAAGCAGGCGACGGTGGCCGACCTGAGCCCGTCGAAGTCGCGGTCGAGCTCCGCCGCCAGCGAGCGACGGGCGTGCCAAGCGAACGGGATCCCGGCGTGTTCCCAGGTCCGTGAGTGCCACGGTCCGGCGCAGACCACGAACATGGCGACCGGGATCGGCAGCGTGGTCGCAAACCGCCAGCGCCCGCCCTCGCTGCGCTGCATCCGGCCGTTGGCCAGCACCGTCCAGGCCGGGTCGGCGGTCACGTCGAGGTCGATGGTGGCCTTGAGGTCGTTCTGGTCGAAGCAGGCGAAGACCCGCTGCGCGACGTCCATGCCGACGTACGCCGACACGTAGGTCTCGCCGTCGGCCGGGTCGGTGAACGTGTGCATTCCGTCGCCGTCGGTCACGTAGGGCAGCCGCGCCTCGACCACCACCTCGTTGCTCTCGGTCAGGCCCGTGAGGCTGATCCGCCGGCCGTCGTACGCCGCCTCGACGGCCTTCTCGGCCACGCTCACGCGGAGGTCGCTCGCGTCCGTGAGCTCGAGGAAGGTCTCGGGTCCCGTGGAACGGAAACGCACGGTCGTCCGGCAGCCGAAGGTGCCGGTTGCGGGCTCGGTCAGGTCGAGGTCGACGGCGTACGAGACATCCGAGAGCTGCTCGGCCCGGATCCGGGCCTCAGCAAGAGTGAGCGACACCCGACGACCCTACGTCTGCGCATTTGGCCCCGGCGCGGCCGCGCGTCTAAGATCGGGAAGTTGCCTCGGCGAGGGAACCCAAGATCCACCAGGGATTCCGTGATCGACAGGGCCGGCCCACAATCTGGGCCCACTACCTCTGTCGCGGCGACAACCGAAACTTTCGTTGAACGCCAGCACGAGGAGAGCAGCCAGATGGCTACCGAGAAGATCAAGGCCGAGACCCGCACCGAGTTCGGCAAGGGTGCGGCCCGCCGCATCCGGCGCGAGCACAAGGTGCCCGCCGTCGTCTACGGCCACGGCAACGACCCGATCCACGTGAGCCTGCCCGGCCACGACACGATGATGGCGCTCAAGCACGGTGGCGCCAACGCGCTGCTGGAGCTCGAGATCGAGGGCAGCCTGCAGCTCGCCCTGACCAAGCAGGTGCAGGTCGACCCGATCCGCCGCACCCTCGAGCACATCGACTTCGTCGCTGTCCGCAAGGGCGAGAAGGTCACCGTCGAGGTGCCGGTGCACCTCAACGGCGAGGCCGCCCGCGAGACGCTGGTCGTCACCGACCAGTCGACGATCCAGCTCGAGGCCGAGGCGACCAACATCCCCGAATACATCGAGGTCGACATCGCCGGGCTCGAGGCCGGCACCCAGATCCTGGCGTCCGACCTCGCCCTGCCCTCCGGCTCGGTGCTGCTGCTCGACCCCGACACGCTCATCGTCAACATCACCCAGGCGCAGACCGCCGAGGAGCTGGAGGCGGAGCTGGAAGAGGCCGAGGCCGAGGCCGGCATCGAGCGCGACGAGGCCGAGGAGCCCACCGAGGGCGACGAGGCCGCAGAAGGCGGCGACGGCGAAGGCGCAGAGTCCGCCGAGGGTGGCGACGGGGAGTGATCCTCCGCCGACTCAGGTGGTTCCTGGGTCGACTTGTCTCGCCGGCGGCGCCGGCAGCCACATCCGGGGTGTCCGAGGAGAACGACATGACGACGGCCGACGTGTGGCTGGTGGTCGGCCTCGGCAACCCCGGGGAGAAGTACGCCGGGCACCGGCACAACGTCGGCTACCTCGTCGCCGACGAGCTGGTCAGCCGTCTCGGCTCGCCCTTCCGGGCGCACAAGTCGGGTCGTGCCGAGGTGGTCGAGAGCCGCCTCGGCTCGCCGGGCGACCCCGGACCGCGGGTGGTGCTGGCCCGGCCGCGCTCCTACATGAACGAGGTGGGTGGTCCGGTCAAGGCACTGGCCTCCTTCTACAAGGTGCCGCCCGACCGCATCGTCGCCGTGCACGACGAGCTCGACCTCCCGTTCGGCACGATGCGGGTCAAGCTCGGTGGCGGCGACAACGGCCACAACGGCCTGCGTGCGCTGCGCGGCTCGCTCGACACCGGCGACTTCTACCGGGTGCGGATCGGGATCGGGCGCCCTCCCGGCCGCCAGGACGTCTCCGACTTCGTGCTCTCCAACTACTCCGGCGCCGAGCGCAAGGAGGTCCCCTTCCAGGTGGACCTCGCCGCAGACGCCGTGGAGTCGCTGATCACCGAGGGCCTCGAGCGGACCCAGCAGAAGTTCAACTCCTAGTGCGACCACCCGTGAGAGGTTGACCCTCGTGACTGACGAGATCGCCACGGACGACCATGCCCTCTCGGCCTGGCTCGCCGACCAGGCCGGGCAGCGACTGCTCGACGTACGCGAGCAGGGCCTCCAGGGTCGCGAGCTCAAGGACGCCGGCGACGCAGCCGCTCACGAGCTGCTCATGGACCTGCTCGCGGAGCACCGGCCCGGCGACGCGGTGCTCAGCGAGGAGGGAAAGGACGACAAGGTCCGTCTCGGCGCCGACCGGGTGTGGATCGTTGACCCGCTCGACGGCACCCGCGAGTTCTCCGAGCCACCGCGCGACGACTGGGCCGTGCACGTCGCGCTGTGGGAGCGCAACGGTCAGGGCGGCGACCTGACCGCGGGGGCGGTCGCCCAGCCGGCGATCGGCGAGACGTTCCACACCGGCGCTCCGCCCGTCGTACCTCCTCGCACCGCGGAGCGGTTCCGGATCGCGGTCTCGCGCAGCCGCCCGCCGGGGTTCACCTCCCAGCTGGCCGCGGAGCTCGATGCCGAGATGGTCCCGATGGGTTCGGCCGGCGTGAAGGTGATGTCGGTCGTGCGCGACCTCACCGACGCCTACGTCCACGCGGGCGGTCAGTACGAGTGGGACTCCGCCGCCCCTGTGGTGGTGGCTCGCGCCGCAGGCCTCTTCACCAGCCGGATCGACGGCTCACCCCTGGAGTACAACCAGGACGACGTCTACCTCCCCGACCTCATCGTCTGCCGGCCCGAGCTGGCCGAGCGCATCGTTGCGTTCATCAAGGCGCACCACATCGCGTAATCGCGTTGCCGCTCGCGCCGGTCCGCGCGAGGGTGGCGGCATGACGTCCTTCATCTCGCACACGACCGTGGACAGCGGCAACGCCTACGAGCTCTCGGAGTGGTGGAAGCCGGTGCTCGGCTACGTCGACCTGGACGGCGACCCGAACCTGCCCGGCCACGAGGAGTGCATGATCCGCGACCCCGAGACCGGCCACCTGCTGCTGTTCATCGAGGTCCCGGACACCAAGACGGTCAAGAACCGGCTCCACTTCGACATCTCGCCGCGGGACGGCACCCGCGACGAGGAGCTCGCCCGGCTGCTCGAGCACGGGGCGAACGTGGTGGCCGACCACCGCGGCAAGTACGGCCCCGGCACGGGCTGGGTGACCTTGGCCGACCCCGAGGGCAACGAGTTCTGCATCCTGCGGTCCGAGGCGGAGCGGGTGGCGTCGTCGTGACGGAACGCGTCCGGCCTCTGGCCCGTCGTAACGGTTATGACCAGCGACCTGTCACCTGACCTCAGCCGGCGCGCGGTGCTGCGAGCGATCTCGATCGCGGCGCTCGCGCTCGGTGCCGGCTCGACACTGGCAGCATGCGGGGACACGAAAGAGCCAGGAGCTGATGTGAACACCTCGACCGGCCTCGAGCCGCTGTCATCGGATGTCAAGCGGGGCTCGGGCGACGAGGGGGAGGTGCCGGCGGCCGCGGCTTCGCTCCATGCGTTGGGTGCCGGACTCTACGGACGGCTGTCCGGGAGGCCGGGCAACCTGGCGCTGTCGCCGTACTCGGTGGGCGTCGCCCTCGCCCTCACGCTCAACGGCGCCAAGGGTGAGACGCTTGACCAGATGCTCGCCGTACTCGACGCGGGCTCCGTCGACGACCTGAACGGCGGGCTCAACGCCCTCACCACGCACATCGAGGGGATCGCCGGCGCCTACGACGTGGGCGGCGACGAGAAGGCCGAGATCGTGCTCGACGCCGCCAACACGCTGTTCGGTGAGAAGACCGTCGCCTGGGCGCAGGACTTCCTGGACACGCTGGCCGCCAACTATGGCGCCGGCCTGCAGCTCGTCGACTTCGTCAACGAGAGCGCCGCCGCCACGGAAGCCATCAACGCGTGGGTCGCCGAGCAGACGCGCGACAAGATCCCGGTCATCATCCCGCCTGGTCTCCTCGACGCCATGACCCGGCTGGTGCTGGTCAACACCCTGTATCTCAAGGCTCCGTGGGACACGCCGTTCGCGAAGTCTCGGACCACCGACGGCCCATTCACGCTCGCGGACGGCGAGGCGATCGCCGTTCCGCGGATGATGTCGAGGGCCTCGATGCTCGGTCGGGGCGACGGCTGGGAAGCCACGCAGCTGCGCTACGTCGGCGGCGAGCTGGCGATGACGATCGTGCTGCCGGACGAGGGACGGATGGCCGACGTCGAGACCGGCATCTCCGACGGTCGCCTGCCGCAGATCCTGGGGTCGCTCGGCTACGCGGCCGTGGACCTGACCCTCCCGCGCTGGACGTTCCGCTACAACGCGTCGTTGGTGCCGACCCTGCAGGCGCTCGGGATGCAGGCGCCGTTCGGAAATGCGGACTTCTCGGGGATGACCGAGGACGAGGACCTGTTCATCTCCGACGTGCTGCACGAGGTCTTCATCGCGGTCGACGAGGACGGCACCGAGGCCGCGGCGGTGACGGTCGTCGGGATGCGGGCCACCGGGGCACCGGCCGACCCGGTTGCTCTGGTCGTCGACCGGCCGTTCTTGTTCGTGATCCATGACGTGCAACACGGCACTCCGCTGTTCGTCGGCCGGGTGGCGAACCCTCGCGAGGACGCGGGCTGACGAACTGGTCCAGACCTCCTGAGCATTTCATCGGAACACCCTTGCATTCAATTGAAGAATGTTCCATAGTCGTCGCATGGCCAGCCCACCCGCGTCCGCGAAGCGGTCCTACGAGTCGCCTCGGCGCCGCGCATCGGCCGCCGACACCAGGCTTGCCGTCATCGCCGCCGCTACCAACCTGTTCACCGAGCGAGGCTGGGCTACCAGTGTTCGCGACATCGCCCGCGAGGCCGGGGTCGCGGTCGAGACCGTCTACAACGTGGTCGGCTCCAAGCGAGAGCTGCTGAAGGTCGCGATGGACGTCGCCATCGTCGGCGACGATCAGCCGATCGCACTCGCCGAGCGGCACGAGTTCGGAGCGCTCGGGGAGGGCGACCGACCCACCCGGTTGGGAAGGGCCGCGGCCATGATGGCCGACCAGTACTCCCGCGTGGCCGCCCTGCACCACGCGCTCGACCAGGGGGCCGAGACCGACGTGGAGCTTGCCGAGCTCAAGCGGCATGCCCACGAGCAGCAGCTCACGACGTTCGCCGAGGGCCTGACCCGGGCCCTCGGTCGACGCCCCGAACCCGCGCTGGTCGACGGCCTGCAGGCCATCAGCAGCCCGGGCACCTACCTCCACCTGATCCGCATGGCCGGGTGGACCCAACAGCAGTACCAAGAGTGGCTGGGGCAGACCTTGCTCCAGCTCGTCGCGCACATCCCCGAGGAGTCAGCATGACCGCGCAAGAGATCGACACGCACACCCGGCCCGCCGACACTCGGATGATGGGCATCGTCCACTCCGCCCTCCGCCGCGACCTGGTCCGGCTGCGCCTGGTGCTCGGTACTCCGGCCGCTCAGGAGCCCGCTCGGCGCAAGGCGCTCGCGGAGCACGCGGTCTGGCTGATGGACTTCCTGCACCACCACCACACCGGCGAGGACGAGGGGCTCTATCCGCTCGTCCTCCGCCGCAACCCGGACGCAGCCGCCCTGTGTGAGCAGATGGACGACGACCACGACACCATCACGCCGGCCATGGACGGGCTGCGCGCCGCGGCTGAGCGCCACCTGGCCGACCCGGCCAGCCCGGACTCCGACCTGGTGGCGGCCATCGTCGCTCTCGAGGAGCCGCTGGTGCCGCACCTCACCCGCGAGGAGCTGGAGATGATGCCGGTGGTCTCGGCCAGCATCAGCCACGACGAGTGGGTCGCATGGCACCAGTCGATGGTGCACGGGAGCATGCCCCAGCTGGCGTTCGAGGGGCACTGGCTGATCGACGGCCTCGACGAGGAGCACACCCAGATCGTGGTCGGCCCGGTGCCCGCGGTGCCGCGCTTCATCCTGGTCAAGCTGCTCGGAGGCGGCTACCGCCGCAAGCGGGCTCTGCTGTGGGAGGGCACCCCCGCGGTCGACGTTCCGCCGCTGCACGTCGGTGACACCAGGACGTGGGCCGCATGACGTTGAAGGTCGCCTGGGACGGCGAGGTGGCGGTCGAGGTGGGCGCCACACCGGCCCAGGTCTGGGCGGTGCTCTCGGACCCCACCCGCGTCGGCGAGTGGAGCCACGAGTGCCACACCGTGACCTGGGTCGACGGACACACCGAGGCGGCCGTTGGCGCGAAGTTCCGCGGCAACAACCAGGTGAAGGGGTTCAAGTGGTCGCGGACCTGCACGATCACCGGGCTGGAGCCCGAGCGGCTCCTCGTCTACCGCACCTCTGGCGGCCTACCTCCCGACTCGACCGAATGGCGGTTCCGCCTCGAGCCGGCCGGTGGCGGAGCCCGGATCACGCAGTCGTTCCGGATCCTGAAGTTCCCACGGTTGATGGAGATCGTCACCGTTGTGTTCAACCCGGCGCACCGCGATCGCTCGGAGGCACTGCGTGGCGACCTGGCCAAGCTGGGCGAGCTGAGCGCGACGGTTGAGGTGTAGGAGCCCCGCCGTAGAGTGACCACCGCACCCCCTGCCACTCGTGGCCGGGGGCTGCCGTGTTGTTCAGACCAGCCCAGGAGTCCTTGTGTCACTCGCCGGCCTCGCCGACGCCGTCCTTGCCGACGCCACGCTTGCCTCCGCTGTCGAAGACGCGCGCGGAGGGAATGTGCGCACGCTCGACCTGACCGGGCCGGAGGCGCTCCGGCCGTTCCTGGTCGCCGGCCTGCTGCGTGCCGACCGGACCGTGCTCGCGGTTACCGCCACGTCGCGGGAGGCCGAGGACCTGGTGGCCGCTCTCGGCGACCTGGTCGACCCCGCCCGGGTCGGCTACTACCCGAGCTGGGAGACGCTGCCGCACGAGCGACTCAGCCCGCGCAGCGACACGGTCGGCAAACGGCTGGCGATCCTGCGGCGGCTGTCCCACCCCGGCACCGACGTGACCAACGGTCCGTTGTCGGTCGTGGTGGCGCCCGTGCGGTCGCTGCTGCAGCCGCAGGTCAAGGGCCTAGGCGACCTGGAGCCGGTCGAGCTGGTCGTGGGGCAGACGGCACCGCTCGACGACGTCGTACGCCGGCTGGCCGACGCGGCGTACACGCGCGTTGACCTGGTGGAGAGGCGTGGCGAGTTCGCAGTGCGCGGCGGCATCGTCGACATCTTCCCGCCCACCGAGGAGCATCCCGTGCGCGTCGAGCTGTGGGGCGACGACGTGGAGGAGATCCGCTCGTTCGCGGTCGCCGACCAGCGGACGCTGGACAAGCTCGAGCGGCTCTGGGCGCCGCCGTGTCGCGAGCTCCTGCTCACCGACGACGTACGCCGCCGGGCGGCCGAGCTCGGTGCGGCCATCCGCAGCTGCTGGAGCTGACCGACAAGATCGCCGCTGGGATCGCGGTCGAGGGTATGGAGTCGCTCGCTCCGGCGCTGGTGGACGAGATGGAGCTGCTGGTCGACCTGATGCCGGCCGACACCCACGTGCTGGTGCTCGACCCCGAGCGCGCGCGGAGCCGGGCACACGACCTGGTCGCCACCAGCGAGGAGTTCCTGGGTGCGAGCTGGGCCGCGGCGGCGGGTGGTGGCATCGCGCCCATCGACCTCGGCGCGGCGTCGTACCGCTCCCTGGGTGACGTCCGCCTGCACACCCTCGACCAGGACAAGCCGTGGTGGACCCTCAGCCCCTTCGGCCTCGACGGGGTAGTCCCTGACGATCGGACCCCCGATTCGCCGGAAACGGGGTCCGAACGTCAGGGACTACCGCACCGGCCGGTCGACCACTACCGCGGAGACGTGGAGAAGGCGATCGCGGATCTGGAGCGGTGGCGGGCGGACGGGTATCGGGCCGTGGTGCTCTATCCCGGGCACGGGCCGGCCCAGCGGATGGTGGAGGCGCTGGGGGAGCGGGACGTCCCGGCACGGCTGGTGGACGAGGTCGAGACCACCTCCTCAGACAGCGTCGTCGAGGTCACCTGCGGTGCGCTCACCAGTGGGTTCGTCGACGACACGAACCGGATCGCCCTGCTCACCGGCGAGGACATCTCGGGACAGAAGGCGTCGACGCGTGACATGCGGAAGATGCCCGCCCGCCGCAAGCACCAGATCAATCCCCTGGAGCTGACTGCCGGCGACTACATCGTCCACGAGCAGCACGGCGTTGGTCGCTTCGTGGAGATGAAGCAGCGCGAGGTGCAGGGGGCCACGCGCGAGTACCTGGTGCTCGAGTACGGCCCCTCCAAGCGCGGCGGCCCGCCTGACCGGCTGTTCGTGCCGGCCGACGCGCTGGACCAGGTGACGCGCTACGTCGGCGGCGAGCAGCCCAGCCTGGACCGGCTCGGTGGCGGCGACTGGGCCAAGCGCAAGGGCCGCGCCCGCAAGGCGGTGCGCGAGATCGCGGCCGAGCTGATCAAGCTGTACGCCGCCCGCCAGGCCACCAAGGGCTTCGCGTTCGGGCCGGACACGCCGTGGCAGCGCGAGCTCGAGGATGCGTTCCCGTTCACCGAGACCCCCGACCAGCTGACCACGGTCGACGAGGTGAAGTCGGACATGCGGCAGACGGTGCCGATGGACCGCCTGGTCTGCGGTGATGTCGGCTACGGCAAGACCGAGATCGCGGTGCGGGCGGCGTTCAAGGCGGTGCAGGACGGCAAGCAGGTAGCTGTCCTGGTGCCGACCACGCTGCTCGTCACCCAGCACCTCAGCACGTTCACCGAGCGGATGAGCGGCTTCCCGGTCGTCGTGAAGCCGCTGAGCCGGTTCCAGACCGACAAGGAGGCCCGCGAGGTCGTCGCTGGGCTGGCCGAGGGCAGCATCGACATCGTGGTCGGCACCCACCGGCTGCTCAACCCGGACATCCGGATGAAGGACCTCGGCCTGATCGTGGTCGACGAGGAGCAGCGGTTCGGAGTCGAGCACAAGGAGCAGATGAAGCGGCTGCGCACCAGCGTCGACGTGCTGAGCATGAGCGCCACCCCGATCCCGCGCACCCTGGAGATGGCGATCACCGGCATCCGCGAGATGTCGACGATCACCACGCCACCGGAGGAGCGGCACCCGGTGCTCACCTACGTCGGCGGCTACGAGGACCGCCAGGTAACCGCCGCCGTACGCCGTGAGCTGCTGCGCGACGGCCAGGTCTTCTACATCCACAACCGCGTGAACTCGATCGAGAAGGCGGCGGCCAAGCTCCGCGAGCTGGTGCCTGACGCACGGGTGGCGGTGGCGCACGGGCAGATGGGCGAGCACCTGCTCGAGCAGGTGATGCTCGACTTCTGGGAGAAGCGCTTCGACGTGCTGGTCTGCACCACGATCGTCGAGTCGGGCCTCGACGTCTCCAACGCCAACACGATGATCATCGAGCGCGCCGACACCCTCGGCCTCAGCCAGCTGCACCAGCTGCGCGGCCGGGTCGGGCGCAGCCGCGAGCGTGCCTACGCCTACTTCCTCTATCCGACCGAGAAGCCCCTCACCGAGACCGCTCACGAGCGGCTGGCCACGCTGGCCCAGCACTCCGACCTCGGCGGCGGCATGGCGATCGCGATGAAGGACCTCGAGATCCGCGGCGCCGGCAACCTGCTGGGTGGCGAGCAGTCCGGCCACATCGCCGACGTCGGCTTCGACCTCTACGTGCGGCTGGTCGGCGAGGCGGTCCAGGACTTCCGCGGCGACAAGGAGCCGGAGCTCAACGAGGTCCGGATCGAGCTGCCGATCGACGCCCACCTGCCGCACGACTACATCCAGAGCGAGCGGCTGCGGCTGGAGATGTACAAGCGGCTCGCGGAGGTGCGCTCCGACGAGGACGTCGACCTGCTGGCCGAGGAGATGGTCGACCGCTACGGCGAGCCTCCGCAGGAGGTGGTGTCGCTGCAGCTGGTGGCGCGCCTGCGCGCACGCGCCCGCCAGGCCGGCGTCGGCGAGCTCACGATTGCCGGCAAGAACGTGCGGTTCGGGCCGGTCACGCTGCCGGACTCGCGCGTCGTACGCCTCAACCGGCTCTATCCCAAGTCGATCGTGAAGTCGGAGGTCGGCACCATCCTGGTGCCCCGGCCGGGGGTGCCCGGGGCGACCGGGCAACCGGTCACCGGCGTGGCCCTGCTTGAATGGGCCCGCGGTGTGATCGACGCCGTCATCGACCCCCGGGAGAGCAAGGAGTCCGCGTGAGACGCAGTCTGGGAGGCGCCGCCGTTGTCGCGATCGCCGGTCTCGCACTGAGCGGGTGTGGAGTGGCCAACGAGGGCCTCCGGCCCGGACTCGCCGCCCAGGTGGGCGACGCAACCATCGACCTCGACACGGTCAACGACAACGCGGCCGAGCTCTGCACGATGATCACCTTCCTCGAGGGCGAGGGCGCGTCGAGCGGGGTGCCCGGGTCGGTGGTGCGCGACAACTCGCTGCAGTACGCCGTGCTCTACGAGCTGGGCGACCAGCTGGCCGACGAGTACGACGTCGAGGCCGGCGACGACTACCGCGACTCGCTCGAGCGCAACGAGTCGCAGCTGAAGGAGCTCGGCGTCACCCGAGGGGTCCTGGACAACGTGGTGCCCACCCTCAGCTCGGGCGACTACTTCCTCGACATCGTGCAACAGATCGGGTGGGACAAGCTCGGCATGAACCCCGAGGACGACACCACCAACCAGGGGATCGCCGAGGGCCTCAAGGTCGCCAAGGCCTGGGAGGACGAGCACGGCCTCCAGGTCAACCCGCGCTTCTCCGACATGAGCATCGGCGACCTCGAGCAGATCGTGACCACCGAGCCGGACGAGCTCTCGGTGCCGGTGAGCGACTTCGCCAAGCAGGCTCTCGTCGACGTCAACGCCGACGACCCGAACGCCCCGGCCGAGCCGGACACGACCTACCTCGACTCGCTGCCGGAATCCCAGCGCTGCGGGTGAGCACCGAACGTGCGTCGGGAGAGCCGCTGGTCGAGTTCCTGGCGGTGATGCGGCGGCTGCGCGCCGAGTGTCACTGGAAGCGCGAGCAGACTCACCGCTCCCTCGCGCGCTACTTGCTCGAGGAGACCCACGAGGCCCTCGAGGCGCTGGACACCGGCTCCGACGAGCACCTCCGCGAGGAGCTCGGTGACCTCCTTCTGCAGATCTACTTCCACGCGGTGATCGCCGAGGAGTCCGGAGCGTTCACCATCGACGACGTCGCGCGCGACATCATCGAGAAGATGGTCCGACGCAACCCCCACGTCTTCGGCGACGGGTCCGATGCTCCCGCCGACGCGCGAGCCGTCAACGAGCTCTGGGAGTCGGTCAAGGCGAGCGAGAAGCAGCGGGACTCGGTGACCGACGGCATCGCCCCGACACTCCCCGCTCTGCTGTACGCCGACAAGGTGCTCGACCGGCTCGAGCGCGGCAGGTCGGCTCCGGTCCCGACGGGCGACGACCTCGGCGACCGTCTGCTCGCCCTCGTCGCCGAGGCGCGCGGGACCGGCACCGATCCGGAGCAGGCCCTCCGCGACGCCGTACGCCGGCTGCTGATCGCTGGAGGCTGACCTGGCGTTGCGCTAGGAGTTGATGCAGTAGACCTGCAGACGAATGTTGTCGGAGTTCACGCCGACGGAGTTGATCCCGTAGGCAGTCGCATCGGTGTTCGTCGAGTGGATGCTGGTGCCCTCGTACCCGTCGAAGAAGTCAGCCGTGGCTCCGGTGACCACCTTGCCGGCGGGGCAGGTGGCCGTGACCGTCCCTGCAGCACCGGGAAGGATGCTGGCGCTGGCGGTGAGCACTAGCTCGTAACCGCTGGCTCCGCTGGCCCCCGCGGGTCCTTGAGGTCCGGCGGGGCCTTGGGGTCCGGCGGGGCCTTGGGGTCCGGCGGGGCCTTGGGGTCCGGCGGGGCCTTGGGGTCCCACGGGCCCGATGGGTCCTACGGGTCCGGCCGGTCCTACGGGTCCGGCGGGGCCTGCGGGGCCCGCCGGACCGACGGTGTTCCAGGTGAGCAGATGCTCGGCCGAGCCGCAGGTGCCGTTGGTCGGGATGCGGACGGCGCCCGTGGAGTTGTTGACACAGGCGTTGACAGTGGCGGCACTGGCCGGTGAGGCGAAGCCGAGCACGCTGATCGGGACCAGGGTGGCGGCCACGATGGTGATGGTGCGGGTGATGCGCTGTTGCGCGGAGGTTGTCATCTCCCGAGGCTACGGCGGCCTCGACTGGGAGTGCGGGTTTCGACCATCACGTCAGCGGGGGGCTAGTCCACGCATCGGGCTTCGAACCTGTGGTCAGGACCCTTGACCTGGAAATGCGACGAGGCACCGCTCAAGGAGCGGCGCCTCGCCGTTGGATCAGGTCAGATCAGGGTGTGAGGTCCAGACAGCGAGCGAAAGCATCCAATGGCAGGCCAACCTGGCTGGTGAGGACGGCCACGTCCCACCGCGTTTCGCCGAATGGCCCATTCTCCGCCACCTGGAACGTGCCGAGCGTCGACTGAGGTGAGTTGTAGCCACCACCGATCACGACATCACCAGGGTCGCAGCTGATCTCGAAGTTGGTGGGAGTGTTCGCGTTCAGCACGACGCTCTCTATCTTGGTGTAGATCGCGGTCGCGGCTATGGAGCCTGGAGGTCCGGCAGGTCCGACCGCCCCGGCGGGTCCGGCGGGTCCGGCGGGTCCGATTGCTCCAGCGGGTCCGGCAGCTCCGGCGGGTCCGGCGGGTCCCGCGGGTCCGATGGATCCGGGGGGTCCGGCAGGTCCGGGGAGACCGGCTCCGGGAGGCCCAGCCGGGCCGGCGGGTCCGACCGCGCCGGCGGGTCCGACCGCGCCGGCCGGTCCGACCGCGCCGGCCGGGCCAGCGGGGCCGGCGGGACCAGCCGGCCCGGCGGGGCCAGCGGGACCGGGAGCGCCAACGCTGTTCCAGGAGATCGCGGTCTCCGCGGCGCCGCAGGGGCTGTTGGTGATGCGGACGGAGCCGCTGGAGTTGTTGACGCAGCCGTTGATGGTCGCGGCGGTGGCGGGACCAGCGAGCACGAGCCCGCCGGCCATCAGCAACAGGGTGGTGGGAACGACTTTCACGAGGCGTTGCGTGGGGGGAGACATGCTCTGGAAGTTAGTGGACGATGAGCGCGAATGGGCGGAGCAACTAAAACGGGGTCTTCCGGTCTAGACAACCATCGAAACAGGCCGCTGGACGTGGCCTCGAAAATGCGATGAGGCACCGCTCCACGAGCGGTGCCTCACCGGTTGAGCTCTGTGTTTCAGGTACTGCTGCGCTGGGTCAGGCGCCCAGGCAGATGACGACAGCAAAGATGCTGTTGCCGGGGGCAGTCTCCGCGAAGTTGTGCCCGGTGACCGTCCACCCGGTCGGCGTGCCAGCAGCGACGTTCGGAACCGAGCGCCAGATCTGGCCGCTGGTGACGGTGCTGACGGACCCGAAGGAGGCGCCACCGCCCGTCGCGCGCTCGCCAGCCAGACAGTCGACGGCGGTCGACGCGTCCGTGCCGACGGGGATGGCCGTGAGGCTGAAGCGCACGGTGAGCGGGCCGGCCGGTCCCGCAGGTCCGGTCGGGCCGGTCGGTCCGGTCGGTCCGGTCGGGCCGGTCGGTCCGGTCGGTCCGGTCGGTCCGGTCGGTCCGATGTCGTTCCAGCTGATCGCGGTCTCAGCAGCGCCACAGATGGTCGTGATGCGGACGACCTTGGTGCTGTTGTTGACGCAGCCGTTGATGGTGGCGGCGCTGGCCGGTGCGGCGAAGCCGATCACGCTGAGTGGGATCAGCGATGTGGCAGCGATGGAAAGGGCGCGGGTAGTGCGGGTGCGGGATACGGGGGACATGCTCTGGAAGGTAGTGGATGGCGAGCATCCGCGGGGCAAGCCACTAAAACGGGGTCTTCCGGTCTAGACAACCATCGAAACAGGCCGCTGAATGGGGCCTCGAAAATGCGGTGAGGCACCGCTCCATGAGCGGTGCCTCACCGGTTGATCTCTGTGTATCAGGTACTGCTGCGCTGGGTCAGGCGCCCAGGCAGATGACGACGGCGAAAACGTTGTTGCCGGCGGAACTCTCCGCGAAGTTGTGCGCGGTGGACGTCCACCCGGTCGGCGTGCCAGCGGCGACGTCCGGCACCGAGCGGAAGATGTGGCCGCTGGTGACGGTACTGGCGGCCCCGAAGGAGGCGCCACCGCCCGTCGCGCGCTCGCCCGGGAGACAGGTGACCGAGGCCACCTGGGTCGTCCCAACAGGGATGGGCGTGGAGGAGAAGCGCACGTTGAGCGGGCCGGCCGGTCCCGGAGGTCCGGTCGGGCCAGTCGGGCCAGTCGGTCCGGTCGGTCCGGTCGGTCCGGTCGGGCCGGTCGGGCCGGTCGGGCCGATGTTGTTCCAGCTGATCGCGGTCTCAGCAGCGCCACAGATGGTCGTGATGCGCAGGACCTTGGTGCTGTTGTTGACGCAGCCGTTGATGGTGGCGGCGCTGGCCGGTGCGGCGAAGCCGATCACGCTGAGTGGGATCAGCGAGGTGGCAGCGATGGAAAGGGCACGGGTAGTGCGGGTGCGGTTCAAGGGAGTCATGATCAGGCGCCCAGGCAGATGACGACGGCAAAGATGCTGTTGCCGGGGGCACTCTCCGCGAAGTTGAACCCGGTGGACGTCCACCCGGTCGGCGTCCCAGCAGCGACGTCCGGCACCGAGCGCCAGATCTGGCCGCTGGTGACGGTGCTGGCGGCCCCGAAGGAGGCGCCACCGCCCGTCGCGCGCTCGCCCGGCAGGCAGCTGACCGAGGCCACCGCGCTCGTCCCAACAGGGATGGGCGTGGAGGAGAAGCGCACGTTGAGCGGGCCGGCCGGTCCCGCAGGTCCGGTCGGGCCGGTCGGGCCGGTCGGGCCGGTCGGGCCGGTCGGGCCGGTCGGGCCGGTCGGGCCGGTCGGGCCGATGTCGTTCCAGCTGATCGCGGTCTCAGCAGCGCCACAGATGGTCGTGATGCGGACGACCTTGGTGCTGTTGTTGACGCAGGCGTTGATGGTGGCGGCGCTGGCCGGAGAGGCGAAGCCGATCACGCTGAGCGGGATCAGCGACGTGGCAGCGATGGAAAGGGCGCGGGTGGTGCGTGTGCGGTTTAAGGGAGTCATGGCGGGAGATTAGGCCGTGCAGGATCGCAGCGGCACCGAACGAGACGGTTTTCTCCAACTGGGCTAGACCATTTGGTTTTGCCGACGCCGGGGTGAGAGTCCTCTTACGCTTTCGACCAGGTCAGAACGGGATTACTCGTAGGTCGGCGCGGTGAAGTCGGCCATCGACGGGTCGAGCTCAAGACCGCGGCCGAGCTCCCGCTCCGCCCCCTTTTTGTCGCCCAGGTGTAGGAGGGCGAAGCCGAGGCGCATGTGCGCGGCCGCCATCTTCTCGTCGATCTTGAGCGCCTCGCGGTAGAGCTCGACCGACTGCTCGAGATCGCTCGTCTCGAGCAGGATCGCCTTGTTGAAGAGTGCCTCGACGAACTTGGGCTTCGCCTCCAGGGCGCGGTCGTAGTAGTCGAGGGCCTCCTCGTCGTCCCCCTTGGTCTGAGCGATGTAGCCGAGGTTGTAGAGAGCGAACGCGTTCTCCGGTTCCATGAGCACGGCTTGCTCGAAGAGCTCTTTCGCCTCTTCCACCTGCCCAGCGTTCAGCCGGTCCACCGCGTCCCGCACCAGGTCAGTCGCAGTGAAGTCGATTCCTGGGTCCACCGATCCCGGCGAAGTCGGTACAGATGACTCCGTCGATGCGTCTTTCGGCGAGTCCCCGTCGTCGCTGCAGCCTGTCAGCAGCAGGCTGGCTGCCAGGGTTGCCACGACGAGCGCGGTGCGGAGACGCTGAGGACGGGCGAGGGAGCCAGTGGTGAGGTGCACGGCGAGAGTGTAAGACGCCCCTGGCTGGGGCGCAGTCGAACCCCCGCCGTACACCGACTACCCGAGCGGCAGTGCGGAGAACCTGCAGTTGCTGGCATTCATCGGCACGATCGCCCCGTCGGAGTCGTAGAAAGCCTCGACCACCTGGCCGGCGGTGAGCTCCAGGGCGGCTTCGGCGTGAGCCCCGCCGAGAGCTAGGGTCCTGAGGGAGAGCAGCGCCAGGATATTGACGTCCACCACCGGCAGGGCCGCCGAAGCCAGCGTGACGTTGGCGGGTCCGTCGAAGATCTTCAACGCCGGGTCGGCTCCCGGCGGCAAGCTGAAGGCCGCTGGGGCCACCGCCGAGAAATCGCAGCTGGCCGACAGGAGGTAGCGGCCCGTGGTCGGCACCGTGAACCAGCCGGTGACAGGGTTGAAGCCAGAGCCGGCGTCGTTGTAGGACGGCGAGGTCACCGACCAGTTCGACAGGACAGTGCTGATCAGCAACGGGGTGCTCGAGATCCCGGCCGAGAAGCCTCCCCCGATCGCCGCCCCCCCGGCGGGGCCTGTGGGACCTGTGGGTCCGGTCGCACCGACACCGGCGGGGCCGGCGGGGCCGGCGGGACCGGCGGGGCCGGCGGGACCGGCGGGGCCGGCGGGACCGGCGGGGCCGGCGGGACCAACCGGGCCGATGCCTCCGGGCGCTCCGGGCGCTCCCGTGGCACCTGCGGGACCGGTGGCACCGGCGGGACCTGCGGGCCCGGTGGGACCCGTGGCTCCCGTGGTGTTCCAGGAGAGTGCGTGCTCGGCGGCGCCGCAGGGGGAGTTCGTGACGCGGACGGCGCCGGAGCTGTTGTTGACGCAGGCGTTGATGGTGGCAGCGCTGCTAGGCGGGGCGCTCACGGCAAGTGCGCTGAGCGACAGAAGAGAGGCAACAACCACGCGCGACGAAGTTTTCATGCTGGAAGGTAAAACAGTAAAGGCCGCTTGACCAGCAGATCCGCAATGGTCCAGACCACAAGTTCGGGCCCGGTCGCCTGCCGGCAGAGTCGCCAACTACCCTCCTGGCATGTCGCGTCTCGGCCTCTCGATGATCGTCAAGAACGAGGCCAAGGTCATCGAGCGATGCCTCCGCGGCGCCTTGCCCCTGCTCGACTGGTGGGTGATCTCCGACACCGGCTCCACCGATGGCACGCAGGACATCATCCGGTCGGTGATGGGCGACGTCCCGGGCCTCCTGATCGAGCGCCCGTGGGTCAACTTCGGACACAACCGGCAGGAGTCGCTGGACGCCGCGCGGACTCTCGAGCACTCTCGTGCGGGCGACTACGTGCTGTGGATCGACGCCGATGACACCCTGACCGACCTACCGACCGCACTCCCGCAGCTCACAGCCGACGGCTACTACCTCGAGGTCGAGGACGCCGGCACCCGTTACGGGCGACTGGCCGTCGTTCGGCTCGACCGGCCCTGGAGGTGGAAGGGCGTCGTCCACGAGTACCTCGACCTCCCGGAGGCGACCCTCGACACCCTCAAGGCGCCCAGGGTGCTCAGGGGGCGAGAGGGTGAGCGCTCGCGCGACCCGGACACCTATCGGCGGGACGCGGAGCTGCTCGCCCGCGAGCTGGCCAAGACGCCCGACGATCCGCGTACGCAGTTCTACCTCGGCCAGTCATGGCGCGACGCGGGCGAGCTCGAGCGTGCGCTGGAGGCCTACCAGGCCAGGGCCGCCAACGAGAACGGCTGGGACCAGGAGCGCTGGTACGCCATGTTCCAGATCGCGGCCATCCTGGAACGTCTCGATCGGCCGGTCGAGGTGGTGTCCGACGCCTACCTCACCGTGTGGGCTGCGATGCCGTCACGCGCAGAGCCCCTGGTCGCGCTCGCGAGGATCGAACGGAAGCGCGAGCGGTTCGAGGTTGCCTACCTGTACGCCGATGCCGCAACGAGGATCAGGGTGCCCGACGCGGACGCCTTGTTCGTCGACCACGAGACCTACACCTGGCGGGCGTGGGACGAGCTCGCGATCAGCTGCTACTGGACCGACCGGCACGCCCAGGGCATCAAGGCGGCCAAGAAGGCGCTCGCCGTCCGTCCGGACGACAAGCGCCTGCAGGCCAATCTGGGCTACTTGCAAAGTGGTCGTTAGCTGACGCCCGCCCGCCAAGTCACTCGTAGCTGGGAGCCTCGATCTCGGTCATCGACGGGTCGAGCGCAATCCCTTGGGTGAGGAACTCCGAGCCCTCGTCGTCCTTGCCGAGATGGACCAACGCGAACCCGAGGCGCATGTAGGCGGCCGCCATCTTGTCGTCGATCCCGATCACCTGGCGGTAGAGCTCGATCGACTGCTCGAGGTCCGTGGTCTCGAGAAGGATGGCCTTGTTGAAGAGCGCGGGGGTGTAGTCGGACTGAACGACGAGCGCCTGGTCGTAGAGGTCGAGTGCCTCGTCCGTCTTCCCGGCGGTCTGGGCGATGACGCCGAGGTTGTAGAGCGCGTACAGATTTCGGGGTCGAGGCTCAGGACGTTCTCGAACGTGTTCTTCGCCGCCTGGTCCTCGCCGGCCGCCATCTGGTCGAGGCCGGCCTGGAGCAGAGTGGCCGCGGCGTCCGCCTCCCCTCCGCTCGGGCTCGCTGACGCTGACGTGCTCGAGGAGTCCGACGGCGGATCGTCGTCACCACCGCAGCCGGCGAGGAGCAGTGTTGCTGACATGACGACGACCACGACCGAACCGCGAGAGATGAGCACGTGCAAAGGTTAAGGCGTCCGCCCGTGGCCGCGCAGGAATCGGACAACAGGTCTCGGATGTCGCCCCGCGGGAGGTGGCCGTCGCGCCCGGGGCTCGCCACCTGCCGGGGCAGCACGTCGGCCACTTGGGCGCTGACAGTGACAATGGGGATCGGGGTCACCTCGTCGAGTTGACCCTTAGCCCCGCGGCCCGAGTCTCTTTGGCCGAAAATTCCAGAGATCTCACAGTGCAAGGCAGACCACCTTGAGCGTGATTCCGGCGCCGGCGTCGGGAGCACTCGTTGGGTTGCGAACAACCACCCTCCAACCGTCGGGAGCCTCCTGCGGCCAATTGAGGATGACGTCCACGTCGAATCCGTTGTCGAACAGGTTGTAGCCACCGCTGATCACCTGCTCGCCGGGGGCGCACTCCACGGTGAGCAGGTGGACGTCCCCGTCGTCGTCGACGGTGTCGATCACTGAGTAGTCGTTGAATTCGAGGTCGGACAGGGTGGCTCCGGCAGGGCCGGTCGCTCCGGCAGGACCCGCCGGACCAGGGACACCCTGCGGGCCGGTCGGCCCGGCTGGTCCGATGGGCCCCATACCTCCGGCAGGTCCGGCAGGTCCGGCAGGTCCGGCAGGTCCGGTGGCTCCGGCGGCTCCGGCCGGTCCGGTCGCTCCTGCAGGCCCGGTCGCTCCTGCAGGCCCGGCAGGTCCCGCAGGTCCGGTCGCTCCGGCAGGTCCGGTCGGTCCAGTCGGTCCTACGTCGTTCCAGGAGATCGCGTGCTCGGCACCCCCGCATGGGAAGTCCGTGACGCGGACAGCGCCGGTGCTGTTGTTGACACAGGCGTTGATGGTGGCGGCGCTGGCCGGTGACGCGAAGGCGATCATGGTGATCGGGATCAACGAACTGGCAGCGAGGGTGATGGCGCGGGTGGTACCCGAGCGACTCGAGAGGTTCATGGGAAGAAGTTGATCATCGACCTAAGAGCGTGTCGAGATCCGCACCAAACCCACGGCGTTCACTCGTAGTGAGGTGCCTTGAACTTCTTCATCTTCGGGTCGAGCGAGATCCCCCGATTGAGGAGCTCCTCGCCTTCCTCCCGCTGCCCCTGGTGGACGAGAGCGAAGCCGAGCCGCATGAACGCCGAGGCCATCGTGTCGTCGATCTCGACGACCCGCCGGTAGAGCTCGATCGACTGGTCGAGGTCGCTGGTCTCGAGGATGATCGCCTTGTTGAAGAGCGCCAGCGGGTAGTCGGGCTCTATCGCAAGAGCCCGGTCGTAGTACTCCATCGCCTCTTCCAGGTCGCCGTCGCGGTGTGCGAGTGCGCCGAGGTTGAAGTGCGCGTAGAAGTTCCCGGGGTCGAGCGCGGCCGCTTCCTCGAAGGCGGCGCGCGCTGCAGCCTCGTCCTTGACGATCAGCTTGTCGAGTCCGTCCTCGACGAGGATCGACGCAGAGAGGACGTCGTCCTCCGATGGGGCCGCCGAGGTGGTGGCCGCGGACGGGGCGGCGGATTCGGGCTCCTTGTCGCTCGACGGTCCTCCGTCGTCGCTGCATCCGGTGAGGGCGATGCCGACCGTCAGGATTGTCGCGGCCAGGGGCGCGCGGGAACGCTTGTGCACGGCCAGAGTGTAGGGCCGCCGCGCTGGTGAGAGGTGGCGACGGGCTCGGTCACCGAGCAGAGCTGCGGTCGCCCGGCGCGTCCGAGCTCAGGATGCGCACATTGCATACACCGTCAGGGTGAGGTCACCGTTGCTCTCGTTCTCGATGGACACAGACCAGGCGGTTGTTCCGAACGGCGCGCTGGCACTGATCTTGATGTTGTCGGCTGCCTCCGGATAGAAGAAGCCGCCGCCGGTCACTGTTTCGCCCGGATCGCACGGCGCACTCACCGAGTGGCTGGCGTCGTCGTCGTGGATGACTTGGTTGTCAAAACGCTTGGCGATGGTGAGGCTGGGGCCGGCAGGTCCGGTTGATCCGGTCGCTCCGGCCGGTCCGGCTGGTCCAGGAACTCCAGCGGGTCCGGCGGGTCCGACAGGTCCGATGGCGCCGGGGGCTCCCGGAGTTCCCGGAGCCCCGGTGGGTCCTGTGGGTCCGGTCGGTCCGACCGGTCCGGTCGGTCCGACGTTGTTCCAGGAGAGAGCGTGCTCGGCGCCGCCGCAGGCGGAGTTCGTGATCCGGACGGAGCCGGTGCTGTTGTTGACGCAGGCGTTGATGGTGGCGGCGCTGGCAGAGTTAAGAGCCTGTCGAGAGCCGGCGCCATCCTCGGATGACTCAGGATGCGCAGACGGCGAAAACGGTGACCAGGAGGCCGGCGTCGGCGTTGCTGGCGGGGTTCTCGATGAACACCTGCCAGGCCTGCCCTCCCGGGAGCGGCTGGCTGCCGCGGACCTCGACGTTGGCGACGTTCTCCTCGTAGTGATAGCCGCCGCCGGACACCCTCTCGCCCGCGTCGCAGATCTTGGTCAAGGCGTGCACCGCCCCGTCGTCGTCGACGGTGACTGAGTCCGTCCGGGTCACGTAGGTGCTACCGGGTCCGGCGGGCCCCTGAGATCCGGCGGGTCCGGCGGGTCCGGCGGGTCCCTGAGGTCCCGCAGACCCGGCGGGTCCCTGAGGTCCCGCAGATCCGACGGGTCCGGCGGGTCCAACTGGTCCGATGGCTCCGGGAGGTCCGGCGGGTCCCTGAGGTCCGGCCGGTCCCACGGGTCCGATGGGTCCCACCGCTCCGACTGGTCCTACGGGTCCGACGTTGTTCCAGGAGAGCGCGTGCTCGGCGCCGCCGCAGGCGGAGTTCGTGACGCGAACGGAGCCGGTGCTGTTGTTGACGCAGGCGTTGATGGTGGCGGCGCTGGCCGGTGACGCGAAGCCGATCATGCTGATCGGGATCAGCGAACCGGCGGCGATGGTGACGGCGCGGGTGATGGGTCTGCGATTTGAGGGAGTCATGCCGCAGGTTAGGGCCTGCATCACGCAACGGCTCCCGCAGCACGCTCATTGCCTCGACTGGGCTAGCCCATGGCTGGATCCAGTCCATTCACCTCAACCGCTGGCGCTCCGGGGGCGGCACTAGGCTGGTTGCCGCCCGCATTACCTCGAACCAGGAGCACCCACCGTGGCCAGCATCGAAGCCGTCGGAGCCCGCGAGATCCTCGACTCGCGCGGCAACCCCACCGTCGAGGTCGAGGTACTCCTCGATGACGGAGCCTTCGCCCGCGCGGCGGTGCCCAGCGGCGCCTCCACCGGTGCCTTCGAGGCGGTCGAGCTGCGCGACGGCGGCGACCGCTACCTCGGCAAGGGCGTGCAGAAGGCCGTCGACGCGGTCATCCAGACCATCGGCCCTGCCGTCGAGGGTCTCGACGCCGACGACCAGCGACTCATCGACCAGGTGATGCTCGAGGCCGACGGCACGCCCAACAAGGCCAACCTCGGCGCCAACGCGATCCTCGGCGTCTCGCTCGCGGTGGCCCGCGCCGCCGCTGACTCGGCGGGTCTCCCGCTCTACCGCTACGTGGGCGGACCCAACGCCCACCTGCTGCCGGTGCCGATGATGAACATCCTCAACGGCGGCGCGCACGCGGACTCCAACGTCGACGTTCAGGAGTTCATGATCGCGCCGATCGGCGCGCCCACGTTCAAGGAGGCGCTGCGCTCGGGCGCCGAGGTCTACCACGCCCTCAAGTCGGTGTTGAACAAGAAGGGCCTGTCCACGGGTCTCGGCGACGAAGGGGGCTTCGCCCCCAACCTGGACTCCAACCGGGCCGCGCTCGACCTGATCGCCGAGGCGGTCGAAGCCTCTGGCCAGAAGCTCGGCACCGACATCGCGCTCGCGATGGACGTGGCCGCCAGCGAGTTCCACGCCGACGGCGCCTACACCTTCGAGGCCGCCCCCAAGAGCAGCGCCGAGATGATCGCCTACTACGCAGAGCTCGTGGCGGCGTACCCGATCGTGTCCATCGAGGACCCGCTCGACGAGGACGACTGGGACGGCTGGAAGTCCCTCACCGCTCAGCTGGGCGACCAGATCCAGATCGTCGGCGACGACCTGTTCGTGACCAACGTCGAGCGCCTTCAGCGCGGCATCACCGGCGGCAACGCCAACGCGATGCTGGTGAAGGTCAATCAGATCGGCTCGCTCACCGAGACCCTCGACGCGGTCGAGCTCGCGCACCGGGCCGGCTTCCGCAACATGATGAGCCACCGCTCTGGCGAGACCGAGGACACCACGATCGCCGACCTCGCGGTGGCGGTGAACTGCGGACAGATCAAGACCGGCGCTCCAGCACGGTCGGACCGGGTGGCCAAGTTCAACCAGCTGCTGCGGATCGAGGACGAGCTCGGCGATGCGGCGCGTTACGCCGGTGCGGCCGCGTTCCCGCGATACCAGGGCTGAACGAGGCAGACTCGGGCCCATGCCGTCCGACCGTCCAAGCACGCCCCGAGACGGGCGACGGCGTCCACGCACCGGCCCAGGGCGCGAGGCGGCTGCACGGACACTCCGCCCGGCTGCCCCGAGCCCGACGGCCGAGGTGCCCAAACGTCCGCGCTTCACCGGGCGGGCCGCGATCCTCGTGGTCGTGCTCGCGGTGCTCGCGGTCTCCTACGCCTCGTCGCTGCGTGCCTACCTCCAGCAGCGCTCGCACATCGGCGATCTCAAGGAGCAGATCGCCGAGCGCCGGGCCAACATCGACGATCTCGAGCGCGAGAAGAACCGCTGGCAGGACGACGCGTACGTGCAGCAGCAGGCTCGCGAGCGCCTCGGCTACGTGATGCCGGGGGAGACGTCGTACGTCGTCCTCGACGAGCACGGCAACCCGATCGAGCCGGAGGCGGAGCTCACCGACCCGGACGCGGCCACCCAGAATCCTCCGGCCGCGGTCTACAGCGACGTGTGGGAGTCGGTGAAGCTCGCCGGCAACCCGCCCGCGCAGGCGCCGCCGCCGCTGAGCGAGATCGACGGCTCGAACGACTCCACCGGCCAGTGACCGGCTCGTGACCGATCCCGCCGACGAGGAGATCGTCAGGCAGCAGCTGGGCCGACCGCCGCGGTCTATCCACGCGGTCGGGCACCGCTGTCCGTGCGGCAATCCCGACGTCGTCACCACCGAGCCCCGCCTGCCCAACGGCACGCCGTTCCCGACCACCTTCTATCTCACCTGCCCGCGGGCCGCGTCGCTGATCGGCACCCTCGAGGGGTCGGGACTGATGAAGGAGATGCAGGCCCGGCTGGGGGAGGACCCCGACCTGGCCGCGGCCTACCGGGCGGCCCATGAGGCCTACCTCGCCTTCCGTTCGACCCTCGGTGAGGTGCCCGAGATCGAGGGCATCACGGCCGGCGGAATGCCCGACCGGGTCAAGTGCCTGCACGTGCTCGCCGCCCACGCGCTCGCCGCCGGGCCGGGTGTGAACCCGCTTGGTGACGAGGTGCTCGCGCTGCTCGGTGACTGGTGGGCGAGCGGACCGTGCGTGTAGCGGCGGTGGATTGCGGCACCAACACCATCCGGCTGCTGATCGGGGAGCTGCCCGAGATCTCCGTCCGCGAGGAACGGCTGGTGCGGCTCGGCGAGGGCGTCGACCGCACCGGCCGACTCGACGACGCGGCACTGGTGCGCGTGTTCGCCGCCATCGACGAGTACGCCGCCCTGGTCGAGCAGCACCACGTCGAGCGGATCCGCTTCTGTGCGACCTCGGCGACCCGCGACGCCGCCAATGCGGGAGCCTTCTCCGACGGCGTCGAGGCCCGGTTGGGGGTCCGCCCCGAGGTGCTCACGGGCGACGAAGAGGCGGCGCTGGCCTTCGACGGCGCGGTGCGCAACCTGGCGATCGCGCCTGCCCACCCGGTGCTGGTGGTTGACGTCGGCGGTGGGTCGACCGAGCTCGTCCTCGGAGCGGACCAGCCGCGGGACGGCGGCCTCGATGGACATCGGGTCGGTGCGGCTGCACGAGCGCCTCCTCCACAACGATCCCCCGACGGCCCAGCAGGTCGAGGCCTGCATGGCCGCCATCGACTCGGCGCTCGACGACTGCCCGGTCTCGCCCGCGGACGCCGCCACTGTGGTCGGCGTCGCCGGCACGGTCACCACGGTGGCCGCCGGTGTGCTCGACCTGCCGGCGTACGCGCGAGACGCCGTCGACCAGCAGGTGATCGGGGTCGACGCGGTGCACGCGTTCACCGACCGACTGGTCGCGATGACGGTGGCGGAGCGGCTGGCGCTGCCCTACATGCACCCCGGGCGCGCCGACGTGATCGATGCGGGGGCGCTGATCCTGTCGCGGGTGCTGCGGCGTACGCCGCTCGCGACGATGGTGGTCTCCGAGTCCGACCTCCTCGACGGCATCGCCTGGTCGCTCGCGGACTAAGCCGACGTTTGCCCGGGCCACGGCCTGGCTACCGTGGGGGTGTCTCGGAAGGAGACCCGACCATGAAGAAGATCCCGCTCCTGTTCGCAGCCGGAGTCGGCTACGTCCTGGGCACGCGCGCCGGCCGCGGCCGCTACGAGCAGATCAAGGCCGGCGCCAAGAAGGTCGCCGGTGACTCGCGCGTCCAGGCGGCCAAGGACCGGGCCGCCGAGGCCGCGAAGGAGAAGGCCAGCGAGGTGGCCCATGCGGCCGTCGACAAGGTGCGCTACGAGACCTCGATCCAGCCACACCCCTGACCGGCGTCCCGCTCCCGCACCCGGCGACCGGGGAACTGTTCCCATCGCCTGTCCCGCCCGGCACCGGCTGGCCCGGTGACCCTGCCGCACTCGCCGGGAGCGGCGACCCGCTGGACGATCTCGGGGCCGAGATCAGCGTGTGCCGGCGGTGCCCGCGCCTGGTCGAGTGGCGGGAGCAGGTGGCCGTCGAGAAGCGAGCGGCGTTCGCCGATCAGCCCTACTGGGGCCGCCCGATCGCAGGGCTGGGGCTCACCCACTCCCGGGCTGCTGATCGTCGGGCTGGCGCCGGCCGCCCACGGCGCCAACCGCACCGGCCGGGTGTTCACCGGCGACCGCTCCGGCGACTGGCTGTTCGCGTCCCTGCATCGGGTCGGCCTGGCCAACCAGCCCACGAGCGTGCACGCCGCCGACGGTCTCGAGCTGGTCGGCGCTCGGATGGTCGCGACGGTGCGCTGCGCCCCGCCCCAGAACAAACCCACCACCGAGGAGAGGGAGCGGTGCGCTCCGTGGCTGGACGCCGAGCTGGCCCTCGTCGCCGACGACCTCCGATGCGTCGTCGCCCTCGGCTCGATCGGCTGGGACGCCACGCTGCGCGCCTTCCGCTCGGCCGGCTGGACCGTCGCACGACCGCGCCCGAAGTTCGGTCACGGCGCGGAGGCGCTGCTCGGCCGGCCCGGCGACGACGACCGCCCGGCCGTCGTACTCCTCGGCAGCTACCACCCGAGCCAGCAGAACACCTTCACCGGCAAGCTCACCGAATCCATGCTCGACGACGTGCTGGGCCGGGCCGCTGCGATGATTCAGTCGCCCCCGTATCCCAACCGGTAGAGGAAGTCGCCTTAAAAGCGATTCAGTGTGGGTTCGATCCCCACCGGGGGCACTGCCACCCAGCCACCAGGTGTCACCAGGGAAGCCGGTCGGGCCGGGCGCGCCACCTGCACCAGCCAGCTGAACAGGGAGGCACCGGTCGCGGCCTCCAGCTCGGGGTGCCACTGGACACCCAGCGCGGGCCACGCCCGTTCGCCGGCCCACTCGACGGCCTCGATGACGCCGTCGTCGGTCCACGCCGTGGGGCGCCAAGCGGGCCCGGGCTCGGCCACGGCCTGGTGGTGCAGGGCGGTCACGTCCGGTCGTTCCCCGAGCACGGACCGAAGCAACGAGCCGGCCCGCGTGGTGACGGGGTGTCCGAGGTGCGGGAGCACGTGCCGCATCGCGAGGTCTTCGCTGAGGGTGCCACCGAACGCGACGACCATGACCTGGAGGCCGCGGCACACACCGAGCAGCGGCACCTTGGCATCAGCGGCGGCCCGCACGAGCTCGATCTCGTTGGCGTCCCGGATCGGGTCCACGTCGGCGGCGGCTTCCGGCGCGCCGCCGTACAGGTGGGGCGCCACGTCGCCACCGCCGGTGAGCACCAGGGCGTCGACGACGTCCAGCAGGTCGATGGCGGCCGCGCCGGGGAGGACGACCGGTCGAGCACCTGCGGCGATGACCTTCTCCGCGTACGTCGCCGGCGTGCCGACCACGGCCAGGTCGCCGAACGGCCTCGCGACGACGTAACCGTGCCCAACGATCCCGACGACGGGCCCGCCGGTCACAGCGCGACGATCGCGGTGATGCCGAGCGCGATCCCGGTCGCGTAGGTGCCCATCGCGCCCAGGTCCCTGACCGGTCCATGGCTGGCGAGGGTCTTGGCGGTCAGCATGCCGACCGCGTGCAGGTAGCGGACCACGACGGCCGCGATGCTCAGGGCGTCGATCCACCACCCGTCGGTGAGCACCGAACAGACGATGAGCAGGCCGATCAGGGTCGGCACGTACTCGGCTGCGTTGCCGTGCGCCCGCTGGGCGATGTACATCCGATCCGCGGGGTCGGTGGGCTGCTGGTTGCCGGTGTTGCCACGGATCGCGCGATGACGGGTCACGTTGGCGCCGAGGACGAAGATCAGGATGCCCATCAGGGCGATGGAGATGACGGTGATGTCGCTCATCGGAGAACCCTTTCGTGGTGGAGGAGGCGGCGCATGATGTCGCCGCTGAGGTCGGTGCCGAGGAGGGCATCGGTCTTGTGCATGCCGCCGGGACAGGTCACGTTGACCTCGATCAGGCGACCGGCGATGACGTCGAGCCCGGCGAGCGCGATGCCGTGCCGCGCCAGCTCCGGGGCGATCTGGCTGACGATGCGGAGGTCGTCGCCATCGACCTCGGCCACCGCGACCGGGGGCCCGATCCGGAAGTCGTCCGCGCTGGGTCGACGCAGTACGGCGCCGACGATCTCGCCGTCGAGCAGGAAGAGCCGCTTGTTGCCGGACTCGACGTCGGCGAGATAGGCCTGCGCGATCGCGTGCCGGGTGCCGGCCCGCGTGGCGGACTCGATCAGGGCCATGGCGCCGGGGTCGTCTCGGACGAGCCACACGTCGATGCCGGCGAACCCGTCGACCGGCTTGACGACGGCGACACCGACCCGGGCCACGAAGTCCCGCAGGTCGCGGGCGTCTGAGCTCACCAGAGTCTCCGGACACAGCTCCGGGTAGCGGAGCGCGACGAGCTTCTCGTGCATCGCCCGGACACCCTCGGGCCGGTTGACGACGCGGACGCCGGCGGCTTCGACCAGGTCGAGCAGGTACGTCGTGTGCAGGTATCGCGCGTCGACCGGCGGGTCGATCCGCAGCTGGACCAGGGCGACGTCGGCCGCCAGATCGAGCACTGCCTCCTCGAGCCCGACCCACCAGACCGGGTCGAGCATCCAGCGGTGGTCGTCTCCGCGTCGGGCGGGCGGGAGCTCGATCCGGAGCGCCCGCGCTCGTGGTCGGCCGTCCACCACGGACAGCTGCTCGGGACCGCACACCCACACCTCGCCGCCGATGCCCTGGGTAGCGAGCATCATCCCGACCGTGGCGTCGATCTCGGGCTGGAGAGTGTCCAACGGATCGATCACGAACAGGACCCTCACGCCGCACCGACCAGCTGCGACGCGGCCAGCCCGAGGGCGACCAGCTCGCGGCCCCGCTCGCGAACCTCTTGGTCGCCGGCTGCGGATCGGTGCCACAGCTCGCCGAGCCGCGCGACCTCCCCGTCGACGAGGCGCGCTGCCTCGCGCCGGCACACGTCGTCGTACAGAAGGGCGCTGAGCGCCGTCGCCAGAGTCTCGACCTCGGGCACCGGCTGGACGTCGAGGAAGCGCACCTCGAGGTAGCGGCCGCGTGGTCGAACCGGTGGGAAGAGGGTGGTGAGGTGATCGTCGATGCCGCCGGTCACGAACACTGCGGCGTGAGCGGCGAAGTCGGCGTACGCCGCGACGGGGTCGTCGCCGCGCAGCAGCCGGTCGTCGAACGCCGTGCGGCCGGGGTCGACTGCGAGCCAGGTCGCGAGCCGTGAGCTCTGACCTGTGCTGCGCGCGAAGGCGGCCGCCAGGAAGGGACCGGCGAGGTTGAGGAGTCGCCACTGCTCCAGGCCGGCCGCGCCCGGCCACCAGTCGAGGCACAGCTGCGTCGATGCGGTGCGCCGCATCATCCTGCGCCCGGCCGGACCGATGGTGTCGAAGTGGCGCTGCATGGCGACGTAGCGCGGGCTGGTCAGCTGGAGGGGGACCTCGTCGGCAGGGCGAGGGTCGACCGCCTTGGTGTGCAGGCGGACCCCGGCGGAGGCGAGGTCGGCGCGCAGGGCGGTCAGGTCGGCGCGGAGTCGCTGCGCCAACGCGACCGGACCGGCCACGCACGGAAGGTTGAGCTCCACCTGCCCGCCAGGCTCGAAGGTGAGGTGGTCCGCGTAGGCGCCGTTCCTCGTCGCTTCCCGGATCCGGTCGATCGGCACCGCCGCTCCAGTCTCGTGATCGAAGCTCACCAGCTCGTGCTCGACGCCGAGGCGCGTGGTGCGCGGACCGCCGTCCGGAAACAACCGGGCCACGTGGGGGCGGATCTGCTGGGCCTTCATGACATCTCCTGATAAAGTAAGGACTCCTGTCAAATATTGGAAGGAATCCTTACGAATGTCAAGGGCCCCTCTCCCACGAATCGGTCGCACGCCCCTGATCGCGCTGGTCGACAAGGCCAACCGCGCGTTGCAGCAGGACATGGTGCAGCAGGCGCACGCCCGGGGTTACCCGGAGATCAAGTACGCGCACAACGCGGTCTTCGGGACGCTGCAGGAGTCAGGCAGCAGGGCAACGGACATGGCCGACCGGGCCGGCATCACCCGGCAGTCGATGGGCGAGATCATCCGCGAGATGGTGGGCCTCGGGATCCTCGAGATGCGACCCGACCCGGACGACCGGCGCGCCAAGCTGGTGACGTACACGACGTACGGCCTGAAGACGGCCAGGGCGGGTTACCAGCACATCATCGAGCTGGAGCAGCAGTTCGCCGAGGAGTTCGGCGACAAGCAGTACGAGATCGTCCGCGACGTCCTCGAGCGGCTCACCCCCATGCTCAAGGACGCGAACGGCTTGTCTTCAGGTTGACCTGAAGGTGCACGGTAGAACCATGAGCCAGCACCGGCACGATCACGAGTTCCCCGACGACCTCTCCGAGCTGTTCACCCAGGAGACCTGGGATGCCAGGTACGCCGAGTCCGAGCGGATCTGGAGCGGCAACCCGAACCCGCGGCTGGTCGAGCACGTCACCGAACTGCCGCCCGGAGACGCGCTCGACGTCGGCTGCGGCGAGGGTGCCGACGCGGTGTGGCTCGCCATTGAGGGCTGGCAGGTCACCGCTCTCGACGTCTCCCAGGTGGCGATCGACCGCGCCGCCGCACACGCCCGCGAGGCCGGCGTCGCGGATCGAGTGTCGGTGCTACGCCACGACCTGATGAGCGATGCGCCGCTGCCGGGCGACTACGACCTGGTCTCGATGCAGTTCATGCACCCGCTGCCGGAGCTGTTCGACGCCGTCCATCGACGAGCCGGCGCGGCGGTGCGGCCCGGCGGCACCCTGCTCGTCGTCGCCCACCACCCCCACGACATCGAGTCCGGCGTCCGCGAGCCGCACGGCCCCGACCTGCTGTTCCCGCCCGACCGCGTGGTCGAGGCCCTCGACAGCGACGACTGGGACATCCGGGTCGCGGCCGCGCCGAGCCGTGAGCAGGTGATCGACGGAACCCCCGTGACCGTCACCGACAGCGTGGTGGTCGCGGTCCGACGGTGACTACGGTCACCCCCGGTCGTTAGGACCGCATGCGCAGGTTGTGGGTGCCCTTGGTGGCGTTGTCGTTGTTGGGTGCCGCGATGACGACCAGTGCCGAGGCCGGGGTGGGTGTTCAGACGGCCGCCGCCGAGGGCCCGGGATCTCGACCCGTGCTCGCTGACGCTCGCACGGCCCGATCACCCGAGTCCTCGAAGCCGGTACAACTCAGGAGGAAAGGGCGCTGGCTGGTCGACCCGGAAGGTCGGGTCGTGATCATCCACGGGCTCAACCTGGTCTACAAGCGCAAGCCGTACGTGCCGCCGAACTCGGTGACCGGGTTCCGCAAGGCCGACGCCAACTGGCTGGCCAGACACGGCTTCAACGGCGCCCGGATCGGGACCCTCTGGGCCGGGCTCACCCCGGACGCCCCGGGCAAGGGCGACACGACCTACCTGGATCGCTGGCAGCGGGTGATGGACCTGCTCGCCGATCGCGGCATCTGGATGCAGCTCGACGCCCACCAGGACCAGTGGCACGAGACGTACGGCGGTGAGGGCGTGCCCGACTGGGCGATGGTCCGTCCCGCGCCGTTCAACCTGCTGCCGCCGCTGACCGCGCCGTTCCCGCTCGGCTACTGGACGCCGGAGACCTCGACGGTCTTCGACGAGTTCTGGGCCAACAAGCACGGGCTGCTCGACGGCTGGGTCGCCGCGTGGAAGGTGGCGGCGAAGCGCTGGCAGCACCAGCCGTACCTGATGGGCTACGACCTGCTCAACGAGCCCTGGATGGGACTCGAGTGGCCGGACTGCCTGCTCGCCGGCTGCCAGGCGTCGTACCGCAAGGAGCTGCAGCCGGCGATGGAAGCGGCCACCCGTGCGATCCGCGCCATCGACGGCAAGAACATCGTGTGGTGGGAGCCGCAGCAGTTCACCGGCGGTCAGCGGCTCAACAGCTACTTCACCGCGATGCCGGGGGAGAACCAGCTCGGCCTGTCCTGGCACAACTACTGCTTCGCGGTGTTCCTCGAGAGCCAGGGCGTGCCCGCGGGAGTGCCGGGGCTCGACGTGGAGGCCTGCTGGAACTTCAGCCAGAACCGACAGCACGAGGCACTCGGCCAGGCGAAGCGGATCAACGCCGTACCGATGATGTCCGAGTGGGGTGCCACCGACAACAACCGTGCCATCCACATCGACGCCGAGGTCGCGGACAACAACCTGATGGGCTGGACGCACTGGGCCTACAAGTTCTGGAACGACCCGACGACGGCCGACAACGCCCAGGGATTGTTCCGCGACGACCGCGACTTCGCCTCCGCCAAGACGGGCAAGCTGCGCGAACTGGTCCGCACCTACGCCCAGGCCACGGCCGGTACGCCGCGGACGATGCACTTCGACACCACGACCGGCGACTTCGACTTCACCTACCAGCCCGACCGCCGGATCGCCGCTCCGACCGAGATCTTCGTGAGCCCGCTGCACTACCCCGACGGTTACGTCGTGAAGGTCGACCACGGCAAGCTCGTGAAACGCACGAGACGCCTGGTCAGCGTGGTGGCGAGCTCGTCGCACGTGGTGCGCGTGCGGGTCCTGCCGCGGGAACGTTAGGGCCCGCGCCGGCGTTGAAATAGCACGTGGCCGACTAGACTGGCCACAACCCCGGTGAGCCATCAGGGAGATGGCCACCATCGGCCTCCAGGAGGAGACCATGCAGAGCAACAATCCGGTGTTCCGTCGCTCGGAGGAGTTCAACCGCAGCGGCGCGAACGCCTACGGAAACCAGACCTACAGCGCCGACCCCGCTCAGTGGGGCACCGGCACTCCGGGCGCCCCCACCCAGACGCCCGTCACCACGGGCCCGATGACCATCGACTCGGTCGTCCAGAAGACCGCGATCACGCTCGGCGTGGTGATCCTCGCGGCTGCCGCGACCTGGGTCATGACGCCCGACCTCTCGGTCTCCACGGACGCGGAGGACCTGGGCCCGCTCATCGGCGCCCTGACGATCGGCAGCCTCGGCGCCTTCGTCCTCTCGATGGTCAACTCGTTCAAGCGCGTGATCAGCCCGCCGCTGGTGCTGGCCTTCGCGGTGCTCGAGGGCGTGGCCCTCGGTGCGCTGAGCAAGTTCTTCGACAGCATGTTCGCGGACCCCAACGGTGGCGGCTCGATCGTCGTCCAGGCCGTCCTCGGCACCTTCGCGGCCTTCGCCGGCACGCTCGCGGCCTACAAGTTCTTCAACATCCAGGTCGGCCAGAGGTTCCGCACCTTCGTGATCGCTGCGATGTTCGGAATGGTGGCCCTGAGCCTGCTCGAGGTCGTACTCAGCCTGTTCAGCGCTGAGCTGGGCCTCTTCGGCTTCGGCGCGATGGGCCTGCTGTTCTCGGTCGTCGGCCTGGTGCTCGGCATCTTCATGCTGATCCTCGACTTCGACTTCGTCGAGCAGGGCGTCGCCAACCGGATCCCGGAGCGGGAGTCGTGGCGCGCGGCGTTCGCGATGACCGTGAGCCTGGTCTGGATCTACACCAACCTGCTGCGCATCCTGGCGATCCTCAACTCGGACTGACCGCAGCTAGCAACGTCATCGGGAGCCCCGGAGTGATCCGGGGCTCTCGTGCATTTCAGGCCTGCCGTCTTCGCGGTGAGCGGGTCGTGTGCCTGAGTCCGGTCCATGGGTCGGTGTGAGGCACACGACCCTCCGCGATGACGTCGGGCCCGGCCTGGGTGAGTGGGTTGTGGGTCTGAGCCCGCTGCATAGGTCGGGGTGAGGCACACGACCCGCACCTCGGAAGGTCAGGCGTCGGCCTGCAGCCAGGCCAGCACGGCCCGCACCCGCCGGTTGTCGTCGGGGGCCGGAGGGAGGTCGAGCTTTGTGGAGATGCTGTTAGGCCTGGGCCTACTTCTCGGCCGGCTCCACCTCGGACTCCGCCGGCGCCTGGGCGTCGGCCTGTGGCCGACGCCGGCGATGGCGCAGCTCGACCAGGCGGCCGCGCAGACCGTCGAGCTCGGTACCTGGTTGCTTGACCGCCCGCAGGGCTGCGCGGGCGACCGGCAGCACTCCCTCTCCGCGGTGGGCTGCCGGCTGCGCCTCTTCCTCGGCGGCCAGGCCGATCGCGGCCAGCACCGATGGCAGCAGGACCCCGGTCATCGACTGGTAGCCCTGCACGGACGGATGGAACTGGTCCGGGCCGAACAGCACTGCCGGCGCCGCCGCGAACTCCGGCCCCAGGATCGAGCCCAGGGAGACGGTCCGGCCGCCCTCCTCGATCACCGCGATCGTCTGCGCGGCCGCGAGCCGCCGTGACCAGACCCGCGCCACCTGCTTGAGGGGTGGCGCGATCGGCTTGACGGTGCCGAGGTCCGGGCAGGTGCCGACGACCACGGCGACGCCTGCAGCGCGGAAGCGGCGTACGGCTTCGGACAGGTGGTGGACCGCGTGCGAGATCGGCACCTGGTGGGTCACGTCGTTGCCGCCGATCAGGATGACCGCGACCTCGGGTTCGATCGGGAGTGCTCGGTCGATCTGCTGGCTGAGCTGCGAGGAGCGGGCGCCGACCTTGCAGAACTCGCGCAGGTAGACCCGACGATCGGCGTGCTCGGAGACACCGCTGGCCAGGATCGCGCCGGGGGTCTGCTCGACCCGGTCGACGCCGTAGCCGGCGGCACTCGAGTCGCCCAGCAGCGCGATCCGGATGGCCGGACCAGGACGGCTGCGGCCGTACCAGCCGGTCGCGTCCGGCGGCGGCTCGTCGCTGGCCTGGCCGATGGTCCGGCGGGCGATCAGGGCCTCTGCGTTGAGCAGGCCGTAGAAGCCAGCGCCCAGCAGCGAGAGCCCGCCGATGCCGCCTGCAGCGGCGGCCGCGTACTTGCGTGCTGCCGCTGCCGTGGTCACGTTGCGATCCTACGGAGGGGGCTAGGGCACTAAGGTCCGGGCATGCCGAGTACGTCGTTCGACACCCCTGCCCTGGTTGCCGGCTCGATCCGGCTGGCGTCGGGGATCTCCTTCCTGGTCGACCCGGTGCGCGCCAACAAGCTCTGGGGAGACCAGGGTGAGCCCGCCACCACGACCCGCCTGCTGCTGAGGTCGATGGGCTATCGCGACGCCCTCATCGGCGGCCTGCTCGTGAGTGCCGCTTTGCGCCGCCGCGACACCCGCGGTTGGTTTCTGGCCTCCGGCGGAGCCGATGCGGCCGACCTGCTGGGCGGCCTCAGCGTGCACCACGAGATGACCACGTCGCAGCGCGCGATCGGGCTCGGTGGGGCAGCGGTCGGCATCGCCGTCGGACTTTGGGGTGCGAGCCGCCGGTCGGCATAGGTTGGCTCCATGCAGTACGTCAACTCGCTCATCGACCTGATCGGCAACACCCCGCTGCTGCGGCTCTCGCGGACGCTCGACCTCCCCGACGAGGCGGGCGAGGGGGGTCCGATGGTGCTCGCGAAGATCGAGTACCTCAACCCGGGCGGCTCCGTGAAGGACCGGATCGCGACGCGGATGATCGAGGCCGCCGAGGCCTCGGGCGAGCTGCAGCCCGGCGGCACGATCGTCGAGCCGACGTCCGGCAACACCGGCGTGGGGCTGGCGATGGTCGCGCAGGCCAAGGGCTACCACTGCGTCTTCGTGTGCCCCGACAAGGTCAGCGAGGACAAGCGCAACGTGCTCAAGGCCTACGGCGCCGAGGTGGTCGTCTGCCCGACGGCGGTCGACCCCGACCACCCGGACTCCTACTACAACGTGTCCGACAAGCTCGCCTCGCAGCCCGGCGCGTGGAAGCCGGACCAGTACTCCAACCAGCACAATCCGCGGTCGCACTACGAGACCACCGGCCCGGAGATCTGGGAGCAGACGGAGGGAAAGATCACCCACTTCGTCACCGGCATGGGCACCGGCGGCACCATCAGCGGGGTCGGTCGCTACCTCAAGGAGCAGAACCCGGACCTCAAGGTGGTCGGCGCGGACCCGTCCGGCTCGGTCTACTCCGGCGGCACCGGGCGCCCCTACCTCGTCGAGGGCGTGGGCGAGGACTTCTGGCCCGAGACCTACGACCGCGACATCGCCGACCGGGTGATCGAGGTGTCCGACGCCGACTCGTTCGCCTACACCCGCCGACTCGCACGTGAGGAGGCGCTGCTCGTCGGCGGCTCGTCCGGCATGGCGGCGTACGCCGCGAAGCAGCTGGCGCTCGAGCTGGCCGGCACCCCGGAGGGCGAGAACGCCGTGATCGTGGTGCTGCTGCCCGACTCCGGCCGCGGCTACCTCACCAAGGTCTTCAACGACGACTGGCTCGCGCAGTACGGCTTTGCCTCCGGCATCGCGACCACGTCGCGCACGGTGGGGGAGGTGCTCCGCGGCAAGTCCGGCCGGCTGCCCGACCTGGTGCACACCCACCCCAACGAGACCATCGCCGAGGCGGTCGCGATCCTGCAGGAGTACGCCGTCTCGCAGATGCCAGTGGTCCGCGCCGAGCCTCCGATCGTGGCCGCCGAGGTCGCGGGGTCCGTCTCCGACCGGGCGCTCCTCGATGCCCTCTTCGCCGGCAACGCCAAGCTCACCGACCGGGTCGAGGACCACATGTCACCGCCGCTGCCCACCATCGGCTCCACCGAGGACGCCCGCGACGCCGTCACGCTGCTCGAGGGTGCCGACGCGGTCCTGGTCCAGGAGGACGGCAAGCCGGTCGGCGTACTCACCCGTCAGGACCTGCTGGCCTTCCTCGCCCAGGTCTGAGCACCCGCCTGCGCGTCATGCAAGAATGAGAACAGGTTCTAGTTCGGAGGCTGTTGATGACCCAGGCGATCCCCGCCGTCGAGGGCTGGTTCACCGCCGGTGACGAGCCGGCGCTGCTCGGCTCGCGGTGTACGACGTGCACCACCGTCTACTTCCCGCCGACAGGCGGTTACTGCCGCAACCCCGCCTGCGACGGCGAGGAGTTCGCGCAGGTCGAGCTGTCGCGGCGCGGGCGGATCTGGAGCTACACCGACGCGCAGTACCAGCCGCCGCCGCCCTACATCCCGGCCACCGATCCCTACGAGCCGTTCGCGCTGGCGGCCGTCGAGCTGGCCGAGGGGATCGTCGTGCTGGGCCAGGTCGCCAACGGCTACGGCGTCGGCGACCTGAAGGTCGGCAACGAGGCCGAGCTGGTTGTCGAGACGCTCTACACCGACGACGAGGGCGACCGCACCGTCTGGCGCTGGAAGCCGGTGGTCGAGATGGGCGAGGAGGCAGACCAGTGAGCACGTCAACGAGCAGGGACGTCGCCGTCCTGGGAGTCGGCATGCACCCCTGGGGCAAGTGGGGCAAGAACTTCGTGACCTACGGCGTCCACGCCGCGCGCGCCGCCCTGACCGACTCCGGCGTCCCGTGGCAGGACGTCGATCTGATCGTCGGCGGCGAGACCGTCCGCAACGGCTACGCCGGCTATGTCGCCGGTGCGACGTTCGCCCAGGCGCTGGGCTGGAACGGCGCCCGCGTCGCCACGTCGTACGCCGCCTGCGCGACCGGCGCGCAGGCCCTCGACACCGCACGGGCCCGGATCCTTGCCGGGATGTGTGAGGTGGCGCTGGTGGTCGGCTCGGACACCACGCCCAAGGGATTCCTGGCGCCCAACGCCGGCGAGCGCTGGGACGACCCCGACTGGCTCCGGTTCCGGCTGCTCGGCATGACCAACCCGGCGTACTTCGCCCTCTACGCGCGGCGCCGGATGGACCTCTACGGCGCCACCCAGGAGGACTTCGCGCAGGTCAAGGTGAAGAACGCCAGGCACGGCCTGGCCAACCCCAACGCGCGCTACCGCAAGGAGGTCAGCGTCGACGACGTCCTGAGCTCCGCCGTCGTCTCCGACCCGCTGCACCTGCTCGACATCTGCGCCACGTCCGACGGTGCGGCCGCGGTGGTGCTGACCAGCGTCGACTACGCGCGGCGCCACGGCATCGCGAGCCCGGTGCGGGTGAGTGCAGTCTCGACGGTGACGCCGACGTTCCCGAACACCGTGATGGACATGCCCAACCTGTCCACCGACTCCTCCGCGGTCGCCGGCGAGCCCGAGCGCACGTTCAAGGAGTCGATCGCCCATGCGGCCTACGAGGAAGCCGGCATCGGTCCCGAGGACGTGAGCCTGGCCGAGGTCTACGACCTCTCGACCGCCCTCGAGCTCGACTGGATCGAGGACCTCGCCCTGTGCAAGCGCGGCGAGGCCGAGACCCTGCTCCGGGCCGGCGAGACCACCATCGGCGGCCGGATCCCGGTCAACCCGTCCGGCGGCCTGGCCTGCTTCGGCGAGGCCGTGCCCGCACAGGCGCTCGCTCAGGTCTGCGAGGTGACCTGGCAGCTGCGCGGTCAGGCCGAAGGGCGCCAGGTCGAGGGCGCGCAGGTCGGCATCACCGCCAACCAGGGTCTGTTCGGCCACGGCTCCTCTGTGCTGCTGTCGGTCTGATGGCCTACGTCGAGGTCTCGCGCCCGGATCCGGCGGTCGGCGTCATCACGCTGAACCGCCCGGAGCGGATGCACGCGATGTCCTACGACGTGATGGTGCCGTTCCGCGCGGCGCTGGACGAGCTCGGCGCGGACGGGACGATCCGCGCGGTCGTGGTCACGGGAGCCGGAGCGGCATTCTGCTCCGGCGCCGACCAGGAGTCGGCGGGGGTACCGCCGGGCGTCGGCGACCTGCCGCCGCCGACGTACGCGCTGCGGGCGATGCAGTACCTCGAGGACGTCGTCCTCACCATGCGCCGGCTGCCGCAGCCGCTGATCGCGGCCATCAACGGGCCGGCGATCGGTGGCGGACTGTGCCTCGCGCTCGCGTGCGACCTGCGCCTGGCCGCCCCGGCGGCGTACTTCCGGGCGGCCGGGATCAACAACGGCCTCACCGCCAGCGAGCTCGGGCTGAGCTTCCTGCTGCCGCGGGCGGTCGGCTCGACGCGAGCGGCCGAGATGATGCTCACGGGTCGCGACGTGAACGCGGACGAGGCCGAGCGGATCGGCCTGGTGTCCTCCGTGCACGACGACGTGCTCGCCGCAGCGGTCGAGACCGGGCAGCGCGTCGCCGCGCTCTCCCAGCCTGGCGTCGAGCTCACCAAGAAGTCGCTGCAAGCGGGGATGGCCGCGTCCTCGCTCGAAGCACATCTGACCTCGGAGGGCCTCGGCCAGCTCTACCTGCGGCTGCTCACCGACAACTTCGAGGAAGCGACCCTCGCCCGCAAGGAAGGTCGCGAGCCGGAGTTCCGCGACCGGCGCTAACACGTCGCGTCGCTGCTTCATCACGGTATGCAGCCGAATCGCCGCTTCCCATGGTGAGCAACCCGTGGGAAGCGGAGGTTGGCCTACATACCGTGATGAAGCGTCAGCGCTGCCGCACCGCCTCGTAGACAACAATCGCCGCGGCGTTCGAGACGTTCAGCGAGTTGATCCGGCCGGCCATCGGCAGCTTGACCAGGTGATCGGCCGCGGCCTTGAAGGCGCTGGTGACGCCTTCGTGCTCGGTGCCGACGACGAGCGCGACCGCGCCGGTCAGGTCGACGTCGGTTACGAGCTGGTCAGCCTCGGGAGTTGCGACCACGATCGCGATGCCGCGGCTTCGCAGCCATGCGATCACCTCGTCGGTGGGTGCGTTGGCCACCGGCACGGCGAAGAGCGTGCCTTTGCTGGCGCGGACCACGTTGGGGTTCGCCCAGTCGGTAACGGGTGACGCGGCGACGACCGCGCTTACGCCGGCAGCTTCCGCCGTCCGAAGCATCGCGCCGAGATTGCCGGGCTTCTCGATGCCCTCGACGACCAACACCAGAGCATCGTCCTGCAGCTCGAGCGCGTCGAGCGGTCGCGTCGGGTCGGGCACCACGGCCAGGAACCCGTCGGGGGAGTCGCGGTAGGAGACCTTCTCGTACGCCGTCCGGCTCAGCCGCACCACCTCGCTGCCCAGCGCGCCGATCCGTTCGAGCAGGTCGGCCCGCTCATCGGTCACCAGCTCGGGACAGCAGTAGAGCGTGGTCGGTACGACGCCCACCTCGACCGCCAGTGACAGCTCGTCGTACCCCTCGACCACGGTGACCCCTGCCTCCGCCCGGCTGCGCCGCTTGTGCAGCGCGACCAGCGCCTTGAGCCGAGCGTTGCTCGGGCTGGTGATGTCGAGGGGCTCAGCGTCGACGGGCTCGGTCACGGCGACAACCTACGGGAGCATCTTGGACCGCCGAGTCGGCGCATCCTCGGGCCTGAGACACGCCGAGTCGGCACAAACTCGGGCCTGAGACGCGCCGAGTCGGCGGAACGTCGGGCGTGTTGCGCCGACTCGGCGGAGCTACCGGTAGCCCACGCCTAGTCTGAGCCGGTGCCCGTCCCCGCCCACGTCCTCGACCTGTTCGCGGTACCGGGGCCGGGGGCGCCGGTTCCCGGTGGCCAGGGACACAGCGTGCGGGCCGGCGACCTCGTGCTGTCGCCCGACCGCGACCCGCGGGTGAGCGCGTGGCTCAACCCGGTGCTCGCCCGGTTGGCGGTACGCCTCGACGAGCGCCCCGGGCGGCGCCCGCGCGACATCCGGATCGCGATGCCGGTGCCGGCTCGCAACGGCGAGTGGGTGGTGGACGGTTGGGGCGCCAGCCGCTACGAGCCCGGCACCACGGCGTGCCGCGACGTCGAGGTCCTCGTGGCGACCGGTCGGGTGCTGCACGCCGAGCTCGACTCGGCCGTACGACGCCGCCCGGACGTGCTGGCCGAGCGCACCGACCGGTGGGCGGAGGCGGAGCGCCTGGTGTTCGAGCACCCCGACCGGATCCCGGCGACGTCGTCCCTGGTCAAACGGCTGGCCGCCGAGCTCGCACCGCTCGACCTCGGGCCCGACCAGCTGGTGCATGCCGACCTCGCAGGCAACGTGCTGCTCGACGCCTCGGGTGCCCCGGTCGTGATCGACGTGGCGCCCTACTGGCGTCCGGTGCTCTGGGCCGAGGCCGTGTGCACGCTCGACGCGGTGTTGCACCTCGCCGCCGCCCCGATGGCGGCATTGGCGCGCTTCACCAACGGACCCGAGCGGCAGGCGCTGTTGCGCGCGGCGTTGTTCCGACTGCTGAGCGACGAGGCGCCCGATCTCGCGGCGTATGAAAGCGCCCTCAGCTGACGTCGGCGGGCGGGATCATTCCCGTGGTTGGCGCCACTCGACCCGCCACAGCTGGTGCTCGTCGGGGAGACCCTTGAGCTCGACCACCTCGCCCTCGGTGAGCAGCACGGCGGCGTCCTCTTCGAGGGCATCGCGTACGGCGGTACTGGCGAGGATCTCGCCGCCTTCGGCGCAGGCGGCGACGCGGGCCGCCATCGCTACGTTGCGGCCGAAATAGTCGCCGTCGCGAGACAGGACGCGTCCGGTGTGGATGCCGATCCGCACCTTGAGGGGAGCCATCCAGAGTCGGTGATCGCGGTTGCGCCGGAGGTCCTTCTGGATCCCGAGCGCCGCCCGGCAAGCCGCCTCAGCGTCGCGGAACGCGACCATGTAGCTGTCGCCCGCCGTCTTCACGACCTGCCCGCGGAACTTGTCGACCCGCGCCCGCACGATCACGTCGTGGCCCGCCAGCACCCGCAGCCAGGCGGCATCGCCGAGCTTGTGGTTGAGCGCCGTCGAGTCCTCGATGTCGGAGAAGAAGAGCGTGACGGTGCCGTCCTTCGATGCGATGTTGAGGATGTCGGAGCGCTCCTCCGCCGCCCACCGCGTGAGGTCCTCCATCGAGGCCTGGAGCAGCCCGGCGACGCCGTGCTCGCGGACCCGGTCGACCGTGCGCACCACTCTGGCCATGGCCCGCTCGGCGGGTGTCGACGCCGACGGAGGGCGCAGCGCCGCGGCGAGGTCCTGCTCCAGCTGCAGGGTGGCGGCCTTGCTCGCCCGGAGTCGCAGCTGCGTGCGCGTCAGCAGAAGTACGGCGACCAGCAGCGCGAGTGCGAGCGCGCCACAGACGATCGCGAGGGTGATGACCACGGCCAAAGGTTAGAGGCCCAGAGCCTCTTCCAGCGCCTCGAGCTCCTCGCCGGAGTAGACCGCGATCCGCTGCAGGTGGGGAATGGAGTCGCGGCAGCCGGTGTAGCCGATGTTGAACTCCCCGTCGTACGACACGGCCGTGATGTTGAGGGCCTGCCCGTTGAACAGCAGGCTGACAGGGAAGAGCTCCTCCAGACGCGACCCGTCGAGGTAACGCGTCTCGGCGGGCCCTGGCACGTTGGAGATCACCAGGTTGGACGCGGGTCGCCCTCGGCCGCCCATGCCCAGCACCGCCTGGCCGATGAACGGAAGCATCAGCGCGCTGGTGTAGGCGTCCATGGCCGCCGAGCCCACCTCGGGCAGTCGCTCCTTGCCCATCATCATCGAGGCCTTGATGGCTGTGATCCGCTCGGCCGGGTCGGCGATGTCGACCCGGAGCCGCGCATAGAGGAACGTGATCGCGTTGCCAACGCTCGCGCCGTGCCCCTCCTGCCGCACCGAGACCGGCACGTTGGCGGTCAGGTCGACATCCGGCATCGCGTCCTGCTCCACCAGGTAGCGGCGCAGGGCACCGCCGCAGATGGTCAGGAAGACATCGTTGAGGCTGGCGTCGGCCGCCTTCGCCACGGCCCGCAGGCGCTCGACCGAGTAGTGCTGGGTCGCGAATCGCCGCGGGGTGTGGATCCGGCCGTTGAAGATCGACTTCGGCGCACGGTAGGGGACGGCGCGGTCCTCATCGGCGCCCATGCCGGTGAAGCTCTCCGTGTAGGTGCGCGCCAGCGAGCCCGCCACCGCTGCGGTGCTGCGTACGCCGCCACGGAGCCGCTCGCCGAGCCCGACGGCCCCCGGCTCCTCGACCGGCCGCGGCTCCCTGACCACGCCGGACTGGTCCGGTCCATGGGTGCCGATCGCCCACGGCGGCAGCATGTCGCGAGCGTCGGGGTCGACCGAGAGAATGCGGCGCAGCAGCCGGATCCCGCCGACGCCGTCGACCTGCGAGTGGTGGGCCTTGATGTAGAGCGACCAGCGGTCCTCTTCGAGGCCCTCGATCACGTGGCACTCCCACAGCGGGTAGCGGCGGTCGAGCATCGACGAGTGCAACCGCGAGACGAGCACGCCGAGCTCGCGCTGCGACCCCGGCGCGGGCAGAGCCGAGTGGCGCAGGTGGTAGTCGAGGTCGATCTGGTCGCTCTCCAGCTCGACCCAGCTCGGCACCGGCAGCGACTTGTAGAGGTAGTTGAAGGGCGGCGCGAACTGCTTGGTCTCGCGCCACCGTGCCACCAGGTCGGCGACGAACGTCGGCCGGTCCTCCGGCACGCGGAAGGTCGCCAGCATGCCGACCTGCATCGGCGTCCGGTGGCTGTCGGTGAACAGCCAGGCCGAGTCGTTGGTCTTCAGCAGCTTGCGGGCCACGGCACCCTTTCCGTCGGCCTCCCCGGGGCGAGACTAGTGCCGATCGTCACAGCAAGCAGTTGCCTGCCCAAGTAGCGTTGGGATGTGACTGAAGCTCCCACCATCTCCACGCTCGGCGAGCTCCGCGCCGCCGGCCACGTCCTGAAGTCCTTGCGGGTCGAGATCCGCGACAACCTCCTGGCCATGCTGAGGGACGGCGTCGACCCGTGGCCGGGGCTGCACGGCTTCGAGAGCACGGTGATCCCGCAGCTCGAGCGGGCGCTGATCGCCGGCCACGACGTCGTACTCCTCGGCGAGCGCGGGCAGGGCAAGACCCGCCTGCTGCGCACCATGGTCGGGCTGCTCGACGAGTGGACTCCGGTGATCTCCGGCTCGGAGCTGGGCGAGCACCCCTACGAGCCGATCACCGTCGGCTCGAAGCGCGCTCTCGCGACCTATGGAGAAGACCTGCGCATCTCGTGGAAGCACCGCGACGAGCGCTACTCCGAGAAGCTCGCGACCCCCGACACGAGCGTTGCCGACCTGATCGGCGACGTCGACCCGATGAAGGTGGCCGAGGGGCGATCGCTCGGCGACGCGGAGACGATCCACTTCGGCCTGATCCCGCGCTCGCACCGCGGGATCGTGGCGATCAACGAGCTGCCCGACCTCGCGGAGCGGATCCAGGTGGCGATGCTCAACGTGATGGAGGAGCGCGACATCCAGATCCGCGGTTACGTCGTGCGGCTGCCGCTCGACGTTCTGGTGGTCGCCAGTGCCAACCCCGAGGACTACACCAACCGGGGCCGGATCATCACGCCGCTCAAGGATCGCTTCGGCGCCGAGATCCGCACGCACTACCCGGCCGAGCTAGAGGCCGAGATCGCGGTGGTCCGCCAGGAGGCCGAGCTGGTGGCCGACGTACCGGACTATCTCGTGGAGATCCTGGCCCGCTTCACGCGCAACCTCCGCGAGTCGTCGTCGGTCGACCAGCGCTCGGGCGTCTCGGCACGGTTCGCGATCGCCGGGGCCGAGACCGTCGCGGCCGCTGCCATCCACCGTGCCACTGCTCAGGGCGAGGACGAGGCGGTGGCCCGCGTCGTCGACCTCGAGACCGCCGTCGACGTGCTCGGCGGAAAGATCGAGTTCGAGTCGGGGGAGGAGGGTCGCGAGTCCGAGGTGCTCACCCACCTGCTGCGGACCGCGACGGCCGAGACGGTCCGCGCCCACTTCCGGGGCCTCGACTTCGCCCTGCTCGTGGAGGCGATCGAGGGTGGGACGATGGTGACCACGGGCGAACAGGTCACGGCCCGCGACTTCCTGGCCGGGCTGCCGGTGCTGGGTGAGTCGGAGCTCTACGACGACGTGTGCGACCGACTCGACGCGACCAACGACGGCCAGCGGGCCGGCGCGATCGAGCTGGCCCTCGAGGGCCTGTACCTCGCCCGCAAGGTCGGCAAGGACACCGACGGGAGCGAGACCGTCTATGGGTAGGGCGCGGTCATGAGCCGTCAGCGCACGCGTTTCCGCCGCTACGACGGCGGTGACCCGCTCGCGCCGCCGGTCGACATCGCCGAGGCGCTCGATGCGATCGGCGAGGACGTGATGGCGGGCTACTCGCCCGAGCGGGCGATGCGGGAGTTCCTGCGCCGCGGTGGCCAGAACCAGACCGGCCTCGATGACCTCGCCCGGCGCGTGGCCGAGCGACGCCGCGACCTGCTCCAGCGCCACAACCTCGACGGCACGCTCCAGGAGGTCAAGGAGCTGCTCGACCGCGCCCTGCTGGAGGAGCGGAAGGAGCTGGCCCGCGACGCGATGATGGACGACGCCGACCGCGCTTTCCGCCAGGTGCAGCTCGACAACCTCCCGGAGTCCACGGCCGCGGCGGTGAGTGAGCTGAACGACTACGACTGGGCCTCGCGCCAGGCCCGCGAGGACTACGAGAAGATCAAGGACCTCCTCGGGCGCGAGCTGCTCGACCAGCGGTTTGCCGGCATGAAGGACGCCCTCGAGAACGCCACCGACGAGGACCGCGCCGCGATCAACGAGATGCTCGACGACCTCAACGACCTGCTGGAGAAGCACCAGCGCGGCGAGGACACCGACGAGGACTTCGAGCGGTTCATGGACAAGCACGGCGACTTCTTCCCGGAGCAGCCGCAGAACATCGACGAGCTCCTCGATGCTCTCGCCCAGCGGTCGGCCGCCGCGCAGCGGATGCTCAACTCGATGAGCCCCGAGCAGCGCCAGGAGCTGATGGAGCTCTCGGCCCAGGCGTTCGGGTCACCGCAGCTGATGCAGTCGCTCGCGCAGCTCGACGCCAACCTGCAGTCGCTGCGTCCCAGCGAGGACTGGGGCGGCTCGGAGCGCTTCGACGGTGAGCAAGGCCTCGGTCTGGGTGACGGCACCGGCGTGCTGCAGGACCTTGCCGACCTGGACGCCCTCGCCGACCAGCTCTCCCAGTCCTACGGCGGCGCCCGGATGGACGACGTCGACCTCGACAAGCTCGCGCGCCAGCTCGGTGACCAGGCTGCGGTCGACGCCCGAACCCTGCGCGAGCTGGAGAAGGCGCTGCGCGAGAGCGGCACCATGCGCCGCGACTCATCGGGTCAGCTCAAGCTCACGCCGAAGGCGATGCGCCAGCTCGGTAAGGCCCTGCTGCGCGACGTCGCCAAGAAGATGTCGGGCCGGCAGGGCCAGCGCGACCTCCGGCAGGCGGGCGCGGCGGGAGAACGGTCGGGCGCGACCCGCGAGTGGGCGTTCGGCGACACCGAGCCGTGGGACATCCCGCGCACCGTCCTCAACGGCGTACGCCGCCGAGCTGCCGACGGCGGCGGGCCCCTGGTCACGATCGAGGACATCGAGGTCAGCGAGACCGAGGCGCGTACTCAGGCTGCCGTGGCGCTCCTCGTCGACACGTCGTTCTCCATGGCGATGGACGGCCGTTGGGTGCCGATGAAGCGGACCGCTCTGGCGCTGCACACCCTGATCAAGTCGCGCTTCCGCGGCGATCACCTGCAACTGATCGGCTTCGGCCGGCACGCCGAGGTGATGGACATCGAGCAGCTCACCGGCCTCGACGCGATGTGGGACAAGGGCACCAACCTCCACCACGCGCTGCTGCTCGCCAACCGCCACTTCCGCAAGCACCCCCACGCTCAGCCCGTGCTTCTGATCGTCACCGACGGCGAGCCGACTTCACACCTCGAGCCCGATGGTGAGGTCTACTTCTCCTACCCGCCGCACCCGCTCACGGTCGCCTACGCCGTACGCGAGCTCGACAACTCGATGCGGCTCGGCGCCCAGACCACGTTCTTCCGCCTCGGCGACGACCCCGGCCTGGCCCGGTTCGTCGACTCGATGGCCAAGCGGGCGCACGGCCGGGTCGTGGCACCTGAGCTCGACGACCTCGGCGCCGCGGTGGTCGGCTCCTACCTCGGCTCCCGTGGCCAGACCCCGATGAGCGACCTGCGCAGCGCGTACGGCGACTGGTTCGGCGGCCGGGGGTTCTGGGTCGGCGACGGCTGACGCAGAACGGGTTGTGTGCCTGAGCCCGATCCATAGACCGGTCTCAGGCACACAACCCGTTCCACCGCGACCTCAGACGGAGACGAGCTCCTGGGCTGACCCTCCATCAGGCCAAACGCGCCGTTCTGGAAGACCGCGACGGTCGCGCCGAGAGTGGCGAGCACCGACAGCAGGGACCCGAGGGTCGCTGTCAGCGGCACCATGATCGAGCGGAACACGATCATCAGCAGGATGAACGCGAGCCCGATCACTTGAGCCCGCCGTCCTTGGCCTCGACCCAGTCCACGACTTGTCGAACGTGGCACCGCGGTCGGCTTCGGCCACATCGGCGGCGTCGACGACCATCAGCATCGGTGCCTCGCGCCCGGGGCCGAACGCCTCGGAGATCAGGTCCGACGCCTTGCGCTGCGTGGTGTCGCTCGCTGAGGTGCTGTCGGTCGGGAACGCGAGGTGCATGCCGCGCAGTGGCAGCGCGAGCGCGCCGAGCACGACCACGACCAGGATCACCACCGCGACCGGACGACGGCCGACCAGCCGGGCCCACCGCACACCGTTGTTGAGGATCTTGCCCTCGTCGTCGCGCTTCGGCTGGTACTGGCGCACGCGGCCGCCGAACGCCTTGGACTTCAGCATGCCGAGGATCGCTGGCAGCAGGGTGAGCGCCACCATCACGGCGACCAGCACCGTTGCGGCGGCGGCCAGACCCATGGCGGTCAGGAACGGGATGCCGACGACCGCGAGCGCCGAGAGGGCGATCAGCACGGTCAGGCCCGCGAAGACCACGGCCGATCCGGACGTGCCGACGGCGATGCCGATGGCTTCCTCGCGGTCCTCGCCGTGGAGCAGCTCGGTGCGGTAGCGGGCCAGGATGGACAGCGTGTAGTCGATGCCGACCGCGAGGCCGAGCATCGTGGCCAGCATCGGGGTGCTGGAGCCGATGTCCAAAAGCCGGGCGTGTGTGATCTGGGTTACCGAATCACGGGTGGAGCAGGTCGGCCAGCTCCTCGACACCGTCGACGAGTCGGGTCCCAGGGCGGGCCCACGAGGCGTTGGCGTCGACCGCGTGGACGGGTACGCCGGCTGGCAGGACGCCGGTGCCCGCCAGCTCGTCGGCGAGCGCCTGGCATCCGGCGCGGTCGAAGCCGCAGGGGGCGACCACGATCAGCTCGGGGTCTGCCTCGTGCACCTGTTCCCAGAGCACCCGCTCCGACTTCGCACCCGCCTTGCCGAGCAGGGGCACGCCGCCCGCGGCCTCGATCATCTCCGGGATCCAGTGGCCGGGCGCGAAGGGTGGGTCGGTCCACTCGAGGAACATCACCCGAGGCGCCGGCCGTCCCGCCACCCGCGCCCGCACGGCGTCCAGCCGATCCCGTTGAGCAGCCGCGAGCCTGCGTGCTTCGGGCTCATGCCCGGTAGCCGCGCCCAGGGTCACGATCGACTCCAGCACCTCGTCGAGCGTGTAGGGATCGATGGTCAGTACGTCGGCCGTGCAGCCGAGATGGGCGAGCGCGTCATCGACCACCGAGACGTCGACCGCGCAGACGGCGCACAGGTCCTGGGTCACGACCAGGTCGGCGTCGAGCCCCGCCAGCGCACCCTCGTCGAGGTGGTAGAGGTCCTCGCCGCGGGCCATCGCACCGACGACGTACTCATCGATCGCGGCCGGCGTCAGCCCCTCCGGCATCGCCGAGGTCGACACGATCTGCCGGGTGCGTGCGGCAGCGGGGAAGTCGCACTCGAACGTCACGCCCACCACGTCGTCCCCGGCGCCGATGGCGAAGAGGATCTCCGTGGTTGAGGGGAGCAGGGACACGATCTGCATGGCGCCAGCCTAGGGTGGCGTAGGTGGACGACCCGACCCTGACCGTGCTCGTCCTGCTCGGGCTGGCCGCGCTGACGGCGGGGTTCGTGGACGCCATCGTCGGGGGCGGCGGACTCATCCAGCTGCCCGCCGTGCTCCTGGGGCTGCCGGGCGCGTCTCCGGTCGAGATCCTGGCCACCAACAAGCTCGCGTCCGCATGCGGCACCACGGTGGCGGCATCGACGTACTACCGACGGATCCGGCCCGACCCGCGCACGTTCCTGCCCCTGATGGCGCTCTCGTTCATCGGCTCCGCGATCGGGGCGGCGGTCGCGTTCCTGATCCCGAAGGACACGTTCGACCCGATCGTGCTGGTGGTGCTGATCGTCGTGGGCGCGTACGTGCTCTTCCGGCCGACGATGGGCGAGGAGACCTCGCTGCGTTTCTCGGGACACCGGCACACGGCCGCAGCGATGCTGACCGGCCTCGCCGTCGGCTTCTACGACGGCGCGCTCGGCCCCGGCACCGGCAGCTTCTTCGTCGTCATCCTGGTCGGCCTGCTCGGCTACTCGTTCCTCGAAGGCTCGGCCAACGCCCGCCTGGCCAACTGGGCCACCAACCTCGCCGCCCTGTGCATCTTCGTCCCCTATGGCGTCGTGCTCTGGAAGGTCGGCCTCGTGATGGGCGCCTGCAACGTGATCGGCGCGTACGCCGGCGCCCGCACCGCGGTGGCCCGAGGGGCCGGGTTCGTGCGAGTGTTCTTCATCGTGGTGGTGTCCGCGTTCGTGCTCCGGATCGGCGGCGACCTCGTCGGCCTGTGGTGACGCCCGAAGTGCGCCGAAATCCCCGCCGAAGTGCGCCAAATGGTCCCTCCAGATGTGCATCGCGAACCACCATATTCCGCACTTCGGGGGTCAACTTCGCGCACTTCGGCGGGGGATACGGTGAGCCGGTGGCGACGCCGACCTGGATGACCGCGTTCATCGACCTCCCGGTGGAGCGGTACGACGCCGGGGTGGCGTTCTGGCGCGGCGTGACCGGCTACGACCTCTCGCCACCGCGCGGCGAGCATGCGGAGTTCGCGACCCTCCTGCCACCCGATGGCGACGCCTACCTGAGGGTGCAGCGGACCGGCGACGGCTCTGCCGGCCTCCACCTCGACGTGCACCACCCCGACCAGGAGTTCCGGGTGCTGCGGTCGCCGGCGGGCATCGCCTACTGCGAGGTGTCCGAGGTGCTGAGCGTGCGCCCGCGCCCGGCGACCTGGCCAGGCGGCCATCGATCCCTGGTCGACCAGGTCTGCCTCGACATCCCGCCTTCGCTGTTCGACGAGGAGTGCGCGTTCTGGGTGGACCGCACCGGTTGGCCGCTCGCCGACTTCACGAGCAAGCCGGAGTTCCGGGCGGTCGTGCGGCCGCAGGACCAGCCGATCCGGATCCTGCTGCAGCGTCTCGACGACGAGCAGCCGAGCGCCACCGCGCACTTCGACATCGGCACCAACGACCGCGCGGCGGAGACGAGCCGCCACGAGGCGCTCGGCGCGACCGTTGTCCGCCGTGATGACTGGTGGACCGTACTGCGCGACCCGACCGGTGCGGCGTACTGCATCACCGACCGCGACCCGGAAACCGGAGTGCTCGTCCGGCCGCCCGCCGACTAGCGTCGAGGCATGACCGAACGGACGAAGGTGCCCTACGTCGGCGACGAGCGGACCTTGCTCGAGGGCTTCCTGGCCTACCAGCGCGACACGTTCCGGATGAAGACCGATGGGCTCGATGCCGAAGGGCTCGCGGCCAAGCTACCCCCGTCTTCGCTGACGCTCGGCGGTCTGATGAAGCACCTGGCGCTGGTCGAGGACTGGTGGTTCGGGGTCAACCTGATCGGCACCCCCGACATGCCGCCGTTCGACACGGTCGACTGGGACGCCGACCCAAACTGGGAGTTCCACACGGCAGCCGATGACTCGCCCGAGGAACTCCGCGACCTGTTCGAGCGGTCAGTGGCGGCTTCCGTTGCCAACCTGGCGACCATCGACGACCTCGACTCCGTGGTCCACCGGCGGCACCCGGAGACCGGCGAGGGCCTGAGCACACGCTGGGTGATCCTGCACATGATCGAGGAGTACGCACGTCACAACGGCCACGCCGACCTGATCCGCGAGTCGGTCGACGGACAGACGGGGTCGTGAGCATCCGAGCCGCCACCGCTGATGACTGGCCGCAGATCTGGCCGATCTTCAGCGAGATAGTCGACGCCGGAGAGACCTACGCCTACCCGACCGACCTGACCTCCGAGCAGGCCCGCGACCTGTGGCTCGAGCGCCCGCCGAGCCACACCGTCGTACTGGAGGAGGACGGCAGGGTGCGCGGCTCGGCCAAGATGGGGCCCAACCGTCCGGCCCGCGGCAGCCACATCGGCACGGCGTCGTTCATGGTCGACGCGACCGCGCGCGGTCAGGGTGTCGGGCTTCGGCTCGCCGAGCACGTGGTGCAGTGGCACCGCGACCAGGGATACCACGGCATCCAGTTCAACGCAGTGGTCGAGACCAACACCTCGGCGGTCCGGCTCTGGCAGCGGCTCGGCTTCGAGATCGTGGGCACGGTGCCCGGCGCTTTCGAGTCGCGCACGCACGGCTTCGTCGGCCTGCACGTGATGTTCCTCGACCTATCCGCCTGACACGTCCTCGGCGAAACCCGGCAGGAACTCTTGCAGGATCGCCCGGAACGGCGCCTCCGCCTCGAGCTGGCTCAGCACGCCGATCCCACCGACCCACGTGCGGTGGATGAGCATGTACGACGGCGGCAGGTTGAGCTTGATCGCCACGGCGTACGCCGGCTCGCGCGGATTGTTGATCCGGGCGAACTGCTCGCGCATCCACTCGCGGCTGAACCGGAAGGTCTCCTGCCGGGTCGGCTCGACCAACGGCGACAGGTAGTCCATCAGCATGTCGGGCTCGATCTTGATGTTCTCCTTGATGAACCCCTCACGCCGAAGCCCCTCGATCAGCTGCTCGGCGTCGTCCAGTGCCGCCAACCGGATCAGGCTGCCCATCGCTTCCGGCAGGTTGCGTTCGGGGAGCCGCGCGACGGCTCCGTAGTCGAGCACGCCGAGCCGACCGGGGGAGCCGTCCTCGTTGGGCAGGATGCGGAAGTTGCCGGGGTGGGGATCGGCGTGCAGCATCGCGGTGCGGCTCGGCCCCGAGAACGCGAAGCGGGCGTAGAGCTCGCCGTAGTGGTCGCGCTCCTCCTGGGTGCCCTCTCTGATGATCGAGGCCAGCGACGCCGGCGACTCGAGCCACTCGGTGATGATCACGGCGTCGCCGACCGCCACTACACCCGGTACCACGATGCCGGGGTCGTCGGCGAACGCCTCGGCGAAGACGGCTTGAGCCTCGCCCTCGAGCTTGTAGTTGAGCTCGTCCTCGGCCCGCGCCTGGACCTCCTCGACGAGCGGCTTGATGTCGATGCCAGGGAAGACCGGCCCGATCGTGCGCGCCAACCGGGCAAGCTGCTTGAGGTCGGACCGCAGCGCGTCACCCGCGCCCGGATACTGCACCTTGACCGCGACCTCGCGGCCGTCGTGCCAGCGCCCCTTGTGCACCTGGCCGATGCTGGCCGCGGCGGTCGGCCCGCCGTCGAGCCAGACCAGCTGCTCGCCCCAGTCGAGGCCCAGCTCGTGGTCGAGGATGTCGCGCACGGTCTGGGTCGGCATCGGCGGCGCGGAGTCCTGCAGCCGGGTGAGTTGGTCGCGGTACGGCGCCGCGAGCGCCTCGGGCAGCGCCGCCTCGAAGATCGACAGGGCCTGGCCGAACTTCATCGCCCCGCCCTTGAGCTCGCCCAGGGTCCGGAACAGCTGCTCCGCCGTGCGCTGCTGGATGTCGGTCATCACCGCCTCGGCCGAGGCGCCGCCTAGTCGCTTGCCGAGCCCGAGCGCGCTGCGTCCGGCATAGCCCAGCGGCAGCGCGGCCAACCGGGCCGTCCTGGCTGCTGCCTTGCGCGGGAGGTCGGCCATGGCTCCAGTCTCTCAGCCGGCAGGCTCAGTGCGCGTCCGGTCAGCCTTGCTAGCGGTCGTAACGCATTCTGGACGCTCCCTGCCTAGTTTTCTGCCAGGTTGGCCACACGGACCAACCCAACGAGAGGACCAGCCCCATGCGCACGTCACTGTCCCGGCTCGGCTCGGTCGTCTCCATCCTGGCGGTCACGACGATGGCCATGGCTCCGCCGGTGTTGGCCGATGACGGGCAGATCGTCTTTCGCCGCTACTTCGATGCCGACCAGACCAAGGGCGCCATCTTCGTGGTGAACCCGGATGGAAGCGGGGTCCGCCAGATCACCCACCCCCCAAGCGGATGGAAGGACAACGTTCCGGCGTGGTCCTCCGATGGGACGTCGATCGTTTTCGAGCGCTTCAAGAGTGACGAGAGCACGAGTCGGATCATGGTGGTCGACCCCGACTCCGGCGAGACCCGCACGGTCGTGCCCTGTACGGGGAAGCGATGCCTCTATGCCATCGATCCCTACTTCACACCCAGTGGCCGTGCCATCGCCTACTCCCGCACGGTGGCGCCGCGCACCGCGCACCCGCCGGAGTGGAAGCTCTACTCGGCCATCTTCATCGTCGGGCTTGACGGGAGTCATCCTCGCCAGGTCACCAGTACGCCCCTGCGCCGCAAGGGGCTTCTGGCAACCGAGACGACGGACCCCACGTTCTCGGCTGACGGCAAGCGGCTCGCCTTCCTCCGCAAGCGCTACACCCGCGACGAGAACAGTGCCGTGTTCGTCCAACCGGTCGGATCGCCAGGGCGTGCTCGTCGGGTCACGCCGTGGAGCCTGAACTGCCAGGATCGCCCGACGTTCTCACCGGACAGCACGCTGCTGCTGTTCCGCTGCCAGCCCGAGGGCGAGGATGGTCCGTCCAACCTCTATTTCGTCCACCCCGACGGCACCGGACTGCATCGGCTCACCTCCGCCCCAGCGGACAAGCAGTACCTCGGCTCCGGCTTCTCCCCGAGCTTCCGACACGGGCACGGCTGGATAGCGGCGGGCCGCACGGGCGGCTTCGGCGAGGAAGGCAACGCCGACGTGTTCCGGATCCTGATCAGGGGCGGCCACGTGGTGCGCACCGTGAACCTGACCAAGAGCGAGGAGTGGGACAGCAGTGCCGGTTGGGGCACGCACCAACCCGTGGGCTAGGCCGATCGTCTAGGCCGATGGGTGCGACCCGAAACGGCGCACCTCCTGGGGCCAGCCGCACGCCTCCGCGACCTTGCCGGCCCACTGCTTGGCGGCGTCGTCATCGGCCACGTCCACCACCGCGAACCCGCCGAGGTACTCCTTGCTCTCGACGTACGGGCCGTCGGTGAACAGCACCGTGCCGCTGGTGGCGTCGGCGCTATAGACGGGTCCGTCCTCCTCCAGACCTCCGGCGAACAGGTAGACGCCGGCCTGCTTCATCTCCTCCACGACCGCACTGGCGAGCGGCGCGCGCCCGCTGAACCACTCCTCGGTGTGGTCGCCGACCCACTGCTGGTTGAAGTAGATCAAGTACTCAGGCATCGCTGCTCCTTTGGCTCGGGCGGACCCTGGCGGTCAGCCTTCACCCTCTCCACGAACGGGGATAGCCCGATACGACAACTCGCCGAGAATTGGCCGACTAGACCTTGGTTGCACGGCGGGTCGCGCCGGCCGTACTTTGCTGGTGTGCCCGACCAGGAGCCTGCTGCCCACGGCGTATTGGGTGTCGAAGCGCTCAACGCCGGGGACTACGAGGCAGCGACCGCGCACATGCGCCGCCACGTCCGGCTCCACGACCGGATGGGGATCACGATCGTGTCCGTGACCGCTGACTCAGCAGTGCAGACCATGGAGCTCAGCGAAGAGACCTCCGGGGCGGGGCCGGGCACGATCCACGGCGGCCTGCTGGCCGCATTCGCCGACGCGACCGCCGCGCTCGCCGTGGGCGGGTCGCTGGACAGCGAGACCGAGATCCAGGTGACCACGGACATGCACGTCCGCTACTTCCGGCAGCCGAGGAGCGGGCCGCTCACCGCGACGGCCACACTCGTGCATCGGGGACGGCGCATCCTCAGTTCCGAGTGCCTGATCCAGGACGCTGAGGGTCGTGACCTGGCTCGGGCGACCGCGACCTACATGGTCGTGCCGCGCCCGTTCTGAGGCGTTGGCGTGGAGCCCGCAACGTCGGCGCACGTGGTCTCCGACACCGTGCCCTGCGAGTTGCACGGCGAGGTCGAGGTCAAGGGAGTGCACTTTTACATCGCTATGCACGAACCCCGCGCGGACTGAAGCCACGGCGTCGAGGCTCAGGCCTCCGGGAATTTCACTCCCGTGCCGGGGTGCACGCGCCAAGGTGGCATTGGCAGGAGGGACGGCTTGGTTGGGAGAGCAATCGGACCAGGAGCGTCGCGAGCGATGGAGTGTCGACGTGATCCATCCTCACGAGACGGTGAGACGCGCATCGCCTGCTCACGCGAGCAGTTGCAGCTTCTCTTGCAGGCTCGAAGCGACACGGTCAGCGAGAATCTTCAAGGCCGCTGGCATCAGTGGCTCTGCCAGCTTCGCTGCACCTTCGGGTGTGAACTCAGCGTGGTACGTCACCCGGGTGCCGTCCGGTGTCGACTCCAACGTGATGGTGTCGAGCAGTTTGATCGAACCGGCGTCGCCGGCGAGCTGCAACCGCGACCCCTCGACATAGTCGGTGACGACGTAGTCGACCTCCTGCTCCGTCCCCAAGATTCTCGAGACGTTGTGGTAGGTAGTGCCCACTCCGCCGGCACCGGAGGTGCGCTCGGTGCTGACTGTGGGCGGATCCCATTCCTCGGTGGTGGTGAAATCACTGAGGTAGGCCCAGACCCTGTCGATTGGCTGCTGGACGGTGATGGTGCGCTCGACGCTCGGCACTAACGCTCCTTCGGTTGCTGGGTACGACCACTGTTGCCCGGAGGTGTTGCCCGCAGGCCGCACGTCGACCGTTTGTGCGCCGCGGTTGCTACGGACTTCTCGGACTGAACCATCCGGTAGGGGTCCTCCTCTGAGGCTCGGGAGCCACTGCTTGGCGTACTGGAAGGGTCGCGCCGGCGGTGGGGAGACGCAGGAAACCGCAGGCGCAGGTGTGGTTGCTGCCGACGCTGTGCCTGGTGCGGAACCAGCACCAGCTCTGGCTAACAAGGAAATGCATCGAGGTCCTAGTCCGAAAGGTTGTTCGCGCCCACTGCTCGAGCGCCGCTCTCACTGGAGCCCCCGGTACCCCTTCGCACCGATCTCGAAAGCTGTTCAGTCGAGCGACGCCCCGTGCACGCGAAGGTCGTCGAGAAAGGCGTCGGGATCGGCTGGGGTGACCGTGGCGCCGGGGCAGCGCCAGTGACCGACCGGGGCCTCCACCCGCACGAAGTCCTTGAAAGTCAGGCAGATGCCCCGATGCGAGTTGCTGGCGAAGGTGACCCCGTGGTCCGCGAGCGATAGGTGGGCGGGCCCGGCAGTCTTGACGAAGGTGTAACTCCCCGAAGACTCGACCGCATCGACGTTGGTCAGCTCGGTCTGCAACCTCCACGGGCCGAACCTCACCCGGAGCAGTCCCTCCTGGACCTCGAGCCAAGCTCTCCGCGGCGTCACCCCGAAGGGCAGGGCGGCAATGCGGTAGGCGGGCGAGAAGTGGAACGAGTGTCGCGCCATCCACACCAGTGACCTGGTCCAGTCCGCCTCAAACTCAGCTCCGCACCGCGCATTACAACGCCCACCGCGAGCCGAGCCGGGGCCACGGTTGCGGACAATGACGTCCAAGCGGTTTCGGAAGCGGGTCGGCGGGTACCGCCTCGGTCCAGGCACCACCGTAGCGAAGGAGCGAACGTGTCCGCAGACGAGAAAGCCGCCAAGGAACTGGTCGAGACCCTGAGGGATGGCGAGCGAGGTTTCGCCACCGCCGCGGACAAGGTCCGAGACAGCGACCGCCCCGAATGGGCAACGACCCTGGAGGGTCTTTCGAAGCAGCGTGCCGACTTCCGTCGGGAGATTGTTGAGCTGGGCCATGACTATGACGACGACGTGGACGAGAGCGGGACGGCCGCCGCGGCGTTGCACCGTGGATGGATCTCGCTCAAGGATGCACTCACTGGCGACGACGCCGGCGGTGTCCTGGGAGCAGCCGTGACCGGCGAGGATCACGCGATCTCCGAGTACGAGAAGGCTCTCGAGCAGGATCTGAGCGCGGGTTTCCGTGACGTTGTGACGCGGCAGCACGCAGCCGTGGTGGCAGCACGCGACGAGGTCAAGGCACTTCAAACCGACGACTAGCCCGCTCGGGTTCTCGAATCGAGCCTCGCGCACGATGCCGCGGGGTACCAACCGTCCTGACTGACCCGACGAGCCCGATGACAACGCCCCCTGGGAAGCCGTCGGTCATGCGGTGCCGGGGAACCTGACTCCCGTGTTGGCGTGGCAGCGGTAGCCGTTGGGGTTCTTGGCGAGGTACTGCTGGTGGTGGTCCTCGGCGTAGTAGTACGCCGGCGCCGGAGCGATCTCGGTCGTGATGTCGCCGAGGCGGCGGCGGAGCAGCTCGTCGCCGTAGATCTTGGTCAGCTCGCGGGCGGTCTGCTCCTGCTCGGGGGTCGTGTAGTAGAGCGCGGAGCGGTACTGAGTACCGATGTCGTTGCCCTGGCGCATGCCCTGGGTCGGGTCGTGGATCTCGAAGAACCTCTTCACCAGGTCGGCGTAGGAGACGACGGCCGGGTCGAAGACGATCCGGACCGCCTCGGTGTGGCCGGTGCGGCCGGAGCACACCTCTTCGTACGACGGGTTCGGGGTGTGGCCGCCGGCGTAGCCGGCCGACGTCGAGTAGACGCCCGGGATCTGCCAGTAGATCTCCTCGGCACCCCAGAAGCAGCCGAGACCGAAGATGGCGACTTCGAGGCCCTCGGGCACCTCCTCGGTGACCACGGGAGCGTCCAGGATCTTGTGGCGGGTGGCGATGGAGAAGTCGCGCTGGGGGCGGCCCGGCAGCGCCTGGTCGGCGTCGATCAGCTCGGTCTTGTGGCGGGAGAACATGCCTCTATTCTCCCAGGTCGCGCAAGCCGGAACCAGGGCCGAAGTCTTACGAGAGCCCTACGAGAGAAGGGCGAGCAGCCGCTCGACCTCGGCGGCGACGGCGGCCCGTCCGGGGCCTAGGTATTTGCGTGGATCGACCAGGTCTACGTCGAGCAACGCCTCCCGGACCGCGGTGGTGAAGGCCGCGTTGAGGTGGGTCGCGATGTTGATCTTGGTCATGCCGGCCGCGATCGCGCTGACCAGCCCCGCGTCGGGCACCCCGGAGGAGCCGTGCAGGACGAGCGGCACGGACACGGCCGCGGCGATCTCGGCGATCAGCGCGTCGTCCAGCTCCGCATCGCGCGTGGTCATCGCGTGCGAGGACCCCACGGCGACGGCCAGGGCGTCGACGCCCGTGGCAGCGACAAAGTCGGCAGCCTCGGCCGGATCGGTGCGCACGCCGGGCGCGTGGACCCCGTCTTTGCCGCCGACCTCACCCAGCTCGGCCTCGACGCTCACGCCTCGCTCGTGGCACCAGGTCACGACCTCGACGGTGGTGGCGAGGTTGGTGGGATGGTCGAGCGCCGAGCCGTCGTACATCACCGAGGGCACGCCTAGGCCCACCGCCTCGCGGATCAGGTCGACGCTGGTGGCGTGGTCGAGATGGACGCACACGTCGACGGCAGACGCAGCCGCGATCGCCAGCGAGGCAGTGAGCAGCGGGGCGAGCGCACCGTGGTAGCTCGCGGTGTTCTCCGAGATCTGGAGCACCACCGGCCGGTCCGCTGCCTCCGCGCCGGTGACGATCGCCTCCGCGTGCTCGAGCTGGATGACGTTCATCGCGACCAGGCCGCGCCGGCCTGCCGCTGCCTCGGCCAGCAGGTCCTGCATCCGGGCGAGGGTCACCAGGCCCCGCCCCGCATCACCCGCAGCGGCTGCCACGACGAGTCGGTGACGACCAGGTCGGCCCGGTGACCGACCTCGATCCCCACGTCCTCGATCCGGAGCACGGCCGCCGGGCGCGTGCTCGCAGCGGCCACGACCTGCACCGGATCGAGACCGGCCTCGACCTGGCGGCGTACGACGTCGAGGAGGCGGGAGGTCCCGCCGGCGATGGAGCCGCCGTTGGCGAGGCGGGCGACGCCGTCGCGCACCTCCACCGCCTGCGGGCCCGAGCTGGTAGTCGCCGTCGCCCATGCCGGCCGCGGCCATCGCATCGGTGATGAGCACGACCCGGTCGCCGATCAGCGCCATCACGGCCGCGACCGTGTCGTCGGCCAGGTGGACGCCGTCGGCGATCAGCTCGACCATCGCGTCGCCGGCGGCTGCCGCCGCCAGGGATCCCAACACCGCGCCGGGCTCCCGATGGTGGACCGGGGCCATGCCGTTGAAGAGGTGAGTCACTACGGACGGCGAGGTGGAGTGCAGGAAGCGTTCCACGGTGGTCGCGGCTGCGTCCGTGTGGCCCACCGCGACGGTCACTCCGTGCTCGGTCAGCAGCTCGGCCAGCTCGGCCGCGCCCGGTAGCTCGGGCGCGACGGTCATCATCCGCACGTGTCCGCGGCCGGCTGCGATCAGCTCGGCGGCGAGCGCGAGGTCGGGGTCACGCAGGTGTGCCGGATCCTGCGCGCCGCACCGCGCCGCAGCCAGGAACGGCCCCTCGATGTGGATGGCGGCCAGGGCGCCTGCGTCGACGGCGTCGGCCAGAACGCCGATGACGGACAGCATGCGCTGGGGATCATCGGTGACCGCGCTGCCGACCAGCGTCGTGGTGCCGTGACGCAGGTGGTGGTCGGCCGCGGTGCGAGCTGCCTCCGCGTCGCCCGACGTGAACGAACCGCCGCCACCACCATGGCAGTGCAGGTCGACCAGGCCGGGAAGGATGACCTCGTCCTGGGCCGAAGGGTCCCCGTCGACCGGCGGACGCACCGCGGTGATCCGGTCGCCGGCGACCTCGACCACGGCGTCCCGCAGGTCCTCGCTGGGGGTGATCACCCGGCCCCGCAGGAGGCTCACGCGCCGAGCTCCCCGACCGCGTCGAGCGCGAGATGGGCGGCGCCGACCAGACCGGCGCGGCTGCCGAGCTCGGTCACCAGCACGTCGGGTACGACGGCCAGCAGGGAGCGCTCGCGCATCAGCGCCTCGATCTCGCGGGTCAGCGGCTCGCCGGCCTCGCTCAGCCCGCCGCCGAGCAGGATCGCTCCGGGGGCCAGCAGGGCACAGACGGTGACCAGTCCATCGGCGAGGGCCGAGACCGCGTCACCCCAGACCTCGGCCGCGGCTGGGTCGCTCGCTGCCAGCTGGAAGACGTCGCGGGCACCGTCGACCCGCGTTGCGGTCCGGTCCTCGTAGGCGCGGACGATCGCACCCGATCCGGCGATCGCCTCGAGGCAGCCACGTTGGCCGCACGGGCACGGTGGACCGCCGGGACGAACGATCATGTGGCCGAACTCGCCGGCCTGCCCCGAGACCCCGTCCACCGCCTGGCCGCGGACGAACGTGACCGCGGCGACGCCGGTGCCGAGGATGACCACGAACGGGTCCTCGGCCACGGGGACCGCGCGGCGTACTGCTTCTCCGGCAGCGGCCACGTCGTGGCCGACCCGGACGGGCAGGCCGAGCCGGGCGCTCATCGGACCCGCGACGTCGAGGTCGGTGACGTCGAGGTTGACCGAGCGCAGGCAGATGCCCTTCGCGCTGTCGACCAGCCCCGGCATCACGATGCCCGCGCCGACGACGTCGGCCCGACGCGCGCCGAGCGCGTGGAGCAGTTCGTGCGCCGCCTCTTCGATGACCTCGAGGATGGCGGGGCCGGTCCTGCTGGGCAGCCGGGTCTCGGCGAGGACCGTGTCGGAGTCGTCGAGCGCCGCGGCCTTCACCGACGTGCCGCCTACGTCGAAGGCGAGCACCACCGGGCGCGCAGACGTCGAGGCCATACGCCGGAGCCTGCCAGACACCTAGGCGTGGTCGAGGATGATCGACCGCGTCAGGTTGCGCGGCTGGTCGGGGTCCAACCCGGCCGCTCGCGCCCGGATCGCGCACAGGCGGTGCACGCGGAGCAGGTCGGCCATGGCGTCGATCGGGGCGTGGATCAGCTCGGCGCCGGTCACCGCGACGTCCTCGGCGAAGTCGTCGACCAGCTCGCCGAACGCCCAGACCACCCGGCCGGGAGAGCTGATGCTGACCGGGCCGTGGCGGTACTCCATCATCGGGTAGGCCTCGGTCCACAGCTGGGCGGACTCGCGCAGCTTCAGGCCGGCCTCCTGGGCGATCCCGTTGGTCCAGCCCCGGCCGACGAACGTCAGCTGGTCCGCGGTGATGGCCCCGCCGAGCGATGTCTCAGGGGCGTCGAGCACTGCCTGCGCCTGGGCTGCGGCCTCGGTCAGGTCCTCGCCGAGGTGCCAGCGCAGCATCGCGAGGGTCGTCGTCGCGAACCGCGTCTGCACCACCGACTGCTCGTCGACCTCGTGGGTCAGGATCGGCTGCGCGAGGTCCAGCACCGGAGTG
>CAVWCT010000016.1:0-108633 GCA_963753565.1 uncultured Actinomycetota bacterium
GTGCCGAACGCCGTACTTGCCTTCGGTACGCCGGAGGCCGAGCCGATCGGCCAGGTGACCGTCTCGCAGCTGCGGCGTCACGCCGCCGACGGTCACTTCGCGAGCGGCTCGATGGGGCCCAAGGTCGAGGCCGCCTGCCGCTTCGTCGAGGGTGGCGGAGCCGTTCCCTGATCACCAGCCTGGACAACATCACCGAAGCGATAGACGGTGGCACCGGCACCGTCGTCGTACCCGACTGACCGTCCCGAAAGGATCCACATGCCCTCGGCAATCGAAGTCCGCAAGGTCCCGATCCACTCCGTCGCCGACGCCTCGGAGCTCGCCAAGCTGATCGACGACGGGGTGATGGCGGCCGACCGCGTGATCGCCATCATCGGCAAGACCGAGGGCAACGGCGGCGTCAACGACTACACGCGGATCATCTCGGACCGCGCGTTCCGCGAGGTGCTGGTCGCCAAGGGCGCGCCCGCCGACCAGGTCAGCCAGATCCCGATCGTCTGGTCGGGTGGCACCGACGGCGTGATCAGCCCGCACGCCACGATCTTCGCCACCACCGACGCCGAGCCGATTGACGAGCCGCGGCTGACCGTCGGCTTCGCGATGAGCGAGGTGCTGCTGCCCGAGGACATCGGTCGGGTCGCGATGGTGCCGAAGGTGGCCGACGCCGTGAAGGTCGCGATGGAGCGGGCGGGCATCACCGACGTCGCCGACGTCCACTACGTGCAGACCAAGACGCCACTGCTGACCGTGCACACGATCCGCGACGCCAAGTCGCGCGGTAAGACGGTCTGGACCGAGCACACGCATGAGTCGATGGACCTCTCCAACGGCTGCACCGCCCTCGGCATCGCTGTGGCACTGGGCGAGATCGAGATGCCGACCGACGCCGACGTGATGCACAACCGGTCGCTCTACTCGGCGGTGGCCTCGTGCTCGTCAGGTGTTGAGCTCGACCTGGCCCAGATCGTCGTGGTCGGAAACGCGACCGGAGTGGGCGGCCGCTACAAGGTGGGCCACTCGGTGATGAAGGACGCGCTCGACGCCGACGGCATCTGGGATGCGATCCGCTCCGCCGGCCTCGACCTCCCAGAGCGCCCGCGCACGGCCGACCTCGACGGCAAGCTGGTCAACGTCTTCCTCAAGTGCGAGGTCTCGCAGGACGGCCAGGTCCGCGGTCGCCGTAACGCCATGCTCGACGACTCCGACGTGCACTGGCACCGCCAGATCAAGGCGGCCGTCGGTGGCGTCACGGCGGCGGTGACCGGCGACCCGGCGGTGTTCGTCTCGGTCTCCGCCGCCCACCAGGGTCCCGACGGTGGCGGCCCGGTCGCGGCCATCGTCGCCTTGGGCTGGCACGGGAGGGACCCAGCCTAGGCTGGCATCCTGACGTTCCGGGGCGTTCTGCAACGCCCCGGAACGCTCCAGGCAAATGGCCCGGAACCTCCCCGTCGCGGCCCACCCCTGTCGGTCCGCTGTGATGAGGTGAGGGCATGACCTCGACCGAGCGCCTACGACGTACCGCTTGGTGCGGCCCGACGTCGTCACGGAGGTCCCCGCGCTCGACGAGCAAGCAGCAACGCGTGGTCGACCACGAAGGCGGCCCGCTGCTGGTGCTCGCCGGCCCCGGCACCGGCAAGACCACGACCCTGGTCGAGGCCATCGTCGACCGCGTCGAGCAGCGTGGAGTGAGCCCCGACCAGATCCTGGCGCTCACGTTCTCGCGCAAGGCAGCCGAGCACCTGCGCGACCAGGTCACGGCCCGGTTGGGCCGCACCATGTCGACGAGCCTGAGCTCGACCTTCCACTCGTTCGCCTACGGCCTCGTTCGCCGCTACTCACCGCCAGAGCTCTACGCGTCGCCGCTGCGGCTGCTGTCAGCTCCCGAGCAGGACGTGATCCTGCGCGAGCTGCTCAGCTCGACCACCCCGAGTTGGTGATCTGGCCCGACGTACTGGGGCGCGCGCTGCACACCCGCGGCTTCGCAAGGGAGGTCAACGCCGTCCTGTCCCGGGCCCGGGAGAAGGGGCTCGACGGCCCCGACCTGCGCTCGCTCGGCGTCGAGCATCAGCTGCCCGAGTTCATGGCTGCGGGCCTGTTCCTCGAGCAGAACCTCGAGAACCTCGACCAACACAGTGCCACCGACTACGCCGACCTGATCCGTCGCGCCACGATCGAGGCCGCGGAGCATCGGGCAGAGCTCCGGGCGCAGTACTCCTACGTCTTCGTCGACGAGTACCAGGACACGGATCCGGGCCAGGTCGCCCTGCTCCGGCAGCTCGCGGGTGACGGCCGCAACCTGACCGTGGTCGGGGACCCGCACCAGTCCATCTACGGCTTCCGTGGGGCGGAGGTACGCGGCATCCTCGACTTCCCGCGCGACTTCCCGCAGCAGGACGGTACGCCGGCCGAGGTGGTTGCCCTGCGCACGACCCGGCGGTTCGGCGGCAACCTGCTCCTCGCCTCGCAGCGAGTGGCGGGCCGGCTCGCGCTGCCGGGCAGCATCCCCCCGTCGGCCAGGGAGGCCTTCACCAACCCGGCTGCCGAAGCGGGCGCGCTCGGCGACGGACGCGTGCTGGTGCGCACGTTCGACACCGACCGCGCCGAGGCCGAGCACCTCGCCGACCTGCTCCGCCGCGCGCACCTGGAGGACAACATTCCCTGGGACGACATGGCCGTGCTCGTGCGGTCGGGACGGACCTCCATCCCGCCACTGCGGCGGGCGCTCGGAGCGGCCGGGGTGCCCGTCGAGGTGTCGAGCGATGAGGTGCCGCTCGACCCAGACCCTGCGGTGTTGCCCCTTCTCGACGCGATGCGGGCGGTGGTCAACCTCGACAACGACGACCTCGACCACGTCGACTACGTGCATCCCTATCGGGCGGAGTCGCTGCTGCTGAGCCCGCTGGCCGGCCTCGATGCCGGCGACCTGCGTCGCCTCTCTCGTCAGCTGCGGCAACGCGAGAAGAAGCGGCGCACCCGAGGAGACGATGGCCCGGCCGTCTCGAGAGCTGTTGCGGGAGGCGGTCGTCGATGCCGGGTTCCTCCAGGACCTCGAGGGCCAGGAAGTGCTCCGGGCGAGGTCGCTGGCCGCGCTGCTGGCCGGCGCACGGGCCGACCTGGACGACGGAGCATCCGCCGAGGAGGTGCTCTGGCACCTGTGGTCGGGCACGTCCTGGCCCGAGCGGCTCCGACGATCGGTGCACGCCGGCGGTGGTCGGGCCCGCCGCGCGCACCGCGACCTGGAATCGATCTGCGCGCTGTTCGACGTGGTCTCGCGGGCCGAGGAGCAGCGGCTCCACCTCGGCGTACCCGACCTGCTCGCGACGCTGACCGCCCAGCAGATCCCGGCAGACACGCTGGCCGATCGCGGCTCGCGAGGGGCCGCCGTACGCCTGCTCACGGCCCACCGGTCCAAGGGGCTGGAGTGGCGGCTCCTCGTGGTGGCCCACGTGCAGCAGGAGGGCTGGCCCGACCTGCGTCGGCGCACCACCCTGCTCCAGGCCGACCGGATCGGCGCCGACGGGCTGGTGCCGCCCGTGACCTCCCGTGAGCTGCTGCTGGAGGAGCGTCGGCTGTTCTACGTCGCCTGCACCCGGGCCCGCGAGCGCCTCGTGGTCACCGCGGTCAAGTCGCCCGACGACGATGGCGAGCAGCCCTCGCGGTTCCTCGACGAAGTCGTCGCCAAGCCCGACCACATCGGGCACGTCGTCGGCCGGCCAGAGCGGCCGCTCTCCATCGAAGGTCTGGTGAGTGAGCTCCGGCGTACGACGGCGAACCCGAGGACCAGCCAGCCCCTGCGCGACGCGGCCGCCCGGCGGCTCGCCCGACTGGCGGGGCAGATGTCCGAAGCCGGCCGGCCGCTGGCGCCCCAGGCCGATCCATCCACATGGTGGGGAACGAGGGCCGCAACCCGGTCGGTGCAGCCCGTGCGCGACCCGGATCAGCCGGTGCCGATGTCGGCCAGTGCCCTGGAGTCGCTGATGGTCTGCCCGACCCAGTGGTTCCTCGAACGCGAGGCTGGGGGAGTGGCCCGCGCCCATCAGTCGGCCAACCTCGGGCAGCTCGTGCACGCGCTCGCGCAGCGGGTGGCGCAGGGCGATCTGGTCGCCGGCCCCGGTGACGTCGATGCCCTGATGGAGCACATCGACCACGTCTGGGACCGACTGGAGTTCCGCACTCCCTGGTCTAAGGCGCGGGAGCACGAGCGGGTCCACGCGGCGCTCGCGAAGTTCCTTGCGTGGCACCACAGCAACTCTCGCAGCGTGCTGGCGGTCGAGGAACGGTTTGACACGGTCGTGGAGATCGAGGGCGAGCAGGTCCAGCTGACCGGCTACGCAGACCGGCTCGAGCTCGATGCGGACGGCAACGTCGTGGTCGTGGACCTCAAGACCAGCCGGACCATACCGACCGGCCCGCAGGTCAAGGGCCACGTCCAGCTCGGCCTCTACCAGTACGCCGTCGACAGCGGCGCCGTCGACGAGCTGGTTCCCGAGGGGCAGCCCGCGGCGTCGGGGCGGTGCCGAGCTGGTGCAGCTCGGGGTTGAGGACGGCGAGCCTGACGCGAAGGTGCAGCGCCAGGACCCCGAGCCCGAGGACGGCGCGTTCCGGCAGCGGCTCCGTGGCGAGATCGCCCGGGCCGCTGGGTTGATGCGCGCCGAGAACTTCCCTGCAGTCGCCGGCGCCTACTGCCGCGAGTGCGAGTTCGTGCCCATCTGCCCGATCAAGAGCGCGGGCTCGGTGACCGACCGATGACCCCGATCCCGATCGACTCGCCGGCCGACCTCCAGAAGGTCATGCGCACGTCGTACGCCCCGAGCGCCCAGCAGTGGGAGGCGATCCTCGGCACCGCTGTCGCCGGCGGTCGTGATCGCCGGCGCGGGGTCGGGCAAGACAACCCTGATGGCTGCACGCGTCGTCTACCTCGTGGTGACCGGGCAGGTGCGGCCTGATCAGGTGCTCGGCCTCACCTTCACCACGAAGGCGGCGAGCGAGCTGCGCCGCAAGATCCGCGAGGCGCTGCTCACCGCCGGCGCGATGGTCTCGCCGACCGGCCCGGATGACGAGGAGGCACTGGAGCCGACGGTGCTGACCTACAACGCCTACGCCGCCAACCTGCTCACTGAGCACGGCCTGCGGATCGGGCACGAGCCGGACACTCGGGTCGTCACGGACGCTGCGCGCTACCAGCTCGGCGCCCGGGTGGTCGACCGCTACACCGGCGAGGTCCACCAGCTCTCCGACCACCCGGCGACGGTGATCCAGAACCTCCTGGCGCTCGACGGGGCCATGAGCGAACACCTGGTCTCGGCCGACGACGTACGCCGGATCGATGCCGAGGCCCGTCAGGGATTCGAGCGGGAGCGACTGGCCGAGGTCGCCGGCAAGAACCGCAAGGGCCACTTCGGTGCCTGCAGAAGGCCATCTCCGCGATCGACCGGCGCACGGAGCTGCTCGGCCTGGTCGAGGGCTATCGCCGGCTCAAGCAGGACCTCGGACTGATGGACTTCTCCGACCAGATCGAGCTGGGTGCGCGGCTGGCGAGCGACCAGCCGGACGTCGGCACCCTGGAGCGCGAGAAGTTCCAGGTAGTGCTGCTGGATGAGTACCAGGACACCTCGGTGGCCCAGGCGACGATGCTGTCCCGGATCTTCTCGGGACCGGCCGGCGCGGGCCTTGGCCACGCGGTGACGGCCGTGGGTGACCCCAACCAGGCGATCTACGGCTGGCGTGGCGCGTCGGTCTCCAACATCCTCAACTACGACGACACCTTCCCAGGCGGTGGCGACACCAGCGCGCCGATCCACCACCTCACCGTCAACCGGCGTTCCGATACCCGGATCCTCGACGTCGCCAACCTGCTCGCGGCGCCTCTCTACGCGAGGTACCCGCAGGTGGAGGAGCTCGAGCCCGACGACGACGTGGGGGAGGGCGAGGTCACGACCAGCGTTTTCGACACCCACGCCGACGAGCTCGACGCTCTCGTCGCAGCGGCCACCGAGGCTCACACTGGGCTGTGGTCGCAGATCGCGGTGCTGACCCGCGACAACGCGCACGCCGAGGACGTGTTCGATGCGCTCACCGGTGCCGGCATCCCGGTCGAGATCGTGGTCTGTCGGGGCTGCTCCGGCTGCCCGAGGTGGCCGAGGTCGTCGCGATCCTGCACCTGCTGCACGACGTCACGTCCAACTCGTCGCTGCTCACGTTGCTGACGGGCCCGCGCTGGGCGATCGGGCCGCGCGACCTTCGGCTGCTCAGTCGGCGGGCGCAGGAGCTGGCCGGCCATCGTGGCCGTGGAGAGCCCGACACCGTCACCGACCAGCTCGTCGGGATCGCGGACGGTATCGATCCCGCGGAGGTGCCGGCGCTCGATGACGCACTGGTCGACCCGGGCGACGCGGCGTACTCGCCGGAAGCGCGGGAGCGCTTCGAGCTGCTGGCCCGCGAGCTCCGGCAGCTGCGCACCCACGTAGGGGAGCCGCTGCTCGACGTCGTACGCCGGATCATCGACGTCACCGGTGTCGACGTCGAGCTCGCCTCTGCGGTGTCACCGGCCGCGGAGGCGCGTCGCGAGAACCTCGACCTGTTCGTCAAAGCTGTGGCGGAGTTCCAGGCGGTCGACGGTGACGTCACCCTGCCCGCGCTGCTGGCCTACCTGACCGCCGAGGACGACCAGGGCAACGCGCTCGACATCGCGACGCCCACGGAAGCCGACTCGGTGAAGCTGCTGACGGTCCACCGCGCCAAGGGCCTGGAGTGGGACTCGGTCTTCCTGGTGGGGGTCTGCCAGACGAGGTTCCCGTCCAACCGCTCGCGCACCCTCTGGACGTCGTCGCCGTCGGTGCTGCCTGCGCCGCTGCGCGGCGACGCGCCCGACCTGCCTCAGCTCGTCGGGCACGACAAGGACGCCCTCGAGGCCTACCGCGTGGCCACGCGGGCCCACGACGCGGAGGAGGAGCTCCGGCTCGGCTACGTCGCCTTCACCCGGGCGGCGCACCGACTGGCGATCACGTCCTACTGCTGGGCGACCCGCGCCACGCCCTTCGGTCCTTCGGACTTCCAGCGGGTGGTGCGCGACTACCTCGTCGAGGCCGGGCAGCCGCCGGCCGTCTGGCGCGAGGCGCCCGACGCGAAGACGGAGCCAAACCCCTACGACGCCGTGGACCCCTCGCGCCCGTGGCCGATCACCGACGTGGGTGAGGAGTCACGGCGCCGCATCGACGCGGCGGCCCTGGTCACCAAGATCGACCCCGAGTCGGCGGACGACGGTCTCGACGTGCTGGAGGCGGCCAGGGTGGCCGAGTGGGATGACGAGGTGGAGCGGCTGCTTGCGGAGGCGCGTCGCGACCGCTCGCTTGAGGTCGGAGTAGCCCTGCCCTCGAGCCTGTCGGCGACCGCGGTGGCGCGGCTGCGCGACGACCCCGAAGCCTTCGCCTCCGACCTGGCCCGGCCGATGCCACGCCGGCCGTCGCGCGCGGCGCGGTTCGGCACCCGGTTCCATGCCTGGGTCGAGACGACGTTCGGGCAGCAGGCGTTGCTCGACCCCGACGAGCTCTCAGGGCGCGCGGATGCGGACATCGAGGACGACGCCGAGCTGCAGGAGCTGATCGAGAAGTTCGCGGCCGGGTCGTTCGCGGACCGTCCGCCGTACGCCGTCGAGGCGCCGTTCGCACTGGTGCTCGGTGGGCAGGTGGTCCGGGGTCGGATCGACGCCGTCTACCAGGAGCAGGACGGCTTCCTGCTCGTCGACTGGAAGACCAACCGGGCTCAGGACGCCGACCCGCTTCAGCTCGGCATCTACCGCGTCGCCTGGGCCGAGCTGCACGGGATTCCGCTGGAGAAGGTGCGGGCGGCGTTCTACTACGTACGCACCGACGACCTGGTTGAACCAGCCGACCTACCAGACCGGAACCAGCTGGAGGCACTGGTGGCCGGACCGTGATGGCTCTTTATACTTTGGGGCAGGTATCACGAAGTAGCACGAGTCGGCGGGAGACGATCAGGTGAGCGAAGCGCCCGACCCGTACACGCCCGGCCAGGTACCTCGAGTGCTGGCCGGACGCGAGGCCGAGCTCGGTCGGATCCGCGACCAGATCAGCCGGGTGGCCACGTTCGGCGAGCTCGGCGGCCCGTTGCTCGTCTTTCACGCGCCGCGCGGGCTGGGCAAGACCTCGCTGCTGCGGACCGCACAGCGGCAGGCCCTCGAGGTCGGCTGCCTGTCGGTGTGGGTGGCCTGCTCCCGCGACCGGCCGTTCCTGCCCGAGCTCGTGCACGCCACCGGCCGCGCGCTGGAGCGCGCCGACCTCCCGACCGGTGCCGCAGCGCGGAAGTGGAAGAGCCGGCTCGAGAAGATCTCGCTGGAGCTGGGCGTGGCTGGCCTGAAGATCGGCGGTGAGGTGGCCACCAGGCCCGACGCCGAGCCGTCGCCGACGGCCGAGACCGCGCCGATCGGAGCGCTCGAGGACCTCCTGCACGGCGCGGCGATGCTGGCGCGCGGCCAGCACGGCGCCGGACTGATCGTGTTCCTCGATGAGCTGCACACAGCCTCGGCCGACGATCTCTCGATCCTGCTCAACACCGTGCAGAACCTCGACGGCGAGCGCGAGGACAACCCACTCGCGGTGGTCACCGCCGGGTTGCCGGTCACGCCTGAGGCGATCACCCGTGCCGCGACGTTCGGCGAACGCAGCACGTTCGTGCCCCTCGACGTCCTGAGCGACGCCGACGCCCGCTCGCTGCTCACGGTGCCGGCGGACGAGCTCGAGGTGACCTGGTCGGCGGAGGCGCTCGACCTGCTGGCCGCTGAGTGCCGGGGTCACCCCTACCTGCTTCAGCTGCTCGGCAGCGCCACCTGGCAGGCGGCCCGCCCGAAGGCTGGGGGATCGCTGGCCGCCGACCACGTGCACGCCGGCATCCCGGCCGCTCGCGATCAGCTGGATGCCATGTTCCGGGCTCGGTGGTCCTCTGCGACGCCCGCGGAGCGCGCCTTCGTCCGGGCGATGGCGGCGGTCGGCACCGACAACGTGACCCGCGCCGCGATCGCCGCCGAACTCGGCCAGGAATCGCGGTCGATCAGCGTTCCCCGGGAGCGATTGATCGAGAAGGGCGTGATCGAACCCGTGGGCCACGGCCTGGTCCGGTTCACGATGCCGGGCTTCGCGGCGTACGTCCGAGACCGAGCACCCGACGACTGACAGCTAGCTGCCGAGTCCCGCCGTCAGGGCGATCTCCACCATCCGACCGAACGTCTGCTCGCGCTCCTGCGCTGTGGTCTCCTCGCCGGTGACGATGTGATCCGAGACCGTGCAGATGGCCAGCGCGCGGCGACCGTGCTTCGCGGCCAGCGTGTAGAGGGCGTTGGCCTCCATTTCGATCGCCAGTACGCCGTACTCGACCATCCGCGACGTCAGCTCGGGCCGCGAGGCGTAGAACGAGTCGCCGCTGAAGATCAGCCCTACGTGAGCCTCAGGTGCGGCGGCCGCGGCATCACGCAGCAACCCGAAGTCAGGGACGGCGGAGTAGTCGAGGCCCTCGAAGGTGATCCGGTTCATCGACGAGTCGGTGCATGCTCCGCTGGCGATCACGACGTCGCGGATCGCGACCCGCTCGGTGAGCGCACCGCAGGAGCCGACCCGGATGACCGACTGCACGTCGTACTCCGTGAACAGCTCGTTGAGGTAGATCGCCAAGGAAGGCTGGCCCATGCCCGAGCCCTGTACCGACACTCGCTGGCCGCGCCAGGTGCCGGTGTAGCCGTACATCCCGCGCACCTCGGTGTAGCACTCAGCGTCCTCGAGGAAGGTCGCCGCGATCCACTTTGCTCGCAGGGGGTCTCCGGGCATCAGGACGACCGGTGCGATCTGACCGGGTTGGGCTCCGATGTGCGTGCTCACGGTGGGAGCCTAGGCTCTTGATTCGTGGCCTACCCGCACCTGGTGCTGACGTCGAACCCGCACGACCGAGCTGCCCTGCGGCGTACCGACGAGGCCTGGCTCGACGAACGCTGGGCGGAGCCGGAGACCCGGGTGCTGGTCATCTCGGGCACGAGGGTGCGGCCGGTCGACGGCGTGCTCGAGTGGGTGAGCCCCGCCGAGACCCCCGAAGGCACGAAGGTCTTGCTGGGGGAGCGCGACGGCAGCACCTGGTTCGCGGTCGTCACCGGCCCCGAGCTCGCGAAGTCGGAGCCCGAGGCGTGGTTCCCGCTGCGCGGCCTGCTCCCGGTCCTCTCCGGCGACGCGCTGCCCCAGGCGCCATTGGTCTTCCATGCCCTCGGCATCGCGGAGTGGTTGTGGGTGACCCGCTTCTGCCCGCGCTGCGGCGGCACCCTCGAGCCGCGTGCGGCGGGTCACGAGCTGCTCTGCACCCAGTGCGGCAAGGCGCAGTTCCCGAGGACCGACCCGGCGGTGATCATGGTGGTCACGGCCGGGGACCAGGGTTCCGAGGACGAGCGCTGCCTGCTGGGTCGCCAGGCAATCTGGCCCCAGGGCCGCTACTCCACGCTCGCGGGCTTCTGCGAGCCGGGGGAGAGCCTGGAAGACGCCGTACGCCGGGAGGTGCTGGAGGAGGTCGGTGTCGTCGTGGGCGACGTCGACTACTTCGGCAACCAGCCCTGGCCGCTCCCCGCCAGCCTCATGGTCGGCTTCATCGGGCGGGCCAAGACCACCGAGATCGTGGTCGACGAACGGGAGATCGAGGACGCGCGCTGGTTCACGCGCGCGGAGATGAAGGCCGAGGCCGAGGCCGGCACGCTGGTGCTACCCGGCGGGGTCTCGATCAGCCGGTCACTCGTCGAACACTGGTACGGCGGCCAGCTCCCCGGCCAGTGGTGAAGCACGAAGTGCGCCAAGTGGCACGCCGAAGTGCGTCGAGTGGTGCCTCGAAGTGCGTCAAGTGGTGTGTCGAGATCGACACCTCGTCCGCAATAGGACGCACTTCGCGCGTCACAAGGCGCACTTCGTCCGTAACAAGGCGCACTTCGGCGGTCAGGCCGAGAGAGAGGCCAGCTTCTCCTTGACCTGGATCAGCGAAGGGTTGGTCTGGGCCGTGCCGTCGACGTAGACCAGCGTGGGGACCGTCTGGTTGCCGTGGTTGGCGGACTCGACGATCTCTGCGGCGTTGGGGTGGGCCTCGATGTCGACGACGTCGTAGCTGATGCCCTCGCGATCGAGCTGGCTCTTGAGCCGGTGGCAGTAGCCACACCACGGAGTCGTGTACATCGTGAACGTCCCGGCGCTCACGTCGTGACTCTCGGTGGTGCTCTCGGTGCTGGTATCGCTGGACATCTGGACTGTCGCCTCCGGCCTCTAGGGTTTCCCTCATTGAAGCGAACCATCACGCGCAAGGAGTTGTTCCCCCACATGACCCAGCCGGCCGACCTGCTGCAGGCGCTCGATCCCGAGCAGCGTGAGGTAGCGGAGACCCTGCGCGGGCCGGTGCGGGTGCTGGCCGGAGCCGGCACCGGCAAGACTCGGGCGATCACCCATCGGATCGCGCATGGCGTCGCGACGGGCGTCTATGCCCCGACGGAGGTGCTGGCGGTGACCTTCACCACCCGCGCCGCGGGTGAAATGCGGGGCCGCCTGCGGCGCCTGGGTGCTGGCACGGTGCAGGCGCGCACCTTCCACTCCGCAGCGCTGCGCCAGCTGCGCTACTTCTGGCCGCACGTGCACGGCACCGAGCTGCCGACGCTCACCGAGTCGAAGATCGCGATGATCGTGGCGGCCGCCCGGCGCCACCGCCTCAACACCGACCAGGCCATGCTCCGCGACCTCGCCTCGGAGGTCGAGTGGGCGAAGGTCAGCAACGTCCACCCCGACGACTATGCGCGGCTGGCCAGGGAGCGGGGTCGCTCGGTGGCCAGCACCGACGCCGAGACCGTGGGCCGGGTCTTCGGCAGCTACGAGGAGGTCAAGCGCGGCCAGGGCCGGATGGACATGGAAGACGTACTACTGCTCACAGCCGGGATGCTGGCCGACGACGAGCGGGTCGCGGCGCAAGTACGCCGCCAGTACAAATGGTTCGTCGTCGACGAGTTCCAGGACGTCTCTCCGCTGCAGTCGGCGCTGCTCGACCTCTGGCTGGGTGGGCGCGACGAGCTCTGCGTGGTGGGGGACCCCGCCCAGACCATCTACTCGTTCGCGGGCGCCAGTCCTGCCTACCTCACCGACTTCCCGGCCAAATACCCCAACACCACGTCCATCGAGCTGGTCCGCAACTACCGCTCGACTCCGCAGGTCGTCGAGGCCGCCAACCGCCTGCTGGCCGGCACGACCAGCCGCAGCGTCGAGCTGAGGGCGCAACGGCCGGACGGTCCAGAGGTGACCTTCACCGAGCGGCCCGACGAGGTCGCCGAGGCACAGGGAGTGGCCGCCCGGATTACTGAGCTGCGCGACGCCGGCCGTCCGCTCAACCAGTTCGCCGTGCTGTTCCGGATCAACGCCCAGTCGGAGGCATACGAGGAAGCGCTGACCGACCACAAGATCCCCTACGTCATCCGTGGGGCCGCACGGTTCTTCGACCGCGCCGAGGTGCGGGAGGCGGTGACCCGGCTCCGCGGCGCCGCCCGAGGTGGCACGGCCGACGAGGGCGGCCTCGTCGAGACCGTCCAGGCGATCCTGGCGGGCATGGGGTGGTCCGCCGAACCTCCGGAGGGGCGCGGCCAGACCCGCGATCGGTGGGAGTCCTGGCAGGCGCTGGTCGGCCAGGCCGAGGAGTACGCCGCGACGCAGCCCGCCGGAGCCGACCTCAACGCGTTCGTCGACGACCTCGACCGGCGAGCCTCCGAGCAGCACGCACCCGTCGCTCAAGGCGTCACGCTCGCCACCTTCCACGCCGCGAAGGGGCTGGAGTGGGACTCCGTCTTCCTGGTCGGCCTCCAGGACGGCACGCTGCCCATCACCTACGCCGTGCTGCCGGAGGCGATCGAGGAGGAGCGCCGCCTGCTCTACGTCGGCATGACCCGCGCCCGCGAAGACCTCGCCCTCTCCTGGGCCCAGGCCCGCAACCCCGGGCAGGCAGCGCGACGCAAGCCGTCGCGGTTCCTGGCGCCACTGCTACCCCACCAGGTGCAGCCGCGCGCGAAGTCGGCGAGCCGCCGAGCGCGGATGTGCTCCGTGTGCGGCGCGCCGTTGACCACCTCGGCCGAGAAGTCCCGCGGCCGCTGCGAGGGATGCCCCGCGCCCTACGACGAGCAGCTGTTCGACCGGCTGCGCGAGTGGCGCCGCGTGCGCGCCAAGACCGACGAGGTGGCGGCGTTCATGGTCTTCAGCAACCGAACCCTCGAGGAGGTCGCCGAGCACCGGCCGAGCACTCCGGGGGCCCTGCTGGAGATCAACGGGATCGGCCCCGACAAGCTCCAGAAGTACGGCGAGGACCTGCTCCAGATCCTCTCGTAGGCAGGTCTCTCAAGAAATTCTCGAAATACCCATAAAATGGTTTGCTCATTACCAAAGCGACGGGGTAACTTTCCTGTCACGCACTCATCGCGCATCACGGTCCTGACAAGACCAGCGCCCGAAGCACCGAAGGAGGTGGCCCAAGTGATCAAGAACCAGACCCAGATGAACCCGGTGACCCAGAAGTGGATCAGCGAGTCGTTCGGCATGTCCACGTGTGGCCGCGCCTTCGGCACGACGACCCTGTCCTCTGTGGCCACCGGCGTCTTCACCAAGGGACACATGGGTGTCGCGATCCGCGATCTCGCCTACGTCCCGGGGACCAATGCCTGGAGTCCGCCCCTCTGTTGAGAGATATCAGCAGATCGGCATCCTCCAGGCCGCGGAACCCACAAAGGGATCCGCGGCCTTTCTGTTTCTCAAAAGCAGAAATCCCGCGGACCTCGCAAGGAAATCCAGCACCAACGCGATCAGGTCAACGACAGGAGGTGACACATGACCATCAGCGTTCTCGACCGCACCGATGGCGACGTGACGGAGCCCACCCTCGGGTTCCTTCACGACCAGGCCGGAACGGTGGACGTAGAGCTACTGCCCTGCCGGATCAACGACCCGGAGCTGTGGTTCGCCGAATCCCCCGCCGACGTGGAGTTCGCCAAGGCCCTCTGCCTGGACTGCCCAGTCCGACAGCTGTGCCTGACCGGCGCGCTCGAACGCCGTGAGCCCTGGGGCGTCTGGGGCGGACAGCTGTTCCTGCAAGGAGCAGTGATCCCCCGCAAGCGCCCGCGCGGCCGTCCTCGGAAGAACGAGGTCGCCGCCTGACACCAGGCAGCAACCGGCCAAACCATCGCCCATCGATAGCAACGCACCAACCACCAGATCCAGAACACGAATCGGAGAACGAGATGAACAACAACCTCATGCATGAGGACCTAGCGCGCGCGCACATGGCCGCGCGCCTGGGAGAGGCGCATCAGTTGCGCGCGGGCAATCGTCTTGCCCGTGCCCGCCGGCTCAGCCGCAAGGCCGAGCAGGCAGCGCAGCAGGCTCGCCTCGCCCTCGCCCGCGCTCTGTAAGAGAGGCCGGAGGCTCACCTCCGGAAATCGCCCTGATCGCGGGTGAAACCTGAAGCCGGGTACGACGACTCACGTCGTCGTACCCGGCTTCCTTGTATTTCGATCCGGGTCGCTCTGTCCCTCGCTTCGCTCGGGCCTGAGCCGAGCCCTACTCGATCTCCCGCCCTGTCGCGTTCCTCGCAGGCTCGGTCCGGGGGGCGTGACATTCTGGGTGGGTGACCACGTGCGACTTCTGCGGGCGCCAGGAGAGCGACGACGCACTCACCCTGACCTGGACCACGTCCGTCGAGAACGGGCGGCGCCGCACCTACTGCGACACCTGCTCCCGCGACCACCTGCGCGCCATGGAGGGCAAGCTCGACAGCGAGTGGTGGTGACCGGCGCCGGGTCCGTCAGTAGCTGAGCAGCTGGTCCCACACGCATCCGCAGTGCGGATGCCGCGCCCACTCCGTGGCGCGGGGAGGGTCGACGGGCCCGATCTCGAAGCTGGCGGACCAGGTCGACGGATGGTCGCCCTCCACGAAACGGAGCACGTCTCGCACGGCCCAGGCTGTCGCGAGCGACCAGAGCAGGGCGTCTCGCGGCTCAGGTACGCCTCCGGCGACGACGCGGGCGGTCTGCTCCACCACGAGGTGTCGTCGCGGGTCTGGCTCGGCGCGGTGGGCGTCGACGCAGCGCAAGCAGGCCGTGCGGCCGGGTACCACGAGCGGCCCGATCTCGAGCCGTCCGACCCTTGAGGTCAGCACCAGGTGTGGCGCACCCTGCCGGACGAGATCGTCCAGCGTCTCGCGCACCGGCTCACCCTCGCTGAGGACCAGCCAGATCGTGGGCGGCTCCGGCTCCCGGGGCGCATCCAAGCCGGCTGCGGCCAGGAGGTCGGCGGCGCGGGAGGCGAAGGGCTCGGGTCCACGAACGGCGGCCGACGCATCGGCGCGGGCCAGCACTCGGTGCTCGGCTGCCGACCCGAACTGCGCCGCCACGACGTCCAGCTGATCGGCCGTCACGACCAGGTCTGCGGCGAGCAGGTCGACCAGACAGGAGACCGCTTCGGCAGAGAGTTCCCTCGGTGCCCGGGCGGAGCTCAGGTCGCCGAGCAGGCGGCGTACGCCGTCGGTGTCGGGCGCGACCACGCGGGCCGGCGGGTCGACGCCGATCTGGAGCGTGCTGGCATCGCGCCTGACGACGTGCCACCCGGGCCGCAGCGTGGGCCGCACGGGTAGGTCTGGCAGCTCCATGGCCGCAGCCTCACACGCGCCGACGATCCGCCGCTGGGCCCATCCACAGGCGGATCTCGATACGGGCGTTCAGCTCCTCGCTTCGCTTGGATCTGAGCCCCACTCGATCTCCCGCCCTGGTCTCGGCCCTCGCTGCGCTCGCCCGAGGGGCGTGAAAATGGGAACGACGGTGCCACCCCGAGGGGTGACACCGTCGCGAAAGCTCTCGTTTGGCGAGCTCGCTGAATGCTGGGACTCAGACCTTGCCGAGGATCCGGTTGAGCTTGGTGCCGCAGACAGGGCAGATGCCCTTGGCCATGCGGGTGCCCTTGTCGTTGACTTGGACCTCACCTTCGGCCTGCCGCTTTTCCTTGCACTTCACGCAGTAGAACTCGCCGCTCCAGGTCTCCGCCATGACGGCCTCCTTGCCTTGTCACTCATCGGTCGTCGCGACGGGGATTTCGGGGAAGCCCGCCGGAGTTCTGTGACGGGTGCCTCAGAACGATTCCGACCCTACGTCACACGGGGGCTCAGGCGTGGGAGGCACCCCGCGAGCGCTCCCGTGAGTCGCGGAGCCGTGAAACCGGTCACGGCGTGCCGGGCACCCCCTCAGTAGGGTGCGGGCCATGCCCGAGCTCACCCATCTTCGTCTCGAACGCCCCTCCGCTGGCGTCGCCCTCCTCGTCCTCGACAATCCGGACCTGCGCAACGCCATGTCCGACGAAATGACCGCCTCGTGGGTCGCCGCGATCGACGAGCTCGCGACCGACCGCTCCCTGCGGGCTGTGGTGGTCACGGGGGAGGGGTCGGCGTTCTGCTCGGGTGGAAACACCGGATGGATTGCGAGCGAGCCCGACGCCACCGTCGACCACCTGCGCACGCGGATGGTCGGCTTCTACCGGGCGTGGCTGTCGATCCGCCGCCTCGAGGTGCCCACGATCGCCGCGGTCAACGGCGCCTGCATCGGAGCCGGCCTGTGCCTGGCGCTCGCCTGCGACATCCGGTACGCCGCAACCGGGGCGAAGCTGGGCGCGCCGTTCGTCAAGCTCGGCATGCACTCCGGGATGGCGGGCACCTACCTGCTGCCCAACGTGGTCGGCGAGGCTCACGCCCGAGACCTGCTGCTCACCGGACGGGTCGTGGACGCCGACGAAGCGCTCCGCCTCGGTCTGGTGTCGAGGGTGATCGAGCGCGAAGGGTTCCTGGACGAGGTGCTGGAGACCGCGGCCGGGATCGCGGCGAACGCGCCGATCGCGACCCGGTTGACCAAGCTCGCGCTCGCCGACGGAGGCCATGCCGACTTCGAGAGCTGTCTCCAGTGGGAGGCGATGGCCCAGCCGATCACCCTGGCCACGGCCGACCTCCAAGAGGGAATCCGCGCGAGCCGCGAGAAGCGCGCCCCGGTCTTCACCGGCGAGTGACGCGGAGACGAAAAGAAGAGGCCCTCGGCCCACTTCTCGACACTTGCCTTCCCCTTGCGAATGTCGATCGGCGGGCCGGGGGCCTCGTCTCTGGAGCACGCTAGGGACCGGCGGCGACCCAGGTCAACGAAACGCCGCCTAGCCTGTGGATAACGCTGTGGATAAACCTGTGGAGAGGCCCCCGTAGCCGGTGGAGGAGGGCCCCGAAAACCGGGATCCACATGTGGATGACCCGTGCGGGCCCTCGGCGTACGCCTTGCTGACCAGGGACAATGAGTTTCCACCGGATGTGGAGAGAAGAAAGTTGGTCGATGTCTCGCCCAAAATCACCCTCCAGTGACCAGCAGCCCTACGACGGCGGCCCGGTCGCGGCGCTGCGGAGGATCGCGTTCCTGCTCGAGCGGGCCCGCGAGGACACCTACAAGGTCAAGGCGTTCCGCGCCGCCGCCGACGTGATCCTGCCGATGCCGCACGACGAGGTGGCCCAGGCGGTCGACGCCGACACGCTGACCGAGCTGCCCGGGATCGGCGCCAGCTCGGGCGCGGTGATCGCCGACGCCGTGCGCGGTGTCATGCCGGAGCGGCTCGCGAAGCTGGAGCAGGAGCACGGTGGCCCCCTCACCGACGGAGGGGCCGAGATCCGGGCACAGCTGCGCGGGGACCTCCACTCCCACTCCGACTGGTCCGACGGTGGTTCGCCGATCGAGGAGATGGCGATGACTGCCATCGAGCTCGGCCACGACTACCTCGTGCTCACCGACCACTCGCCGCGGCTCACGATCGCCCGCGGGCTCAGCGTCGAGCGGCTGACCAAGCAGCTCGGCGTCGTCGACGCAGTCAACGAGCACCTGGCCGGCGCGGGGTTCAAGCTGCTCAAGGGGATCGAGGTCGACATCCTCGATGACGGAAGCCTCGACCAGACCGAAGAGATGCTCGCCAAGCTCGACCTGCGGGTGGCCAGCGTCCACTCGAAGCTGAAGATGGACAAGGCCGACATGACCAAGCGGATGATCGGCGCGATCCGCAACCCGCGCACCAACGTCCTCGGGCACTGCACCGGCCGCCTGGTCACCGGAGGTCGCGGAACTCGGGGGCAGTCGCAGTTCGACGCCAAGGCCGTGTTCGAGGCCTGCGCCGAGCACGATGTCGCGGTCGAGATCAACTCCCGGCCCGAGCGCCGCGACCCGCCAACGGCGCTGCTCGAGCTGGCCAGCGACCTCGGCTGCGTGTTCTCCATCGACAGTGACGCGCACGCTCCGGGGCAGCTCGACTTCCAGGTGTTGGGCTGCGAACGAGCCGAGGCAGCCGGCATCGATCCCGATCGGATCGTCAACACATGGCCCGAAGACCGCCTGTTGGGTTGGGCGAACGGATAGTTTCTGTCCATGACCCAGGCCGATGTGGAGGTACGTCGTTCGAAGCGGAGGCGTCGTACCGTCTCGGCCTACCGCGACGGCGACCGGATCGTCGTACTCATCCCCGCCTCGCTCTCGCGCAAGGAGGAGGCGGAGTGGGTCGAGACCATGGTGGCCCGGATCGAGAAGGCCGAGCGCAAGGCCCTGCTGACCGACGACGACCTGCTCGACCGCGCGATTCAGCTGAGCGACGACTACCTCGGCGGGTTGGCCGACCCCGAGACCGTCAGATGGGTGTCCAACCAGAAGTCCCGCTGGGGTTCTTGCACGCCGAGTGACCGGTCGATCCGGTTGTCCGAGCGGCTGCAGACGATGCCGACGTGGGTGGTCGACTACGTGCTGGTCCACGAGCTGGCCCACTTGCTCGAGCCCGGCCATGACGCGAAGTTCTGGGCCTGGGTCGACCACTACCCGCAGTCGGAGAAGGCGAAGGGCTACCTGCTCGGCTGGTCGGCCGCCGCGCGGGTGGAGCCGCCGCCGTCCGACGCCAGAGCCTGAGCCACGAACCTCACGAGCTCCTGGCTCGGAAGTGCGTCGACCGGCCACCACGCGACGTCGAGCGACTCTTCGCTGACGCGGTGCTGGGCGCCGTCCCGGGCTACGGCCCGAAACATCACATCCAGGTGGTGTACGCCGGCTCCGGGCGAACAGAACGGCACCCCATGCACATCGAGCAGCACCGGACGAGGGTCCACCGCCAGGTCGGTTCCGGCCAGGCCGGACTCCTCGACCGCCTCACGCAGCGCGGCGGCGACCAGCGTCTGGTCCTGCAGTTCGGGGTGACCACCGAACTGGAACCACTGCCCCGACTTCGCGTGCAGGGTCAGCAGGACCTGCGAGTTGTCGGTGTTGAACACCAGGGTGCTCGCCGTCAGGTGATCGGGTAGGCAGGTGCGCGACATCCCGTCCGGGTGCAGCTCGAGGTGGGCGACGTAGCGGTCGCGGAGCGAGCCCTGAGCAGCATTCGGCGGTGTCCACGCGCGCAGCACTGCGAGCGCGTCGGTGTGGAGGCTCACTCCTCGTCGGCGGGTGGCTCCGCGGGCCCGTCGAGGAGCTTGCGCAGCTCGGCGTCGAAGTCGTCCTCACTGAGCCCTTCGGGGGCGGTGGCGTCCTCGCGGAAGCCCAGCGGGTCGTCGAGGTCGGCGGACGTCGGCAGCAGGTCGGGGTGCATCCACACCCCGTCGCGCGCCTCGGTGCCCTGGCGAGTGCGCAGCGAGCCCCACAGTGTCGAGGCGTCGCGCAGCCGGCGCGGACGCAGCTCGAGCCCGACCAGTGCGGAGAAGGTCTGTTCGGCCGGACCGCCGGCGGCCCGGCGGCGGCGTACGGCCTCCTGAAGCTTGCTGGCAGCGGGCATCCGCTCGACGGTGGCCTGTCCGACCACCTCGTCGACCCAGCCTTCGACCAGAGCGAGCGTGACCTCGAGGCGCTGCAGGGCGGCTTCCTGGGCGGGTGACTTCGGCAGGTCGAAGAGCCCGCCCTCGAGCAGCTGCTGCATCGACTCCGGGTTGGTCGGGTCGACTCCGCGCAGCTGCTCCTCGATCCGCTGCTGGAGGCTCTCGGCGTTGATCTCGACGCCGCGCGCGTAGTCGGTGACGGCTCCGATGAGGTGCTCGCGGAGCCACGGGACGTGGGCGAACAGCCGCTGGTGGGCGGCCTCGCGCAGCGCCAGGTAGAGGACGACGTCGTCCTCGGTGACGTCGAGGCCCTCGGCGAAGTCCTTGACGTTGGCGGTGACCAGGGCCGCCCGTCCGGGTTCGGCCAGGGGCAGGCCGATGTCGGAGACGGTGAGCACCTCGCCGGCGAGCGCACCCAGCGCGGAACCGACCTGGGTGGCGAGCATGGCGCCGATCGCCTTGCCGATGATGCCGAGAAGGGGACCCGCGGTGGCCTGAGCCTCGGCCGGGAGCGCGCTGCTGATGCCCTTGACCGACTGCTCGGCGACCGGCTCGACCAGGACCTTCCAGACATCGAGCGTGCCGACGATCCACTCGGCGCGGCTCCAGGCCGCGCTAGAGCTGACGCCTGACGCGAAGGCCGTAGCATCGTCGAGCCAGTGGTCCGCCAGGCGTACGGCGTCGGCGACGGCGACGCTCTCGCGCTGCGTCGGCGAGGGGTCCGGTGCGCCGGCGACCGCCTTGCGCGCCAGGTCGGTGACGACGTCCCAGTTGAGTGCGCCGTCGTGGGGCTGCATCAGCGACTGGAGCTGCCCGAAGAGCTGGCTCATGTCCATCCCGGCCATGCCCGCGCCGAGGCCGCCGAGCCCTCCGGCTCCGCCGCTGAAGAACTGCTCGAAAGGCGTGCCCTTGAAGGGGTTCTGGCCCTCGTCCGGCTCGTCGCCCGGTGTGTTGCTCATGCGGCAACGGTACGCCGCCGCGGCAACCCGCGAAGACCGTAGAGTCGGGATGTGCCCCACCCCGCCGTACGCCTGGCCGACATCCGCGAGACCCCGCTCGACGTCGCGGAGGTCCTCGCCTGTCTCGACCTGGAAACCGATGGGGGAGTGACCCTCTTCGTCGGCAAGGTCCGCGACCACGACGGGGGCAAGGGAGTGAGCAAGCTCGACTACTCAGCTCACCCGACCGCCCTCGACAAGCTCCGCGAGGTGTGCGACCGGGTTGCGAGCGAACACGCGATCCACGGCGTCGCGGCGGTGCACCGAACGGGGCTGCTCGAGATCGGCGACCTCGCGGTGGTGGTGGCCACCTCCGCGGAGCACCGGGGGCAGGCGTTCGCCGCCTCCCGCGACCTGATCGACACCCTGAAGTCGGAGGTGCCGATCTGGAAGCACCAGGTCTTCGCCGATGGCACCGAGGAGTGGGTCGGCGCGCCCTGAGCGTGGATCCGCTCGCTCGACCTACTCTCGAGGAGTGGAGATCCTGCTCTGGCTCGTGCCGCCCGCCGTGGTCACGGTGGTGGCGATGCTGTGGGCCGCCTGGATGGGTCGGGCCAGTCGCGGCGAGGTCGACCGAGAAGTCGCCGTACGCCGACTGGGCGAGGCGCTGAGCCGCCGTCCGCACCCGCGTGCCAACGCCGCGAGCCGGCGCGACCGCGATCGCAGCACCGGGATCGCCGTCCGCCCGTCCCGTCGCGCGTCCTGAGCGTGATCGACGAGCCCTGAACCGCCCGCGTGGCTCCTTTGCTCGGATGAGAAGGTTGGCGCCATGAGCCAGCGCATGATCGCCGCCGTGGTCGCGGGGCCACTGGTCGTCGTGCTGCTCGCGCTCGCGGCGTTCGCGCCGCTGCCCTATGTCACCTACCGGCCCGGTGACACGATCGACGTGCTCGGCGACGAGGGCGGCCGGGAGATCATCCAGGTCGAAGGACAGAAGACCTACCGCGACGGCGGCGAGCTGCGGATGACCACGGTCATCGTCAGCCAGCCGAAGCAGGAGAACAGCCTGCTCGAGCTGATGGCCACCTGGCTCAACGGCGACAACGCGGTGATGCCCTACGACGCGGTCTACCAGAAGGACGTGACGAAAGAGGAGAACGACGTCGAGGGCGCGGTGCAGATGCTCTCGTCGCAGGACTCTGCGATCGCGGTGGCGCTGACCGAGCTCGGCTACAAGGTCACCCCGGCGGTCGAGGTGCAGTACGTCACCCCTGGGTCACCAGCCGACGGGCGACTCGAGCTGCGCGACATCTTCCTCGAAGCCAACGGGAAGAAGGTCACCTCCAGCGACGACGTCGGCAAGGTGGTCTCCGAGACACCTCCCGGCGAGAAGGTCACCTTCCGCATCCGCCGCGGCGACATCGAGCGGCAGATCTCACTGGAGCCCGAGGACATCGATGGGGAGCAGCGCATCGGCATCAACCTCGGGCTCGGCTACATCTTCCCGTTCGACGTCGAGGTGGACATCAACCCCAACATCAGCGGGCCGAGCGCCGGTCTGATGTTCTCGCTCGCCATCTACGACACGCTCACCCCCGGGTCGCTCACCGACGACGAGGTGGTGGCCGGCACCGGCGAGATGCTCCCCGACGGCTCGGTCGGCCCGATCGGTGGCATCGCCCAGAAGATCGCCGGCGCCCGGGACGACGGCGCCGAGCTGTTCCTGGTGCCGCCCGACAACTGCCAGGACGTCGACGACGTCGACAACGGCGACATGCAGCTGGTGCTGGCCCAGACCATGCACGACGCGGTAGTGGCCCTGGAGGCCTGGGCCAAGGACCGCGACGCGGATCTGCCGAGCTGTTCCGACCTCGACAGACCAGAGGCCCAGCAGTGACCGGCCCGACCGACCCGGAGCTGGCTGCCGCCCTCGACGTCGACCCGGCCCTGGCCACCGCCGTACTCGAGATCGAGTCGCACATCGCCGATGGCGGCTGGGACCAGCCCGCCCGGCTCTACGCGCTGGTCGACACCGCTCAGCTGGTGGAGCACGAGCCGCAGCTGGCCGCGGCGATGGGCCTCGACGCTCCCTCGGAGGAGGGCTCGCTGACTCCGATCGAGCAGGACCAGCTGGACCCGAGCCAGATGCTCGAGACCGTGCTGGAGCAGATCGCGTGGCCCGAGGGGGTCGCCGGCTGCGCCGCCGTGGTCGAACGGCTGGTGCTGCCGCCCGAGGTCGACGACGCCATCCCCGCCGACCCCGCCGAGGCCCAGGAGTTCGCCCGCGAGCACCCTGAGCGGCAGGAGGTGCGCATCGTCGCCGGTGCGACGCGCCACGGCGCGACGTACTGTGCACTTCGGTTGCGTGCCCACGACGACGACCAGTCGGTGGTCGGGGGCGCCGACCTGGTGCCGGGTCTGCTCACCCTGCTGAGCGCGACCCTGACCTATGATCCTGAGGAGGAACGGTGAGCGAGCTCTTCGACGACGACCCCCGTGAGGACGAGCCTGCTCGTCCAGCACGAGGTCGCTCTCGCGCCCTGGTGATCACCGCGGTGGTGCTGATCCTCGCGTTCTTCGGGCTCACCACGTTCGCCGGTGTCTACACCGACCGGCTGTGGTACCGCTCCGTCGGCTACGGCGAGGTGTTCAGCACCCTGATCTGGACCAAGATCTTCCTCTTCGTCGGCTTCGGGCTGGTCATGGCCGCCGCCGTCGGCGCCAGCATCTACGTCGCCTACCGCTACCGCCCGCTGTTCCGCCCCTCCTCGCCGGAGCAGACCAACCTCGACCGCTACCGCGACGCGGTCACCCCCATCCGCACCTGGCTCGTGGTCGGCGCCTCGTTGGTGGTCGGCGCGTTCGCGGGTGCCTCCGGCATGGGTCAGTGGCGCAACTTCCTGCTGTGGCGCAACTCCCAGCCGTTCGGCCAGAAGGATGCCTACTTCGACCGCGACATCGGCTACTACGTCTTCGAGCTGCCCTGGCTCCACTACCTCGTCGACTTCGCGATGGCAGCCGCCGTGGTCGCGCTCATCGCCGGCGCGCTCGTGCACTATCTCTACGGCGGGGTCCGGCTCCAGGCCAGCCACGACCGGCTCTCGCCCGCCGCGCAGGTGCAGCTCTCGGTGCTCCTCGGCGTGTTCGTGCTGGCGAAGGCCGTCGACTACTACCTCGACCGCTTCGATCTCGTCAACGAGTCGAACCGGCTCTTCACCGGCATGAACAACACCGCCGAGAACGCGGTGCTGCCGGCGAAGAACATCCTGCTCGGTGTGGCGCTGGTCTGTGCCGTGCTGTTCTTCGTCAACATCTGGCGGCGCACCTGGCAGCTGCCCGGCGTGGGCCTCGCGCTGCTCGTGCTGTCGTCGATCCTGCTCGGCATGATCTGGCCGGCCATCGTGCAGCAGTTCCAGGTCAAGCCGTCGGAGGCCGACAAGGAAGCGCCTTACATCAAGGCCAACATCGAGGCCACGCGGGCGGCGTACGACCTCGAGGGCGTGACCACCGAGTCCTACTCGAGCAACTCCTCGGCCACACCCAACGAGGCGACGGTCCTGAACTCCGAGGCGGCCTCGGTGCCGCTGGTCGACCCGCAGCTGGTCCGCCAGACGTTCGAGCAGAACCAGCAGGGCCGCGCCTACTACTCCGTGGCACCCGTGCTCGACGTCGACCGCTACCAGCTGAGCGGTACGGAGCGAGCGTTGGTGCTCGGCGTGCGTGAGCTCGACCAGGGCGGCCTCAACCAGAGCGACCAGAACTGGTCCAACCTGCACACGGTCTACACCCACGGCAACGGAGTGATCGCGGCCTACGCCAACCAGCGCGGCGAGAACGACGAGACGCCCGGCACCGACATCCAGTGGGCCGAGGGCAACCAGGTCAACCCCGACGGTTCCCGGCAGGACGCGCTGACCGAGCTCAGCGGGGGCTACGAGAGCCGCATCTACTTCGGCGAGCAGAGCCCCGACTACTCAGTCGTCGGCAAGGCCTCCGCGGACTCCGCGAGCGTCGAGCTCGGCCTGTCCGGCGCCAACGAGGACGAGGACCAGACCACGACGTACGACGGCAAGGGCGGGGTCGACATCGGCTCCACTTTCCGGCAGCTGATGTACGCCGTGAAGTACGGCGAGCCCAACTTCCTGCTGTCGGGTCGCGTGCACGGCAACAGTCAGCTCCTCTACGAACGCGCGCCGCGCGAGCGGGTCGAGAAGGTCGCGCCCTGGCTCACCATTGACGACGACGTCTACCCGGCGATCGTCGACGGCCGCGTGCTCTGGATCGTCGACGGCTACACCACGACCGACCGCTTCCCGAACTCCCAGCGCGAGTCGTTCGACACGATGACCAACGATTCGCTGCAGGCCGACACCGGGCTGCGGACGCTGCCGACCGACGAGATCAACTACATGCGCAACGCCGTCAAGGCGACGGTGGATGCCTACGACGGCACGGTGACGCTTTACGCGTGGGACGAGGACGACCCGATCCTGAAGGCCTGGCGGGGCGCCTTCCCGGGCACCGTCGAGGGCAAGGACAAGATCTCCGACGAACTGATGGAGCACCTGCGCTACCCCGAGGACCTGTTCAAGGTGCAGCGTTACCAGTACGCGCGCTACCACGTCACCGACGAGGGCGACTTCTACCAGGCCAACGACCGGTGGGAGGTTCCGGAGGACCCGAACAGCTCGGGCGACCTGCAGCCGCCGTACCGCCTGTTCGTGGACACCGCGGCCGGCTTGACCGACGAGGAGGCAGCTCCCGCTGAAGATGCGGCCCAGGAGACGTGGTCACTGACGTCCACCTTCGTGCCGTTCGGTCGAAGCAACCTCGCCTCGTTCGTGTCGGTGAACTCCGACGCAACCTCGCCCGACTACGGCTCGATCCTGGTTCGAGAGCTCACCGACCAGAACACCCAGGGGCCGGGACTGATCGCCAACGAGTTCAGCAACGACGACAAGGTCCGCGAGGCACTGTTGCCGTTCCAGTCGGGTCAGTCGCCGCCGCTTTTCGGCAACCTGCTGACGCTGCCCGTCAACGACGGCTTGATCTACGTCGAACCCGTCTATGCGGTGCGTGCCGGCTCCACCTCCGGCTATCCGATCCTCCGCTTCGTGCTCGTCTCCTACGGCGAGGAGGTCGGCATCGGCGAGACCCTGGCCGAGGCGATCGGCGACGCCCTCGGGGTGGAACCGAACACCGAGCCCGACGGCGAACCGGACCCTGGGGACAACGAACCGCCCCCTGACGAGCCGGCCGGCACCATCAACGAGCAGATCCGGGCGCAGCTGGATGCCGCCGACCGGGCGTTCGCTGCGGCCGACCGGGCACTCAGCGAGGGCGACCTCGCGGAGTACCAGCGTCAGGTCGAGCTCGCCCAGCAGCACGTCCAGAACGCGCTCGACCTGGCCGCCGAACGCGACGGCCAGTCGGAGGGTCCGACAGCGTCGGAAGGGGCCTCCACCGAGTGATCGGCGGGCGCTCGTGGATCGGCGGACCCGATTTGTGAGCGTCTCGACCATGCCGTAACGTTGTGTTCACCGACGCGGGGTGGAGCAGTTCGGTAGCTCGCTGGGCTCATAACCCAGAGGTCGCAGGTTCAAATCCTGCCCCCGCTACAAAGTAAAGTTGCAGGTCAGAGGCGCCTTCCGGAGAGATCTGGCGCCGTTTTTGGCGTTCGTCGTCACGGTTTGTGGGCAGTTGTGGGCAGGCCGTCGCCGGCTACCTTCAGGCGGACTTGAACCATGCTGGGCGCCCGTGGATCAGGATCCACCCGTGGAGGGCGAGGAGCACGCGCCGCCTCGCTGTGGAAGCTGGACGCCTGCACTGACCCACAGGTCAGAGCATTGGCGGCGGAAAACCGCAGCTGGATCGGCTCCCGGCTCGCCGTCGAGTGCGTTCGCGAGGTCCGCTGCCGGACGGTTTTGCGACGGGTGCGAGGCGCCCCGTTGGTCAGCGTGAAGGTTCCGAACACAGCGTGACTGGTGTAGGGGCTACTCGATGGTCAGGTCCGTCAGTTCTCCGGTGACGACGTGCGGCGGTCCTCCGGCAAGGTCGCTGGCGAAACAGAGCAGGGCGTACGTGCCGGGGGCGAACTCCACGCGGAACGTCTGTTTCATGCCGGCGGACAAAGTGCCGCTGATCACCTCGCGCCTGAGGTCGACCGGCGGCGGTCCTGAGTCGTCACTCGTGGCGAACGTCTTCACATCCTGCAACGTCTTCCCGGCCAGGATTGGCGAGATTACGAAGTCGTGCGGCTCCTCGCCGGCGTTCTCCAGCAGCACGGTCACCGCTCCTGCGGCCAGGTCGCGAGGAACGAATCCGCCATCGGTGACGGTGATGGAGCCGGCTGCTGCTGGCAGTGCCGCGCGCCGCTCGGTGGGAGTCACCTCTAGTTGAGCGCGATCGTCGAGGCTCGTGAAGTCGCTTGGTCGGCCCTGGAACGAGCGATCGATCACGTAGTACCGCCCGGCCTCGAGTTCGACGCTGAAGACATAGGTCTGACCTGGCCGGACGACTCCAATGCCGCCGGCCCATGCCAGCCACTCTGGCATGGGCTCACCGCTTCCAATGTTCTTCAGCGCGGCAAACACGTCTGCAGCGTCGTGGCCGGTGTCGACCCGCATGATCTGCGCGCCCCGCTCGGTCGTGGCCGAGTTGGTGAGCGTGAAGGTGACAGCGCCGCTCGGGACCGTGCTCGCGGTCGCGATCGGGTAGATGCCTGTCGGCTGCCCGTCGGTAGCAAGCGTGACCTCGGCCGGAACGGCAGCCGGCTCGTCGGGACTCCCTTTCGTCCCCTCGGCTCCGCACCCTTGCAGGACCAGGGCGACGAGGAGAAGGACGGCAGGGGCGAGGAGTGGAAGCCGTGGTGCGCGGGCGGTAACGCCGTCAGATGTGGACATGCCTCCACGATCGTTGGGGGGACCCTGTTGCACATGGTGCAGATGTCCCAAAGCGCGCCCGGAGCAGGCCTCAGTCGGGACCGCCGCCGGCGCGGAACCGGAGGACGGCCTGGGTGCGGTTCGTGACCTGCAGCTTGGTCAAGATCGAGCTGACGTGGTTCCGGACAGTCACCGGGGAGATGACCAGAGCCTCGGCGACCTCGATGTTGGTGAGGCCGCGCGCCACGTGCTCCATCACCTCGCGCTCGCGAGCGGACAACAAGGGCAGCTCGGGGTCATCGGGCGTGAGGAGACGGGCCGCCAGCCCGCTACCGAACACGGCGTGTCCGTCGGCCACGGCGCGGACCGCGGACAGGATGCGCTCCGTGCTCACACCTTTGACCAGGTACCCCGAGGCGCCGGCTCGGACCGAGGCAAGCACGGTTCCGTCTTCTTCGGACAGCGTCAGCACCAACACCCGGGCGCCGGTGTCCACCAGGCCTGGCAGTGCCGTTGCCCCGTCCATGACAGGCATCGCCAGATCCAGCACGATGACATCGGGTTGGTGGGCGACGGCGAGCGCCTGGGCCTCGAGTCCGTTGGCCGCCTCGGCGACGACCTCGATTCCGTCCGCGCGGCCGAGCTCGAAAACGAGCCCTTCGCGGAAGAAGGGATGGTCATCAACGACGAGGACCCGGATCATGCGAGGTTCGCCCGCTCGGGTGAAACCGGGATCGAGGCCCGCACGGTGACGCCACCGCCGGGCGTTTCCATGAACTCGATGGTGCCTCCCAGTTCGGAGACGCGGTCCTGCATCGATCTCAACCCGACTCCTGGCAGGGCAGAGCCCATCCCACCGCCGCAGTCGATCACCTCCAACGTCAGGTGGCCCTGGTCGTGCTGGAACCTCAGGCTGACCTCGTCGACCCGGGCATGACGTTGCGCGTTGACCAGAGCTTCGACACCGATCCGGTAGGCGGCGACCTCGACGGCGGGCGACAGGCGCTCCGGAGACTCCCCGCTGACCTCAACCCGCATGCCGAGGGCATGCCCGGCCTGGACGACCGCGCCCACCAGGCCCAACTCGTCCAAGGTCGGTGGGCGCAGGTCGCGACTGATCTGGCGGGTCCGTTCAAGTGCCTCCAACGCCTGCGCTTCCAGGCGACACAATCGTTGGGTCGCGAGGGCGACGTCTGCGGCGAGCACGTCCGGAAGTGACCCGAGCTGCATCGCGAGTCCAGCGAGGATCGGCCCCAGATCGTCGTGCAGCTCCTGCCGAAGCCGCGACCGATCCTGCTCTCGTCCCTCCACCAGCGTCTGTCGTGCAGCCCTGAGATCCCGGGCCAGACAGACCACGCGCGCTGCCCGGGCCCCGTGCTCGGCAAGGTCGCGGAGCAACTCCTGCTCGTCGAGGCTGAGGGACCTGCCCGGCGCCAGCCCAACCCGAAGCATCCCGGCATCCCCGTCGCCACCCTCGAGGACGACGTCCACGGTCGGGCTCCCCGCGACGCTTCCCGTTTTCGAGGTACAGCCGCGGAACTCCGCCTGCACCCACCGTGCCCGGAGCGAGGACCGGACACTGTCGGCGAGACCACGCAGGAGGTCGTCGAGGTCGTCGGACCCCGCCACCGAGGTCGATAACCTCCGCAGGGCTCGCTGCGGCTCTCCGCGGTCGCCGTACATGGCTCGGCGCAACCCGGCCTGCAGCAGTCCGCGGACGGGGAGAAGGCCGAGGGCCACCAGCGCAGTAAGGATTCCGGCCACTCCCTCCGGAGCACCGACCTGCGTGGAGCCAGCGACCAGCGCCACGTAGACCAGCAGCACACCGATGCTCAACACGCTGTAGACCAAAGCGTGCGAGACCACCACGCGGGCACGCTCGAACCGTCCACGCACCACCGCGGTCAGGATGACCCCGGACAGCACCGTCGCGCCGGCGATGTTGAACCACTCGCGACCTGCCGGGAAGACGGCGCCCGGCACGGTGACCAGGAGCACGAACACCGCGACCCCTGCGAGCACACTGACCGCCCGCGGCCGCTCGTCCCCTTCGGGACGTCGGACTCGCCGCACGACCGCACCGATCCCCAGGAGAAGAGGGAGGGTGAGCACGGGATCGACGCTCGCCTCAACGGTCGAGGTCCAGCTCCCGGGGAGGACGCCCAACGGATTCCTCAGGCCTTCGAGGCCTCGAACCGGTTTCTCGCTGGGGTCTAGGAGCCCGGGGGTTAGCCAGCCCAGCAGGATCACCGCGGCTTGGGTGCCCACGGCTAGACGAGTGATCGGTCGCCAGCCGGGGGACGGCAGGTGTCCGTCGGGGAGCAGCAGCAGGAGCAGCAACAGGGCAGGTACCAGGAGAGCACTTCCGCGTTGTGCCCACCACCCGACCCAGGCCGCGCCGCCCTCGTGTCCCGAAGCCAGCCACTGAAGGGCTAGCCCGGTCGCGGCGAAGCATCCTCCGATGAGCAGTAGCAACCAGCCGACGGGGTGTCGAGGAAGCTCTCGCGCGATGAGCGCACCTGGAACACCGAACAGAACCGGAAGCGCGACGGCGTCCCACGGAATGCCGGCACCAGGGTGCACCCCGATGGCGAAAACTGTGGCGACGGCCGACAACCCTGCGACCGACCAGGCGACCAACGGCGCCGGTCGGACACCGCGCCACCTGGTCGGCTCCGTCACGGGGCCAGTATCGCCGAATCCGGACGGCTGCCGTCGGTTCGACGGCCGAGCCACTGGTCCTGCGGCAGCCGCGCGACCACACCACCGAACCACACGAGGGCAACCATCAGAAGCAAGTGCGGCTCCAGGATGCCGAGGGGTGTGAATCCGAAGTCCCACACCAGGAACACGATCAGCAGCGCCGCCGGCACCCGCGGCAGACCGGACCGCCACCAGGCGACAGCGAGGAGGAGGATCCCGAAGAACGAGCCGATCAAATGGGGCGCCAACGAACCGGCGATCATGCCCCAGTCCTTCAGATAGCCGTCCTCGATAAGCGTCACGGCGTCGTCGACCCCGAAGAGGTCTGGGGTGACGACCTGGGCGACGTAGGTCCCCGCGAGGACGTTGCTGAAGCCCCACATCCCCCAGACCACGAGGAGGGTCGCGGCGACCGTTAGGCGTGGAGTGCGCCACCGCGTGAGTTGCGCGAGGCCGAGGAATCCGAGCAACAGGAAGACGCTTGAGAGCAGAACGCCGAACCAGACGGCTTGGTATGCGGCATGGTGGGCGACGCCCCAGCTGATCAGCTCCCGCTGCTCACCATCGCCTGCGGTCAAGTGGTCGACGTACTGGAGACCGCCGTTCAGGAGGCCGCCCAGGATCAGACACGCTGCGACCCCGCGCTGGATCAAGCCGGACAGCGGCGGGACCGCCGCCTGGGCCAGTGGACGGGCGATGGTGGGTTGGGTCATGGGTCCACAGTCAGTGATCTCAGGGCATGCCGCATGGTGCAGATGTCCCAAAACCTGTGCATCGTTACGACACGTACCTCGGTCGGGTCACGACCAATGCGGCGATGCTGAGCGCGGCGAAGACACCGTCGGGGATCCAGGTCCCCAGCAGGATGCAGTGGGAGAGGAAGAACACCGGCAGCACCCACAGCGCCAACCAGGCCCTGACCTGTAACCGCTTTTCCGGACACCGATGCTGAGGCGATGATCGTCTTGGAGGAGTCAGTTTCCGGCACCCTAGGACCCGGAGTTCCGTCGTCGAGCTGTTGAGCTGGCGAGGTTGCGGGAGAGGCCGATCGTGCCGATCGCGAAGGGATCTGGGGATCGCTGAGTCTGGTCTTCGCCGTTGGATGGCGCAGGCCGACATTGACGAGGGAAGGCGAGAGGGTCTCTCGAGTGACGAGCGGGCCGAGCAGGTCGGGTTGCGTCGGGAGAACCGCACCCAGGCGATGGAGATCGAGATCTTGAAGCGGGCCTCGGCCTACTTCGCTCGGGAGAACGTGCTCCCCGAAATAGGGTTCCGGCTCGTTCGTGAGCTTGCCGCCGACGGGTTCCCCGTCGCGGTGGCGTGCCGCGTGCTGGGTGACGCCCGCGACCTCTACGACGAGCTCACGGACGACCTGCGCTACGACCCGGCCATCGGCCGAGCCACCATGATGGGCTACCCCTGTGTGTGGCTCGCCGGACGGTTCCTGGCGTCCTACGACGACAAGGCCGGCTGCCTGGTCGTGGAACTTCTTCGTCAGCGGGTCACCGTGCTCGTCAACAACGGCGACGGCGACCAGTTCGCCCCGGCCGGCAAGTCTTTCGTGAGTGGGTCTCGATCCCCCTGTCGACCGGGGAGCTGTGGCAGACGCTGCTCGCCGAGGCCGTCGACTTCGCAGGCCAGGGGCTGGTCGAGTAGCGCCGAGCGCGTGCGAGCCTCCGGGTAGCGTGGCCTCCACAAACAGCCGCGAGCGGTGGAGGTCACTGATGTTGGCACGAGACCTGGCGCAAGCGTTTCCGACGGTCACTCTGGAGACCGATGCCTTGGACGCCGCTCGACTCCTGGCCGAGCATCGGCTCCCCGGCCTGATCGTGCTCGATGAGTCCGGTCAGCCCTACACGGTCCTGCCGGGGTCGCAAGTGCTCCGTTTCATCGTGCCGACATACGTCCAGGACGACCCAGCGCTCGCCAAGGTGTATGACGAGAAGTCGGCCGATGCGTTGTGCGCGAAGCTGGTGAGCCGCCAGGTGAGCGATGTCCTCCCGAAGCAGATGGACGTGTTGGACCTGCCGATCGTCGACCCCGACGCCACCGCGATCGAGGTCGCCGCGCTGATGGCCGGCATGCGCAGCCCTATCGTCGCGGTCGTGGACGGCTCGAAATTGCTCGGCGCGATCACCGTGAGCGGGCTCCTGTCGCACCTGCTCGGCCCGGGAACCACGCGTTGACCACCTGGCTCGTGATCGCGGCGTTCGCCGCGGCTTACGTCCTGATCGCCACGGAGCGGATCCACCGGGTGGCCGCCGCCCTGACCGGTGCGGCAGCGATGGTGGTCCTCGGTGTCGTCGACGCCCACACCGCCTTCTTCAGCGAGGAAACCGGAGTCGACTGGAACGTCATCTTCCTGCTGCTCGGCATGATGATCATCGTCAGCGTCATCAAGCAGACCGGCGTCTTCGAGTACCTGGCCATCTGGTCCGCGAAGCGCGCCCGAGGCCGTCCCTTCGCCGTGATGGTGATGCTCATCGTGATCACTGCAGTCGCCTCGGCCCTGCTCGACAACGTGACCACCGTGCTGCTGATCGCACCGGTGACCCTGCTGGTGTGCGACCGGCTCGGGGCGCCACCGATCCCGTTCCTGATCGCTGAGGCAATGGCCTCCAACATCGGCGGGACCGCAACGCTGATAGGCGACCCACCCAACATCATCATCGCGAGCAAGTCCGGGCTCACCTTCAACGACTTCCTGTTCAACCTGGCGCCCATCGTGGTCGTGCTGCTCGCGGTGTTCGTACTGATGTGCCGGGTGATGTTCCGCTCCGCCTTCGTCTACGACCCGGAGCGCGCCGCGGCCATCATGGAGCTCGACGAGCGAGAGGCGATCGGCGACAAGCGGCTCCTGATCCAGTGCGGTGTGGTGCTCACCCTGGTCATGGTCGGCTTCATCGGCCACGCAGCCCTCCACCTGGAACCATCGATCGTGGCCCTGCTCGGTGCGGGCGCACTCGTCGCGGTGTCGCGAACCGAAGCCGACAAGTTCCTCGAGGACGTCGAGTGGCCGACCCTGGTGTTCTTCATGGGTCTTTTCATCATGGTCGGAGCACTTGTCGAGGTCGGCGTCATGGCCGACATCGGAAACTGGGTGGTCGACTCCGTCGGCGACCGGTACCTGCTCGCTGCAACTGGACTGATCTGGGGGTCCGCAGCACTGTCCGGGATTGTTGACAACATCCCCTACGTCGCCACCATGGCCCCCATCGTCAACGACCTGGTTCAGGCCGGCGGAGGGTCGGACCAGGCCAACGCACAGTGGTGGGCACTGGCACTCGGCGCCGACCTGGGTGGAAACGCGACGGCGGTCGGAGCAAGCGCGAACGTGGTGGTCATCGGCATCGCGGCCCGCAACGGACACAAGATCTCGTTCTGGCACTTCACGAAGTACGGCCTCATCGTGACCTTCGTAACCATCTCCATCACCTGGATCTATTTCTGGCTCCGATACTTCGCCTTCTCCTGATCGAGGAGCAGCCTCGGCGCGAGCCGGACGGTCCGACGCTGCTCGATGGCGATTACCAGAGCGGATGGTCGTGTAGGCGATGTGGATCGTGCCGTCGGTCCGTTCGGTGGTGGAGAGCAGCGAGCGCCCGAGGCTGCCCCATTCTGGCAGCCTCGGGCACCCGATCGAGCGGGCTGCGCTACTTGGTGTTGACGGTGATCTTGGCGACGCCGACGAGGAGCTGGTCGGTCACGGCCTCGGTGCCGAACGTGGAGTTCAGCAGGCCCGCGGCCACGTCGGAGATGTAGACCTTGGTGCCCTCGAGGATCGCGGTGTTGCCCTCGCTCGCGAGCGGCTTCAAGGTGCTTCCGTTGAGCCGGAAGATGTACGCGCTCGAGACGACCGGCTCACCGTTGACGAGCACATCGCCGTACACGCGAGAGACGCCCGGGTCGACGTTGAGGTTGCCAATGGTGACCTCGATGTCGCCGGCGGTCAGGGTGAAGCCGGAGCCCTCGTGCTGGAGCTGGCCGACCACGTAGTTGGGCACCGAGCCGGGCTCGAAGACCGACACGTTGCCGCCGCTGATCGGGAAGACCAGGGCTCCGTCGGTGAGCTTGGCGCTCCCAACGACACCGGGGGTGAGGCCGAGGGACTCGAGGGCTTCGGCGAAGCCGGCGTCGAGCGTGACCGCGGTGGTCTGTCCCTTGACGTCTTCGATGACGGCGACGGGCTCGGGCTTCGACGCGCTGGCGCCACCGTCGCTGTCGGAGTCGCTGCCGCACGCGGCGAGCGGGACGGCCAGCAGGACGATGCCGGCGGCGCCGGCGATCTTGCGGGTGAGGGAGAGGTTCATGAGGTGCTTCCGATCCGTGGCGCTTGGGGGTTTCAACTTCTGTCACTGCTAGTTCGGTGCGCGGGCCGGATCAGATTGGATTTCGCGGGCCCCGCGATCGGAGAAGGCTGGCGGCCGTCACCGCCAGCACCGTCAGTGCAACGAGCGCGAACCACGACGCCAGGTACGGGCGGTCGAGCAGGGTCGGGTTGTCGTCCCGAGCCCCGAAGCCACCCAGCACAGGCAAGGCAACGAGGGTCAGCGCACCGAGCACGACCATCCCCACGATCGCCGGAGCCTTGGCCGGCTCGGGAAGCAGCCGCACGGACAGCGCACCGGCGAGCAGCACGCCGAGGGTCAGCACGAAGTCGTGCAGCACCACGCCCGACGCCAGCCAGATCCCCGCGTCGACCAGCTGGCCGTTGTCGGTTCGGCTCAGCAGCAGCCATCCGCCATACGCAGCGACGCCGACACCGAGCGCACCTAGCGCCTTCCTCATGCCAGCACCTCGATCCGGCCGACCCACTTCGTCTGGAGGACGCCCGGCCGGTTGGGGGCGATCACGCGGCACGGGAAGCCGTGGTCGAGCGCGAGGGCCTCGCCGTTGAGGCGAAGCGCGAGCAGGGTGCGGTCGTCCTCGACGAAGTTGGCCTGCAGTGTCGAGGCCCGGAACGCGCCGGTCGGCTGGATCGACTCGACCAGCACGTCGTTACCCCGCGGCGCGTCGACCAGGTCGAGCAGATCGGTCATCCGCACACCGGACCAGTCGCCCGTCGCGCTCCAGCCTTCGACGCACGCGATCGGCAGGGTCTCCTCGCGCTGGGTCAGGGCCAGCAGCTCGTCTCGGGTCAGCACCACCGACCGCTCGCCGTACACGATCGTGAGTCGCCAGGTGGAGCTCGTCGCCAGCGCGGTGACCTTGGCCGCGGCGGCCGACTTGTTGATCGGGATGTCCTGCGGGCCGTCGCCGGATCGCACGGCGAACACCGAGATGTTGCGCAACAGCGGAACGGTGCCACCGGCAGTGGCGAGCACCGCGACAGCGCTGGCGGTCCACGTCGTACGGAGCAACCCTCGCCGTGAGACCGGCCCCTGGACCGTCGCGGTGGGGCGGTCGTGCGTGGTGTCCTCGACGTCGCCGACGAGTGCATCGCGGATGACCGGCAGCTTCACCGCGATGTGGATGAGGAGCGACCCGATTGCGATCCAGGCGAGCGCGTAGTGCGTGGTCCGGAACGAGAAGGCCCACGGATACCACTGTGCTGCGTTGAGCAGGCCGGTGGCGAGCTGGAAGATCGCGGACGCCACGAGCACACCGATCGAAGCCCGTTCCAGCGCGTTGACGGCGAGCCGACGCACGTTGCCGAACGGCGGCTTCTCGAAGAGTCGCGGGTAGACGCTCCACAGCTTGACCAGGAGGAGCGGGATGGAGGCGATGCCGGTGCTCACGTGCAGGCCCTGGGTGACGCGGTAGCCCCACGACGGACTGGTGGGGAACGGGATCGGGTGGCTCGGCTCCTGCGCGTAGTGGCTGATCAGCCCGGTCAGGAAGCAGATGCCGAAGCAGATGCCGAGCCAGATGCCCACGCGGGCCGCGACCGCGGGGCTACGGAGCCGGGACGTGAAGTGCTCGGGCGCCGGCGCGCGTAGGGCCGGCTTCACCGCTCGACCTCGAGCACACTGACCCACCGATCACCGATCGCGTGGGTCGCGACCACGACGAGCCCGGCCTGGGCGGCCATCACGCCGATGTCGTCGGCCGCGACGACTGCCCACTTGAACGGTCGGCTCCGGGTGCCGTCGCACTCAAGCCTGGCCCAGACCGATAGTGAACGGGCACCGGGCCCGGCCAGCTCAACCACGACCCGGCCGCGCGGGTCGATCAGCTCGCGCATGCGCGCCAGCAGGGCGACGGGTTCGCCACCGATGCCGATGTTGCCGTCGGCCAGCAGCGCAGTGCTCCACCGGCCCTCCCCTGGCAGTTTCGCGAAGACGTCGCGGTGCAGGGCCGAGACGCCGCGTTCGCGCGTCTGGCCGACCGCCTCGTCGACGACGTCGATGCCCAGCACCACGTGCCCGGCACGCGCCAGCGCAGCCGACAGTCGCCCCGGACCGCAGCCGATGTCGAGAGTCGGCCCCTCGCACAGCGCCAGGATCCTGCGGTCGTCGGCATCGGCCTCCCTGGTCCAGTCGGCTAACGGCAGGTCACGCGGGACGTCGCCGAGGCCGAGCACCGCGCACGGGTTTCCCTGCAGCGCGGCAGAGAAGACCGTCGAGAACGAGTCGTCGGCGAGGGTCATGAGGCGACCCTCGCTACGGCACGCCAGGCTTCGGCGAAGCGAGTGTGGGGTGCGACGGCCGCCACGACCTCGGCGTCCTCGACCGTGTCGACGTCACGCAGCTGAGACGTCGTCGCCACCCGCTGTCCCCGGGCTTCCAGGGCGGCCCAGGTGTCGGCGTACGTCGTCGGCACGGACATCGCGACCTGCGCGAGAGCCTGGGCAGCCTGGGGGTCGCGCCGGGCCAACGTCCACCAACCTCCGTCGCCGGCCGGGCCGAGCACGACGTCCGCCTCGGCGAGATCGACGAAGACTCGGACGAAGTCGCGCGCGGTCACCTGCGGGGTGTCCATGCCGATCTGCGCGACCGGGCCCGCCCCGGCATCGAGGTGAGCGGCAGCCAGCCGCGCGGCGAAGTCCTCGCCACGCTGTGCGGTGATCGTCCATCCCGTCAGCAGGTCGGTGATCTCCGCACCGCGCACGGCATCGGCGAGGTCGCCGGCGAGCGACAGGTGGCAACCATCGGGCCCCACCGCTGCGCCTGCCGCATCGATCGTGTCGAGCAGGGCCGCTGCGGCAAGCTCCGCAGCCGCGGCGGCACCGACCACGGTGCCGAGCCGTGTCTTGACCAGGCCCGCGATCGGAGCCTTGGCGACCACCAGCACACGCACTACGCAAGCACCGCCCAGGAAATCGTGGGCGGCCCGCGCGGTGCCGCGAACGGACCCGGAGACCTTCGACCGGGTGCCGGCCGCACGCGGGTGGTAGGCGACGTCGCGTTCGGCCAGCCGCCAGCCGCCGAGGGTGGCCTTCTGCAGGAGCTCCACCGGGTAACCGAACCGGCGGTCCTGCACATCCAGGGCCAGTAGCTGGTCGCGCCGGCACACCCGGATGGGTGCGATGTCATGGGCGGTCATGCCGATCCGTCGGCGCAGCCAGGCGACGATCAAGGCGTTGCCGGCCCGCGCATGCCACGGCCAGACGCGCGAGCTCACCGGGCGGCGGCGGCCCACCGCCAGGTCCGCACGGCCCTCGTGCACGTCGCCCAGCATCAGCACCAGGTCGGCCGGGTCGAACGACCCGTCACCGTCCATGAACGCGACGTAGTCGGCGGTCGCGGCGAGCAAGCCGGCGTGCACAGCCGCGCCGTAGCCGGGCGTCGGTTCGCTGACGACCCTCGCCCCGAGGCGTCGGGCGACCGCGGCAGTGTCGTCGGTGGAACCGTTGTCGGCCACGATCACCGAGAAGCCCACAGGCACGCGTGGCAGCAGTGCGATGAGGGCGGGGCCCTCGTCGCGGCACGGCAGGATCAGGTCGCAGGTCGGCATCATCACGAAGGTATTCGGAGCCGAGGCCTGTCCGGCTTGCCTAGCCTTACGGTGCGATGACGTCCGTATGCTCAGCGACATGGCGACCGCCCCGCGTGCCGCATCGCGACGCGCGCCCTGGCTCGGGCTGGTCGCCGCGGTGCTGCTCGTGGCCGCCGCGATCGCGTTGCCGCAGCTGCTCGACTGGCACACCGCGACCCGCCGCGACGACGAGGCACAGTTCCCGCCCCTGCATGGCTACTGGATGCCCAAGGTCGCCTGGGTCTCCCTGCTGACGCTGGCGATCGCCGGCCTCGGATGGCGATACGCCGAGGCCCTCGCGACCCGGCTGTCCTGGCGCCGACTCCTAGTCACGTCGTACGCCGTGGGGTTGGCGTGGCTGGTCACGCTGGCGCTCGTGGACGGCGAGGAGGGGATCACCCGGGTGCTGGGCAACCCCTACGAGTACCTCGGGACGGCGCGCGACACCGACGACGTCGGGCACATGCTCGACACTTTCGTCGACCGGATCCCCTACGGCGCCCAGGACAACTGGGTCACCCACGTGGCAGGTCACCCGCCAGGGGCACTTCTGTTCTTCGTGGGGCTGGTCCGCCTCGGTCTCGGCGGTGACCTCCAGGCCGGCCTCGTCGTGATCGCGATCGCCGCCAGCACCGCACCGGCGGTGCTGGTGGCCGTGCGCGCACTGGGTGCGGAGGAGATCGCGCGCAAGGCTGCTCCGTTCCTGGTGCTGAGTCCGGCGGCGGTCTTCCTGGCGGTGTCGGCCGACGCGATGTTCGCCGCGGTCGCGGCCTGGGGCCTGGCCGCGCTCGCCCTCGCCGCCACCGCCGCAGTGCGGTGGCGGATGGTCGCCTGGTCGGTCCTGGCCGGGCTCCTGCTCGGCTACTGCGTACTCCTGTCCTACGGACTGCCGCTCCTCGGACTCCTGGCCATCGCGGTGCTGCTCGGTGCCCGCTCCTGGCTCCCTCTGCCGATCGCCGCGGCGAGCGCCATGGTCCTCGTGCTCGGCTTCGCCGCCGCTGGCTTCGCCTGGTGGGACGCCTATCCGGTGCTCGTCGACCGCTACCAGGACGGTGTCGCCGCCGACCGTCCCTTCTCCTACTGGGTCTGGGGCAACCTGGCGGCACTGCTGCTCTGCGCGGGACCGATCCTGGCAGCCGGTCTCGCCCAGCTCGGCGCGACCGCGCGGCGAGCCGATCGCACCGTGCTCCTGCTCGTCTGCGGTGCTGCGTCGGCCATCGTCGTCGCCGACCTGTCCGGGATGTCGAAGTCGGAGGTGGAGCGGATCTGGCTGCCGTTCGTCCCCTGGCTCACGCTGTCGCTCGCGCTGCTGCCCGACCATTGGCGCAGGTGGAGCCTCGGCCTGCAGGTCCTGACGGCACTGTTGATGCAGCACCTGCTCTACACGAGCTGGTGAGGTCGCTCAGGCACGCAGCGGTGCGGTGGCGAACTCGCGCAGGCCCTCCTCCGGAGCGACCTGTGCAATGAATCCGAGCTCCCGTCGAGCCAGCTCGGGAGAGGCCACGATGTGTCGGACGTCGCCGAGGCGGTAGCCGCCGGTCACCTGGGGCTCGACCGGGCGATCAGCACCGGCCGACACCTGACGAGCGACGTCGAGGATGGAGATCGGGCTCCCCGAGCAGACGTTGTACGCCGCGTAGCGGCCGGCCGGCTGCTCGACGACGGCTCGCAGGGCGACGACGTTGGCGCGTGCGACGTCGGCGACGTGCACGAAGTCGCGCATCTGGCCACCGTCCTCGAACACCTGGGGAGGCTCCCCGCGCTCGAGCGAGGAGCGGAACATCGCGGCGACGCCCGAGTAGGGCGTGTCCCGCGGCATGCCCGGGCCGTAAACGTTGTGGTAGCGAAGGGCGATCCCTGAGGCATCGGCCTGGCGCACCCAAGACGACGTGTAGTGCTCCTGGGCCAGCTTGCTGGCGGCGTAGCTGCTGCGCGGGTCGAGCCGGGCAGCCTCTTCGACCAGCTCCCACCCGAGAGGGGCCGAGCAGACGGGGCAGTGATTGTCGAAGTCGCCACGGTCGAGCGCGGCAACCGCCCGTGGGCCCGGCACCTGGGGTCCGTGATCCGGGCAGGCGTAGCGACCCTCGCCGTAGACGACCATCGACGACGCCAGCACCAGCCGCCCGACACCAGCCTCGTGCATCGCGGCCAGCAGCGCCGCGGTGCCGAGGTCGTTGTGTCCGGCGTACGACGGGAGGTCACCCACCCGCACTCCGGCCCCGACCAGCGCGGCCTGATGGCAGACGACCTCGACGCCTTTCAGCAGTGCCGACCACTCGGCGGATCCCGCGTCCCGCACGTCGAGCTGATGGGTGCCCTCCGGAGGCGTCGAGGCGCCGTGAGCACTGTCGAGCATCAGGTCGACCCGCACGACCTCCTCGCCCTCGGCCACCAGTTGGTCCCCAACCGCGGTGCCGATGAACCCGGCAGACCCGGTCAACAAGACCCTCATGCGACCGGGGTCACAACCTCGTAGAGGTTCGCTCGACCTGCGACCTGAGTTGACGCGGGATCTTCTTGCCGTATCTGGGCTCGATGTCGGGTGCGCCCTTCCGTCACCGTGACCTCCAAGGGGGACCTTCGGCGAGCTCGTGCCGGCTTTGCGTCGGGCACCCAACCCAGAGGCGGGCTAACCAAGAAGTGGGGTCCTGAGCGGGGCGCTTGTGTGTCGGTCATGTCCGCGATCCTCGCATCGAGTGCGCCAGACACCATGGCAGGTGGGATCGTCGGCCACGAGCGCATCGAGGACCTTCCGGATGGTTCGGCGGTGAGGGCGTGGACGACGCGGAGCTCGATGTTCTGGATGAGCAGGATGACGCGGATCCGCGCGTAGGTTCGGCCGACGCTCATCCACTTGTTACCAGTGGTGCACTGATGGACCATCGCCACATGGTTGAGGTTGTGTGGTGCGGCATTGCCTCCAACAGCATCGAACGCTGCTTGGTGGAGGAGACCCCCGGAGGCCCTCGAGTAGTGAGTGTTGTGAGCGACCACTTCGGTGAGTGCTCCTATGAGTTGCACGCAGATGCTCTGTGGCGGTTCCGCTCCCTTTCGCTATCGGTGGCGGGCCGAACGCTTGAGGTCACCTATGACGGCGAGACGTGGGCTGTCGACGGCCAGTCCCGCAGCGACCTGGACCCAGCGCAAGAGGTAGATCTCGCCTTCTCTCCTGTGAGCAACTCCTTGCCGATTCGGCGCCTTCAGATGGCAATCGGAGAAAGCGCCAGCATCGTCACCGCATACGTCTCGGTGCCGGCCCTCAAGGTCACTTCAGATCCGCAGCGCTACACGCGCGTGTCCCGCAACGAGTACCTGTACGAGTCGCTCGACTCCGATTTCAGAAGCGTGGTGACCGTCGACGACTTCGGCCTGGTCATGAGCTACCCGGGCTTGTTCGAACGTCGGGCCTTCGGCTAGCCGTTTCAGTCTCCAAACTGAGGCCGGACGCGCCGACGGCTAGCGCTGCCCGGCATTCGTCCCAGAGCCGTGCCACGAGTTCGGCTGCAGGCACGATGTCATGCACGAGCTCGACGGATTGGCCGGTGAATGGCATCTTCTCGTGGCCTGCGCCGTCGAGGATCTCCTGCACCAGCCCGGGGCCGACCTTCGCCGGATCCAACTGGTCCGGATCCTTTTCGAGGGTATTGATGAGTGGCGTCCGGAGCGCCCTTGGGGCGAAGGGTGCACCCACCTGCGGGATGTTGAACGGCGGAAGCACTCGGTCGGCATTGTGGACTTTGACCGCGTCGCGGGCATGACTGGAGACGAGGCGATCCTTCCAGGCCTGGTGCACCGCCATCTCGGTGGTCGCGAGGAACCTGGTGCCGAGCCACGCGCCCTGTGCTCCGAGGGTCAGCGCGGCTGCGATGCCCCGCCCGTCGCCGATTCCTCCGGCAGCGACCACCGGTACGTCGCCGGCCAGGTCGACGACAGCGGGCACCAGCACCAGGGCGGAGATCCATCCGGCGTTGCCGCCTGCCTCGCTGCCCTGGGCGACGAGGACGTCGGCTCCGGCCTCGAGGGCGACCTCAGCAGCATCGATATCCCCGACGGTCTGGATCCACAGGATGCCGAGGTCATGGGCCCGCGCGATCAGCTCGGTCGGGATCCCCATGTGGAACGAGATCGCTGGTGGTCGCAGGTCGAGGGTCGCGTCGAACGCCTCGTCGTTCAGCGGCCGTCCGGTGTGGTTGACGGCGTACGGGCGGTCGGTCAGCTCGGCAAGGCGCTGCCACTGCGCCTGCAACTCTGCGACGTTGCGAACGGCCGTCCCGACGCTGCCCATGCCTCCAGCGTTTGCCACAGCGGCCGCGAGTTCGACCTCGTCCCAGGGACCGAAGGGCGCCAGGAGGATCGGGATCTCGATGTCAAGCAGATCGCACAACGGGTTCATGCCAGCTCGTTCCGGTCGTGGACTCTCCTGGGGGCCTCACCCACACCGAGTCCGGTTGTTCGGCATAGTCGAAGCGTCGCCCACGCTGCACCCTCATCGCAAGAAGCGGCATGCCCTGCCTGTAGGGGGTCGACCGCGCAGGCTGGCGGCGACGCCAGAGCCATCCTCGTCAGTTGTGGTCGGGGCCTCCCCGATCGAGCACGCCTTGGCAGTTCCTGCGCAACGACATCAGTGAGTAAGCCTGCCGGCGGCAGGAATGGTCCGGCAGTCGGCCACCAGGCCAGCCAGGGCGACGTCGTCCTGGAGGTCGGCTGGCACGGCGAGGACGATTCCGTGGCAAAGATCCGCGTACCAGTCGTTCAGGATGCCGGGGATCTCGTCGTAGGTGCCTTCGGGCACGAGCACGCCCAGGAGCTCGTCGTCGAGGCATTGGTCCAGGCCCGACCAGTCGCCTCGGCTTGCCATCTCGGTGAGTGTCTCACCGACGCGCTCGGCGCCGAAGACGGCGAGCTGTGGCCGGTACGCCGGCGTGCTGTAGAGGAACGCAAGCTCGGATCGCTTCTTCTCCCGGAGCTCCTCGAGGTCGCCGCGGCCGGCGGCCATGGTGGGTTGGGGCCCGGCTACGACCCTCGGGCAAGGCGAAGGACGCTCGCTGGCGACTCGGCCCTCCGCGATCGCGGGAAGGGTCAGCGCGCGCAGGACCTCGGGGTGCGAGTTGGTCGGGTGGCAGACGAACCCGTCCGACTGCTCGCCCGCGAGGACACACATCTTCCTGTTGACTCCGCCGGTCCAGATCGTCGGAGGTGAATGCTCGAGCGGCCCGGGGTTGAAGTAGGGCTGCAGCCGGTCGAAGCGGTAGTGCGCTCCTTGGTAGTCAAGCGCTCCGCCGGTCTGGAACGCGTCGAAGATGGCGCGCAGGGACCGCACGTAGTCGGCGAGGCGGGCGACCGGTTCGCTCCACTCGGTCGAGAAGCGACCCACGATGTTGCCGCGGACCTGGGAGGCGATGCCGAGCTCAAATCTGCCCTCGGAGAACTTGGCGAGATCCCAGGCGGCGTACGCCGTCAGCATGGGGCTACGAGGAAACGCCACGACCATGCTGGTGCGGACGACGAGCCGCTCGGTGTTCGCCAAAGCCAGGGCCGCGACCGTGAACGGGTCGTGGATCGTCTCCGGCACGTGCATGACGTCGAAGCCGAGACCCTCGACCCGGTGGGCCCAGGATGCGACATCGCGCAGGGGCATGTCGGCGGGCCACGAAGCGATGATCTCCAAGGTGGTACTCCAGTCGTCTTCAAGGAACGATGCCAGGCTGGAGCGCTGACCGTTCGCCGACGTCGACCGGGCTAGCCCAGCCCGCGACGGGACGGAGCCATCGAGTCGCCCGTGGCGTCTCAGCCGGGAGTCCTGCACACCCAACTGCTGAGGAGCCGCACATGACCCGGTCCGATGGCCGCCGTACGTCCTGGATCCTGGCTGCAGTGCTGATCGGGGCGCTTGTGCAGGGTCCGCCCGGGACACCAGCAGCCGCGTCCGAGGTGGCGACAGCATCCGCGAGCGCCCGGGTTAGCCCGATCCCGGATGTGCGCAAGGTAGCTCGCAAGTTGGTCAGGGCACTGAACGACCAGCACCGGCAAGTGGCATTGAGATACGCGAGCACACCGGTCTGGAACGGACTCAGGAACGTCGTCCCGCTCTTCCTTCTGGAGTGCTACCGGACACCGAGAGGCCCCTTCGAAGGCTTCAAGTACTCCGGGCCTATGCACTACGGCTGCACTCTCTCCGACATCGGTGGCTACTACTACGGGATCGGTCTCAAGAAGGTCCAGGGCGGGTGGAAGGCCCTCGACCTACAAGAGCTTTCTGAGTAGAGACCTGCGTGAGCTTCGAAGGTCGGCGAGACCGCCGACACCCGTGGATCTCGGAGCGTCGCTCGGGTCACGGGGGACTCGCGTCGGGTGGCTGGAGGGAACCGGCGCCGGCAACATCGGCCCAGAGCCAATCGTCGGAGGTCGGTACCGCGCTGAGCACGGACAAGCCGCCGTTGCGCTCCAGGACGACAGTCCGTACGTCGGCCAGCTGGCCGATCCCTGCCAGGCGGATGGCCTGGCGCAGGTCGTCGTCGGAAACCCTCGTCCGGCTGAGCTCACCGCTGAGCACCCGTCCGTCTCGGACGAGCATCGCCCGTTTGGCGCCCACGAATCGGTCGGCGATCGGCAGCCCGTGCAGCCAGGACAGCGTCCGCTGGGCGGCGAGGAGGGTTGCGAGTGCGAGTAGCCCACTGACCAGGCGTGGCTCGGCGAGCAGCGGTGTCCGCCCGATGACAGCGCCGAACGCTGCGACGCAGCCGAAGTCCCGAGCCGACATCGCGCTGAGGCTGCGGACGCCGAGCAGCCGGACCAGTACGACGAAGGTGGCGTACATGCCCACCGTCGCGAGGATGACGGCCGCTGCTTCGTCAGCGGTGATACGGAACTGGTCGACCATGGCTTGCCTCTTTTCGCGTTTTGTCCGGGGATGTCGACGCTCAATGGCGCGAGGCTAGCGACGAATGACGGGCGTCGCTGCGGCGTGGCCCGCGCACCCCAGGCCACGCCCAGGCCCGCACCACCACGCTCGTGCTCAACGGCCAGCCGCTCGACCTCAGGCAATCGCCGGGGTCGTGACGAGAGCCAGCCGGCGCTGGCGCTCGACCGTGGCGGCGTAGAACGCCCAACCGAACGAGAAGCTGGCAAACAGCGTGACCATGAAGAACAGCCAGGGCTTGTTGATCCCGCGCCGCCGACCGTCGACGATCGTGATCAGCGGCAGGAGGAGGACATTCGCGATCGAGAAGTCGATGGCCGCGGAACCCGCGGCGGGGTTGTCGAAGATCAGCTGCAGGTAGTGCGCCCAGCTGCCGTCGCCCCACAGGGGGTTGTTGAGGAAGCCGTCGGTGTACTCCAGCACGAAGGTGACGTTGAACGACCAGCCTGCGGCAATCGAGGCGACGCCGATCGCGTAGAGGGCTATCTCGAGGCCGGAGAGCAGGGGACCGGAAGCCGGGCGGCGGAAGATCTCCCGGTTGGCCCGGAGTACGAAGGCGACCACGGCGATCCCGAGCAGTCCGTGCGCGATGAGCGAGATCATCGCCTCAGCCTCACGTCGAATCGATGTTTTGTCAAAGATGTCATCTAGACTCTCGCCCTATGGCCCGCAACCCCCAGACCATCCGCAGCGAGCGCACCCGCAAGGCCTTGCGGCGCGCGGCACTCGATCGCTTCGCGTCGCAGGGGGTCGAGGCCACGACGACGGAGCAGATCGCGGCCGACGCCGGCGTGACCTTGAGGACGTTCTACCGGCATTTCCCGTCCAAGCACGACCTGCTCTTCGCCGACTACGACTCCGGGCTGCAGTGGTTCCGCGGTGCCCTCGCGGCCCGGCCGGCCGAGGAGCCGGTGGTCGAGTCGGTTCGAGCAGCGATCTTTGCGTTCCCGTACGACGTGGAGCCGCTGACACAGATGGCCGCCTTCCGCGCTGCCGAGCTCGAGCCCGAGCGGATCGTCCAGCATCTTCGGCAGGTCGAGGCCGACGTAGCCGAAGCAGTGGTGGAACACCTCCGGCGACGAGTCGACGCTCCTGAGCGGACCCTCGACGTGGTGGTGACGGCTCGGTGCATCGCGGCAGCGGTGTTCGGGGCCATGGAGTTCTGGATGTCGCGTGAGCAGCGCTCCCTGGCCGACCTGGCGGAGCTGAGTCATGCCACGCTCACCGCCTTGGAGAATGGCTTGGCCGACAACGGCATGTTTCGGCATCATTGACGAAACTATCCCACCGTGCCAGCCTCACTGCCATGTCGAACTATGACGCCGTCGTCGTCGGAGCCGGTCACAACGGCCTGACCGCTGCCCTCCTGCTGCAACGGGCCGGCCTGAGGACACTGTGCCTCGAGGCCAAGCGGTACGCCGGCGGGATGGCCTCGACGGTCGAGCTCTTCGACGGCTACCGGTTCGAGATCGCCGGGTCGGTGCAGCTGCCGACCTCGGCGATCGTCAGCAAGGAGCTCGGACTCGACACCCTGCCCCAGGTCGACCTCGAGGTGATGTCGGTGTCGCTGATCGACGAGGTCATCGAGCCGTTGATCTACTACACCGACCTGGGCGAGGCAGCCGTCCACATGGAGCAGGTGCACGGCATCGACGTCGTGATCGGGATGGCCGAGATGATGGGCTGGAGTGCCGCGCCGACCCGGGCCCTGGGCCGGTTCGAGGCGGGCACGCTGCCCAAGAGCCTGGACCAGATGTATGCCTGCGCGACCAACGACGCCGAGCGGGCCAGCATCACCGAGATGCTCTTCGGCAGCGCCACCGACGTCTTGGACCGCTATCTCCCGGACAAGCAGAAGCACGCGGCCCTGCGCGGAATGCTCGCGTTCCTGGCCGTGAACTCGACCTACCGCGGACCGTCCAGCCCGGGCAGTGCGGCGGGTCTGGCGTTCGGCATGGCGGTGCCCGACGAGAACACCGTGCTGACCAAGAAGCTCAAGGGTGGCATCGGGGTGCTCACCGAGCACCTGGCGACGCAGTTCGCCGAGGCCGGCGGCGAGCTCAGGCTCGAGTCGGCGGTCGCGGAGGTCGTGGTCGCCGACGGCCATGTGACCGGTGTGGTGCTGGACGGCGGCGAGCGGATCGAGACAACCGCGGTCGTCTCCGCCATCGCTCCGGACCTGACCCTCAACACCCTGGTCACTTCCGGAGCTGTGGATGCCGGCCTCAGCACGCGACTGTCCGGGATCGACCACCGAGGCAGCTACGTCCAGATGCACTTCGCCCTCGACGGGGGGCCGGAGTTCGCGGCGCCGTACGAGTTCCTCAACGACCCGAAGATGCAGAGCGCGATCGGCTTCTTCGCCACCCCCGAGGAGCTCCAGCGCCAGTTCGAGGACAGCCGGCGCGGCATCGTTCCGGCAACGCCGGCCGTCGCCTTCCAGATCCCGTCCGCCTCCGACCCCGACCTGGCCCCGCCCGGGAAGGCCGCGGCATCGGCGTTCGCGCTGTGGTTCCCGGTCGAGGAGGATCCGGCCGAGTACGCCCGGCTCAAGGCGGAGATGGGCCAGCGGGTGATCGACCGGATCACCCAGTTCGCACCGAACTTCGAGAGCCTGATCCTGAAGCACACGACGTTCACGCCCAAGCACATGGGGACGATGTTCGGAGCTCCCGGAGGCGACTACTGCCACGGCCTGATCCACCCCGACCTGCTGGGTCCCTACCGGCCGGGCCCGCGAGGGTACGTCGACCAGCCGCACGACATCGCGGGCCTCTACCTCGGCAGTGCCGGCTGCTACGGGGGGCCGGGCATCACGTTCATCCCGGGCTACAACGCCGCTCAGGCTGTGCTCGAGGATCGGTAGAGCGCGACGGTCGCAGTACGCTCAATCGGCCTCCAGCCTGCAAGGAGCGTGACATGGGATTCCTCAGCCCCAAACCCGAGCCGATGCCTCCTGCGGAGTTTCTCGGACTCCCGCTCCGCGAGCGGATGCGGGTCCTGACTGCCAACTGGGTCGACGACGGCTTCGGCACTCCCCGCGTGCTTCATGTCGTCTACGTCCTGAAGATGCTCGGCCTCTACTTCGCCGTTGGTCTGTGGATCACCTCGACGACCACCGCGGGTGTCGAGCTCACCGACCCCGGCACCTGGTTCGACAACATCGTCGTCTACCAGAAGCTCGCCGTGTATCTCATGCTCCTCGAGGTGATCGGGCTCGGGGGCGCGTTCGGTCCACTGTGCGGCCACTTCGCACCGATGATCGGCAACATCCGCTTCTGGATCCGCCCGGGGACCATTCGGATGGCGCCGTGGGGCAAGCGGGTGCCGCTCACCGGTGGCGACGAGCGCACCATCGTCGACGTCATCCTCTACCTGGCGGTGCTGGCGAGCCTCGCCTACCCGCTGGTCGTCCAGGCCGAGCCCGTGACCGTCCCGTTGCTCGGTGGCGTCGGGCCGCAGGAGCTGATCCCGGCCGGGGCCTTCATCCCCATCCTGGTGACGATGCCGCTCATGGGGCTGCGCGACAAGGTGATCTTCCTGGCCGCCCGATCCGAGCAGTACCTCCCGATCATGCTGTTCTCCGCGTGGCTCGGCTGGTCGATCGACTCCGGCGCCGACTTCGTCAACCTGGTGGTCGCGTTCAAGATCGTCATCTGCATCGTCTGGATCGGCGCGGGGACCTCGAAGCTCGGGCACCACTTCATGAACGTCGTGCCACCCATGGTCTCCAACACTCCTGGACAGCTTTCCTTCGTCAAACGCCTGCACTACCGCAACGCTCCGGAGGACCTCCGCCCGTCCAAGTTCGCCTGGTTCATGGCGCACGTGGGCGGCACCACCGTCGAGCTCTTGATCCCGATCACCTTGCTGCTTACGACGGACAACGACGTCGCCAGGCTCGGTGCGGTGGCGATGCTGATCTTCCACATCTTCATCACCTCGACCTTCCCGCTGGCTGTTCCGCTGGAGTGGAACGTCTACTTCGGTTACATCGCCATCGTGCTGTGGGGTGGTTTCGGCGACGGCTTCGACGCCAGCGTCTACAACATCTGGGACTTCTCCGAGCCACTGCTTCTGATCCCGATCTTCGCGCTGCTGCTCTTCGGCCCGATCCTCGGCAACCTCCGCCCCGACCTGGTGTCGTTCCTCCCCTCGATGCGGCAGTACGCCGGCAACTGGGCCTCGGCCGTGTGGACGATGAAGCCCGGCATCCAGGAGCGGTTCAACGAGCTCCCGCTGGTGGAGAACCAGGTCGACCAGCTGCAGCGGATGGCGCTCACGCCGTACGAGAAGGACCACGCGGAGATGACCGTGCAGAAGGCGATCGCCTGGCGCAGCATGCACAGCCAGGGCCGTGGCCTGTTCTCGGTGATGTACGAGCACCTGGACGACATCGAGTCGCGCACGATCTGGGAAGGCGAGTTCATCTGCAGCACGATCCTCGGCTGGAACTTCGGCGACGGCCATCTGCACGACGACCGACTCATCGCGGCGGTGCAGAAGCGCCTCAACCTCCAGCCGGGTGACCTGGTCGTCGCCTACTGCGAGTCGCAGGCGATTCCGTGGGCCAACCCTCCGCAGCGCTATCGCGTCATCGACGCCGCTCTCGGTGTCGTCGAGAGGGGCACCTGGGACGTCAAGGACTGCGTCGAGGCGCAGCCGTGGCTGCCCGACGGGCCGATCCCGCTCGAGGTCGAGTGGACCGCGCCGGGGTTTGTCCGCAACCAGACCCTGACGACCAGTCGGGAGCAGACGACGTGACCACGGCTGTTGTGGTGGGCAGCGGACCGAACGGGCTCGCTGCCGCGATCCGGCTGGCGCATGCCGGCCTCGACGTCACCGTTCTCGAGGCGCACGAGCGGCCTGGCGGTGGCGCCCGGACCAGCGAGCTCACCTTGCCCGGCCTCCTGCACGACGACTGCGCGGCCTTCCATCCGACCGGCGCCGCCTCGCCGTACTTCGCGTCGCTCGACCTCGAGCGGCACGGCCTGCGCTGGCTGTATCCGGAGGTCGACCTGGCCCACCCCCTCGACGACGGCCGGGCCGGACTGGCGGCGCGCGACCTCAGCATCACCGACGCGTCGCTGGGTGAGGACGCCGCGCGGTGGCGTCGGTTGTTCGCCGCTCCCGTGCGCAACTTCGACGACCTCATCGGCGAGGTGTTCCAACCGGTCGTGCACCTGCCGTCGCACCCGATCACGCTGGGCCGCTTCGGCCTCAAGGCGCTGCGGCCAGCCACGTGGATTGCGCACCGGTTCGAGGACGAGCCCGCGCGGGCGCTCTACATGGGCGTCGCCGCCCACGCCTTCAACACGCTGAACACACCTCTGAGCGGTTCCGTGGGGATGATGCTCACCGCGGCCGCCCACGCCGTCGGGTGGCCGGTCGCCGAGGGTGGCTCCGAGTCGATCACGCGCGCGCTGCTCGCCGAGCTCGGCGAGCACGGCGGCAAGGTGATCACCGGCACGCGCGTGACCTCGTTGGACTCGCTGGCCGAGCTGACCAGCAGCACGCCCGACGTGGTCATGCTCGACACCGCGCCCGCCGGGGTGCTCGAGATCGTCGGTGACCGGCTTCCCTCCCGCGTCCGCCGGGCGCTGACGCGCTACAAGTACGGGCCGGCCGCCTTCAAGGTCGATGTCGCCATCGAGGGCGACATTCCCTGGACGAACCCCGACTGCCGTCGGGCCGGAACCCTGCACCTGGGCGGGACGGCCGAGCAGATCGTCAGTGGCGAAGCCGCCACGGTGCGGGGGCAGATGCCCGACCAGCCGTTCGTCCTCCTGGGCCAGCAGTACCTCGTGGACCCCAGCCGCTCGGTAGGGACGAGCAACCCGATCTACGCCTATGCCCACGTGCCGCACGGCTATGACGGCGACGCCACCGATGCCGTGCTCAACCAGATTGAGCGTTTCGCGCCGGGCTTCCGCGAGCAGATCCTGGCCGTCTCCACCAAGAGCCCCGCGGGGCTGGAGACCTACAACGCCAACTACGTGGGCGGCGACATCGGTGCGGGCGCGAACACCGCGCGCCAGATCGCCTTCCGGCCCCGGCCGGCCGCCAACCCGTACCAGCTCGGCGTGCCCGGCGTCTATCTGTGCTCCTCCGCCACACCCCCCGGTGCCGGCGTACACGGCATGGGCGGCTTCAACGCCGCCGAGACCGCCCTGCGGAAGCTCTGAGAACGAGTCGTTCCCGATGGCCAGCACTAGGCTCGGCGCGTGGGCAGCGTCGGCGACGCGATCGAGCTCCGGCCGGACGCGGACGGTCGGTGGCTGGCCCATGCCGACCCGGACCACGAGTCGATCACCGGGATGTTCGGCGGCTGGACCTCGGCCGTGGTGCTCAACGCGGTGCTGCGCGCATCGGAGACGCCCGCGACCCCGGTGTCGATGACGATCAACTTCGTGGGCTCGATCCCGGCCGGATCGGATGTCGCGATCGACGTGGAGCGGATCGGTGGCGGCCGCTCGATCCAGCACTGGCGAGCAGAGGTCCGCAAGGTCGGCGAGATGGACGTGCTGGCGTCGGCGCAGATCGCGCTGGCCGAGCGGCGCCCCACAGATCCGCACGTCGAGCCGACCATGCCTCAGGCGCCCGACCCAGCGGCTCTGGAGCAGATCCAAGCGCCTCCGCCGCAGGGCCTTCAGACCGAGATCAGGCTCGTGTCCGGCGAGTACTCCAGCGGCAGTACCGCCGGCAGTATGTGGGTGAGAGACGCGTCGGGTCGTCGGCTTGACCACGTGCACCTGGCGTACCTGGCCGATCAGTACGCGCCCAGATCGTTCTTCTGGGGAGTCGGGCTCCGACCGTCCGCGACCATCACCATGTCGGTCTACTTCCACGCGACAGCCGAGGAGATCTCCGCAGTCGGCACCGACTACGTCCTGAACGAGGCCATCGGCACCCGAGGCGAGAGCTCCACGTCCGGTCAGCAGGCCAGGCTGTGGAGTCGTGACGGGACGTTGCTGGCCACGACCGAACAGATGTGTTGGTACCGCTGACGGCGGTCTGGACAGATCCCCCCGATTTGCCGCAATGCTGGCGCGTGACCAGGTGGTTACGCCAGGGTGACCCAATGCATGGGACCCGGTCGATGAAGAGTGCGCTCGCCGCCGCCGCGACAGTGCTGCTGCTCACCGCGATGGCGCCGGCGGTCGCGACGCCGCCGGACACTCCGTCGCCGCCTTCACCGACGGCACCCTGCGACGCGGTCAGCCCGATCGCGATCCCGTGCGTCGCGCTCAACAAGGTCACCAACGCGGTCGCCGCCGAGTGCCGTCGCGTCGGCATTCCGGATGCCCTCTGTGTGCTGCCCCTCGCACACAAGGTCACCCAGGCCGCGCGGGACGCGTACCTGCTGTCGTGGGTGCACCAGGCAGCGCTGTTCCAGAGTGCGCTGGGAGATCCGTTGCCGCTGCGGGACGCGCAGTGGCTCGGCACGCACAACTCGTTCAACAGCCTCAGCGACTCGTTCACGCTCTCGCATGCCGACTCCAACCAGCAGCTGTCGCTGACCCAGCAGCTCGACATCGACGTCCGCTCGATCGAGCTGGACCTGCACTACATCCCACGGCTCGAGCTGTTCGGCGCGAGCGGTGTCACGGTGTGCCACGGACAGGGCGCGGAGGTGGGAGACCTCGGCTGCACCTTCGAGCCGCTGTTCAAGAACGTGCTGCCGAAGATCGCCACCTGGCTGAACGCACCCGGCCGCACCAACGAGGTGGTGATGCTCTACCTCGAGGACGCGCTGAAGGACCCCAAGGCGTACGCCTCGGCGATCGCGACACTCGACTCGGTGCTGCGTCGCCCCAACGGCACCAGCCTCATCTACAAGCCTGACCCCGCCCAGCGTGCCGCCAACGGCTGCGTACCGCTGCCTCTCGGCGTCTCCCGCAACGACATCCGCACATCGGGCGCGCGCGTCGTACTCGTCGGCTCCTGCGCACCTGGCTGGTCGGCCGCCGTCTTCGACTGGAACGGCGCGCATGTGGAGGGTGGTTCAACGTCCGGCTACCAGCCGTACCCGACGTGCGACGCGACCTACGGCCCGAGCGTGTACGCCGCCCAGATGGTCCGCTACTTCGAGGACACGACGCTGGTCTCGGCGCTGCTGAACCCGACCCGGCCGCCGGTGGACCCGGAGGCGCTCGCTCCGCTGAAGGTGCAGTCGATGACCAACTGCGGCGTGAACCTCTTCGGCTTCGACCAGCTGCTGCCCGAGGACGGACGGATCCAGGCCACGTTGTGGAGCTGGGCGCCGGACGAACCGCGCGCGGGCGCCGGGAGCTGCACGCTGCAGGGAGCCGACAGCCGCTGGGTGGCGGCGCCCTGCACCGACACGCACCCGGCCGCCTGCCTGGCCGCTGGCACCTGGACGCTGACCAGCCCGGTGGCGTTCGCGGACGCTCCGGCGGCGTGTGCTGCCCTCGGTTCCACTTTCGACCTGCCTCGGGCCGGCGACCAGAACTCGGCGCTGAACGCCCTGGCCGAGCCGGTCGGTGGCGCCTGGGTGAACTACTCGATCACCTAACGGCTGAGCCCGGCTATCCCACGAGCTCGAGCTCGATGCCTGCCTCGTCGAGGTACGCGTTCTCGGGGCCGATCGGGTCCAACGTGTCGAACCACCGCCGCGTGATCGCCAGGTTCAGTCGGTAGGTGCCGTCGACGAGCGTGCCCACGGTGGGCAGCAGGAGCGCGTGGGTCGCGGTCGCGTTGTGGATCACCGTCACAGGCTGCGGCACCCACTCGACCGCGGTCGGGGTGTCCCAGCGGATGATCTGCAGGGAGGCGTTGAGGTAGACGGTGACGTCCTCCAGCAGCGCGCGGTCCTCGGGGCTCAGCGAGGGAGCCCGCACCCGGGTGACAGCGCGCGTCATCAGGTTCGTCACGACGAGGAACTTGCCGTCGAGGATCGCCGAGTAAGCGGGCCTGCGGGGTCCGGGGGCGTCGAGGACGCCGGACACGGCGGCGGGCACGATCAGCCCGCGCACTCCGAGCCGGTGCGGGAGGACTGGACCCGGCCATGACGGCGGCCGTGGCTCGCGCAGGGCGGCCTCGATGAGGGCGCCGAGCCGGATCCGGTCAGCGTCCGACAGCACAGGTCGGACCACTTTCAGCTCCAGGCCGAGTTCGATCTCCTCGGTGAAGTCCATCGGCTCCGGTGACTCGAGCAGCAGCCACCGGTCGGTCGGCGACGTCATGCAGGTGACGTGGAGCCGCTTGGGGTCCTCGCGCAGTGGCGACGCCAGGGCGCTTGCGAGGTCGGAGAAGCGGGCCTCGCGGTCGGCCGCCGGGGAGTCCGGCGACATCGCCGCATCGATCGCGCCGCCGAGCCTGGGCCGAACGGTCGCGAGCGGCTCCGCGGACGCGCCGGCGTCGTAGCGCTCCAGGCCGGCGCAGCTGCTCACGTGCTCGCCGAACCCCTCGTACCGGCTGGTCCGGAACGGTTGCCGATACATGTCGACGCCATGCACCTGCAGAGAGGTGACGCGGGTGGCGGTGGCTAGCAGGACGCATCGCCCCGACTGGCGGTCGCCGCGAGGCACGCTGATGACGGCATCCCCGCACCGGCAGCGGATGGCGTCGGCGAAGACCTCGACAACGAGGGCGCTGTCGTCGCCGATGTCGTCGAGGGAGACCTGTTCGATGGGCACGCCGGTCGCCGACTCCACGACGAGAGTCCCGGAACTCCCGGAGCCGCGGCGGATGCTCGCCCGCACCCCCTGGGCAGGCTTTGCCGGATCGGCAAGGACGATCACGCCCAGCTCGCCACTGGGCCCGATCGCGCCACGTGCGTCGACCCGGTAGAGATCCCAGTCCGTGTCGCCGAACGCACCGGTCGTGGCTGCAGCTGCGACCAGGGCGCCGCCGTCGAAGGTCCAGGTGCCGGTGACCGCCGAGAACGAGGAGATGTCCGCGGCCTCGAAGGGGTCCCGATCGACGACCGGGCTCCCCGCGAGTCGCATCGCGGCGACGTACGACGCGAGCGGCTCCCACAGCGTCCGGCCACTCGGGTCGAAGGGCTCGACGCCGATCCGCGGCTGCTGCTCGACCCAGACCTCGTCGGGTGGGCACGTGCCAGCAGAGGCGTCGGTGAGTGCCTGGTATCGCAGGGAGCCGCCGTTGCGGGTGCGGGCACGCACCAGGCCGAGCCATGCGGTCGTGATCCACGGGTCGAGCACGCCGCGGTGGGCCAGGAACCACTCCGCACTCGCGCGCGAGCCCTTGCCGGCGTGGGCATCGGGGTTCGCATCGAACGCCGACTCCATGGAGATCGTGACCGGAAGGCGGTAGTCGGCCTCGGCGGTGCCGGCACCGGGTCCGAAAACGTGGAGTGCGTCCGAGAGGACGAGGTGCACCGACTCCTCACGGTAGGTGAGCCCGCGACCTCCCGGCGGCTGGCTCACCACGTAGGGCTCGAGCTCGAGACCGGGCTCCGGGGTCTCGTTGAGGCCGGGTGGCCCGGCAGTGACGAAACCGACGTGCTCGGTCACGGTCGCCTTCTCCCAGTCCGTCGAGGTGTGGCGGACTTCGACGTCGGTCGTGAGCGCGATCTCGTACTCGTGGCGGGCCAGCCAGCTCACCGGCTGAGCTGGACCGTCGGAGCTCTCGCGCGAGCAGCGATCGAGCTCCCGGTCAAAGCGCTCCCGATCCCGCTGGGTCACGCAGTCCACGGAGTCGAGCACGATCGTCGCGGGTGCGCTCACGTCGTCGTGGTCGCGAGCCCAGTCCTCGACGGTCAGGAGGATGGTCCGGAACGCAGGGCCAGGATCGATGGCAATCTCCTCGAACACCGCGGCAAGGGTGTTGTGGTGGCGAGCGACCTCGTTGCCGGCGGCATCGAACGCGACGACGACGAGCCTCGCCTTGCGGCGTCCGTCGACGGCGACCCGGACGACTGCAGCGGCGAGATCCTCACTGGCCGAGACCGTCGCGACCGTCGCGAACATCGAAGCCGCTGGGGCAAAGGCGCCGACACGATCGGCGGTGGCTCCGGACGAGACCGGTGGCCGCACCACGCAGGCCGCGCCGTGGATGCGCACCGGCGCGGGCGTGCCTCGGTCTTCGTATCGGAAGGTGCGCACGAAACCGGCGGGCAGCGACCCCTGCTCCTCGGCCTCGAAGTCGAAGCGAGCGACATCGGGTCGCCGCACCTGGCAGCACGGGTACGACGGATTGTCCTCGAGGATCTCGGCGTCGGCGAGGGGGTTGCCGAGGCCGACCGTGAACGGCGCACGCCCGTTGAGCAGCAGCTTCTTGGGCGCGACCTGCCCCTGGACGCGGGTGTCGTCGTCCCACGACCAGCGGAAGTGGTGCTGGGACGCCGCGGAGGTGAGCTCCTCCACCGTCTCCCAGGCGCCACCGGCGAGCGGCCGCCGCCGCATGGTCAGCCCCACCAGGGTGTAGCGCGTCGTCAGCGCGAGGTCCCCGTCGCCGGATACCTGCTCGCCGAGGTCGGGGTTGACGGCGCCGATGCCGAGGGCGTCACCCAGCATCACGGAGAAGTCGATCTCCACGGTCGCGTCCAGGGGGATCGGCTGGGCCTCGCCGCGCCACGTACCGCTCGTCCCTGCGAGCTCGTTGATGGACGCGAGATCGGTAGGTTCGCCGCCGGCGCGCGAGTCGGCGCGCTGGACCCGGAGCGTGAGGGAGCGGGTCAGCGCGTGTGCGCCGGCCTGCATCAGCGGGCTGGTCGCCACACTGCGCTCCGAGGGCTCGAGCTCCCCCTCCACGCACTCGACGGTGTAGGAGACATCGGGCAGGAACCATGGCGTCTCGAACCGGAACGTGGTGCGGAAGACGAAGTAGTTGGGCACATGCGCGAGCCACTCGGCCAGGAGCTCGATGCTGATGCCGAAGCGAAGGAAACCGAAGAGGACGACCGCGAACCCGAGCTCAGCCCGAAGGCGGGCAACGAAGTCGTTGGTGCCGGTGAGCATGAACCGGACCAGCACCTCCAGCGCGCCCCAGCCCTGCAGCTTGATGACCCCCATCGAGCCCGTCACCGTGAGGCTCAGCGTGAACCCCCCGCCGACGTGCTCGTCCTCGAGCCACTCGACGCAGAACGCGGCTCGGAGCTTCAGCTCGAAGATCTGGCTCATCTGGAGCTCGAGCTTGCCGCCGATCCAGGTCTCGGGGTCCTCGAGGCGACCGAGCGCGACCAGGCCGGGTTTGTTGCCGATGGTGATGGTGCCGGCGAGCTTGACCTTGAGCTCTTCGGGAAAGTTGTCGATGAGCTCGTCGAGGGTGATGTCGAGCTGGATCATCAGCACGAAAGCGTCGGTCCTGCAGTCGTACTCGAAGACGCCCGTAGCCAGCGGCTTCTTCGAACCGAACATGCCGAACTCGACGACGACAACGAGACCGGCAGCGGTCGGCGAGTCGAAGCCGGCCCCGAATGCCTTCAGCTGGAAGACCGACCCGCACCCAGTGATCGACACGTCGAGCCCTACGCCGAACGCCCACGCATCGGCCGTCGGCTTCCACGCCTCGAGCCCTCGCGACTCGGGCAGGGCGGTGGGCCGCGCGCGCTTGAGCCATTTGTAGTACTTGAGCTCGCCTGCCTGCCGGTCGCTCTCGTCGATCTTGGGTAGCAGACCTGTCGCGTAGAGGGCCTCGATGCCCCGCAGCTCGAGCGGACCCATCGGGATCGCTCCGAACAGTGCGATGAGGAACAACAAGAAGTCGCTGGCTTCTCCTGAGACAGGGATGCGAGAACCCCAGTAGAAGTCGAGCGTGAGTCCCCACTTGTTGCCACCGGAGTGGATCACGATGCCCCCGGTGAGGCCCTGCTCCTTGACGCGGGTCCCGTCCGGCAGCTCTTCATCGCGGTACGTCCCGCTGGCGGTGATCTCGACGACGTCCTCGACCTTCAGCTGGAGCCCGATGCCGCCGAGCTGGAGAGTGGGGGAGTCCGGGTTGCCGGCCAGCTTGTTGCGCAGGCGGGTGAACCAGACGCCACCCTCGAATGGCGCGGTCTTCTCGCGGATCGCGCCCGAGATCGACATGTAGGTGGCGCCCTGTTCGTACGCGAGGCCCATCTCGTGCACCTCGAGCACGAACCGCGACAGGTGCAGCTTCGTGTCGGGCGGCATCACCAAGGCACCGGACGGCTTGCCACGGTCCCAGCCCACGTCGATGAGGGCGGCCTCGAACGGCCTGTCGTCGTCCTTCTTGAGCTTCACCGAGTCGGAGTCGTCGTCGCCCGGCTTCTCGCGGATCATGATGTCGACCAGCGCCTGGATCGCTTGCCCGGGCTCGGGAGAGTGTTCGCTCAACTCCTGCAGGGAAACCCCGACGCGAACGCGGAAGATGTCGACGATGACCTTCCACAGGTCGAGCCGGACGACCGGGATCTCGTCACCCACAGGCGGAGGGGTGTGCGCGAAGGAGGCGCGGAGCACGTCCCCGTCGACGAGGCCGATCTCGACCTCGAAGTCGCCGTCGCCGCCGTCGGGCCACGAAACGCCGCCCTCGACCGTGAGACCGCTCCACCATTCCTCGCCGGCGGCCGGCGTACGGAAGAAGAAGCGGTCGAGGAAGATGTCGGCGCTCCTCCCGATCGGGACGATCACGGGGGAGTCGGTGAAGGTGAGGTAGTCGGCGAGGGGCTCGTCGGGGTCGAGGCTGCGCCGAACCCCGAGCGTTCCGTGCAGCGGCACAGGCGGCAGCAGCACCGACGGGATGACGAGGTCCTCGATGACCACTTGGGCGTCGTCGCGTAGGCGGAGCCGCTGACGCAGGTCGAAGAGGGGCGTGTCCCTGACGTCCCAGTCGAGCTCGATGCCCCCGAATCCGAGGCCGCCGCCGTGCCACGCGATCTCCACGTCATCGAGTTCACGCACGAGCCAGTCGACCTCGGCGCGGGCATTGCTCGGCGTGGCGATGAGGGTGACCTCGTGGACCGCCTTCGCGGGGACGCCGAACAGGGTGCACGGTCCGATCGAGATCGGCAGATGGGACTCGAGATGGATCTGCCGCGCGCCGTCGATGAGGAACGAGAAGTCACGCTTGATCAAGGAGTCCGTTGCGCCCTCCGAGAGCTCGACGCCGGTGTCGGCGCCGCGCTGGACGGGGTCGGGATGGGCGCTCAGGAGGTCCGCTGGGAAGGACACCTCGAGCGGCAGGGTGTCGATCTGCAACGTCGAGCCGCCGGCCGGAGCGATCGAGGCACGGAAGTCCGAGGTCCAGTCCGGACTCGGCACGAACCTGAACCCCAGTGACGGGAACAGCCGGCTCCTGAGCCGCGTGTTTGCCGGAGGCGGCGCGCCGGAGATGATCGACAGCTTCCCGGTGACCGCGACGGTGCCGTCGGGTGCGACCGCCGTCACCACATCCTCGACCTCAATGGTGTCGGCCGCTTGCCCTGCGAGTCCCGCCCCGTCGGTCGAGGGTGGAAAGGACGTGTCGATGTCCTCCACGGGCCACGAGGACGCAAAAGCCGGGAACAGATCGGTGAGTCTCATGGCGCACCGAGCTCGCTGCTGGGGTCGACGACGGTGTCGAAGATGGTGTCGGCCGCCGTGCCGCCGACCGCCAGTGCGATACCGCCGACGAAGTTGGCAACCATCGCGACGCTCATGAGCCGCGACGTCTGGTCGGTGAACTCGGTCGCGAGGGACAACGCGGGGTCGAGCGAGTAGGGCTGTGCGTCATACGTCGTGAACCGGTTGCCGACGGTGAACTTGCGGTCGAAGAGCGACAGGCCTGAGGCGGGATCGACCAGAGCGGCGTGCGCGTACTGTGGAGGGATGCCCAGGTGCTCGGCCCACAGGTCGATGCGCAGGTCGCGGATCCAGTTGTCGCCGTCGGCGACTTCCTCGCGCATCGCGAAGAGGTTGCACTCGCCGTCGGAGTAGTAGCCGCGCCGGTTGGCGTTGGCTGAGCCGATCGAGGCGAACGCGTCGTCGACGAGCATCATCTTCGTGTGCACATAGATCGCCGGGAACGACCCCGCGATCGCGGCGGCGCCCTGCTTGTGCGTCTTGCGGGCGGTGCCGGACGCGGCCCCGAACAGTCGACTCGCGTTGCCGCGCTCGACGTGGTGACGTGAGCTGGTGGGGCTCGTGAAGCCGGCCACCTTCTGGTAGGCGCGCATCGACTCGCCGCCGACCGTGATCCAGAAGGGCTTCGAGGGCACCCGGTCGGCCGGGGCGAGCTCCACGACGTCGTCCGCCTCGCCGAGCTCCGCGGCCAGCCAGAGGCGCCCGGTGGCGGAGGTGAGCGAGGTGGAGGAGTGCGAGAAGCGCTTGCGCAGGATCCCCACCTTGACCCGGTTGCCCCATGCCTCACGCATTTCCTCGATGAACTGCTGGCGCCGCGGTATGCCGAACGGCTGGTCGGGGTTGCCCGGGACGACGATGACGAGCGGACCGGAAACGGCGGCAGCGGCGTCTGCCAGGGCGTCGCGGAACCGGTGGGGTGGGGTGAGGTACTGGTCCTCGATGTAGATGTACCTGCGCGCCCGCCCGATGGCGCTGACGAGTGTCTCGAGGATCGTGCTCTCGCCCTCCGGGGCGAACTCGAGACCGCGGCCCGAGCCCGCGACCGGCCGGTAGTAGGTCCGCGCCACCTGCACGATGTCGGACCCGGGCGTCGGAAGGTTGGCGAGGGCTCCGGGCTGGTCGAGGGCAAGGGTCGTCGGAGCGGCCCGCCTCCATCGCTCGATGAAGGTCGTGGCGAGCTCGCCGGCGGCGGGTCCGTTGACGCGGGCGTGGACGTCGTGGAAGGGCGCGCGGGACGCGTGGGCCGGCGTCTGCGTCCGGTTGTCGCTGAGGTCGATGCCGCCGCAGTAGGCATGGATCCCGTCGGCATTGCGAACAATCTGGATCTTCTGGTGGAACACGTTGAATCTGCTCTGCGCGTTGAGGGCGAGCTGGATGAGGTCGCTCGCCGTGTTGGCGAGGGGATTGTCGGCGACGTCCGCGTCCACGGGGTCCAAGTGCGCCTCGACACCTGCGAGGTCGTTGAGCTGTTCGATCGCGCCGCGGTTGAGATCGAGCCCTTCGAGCGTTGAGTTGAGGTCCTGTGAGCCGAGGAAGAGGGCGACCGCCAGCGCTTCCGCATAGAGGAAGAACGTGGCGGCGTCCTCGTCGCCTGCGCGCAGAACCAGCCCGGCGGCCCCGGTGATGCACAGCAGTAGCGCAGCTATGGCCGCGGCCTCCTCGGCCTCTTCGACCCAGCCAGGTTTCAGCTGCAGCATCTGGAGCGCGAGGAACCGTGCGTCCCCGCCGACCGAGCCCATCGCTTCGGCGATCTCCTCCACCGAACGCCGCGGCGCGCCGGCCGGCCCGAGCTGCGCGTCGTGGTGGAGGGAGTAGCCGGTGACGTAGAACGCCCCGTGGTCGCCGTCGGCGACCGCTTTGTCGAGCTCGGTGAAGAGGTCGGCGAACGTCGCGACGCCGTCCGCAAATGGTTTCACCAGGTTGCCGCGCGTGAAGCGCGTCAGCGCTGTTGGGGCAGTTGGCGGCGAGGCCACCGCCTGCTGATCGGAGAACCAGTGCTCGAGCGCGGCGACGGTGATGCCGGTCGACGAGGGCGTGACCGGGACGAGCCCGTCAGGTGAAGGTGGTGCCGGCACTGGACGCGATGACGGAGTCGCCGTCACGCACGTCGAGCGTGCGACCCGCCAGGGCGGCGCGCGTGATGCCCAACGCCTCGAGGGCATTGCCGTGATGACTGTGGTCGAGCGTGACCGGACCTGGACCGCCGACCAGGCGGATGCTGCGCCCGGTGGCGGGGCAGCCGCCGGGCTCGAGGATCCGGAGCGGCTGCTCGAGCCCGGACAGCGCAGCGACGAAGTCCTGCCACGTCGTCGGGCCCTCGGCGAGTCCCTCGTCCTCGAGGGACGCTGCGAGGTAGCGAAGGACAGCCAAGGTGTCCAGCCCGGGCGCGCCAGGCGCGCAGGCGACCACCGTCAGCTGCGCCGTGGAGATCGGACCGCCGGAGAGCTGGACCGCGGCTCCGATTGCGACGCCCTTCGGATCGCCGCGGTCGTTTGTCGCGTCGGCGGGGTCCTCGAAGCGGAGGGCGATCAGCGGGTTGCCGAGGGGCAGGCGCGTGCGCATCGACCCGTGGATGAGTACGTCGGCGGCCTGCCCCCAGATCCAGTGGACGTCGCTCCCCGTCTGCTGGGCGTGGCGCCACCGCCCCGACGCTGGGAAGTGCAGCGGCCTACCGGGTCCCGACCCGCTGACGGCGAGCTGGTCCGAAGCCGGGGCGGCGGCGGGGCCGGGGGTGCCGAGGGCGGACGGTGGGAATGCCAGGCGCAAGGGGGCCGGCAGGTCGGATGCGACGGCGTTCGACCAGGTCCATCCGGAGAGCGGGCTGAGCGGAGAAGTGAACACGTCGTCACACCCCCGCCGCGAGCGCATCGGCGTGCAGCGGTCCGATGAGACGTGACGGCACGCCGTCGGGGGTCACGGCAATCGCCCAGACATGGACCACGAAGCCACCGGATGGCACCGACGCCGTGACCTCGGCGATCCCGTCGGCATCCGGGGCCGCCGGCACCGCCGCGAGGCGACGGCCGGCGGCGTCGCGCACCACGAGTCGGTCCACCGGCGCGAGGTCGTTGCGGTTGCGGATGGTGGCCAGGGACGCGGTCGCTGTGGCGAGGGACTCGTCGGCCGACAGGAAGACATAGACGTCGCCGACCGAGCGACGGCAGTCAACCAGCACCGTCACGGTGCCGTTGTCGACCGAGACAGATTGCAGCGTCGGCATCACGGCGCGGGCGGCGGACGGTACGTGCACGACGACTGCGAGCACCTGACCTGCCGCCGAGGGTCGTGAGGTCGCATCGACGGCGCGCAGGCGGTAGAGCCAGCGCGACGGGCGGTTCGGGAGCGTGTCCTCGATCGCGGCCGAGGGGTCGATGATGCCGATCGGGTCTGCCGAGGTGTCGAGTCCGTCGAGCATGGCGGCGGCGTGGGCCAGGAAACGGTCCGGCACACGCCCCGCCGCGTAGCCATCCCGCAGCATCTGAGCATCGTCCGCGGACAGGGTCCAGGGCCGGACGGTTCCGTCGGCGCCGACGAGCGAGATCGCGCTCGGCTCGACGCGCAGACGCGGGAGCACCGCCGAGGCGGGCACGCGCTCGAGGAGCATCCGAGGCGCCGCGGCGGAGCCTGGCGGCAGGTGGTCGGCTGGCCGGAGCGCGCCGTGCACGTCGTCGCCGGCTTGGCGCGGGAGCGTCAGCGCGGGGATGTCGGTGAGGTCGGCCACGACCAGCGTCGGACGGCTGTAGTCGCGTGCCGTCACCTCGGCCGCTGCGACGGTGCTCTCGTTGCCGGGACGCGGTGCGGGCTCGACGGCCGCGCGCCGGTCCCGCACGTACGGTTCCGCATCGGCTGCGGTGACGCCGTAGCCAGCGCGCTGCCGTGGCGTCTGCGCGTCCACTGCGACCCAGGTCGCGGGGAGGATCACCTGGTAGCCCTCGACATCGTCGCTGCCCGTTGCCGGAGTGCGCGGGACCACGGTCAGGCGCTCGTCCCAGTAGTCGCAGTCGAGCTGGGCGGACGTCGTGCGGTTGAGCGTGAACGGCTGAGGCGACGGGGCGCGACCCGGGTCGACCGGACTGGCGTCCAGGGACAGGACGACGTCGATGCCGGCCGGGTGGCCGGCAATCCGGTATGCCGCACCGAGCACGACCGGCACGCCCGCGAACTCGTCGGCTGCGACAGGCCGGTCGAAGTGCACCGGCACGCTCCAGCCCGCGCCGCCCGTGCTCGGGGTCCCGGCAGGTCGGACGTCGAGCGCGGTGAGCGCGCATCCGTGGCCGTAGACACGGAACTCGGTGACGTCGGGGTCGAGTGCTCGCTGATCGGGACCCCACCCCCAGCGGACCACGACCACATCGCCGCCTGCCGTCAGAGCGGTCTGCTCAGCGGTGAGGTCGGGATCGTCGACCTGCAGCAAGCGCACCTCGACACCCGACGGGGGCACGTCGCCGGGGGACGTCGGCGCCTCGAGCGGTGGCGTCGACGGTGATGGCGGTCTCGTGTGCTTGCGTAGAGGCGTCGCCGCCGAGGTTCTGGGAGCGGAGCGACGTCCGGTCGCGTCGACGGAGGAGACCCGGTAGGTGATCTCGTCTCCCCACGTGAGCTCGTTGGGTTCGAAGACCTCGACGGCGTTGACCAGCTCGGAGTGCGAGCTGGGGGCCGCGTCGACAGGTGGGAAGGCACGCAACACGTCGAATCCCCAGGCCGGCACGTCGGTGGCGGTCGGGGCGTTGCGTCCCGACACCTGAGTGCCGTCTCCGTCGGCGGCGGCGAACGGTCGGCCCTGCCAGGAGCGCTCGAGGACGTACGACGCCACCTCCGTCGGCGGAGCGCTCTGGGAGGAGGGCACGTACGGGAGCGCCGCGGGGTCGATTGCGGGGGGCGCCTCCCACGTGATCGCGAAGCCGCGGTTGGTGTCGTGCACTCCGCGGGCGGCTGTGCGGGCCGGATCGGAAAGGCTGGTGACCGCAATGGTGCCGGGTGTCGGCGGAGGAGTCGTCGGTGCGTACTCGATGTCGTAGATCGTCTGCTCGACCGGCACCGGCTCGTCGGGGTCCAGCGCGGGTGCCAGCGCCAGGGGAACGATCCCGGCGATGGCCACCCGACCTTCGATGATGACGAGATCGGCATCGGTGCCGAAGTCGAGCATCGTGCGTTCGCTGGTGGCCTCCGTCACCGAGGCGACGGCGGCACCGTGGCGGAACGCCTTCGCGTCGACCGTGCCACCGGGAACCAGGTCCAGCACGATGCGCGGGCTCGGGTTGTCGAGAGACACCACGAGCCGGTCGGTCTCGAAACCCTTGCGAATCGTGGCCGGATCGCCGGCCGTCGTGACGAGTGCGCGGACGACGGGCGGCTCCTCGGACCACACCAGTGCGGAGCCCCAGCGGAAGTGGCGCGGTAACCGATAGCCGCGTGGCACCGTGTGCAGGTCGTGCATGACCTCGTCGCGGTCTCGCCGACGGATCGTGCCGACAAGGTGGTAGTCGTAGCGGCGCCCCGGCGTGAGGCCGTCCGAGTCGAGGTGGGCAAACCCCAAAGCGCGCCGCCAGGGCGGCAGCAAGGTCGTCGCGATGGCGAGTCCGTACGGCGAAACGTCCCAGTCGTTGCCACCGTCGCCCGGCCGCTCGGACACCACCGACCAGGCCGGGGTAGCAGCCGGTCGGGCGAGGGCGGCGTTCGCATAGCGGCTCACCTCGTCGAAGTCACCGTCGAGCGGCTCCGGAAGTGCTCGGGAGGCGGCCATCGCCCGGCCGTCGGTGGTCGACGACACGGCAGGGTTGGCGGCCGCGAAGGGCACCTGGAGGTTCTTGACGATGGCGAGATCTCCGGCCCAGTCACCCCGTTGCGGATCGTCGCCGCAGATGCGCAGGCCGTCCTTGGGGTTGTCGGTGACGATCCAGACGGTGGCGATCTCGGAGCCGTGCAGCGTCACCGTTGGCCCGACGAAACCCTGCCCGGCGATCACCGCACCGTCTTGGGTCTCCGCGAAGGCCGCCTTGGCGCCCACCGCGGTGATGCTGACGAGGCTGTGGCGGCGGGTGAGCTCGACGCGGTAGGTCCACTGCGTGTGGAGTGGGTCGGACAGATCCTCGGCGTCCGCCCAGACCGTGCCGTCCGGCGTCGAGATCACTCCGACGCTTCGGGCCTCGGCGAGCATCGCGACACCCAGGTCGAAGCAGTGCAGCTTCTTGTCGCCTCGAGCGGCCCTTCGGTAGATCGTGAAGCCGTCCAGCGAATGTCCTGCCGGGAACGGCGGGGACCAGAGCAGGTGGATGCCGTCGAGCGGGTCGCCGTCGAGTCGGGAGATCGCGTGGAAGCGGATCATCTGCAGCCGGTTCGTGTTGCGCGCGCGGCTCCGCAGCGGCTGACGTCCGACCACGTGGCGGAAGGAGGTGTCTGCGGCATGAGAACCCCGAGCGGAAGTCTGGAAGCTGCAAAGTCAAGGAATGCGAACGTAACACCAGGCTCAGGCGCGCGTCGCTGATGTCTAGACGGCTGAACCACGAGCCTGACCGGAACCCGGGGCCGTCGGTGTCGTTGACCAGGAACCAAGCATTCGCCGACCCTGGAGAAACATGCGCATTCGTCCCGTCGTCCTGACCGCAATCCTCGCCTGCGCGCCTGTGCTCGTAGCGCTGCCTGCTGAGGCGGTGGCCACGTGTGGAGGCCTGCCCGCGACGATCGAAGGCACGAGCGGCAACGACGAGATGCTTGGTACGCCGCTGAAGGATGTCGTGGCGCTCGGCGCGGGCAACGACTCCTTCGACGGGCTCGGCGGCGACGACATCATCTGCGGCGGCGCCGGCAAGGACCGGCTCGCCGGCGGTGAGGGAAACGACCGCATCTTCGGTGACGCCGGCAAGGACTACTTCATCGGTGACGCCGGCAACGACCACATCTCCGGCGGGAGCGGACGCGACTACCTCAGCTACTTCACCCAGTCGTCGGGGATCAAGGTCACCAACGGCAACACGATCGACGGCCCCGCCGGGCACGACACGACCGACGTGGAGACCATCGAGGGCACGGCGTATGCCGATGTCATGCGCGGCGGACCGGGCCAGGACGACTTCCACGGGCTGACCGGCAAGGACCTGCTCGTCGGCGGTGGCGGTACCGACTTCCTCACCGCGACCGCCGGCATCATCCGGGGCGGCGCCGAGGGCGACTTCGTCGATGTCTCAGGCACGGTGACGGCCTATCTGGGTCGTGGCGTGAACGCAGCCACGATCGGTGGCGGCAGCCCCAAGGTCGTGGGCGGCCCCGAGGAGGACGAGTTCAACTTCCGTGGCCGGGCCAGCCACGCCCAGGTGGACGGCGGGGGGAGCAACAATCAGATCGTCTTCATAGGCATCCGCCGGGGCGTGACCGCCGATATCGGCAGAGGCCAGGCCACCTGGATTGGTGGAACGCTTAAGTTCGCGGGCGTCCACACCCTGTTCGGCACGTTCCGCAAGGATGTGCTGGTCGGATCCGACGGCGCTGACGTTCTCTACGGCCTCGCCGGCGCAGACGTGCTGCGTGGCGCCGGCGGCAACGACCTCATCACCGGCCAGGGCGGAAAGGACGAAGCGGACGGCGGATCCGGCGCCGACTACTGCTTCGCAGAGATCCGTCGCAACTGCGAGGGCTGATCCGGTCCTGGCTACTGGAAGACCTTCGCCGAGATGATGAAGCGGCGCTGGTCGTCCATGGCTGCGCCGCGGCACGAGTAGGACGTGCCGCTCCGGCAGGTGAACCGCGTCGAGGTGTTGGCCACCGTGATGATCACGCTCTTGGTCCGCTTCTTCGAGAAGCCGACGAAGGCCGTGCCCACGCCCTTGCGCGTGAGCTGGATGGCGTGGCGCTCGAGGGCGCCGTGCTTCCCACGCACAATGAGGTAGGCCGCGGGCGTCGAGGCGCGGCTGGGCCCGTGGACCGTGATCCGCAGCCGCCACCTCCCGCGCAGCGAGGGGTCCGGCTTCACGACGTAGTTGCGGGACGCCATGTGGTCAACGCTCGCCACGAATCCCGCGCGACGATCGCTCTTGCTCAGGACGTCGCCCCCCGAGATGAACGCCGACGGCCACTTGTCGCCCTCGGCGTAGGACTTGGCGGGCACGTTGTTGGCGCCGGCGTACGCCGCGAAGAGCTTGGTGAAGCCGCCCCGTGACTTCAGGACGGCGCGCAGTCCCTGCGTCGAGTACATGTTGGGCCGGCCCTTGTTGGCGTCGAGCCGCGACCACACGTCGCGCACTATCCGGTTGCCGAAACGCGCGCTGAGGTACTCCCACCAGACCCAGTTGCCGTAGTGGACACCCGGTTCGGCGAACGTGTCGAGCGGGACCTGCGGGCGCCGGATCTGGCCGATCGGGAGGTACTGGCGGTTGTCGTTGACGCTGTCGGCGAACCGCTCCTCCATCCAGACGGCGGTTGACTCGTAGATCCACGGGTCCTCGTGGATGTCGTAGGCGTACTGGACCGCATGGAAGAACTCGTGCGCCAGCGTGACCTTCAGGTTCGCGAGGGGAGCGCCGTCGAACTGCGACGCGGCGAAGTCGTTGTCGATCACGCAGTAGCTCGAGGCGACCTTTCGGCTGCCGGGTTTGTAGTACTCCGGGACGCAGAACCCGTAGAGGCCGACGCCGAGGTCCTTGAGATAGACGTCGAACTTCGGGTTGCCGCCGTGCGGCCCGTCGCCGACCGGCTTGCGGTAGCCGAGGCGGCCGACCTCGAAGCGGTAGACCTGGTCGAGGACCGCCAGCGACTTCTTCGCCCACGCGTCGTCGGGTGGGGCGTCCGCGGTCGACCTCACCCAGTGCAGGCACACCTCCGTCTTGCAGCGCTTCACGGAGCGAGTGGTGTAGCCGTAGCCGCGCGGGTCGTCGGCGCCGTCGCTCGGGCGAGCCAGGATCAGCTCGGCGAGGTCCCGCGCATCGTCCTCGAGCTCGGGCAGCGACTCGAACAGCCGCCTCATCAGGACGGTCGCGTGCTCGCTCTCGACGGCGGTCCTGGCGTCGATCTGAGGGTCGACGATCCGCTGCGCCTCCGACAGGGTCGCGGCCAGCGGGTTGGCCGAACGCTCGGCAGCGAGGGTCGGCTCGGAGCCGGGCGAGGCATCGGCGGCAGCTGGCAGGGTCGCCACTGCGGCCGCGAGCGCCACGAAGGCAGCGGCAAGAGAACGGCGCATGATGCTCCTCGTCCGAGAGCTGGGGAGGCGTCGGCGGTCAGCTGGTGGCGGAGATCTTCTCGATCAGGGCAGTGGTCGAGATGGCTGGCGTGCGGGAGAGGTAGACGACTTCGCAGATGTCGCGGAACTCGTCGAACTTGCCGGACCAGTCGTCGCCCATGACGAGTACGTCGGCGGCGTACGTCTCGATGTACTTGCGCTTGAGCTCGAGGCTCTCCTCTATGAAGACCTCGTCGACCGGCTTGAGCGCCGCGACGATCGCCAGCCGTTCGCCCTCGCTGAAGACCGGCTCACGGCCCTTCTTGCGGAGGTTGAGCTCGTCGGCCGACACGCCGACCACGAGCCGGTCGCCCAAGGCGGCCGCCCGCTCGATCACGCGGAGATGTCCGACATGGAACACGTCGAAGGTCCCGAACGTGATGACCGTCCGGTTTGTCGGGGAAGACATGGATTCCAGTGTGTCACGGGGCGTCACTGATCTTGCGCAAGGATGGGGTCGATGGCGAGCCTCAGTGTGCCCATGATCAGCGCGGATCCCGCGGCCGACGCACTGCGACGGCGGGGGCTGCGCCGGATGCGCACGGTCGCCGTGTCGCTGCTGCTCCTGGCGGCGGCCGTGTATCTCGCCACCCTGGACCGCCACGGCTTCCTGGGTTTCGTCAATGCCGGCGCCGAGGCGTCGATGGTCGGCGCGATCGCCGACTGGTTCGCGGTCACCGCGCTGTTCAAGCATCCGATGGGCATCCCGGTGCCGCACACCGCGCTGATCCCGAAGCGCAAGAACGACCTCGGCCGCGGCCTCGAGGAGTTCGTGGGGGAGAACTTCCTGCAGGAGGACATCATCCGCGAGCGGATGGCGTCTGCGACGCCTTCCGCGCGACTCGGCGGCTGGCTCACGGACGAGGCCAACGCGCGTCGAGTCGTGGACGAGGTTGCCGAAGTGACCGCGATCGCGCTCAGCAAGGTCCGCGACGACCACATCGCGTCGCTGGTCAACGACGCGCTGGTGCCGCGATTCCGAGAGGAGCCGATCTCGCCGCTTCTCGGAGGTCTCCTGTCGGAGGCGCTGCAGGACGACATGCACCACGGACTCGTCGACCTCGCCCTGGAGGAGCTGTACGGCTGGTTGCAGGACAACCCCGACACGGTGCAGCAGGTGCTGGGTGAGCGGGCGCCGTGGTGGGCGCCGCCGAGCCTCAACGATCGGGTGACCGCGCGGATCCACCTCGAGATCGTCCGCTGGGTCGGCGACATCCGGACCGACCCGCGGCATCGAGCGCGGCTCGCGCTCGACTCGATGCTCCTCCAGCTCGCCGCCGACCTGCTCGACAACCCCGGCACGCAGCAACGTACGGAAGGGCTGAAGGACCGCCTGCTCGAGCACCCCGCGGTGATCACGTCCGGCATCTCGCTCTGGAACGCGCTGCGCAAGGCGCTGATGGCCTCACTCGACGATCCCGCTGGGGCGGTGCGGCAACGGCTGCTGATCGAGCTGCAGGGGTTCGCGGAGCGGCTCGGCCGCGACGACGAGCTCCGCGCCCGCCTCGACGGGATCGCCAGCGACGTGGCCGTCTTCGCCGTCGACCGCTACGGCGCCGAGCTGACCGCGGTGATCACGCACACCATCGAGCGCTGGGACGGCAAGGAAGCCGCGCGCCGGATCGAGCTCCATGTGGGGCGTGACCTGCAGTTCATCCGGATCAACGGCACCATCGTGGGCGGTTTGGTCGGCGTACTCATCCACACCGGCGCGCTGCTCGCAAACTGACTTCCGCCCCCTGTTTCTGGGACAATGGAGGGGTGAGTGATCCGCAGAACGTCCCCATCGAAGACGAGTCCATCAAGCTCGGCCAGTTCCTCAAGCTGGCCAACCTCGTCGAGTCCGGCTCCGAGGCGAAGCAGCTGCTCTCCGGGGGCGTCGTGCGCGTCAACGGCGAGGTGGAGACCCGGCGCGGCCGGCAGCTCGAGAAGGGCGACGTCGTATCGGTGGCGGCCCAGTCCGCCAAGGTCGGCGGCGAGGGAGCCGACAACTTGCCTTGGTGAGGGTCTATTTCACTGGTTAACCAGTGAAATAGACAGTCCGAGCACTGGAAACCCGCACTCGGCACGGGCAATTTGCTGAGTCAGGTGCGCATTTCACAGGTCAACCTGTGAAATGCGCAGCCCTAGCGAACTTCGAGCAGGTCCACCACGAAGATGAGCGTCTCGCCGGGCTTGATCGCGCCGCCGGCACCGCGGTCGCCGTAGCCCAGGTGGGGCGGGATCACGAGCTGGCGGCGGCCGCCGACCTTCATGCCCTGTACGCCGGTGTCCCAGCCGGAGATGACCTGGCCGATGCCGAGCCGGAACTGCAGCGGCTCGCCCCGGTTGTACGACGCGTCGAACTCCTCGCCGCTGGAGTGGGCGACGCCGACGTAGTGCACCGACACGGTGTTGCCGGCGGCGGCCTCGGCGCCGTCACCCTCCGTGATGTCGGTGACGACCAGGTCGGTCGGCGGCTCGGGGTCGAAGAACTCGATCTCAGGCTTGTCCATGCGCGGAGCCTAGCGAGGCCTCTCGAGGGCCGAAGAGGTCAGGTCTGGTGGATGTAGCCGTCGAGCTGGTCGCGCTCGAACTCCAGCTGGCCGATCTTGTGCTTGACCACGTCGCCGATGCTGATGATGCCGACCAGGGCGCCGTCGGCAACGACCGGGATGTGGCGGAAGCGGCGCTCGGTCATCGTCTGCATGACGTCGTCGAGCTGGTCCTCCGGCGCGCAGATCTCCACGACCTCGGTCATGATCGCCGACACCGTGTTGTTGATGACCGTGCCGTCGGTGTGCAGGTGGCGGACGACGTCGCGCTCGCTGACGATCCCGTCCATCGACGAGCCGTCGCGACTGACGATCAGGGCGCCGATGTTGTGGTCAGCCATGAGCGCTATCAGCTCGCGGATGCCCGCGTCGGGACTGATGGTGACCACGTCCTTGCTGGACTTGGCGTTGAGGATCTCGCCGATGCGCATGAGGCAGACGGTACTCACGTGCCGCCCGGCTGACCAGATCAGTCTTCGTCGTCGTCCACGGGTCGGACGCGGTGGGAGCGCAGGTCGGAGACGGTGCCCTCACCGGTGGCCGGCCAGTCGGGGTCGTTGCTGTCGGGCATGGCGCCCAGGAACGACAGGGCGGCTTCGTGGAGGTGGCCGTTGGAGGCCAGCGCGCTGCCGCCCCACGGGCCGTCGGTGCCGTCGAGCGAGCTGAACCGCCCGCCGGCTTCGCGCACGATGACGTCGAGCGCGGCCATGTCGTAGACCTCGAGCTCGGGCTCCGCGGCGAGGTCGACGGCTCCCTCCACCAGGAGCATGTAGGACCAGAAGTCGCCGTACGCACGGGTGCGCCAGCACCGCCGCATCAGCGACAGGAAGTCGTCGAGGCGGTCGCGCTGATCCCAGCCGCTGAGCGAGGCGTAGGAGAGCGAGGCGTCCTCGAGGCGGCGTACGTCGGAGACCTGGCACTGCGTGGCCTTGAGCAGGGACCTGCCGGTCCAGGCGCCGTTTCCGTTGGAGGCCCACCAGCGCCGCTGCAGCAACGGCGCGGAGATCACGCCGAGGACGACCTCGTCGTCGACCGCGAGGGCGATCAGGGTGGCCCACACCGGCACGCCGCGGACGAAGTTCTTGGTGCCGTCGATCGGGTCGACGATCCAGCGCCGCTGGCTGTTGCCCGAGGTGCCCTGCTCCTCGCCGGTGATCGCGTCGCGCGAGCGGACCCGCGACAGCGTCCGGCGGATGCCCTCCTCGACCGCCTGGTCGGCGTCGGTCACGGGGCTCAGGTCCGGCTTGCTCATCACGTGCAGGTCCAGCGCCTTGAACCGCGCGGTGGTCAGCGAGTCGGCGTCGTCGGCGAGCACGTGCGCGAGGCGGAGGTCGTCGGTGTAGTCGGTGCTCACGGGCACAGGCTACTTTCAGAAATCTGCTTTATCGTTCACCTATGGAGATCAACGGGCTCCCACTCCACGCATTCGTCGTTCACGCCGCGGTCGTCTTCGGCCCGCTATCCGCCCTCGCCGGCGTGCTGTACGCCGTCGTCCCAGGCTGGCGCGACAAGCTGCGCTGGCCGCTGGTCGTCGTGGTGGCCATCGCCGTCGGCTCGATCTGGGTGGCCTACCTCTCGGGTCAGGACGTCGAGGAGGCCAACGGTCCCTACACCGGCGAGTTCGCCAAGCTGGTCGACGAAGCACGAGGACCGGGCGCGGATCCTGCGCTGGGTGGCCTCCGGGTTCGGCCTGGTGGCCTTCGCCGCGGCGTGGTGGCACACCCGCACCGGCCCGATGCGGACCGTGCTCTTGGGGCTCACGGCTGCGGGCGCGATCGCAACCGGCATCTACGTCGCCCTGGTCGGCGACGCCGGCGCCCACGTGGCCTGGTACGGCGTCAAGAGCTAGCTAGTAGTCCGAGCCGCTGCGCGCGGCGAGCAGCCGCCGGAACGACGCCACCCGATCCGGGTCGAGGGTGCCCGGCGGCGACCGCTTCGTCGAGCCCACACTCCGGCTCGTCGTCGCCGTGGGTGCATCCGCGTGGACACGACGCCGTCATCTCGTCGAGGTCGGGGAACGCCGTGATCAGCTGCTCCGGCTGCACGTGGGCCAGGCCGAACGACCGGATGCCCGGCGTGTCGATGATCCAGCCCTCGTCGTCCGGCAGCGCCAGCATGTAGGCAGAGGTGGAGGTGTGGCGTCCACGCCCGGTCACCGCGTTGACGACCCCGACGTCGCGGCGCGCCTCGGGCACCAGGGCGTTGACCAGCGTGGACTTCCCGACCCCGCTGGAGCCGATCATCACGCTCGTCTTGCCACGGAGGGCATCCCTGACCGCCGCCAGGTCACCGCCGCGCTCGGTCACCACCCACGGCACGCCGAGCGAGCGGTAGGTCGACAGCAGAGTCTCCGGATCCGCGAGGTCGGCCTTGGTCAGGCACAGCAGGGGTTGCATGCCGGAGTCGAACGCCGCGACCAGGGCGCGGTCGATCAGGCGGGGCTGCGGCTCCGGGTCCGCGAGCGCGGTGACGATCACCAGCTGCTCGGCGTTGGCCACGATGATCCGCTCGACGGGGTCGTCGTCGTCAGCAGTACGCCGCAACGTCGTCGTCCGCTCCTGCACCTCGACGATCCGCGCCAGCGACCCGTCGGCGCCGGAGACATCGCCCACCACCCGCACCCGGTCGCCCACCACCACGCCCTTGCGCCCCAGCGGGCGAGCCTTGACGGCGAGCACGACGGCGCCGTCGACGAGCAGCGTGAGTCGACCGCGGTCGACGGTGACCACGACCCCGTCGACGGCGTCGTCGTAGGTCGGCCGCTCCTTGGTGCGCGGGCGCGTACGCCGCCGCGGGCGGTCGTAGTGCTCGACGTCCTGGTCGGAGTAGCGCCCGCTCATGACGTCATCAGCCGAGCAGCCCGGCCCAGAACAACGCGAAGTCGGGGAAGGTCTTGCTCGTGGTGGCGACGTCCTCGACCTGGACGTCGTCGACCGCCGCACCGATGATCACCGCGGCGTGCGCCATCCGATGGTCGGCGTAGGTGTGGAAGATGCCGCCGGTCAGCGTCGCAGGCCGGATCTCGAGCCCGTCGGGATGTTCGACCACGTCGGCGCCCAGCCCGCCGAGCTCCTTGGCCAACGCGGCCAGCCGGTCCGTCTCGTGGCCACGGATGTGGGCGACGCCGCGCAGGTGCGACGGGCTTGCGGCCAGCGCACAGAGGGCGGCCACGGCGGGAGTCAGCTCGCCGACGTCGTGCAGGTCGACGTCGACACCCTCGAGCACCGCCGGCCCGTCGACCCGGAGCCCCTCGTCGACCCACGAGACCGTGCAGCCCATCCGGGCCAGGATGTCGCGCAGGGCGTCGCCGGCCTGGGTCGTGGCCTGGGGCCAGTCGCGCACGGTCACCGACCCTCCGGACAGTGCGGCCAGGGCCAGGAACGGCGCGGCGTTGGAGAGGTCGGGCTCGATGGTCAGGTCCAGGCCGTTGATGGTGCCGGGGAAGACCCGCCACCGGTTGGCGTCCGTGTCGTCGACCTTGACGCCGTGCTGGCGCAGCATCGCGACCGTCATGTCGATGTGGGGGAGTGACGGCACCGGCTTGCCGTCGTGACGTACGTCGACGCCGTGCTCGAAGCGGGCGCCGGCGAGCAGCAGGGCCGAGATGAACTGCGACGAGGCCGAGGCGTCGATGACCACCAAGCCGCCCGGCACCGAACCCCTGCCGCGGACCGCGAACGGAAGGGCGCCGCGGCCGCCGTCATCGATCTCGACACCCAGGGCACGCAGGGCGGTCAGCACCTCTCCGACCGGACGCTTGCGCATGTGTGGGTCGCCGTCGAACGACACGATGCCGGTCGACAGGCCCGCGACCGGAGGCACGAAGCGCATCACGGTGCCGGCCAGGCCGCAGTCGACCTCAGCGTCGCCCACGAAGCCCCGGGCTGCACCGCCCAGTCGTCGCCGCTGGTGTCCACGATCGAGCCGAGTGCGGTCAGCGCAGAAGCCATCAGGCGCGGTGTCGCGCGACCGCAGCGCGCGGCGTACGACGGAAGGCCCCTCGGCGATGGAGGCCAGCACGAGTGCCCGGTTGGTGAGCGACTTGCTGCCGGGAAGGGAGACCACCGCGTCGACGGGGTGCGACGCGCGGGGTGCGGGCCACAGGTCGGGGGCGGGAGTCATTTGGCCCAATCTTAGGTGAGTTGTGCCTTGGCGAGCTTGGCCTCCCGCCGCGCGGCCGCGGCGAAGTGGCGGGCCTCGCGGCGAGCGTCCTTGGCGACGCGTCGGGCACGCCAGGCGACTCCCGGCTTCCCGTCGGTGTCGCCGGCGGCGATGATCAGTCCGCCCAGCAGGCTGACGTTCTTGAAGAAGTGGAGCCGCTGCTGCATGCGTTTGTCCGGGTCGTCGAGCTCCCAGAACCGGTGCCCGCCGAACGTGGTCGGGACCAGGCTCGCGCCGAGCACCGCGGCCGAGAGCCGTGGGGCCCTGCCGGTGGCCAGGGTCAGACCGGCGGTGATCTGCGTGGCCGCGTTGATCCGGACCAGGAGGGCGGGGTCAGCGGGGATGGGCGCCTGGGGCGCGACCTTCTGCAGGAGAGGGATCAGCTTGTCGGCCACTGGCGCGGCCCTGGCCGCCAGCGCAGGGGCGTTGCGCAGGGCGTTGACTCCCGCGACCAGGAAGATCGACGACAGCATGGGACGGGCAACCAGTCTGCTGAGGGACATGCCTCATTCCTACCCGATCGGCCGACGCACGCCTACGGCCAAGCTAGGGACGAACGATCACCGATACCGAGTTGTTGCTGGTGTCGGACTCGGCAGCTGAGTCGGACGTGACGGTGAAGGTCAGCGTGTTGGAGCCACTGAGGAACGCCGACGCGTTGAAGTGGTAGGTCGACGGAGTGTTGGTTACCCAGCAGTTGGCTCCGCCGTTGCCAACCGCGGTGCACCGGCTGTCGGTGGTGCGCCCGTTGCCGCCGCTGGAGCGCATGGTCAGCGTTGCGGACTGACCGGGCGTGAGGCCGGTGATGCGTACGTCGATGCCCCAGAGCAAGCCGGCGAGGTCCTGGCTGGACGCCGAGATCGCCAGGTCCATCGGCGGGGCCGGTGGCTGGGTCGGCTGGGTCGGGCTCTGAGTAGGCGTCTGCGTGGGCTGGTGCGTCGGCTGTTGGGTCGGCTGGTGGGTCGGCGCCTGGGTGGGATTGCGCGTGGGGCCGTCGTTCGGTCGCCCGGGTCCGGGAGCCGTGGGCGCCGTGGACGGCGACTCGTTGACTCCGTCGGACGGGTCGGCCGACGCCGACGACGTGGCCGAGGCCGTGGGGTCGTCAGAAGGTTCGGCGGACAGCTCGGTCTCCGCGGCGCGGCCGATGCCGGAGGCGTCGGTCTCGACCGACTCCGACTCCGTCGCTTCCGAGGTCTCGTCGTCCAGCACCACACCAGCCGGAGCCTCGGCACTGGCCTCCACCGGTCCGTCGGCGGCCTGGCCGACGACGAAGACGCCGCCCGCCACGATGGCGACGGCGGCTACGCCGGCGACCGCGGTCGCGGCTGCGCGGTTGCGGACGAGGTCCTTCGCACGTCCGAGCTGATCGCCCACGCGGCCGGTGGCTCCGGCCGCGCCGTCACGCACCCGGTTGAACCCCCGACCGAAGACGCCGGTCACCCCGGCAACGGGGGTGCCGGCACGGCGCTTGGGACGGGCCGCGCGGACCACGGCCTCCGAAGCAGGGGCAGCGAGGTAGCCGGCAGCCGAGCTGGCGAGCACGAGCGAGGCCAGAATGCCGCGCAGGTCCTTGGTGCCTTCGGTCAGACCGGCGGCGATCGCGGCGCACTCCTCACAGGAGCCGAGGTGCTGCTCGACCCGGGCGGCGTCGCGGTCGAAGGACACCTTGCGCACGTAGGCGCCAAGGTTGTGCCTGGTCCACTCGCACTCCTTGTCGGTGACCACTTCGTGCCGGGTCATCAACGCGATGTGCATGCCCTCGCGGGCGCGTGCGACGAGGGCGGGCATCGATGCCGGCGCCTCACCAAGGAGGGCGGCAACAGCCTCGGGCTTCTGGCGCTCCACCTCGGTGTGCCACAGGACCAAGCGCCAGGCCTCGGGGAGTGCGGTGAATGCCCGCGCCGCCGCCGCGTCGTCGGGAGTCGCCGGGACGTCTTTGGCGTGGTCGACGTGGAGCCGGCGTACGGCGGTGAGCAGGTAGGGGCGGAACGCGAGGTCGGGGCCGTCGCCGTGCTGCAGAACGAGGCGGACCTTCGCGAAGGCCTCGGCCACCAGCTTGTCGACCTCGTCGGTCGTCACCAGCTGGCGCGCGAGGCGGCGGGCCGCGTCGGTGTGGCGCGCTGTCAGCTGGGCGTACGCATCAGCGTCGCCGGCACGAGCCGCGGAGACGAGTTCGGCGTCTCCGCGCGCCCCCGAGCCCGAGGGGAAGATGTTTTTCACGCCGGTTCAACGCCCCAGAGCGTGCATCGTGACGCTTTTGGCAAAATTTTGCCTCCCTCTCCGCCTGCAGAACGCCTACTAAGGTTAACCGCATGTGTGGCCGCTACGCCTCCAGTCGGAAGCCGGAGGACCTCGTCGAGGAGTTCGAGGTCGTCGAGAGCCGGGTCGACACGCCCCTGGCGCCCGACTACAACGTGGCCCCGACCAAGGAGGTCTACGCCGTTGTGGAACGCCCTCCTAGCGACAACAAGGAGGCGCCTCCGCAGCGGCAGCTCCGCACCCTGACCTGGGGCTTCATCCCCTCGTGGGCCAAGGACCCCAAGATCGGCAGCCGGATGATCAACGCCCGGATGGAGACCGTGGCCGAGAAGCCGGCCTACCGACGGGCCTTCGCCGCGCGCCGGTGCCTGTTGCCTGCCGACGGCTACTTCGAGTGGTACCCGACCGAAGAGCTGACGAAGGCTGGCAAGCCGCGCAAGCAACCGTTCTTCATCCGCCCGAAGGACCACGGCACGCTCGCGATGGCCGGGCTCTACGAGATCTGGCGCGACCCCGAGCGTGAGGAGGACGACCCGCAACGCTTCCGGTGGACCTGCACGGTGCTCACGACCGAGGCGGAGGACGCCGTCGGCCACATCCACGACCGGATGCCGCTGATGGTCGAGCCGGAGCGCTGGGGGGCCTGGCTGGATCCGGGCACCGCGAAGGACTCGCTGCTCGGCCTGCTCGTGCCGGCCGCACCCGGCAACCTCGAGGCCTATCCCGTCTCCACTCTCGTCGGCAACGTGCGTAACAACGGTCCCGAGCTGCTCGAGCCGCTGCCGCTCGAGCCCGACGGGCCGGGCGCATGAGCACCGAGCTCCGGGTCGACACTCCCCACGGCGAGGGTCGTCTGGTGACCAACCGCTCGCGCTCGCCGATCGCCACGCTGCTCCTCAACCACGGTGCCGGCAACGGGATCGAGGCGCGCGACCTCGAGGCCCTGGCCAACCACCTGCCGCGCAACGGCATCAGCGTGGTGCGCTTCGAGCAGCCCTGGCGGGTGGCCGGGCGCAAGGTGGCCACGCCGCCGGCCAGCCTCGACGCGGCGCTGGTCGCGGCGTACGACAAGCTCCGGATCCGGACGCCGCTGGTGCTCGGGGGACGGTCGGCCGGCGCCCGCTCGGCGGCGCGCTGCGCCAAGGACCTCGGGGCGGTCGGCTGCCTGGCGCTGGCGTTCCCGCTGCACCCACCCGGCAAGCCCGAGAAGTCGCGACTCCATGAGCTGAGCGGCGCCCGGGTGCCGACGCTGGTCATCCAGGGCGCCAACGACACCATGGGCCGGCCGGAGGCCTTTCCCAATGAGCTCGACCTGTGCGTCGTTCCCGGGGCGGACCACGGGTTCAAGGTGGCGAAGCGGGGAGCGATCACGCAGGAGGAGGCGATGGAGATCGTCGTCGAGTCGACCCTGGAGTGGATCGTGCGCGAGATCGTGGGGGAATGAGCCGCCCGGGTGCGGCGTTCTCTCAATGTGATGGCATTGCTGGAGCGTCCTGCGGCCGACGTAGGCTGGGACGCGATGACTGACTCTCCCGTGACTGACTCTCCCGACGTCGACGTGGCGACCGAGACCGATGCCGAGCGCACCGCTCGGTTCGAGCGTGACGCTCTGCCGTTCCTCGACCAGCTCTACTCCGCGGCCATGCGGATGACCCGCAACCCGGCCGACGCCGAGGACCTGGTGCAGGAGACCTTCGCCAAGGCCTACTCGGCCTTCCACCAGTACCGCCCGGGCACGAACCTGAAGGCCTGGCTCTACCGGATCCTGACCAACACGTTCATCAACACCTACCGCAAGAAGCAGCGCCAGCCGCAGCAGTCGATGTCCGAGGACGTCGAGGACTGGCAGCTCGCGCGCGCCGAGTCGCACAGCTCCACCGGCCTGAAGTCCGCCGAGATGGAGGCGCTCGAGCACCTGCCCGACTCACAGGTCAAGGACGCCCTGCAGCGGCTCCCGGAGGAGTTCCGGCTGGCGGTCTACCTCGCCGACGTGGAAGGCTTCGCCTACAAGGAGATCGCCGAGATCATGGACACCCCGATCGGGACCGTGATGTCCCGCCTGCACCGTGGCCGTCGCCAGCTGCGCGACATGCTGTCCGACTACGTGCGTGCCAACGACCTGCTGCCCGGCGGGCACCGTCTCCGGCGAGGGAGAGAAGTCATGACGCACGCGCACGGCGGCGAGGTCTCGGCCTCCGAGTGTGCCGACTACCTCGAGCGGATCGTCTACTTCATCGACAACGAGCTCGACGAGGCCGACTGCAGCGAGGTCCAGAAGCATCTCGACACCTGCAACCCGTGTCTGGAGAAGTACGACCTGCAGCGGACCGTGAAGTCCGTTGTCGCCCGGTCGTGCTCCGAGGAAGCGCCCGCCGAGCTGCGCCGACGGGTGATGCTCCGGATCAGCGAGGTCTCGGTGGAGATCCGCAAGGGCTGATTGCCTGCTCCCGCCCTGATCGCGCGCTGCAACGCGCCCCCGGGCGTGAATCGCTGGGGGCCCTCTGCATGCTGGGGGTGCGACGTATTTTCAGCGCTCAGCTGTTGGGGCGCTTGCCGTGGTTCGCAGCCTTCTTACGACGCGAACGGCGCTTGCGGCCGGTCTTGCCCATGGTGTTCCTCCTGGATCGAGATCGACCCATCCTCCCAGGTGCGGCCGTCCGGGCCAATTTGGGGTCGGCGTTCAGAGGCGGGACAGGAACTTCTCGGCGTCGACGACCACCCGGGTGATCTCGCCGGAGCCGACCACCTTGCCGTCGCCGCCGCCGAGGTGACGGGCGCCGACGGTGAAGCGGTGCAGCCGGCCGTCGACGTACGCCGCCGAGGCGGTGACCTCGACCTCCTGGCCGACCGGGCTCGCGGCGAGGTGCTCGAGCGAGACCCGGGTGCCGACGCTGGTCGAGCCGGGCTCGAGCGTCGGGTCGATCGCGGCGCAGGTGGCCGCCTCGCACCAGGCCAGCAGGCGCGGGGTGCCGAGCACCGGGAGGCTGCCGGAGCCGACGGCTTCGGCGGTGTCGGCGTCGGTGACGGTGAAGGTCAGGGTGGCGTCCATCAGAACTCCAGCCGGTAGGCGATCAGGTCGACGTCGGGCATGGGGTGCCAGTCGAGCGGCGGGGTCGCGGCGGAAGCCGAGCCGTTCGTAGATCCCGTGGGCGGCGGCCATCTCCGGCAGGCTGGACAGCACCATCCCCGTCGCCCCCTCCGATCGGAAGCGGTCGACCACGAACTCCGTCAGCGCCGCCGACCCCCCGCCCCTGGGCAGTCGGCGACACCGCGAGCATCCGGAACTCACCCTCGCCGTCCTTGGCGAGCTCGCGCCAGGGCGAGCCCACGGGGCAGACGGTGACGTTGCCGAGGATCTCGTCGCTGTCGTCCGGAGTGGCCACCCAGACCTCCGCCTCCCGGTCGCGCCCGGCGACGTCGAGCAGGCGGTCACGGTAGCCGTCCTCGGCGCCGACCAGGAACGGCTCGTACGCCGCGATCGTGACCTCGCCGATCTCGGCGTACTCCTCCGGCCGGGCGCGCCTGATCCGCACGTCGTCCTAGATGCCGAAGGTGGTGCGCGGGTAGGCCGCGTCGACGTCGGTGATGACGTTGACGAGGTAGGGGACTCCCGACGCGAACGCCCGGTCGAGCGCGGGGCCGATCTGCTTCGGGTCGGTCACCATCTCGCCGGCACCGCCGAGCGCCTTCACGACCTCGTGGTACGCCGTGCGCGGCGCCAGGTCGGCCGCGACGTCGTAGCCGTAGAGCATCTGCATCGGGCCCTTCTCGAGGCCCCACGCGGAGTTGTTGCCCATCACCATCACGACCGGCAGGTTGTGGCGGACCAGGGTGTCGACGTCCATCAGCGAGAAGCCGGCGGCGCCGTCGCCGAGCAGCAGCACGACCTGTGCCGAGGGCCGCGCGAGCCGGGCTGCGATCGCGGAGCCGAGGCCGGCGCCGAGGCAGCCGTAGGGGCCGGGGTCGAGCCAGCCGCCGGGGCGCTTGGGCTCGACGTACTTGCCGGCGAAGCTGACGAAGTCGCCGCCGTCGCCGATCACGACCGCGTCGTCGGCCAGCCGGGGCACCAGCTCGCCGTAGATGCGGGCGGGGTGGATCGGGTCGGCCTCGGCGCCGAGCAGCTCGAGGTCACGCGCGGTGGCGGTCTTCACCGTGTCCTGCAGCTGGCCGACCCAGGCGGACCAGTCGGGCTTCGGTGCCGCGCTCGAGCGATGCCTGCAGGCTGTCGAAGACCGACGGTGAGGTCACCAGAGACCGAGTCGGCGAGCGTGGCGTGGCCCGCGATCTGGCCGGGGGAGTCGGCGATGTGCACGACCTGGGCCGGGGAGGAACCTTCGTCCTTGCCGCCGAAGACGCCGTAGCCGAGCCGGAAGTCGAGCGGGGTGCCGACCACGACGACCAGGTCGGCGCCGCCCAGCGCCTGGCTGCGCGCCTTGGTGGAGAGCAAGCGGGTGGCCGCCGGGGATGACGCCACGGCCCATGCCGTTGGTGATCACGGGCACTCCGACGGCCTCGACGAAGCGGAGCGCCGCCTCCTCGGCCCGGTCGGCCCAGACGTCGGTGCCGAGGATCAGCACCGGCCGCGTGGCGCCGCGAGCAGGCGGGCGATCCGGCCGATCGCGTCGGTGTCGGGGTCGGCGCCGCGCAGCGAGCCGACGGCGGGCAGCTCCCCCTTGGCGATGTTGAAGAACTCGTCCATCGGGACGTCGACGAAAACCGGGCCGCGGTGCGAGGACCCGGCCGCGGTGAACGCTTCGTGCATGCCACCGAGCACGTCGTCGGCGGTGTGGAGGGTGCGGCCAGCTTGGAGACCGACGCGACGATCGGCGGCTGGTCGAGCTCCTGCAGCGACCCGCTGCCCCAGCGGTTGGCCGGGGCGCGGCCGCCGACCACCACCATCGGCGACCCCGCGAACTGGGCCTGGGCGATCGCACTCACGCCGTTGGTCACGCCCGGGCCGGCGGTGAGCACGGCCAGCCCCGGCACCCGGGTCAGCTTGCCGGTGGCCTCGGCCGCGAAAGCGGCGGTCTGCTCGTGGCGTACGTCGAGCAGTCGCATGGGCGGGTCGGCCTTCACGGCGCCGTCGTACATCGGGAACACGTGGGCTCCCGAGAGCGTGAACATGGTCTCGACGCCGTGCGCCCGCGCGACGGCCACGGCCAGCTCTCCGCTGTGGCCTTCGATGGTCTCGGTCATGCCCGCAGGTTACTGGTCGGTTACCGGTGATTGCCCAGCCGGGGTTGGTCATCCGGAGCTCGTCGACCAGCAGCAGCAGCAGGTCGGCGCGGACGGCGGCGGCTTCGGGCCCAGCGCGAGCTGGAGGTAGAGGGCGCGCAGGAAGGCCTCGGTGTTGCCGCTCACGAGGTAGGGGTCACCGACGGTGGATCGGCGGCGCGCGGTCTGGCCGAGCCGCGAGGACCCAGGGCTCGAGCGTCTCGATCGGCACCCGGTCGCGCCGGAGCAGCGCCATGGTGGCCGACGCGAGGCGGTCGGGCTCGCCGTGGGTGAAGAGCTCGGTGACCGGGAGCGCGAAGCGCTCGGCGATGACGTCGAGCAGGACGTTGAGCTCGGCCTTGCCGACATGCGGCGATCGGGCGAGCGTGGCCAGGGCGTCGGCGCCGTGCGCCACGGCATGGGCCCAGCCCTTGCCGGGCACGTAGCCCCGCAGGTCCTGCTCCTCGAGCACCCAGGTGGCGATCCGGTCGCCCCACTCGAGCACCTTGCCGCCGGGCACCAGCGGGCGGTCGGTGTCGCGGGCGATGCACTCGGCCGAGGATCAGCGCGGAGAAGCTCCGGCGGAAGACGCTGTCGGTGCCGGACTGGCCGAGACCGCTGCGCAGGCCGGTCGCCATCCCGTCGCCGAGACCGGGCAGCAGGTCGTCGTACTCGCCCCGCCCGATCCAGGCGGCGAGCGTGGGATAGGCGAGCTCGTCTCGGACCCGGGGGTCGGGGTCACCGAGCATCTGGGTCAGCTCGGCGGTCAGGTCGGCGAGGGGCCGATCCGTTGGCACTGAGTGATCATCTTCGAGGACTTTCACCCAGTATGCCGAGAACATAGAGGCCATCCTGCCAAACTCTCCGGGATCGGGTCTGGCGGGGTGATCCCGGACACCTCGCCCCCTACCCTTGCCGGGTGCCGACCTTCGCCGATCTGGTGCGCAGCCATACCGACCTGGAGCCCGCGGACGTCGCGTGGCTCCAGCTGCTCCAGGCCGACTGGCAGATCATCGCCGACCTCTCCTTCGCGGACCTCGTGCTGTGGCTCCCCGACCGCGAGGGCAGCGGCTTCTGGGCGGCGGCCCAGATGCGACCGACCACCGGCCCCACGGCGTACGTCGACGACATCGTCGGCACGTTCGTGCCGATGGGCCGGCGGCCGATGCTGGACGCGGCGTACTCGGAGGGCCGGCTGGTCCGTGAAGGCGATCCGGAGTGGCGCGACGACGTGCCGGTGCGGGTGGAGACGATCCCTGTGCGGCACGCCGGCCGGGTGATCGCGGTGATCGCGCGCAACACCAACCTGCTCGGGGTGCGGACGCCGAGCCGGCTCGAGCTGTCCTACCTGCAGAGTGCGGCCGAGCTGACCCAGATGATCGCGGCCGGCCACTTCCCGGCTCCCGGGCAGCGCAGCGACCACGCCGACACCGCGCGCGTCGGCGACGGCTTCCTGCGGGTCGACGCCGAGGGTCGGGTGGTCTACGCGAGCCCCAACGCGCTGTCGGTCTACCGCCGGCTCGGTGTCTCCGGCGACCTCGCGGGGCTCTCGCTGGCCGACCTGACCCGCGACCTGGTGCCGCCGCGACGGCGACCCGACGAGGAGACCCTGAGCGCCGTGCTCGGGGCGCGGGCCCATCGCGACGTCGAGATCGGCAACGACCAGGTGACCCTGGTCGTCCGGTCGATCCCGCTCCGGCCCGAGGGCGAGCTGATCGGTGGCCTGATCCTGGTCCGCGACGTGACCGACCTACGCCGACGCGACCGCGAGCTGGTCACCAAGGACGCGACGATCCGCGAGATCCACCACCGGGTGAAGAACAACCTGCAGACCGTGGCGGCGCTGCTTCGGCTGCAGGCGCGCAGGATCGACTCGGCGTCGGCCAAGTCGGCGCTCGAGGAGGCGGTACGCCGGGTGGGCTCGATCGCGATCGTGCACGAGACGCTGAGCCAGGCGGTCGAGGAGCACGTGCTGTTCGACGAGATCGCCGACCGCCTCGGCGCAATGGTGACCGAGGTGAGCGCGTCGCCGGCAAGGTCAGCGTGACCCGTGACGGAAGCTTCGGTGAGCTGCCGTCGGAGACCGCGACGCCGCTGGCGATGGTGCTGACCGAGATCCTGCAGAACGCCGTCGAGCACGGCTACCCGGCCGAACCGGCGACGAGGCGACGTCGACAGGGGGAGGAGACCGAGGTCTCCGGCGAGATCGTGGTCAGGGTGCGCCGGCTGGTCGGCCGGATGCACCTCACGATCGACGACGACGGGCGTGGACTGCCCGACGGCTTCGACCTCGACGAGTCGACGAACCTCGGCCTGTCGATCGTGCGCACCCTGGTGGAGTCGGAGCTGGGCGGTCAGCTGGAGCTGACCGCGGCGCCGGGCGGCGGAACCCGCGCCGTCGTCGACGTGCCGTTCGAGTAGTCCGGACGGTTAGGCGGTGCGGACTCGAGAGCGGGCGTTGCGGCGCTTGAGCGCGCGCCGCTCGTCCTCGCTCAGCCCACCCCACACGCCGTGGTCCTGACCAGCCTCCAGCGCCCACGCGAGGCATTGCTCGCGCACGTCACATCGACGGCACACCTGCTTGGCCTCCTCGATCTGGAGGATGGCCGGACCGGTGTTGCCGATCGGGAAGAACAGTTCCGGGTCCTCGTCGAGGCATGCGGAACGGTGGCGCCAATCCATGGCTGGTGGATCTCTCTTTCTGCTTGTGTGCGGGCACGGAGTGCACAGGCCTGCGGGCGCGCCTATACGTGCAAATGTGAACGTTTTCACGAGCGCACCCCCAGGCTGTCAACTATTCCCTCAGGATCAAGGGTTTGGCGCGGTCTGTTGGGTCACAGCAGGCAACTCTCTAGGCTGCTGCGGTGCCCACCCACCCCGCAAATCCCGCTCCGTTGACGGTGGCGGCCGCTCTCGTGGTCATCCAGGGGGGCCTGCTGCTGACCCTCGCGGTGCTGGAGCTGGCGCATGTCTCGTCGGAGCGCATCTCGCTCGGGGTGTCCACGGCGGTCTTCTTCGTGGTCTACGGCGCCGTCCTGATCCTCTGCGCCTGGGCGCTGACCCGGCAGCAGGGCTGGGCCCGCGGGCCGGTCGTGCTGACCCAGCTGATCCAGCTCGGCCTGGCCTGGAACCTGCGCGACATCGCCGCGGTCGCCGTGCTGCTGGTGGTGGCCGCGCTGATCGTGCTCGCCGGCATGCTTCACCCTGCGAGCATCAAGGCGCTCGCGGACGACCCGACCGCTCCCTGGCGGTCTCGGTCAGTCGGTCTCGAGCGAGATGCGGAGCTGGTCCAGGGTGCGGGTGAGCAGTCGCGAGACGTGCATCTGGGACACCCCGATCTCCTCGGCGATCTGGGACTGGGTCATGTTCTTGAAGAACCGCAGCAGCAGGATCTTCTTCTCGCGTGCGTCCAGCTGGTCGAGCAGGGGCTTGATCGACTCCCGGATCTCGACGTGCTCGAGGCCCTCGTCGTCGATGCCGAGGGTGTCGAGGATGCTGCCGCTGTCGTCGGCGTCGTCCGAGGCGTCGAGCGACAGCGTGGAGTAGGCGTTGCTGGACTCGATGCCCTCGACGATCTCCTCGACGCTGCACCCGATCGTCTCGGCCAGCTCCCGTGGTGTGGGGGAGCGGCCGAGCGACTGGGTCAGCTCGGCGCTGGTCGCGGCGATCTGCATCCGCAGCTCCTGCAGGCGCCGCGGGACCCGGATCGCCCAGCCCTTGTCGCGGAAGTAGCGCTTGATCTCGCCGATGATCGTCGGGGTCGCGTACGTCGAGAACTCAACTCCCCGGTCCGTGTCGAAGCGGTCGATCGACTTGATCAGCCCGATGGTGCCGACCTGCACGAGGTCCTCGAACGGCTCACCGCGGTTGCGGAAGCGCCGCGCGCAGTGCTCCACCAGCGGCAGGTGCAGGTGCACCAGTGAGTCGCGAGCGCCGTTGCGCGAAGCCTGGCTGGCGCCGTCGTCGTGGAACTGTGCGAAGAAACCCGCGCTGCGGTGGCGGGTCAGCTCGACGCCGGTCAGCGTCGCGTCCGAGGCACCCTCGTCGTCCCGAGTCGATGGGTGTTTCATGTCAGAGGCCGGCTCCCTGGGCCGAGGACACCATCGTCAGCCGCACGGTGAAGCGTCCGTCGGCCTGGTCGACCTCGGCGCTCGAGGCCAGCGTGGTGAGCACCTGCCAGGCGAAGCTGTCGTAATCGGGCTCGATCTCGCCCGAGCACGCGACGCTGACCCCGACGGTCAGCTCACCGGGGGAGAGCTGGAAGGTGCAGGTGACATCGGATCCCGCGTCGGCCTCGGGCAGCACCATGGCGCTGGCCTCGCCCACCGCGATCCGGAGATCCTCGATGTCGTCGATGGTGAAGTCGAGCCGCGCGGCCAGCCCGGCCGTCGTCGTACGCAGCACCGACACGTAGGCGCCGTCGGCGGGCATGCGCAGCTCGACGTCGGCCCGACTGCCCTCCTGGCCGCTGGCCGTCTCAGACATGGTTGTTCGTCCTCCGCTGGGTGACCTCGGCGTGATCCGTCAGCGTCCGACCCTACTGCGGCGTGGAGCGCCGACGGGCGGGCTCGTGCCGACCCCGACCGGAGACGGCCGGTGCGACCCAGCGCTGGAGGTAGGCGCGGAGCTCGCTCGCGGAGCGCTCCGGCTCGCCGGGGTCGAGCACCAGCGACTGCAACGTGCGCAGAAGGTGCTCGACGAGCTCTCGCTGCAGGTCACCTCCAGCCCGGACGCCTCCCAGTCGACCGGGAAACCGGCCAGCAGCGAGCGACCGAGTGCGATCGAGGTCGGCGCGGTCAGGCCGGCGAGCGTGCTGCTGATCCGTCCCGGCGCGATCAGGTGGTTGAGTGCCGGGTCGTCGCGCAGGTGCTCGTAGACGAAGGCCACCACCTCCACGACGGCGTCACCCGCGTCGCCGCTGTGTCGGCCAGGTGCTGGCTGACGTGCTCGACGAGCTGGGACACCAGGTCGGTCACGGCGTCCATGGCCGCGGCGTTGAGCAGCTCCTCGGTGCTCGGGAAGTAGCGGTAGACGGTCTGGCGGGTCACTCCGAGGATCTCGGCGACCTCGGCCGTCGTGGTCGAGCCCGTCTCCGCGAGGCGGGCGCGGGCGGCGGGCAGGATGCGTGCGCGCGCCTCGACACCGTCGCGGGGCGGCCGGCCGGCCCATCCGTGAGTCCTCATCTGCGCCTCCTTCCTTGACGACCATACACTTTCATGATTCTGTACATCCATCTCGTCCAATGTGCATGGTATCCCTCTGGAGGAACACGTGACCGCGTCTCCCGTCGCCGCAGGATTCGACTTCACCGATCCCGACGTCAACCTCGCGGCCGTCCCGCACGACGAGTTCCTGGCCCTGCGCCGGACCGCTCCGATCACCTGGGTCGAGCAGGAGCCGGCGCGCGGGCGGGCATGGAGGGCACCGGCTACTGGGCGCTGACCAAGCACGCCGACGTCGCCGCCGTGTCGAAGAACAGCAAGGTCTTCTCCAGCCTCCAGAACGGCGCGATCATCCGGCTGCCCGAGACATCCACGCGCGAGTCGGTCGAGCTGACCCGGCTCGTGATCATCAACCAGGACGCGCCGGAGCACACCCAGACGCGCAGCATCATCTCGCGCGGCTTCACCCCGCGGGCGATCAGCGCCCTCGACGACATGATGGAGACCAGGGCCAAGCGGATCGTCGCCGACGCCGTGGCCCAGGGCAGTGGCAACTTCGTCGAGCAGGTGGCCGCCGAGCTGCCGCTCGAGACGATCGCCGACCTGCTCGGCGTACCGCCGGAGGACCGGCAGCAGCTGTTCGTCTGGACCAACCAGATGACCACCGACGACCCCGACTCGGGAGTCGACCCGCAGGCGGCGTCGACCGAGGTGCTCATGTACTCCATGGGTCTCGCTGCCGATCGCAAGGCCAACCCGCGCGACGACATCGTCACCAAGCTGCTCAACGCCGACAAGGACGGTCGCGGGCTGACCGACGACGAGTTCGGCTTCTTCGTGATCGCTCTCGCGGTGGCCGGCAACGAGACGACCCGCAACGCGATCACGCACGGCATGAACGCGTTCTTCGACAACCCCGACCAGTGGGACCTCTGGAAGCGGGAGCGGCCCGACACGATGGTCGACGAGGTGATCCGCTGGGCCACGCCCGTGACGTCGTTCCAGCGCACTGCTCTGGAGGACATCGAGCTCAGCGGCGTACAGATCAAGGCGGGCGACCGCGTCGGGCTGTTCTACGCCAGCGCCAACCACGACGAGGACGTCTTCACGGACCCGTACACCTTCGACATCACCCGCTCGCCCAACCCGCACCTCGCGTTCGGTGGGCACGGTGCGCACTACTGCATCGGCGCCAACCTCGCGCGGCTCGAGATCAAGCTGATCTTCGAAGCGCTCGCCGACCAGTGCCCCGACATCGCCCGCACGGAGAGCTGACCCGGATCCGGTCGGGCTGGATCAACGGGATCACCGACCTGCCGGTCCGTTACGCCGGCTGAACTTCGTCGTTGAAAGGGCATGGACCGGATCGACGTGCTGATCGCCCACCACAGCCGGCGCACGTTCGCCGCGCCATACCCGACGACGGACGCGGACATCGCGCTGCTCACCGTCGGCCTACATCGCCGCGCGCATGATGTTCTGGCTGACCCTCGGCGGCGTCGCCGGCTTCGTCTACGGCTACGGCTGGCTGGTGCGCTGAGACGCAGAACGCCGCCCCGGTCCTGACGGACCGGGCGGCGTTCGGTGCTGGCTGCGCTCAGCCAACCTTCATCCAAGAAGTCGTGAGCGAAGCTCACGCCTTCTTGGTTTCCCAGAAGATCTCGGCGATCTCGTCGATCTTGGCGAGCAGCTCGTCGGCCTTGCCGGCGTCGAGCTCGCCCTTGGTGCCACCGGCTCCGGCGAGCTTGGTGGCCTCGTTGACGAGGGTGTGGAGCTGGGGGTACTTCTCGAAGTGCGGGGGCTTGAAGTAGTCGGTCCAGAGCACCCACAGGTGGTGCTTGACCAGCTCCGAGCGCTGCTCCTTGATCAGGATGGCGCGGGTGCGGAAGTCGGGGTCGTCGTTGTCGGCGACCTTGGCGATGACCGCCTTGATCGACTCGGCCTCGATGCGGGCCTGGGCGGGGTCGTAGACACCGCAAGGAAGGTCGCAGTGGGCCGAAACCTCGACGGTTGGTGCGAACAGTCGCGCGAACATGCGGGTCCTCTCGGTTCGAATTTTCCTACAGTTGGGACACTACTAGGCGTGGGGTACCCGTCTGACAGGGCGTTCATCGGCTTCGCGGTCGTGCGTGGAGAGTCGATGACGCCCAGCGCTGCGACCGGGTGACCGGCTGCTCGTCTCGTACCGAGGATCGCCTCGGGTCGGCGACGTCGTCGTGGCCCGGTTCGCGGACGGGACGGTGGCCGTCAAGCGCGTCGCGGAGCGGCGTACGACGGGCTGGTGGCTGCTCAGCGACAACCCCGAGCGACGGCGTGGACTCGCGCCATCGGGGCCCGGTCCGCGACGTACGGGCGGTCGCGCTGGGCCGAGCGTGGCCTCGACCACGCCCAGACTGTGAGGGCAAGCGTCAGGATGAGCCTCTTATGGAAAGATTGCTCACCGTGCCCGCCGCTGACCCGACCCCCCACCCGCGTGCCGGAGACCCGATCTTCGACCTGCACGTCGGCGGCAAGATGCAGGTCGGTCTCCACGGTCGCCCTGACCGGCCGCGACGAGCTCTCCATGGCCTACACGCCGGGCGTCGCGCTGGTGTGCGAGGCGATCGCGGCCGACCCGTCGCTGACCCAGCACTACACGTGGGTGCCCAACACCGTCGCCGTGGTCACCGACGGCACCGCGGTGCTCGGGCTGGGCGACATCGGCCCCGCCGCTGCGATGCCGGTGATGGAGGGCAAGGCGGTGCTGTTCAAGCAGTTCGGCGGCGTCGACGCCGTGCCGATCTGCCTGGCCACGACCGACACCGACGAGATCATCGAGACAGTGGTGCGGCTGGCCCCGAGCTTCGGGGGCATCAACCTCGAGGACATCTCGGCGCCGCGCTGCTTCGAGATCGAGGCGCGGCTCAAGGAGCTCCTCGACATCCCCGTCTTCCACGACGACCAGCACGGCACCGCCGTGGTCGCCCTGGCCGCGCTGACCAACGCACTCAAGCTGACCGGCCGCAACCCCGAGTCGACCCGGGTGGTCATCTCCGGTGCCGGCGCGGCCGGTGTCGCGGTCGCCCGGATCCTGCTCGAGGCCGGCATCAAGGACCTCGCGGTCACCGACCGCAAGGGCGTGCTCAACTCCGAGCGCGGTGACCTCACGCCGGTCAAGCGGGCCCTGGCGGTGGACACAGCCGACCACTTCGGCCGCACCGGCTCGCTGGCCGACGTGCTGGTGGGCGCCGACGTCTACATCGGCGTCTCCGGCGGCACCGTGCCCGAGGAGCACGTCGCCACGATGGCTCCCGACGCGATCATCTTCGGGCTGGCCAACCCGACCCCCGAGGTGCACCCCGACGTGGCCCACCGGCACGCGCGGGTGGTCGCGACCGGTCGCTCCGACTTCCCCAACCAGATCAACAACGTGCTGGCGTTCCCGGGCATCTTCCGCGGCGCCTTCGACGTGCACGCGACGGCGATCACCGAGGGCATGAAGCTCGCCGCCGCGAACGCCCTGGCCGGACTCGTCGGCGACGAGCTCACCGAGGAGATGGTCATTCCCTCGCCGTTCGACCCGAGGGTTGGACCCGCAGTCGCCAGCGCGGTGTCTGCCGCCGCCCGGCGCGACGGCGTAGCTCAGCGCTGACCATGGGCGGTCCGGCGCTGACCCTGCTCGACGGAGTGCGCTGGCGTGGAGAGCCGGTGCCCGGTGCGCGCGCCCACACGCTGCTCGCGGTGCTCACCGCGGCCGCCCCCAGGCCGGTCTCGGCGGGCGAGCTGGTCCGCAGGGTGTGGCTCGACGAGCTGCCCGAGCATCCCGAGAAGGCCCTCCAGGTCCTGGTCTCCCGCACCCGGTCGCGCACCGAGCCACAGGTCATCGAGCTCAGCGGCGCGGATACCGGCTCGGGCTGGCTGACAGTGAGGTCGACGTCCTCGAGCTGCGGCGGCTGGTTGCCGAGGCCCGGGCGGCAGAGGCGGCCAGCGACCCCGACACCGCGCGGGTGTGCGCGGAGGCGGCCCTCGCCGTGCGGGTCGACGCCGGCGCGGGGGAGTCCGACGATGCCGCGCTGGCCGAGCTGGTCGCGGCCGCGCTCACCGATCACGACGCCGCGCGCACGGTGCTGGCCGATGCCCACCTCTCCCTCGGCAACCACGCCGAGGCGTTCGACCTGCTCGAGCCGCTGGCCGAGCGCCATCCTCGCGACGAGCAGCTCCTCGCCCGGCTGCTGCGGGCCGAGGCCGCGGCCCGCGGGGTGCCGGCCGCGCTCACGCGCTATGCGGCGTACGCCGAGGAGACCCGCGACCGTCTGGGCTCCGAGCCAGGTGAGCAGCTGCAGCGGCTCCACGTCGAGCTGCTGGCCCGCGACGCCCCGGTGCGGGAGGGGCTGAAGTACGACGCGGCGCCGATGATCGGCCGCGACTCCGACGTCGCCGCGATCCGGGCGCTGCTCGACCACTCCCGGGTCGTCTCGATCCTCGGCCCTGGTGGGCTGGGCAAGACGCGGATGGCGCACCTCGTCGGCCGGCTCGCCGAGCAACCCGTCGTCCAGCTGGTGGAGCTGGCCGGCGTCAACTCTCCCGAGGGGGTGCTGCCCGAGATCGCCACGGCCCTGGGCGTGCGCGACTCGGTGGCCACCACGCGGCACTCCCGGCCGACGGCGGACCTGCGCGGCCGCGTTGCCCAGCACCTCATCGGCGCGCCGACGCTGCTGATCATCGACAACTGCGAGCACCTGGTCGAGACCGTTGCCGACGCCGTGGCGTTCCTGGCCGCGAGCGTGCCCGACCTGCGGGTGCTGACGACCTCGCGGGCCGCGCTCGGCATCGCCGCCGAGCAGGTCTACCAGCTGCCGCAGCTCGGCGAGCGCGACGCCATCGAGCTCTTCCACAGGCGGGCCGTGGCCGCGCGTCCCGGCGTACGCCTCGATGACGCGGAGGTCGGTCGGCTGGTGGCCCGCCTCGACGGGCTGCCCCTGGCGATCGAGCTGGCCGCCGCGAAGGTGCGGGTGATGTCGGTGGCCGACGTGAGCCGGCGGCTCGAGGACCGGTTCGCGCTGCTGCGCGGCGGCGACCGCTCGGCGCCGGACCGCCACCAGACCCTCGAGGCGGTCATCGACTGGAGCTGGCAGCTGCTGGGGGAGAGCCCGCGCGAGGCGCTCCGCTCGCTGTCGGTGTTCCCCGACGGGTTCTCGCTCTCCGGTGCCGACTCCGTCCTGGGCCGCGACGCGATGCCCGACATCACCCACCTGGCGGAGCAGTCGCTGGTGGTGGTCCGTGAGGACGACGAGGTGCGCTACCGGTTCCTCGAGACGGTCCGCGAGTACGGCGCGCAGCGGCTCGACGAGTCCGGCGAGCGGGTGCGCGTGGAGCAGGCCTTGTTCGCCTGGGCGGTCGACACGTCGCGCGCGTTGGGGAAGAGGTTGGTCTGCGAGGAACAGGTGCGCGCCACCCACGACGCGCGCGAGGAGGCGGGCAACCTCAGCGGGGTGCTCCGGGACGCGATCGAGCTGGGTGACGCGGCGACGGTGGTGCCGGTCGTGGCGACCCTCCAATTTCTGGACCATCGAGGGCGACCACGCCAGCGTCTTCGGGCTGGCCGATGCGGTGCTCGACCTGCTGGCCGACATCGAGCCCACGCCCGACCAGGCCGACGAGCTCCGCGGCGTGCTGGCCGACCTGACCGTTGGCACCGCGATCATGAGCGGCCAGGCACCCGCTCGGCCGATGGAGCAGCTGCGGGAGCTCGGCCCCGGGGAGCCCGGCAGTCGCGGCAACGCGATCAGCCGCGTGCTGCTGGCCATGTTCGACACGGCCGAGCAGGAGCTGACCACGCTGGAGGACCTGGCGAGCGACCCGGATCCGGTGGTCGCGCGCACGGCGCTGATGTGGCTGTGCCAGACGCTGGAGAACTCCGGCGAGGTCGCCGAGGCCACCCTGACCGCCCAGCGCGCCCTGACCCTGACCGACGACACGACCGGTCCCTGGATGCGGGCCATGGCGGAGTCCCAGCTCGCCGGCCTGGCCATTCAGGCGGGCGACGCGACGCTCGCGCTCGAGTGCGCCCGGCGGGCGCTGCCCACGATGGAGTCGCTCGGTGCCTTCGAGGACTGCGTGCAGCTGCGCAGCGTCATCGCGCTGGCCGAGCTCGGGTCGGGCGACCTGGAGGGCGCGGCCCGCTCGATCGAGCAGGTACGCGCCGACGAGCGGGCCAGGGGGAGCATGTCCTGGACCTTCGGCGCCACCGGCGCGGCCGAAGTCGAGCTGGCGCGTGGCGACATCGACCGGGGCCTGGCGCTCTACCGGGAAGGCGTCGAGACCGCGGCCAGCCGGACCTTCCCTGGCATGACGCTCGCCGTGGAGTTCACGCCGTGGATGCTGTTCGCCCAGTCCGCCACCCTCGTCGCCCATGTGCAGCACGGGCGCCGCCACCAGGCATTCGACCTCGCAGCGAGCCTGTCTCAACGGCTGCCAGCGGTCTTCGAAACAACGTGGCCGCACCTCGACATCCCGGTCGCCGGTGGCGTGATGGTCGCCCTCGGTCAGTGGCTGATCTCGGACCCCGACGTGCGGACGTCCCGACCGACGCCGTCCGGCTACTGGTCCTGGGAGAGCGCTTCGGCTACTACCGAGGTATCCCGAGCCTGTCGTGGGACCGGGCACGCGCCCTGGCCGAAAGCCGAGCGCCCGGCGTACTCGACGAACTGCAGGCTGAGTACGCCGGGCGGAAGGTCGCCGACCTCACTGACGAGGCAGCGGCCGTGGTTCAGAGAGCCCTGCCTTGCGGTAGGCCCGGACCGACAGCGGCGCGAAGATCGCGATCACCACGAGGCAGGCCACTACGGCCCAGCCCACCTGTGCGGTGACCTGGCCGTGGTTGGCCAGGTCGCGGACCGCGGTCACGACGTGCGAGACCGGGTTGACCTTGACGAACGCCTCCAACCAGCCAGGCAGGGTGTCGGCCGGTACGAACGCGTTGGACATGAAGGTCAGCGGGAACATGATCATCATCGACATCGCCTGCACGGCCTGGGCGCTGCGGCCCTTGATGCCGATCCAGGTGAAGATCCAGGCCATCGACCAGCCGCAGGCGATGACCAGGACGGCCGCTGCGGCCACGCCGAGCACGCCACCGCCTGGGCGGTAGCCCATGGCGATGCCGGTCGCGAAGGTGAGCACCGTCGCGACGGTGTAGCGGATCACGTCGGCGGTCATCGGTCCGGCCAGCGGTGCGATCCGCGAGATCGGCAGTGACCGGAACCGGTCGAAGACGCCCTTGTCCATGTCCTCGCGGAGCTGGATGCCGGTCGCGATACACGCGGTCAGCGTCGTCTGGGCCAGGATGCCGGGGATGATCAGCGGGAGGTAGCTGGCCACATCGCCGGAGATCGCGCCGCCGAAGATGTAGGCGAACATCGCCGTGAACAGCAGCGGCTGGATGAGGACGTCGAAGAACTGCTCCGGGTTGCGGCGCATCTTCTTGGTCGCCCGCCAGGCCATCGACATGGTTTGGCTTCAACGTCTCGCGGGTGCTGACCCGGTCGCTGATCTCGTAGGTGTCGGGCAGCGGAGGGGTGATGCTCGGGGTCTCGGTGGTGAGGGTGGTCATCACACGGCCTCCAGTTCTTGGTCGTCGAAGTGTTCGGATCTTGCTCGGACTCGCGGGTGTCGTGGCCGGTCAGCGCGAGGAAGACCTCGTCGAGGCTCGGCTTCGCGACCGACACCGACGCGATGCCGATGTCGCTCTGGCGCAGGGCGATCAGCGCGTCGGCGGCCTGGTCGGCCACCTCGAGTGCGACGTTCATGCCTCCAGCCTCCGGGGTGAGCACCGGCTGCTCGCCGAGCACGCGCTCGAGGATCGCTGCAGCCGCCGTCACCCGGTCGGGGTCGGCCAGCCGCAGCTGCAGAGTGGAGGCGCCGACCGAGGTCTTGAGCTCGTCGGTGGTGCCCTCCGCGACCTTGCGCCCGCGGTCGATGACCGCGACCCGGTCGGCGAGCTGGTCGGCCTCGTCGAGGTACTGCGTGGTCAGCAGCACGGTGCTGCCGTCGGCCACGAGCTCGCGGATGGTGGTCCACATCTGGCCACGAGTGCGCGGGTCCAGCCCTGTGGTGGGCTCGTCGAGGAAGATCAGCGGAGGACGCCGGATCAGGCTGGCCGCGAGGTCGAGGCGGCGGCGCATGCCGCCGGAGAACGTCGCGATCTGCCGGTCGGCGGCCTCTTGCAGGCCGAACTGCTCGACCAGGGTGGCAGCCCGCTGCTTCGACTCGAGCCGGGAGAGGCCGAGGAGACGCCCGAACAGCCAGAGGTTCTCGCTGGCGGTCAGGTTCTCGTCGACCGAGGCGTACTGGCCGGTGACACCGATCAGCTGGCGCACCTGGTGCGGACTGCGGCGTACGTCGACGCCGAAGATCTCGGCCTCGCCTCCGTCCATCCGCAGGAGGGTCGCCAGCATGCTCAGCATCGTGGTCTTGCCGGCACCGTTGGGACCGAGGACGCCGAAGATCTCTCCGCGGCGCACCTCGAGGTCGATGCCGTCAACGGCACGGTTGTCGCCGAACTGTTTGACGAGCGCGGTAGCGCTGACGGCCAGGTCGGTGGGTTCTGTGTGCTTGTTCATGCCGACAACCGTGAGGCCGCCCGGTTTCAGATCGCTTTCACCGACCGGCCACCCAGTTTCACGGGCGTGTGTCGCTGCTTTCTCAAGGTATGCAGACGGGCCTGCACTTCCCACGGGGTGCTCATCGTGGGAAGTGGCGTGTCGGCTGCATACCTTGGGAAAGCGTCAGCGCCGCGCCCCGCTAGCGTGGTCGACATGTTTGCCGTCTACGCCGAGTCCTTCTCCTCCGACGACCCGCTGGCAGGACTGGTGGTGGGGGAGCGGCCGGACCCCGAGGTCCCCGACGGCTGGACGACGGTGACCGTGAAGGCCGCCTCGCTGAATCACCACGACCTCTGGTCGCTGCGCGGTGTGGGGCTTCGAAGAGGAAGCACTGCCGATGATCCTCGGCTGCGACGCCGCAGGGCTCGACGAGGACGGCAACGAGGTCGTCGTGCACGCGATCGTCTCCGACCCGTCGTGGCGCGGCGACGAGACGTTCGACCCGAAGCGGTCGATCCTGTCCGAGCGCTACCAGGGCACGTTCGCCGACAAGGTCACGGTGCCGAAGGTCAACGTGATCCCGAAGCCCGCGTCGCTGTCGTTCGAGGAGGCGGCCTGCCTGCCGACCGCATGGCTGACGGCGTACCGGATGCTCTTCACGCAGGGCGACCTCAAGGCCGGCGACACGGTGCTGGTGCAGGGAGCCGGCGGGGGAGTATCGACGGCGTTGATCACGCTCGCCCGGGCCGGCGGCCTGCGCGTGCTCGCGACGTCTCGCGACGAGGGCAAGCGGGCCAAGGCCCTCGAGCTCGGCGCGCACGATGTCTTCGAGTCGGGCGCGCGGCTGCCGGTCAAGGTCGACGCGGTGATGGAGACCGTCGGCCGGGCGACCTGGACGCACTCGATCCGCGCCCTGCGACCCGGCGGCAAGATCGTCATCTCGGGGACCACGTCGGGGCCGCAGCTCGACGACGCCGAGCTGACCCGGATCTTCTTCCTCCAGCTCAGCGTGATCGGTTCGACCATGGGCTCGAGCACCGAGCTGGCGTCCCTGGTGTCGCTGCTCGACGCGTCCGGGGCCAGGCCGCTGATCGACCGGACCATCCCGATGTCCGACGCCCGCGAAGGCTTCGCAGCCATGGCGGAGGGCGACGTCTTCGGCAAGATCTGCTTCACAAATGACTAGTCACCCGATGAGCCGGACCCACCTGATCACCGGTGCCGGCTCGGGCATCGGTGCAGCACTCGCCGACCGGCTGCACGAGCGTGGCGACTCCCTGGTGCTGCTGGCCCGCACGGAAGCGCGCGCCACCGAGCTGGCCGACCGCTACCCGGGAGCACAGACCTTTGCGGCCGACCTCGCGAGCCCCGAGTCGATCACGGTGCCCTCGCTGGACCGCCTCGACTCGGTGCTCCACGTGGCCGGCGTCGTCGATCTCGGCACCGTCGCGGACCAACCGGTCGATCAGCTGCGCGAGCAGATCGAGGTCAACCTGGTCGCTCCCGCCGTGCTGACGCGGCTCACGCTCGCGGCGGTACGACGGGCCCGCGGCACCTACGTCTTCGTCAACTCCTCCGCCGGGCTGGCCGCCAGCCCGGGTTGGTCGGCGTACGCCGCCTCGAAGTACGGGTTGCGCGCCTTCGCCGACTCGTTGCGCGCGGAGGAGGTGGAGCACGGCGTTCGGGTCGCGACGGTCTTCCCGAGCCGGACCGCGACGCCGATGCAGGAGAAGGTCCACGAGCAGGAGGGCCGCACCTACGACTCGTCGCTGTGGATCGACCCGCTGACCGTGGCCGACACGGTGCTCCACGTCCTGGACCTGCCGGCCGGCGACGACCATCCCCGAGGTCACGATCCGGCCGATGCAGCCGCGCCCGGGGACCTGAGCGCCGGCGCAATAACGGTTTGGTCGGGAATAGGAGGAGAGCCGAGAATGGTTGGACGAACTCCGATGAGTTCCCTCCCGACTGCCGGTCTCTCCCTGCATGAGCCTCACCCGCGACCTCGAAGGATCCACCATGACTGCGCCCGCGCCCGCCCCAGCTGAGACCGGGAAGACTCCGGCCGTCATCACCTGGCTGGTCGTGGCGACGTTCACCGTGATCCTCAACGAGACGATCATGATCAACGCGATCCCGCGCCTGGCCGAGGACTTCGACGTCTCCTACAACGCCGCCCAGTGGCTCTCGACGGCGTTCCTGCTCACGATGGCCTCCGTCATCCCGATCACGGGCTGGTTCCTGCAGCGGGTGACCACCCGCGCGGCGTTCGCCACCGCGATGATCACCTTCGCGTTCGGCACCGCGCTCGCCCTGGTCGCACCGACGTTCTGGGTGCTGCTCCTGGCCAGGATCATCCAGGCGAGCGGAACCGCCGTGATGATGCCGCTGCTGATGACCACGCTGATGACCGTCGTGCCCGTGCACGACCGCGGGCGGGTGATGGGCAACGTCACGCTCGCGATGTCGGTCGCTCCGGCGCTCGGGCCCGCCGTGTCCGGCGTGCTGCTGCAGTTCGGCTCGTGGCGCCTGATCTTCGCCGTCGTACTGCCGATCGCCGTAGGCGTGACCGTGGCGGCGATGCGCAAGCTCAAGAACGTCGGTGAGCCCCAGGCGGGCGAGATCGACTGGATCAGTGTCCCGATCGCGGCCTTCGGTTTCGGCGGGCTGGTCTACGGGCTGAGCGAGTTCGCCACGGGCGACCGGCTGGAGCCGATCCTGTTCGTGGTCGCCGGTCTGGTGGCGATCGCACTGTTCGCCGCCAGGCAGATCCGGCTCATGCGCAACGGCGCCCCGCTGCTCGACCTGCGCGTCCTGCGGCACCGCACCTACCGGCTGTCGCTGATCCTGATGTCGGTCGCCTTCATGGCGATGCTCGGCGCGATGATCCTGCTCCCGCTCTACCTGCAGGAGGTCCGCGGGCTCTCCCCGCTCAAGACCGGCCTGCTGGTGATGCCAGGCGGCCTGGCGATGGGCCTGATGGGTCCGCGCGTCGGCGCGCTGTTCGACAAGCTCGGCTCGAGGCCGCTGGTGATCCCCGGCAGCATCGGGATCGTGGTGAGTCTCTTCGCGCTCACCCAGATCGGTGCGCACACGGCGTACGGGCTGATCCTGGGCGTCCACGTGCTGCTGATGATCAGCCTGGCCGCGCTGTTCACCCCGGTGTTCACGCTCGGGCTGGGCGACGTGCCGATGACCTTGTACTCCCACGGAAGCTCGATGCTGGGCACGATCCAGCAGGTCGCCGGCGCCTTCGGCACCGCCCTGGTGATCACCCTGATGACCACCCGCACCAACGCTCGCCTCGACGAGGGTGCCACGCTGCAGGCCGCCACCATCGACGGCATGCAGCTGGCGTTCGTCGTCAGCGCCGTGATCGCGCTGGTGATCGTCGTGCTGGCCACGATGCTGCCGAGCCGACCCGCCGCCGACCCGCACGCCGCTCCGGACCTCGACGCCGAGCTGGAGCAGCTGGAGGAAGGTGTGGGGGACCCGGTCCCGGGGCACCGACCGCCTCGACGGACGCTCGAGTCGGCGCTACGTCCCGGGCGTAGCGCCGACTCGGCTATTTGCGGCTCCAGTTCAGGGCGCCGACGAGCACCATCCGCAGCTGGGTCCGGGCGGTCTCCCTGATCCGGTCCTCGGCGCCGGCACCGGCGACGATCAGCGCCTCGGCCGTCGCCACCATGGCGGTGACGATCAGGTTGGAGAGGATCCGCAGGTCATCCGCCGACCACGGGTCGGTGCCCGGCAGGCGGTCTAGGTCGGTCGCGAGCTCACGCTCGAACAGCTCGATCTGGTGCCGGATCGCGACCCGCACGCCCGGCGGACCGGCGGCGCGCTCGCGCACGATGAACGCGAAGTGCTGCCGCTCTGCCAGCACGTGCTCGCTGAGCACCTCGACGGAGCGGTCCACGATGTCCTTGAAGTCGGGGTCGCCCCGGCGGACGTCGCGCAGCATCGCGCGCAGCGAGAGGAACGACTCGTCGACCAGCGCCAGACCGAGCGCCTCGATGGAGTCGAAGTGGCGGTAGAAGGCCGTCGGCACGATGCCGACCTCCTTGGCGACCTGGCGCAGCGACAGGGCGACCAGGCTGCTGTCCTCGCACAGCTCGAGCGCGGCGTCGAGGATGGCCCGACGGGTGCGCTCCTTGCGCTCGCCGCGCGTCTCCGTCATGGGTGGAGTCTAGTTGGTGCACATGTGTTCACGCGCACACCGCCGAACGCTTGACCCTGAACCGCGCCTCGCCATAGTTTCAGTGTACAAACGTACACTCAAACTTTCACGGAAGGAGCGCCGCATGAGCCTCACCGCACCGCTGGCGGGACTCGGCCAGAGCATCCTCCGGTCGCGCACCCTCGCCGCCCTCACGTCGCCCCACGGCGTCGACCGCTACCTCGAGCAGGTCAACCCCATGTGGGCGGCCCACGAGGTCCGCGCCCGCGTCGTCGACGTACGCCGCGAGACCGCCGGCACCGACACGGCGCCGGTCGCCACGCTGACCCTCCAGCCCACCGCCAGCTGGCGCGGTCACCGCGCCGGCCAGTACGTCCAGGTCGGAGTCGACCTGCCCGGCTCGGCCAAGCGACTGACCCGCTGCTTCTCGATCTCGTCGGCCGCCTCGGCGCCGGGGGAGCGGATCACCCTGACGATCCGCGCCCACGATGAGGGCCAGGTCTCGAAGTTCCTGGTCAACCACGCTCAGCCCGGCCAGATGCTGCATCTCAGCCAGGCCGAGGGCGAGTTCACGCTCCCCGGCAGCCCGTCGACGCCGAGTCCCTACCCGCTGGTGTTCATCACCGGCGGCTCCGGCATCACCCCGGCCATGTCGATGATCCGCACGCTGCTGCGCGACGGATATGACGGGAAGGCCAACCGCAAGGTCACCTTCATCCACTTCGCGCGCAGCCCCGAGGACCAGATCTTCGCCGAGGAGCTGGCCGCGATCGCGGACGGCGACAACGACGTCGACGTGCACCTGCGCTACGGCGACCAGATCTTCAGCGAGTTCGAGCTGCGCCGACTCGTGCCGGACTACCGGACCACCGACACCTGGGCCTGCGGGCCAGGCGCCATGGTCGAGCTCATCGAGGCGGCGTACGCCGGCTCCGACCGGTTGCGGCTCGAGTTCTTCAAACCGCCCCGGACCTCCGGCGACACTGCCGAGGGCGATGTCGTCTTCAGCCGCGCCGGACAGTCCGCCGCCAACACCGGCCAGAGCCTCCTCGAGCAGGCCGAGGCCCTCGGGCTGCGGCCCGAGTTCGGCTGCCGGATGGGCATCTGCTTCACCTGCACGTCTCGCAAGACCGAAGGCACCGTGCGCAACGTGATCACGGGAGCCGAGTCCTCACTGCCCGACGAAGACATCCAGATCTGCGTGTCCGCACCTGTCGGCGACTGTTCCGTCGACCTCTGACCTGAAAGGCAAACCATGACTGCCACCAAGATCGAAACCACCGAGACCCACGTCGTCCCCGGCGACGCACTCCTGAACCGCCTCACCCCCGAGCAGCTCGACGAGTTCGGCGCCGAGATGGACACCATCCGCCAGCGCGTGATCTCCGAGCTCGGCGAGGAGGACGCGACGTACATCCGCAAGGTCGTCAAGGCCCAGCGCGGGTTCGAGGTCGCGGGTCGTGCGCTGTTCTACCTGCCGCCGGCGTGGCCGCTCGCGGTCGCTTCCCTCAGCGTGTCCAAGATCCTCGACAACATGGAGATCGGCCACAACGTCATGCACGGCCAGTACGACTGGATGGGCGATCCCGGCCTGAGCTCGCGGAAGTTCGAGTGGGACACGATGGCGCCCAGCGAGAACTGGAAGTACGGCCACAACTACATGCACCACACCTTCACCAACATCCTCGGCAAGGACCGCGACATCGGCTACGGCATCCTCCGCATGGACGAGGACCAGAAGTGGCGCCCGTACTACCTCGGCAACCCGATCTACGCGACGCTGCTGATGCTCGGCTTCGAGTGGGGTGTTGCCCTGCACGACCTCGAGATCGAGCGGATCAAGAGCGGGGAGCGCACCTGGGCCGAGACCAAGCAGGTGGGTCGCCCGATCATCCGCAAGATGAGTCGCCAGGTCCTCAAGGACTACGTCCTCTTCCCGGCGCTGACCGGCCCGTTCTTCCTGACGACCCTCGCGGGCAACGCGGTGGCGAACCTGATCCGCAACATCTGGACCTTCAACATCATCTTCTGCGGTCACTTCCCGGCGGGCGTCGCGACGTTCTCTGAGGAGGAGTGCGAGAACGAGTCGCGCGGCCACTGGTACTACCGGCAGCTGCTCGGCTCGGCGAACATCACCGGCGGGAAGCTGTTCCACACGATGACCGGAAACCTGTCCCACCAGATCGAGCACCACCTGTTCCCTGACATCCCGGCTCGGCGCTACCCCCAGATCGCCGGCGAGATCCAGGAGATCTGCGAGCGCTACGGCATCGACTACAACACCGGCCCGCTCGGCAAGCAGCTGTGGAGCGTCGCCCGGAAGATCTGCCGGTTGGCGCTCCCGGACCGGAAGCCCAAGGTGACCGGGCCCAGCAATGTGACCGAGCCCGCGTTGGCGGCCTGACCCCGCCGGGGTCAGACTGGTGCCATGAGCGACCACTTGAGCAAGGGTGAGATCGGCAAGGACGCCGTGCAGTCAACGGTCGAGGCTGCTGCCTCCACCGTTGGCGACGTCGCCAAGATCATCACCAAGGCTGTCCAGGACGTCGCCGGCGCGGTCGGCGGCTTCGCCACCGAGGTCTACGAGATCCGCGACGCCGCCAAGAAGGCGAGCGACGAGCACGTCGAGACCCCTGTCGAGCCCGAGCTGCCGGTGTCGGCAGACGTTGATCCGTCAGAAAGCTTGTGACGGGTCAGCTCATCCGAACGACATCTTGAAGGCCGCCTGCCGGAACGACGCCAGCTGACGGGCGTCGCGCAGGAACGCGAGCGGGCCGTTGGCGTCGAAGTCCCAGTGGCCACGGGCCGGGAGCGTCTTCGACGAACCCTGGAGGGTCGCCGTGCGGTCCTCGCCGTTGGTGTCGTCGATCCCGGGCTGCCAGGTGCCGCCCTTGAACGGCAGCCGAAGCGCAGCCCGTGAGACGTCGGAGAAGCGGGCGCTCGCGATCGGACGCCGCTCGAGGGAGGCCGACCACTGGGTGCGCGTGACCGGCCCGGTGTGGCTGCTCTCGAACGTGAAGTCGCACAGACCCTTGGGGATCGCCCACAGCTCGCGGCCGCCGGCCACCGACGCGGGGGAGTCGACCCAGATGTCGGTGATCGAGACGCGGCGTCCATGCTCGTCGGACTTCACCGGGCGGGCGACGAGCAGCTCGGAGTAGGTGAGCGGGCTGCCCTCCTCGTAGGAGACGAAGGCGGCGCCGTAGACGCCCTTCGGACGCAGCTCGTCGACGTCCTCCTTGAGCCTGAACAGCGAGAGCCACAGCGAGCCCACCATGTGCCATGGGGCGGCGGGGTAGGTGATGGGTTCGGAAGCGCGTTCGACCATGGCGCTGACCCTAGGCCCGCTTCTCGTCATCGGCAGCGAGCGTCTCGTCCGTGAACAGGTCGCCGTGCTCGAGGATCTCGGCCTCGAGCGCGCCGGAGAGGTCGGACGTGAGCTCCTCGGACGCGCCGTAGCGCGGTGCGAGGTTGCCGACGGCCTTGTCGATCGCGCCGGACACGTCGATCGTGCGCGCCCTGACGACGTACGGCTTCTCGATCTCGCGGGTGACGTACTTCGACACGAATCGCTTGAGCTCGCCCTCGACGTTGGCGGCGTACTGAGTGATCGAGGCGCGCAGCCCCTGCGCCTTCAGCTCGCAGCCGACGTCGCTGGCCCGCGGCGGAGTGACCTCGATCAGGATCGCCAGGTCCTCGCGGGCGCGGGCGGTGAGCGTCAGCGGAATGCTCAGCACGGCCGTGAACCGATGGGTGTCGACACCCAGGTTGATCGCAAACTCCAGGGACGCCGGCAACAGCACCGCAAAGGTCACTGGGTCGTCGGAGACACGCTCGCCGACCGCGGTTCCGATCTCGCCAAGCGCCGTCACCTTGACCACCCGACCCGGACCGACGCCCATCGGACCGACGTCGATCTTCTGCCCGGCGAGCACGTTGATGCCCGACAGCACCCGCTCCGTGGAGACGGCGGTGCGGAAGAAGCGCTCGCCCCATTCGGCGTACGCGATGTGATCGCTCAAGGTGTCAGTCCTCGGGGTCGTCGAGCCGCGCGAGCCAGGTGGCGAAGCGCTCCACCGCGGTCTCGAACTCGGGATGGGTGTCCGTGAACTCCTGCAGCCGGGCGGCCACCCACGCCAGGGTGACCTCTTCGTCCCCCCGGCGCCTCTCGAGCTCCTCGATGCCTCGGTCGGTGAAGTACATCTAGGCGAAAGCTCGAGCCAGCAGGTCTTTCTGCTCCTCCGTGTGCCGCTTGGCGGTGCCGACCGCCGGTGAGGAGGAGGACTCGCGGGTGATCTGCTCCACCGTGGCGTCGACCTCCGGCCACACGTTGAGCTGGTAGTGAGGCCAAGGGCCCATGTTGCCCGGCTCGTCCTGCACCCAGCGCACAGCCTTCAGGTTGGGGTACTTCGCGATCTCGTCCTTGATGGCGTCGACCGGACGCGGGTAGAGCTGCTCGATCCGCGCAATCGCGAACCGCTCGCCGTCCTCGCGCTTCTCCCGCTCGACCATCAGGTCCCAGGTGACCCGGCCCGAGCACATCAGCAGCGTGTCGACCTTGGACTGGTTGGCGTCGTCGTCGCTGATGAACGGCCGGAAGGCACCGGTCGTGAAGTCATCAGGATGTGAGGCCGCCTCCTTGCGCTTCAGCATCGACTTCGGCGTGAAGACGATCAGCGGACGGTGCTCACCGCCCAGCGAGTGCCTGCGCAGCAGGTGGAAGTACGACGCCGGGGTGGACGGCTGGGCGACCACGAACGCCTCGTCGGCCGCCATCGTCAGGAAGCGCTCGATGCGGGCCGAGGAGTGGTCGGGACCCTGACCCTCGTAGCCGTGGGGGAGGAGCAACACGACACCCGACTGCTGGCGCCACTTGGTCTCGCCCGCGGAGATGAACTCGTCGATCACGGTCTGGGCGCCGTTGACGAAGTCGCCGAACTGCGCTTCCCAGAGCACCAGAGCGTCGGGGCGCGCCACGGAGTAGCCGTACTCGAAGCCGAGCGCGGCGTACTCAGACAGCAGCGAGTCGTAGATGTAGAACTTCGCCTGGTCCTCGGTGAGCGACGACAGCGGCGTCCACTCGTCGGCGTTGGTCCGGTCGATGATCGTGCCGAACCGCGAGACGAACGTGCCGCGGCGCGAGTCCTGGCCGGCCAGCCGCACCGGCCGGCCGTCCATCAGCAGGCCTCCGAAGGCCAGGATCTCGCCGGTGCCCCAGTCGATCGGGCCGTCGGTGATCGCCGTCGCCCGGCGCTGGAGCTGCGGCATCACCTTCGGGTGCACGGTGAAACCCTCGGGCGGCGTGACGTAGGCGTCGGCGATCCGCTTGAGCGCTTCTCGCGAGATCGCGGTCTGCGTCTCGCCGGTCGGCTTGTCCGGATAGTCCGGCACGGTGGTCCACTCCGACGGCTGTCCGCTCGCCTCGCGCACCTCCGTGAAGACCCGCTCCAGCTGCTGCTGGTAGTCCTTGAGGACCTGCTCGGCTTCCTCGATCGTGATGTCACCACGACCGATCAGCGACTCGGTGTAGAGCTTGCGCACCGATCGCTTCTGCTCGATCAGGTCGTACATCAGGGGCTGCGTGTACGACGGGTCGTCGCCCTCGTTGTGGCCGCGCCGGCGGTAGCAGACGAGGTCGATGACGACGTCCTTGTTGAAGGCCTGGCGGTATTCGAAGGCCAGTCGCGCGACCCGGATGCAGGCCTCGGGGTCGTCGCCGTTGACGTGGAAGATCGGCGCCTGGACCATCCGCGCGACGTCGGTGCAGTAGAGCGAGGAGCGCGACGAGCCCGGCGAGGTGGTGAACCCGACCTGGTTGTTGACGACCAGGTGGACGGTGCCGCCGGTGCGGTAGCCGCGCAGCTGGCTCAGGTTGAGGGTCTCGGCGACGACGCCCTGGCCGGCGAACGCCGCGTCTCCGTGGATCAGCAGCGGCAGCACGGGGAAGTCGGCACCCCGGTCGAGCACGTCCTGCTTGGCCCGGGCGATGCCCTCGAGCACGGGGTCGACGGCCTCGAGGTGCGACGGGTTGGCGGCCACCGACACCTTGATCGTGTCGCCGGAGCCGGCGACGAACTCACCCTCCGCGCCCAGGTGGTACTTGACGTCGCCGGAGCCCTGGACGGTGCGCGGGTCGATGTTGCCCTCGAACTCCCGGAAGATCTGGGAGTACTTCTTGCCGACGATGTTGGCCAGCACGTTGAGCCGGCCGCGGTGGGCCATGCCCATCGTCACCTCGTCGAGGTCGGCCTCGGCCGCGGCTTCGCAGATCTCGTCGATGACGGGGATCGTGGTCTCGCCACCCTCGAGGCTGAACCGCTTCTGCCCGACGAACTTGGTCTGCAGGAACGTCTCGAAGGCCTCCGCCTGGTTGAGCTTCAGCAGGATCCGCAGCTGCTCCTCACGGGGCGGCTTGGTGTGCGGCTGCTCGACCCGCTCCTGGATCCAGCGTCGCTGCTCGGGATCCATGATGTGCATGTATTCGATGCCGGTGGTGCGGCAGTAGGAGTCACGCAGGATGCCGAGGATGTGGCGCAGCTTCATGAAGCGCCGGCCCTCGCCGCCGAAGGATCCGGTCGCGAACTCGCGGTCGAGGTCCCAGAGGGTCAGCCCGTGCGACTCCACCTCGAGGTCGGGGTGGCTGCGCTGGCGGTATTCCAGCGGGTCGGTGTCGGCCATCATGTGGCCGCGCACGCGGTAAGCGTGGATCAGCTCGAGGATCCGGGCCTGCTTGCTGATCTCGTCGTCGTGCGACGTGGCGATGTCGTTGCCCCAGCGGATGGGCTCGTAGGGGATCCGTAGGGACCGGAAGATCTCGTCGTAGAACTCGTCCTCGCCCAGCAGCAGCTGGTGCATCCGCTTGAGGAACTCGCCCGACTGCGCGCCCTGGATGACGCGGTGGTCGTAGGTCGAGGTCAGCGTCATCACCTTGCTGATCGCGTTGCGCGCGATCGCGTCCTCCGATGCCCCCTGCCACTCCGGCGGGTACTCCATCGCGCCGACGCCGATGATCGCGCCCTGTCCCTTCATCAGGCGCGGCACGGAGTGCACGGTGCCGATGCCGCCCGGGTTGGTGAGCGAGATGGTCGTGCCCTGGAAGTCCTCGACGGCGAGCTTGCCATCGCGGGTCTTGCGGACGATCTCCTCGTACGCCGTCCAGAAGGAGGCGAAGTCCATCGTCTCGGCGGCCTTGATGCTGGGCACCAGGAGCTGGCGGGTGCCGTTGTCCTTCTTCACGTCGATCGCGAGACCGAGGTTGATGTGTGCCGGCGTGATCAGGTTGGGCTTGTCGTCGATGACGTCGAAGCCGACATTCATCTCCGGCATCGCGCGCAGCGCCTTGACCAGTGCGTAGCCGATCAGGTGCGTGAACGACACCTTGCCGCCGCGAGCTCGGGCGAGGTGGTTGTTGATGACGGTGCGGTTGTCCCACAACAGCTTGACCGGCACCGACCGCACCGAGGTGGCGGTGGGCACGGTCAGCGAGGAGTCCATGTTGGCCACGGTGCGCGCCGGCGCTCCGCGCAGCACGGTGTAGGTCGGCTCGTCGCTCGCGGCCGC
>CAVWCT010000017.1:0-80204 GCA_963753565.1 uncultured Actinomycetota bacterium
TGCGGTGCGACCACAGGCCTACCACTCACGTTTGGTCCGCCGTGAATGCAGGTGGACCGGGAGACGCGATTCAGTAGTCAAGATGTGCCGCACCCCGGCAACCCGCCGGAGCAACCTGACTATCTTGGCAGACGTCCCCGATTGTCGCCAAATCGCCCAGCGACTACTGTCAGCACCGTGCAAAACGAGAACACGTTCTACCCAGTGGTGGTGTGGGGCACCGGCAACATGGGCCGGGCCGCCATCAGGGCGGTGGACGCGCACCCGAGCCTACGGCTGAGCGGTGTGGTGGTCTCCGGCGAGGCGAAGGCCGGGCGCGACGCGGGCGACCTGGCCGGGCTCGGCCGGGACCTCGGCGTACGCGCGACCACGGACGTGGACGAGGCTCTGGCCACGCTGGACGGCGGCGGCGCGGTCGCCTACATGGCCTCCGGCGAGCTGCGCCCCGACGACGCGGCCACCGACATCGGCCGCTGCCTCTCGGGCGGCGCGAGCGTCGTCACCCCCGCTCTCTACGCCCTCTACGACCACCGCAGCGCTCCGGCGGAGCTGGCCGACCCGCTGCAGGCCGCCTGTAAGGAGGGCGGCTCGGCCCTGTTCGTGAGCGGCATCGACCCCGGCTGGGGCAACGACCTGCTGCCGGTGCTGGTCAGCGGCCTGGCCGGGACCGTCGACCAGATCCGGTGTCAGGAGATCTTCGACTACAGCACCTACGACGCCCCCGACTCGGTCCGCTACATCGTCGGCATGGGCCAGCCGATGGACTACGAGCCGCCGATGGTGGCGGCCGGCGTACCGACGATGGTGTGGGGCGGCCAGGTCCGCCTGGTGGCCCGGGCGCTCGGCGTCGAGCTGGAGGAGATCCGCGAGACGCTCGATCGCAGGCCTCTGGAGGCGGACGCTACCAACGCGATGGGGCTGTTCGAGGCCGGCACCCAGGGCGCGCTGCGCTTCGAGGTGCAGGGCATCGTGGGCGGCGAGCCCCGCATCGTGATCGAGCACGTCACCCGGATCTCCCGCGACTGCGCCACCGACTGGCCGATGCCGCCGGACGGAGGCGACGGCGCGCACCGGGTGGTGATCGAGGGCCGACCCCGCATCGAGATCAGCGTCGAGGCAACCGACGAGGGAGGCAACCGTGCCGCCGGCGGCAACGCGACGGCCGCCAACCGGCTGGTCAACGCGGTGCCGTGGCTGATCGCAGCCGATCCCGGTCTCTACGACGCCCTGGACGTCCCACTCACTCCCGCATCCGGACGCATCACCCCCCGAAAGGACCCCGCATGATCATCGACATCCCCGAGGGCAAGGACCCGATCATGTACGTCTGGGGGGAGATGGTGCCCGGCATCGGCATTGCCGCGTCGAAGTTCGCCACCAGCGTCTACGACCACAGCACGCTCGGGCTGCGCGAGTTCGAAGCCGCGCGGCTGCGGATCGCCCAGATCAACGGCTGCCTGTTCTGCCAGGACTGGCGCACCGAGCGCGACGGGGTCAAGGTCGAGGACAGCTTCCCCGAGGCCGTCACCGACTGGCACAACACGACCGCGCTCGACGAGCGGGCCCGCCTGGCCGCCGAGTACGCCGAGCGCTACTCGCTCGACCACCACGGCCTCGACGACGAGTTCTGGGGCCGGATGAAGGCGGCGTACTCCGACGTCGAGATCGTCGAGCTCTCGATGTGCCTCGGCTCCTGGATCGCCTTCGGGCGCCTCAACCGGGTGCTCGGCCTGGATGCGGAGTGCGTGCTCCCGAGTCACGTCTCCTAGTGTCTCGTGGCCGAAGTCGTTATGCGGTTGGCGTGTTCAGGGTGTGTGCATTCGCAAGGCGGCGGAGCGCTGGCATGCTGTGCGCACGTCTAGCGACGCCAACGCCGCGAGGTGCGTGCCATGGGCGCGCGAAGCGCGCAAGGACTTTGGTCACGGGACACTACGCTCTCCTACGCCGGTGAACCGGCCCGCCTCGGAGGAGCGCAATGTCGGACCAGCCGCCGTACCCACCGCCGGGCTCGCCCCCGCCGCCGGGCTACCAGCCTGAGCAGCCGCATGGACCGTCTCGGTGGACCGCGCCCCAGCAGCCACCCCCGCTGAGTCCTCAGCAGCAGCAGTGGCGGCCGCCGCCGGGAATGATGGGCGCCGCCCACAAGCCCGGCGCGATGCCGCTGCGGCCGCTGAGCCTGGGCGACATCTACGACGCGGCCTTCCGGATCATCCGCTTCAACCCGAAGGCCACCGTCGGGCTCGGCCGTGCTGGTTGCCGTCGTCGTGATGACGATCCCGGTGCTGCTGACGGCGCTGCTCACCTGGACCGTCGGCACCGCGCTCGACTCGACCGGCGGCCTCGACACCACCGCCTCCGACTCCGAGCAGATCGGGGCGATCGGGTCGCTGGCGTCGCTGGGAGTCGGGGCGCTCCTGCTGCAGGTGGGCCTGATCTTCGTGACCGGCATGATCGCCCACGTCACCAACGCGGCCGCGATCGGACGCCGGCTCTCGCTCGGCGAGGCCTGGGCCGCGACCCGAGGCAAGCGCTGGCAGTTGCTCGGCCTGACCCTCGTCATCAACCTGATGTGGCTGGCCATGCTCGCGGCGTACGTCGTGGTCTGGGTGGTGCTCGCGGTCAGCGTCAACGACGCCCTCCCGCTGGTGCTCTTCGGGCTGATCAGCGTGCCGCTGTTCGTGGTCGGGATGGCCTTCTTCTGGATCCGGGTCTACTACCTGCCGGCACCGGTGCTGATGCTCGAGGAGGTCGGCATCTTCGGAGCGATCGGCCGCGGCTTCCGGCTGACCCGACGACAGTTCTGGCGGACCTTCGGCATCGCCCTCCTCACCATCATGGTCGCCTCGATCGCCGGCTACATGCTGGGCTTCCCCGTGGCGCTCATCGGCCAGATCTTCACCTTCGCCTCCCCGGAGTACGCCACGCTCGCCCTGGTCGTGACCCAGGCGGTGTCGACGGTGATCTCCTCGGCGTTCGTCGCGCCGTTCAGCGCGGCGGTGGCCTCGCTGCAGTACCTCGACCAGCGGATGCGCAAGGAGGCCTTCGACGTCGAGCTGATGACCAGGGCCGGGATCACGGCACAGTGAGCCTGCTGACCCGGCTGCTGCTCGACCCGCCGCTCGACCCCTCGCCCGAGGAGGCCGAGTCGCTGCTGCGGCGCGAGCTGCTCAAGCCGGAGTACCACGACCAGAACGTGCTGCAGCGGATCCTGTCGTGGATCGACCGTCGGATCAGCGATGGCCTCGATGCCGCCAGCGGGGCACCGCCCTTGTCGACGTTCGCTGCCATGGTGGTGCTGGTGCTGCTGGTCGGCGCGCTCGTGTGGCTGATGACGCGGGCGCGGGCCACCGCCCGCACGGAGCGCGACCAGCGGGCGGTGCTGACCGACGAGCGGATCTCGGCGGCGGAGCTGAGGGCGCGTGCTGAGCAGGCCTTTGCCGAGGAGCGCTTCGCCGACGCGGTGGTCGACGCCTACCGCGCGTTGGCCGTGCGCCAGGTCGAGCGTGGCCGGCTCGACGACACTCCCGGGGCCACCGCTCACGAGGTCGCCACGGCGCTGGCCGCTGAGTATCCGCACCAGAGGCCCCGGGTCGACACCAGCGCGGCGCTCTTCGACGCCGTGCTGTACGGCGACCGGCCGGCTTCGCGCGACCAGGCGGCCGGCGTACTCTCCCTCGACGACGAGCTGGCGACGGTGCGATGACCGACACCCTCGCGCCACCCACGCCGTCACGTTGGCGACGGCACCGGGTCACCGGCGGGCTGTCGCTGGCGTTCGTGGCGGCGGTCGGGGTGGCCATCTGGAGCGGCGGTGGCGCCGAGACCGCGACGCCTCTCGACCCGCAGAACCCGGGGCCCGAGGGCGCCCAGGGTCTGGCCCAGGTGCTCGGAGATGAGGGTGTCGACGTCGAGATCGCCCGCAGCCTTGCGGAGCTCGAGGACGTCGAGGCCGGCGACGACCTGATGGTCGTGGTCACCGCGACCCAGTACCTCGGCCACGACGTCATCGAGCGGATGCTCGACCACGTCGGCGACGTCAGCGTGGTCGTGGTCGAGCCTGGCGAGGGCGTGCTGCAGGCCTTCGGCTACGACTTCCACTCCGTCAACGCGCTCAACGACGACGACCAGTGGGATGCCAGCTGTGCCGATCCCCTGATGGACGGGCTGACCCTCGAGGTCGATCGCTCGGTCGCCTACGACACCTCCGGATGCTTCACCAACGACGGCAGCTCGGTGCTCGTGCAGCGCGCCAACATCACCCTGTTCGGCGCCGGCGGCGCGCTGACCAACGACGAGATCACGCGCGGCGACAACGCGGCCGTGACGCTGCGGCTGCTGGGGCAGACCGACCGGCTGCTGTGGTTCGTGCCGTCCTACGACGACCTGTCGGCCGGCGACGGGGTGAGCGCGGAGACCCTGCTCCCCCGCTGGATCCGCCCGGGTCTGTGGCTCGGGGCGATCATCGCCCTGGCCGTGATCGTCTGGCGGGTGCGCCGCCTCGGGCCGCTGTCCACCGAGCCGCTGCCGGTCGTCGTGAAGGCGATCGAGACCACTCGCAGCCGGGGCCGCCTCTACCGCAAGGCGGGAGACCGGGCGCACGCAGCTGCTGGACTGCGGGCGGCCACGCGGACCCGGATCGCCGAGCGGCTTCGCCTGGGAGCCCAGGACGACGAGGCCGCACTGATCCGCGACGTCGCCCGCCACGTCGGGAGGTCGGAGGCCGACGTGGCCACCAGGCTGGGCTCCCGGGGGCCGACGCCCGGCACCGACCGAGACCTGATATCCCTGGCCACGGACCTGGCCGCACTCGAGGAAGAGGTACGCCGCACATGACCGAGACTCCCCCCGAAACCTTGGCCACCGAAGCTGTGAGCACCGACGGGAGCGCGCGCGACCGGCTGGCCGCCGTACGCACCGAGGTGGCGAAGGCCGTGGTCGGCCAGGATGCCGCGGTGTCCGGCCTGCTGGTCGCCTTGCTGTGCGGCGGCCACGTGCTGATGGAAGGCGTGCCCGGCACCGCCAAGACGCTGCTGGTGCGCACGCTGGCGGCGTCGCTGTCGGTCGAGACCGCGCGGGTGCAGTTCACCCCGGACCTGATGCCTGGTGACATCACCGGGTCGATGGTCATCGACAGCACGCAGGGCGAGCTCCGCTTCCGCGAGGGCCCCGTGTTCACCAACCTGCTGCTGGCCGACGAGATCAACCGGACACCGCCCAAGACCCAGTCGGCGCTGCTCGAGGCGATGGAGGAGGGCCAGGTCTCCGTCGACGGAGTGTCACGCCCGCTGCCGAGGCCGTTCCTGGTCGCGGCCACCCAGAACCCGGTCGAGTACGAAGGCACCTACCCGCTGCCCGAGGCGCAGCTCGACCGCTTCCTGCTCAAGGTCGTGCTGCCGATCCCCGACCGGCCTGCCGAGATGGAGATCCTGCGCCGGCATGCCGCGGGCTTCGACCCGCGCGATGTCGCCGGGGCCGGGGTGACCGCGGTCGCCGGCGCCGCCGATGTGGAGGCCGGACAGAAGGCCGTGAAGACCGTTCAGGTCTCGCCCGAGGTCGCCGGCTACATCGTCGACATCGCCCGGGCCACCCGCGAGTCGCCGTCACTGTCGCTCGGGGTGAGCCCGCGCGGCGCTACCTCGCTGCTGCGCGCCGCGCGCGCCTGGGCGTGGCTCAACGGCCGCGACTTCGTCACCCCCGACGACGTGAAGTCCCTCGCCCACGCGAGCCTGGTCCACCGGCTGGGGCTGCGTCCCGAGGCCGAGCTCGAGGGCGTCGACGTCGCCCAGGTCCTGTCGTCCGCGCTCGGCTCGGTGCCGGTCCCGCGCTGATGTCCCTCTCGGGCCGGGTGCCGCTGCTCCTCGCGCTGGGATTCGTCCCCGTGGTGCTGCGCCCTGCCCTGAGCACGGTCTGGCTGTGGGTGCTGGTGGTCGTCGTGGCCTGCCTGGTCGACTTCCTGCTCGCGCCGAAGGTCGACTCGCTCGCGGTCTCCCGCCAGCCGGTGGGGTCGGTGCGGATGAACTACCCGGCCGAGACGGTGCTCCTCCTCAGCAACGAGTCGTCCCGGTCGGTTCGGGCCACCCTGCGCGACGCCTGGCAGCCGACGGCCGGGGCGACCGGCAACCGGCACCGGGTCCGCCTCTCCCCCGGTGACCGGACCATGCTGCGTACTCCCCTGCTGCCGCGGCGGCGCGGCGACCTGCGCGCGTTCGGCGTCACCGTGCGGGTGCCCGGCCCGGCGCGGTTGGTGTCGCGGCAGCGCACTCGCGAGGTGCCCGGATTCGTCCGGTCGCTGCCACCGTTCGAGTCGCGCAAGCACCTGCCGTCGCGGCTGGCCCGGCTGCGCGACCTCGACGGGCGCTCGGCGGTGCGGGTGCGGGGGCAGGGCACCGAGTTCGACTCGCTGCGTGAGTACGTCCGCGGCGACGACGTACGGTCCATCGACTGGCGCGCCTCGGCCCGCAACCGCAACGTCGTGGTCCGCACCTGGCAGCCCGAGCGCGACAAGCGTGTGGTGCTGGTGCTCGACACCTCGCGTACGTCGGCCGGCCGCGTCGACGACGTGCCCCGTCTCGACTCGGCGATGGACGCCGCTTTGTTGCTGGCCGCGCTGGCGGCGCGGGCCGGCGACCGGATCGACTTCGTGGCGGGCGATCGGCGGGTGCGCTCGCGGCTGCGCTCGGCCGGCGCCCGCGACGTCGCCGCCAACCTGCAGGAGACGATGGCCGACCTCGAGCCGGTGATCGCCGAGGCCGACTGGAACGCGCTGGCGGGCGCGGTCCAGGGGTTCGGCCGGCAGCGGGCGCTGGTCGTGCTGCTGACACCGCTCGAGCCCTCGGCGATCGAGGAGGGCCTGCTCCCCGTGCTGCCCGCGCTGACCAAGCACCACCGCGTCGTACTCGCCTCGGTCAAGGACCCTGCTCTCGACCGCCTCGCCGCGACCCGCGGCACCGTCGACGAGGTCTACGACGCCGCCGCTGCCGAGCAGGTGATCGTGCGCCGCGACCGCACGGCTGGGCTGCTCCGCGCCCTCGGCGTGGACATCGTCGACGCCGACGCCGAACGGCTGCCGCCCGCGCTGGCCGACCACTACCTGCATCTCAAGGCGCAGGGGTTGCTCTAGGCCTGCGTGGCTACGCGATCCTCGAGCAGCGACGCATCGATGTCGCCGGTGTGGCCACGGCGTACCGCGTTGCGGCCGAGGACGAACACGTAGGCGAGGAAGACCAGCTCGGCGGTGATGCCGATGCCGATGCGGGCCCAGGTGGGCAGCCCGGACGGGGTCACGAACGCCTCGATGACACCGCTGACCAGCAGCACCAGCACCAGGCCGAGGGCGACCGTCGCGGCGGTCCGCCCCTCCCGGGCGATCGAGGCGGTGCGGGACAGCTGCCCGGGTTCGATCCACGACCAGAACAGCCGCGCGCCCACGCCGCCGGCGACGAACACCGCGGTCAGCTCGAGCAGGCCGTGCGGGAGGATCAGCCCCCAGAAGAGCTCGCCGCGGTCGTGGCGGATCATGATCGAGCCGATCACGGCGAGGTTGAGGATGTTGTTGAAGAGCAGCATCACGATCGGGAAGCCGAGGATCCCCAGCGCGATGCAGAGCGCGGAGACCCAGGCGTTGTTGACCCAGACCTGCGCGGCGAAGTGGCCCGCGGCGTACTCGCTGTAGTAGCCCTCGAAGTCGTTGCCGACCAGCTGGTCGATCTCCTGCGGCGACATGAGGCTCTGCTCGACGTTGGGGTGGTCGAGCAGCCACAGCATCATCACCGCGACCACCACGACGTTGGCGGCTATGCAGCCGAGCCACCACCAACGCTGGCGGTAGAGGGCAGCCGGGAAGCGCTCGTAGAGGAACGTCACGACGCCGGACCAGGTGCTGACTCGCGTGCCGGCCGCGCGGTTGCGGGCGCGCGCCAGGAGCGATGACAGGTGGGCGACGAGCGAGGCGTCCGGTGCCGACGTACGGACCACGGAGAGGTGGGTGGCGACCCGCTGGTAGCGCTCGACCAGCTCGTCCGCCTCGGCGCCGCTGAGCCGCCCTTGCCGGGTCAGCTGCTCGAGCCGGGACCACTCCTGCGAGTGCGACAGCACATACGCGTCGAGGTCCACGCGCGCAGTCTAGGTTGACCGCGTGGACGACACGGTCGAGCTGCCGGACGGGCGGCGGGCACAGTGGTGGCTGGGCGGCGCGGCCGACGGGCCGCTGGTGGCGTTCCTGCACGGCTGCCCCGACACGCGGCATGCCGCGATGACGGGCGATGCGGCAGCCAGGGATGCCGGGGTCCGGCTGCTGGCGGTCAACCGGCCCGGCTACGGCAGCTCCGGCGTCGACTCCTCGACGCAGCTCAGCGTGGCCACCGACCTGATGGCGGTGGCCGATCGCATCGGCGTCGAAACCATGGCTCTGCTGGGCATGTCGATCGGCGGCTCGTACGCCGTGACCGCGGCCGCCGCGCACCCCGACCGGGTCCGCGCCCTCGGGTTGGTGGCGACCCAGTTCGGCAGGTCCGAGCCAGGGTCGGTCGACGAGGTGGTGGAGCGGTTCCGGCCCGAGTTCGAGAAGTGGGTCGCCCGCATCGCGCCCGAGGAACCCGACGACGCAGCTCTGGCCGACCGGTGGCGCGGAGGACTGCCGCCGGCCGACGCGGCACTGCTGGCCGCGCTGCCCGACCGAGACGTCGCCGCCGCGGCCCGCGAGGCGCTGGCCCAGCACGACGGCTATCTCCGCGACGCCGCTCTCGCCTTCCGCGACTGGGACCGCCGACCTGAGGACGTCGCCTGCCCGACCCACCTCTGGTACGGCGAGCTGGACACCGCCGCGCCGCTGGCCGAGGGCGAGTCCCTCGCGAGACTGATCCAGGGCTCGCGCCTCGTCGTACGCCCCGGCACCACGCACCTGGCCACCCTGCTGAGCCACTGGCCGGACGTACTCGCAACCCTGCGCGCACACCTAGACTGACCGCGATGTCTCTGCCCGATCAGCAACTCGGCAACGAGTTCGCGACCCTCACGACCGATGACCTGGTCACCGGCGAGGCCGTCGCCCTCGACCTGCCCGCGGCCAGCCTCGGCTCGCGGATCGCCTCCGGTGCGATCGACTACTTCGCGACGATGGTGCTGTTCGTGGTCACCATCTTCGTCTTCCTGGTGGCGGTGCTGCAGACCGATGCCGCGCTGGTCGGAGTGGCCGTGATCGGCACGATCATCACGGTCTTCCTGGTGGTGCCGACCACGATGGAGACGCTCACCCGCGGCCGGTCGCTCGGCAAGCTCGCCCTCGGCCTGCGGACCGTACGCGACGACGCCGGCCCGATCTCGTTCCAGCACGCGTTCATCCGGGCCCTGATCGGGGTCGTGGAGATCTACGCGTTCCAAGGGGTGCCCGCCTTCTTCTCGGCACTCCTGAGCCAGCGCGGCAAGCGCCTCGGCGACTTCGCCGCCGGCACCTACGTCGTCCGCGAGCGGGTCAAGCTCCAGCTCGCGCCGCCCGCTCCGATGCCCTACCACCTGGCCGCCTGGGCCCAGCAGGCCGACATGGCCTCGCTCCCGACCGGACTGGCCCTCGCGATCCGTCAGTTCCTGGGTCGCCTGCCCGCCATCGACCCCGCCTCCCGCGACTCGATCGGCGGTCGGCTGGCCGAAGAGGTGAGCCGCTACGTCGCTCCCGGCCCGCCGCCCGGCACCCGTCCCGAGGACTTCCTCGCGGCCGTCATCGCCTCCCGACGCGACCGCGACCTCGCCCGCCTCCGGCGGGAAGCCGAACTCAGGCAGCGACTGACGGCTCGACGCTGAGCTCGCTCCGGTCCGACCGCGGGATCATCAGGCAGGCCGCGGCCGCGGCGATGCACAGGCCACCGGCGGTCACCCAGGCGACGTAGTAGTCGCCGTTGGTCTGCCGGATCCAGCCCGCGTAGCTCGCTGCCACTCCGGCGCCGACCATGTGGGCCGCAAACACCCAACCGAAGACGACGCCGGCCTTCTCGATGCCGAAGTGCTCACGGCACAGGGCGACCGTTGGCGGCACCGTCGCCACCCAGTCGAGGCCGTAGAACACGATGAACAAGAACAGGCTCGGGTGCACGGTCTCGGCCAGCAAGTAGGGCACGGCGAGCAGCGAGAGACCTCGGAAGAAGTAGTAGACGAACAGCAGGTAGCGGCTGTCCACCTTGTCGGTCAGCCAGCCGCTGGCCACAGTCCCGACGATGTCGAAGATCCCGATCAGGGCCAGCAGGCTGGCGCTCGTCGTCGGCGGCAGCCCGTGGTCGTGGGCGGCCGGGATGAAGTGGGTGCCGATCAGACCGTTGGTCGACCAGCCGCAGATCCAGAACGTCCCGAACAGGATCCAGAACGTGCGCGAGCGCGCACTCTCCTTGAACGTCCGGATGGCGACGGTCGCCGGGCCGATGTCACTCCTGGCCGGCGGGGGCGGCTGCCAGTCGTCGGGGGCGCCGTACGGCATGGTGCCGACGTCGGTCGGGCGGTCGCGCAGCAACAGCAGCACCAGCGGCACGAGGAGCAGCGCGAAGCCGGTGACGATCCCGGAGGCCCAGCGCCAGCCGGGACCGTCGGCCAGGTGGGCGATCACGGGCAGGAACAGCAGGTGGCCGCTGGCGCCCGCCGCGGAGAAGACGCCCATCACCACGCCGCGGTGCCGGACGAACCAGCGGTTCGCCACGATCGCACCGAAGACCAGGGCGAGGGCGCCGGTGCCGACGCCGACCGCGACGCCCCAGAGCAGCCACAGCTGCCAGGCGTCGGTCATCATCAGGGTCAACCCGGAGCCGACCGCGACCAGAGCGAGCGAGGCGACCACCACGCGGCGGATGCCGAAGCGCTCCATCAGCGCGGCCGCGAACGGTGCCGTCAGGCCGTAGACGATCAGGTTGAGGCTCACCGCGCCGCTGGTCGTGGCCCGGCTCCAGCCGAAGTCCTCCTCGAGCGGCTCCAGCAGGGCTCCGGTCGAGGAGCGGAACCCCGCCGCGGCGACCAGGGCGCCCATCGTGATCGCGGCGACGAACCAAGCGCGGTGCCAGCGTCGAGTGCGCAGCGGGCCCTCGACAGTGGCGGTCACTGGTCAAGCGTAGGTTCGGAAGTGACTACGCGGCAGAACGAGGACCGCCACGTGGGCACGAGATCGCGCCACCGATGCAGGATGGGGACATGACCGACCCGAGCCGCCTGTGGGACTTCGACGACCCGGCCGGCTCCGAGCAACGGTTCCGCGAGGAGGCGGCGACCGCCGAGGGTGCCGACCGGCTGGTGCTGATGACCCAGGTCGCGCGGGCGATGGGCCTGCAGGAGCGGTACGACGACGGCCACGCCGTGCTCGACGACCTGGCCACCAACGACCAGGAGGTGGCGGTGCGGATCTCCCTCGAGCGCGGCCGCCTGCTGCGGTCGGCGGGACGGCCGGACGAGGCCCGGCCCCACTTCGAGTCGGCCAGTGCATCGGCGCGAGCCGCCGGCCTCGACGTACTCCTGATCGACGCGCTGCACATGGTCGCCCTGGTCGCGCCACCCGAGGAGCAGCTCGCCCTCAATGCCGAGGCGCTCGCGGCCGCGCGCGCTTCCGACGTGCCCGCCGCGCGGGACTGGGACGCATCAGTGCTCAACAACATCGGCCTGACCTACGCCGACGCCGGCGACTTCGCCTCGGCCCTCGGCGCGTTCGAGGACGCCTTGGCGGCCCGGGAGCGGATCGGCGAGCCCGGCAGCCTCCGCGTCGCCCGCTGGATGGTGGCCTGGGCGCTGCGCAACCTCGGCCGCACCGAAGAGGCGCTGGCGATGCAGCGGGCACTCAAGGCCGAGCTGACCGCCGTCGGCGAGGAGGACCCCTACGTCGACGAGGAGCTTGGGCTCCTCGAAGGTTCATCTGAGTGACCTGGCCTCTGTCGGTGCCCCGGACTAGCGTCCGAAAGGACCAGCCCACAACCATCGGGAGATCCTCATGGCCTCACTGCTCAACCCCTACATCAGCTTCGACGGCAACGCGCGCGAGGCACTGGAGTTCTACGAAGCAGCCCTCGGCGGCAAGGTCGAGATCAACACCTTCGCAGAATACGGCGACCACCCGGACATCGCCGACAAGGTGATGCACGGCCGGCTCGAGACCGACGCCGGCTTCACGCTGATGGCAGCCGACACTCCCCCCGGCGGGACGCACGAGCCGGGCAACAACTTCTCCGTGAGCCTCAGCGGCGACGACGCCGACCAGCTGCGCGGCTACTGGGCGGCGCTCGGTGAGGGCGGCACCGTCACCGTCCCGATGGAGAAGCAGCCGTGGGGCGACGAGTTCGGCATGGTCATCGACAAGTTCGGCGTCGCCTGGATGGTCAACATCGGGGCCTGACGTCAGCGGCTGACGCCCCACATCGCGCCGACGTGGCGCGCGTCGGTGCCGCAGCAACCGCCGACGATGCTCACTGCGGGCAGTGAACGGCGCAGCTCCTGCACGTCCAGGGCGAGCTGCGCCGGATCGCCGTCGTCGAGCACCTCGGACTCGTCGAGCTCTGCGTGGCTCATCTTTGAGGCATTCACCCGCAGCCCGTGCACGCGGTCCCGCCACGCCCCGTCGTCCACACCGCGGGCGACGTGGGTGGGGTGCGCGCAGTTGATCACGAAGTAGGCCGGCGGGGTGTCGGCGTCGACGGCGGCGATCGCCTCGCCCACGGTGGTGCCACCGGGAAGCCGGCCATCGGTCTCGACCGTGAACGCGATGGCCACCGGCAGGCCGACATCCGCAGCGGCCCGGCTGATGCCGATCGCCTCGCCCGGGTCGGTCAGGGTCAGCGCCGTCGCCCGGTCGGCGCCGGCTGCCTGGAACGACGCCAGCTGCGGCCGGTGATAGTCGGCAGCCTCGTCGGGGTCGATCGCGGCGCCGGGACGATAACCGTCTCCGCGAGGCCCGATCTGGCCGCTCACCGCGACGACCGGGATGTCGCTGCTCCAACGAGATCCGAGCTCGTGCAGGTGCTCGATGGACGCGCGGTTGACCCGGTCGAGTGCGGGGGCGTCGTACCCGAGCCGGGTGCCCCAGTCGGGGTTGGCCCGCCAGGTCGGGGTCTCGAGCAGCAGGGACGCGCCGGCGCCGGCCGCGATCGCCGCATAGGCGTCGTAGTAGTCGGTCAGCAGCCCGCGCCCGCTCGCGTCATCGAGGAGCGGGAAGGCCGCGAAGTCGGGCAGGTCGACCCCGTGGTTGAAGATCAGGTCAGTTTCGAGGCCACCGTCGGTGACGAAGGATTTGTCGCTCATGCTCTCGCTCTCCGATCGTTCCAGACTGTCTAGTCTGTTCGGATGTATTTGTATCAGACTGTTCAGTCTGTTACAACTGCGATGTGCCCAGGGACGGACGAGCCACCCGACAGCGGATCCTCTCCGCCGCCCAGAAGCTGGTGATCGAGAACGGCTACGCCGCGACGTCGGTCGACCAGGTGATCGCTGCTTCCTCGAGCTCGAAGGGGGCCTTCTTCCACCACTTCGAGTCCAAGCGGGCACTGGCCGATGCCCTGGTCGACGGCTACGTCGCCTCCGACATCGCCATGCTCGACGAGGCACTCGCCGCGGCCCGTGAGCACACCGACCCGGTCGAGCGCGCCACCGCCTTCCTTCGCTTCTTCGAGGACATCGCCGACGAGCTCATGGAGGAGCAGTCCGGCTGCCTCTACACATCGATCCTGACCGAGCGGGAGCTCGTCGCCTCGGGCGCTTCGGACCCCATCACCAAGGCGGTCGAGGTCTGGCGCGAGGGGTACGCCACCCTGGTCCGCGACGCGCTCGGCACCCGCACGGATGTGGATGTCGAGGCCGTGGCCGACCACGTCTGGGTCACCTTCGAGGGTGCCTACCTCCTGGCCCGGACCACCGGCGACCCCGAGCACATGCGTCGCCAGCTGGCGGCGCTGCGAACGATGGTCAGCGCCCTGCTGGCGTGACGTCCACCCGGCGATAGCAGAGGTCCACGATCTCGCGGCCGGCGTCGGTGCCCTTGCGCTCGAACCTGGTGACCGGACGCTCCGCCCATCGCTCCACCCGCCCGCCCTCTAGTGACGGCTCGGCGTCCAGGACCGTCTGCATCTGCTCGGCGTAGTGGGCCCAGTCGGTGGCGAGTCGCCACTCGGCGCCCGGCTGGAGCCGCGAGGCGGCCAGGGCGGCGAACCTCGGGTTCAGCAGGCGACGCTTGTGGTGCCGCTGCTTGGGCCACGGGTCCGGGAAGAAGATCCACAGCCCGGCCAGGCTGTCCGGCTCGAAAAGGTGCTCGATCGACCAGGTCGCATCGACACCGCAGAGCCGGACGTTGTGAGCGCCGGCCTCGTCGAGACGCCACAAGGTGTCCGCGATGCCCGGCGTCCAGACCTCGAGGCCGACGACGTTGTGATCCGGTCGCGCCGCCGCGAGCACCGCGGTCGCCGCACCGACGCCGGAGCCGATCTCCACGATCATCGGAGCCTCGCGCCCGAACCAGCTCGCCCAGTCGAAGCCGGGCTCGTCGACGGCCGCGTCCGGGACGACCCACCGCTCGTGGTGGGCCGCCCACGCCTCGGCCTGGCGCGGTGTGAAGCGGTTGCCGCGCCGCGAGTAGCTGAGCACCTCGCGCATCCGGCGGCCGTCCGCGGTCAGCTTCTGGTGGGGCCGGGCGGAGGCGCCGTCGTTCACGCTCGGCCCTCGCCGATGGAGCCGATCACCTTGGCCGGGTTGCCGACCGCGATCACGTCGGCGGGGAGGTCCTTGGTCACGACGGCACCGGCACCCACGACGGTGTTGTCGCCGATGCTCACTCCGGGCAGCACGATCGCACCGCCGCCGAGCCACACGTTGTTGCCGATCGTGATCGGCTTCGCGGCCTCCCACTTGTCGCGACGGGGCGTGGGCTCGACCGGGTGGGTCGGGGTGAGCAGCTGCACGTTGGGCCCGATCTGGACGTCGTCGCCGATCGTGATGGCAGCGACGTCGAGCGCGACCAGCCCGAAGTTGGCGAAGGTGCGTGCGCCGATCCGGAGGTTGCTGCCGTAGTCGACGTAGAGCGGCGGGCGGACCTCGGTCTCCGGTCCGACCTCGCTCAGGAGCTCCTCGAGCAGGCGGCGTCGCGTCTCCCGGTCACCCGGAGCGCTCGCGTTGTACGCCGCCATCCGCTCATGAGCGCCGGTGGCGAGCTCGGCGATCTCCGGGTCGTCGGCCTGGTAGAGGTCGCCGGCCTGCATCCGCTCGAGCATCGAGCGGTTGTCGCGTACGGGGATCATGCCCATGGCAATCCATTCTCTAGTGCGAGAGGCCCCGCTCCCTTGCGGGAACGGGGCCTCTCGGTTGAAGCAGGTGTCAGGTCAGATCACTTGGTGATCTTGGTGACCCGGCCGGCGCCAACGGTGCGGCCGCCCTCGCGGATAGCGAAGCGGAGGCCGTCCTCCATGGCGATCGGCTGGATCAGCTCGACCGACATCTCCGTGTTGTCGCCCGGCATGACCATCTCGGTGCCCTCGGGGAGGGTCACGACGCCGGTCACGTCCGTGGTCCGGAAGTAGAACTGCGGACGGTAGTTGTTGAAGAACGGCGTGTGACGGCCGCCCTCCTCCTTCGACAGGATGTAGACCGAGGCGTCGAAGTTGGTGTGCGGGGTGGTGGTGCCCGGCTTGATCACGACCATGCCGCGCTCCACGTCCTCGCGCTTGGTACCGCGCAGGAGCAGACCGACGTTCTCGCCAGCCTGGCCCTCGTCGAGGAGCTTGCGGAACATCTCGACACCGGTGACCGTCGACTTCTGCGAGCCCTCGCGGATGCCGATGATCTCGACCTCCTCGTTGACCTTCACGATGCCGCGCTCGATACGGCCGGTGATGACCGTGCCGCGACCGGTGATCGTGAAGACGTCCTCGACAGGCATGAGGAACGGCTTCTCGGTGTCGCGCTCGGGCTGCGGGATGTGCTCGTCAACGGCGTCCATGAGCTCGCCGATGGACTCGGACCACTTCTCGTCACCCTGCAGCGCCGGGAAGGCCGCCACGCGGATCACGGGTACGTCGTCGCCCGGGAACTCGTACTCGGAGAGGAGCTCGCGCACCTCCATCTCGACGAGCTCGATGAGCTCCTCGTCGTCGACCATGTCGCACTTGTTGAGCGCCACGACCAGGGCGGGCACGCCGACCTGGCGGGCGAGCAGCACGTGCTCGCGGGTCTGCGGCATCGGACCGTCGGTGGCGGCCACGACCAGGATCGCGCCGTCCATCTGAGCCGCGCCGGTGATCATGTTCTTGATGTAGTCGGCGTGACCGGGGCAGTCGACGTGGGCGTAGTGACGCGCTTCGGTCTGGTACTCGATGTGAGCGATCGAGATCGTGATGCCGCGCTGACGCTCTTCGGGTGCCTTGTCGATCGAGTCGAACGGCGAGGCCTCGTTGAGGGTCGGGTACTTGTCGTGAAGCACCTTCGAGATCGCTGCAGTCAGCGTCGTCTTGCCGTGGTCGATGTGACCGATGGTCCCGATGTTCACGTGCGGCTTGGTCCGCTCGAACTTCGCCTTAGCCACTGTGGGCTCCTCCTGGGTGTGTTGTTACTTGACTCGTACTTGCTGGGTGTTGCCGAGGGTCCGGGTAGATAGCCAAGGGCTACTCGCCGCGAACCTTCTTGATGATCTCGTCGGCGATGTTCGTAGGAACCTCGGCGTACGAGTCGAACTCCATCGAGTACGAAGCCTGGCCGGAGGTCTTGGACCTCAGGTCGCCAACGTACCCGAACATCTCGGAAAGCGGCACGAGGGCGTCGATGACCATGTCACCGTGACGCTCCTCCTGGTTCTGGATCTGTCCGCGCCGGCTGTTGATGTCGCCGATGACCGTGCCGAGGAAGCTCTCCGGCGTGATCACCTCTACGGCGAACATCGGCTCGAGCAGCACCGGCTTGGCCATTCGTGCGGCCTCCTTGAAGGCCTGGTTGCCGGCGATCTTGAACGCGAGCTCGGACGAGTCGACGTCGTGGTAGGCGCCGTCCTCGAGCGTGAACTTCACGTCGACCATCGGGTAGCCCGCGAGCACGCCGAACTCCAGTGCCTCCTGGCCGCCCTGGTCCACCGAGGGGATGTACTCCTTGGGGACGCGGCCACCGGACACGTTGTTGACGAACTCGTAGCCCGCACCGGTCCCGGTCTCGGGGTCGATGTTGGGGCCGAGCGAGACGACGACCTTCGCGAACTGTCCAGATCCACCCGTCTGCTTCTTGTGGGTGTAGCTGTGCTTGGAGACCTCCTGGCGGATGGTCTCGCGGTAGGCGACCTGCGGCTTGCCGACGGTGGCCTCGACGCGGAACTCGCGCTTCATCCGGTCGACCAGGATCTCCAGGTGGAGCTCGCCCATGCCGGCGATGATCGTCTGCCCGGTCTCCTCGTCGGCCTTCACCGTGAAGGTGGGGTCCTCGTCGGAGAGCCGCTGGATGGCGGTACCGAGCTTCTCCTGGTCGCTCTTCGTCTTGGGCTCGATCGCGACCTCGATCACCGGGGCCGGGAACGTCATCGACTCGAGCACGACCTGCTTGTTCGGGTCGGACAGGGTGTGACCGGTCTTGGTGTCCTTCAGACCCATGACCGCCACGATCTGGCCGGCGCCGACCGACGCGATCTCCTCACGCTTGTTGGCGTGCATCTGGTAGACCTTGCCGATTCGCTCCTTGCGGCCGTTGACCGAGTTGACCACGGTCGCGCCTGCCTCGAGCATGCCGGAGTAGACGCGGACGTAGATCAGCTTGCCGAGGTGCGGGTCGGAGGCGATCTTGTAGGCAAGGCCCGAGAACGGCTCGTCGTCGGACGGCTTGCGGGAGACCTGCTCGTTCTCGTCCTTGACGGAGTGACCGATGATCTCGCCGATGTCGAGCGGCGAGGGCAGGTACTTCACGACCGCGTCGAGCAGAGGCTGGACGCCCTTGTTCTTGAACGCCGTGCCGCACAGGACCGGGTTGAGCTTGTCGGCGAGGGTGGCGCGACGGATCGCTGCCTCGAGCTCGGCGACGGAGAACTCGGCCTCTTCGAGGTACTTCTCCATGATCTCGTCGTCAGCGTCGGCCAGGGTCTCGATGAGCTTGATGCGGTACTCGTCGGCCTGGGCCTTCAGCTTCTCCGGGATCTCCTCGACGGTGTAGTCCTCACCCATCGTGGTCTCGCCGTGCCAGGTCAGGGCACGCATGCCGACCAGGTCGACGACACCGATGAAGTCACCCTCCGCACCGATGGGCAGCTGCAGCACCAGCGGGGTGGAGTTGAGGCGGTCGACCATCATGTCGACGCAGTTGAAGAAGTCGGCTCCGGTGCGGTCGAGCTTGTTGACGAAGCACATACGGGGCACGGCGTACTTGTTGGCCTGCCGCCAGACCGTCATGGTCTGCGGCTCGACACCGGCGACACCGTCGAACACTGCGACCGCGCCGTCGAGGACGCGCAGCGAGCGCTCGACCTCGGCGGTGAAGTCCACGTGCCCGGGGGTGTCGATGATGTTGATCTGGTGGTCCTTCCACCAGCACGTCGTCGCAGCCGACGTGATCGTGATGCCGCGCTCCTGCTCCTGCTCCATCCAGTCCATGACGGCAGCGCCGTCGTGCACCTCACCGATCTTGTAGGAGATACCGGTGTAGAAGAGGATGCGTTCGGTGGTCGTGGTCTTACCGGCGTCAATGTGAGCCATGATGCCGATGTTGCGGACCTTGGTGAGGTCCGTGGTGATGTCGACAGCCACTGTGTGTCTTGTTCCTTAGGTTGACATGGGTAGTGAGGTTCAACCGGGGCGGTTGCGGGCTCACGACTTCGTCGTGCACCCGCACGCCTCACCAGCGGTAGTGGGCGAAAGCCTTGTTGGACTCGGCCATCTTGTGCGTGTCCTCGCGCTTCTTCACAGCGGCGCCAAGGCCGTTGGAGGCGTCGAGGATCTCGTTCATGAGCCGCTCGTGCATGGTCTTCTCGCGGCGCTCTGCGGCGTATCCGACCAGCCAGCGCAGCGCGAGCGTGGTGCCGCGCGTGCCCTTGACCTCGATCGGGACCTGGTAGGTGGCGCCACCGACACGACGGGACTTGACCTCGATGTCGGGCTTGACGTTGTCGAGCGCACGCTTGAGCGTCAGGACGGGGTCGGTGCCGCTCTTCTCGCGGCATCCCTCGAGCGCGGTGTAGACGATGCGCTGAGCAACCTGCTTCTTGCCGTCCTGCAGGACCTTCGAGACCAGCTGGGAGACCAGCTGCGAGCCGTAGACGGGGTCGATGTCGATCGGGCGCTTGGGAGCGGGACCCTTGCGAGGCATTAGCTCTTCTCCTTCTTGGCGCCGTAGCGGCTGCGAGCCTGCTTACGGTTCTTCACGCCCTGGGTGTCGAGCGTGCCTCGGATGATCTTGTAGCGAACACCGGGGAGGTCCTTCACTCGGCCGCCGCGGACGAGCACGATCGAGTGCTCCTGCAGGTTGTGGCCGACGCCCGGGATGTACGCCGTGACCTCGACGCCGCTGGACAGGCGCACGCGGGCGACCTTGCGCAGGGCGGAGTTCGGCTTCTTCGGAGTCGTGGTGTAGACGCGGGTGCAGACACCGCGTCGCTGGGGTGAACCCTTCAGGGCAGGCGTCTTGTTCTTGGACACCTTGTCCTGGCGGCCCTTGCGGACCAACTGCTGAATGGTGGGCACCTGGTGGTTCCCTTTCCTCTGAGCTCTCAGTGCCGGCGCTCTGCCGGGCACGACTGTGTTGCTTCGATCTCTGTGCCTGTGGAGCGGGACCCGGCCAATCAATGACAATCCGTCCGGGCACGCTCGACGGTCTGGTTGTCCCCAGACACGAGGAACGAGGCTACCCGGCAGCCGTAACCGGGGTCAAAACGGTGCGAGCCCCACCCGAGCGCCCCTTGCTGAGGTGCTGGAAGACGGCCACGGCCAGCACCGCACCGGCGATGGTGAGACTGCCACCCATGATCAACGTCCACCGGGCCCCCAGATGTTCCCCGACCCACCCGATGACCGGCGATCCGAGCGGAGTGCCGCCCATCACGATGGTCATGTAGAGGGCCATCACCCGGCCGCGGAACGCTGGGTCCGACTCGAGCTGCAGCGTGGCGTTGGAGGAGTTGAGCAGGGTCAGGGTACAGAAGCCGATCACCGGAGCGAACAGCGCGAACATGACGTAGGACGGCAAGGTGGCGGCGACGATCTCGGCCACACCGAAGCCCACCGCGGCGATGACCAGCAGGCGCAACCGGATCCGAACCCGGCGGGCCGCCAGCAGAGCCGCCGACAGAGCGCCGACCGCCATCGCCGAGCCCAGCAGGCCGAACTCGCCGGCTCCCTTGCCGAACTCCTCGGTCGCCATCAGCGCGGAGGTGATCTGGAAGTTCATCCCGAACGTGCCGGCGAAGAAGACCATGATCAGGATCAGGATCATCTTCGGCTGGCCGCTGACGTAGCGGACGCCCTCGCGCAACATGCCGGGCGTGCGCGGCCGCGGCTCGGCTGTGTGCAACAGGGCGGTGTCCATCCGCTCGAGCTGCCAGATCACCGCGAGGTAGGACACGGCGTTGATCAGGATCACCCAGCCGGTGGCCTCTGCTCCGCCGCCGAGGGCGCCGATCATCAGGCCGGCGAGGCCGGGGCCGAGGATGCGGGCCACGTTGAAGCCGGCCGAGTTGAGCCCGACGGCGTTGCTCACGTCCTCCGGGTCGACCATCTCCGAGACGAACGACTGGCGGGCCGGCGCGTCGAACGCCGAGCCGATGCCGAACACGAAGGCCAGCACGTAGACGTGCCAGGTCTCCGCCACACCGAGCACCGCGATCAGGCCGAGGGCCAGCGCGGAGACGGCCATCATCGCCTGGGTGATCTGCAGCAGCCGACGCTTCGGGAACCGGTCGGCGATGACGCCGGCGTAGGGAGAAAGCAGGAGGACCGGCAGGAACTGGAGGCCGGTCGTGATGCCCAGCGCCGCACCGCCGCCGCCGAGACTCAGCACGAGCCAGTCCTGCGCGACGCGCTGCATCCAGGTGCCGGTGTTCGACACGACGCTACCGGCGACGTAGCGCCGGTAGTTCGGGTTGCGCAGGGAGCGGAACGTGGGGCTCAAGGGAAGTGGTCAGTCCTTCGTTGGTCAGTCGAGGTTGGCGATGCGTTCGAGAACGGGGGCCGCCTCGCGGAGCACGGCGCGCTCGCCGGGAGTGAGGTCTCGCAGGCGGGTGGCCAGCCACTCGTCGCGTCGCCGCCGGTCGGCGAGCAGCGTGGTGCGGCCCTTGTCGGACAGTGAGACCAGCACCTGGCGGCCGTCGCTGTCGTGCGCCCGGCGCGAGACGTAGCCGCCGTCTTCGAGGCAGTTGACGGTCCGGGTCATGCTCGGCGGCTGCACCCGCTCACGGGCGGCCAGCTCACCGAGCGTCAGCTCGCCGTAGCGGTTGAGGGCGCCGAGCACCGCCATGGCGTTCATGCTCAGCTCGTTGTCGGGATGCCGCTCCACAGCCAGGCGACGGCGCAGGCGCATGACCGACAGCCGGAGCTCGGACGCGAGCCCCGTGTCGGTGCGGGAGACCTTCTCGACGGTAGGCATATCGTTAGCATAACTCATTACCCATGCTAACTATTCCTCCAAGCGTCGACCTCCGGTGGTCGAGCTTGTCGAGACCCCGGGCTACGTGAGCCAGTCGGTGAGCGGGTTGATCGCGAAGTAGACGACGAACGCCGCACCGATGATCCACATCAGGAAGTGGACGTCCGAGGCCTTCCCACGCACCACCTTGATCAGGACGTAGGCGAGGAACCCCGCACCGATGCCAACCGTGATCGAGTAGGTGAACGGCATCAGCACGATGGTGAGAAAGGCCGGGATGGCGATCTCGAGGTCGTCCCAGTCGATCCCCTTGACCTGCTGCATCATCAGGAACCCGACCAGCACCAGGGCCGGCACAGCAGCCTCCGAAGGGATCGCCTGCACGATCCCTGTGAAGAACGTCGCGAGCAGGAACAGCAGACCGGTGACGATCGAGGCCAGCCCAGTGCGGGCACCCTCTCCGACACCGGACGCGGACTCGATGTACGAGGTGTTGGAGGAGATACCGCCGGCGCCACCGGCAATCGCAGCGACCGAGTCGACGATGAGGATCCGCTGACTGTTCGGCGGGATGCCGTCGGCGTCGTTCAAACCGGCCTCGGCGCCGATCGCCGTCATCGTGCCCATGGTGTCGAAGAAGTCGGCGAGCAAGAGGGTGAAGACCAACAGGAGGGCCGCGATCACGCCGATCGAGTCGAAGGCCCCGAAGAGCGAGAACTGCCCGAGCGTGTCGAGGTCGGGCACGCCGACCAGGTCGTCCGGGAACTTCGGGACGCTGAGCGACCAGCCGAGCTTGTTGTCGTCCCCACCGATGGCCGCCTCGAGGATGAAGGCCACGACGGCCGTGACGATGATCCCGATCAGGATCGCGCCTCTCACCTTGCGCACCCACAGGCTGATCAGCAGGACAAGGCCTGCGGCGAACACGAGCACCGGCCAGCCGGAGAGCTCGCCACCGGAGCCGAGCTGCACGGGCACCGTGGTTTGGGCGACGTCGGGGATGCGGGTCACGAAGCCGGCGTCGACGAAGCCGATCAACGCGATGAACAGGCCGATGCCCACGGAGATCGCGACCTTGAGCGAGGTCGGCACCGCATGAAGAACCGCTTTTCGGAACCCGGTGAGGACCAGCACCAGGATGACGATGCCCTCGAGTACCACCAGACCCATGGCGTCGTCCCAGGACGACTGGGTGGCGATGGCAACCGCGACGAAGGCATTGAGCCCGAGCCCGGTGGCGAGCGCGAGCGGGAAGTTGGCCACCGCCCCCATCAGGATCGTCAGCACGCCGGCGACCAGCGCCGTGGCGGCCGCGATCGTGGGCAGGTTGGACCCGTCTCCCGGGCCTCCGCCGAGGAAGTTGCCCTCGGAGTCGGGGATGAATCCGAGGATCAGTGGGTTGAGCACGATGATGTAGGCCATCGTCAGGAATGTGACGAGCCCGCCGCGCATCTCCCGTGCGACCGTCGAGCCGCGCTCGGTGATCTTGAAGAAGCCGTCGATGCCGGACTTGCCGGCCGTCCCCATGGTGGTCATTTCGGCAGCCTCGCAGAGTCGCGCCCTCAGTGGGAAGCCTGCCTAGGCCACCTCTGGGATAGCGTGCGGATCGTGGAGCTGCGCGACAACCAGCCGATGAAGCACGAGTTCGGCAACCGGATCTACGTCGTCGCCGACGTCGAGCCGCTCGATGTCGACGGCGTCCGCACGGTCCAGGTCGGCACGGCCGCGTTCTTCCTGGGCTTCGTCGCCCTGCTGCCGTTCTACGGCGCGCTCGAGGACGACGGCCGCACCTGGTGGCTGTGGATGTGCCTGGCGGGGATGGGTCTCGGCCTGTTCGGCATCGAGTACTGCCGACGACGCCGCGTGTTCCGCACCGAGGTGCTCGGCGAGGACGAGGAGCGCGGCAAGGCTAGAGGACGTCGACCTCGTCGAGGCTGACCGTGTCGAACACGTGCTCCGGCAGCGGCTGGGTCTCCTGACGCTTCGTCAGGCGCACCTCGGAGTGCGCGCCGCAGCCGTGGCTGAAGGCGACCACGCGTCCGTCGTCGTTGGCGTCGCCGTTGGCACAGACGCCGAAGGTCTCTGACAGCGGGCCGGCGATCCGGACCAGGAAGCCGCAGGTCGTGCAGGGCTCCGGCGCCGACTGGGCCAGCGGCGCGTCGGGGCCGCCGTCGCCTTCGTACCAGCGCTCGGCCGCGAGGTCGCGGCCCTCCACCGAGAGCGTGCGCACCCGACCCAGGCCGAGGTCCTTGGCCACCTCGCGCACCTGCGCCTTGTCGTCGGCATCGAGCGGGTCGTCGCCGAAGGAGTACGTCGGCACCAGCCGCGGGTCGTCGTCCGCCACGGGAAGCAGGTCGCCCGGGGACAGGTCGCCCGGCTGGAGCCGCTCGCGGTAGGGCACCCACTCCGGGGCCACGATCGCGTCGTCGCCGGGCAGCAGCACGACCTCGTCGATCGTGATGTGGCGCAGTCGGTAGGCGCGGGTGACGGTGACGGCCCAGCGCCAGCCGGCGTAGGCCTTGCGGTCGCAGGCGAAGAAGTGGGTGACCACTCGCTCGTCCTCGGCCAGGTGGCCGAGGTGGTCGCCGACGTCCGCGGCGTCGACCTCTTCGAGCAGCGCGGCACGCGCCGCCTTGATCGCCGATGCAGTAACGGCGACGGAGTCGGTCTCGACGGGAGTGGCAACGGACGTGGTCACGGCGACAGCATGACTCATGGCCGGCGTGCCTGTCAGTTCGGCAGGGTGTCGACGTCGGTTGTGGGTCGGAGCGTGCAGGATGGGCGTATGACCGAGACGCCTGAGCCGGAGGGCGAGGTCGGGACCACCGGCGCCGACCGGGCTCGTGCGTTCGGGCGGGGTCTCGGCACCAGCGCCAAGGTCACCGGCCGCGGCCTGCGGGGGATGGCGCGGGTCACCGGCCGGTTCAGCTCCTACACGGTCCGTCAGGCCCAACGGGCTTCCAAGGCGCAGGGGGCGGAGCAGTCCGGTCTGTCCCGGTTGATCGAGCTCCACGCGGCCAACGCCGCCGGTGACGCGGCCGTCGCCATCTCGCTGGCGACCACCATCTTCTTCGCGGGCGCCACCAGCGAGGCCCGGGGTCAGGTCGCGCTCTTCCTCGGCCTGACGATGCTGCCGTTCGCGATCGTCGCGCCGCTGATCGGACCGTTCCTCGACCGGTTCAGCCACGGCCGGCGCTGGGCGATCGGTGCGACGTTCGCCATCCGCGGCTTCCTCTGCTGGGTGCTGGCCAATGCGGTCGCCGACGAGTCCAACCTGCTCTACCCCGCCGCGCTCGGGATCCTGGTCTCCTCCAAGGCGTACGGCGTGACGCGCGCGGCCGCCGTACCCCGACTGCGGCCGGACGACCTGACCCTGGTCAAGGCCAACAGCCGGGTCAGCCTGGCCGGCGTGGTCGGTGCGGCCGCGTCGGCCCCGATCGCCGGTGCGCTCGCCGCGATCGGGTTCTTCGGCACGGAGTGGACGCTGCGCTGGGCTTTCCTGCTGTTCGTGGTCGGCACCATCCTGGCGATCCGGCTGCCGGAGAAGGTCGACTCGAGTGCGGGCGAGCAGTCGACATGGTGCTGCGCGGTGAGGAGAGTTCCGATCAGGCGCGGCACCCGGATCCCGGCCGCCGTCGCCTTCGCGCTGCGCGCCAACTGCGGGCCACGGTGGATGTCGGGCTTCCTCACGATGTTCATGGCGTTCCTGCTGCGCGACCACCCGATCGAGGGCTGGCGTCCCGAGCTGCTGATCGGCCTCGTGATCGGCGCGGCCGGTCTCGGCAACACGCTCGGGATCTTCGCCGCGTCGATCCTGAAACGGATCAACCCCGCCGTCACCGTGGTGGCCGCGCTGCTGGCAGACGCCGCCATGGCACTCCTCTGTGCGGTCTTCTACGGGATCGTGCCGCTCGTCCTGCTGGGTCTGACCGCCGGCCTGGCGCAGGCCCTGGCCAAGGTCTCGCTCGACTCGACGATCCAGAGCAGCGTCCCGACCCAGGTCCAGTCGAGCGCGTTCGCGCGCAGCGACACCACGCTCCAGCTGTCGTGGGTGGTCGGCGGTTTCGTCGGCATCGCGCTGCCGCTCAACCCACACCTCGGCCTGGGCGTGGCCTGCGCGGCGCTCGGTGCGTGGGCGGTGTTCGTGCTCGGCTCCCGCCCCCGCAAGGGTCGGCCGGCCCCCGCGCCAGCCGTCGCCTAGAGCTCGAGCTCGTCGGCGAGCGCGCGGAGCAGCTTGGCGGCAGGCTTGGCGGTGCGAGCGTCGGGGTGGCGGCCGTGCCGGTAGGACTCGCCGACGCCGTCGAGCAGCCGGATCAGGTCCTCAACGATCGGAGCCATCTCCTCGGGCTTGCGGCGCTTGGCCACGGACTGGTTGCGGGTCACCGAGGCCGGCGCGTCCAGCACCACGACCTGCAGCGCCTGGTCGCCGCGGCGCCCCTGCGCGATCCCGAACTCGACGCGGGTGCCGGCTTTCAGGGTCGTGGTGCCCTCGGGCAGCGCGTCGGCGTGCACGTAGACGTCATCGCCCTCCTCCTGGGAGAGGAAGCCGAATCCCTTCTCGGCGCTGAACCACTTCACCTTGCCAGTGGGCACGGTCTCGACCCTTCTCGTTCGCTCCGGCCCGATTCTCGGGCGCGACCGCACACGTTAGACGATGTGACCCTCGAGCCACGACGGGAAATCTCGCAGATCATCCAGCACCACGTGGGTACCCGCCTCGACCAGCTCCTCACGCGTGCAGCCACCGGTGAGCACCGACACGCTGGTGGCCCCGGCCGCGAGCGCGCCCTCCACGTCGTGGACGTGGTCGCCGACGTAGATGGTGGCGCCCTCGCGGCGCAGGACGTCCGCCTTACCGATGCCCCACACCCAGCCCTCGAGCAGGTCGACGTCGAGAGCGAGGTGGTCGAGGTGGAGCTGGGCGTTGGGTGCGTACTTGCCGGTGACCACGACCACCCGACCGCCATGGCGGCGTACGGCGGCGATGGCCTCGTGCGCGCCCTCCAGCACCGGCACCGACGCCACCGCATGCTCGGGATAGAGCTCGCGGAACCGGTCACCGGCCGGGGCCACGGCCTCGTCCGCGAGGTGCCCGGCCAGCATCGACTCCAGCGGCGGCCCGAGCTTCGCGGTCATCTCCGCCACCGGGAACTCCACGCCCAGCTCGGCGCCCAGAGCCGTCAGCACCGCCCCGAAGCCAGGTGCGGTGTCGATCAGTGTCATGTCGAGGTCGAACCCGACGACGAGGGGTGATGGCACGACGTCAAAGCCTACGGACGGATACTCGAGGTCGCCTGACACTCGTGGGGCAGGTGAGCCAGAATGAACGTTTCCCCGACGAAGGACCAGGCGTGCCCGACAACTTGCGACCCGTGACCGGCGTACGCCGATCGCTCGTTGCCGTCGCGCTCGCGGTCGCCGGTCTGGCGGTCGTCCCGGCGCCCGCCTCCGCCGAGGACGAGCCCGCCGATCTCTACCTGGTCACGCTCGAGGGACCCGGCCTGTCGGGGCAGCCGACCGAGCTCATGGTGGTCCTGGCCGAGCTGCAGATGACGGCGGAGCAGGCGCGGGTGCTCGACTCCGTCGGTGCGCCCCGTGCGGTCTACTCGTGGCACACCGCCCTGAACGGGTTCGCTGTCGAGCTCACCGACACCCAGGCCGACCTGCTGGCTGGACACCCCGATGTGGCGCTGATCGAGCGCAACGAGGTGCGACCGCTGACGGCTCGGCCCGCCGGAAAGATCACGGGCGTCGGGCCGGGTGGGCCGAGCAGTGGTGGCGAGGGCACCGTGATCGGCATGATCGACTCCGGCATCGCGCCACGACAGCCGGCTCTTCGCCGATGTGCCGCAGCTCGGCCGGCAACCGGCCGGCTTCGCCGGCGACTGCGCCGAAGGCGAGGGCTGGGACGACGACACCTGCAACGGGAAGCTCGTGGCCGCCGAGTGGTTCGTGGACGGGTTCGGCGAGCGACAACCTGCGGGCGGCAGCTTCGCTGTCGCCGCTGCGACACCGACGGCCACGGGACGCAGATGGCCTCGATCGCGGCCGGCAACGCCGGGGTCGCGGTACGCGTGCCGGGACAGTCGCTGGGCAGCTTCGGCGGCATGGCGCCGCAGGCCAGGCTCGCTGTCTACAAGGCCTGCTGGGGTGCACCCGACCCGGCCGACGACGGGTGCGCCACCGCCGACCTGGTGACCGCGATCGACCGGGCCACCCGCGACGGCGTCGACGTGCTGAGCCTCTCCGTCGGTGGACCGACCGAGTTCGACACCGTCGAGCGTGCCCTGCTCGGCGCCGCCGAGGCGGACGTCGTCGTGGTCGCGGCGGCCGGCAACGGCGGCCGGACCGCGTACGCCGGACACCCGAGCCCGTGGGTGACCACCGTCGGCGGCACCACGGCTGCTCTTCGGCGCGGCCGGGTCGTGCGCGGCGCGGCGGCTCCGCTGACCGGCGCCATGGTTGCGACGCACGCGGTGGGGCCGGCCCGGCTGGTCGTCGGCTGGCGGGTGCCCGCGCCCGGCGCGTCCAGCGACGACGCCCGCGTGTGCACGCCGGGCAGCCTCGACGCCCGCGACGTGGCCGGGCGGATAGTGCTCTGCGAGCGCGGCACCGTCGGGAGGGTCGACAAGTCGCGCGCTGTCGGCCTCGCTGACGGCGTCGGCATGGTGCTGGTCAACGACACCCGCGGATCGCTCGACGAGGACTTCCACGCCGTGCCGACCGTGCATCTCGCCCAGAAACCCGGGCGGGCCCTGGGCCGCTGGATCGCCGATCATCCGCGGGCCCGGGTCTCGCTGGAGCCGGTGGGCCTGGTGTCGTCGCAGCCGCACGTGGCGTCGTGGTCCAGCGCCGGCGACCCGTCCGCAGCGGTGCTGAAGCCGGACCTGGTGGCCCCGGCGACCGGAATCCTGGGTGGCGTGCCGGCCGGGGTCGGCTGGGACTTCGTCACCGGCACCTCGGCCGCGACGGCGTACACGACTGGCGTTGCGGCCACCATTCTCGCCGCCCGCGACCTGTCTGCCGCCGAGGTGCGATCCGCGCTGGCCACGACCGCGCAGCCGCTGACTGACGGAGTGCTCGCCGGCGGTGCCGGTCGGCTGCGAGCCGGCGACACCGCGACGCCGGGCCTGGTCTATCCGATCGACACCACGGACTACCGGGCGTGGCTGGAGGGGCGCCGGATCCAGCTGAACACCCCGTCGATCCTGCTCAGCGGTGGTCAGGGCCTCGCCCGCCGAACCGTCACCAACGTCGGCCGCCGCGCCCTCTACTTCTCCTCGCGAGCCGTCGGGTTCCGCCGCGAGGTGTCGGTGACGCCAGCGGCGCTCAGGCTCGCCCCCGGCGAGAGCGCGACCTACCGGATCTCGGTCGCCAACCCTCGCCGCACCACCCGCCTCGACGACGGCTACGTCGTATGGCGTGGCGCGTCCGGCACGATCACCCGAATCCCGGTACTGATCTCCAGGTAGCCGCGCATAGGTTGGCCTGGTGAAGGACGCTCCTCCCCCGCTTCCCGTGCACACCGAACGGCTGGTGCTGCGTACCGCAGTCCCCTCCGACCTGCCCGCGCTCGTGCGCTACTACACCGACGCCGAGGTGGTCCGCCATCTCCTCCACGACGTGCTTGACGAGGCTGGGGTGGCCGAGAAGCTGGAGAAGTTCCAGGCCAACGTCGCGCCGGCCGCGGTCGGCGACGTGCTGACGCTCGTCGTCGAACATGATGGGGAGGTCGTCGGTGACGTGATGATCTGTTTCACCTTCGGCGACCCGCCGTCGCTCGCCGAGATCGGCTGGGTCTTCAACCCGTCGTTCGCCGGCCGGGGGTTCGCGACCGAGGCCGCCCGCGCCATGATCGACCTCGGTTTCCGCCACTACGGCCTGCACCGGATCCTCGCCCAGCTCGACGCCCGCAACGCCAGCTCCGCGAGGCTCTGCGAGCGCCTCGGGATGACCAAGGAAGCCCACTTCCGGCAGGACTTCTGGAGCAAGGGCGAGTGGACCGACTCCTTCCACTACGGCCTGCTGCGTGACGAGTGGGAGGGCTGAGCTCACCGGTGCGCATCCTCTTCACGTTCATCGGCGGCTACGGCCACTTCCAGCCGCTGATCTCGGTTGCGCGCGCCGCCGAGGCAGCTGGCCACACCGTTGCGGTGGCCGGCTCGGGCAAGATCCAGGACGTCATCGTCGATGCCGGGTTCACGGCCTTCGGCACCTCGGAGCCGCGCCCTCAAGGGGAGGCGATCCCGCAACCCGCACCGGAGCGGCCACAGCCGTGGGACCCCGAGCAGGAGGCCGCCAACTTCCGGGACGGGTTCGCTGAGCGTGGCGCGCGACGCCATGCAGCAGCCCTGCTGGAGATTGGCCGCGAGTGGCGGCCCGATCTCGTCGTCCGCGACGAGGTCGACTTCGGCAGCGCCATCGCGGCCGAGAGGTACGGCGTCCCGTGCGTCACCGTCCTGGTGCTGGCATCAGGAGGTCTGCTGCGCAAGGAGCTCGTGGCCGACGCACTGAACGTGCTGCGGGCCGAGCACGGGCTGCCACCCGACCCCGACCTGCACATGCTCGACCGCGACCTGGTGCTGTCACCCGTGCCGGTCAGCTTGCGAAACCCCGGCTTCCCGCTCCCGACCACCGCCTTCGAGTTCCGGCAACCAGCGGCTCCGGACCATCCGGCCTCCGACCCTCCGACCGTGTACTTCACGCTGGGGACGGTCGCCCACAGCGACTCGGCGTACGTGCTCCCGAGGGTCCTCGAGGGGCTCACGCACGTGGCCGCGAACGTCGTGGTGACCGTTGGCAAGCGCGTTGACCCCTCCAGCTTCGGGCCGATGCCGGCGCACGTGCGGATCGAGAGGTTCGTCCCCCAGGAGGAGCTGCTGTCGGTCAGTGACCTGGTCGTCTCGCACGGCGGCTCCGGGAGCGTGCTCGGCACGCTCGCGCACGGGCTGCCCTCGGTGCTGATTCCGATGGGCGCGGACCAGCACTACAACGCCGGGCGGTGCGCCGACCTCGGCACAGCCGTTGTGCTGGACGCCGCCACGGTGGCCCCGGACGAGGTACGCCGGACCGTCTCGCAGGTCCTCGCGGACGACAGCTACCGACGTGCGGCCGAGCGGATCCAGGCCGACATCGCGGCGCTGCCCGGACCCGAGGAGACGGTCCCGCTGCTGGAGCGGCTCGCGTGATCAGCCGAGGCCGAGCTGCTTCGCGGACTCCTCGCGCATCTGGACCTTGCGGATCTTGCCGGTGACGGTCATCGGGAAGTCGTCGACGACGAGGACGTAGCGCGGGATCTTGTAACGGGCGAGGCGCCCGTCGGCGTACGCGCGGACGGCAGCCGCGTCGAGCGGGTCGGCGCCGGGGCGCAGCCTCACCCAGGCGCAGAGCTCCTCGCCGTACTTCTCGTCGGGGACGCCGATCACCTGGACGTCCTCGATGTCGGGGTGGCCGTAGAGGAACTCCTCGATCTCGCGCGGGTAGATGTTCTCGCCGCCGCGGATCACCATGTCCTTGATCCGGCCGACGATGTTGCAGTAGCCGTCGTCGCGCATCTCGGCGAGGTCGCCGGTGTGCATCCAGCCGTCGGCGTCGATCGCCTCCGCCGTCTTCTCCTCGTCGTCCCAGTAGCCGAGCATCACGGAGTAGCCGCGGGTGCAGAACTCCCCGGTCTCTCCACGCGGCACGGTCTCGCCGGTCGCGGCGTCGACGACCTTGATCTCGACGTGCGGGTGGACCCGGCCGATGGTCGCCGTACGCCGCTCGAGGTCGTCGTCGGTGCGGGTCTGGCACGACACCGGCGAGGTCTCGGTCATGCCGTAGGCGATGGCGACCTCGGCCATGTGCATCTCGTTGACGCAGCGCTTCATCACCTCGACCGGGCAGATCGAGCCGGCCATGATCCCGGTGCGCAGCGACGAGAGGTCATAGTCAGAAAATGAAGGAGCGTTCTGCATGGCGATGAACATCGTCGGTACGCCGTAGACGCCCGTGCAGCTCTCCGCGGCGATCGTGCTGCAGCGTGATCTCCGGGTCGAAGCCCGGGGCCGGGATCACCATCGTGGCGCCGTGGGTCGAGCAGCCGAGGTTGCCCATCACCATGCCGAAGCAGTGGTAGAAGGGCACCGGGATGCACAGCCGGTCGTCGGCGGTGAAGTTGATCAGCTCGGTCGTGAAGTAGCCGTTGTTGAGGATGTTGCGGTGACTGAGGGTCGCGCCCTTGGGGAAGCCGGTGGTGCCCGACGTGTACTGGATGTTGATCGGGTCGTCGGGCGCCAGCTCCGCCAGCCGCGTGGCAACCGTGTCGTCCGGCAGCCCCTCGCCACCGGTCACGAGCTCGGCCCAGTCGTCGGTGTCGAGGTAGACGACGCGCTCGAGACCGTGGCAGTCGCTTGCGCACCTCCTCGACCATCGCGCGGTAGTCGCTGGTCTTGAAGCTCGAGGCCGCGATGAGCAGACGTAGCCCGGACTGGTTGACGGCGTACGCGAGCTCGTGGGTGCGGTAGGCCGGGTTGACGTTGACCAGCACGATGCCGACCTTCGCGGTGGCGAACTGGACCAGGGTCCACTCCGCGCAGTTGGGCGCCCAGATCCCGACCCGGTCGCCCTTGGCGATCCCGGCGGCGACCAGCCCTCGCGCCAGGTCATCCACGTCCCGGTCCAGCTCGGCGTAGGTCCAGCGACGACCGCTCGCGATCTCGACCAACGCCTCGCGGTCGCCGTGATCGGCCACGGTGCGCTCGAAGTTGGCGCCGATCGTCTCCTCCAGGAGAGCCGGCTCGGTCTCACCAGCGGCGTAGGACTCCATGATCGGAACGTACGCCCTACGGCTCAGAGTGCGCGAGGATCCGCTGCGCGATCAGGTGCGAGTCGCGCAGGTGCGGCTGGTGGGGAAAGCCCTCCAGCGTCTCGACGTCGGCCTGCGGGAGCGCCTGCTCCCAGCGGCGGTGCATCCAGCCCGGGACGAAGAGGTCGCGGGTGCCCCACACGAACGTCACCGGCGCCGAGACCGCGGTCAGGTCGGGCTGCCCCGGGCCGCGCCCGCCGCTGCGGCGCCCGACCTCGATGAGAGGGAACCGACCGGCCGAGATCCAGAGCTCACGGGCATCCGCCGGGTCCAGCTCCATCGGCACCAGCGATTGGTGGAAGAACAGGCTGGTCAGTCGCCGGCTCTTGGACGAGTAGGGATACATCCACTCGACGGCGCGCATGCCGAAGATCGGGCTGAACAGGCCGAGGTAGTAGGCGATACCGGCACCCGCCGGCCACGGAGGAGCCAGCGCCAGCACCTTGCTGGCTCGCCCTCGGGTGGCCAGCTCGATCGCCACGATCCCGCCGAACGAGCTGCCGACGACGGGGACCGGCTCGTCCCAGCCGGCCTCGTCGAGGATCCGCTCGGCGTCGTCGGCGAGCGCCTGGAGCATCGTCCGATCGCGGACGTCGAGGCGCGCACCGCCCAGGCTTCCGGCCAGGGTCGGCGCCAGCACCTCGCGGCGGTCCTCGAGCAGCGCGGCGGTGTGCCGCCACTCGACCCATGTGCAGAAGCCGCTGTGGAGCAGCAGGACCGGAGGACCGTCGCCGGTGTGCAGGAGCGACTCCATGCCGCAGAACCTACGCCCGAAGCTCGGCGATCAGGGCCGCCGTCGCGGGAACGGTCTCGGCGCCCGCTCGGTGCAGAACGCCGAAGGTGCGCGAGCCGAAGACCTTGCTCTCCCTCACCTCGACGTCGGGATGCCGGAACGCCTCCAGTGCCGAACGGGGAAGCAGCGCGACCCCTAGCCCGACGGCGACGAGGTTCTGCACCACGACGTAGTCGTCGGTCACGTGGCGCACGTCCGGTTCGAACGACGCCGCCGCACACAGCGCCACCGCGTGCTCGCGGCAGCGTTCGCAGCCGACGATCCAGGGCTCGGACGCCAGGTGCCGCATGGTGAGTCCCCGCCGCCGCGCGAGCGGATGGCCGGGAGGGACGACCAGGTCGACCGGCTCGGTGGCCAGCGGTCGCCACACGAGACCGCTGTCGGCGACCGGCTCGTCGTCGTACGCGAACACGAGCGCGAGGTCGGCGTCGCCCGACTCGAGCAGGCCCATCGCCTCCGGCGGCTCCGCCTCGGTCAGCGCGACGTCGACCTCGGGATGACGCCGCCGCAGCCCGGCCACGGCGCGGGGCACCAGGGTGGCCGCGGCCGACGGGTACGCCGCGAGCCGCACCCGCCCGCGACGGAGGTCGGTGAGGGTGGCGAGCTCCTCGTCGGCCATGTGCAGCTCGCCCGCGATCGCGTCGGCGCGGCTGAGCAGGACCCGGCCGGGTTCGGTGAGCTCTACTCCGGTCGGCGACCGCAGCAGCAGCGCACACCCGGCCTGGCGCTCGAGGGCGCGCAGGTGCTGGCTCACGGCCGGCTGGGTCCAGCCGAGGGTGCGCGCCGCCCCGCTGATCGAGCCGCTGCGGGCGACCTCCCGGAAAATCAGAAGGCGACGTGGGTCCATGGCGAGAGCATAAGCCTGACTTATGGGGACTACGAAGAAGTTCAGGTCTTCCTTGGAGCCTCGAACGCCGCCAACATGGCTCCATGAAGACGATCGGACTCATCGGTGGCCTCAGCTGGTACTCCACTGCGCAGTACTACCGCGTGCTCAACGAGCAGGTGCAGGAGCGGTTCGGCGGCCACGCCTCGGCGTCGATCGCCCTGCAGTCGCTGGACTTCTCGGTGGTCCGCGCGCACCAGCAGGACGGCGACTGGGCCGGCGCCGGGCGCCTGCTGGCCGACGCAGGCCGACGGTGCCAGGACGCCGGCGCCGACATGGTGCTGATCTGCTCCAACCTCATGCACCGTGTCGCCGACGACGTCGAGGCGGCCCTCGAGGTCCCGCTGCTGCGGATCACCGACGCGATCGCCGAGCGGGCTCGCGACAGCGGCTGGTCGCAGGTCGGCGTGCTCGGCGCGCGGTGGGTGATGGAGGAGGACTTCTACGTCGGACAGGCTGGCGCGCGCCGGACTGCAGGTGCACGTGCCCGGAGCCGCCGACCGGACCGTCGTGGACCGGGTGATCTTCGACGAGCTCACCCAGGGACAAGGTCGTCGACGCATCGCGTACGGCGTACGCCGGGATCATCGGACGGCTCGCCGCCGAAGGAGTTCCGAGTCCGTCGTGCTCGGCTGCACCGAGATCGAGCTGCTGGTCGGCCAGGCCGACTCGCCGCTGCCGATCCTCGACTCCATGCGGGTGCACGCTGAAGCGGCAGCCGACCTCGCACTGGGCGACCGCCGGGTCGACGCAAGGGCCTGACCGCGCTGACGTAGGGTCGCCGCGTGGCCGATACCGCCCGCCGCAAGGCGCCTCTGTGGCTCGAGACGATCATCCTGCTCGCGATCGCGATCGCCCTGGCCCTGGTCATCAAGACCTTCTTCGTGCAGGCCTTCTACATCCCGTCGTCCTCGATGCGACCGGGCCTGGTCATCAACGACCGGATCCTCGTGCAGAAGGTCTCCTACTGGTTCGGCGGTGAGCCCGAGCGCGGAGACGTGGTGGTCTTCGAGGATCCGGGCGGCTGGCTCCCCGGCCCCGACCCGGGCCCCACCAACTGGCTGACCAAGGGCATGGCCGCGATCGGTCTCTACCCGACCGGCGGCCATCTCGTGAAGCGAGTGATCGGAGTCGCCGGCGACACCATCGTGTGCTGCGACGAGGACGGCCGGATCGAGATCAACGGACAGGCGATCGACGAGGACGGCTTCCTGGCGAGCCAGCGCAGGTGCGACGGCCCGATGCCGTTCAACGGCAGCTGCGACTGGACGGTCGGCCCGATCCCCGACGACCACATCTTCGTGATGGGCGACAACCGCGGCGCGTCCGCCGACTCCTCCGAGAAGCTCTGCGACGAGACCAAGCCCAACTGCGACCCCGACGAGGCGTTCGTCTCCACCGACCTCGTGGTCGGCAAGGTCTTCTCGCTCGTGTGGCCGATCAAGCGCTTCGACTGGATCGGGCGCCCGGACGCGTTCGACGACGTGCCCGACCCGAGCTGAGCTCGTCGTGCCGCGTTACGTTGCCGTGGTCGGCCCGTCCGCCGGGTCCCTGGCCGGACATCCAGAGGCCGAAGACATCTTGTCGGCGGCGTACGCCGTGGGTCGGCTGCTCGCGGAGCGTGGCGCAGTGGTGCTCTGCGGCGGCGGCACGGGCGTGATGGCCGCGGCCGCTGATGGGGCTGCAGCAGCCGGCGGTACGTCGATCGGCCTGCTGCCCGGCCCGGACCGCAGCGAGGCACACGCATCCCTGACGTTCGCGCTGCCGACGGGCCTCGGCGAGCTGCGCAACGGGCTGCTGATCCGAGCGGCCGACGCCGTGATCGCGGTCGGTGGTAGCTGGGGCACTCTCAGCGAGATCGCGCTCGCGATGCGGACCGGCGTGCTTGTGGTCTCGCTGCTGGGCTGGGACCTCCCTGACGGCGTACGCCGCGAGGCGAGCGCCCAAGCGGCCGTCGACGCCGCACTGGCCTAGTCGTCGGCGCCGATCAGGAGCCGGTCGAACGCGAGGTGCAGCACCTCGGCGCGGGTCCGGCCCCGGTGCTCGGTGGCGACGAAGTTGCTGCCGATGAAGAGCGAGAAGGCCAGCAGGCACCGCGCCTCGACGTCGTCCTGGTCAGGGCAGAACTGCTCGAACAGCGAGCGCAGGTAGTCGGTGCGGCGGTTGTCGATGCGGTGCACGCGGGCGGCGACGTCGTCGTCGCGGCGGGCCCACTCGCGCACGGCCAGCTCCACGTCGAGCTCGACCGACGCGGCCAGCCCGAACAGCCGCTGCAGCTTCTCCCGCGGACCGTCCGGCTTGCCCTCGACGATCGTGATCACGTCGTCGACGACGGTCTTCTCCCAGGCGTCCAGCATCTCGGCGAGGAAGGCCGGCCGGCCGGCGTAGTGCCAGTAGAAGCCGCCCTTGGTCACCCCGAGGGTGTCGGCGAGCACCTCGATCCGGATCGCCTCGGGACCTCCGGTCGCCAGGGCCTCGAGCCCGGCGTCGACCCATGCACTGCGGGGGGTTCGGACGGTGGCCACCGGCATATCTATACGGCACCGTATTGACAGAAGCAAGCACCGTGCCTAGTGTCCATACGACAGCGTATGGATCGAGGAGTCAATGAAGGTTCAGACCGAGACCCTCCCGCCAGGCCAGCGTCGCGTCGAGGGGTTCCCGCGGTTCGGTACCCACCTGGCCAAGCCCCCGCCGGCCGTGCCGGCGGATCCGGTGATCACGGTGCGCGGAGCCGTGCGCGAGGAGTTCGAGCTGCCCCTGAGCACCCTGGCCGAGTTGCCACGACGCGAGCTCGCCTCCGACCTCCACTGCGTGGCGGGGTGGTCTGCCACCGACCTGCACTGGGAGGGCGTCGCGTTCGAGACCGTCTACCGCACGTACGTCGAGCCGGCCCTCCCGCCGGGCACGTCGGTCACCCACATCGGGTTCCGCGGCCTCGACGGCTACGGCGCGGTGCTCCAGCTCGAGGACGCCCTGGCCGACGACGTACTGATTGCGGAGCGCCTCGACGGACGGCCGCTCGACGGCGACCACGGTGCCCCGGCCAGGCTGGTCAGCCCCGCGCAGTACGGCTACATGAACACCAAGCACCTGTGCCGGATCACCATCCACACCTCCGAGCCGAAGCCGAGCGGCCCGTTCCTGCGCAGCCGCGTGTTGCTGCGGCTGCTGGGTCGGCACCCGCGGGCCCGGGTCTGGGAGGAGGAGCGCAACCAGGACCTGCCGGCCTGGGTCGTACGCCCGATCTACCGCTCGCTGATCGGGCCCATCCGGCGGCTCTCGGCTACGAAGGGAAAGGTGGAGGGCTGATGAGGGTCCCGAACGAGGTACACACCTCCCGCCCCTGGCGGATCCGCGAGATCGCGCCCGACTTCGAGGTCGAGGACGTCTGGGAGCTCCCGGCGTACGGGCGGGCCGAGGACTTCCCCGTCCTGGTCGAGCTGGCGACCTCGTCGGACCCGTCCTCACTCGTCGCTGCCCACCCGCGTGCTGTGGCAGGCGCGGGACCTCCTCGGCAAGTGGTTCGGCCTCGGCCGCATTTCCGAAACGGACGACGGAGCCACCGGCCACCTCCCGATCCCGGGCGCCACGGAGACCACGCTGGCCGACCGGCTGCCCGACGACCTGCGCGGGACGGTGGCGGACCTGGACTTCGGCTCCGTGCCGTTCGTGCCGCTCTATCGCACCGACCGCGAGTTCGCGGCCGAGATCTCGAACCAGACCGTGCACGGCGTCCTGCACCTGGCCTGGGTCGACCTGGGGCAGGGTCGCTTCCAGGGCCAGATGGCCGTGTACGTCAAGCCCCGCGGTCGGTTCGGCAAGGCCTACATGGCGTTCATCAAGCCGTTCCGCTACCTGATCGTCTACCCCGCCCTCCTGCGGCAGATCGAACGCAGATGGGGAGCGCGAGGGCCGAAGAGGAGCTAGCGGCCCTCGGCCTGGGCGACCAATGCCTCGAGGGCGACCGGCGCGTCCGCGGTGACCATCGGGCCGATGTCGTCGGCACCGGGACCCTCGATGGTCGTGCTCACGGTGACCTCGGTGCCGCCCGAGATCGCGCGGACCACGTGGTCGATCCGGATCACCAGGTCGCCCATCGTCAGCTGGTCGAGGTAGCGCGCATCCGGGTCGACGACCTCGAGCGTGAACGGCGCCTCGAACCCGCCCCGCAGCGTCATCGTGCCGGTCGTGCCGGCGGCGAACGCGCCGTCGATGGAGACGTCTTCGACCGCCGGGTCCCAGGTCGACCAGGTGCCGACATCGCTCCAGAGCGCCCACACCTCCGCGGGCGTGGCCGTCGTGGTCACCGATCCCGAGTGCTCGAAGGTCATGCCCGCCCCACGGTCATCTCGCGGTCGCCGAAGCGCACCTTGTCACCCTCGACCAGGGTCGACGGCCGACCGGGCGACAGCGCCTTGGCAACTCCCTGCCGGACCAGCATCGAGCCGTTGGTCGAGCCGCGGTCCATCACCACGAGCGCGCCGTCGGGGACCACCTGGAACTGGGCGTGGGTCTTGGAGAGGGACATGTCGGCGGAGCGTAGCGGCACCAGGTGCTGCACCGGCTCGCCCTGCCGCGGCTCGGGGCGGCGGCCGACCAGCGCGAGGCCCTCGACCACGAACGTCTCCCCCGTGTCGAAGCTGACCCGCCACCGGTTGGCGGTCGGAGTTGCTGGAGGCAGCGGCGGAGGCGGAGGCGGCGGAGGCGGCGGCACGGCGGCGGCGGCGGCGGAGGCGCGGAGATCGGTGCCGGAGCTGGTGGCGGCGGGGACGACGTCGCGTCGGGTGGGCTCGGCATCAGCCGCATGGCCGTCAGGTTCACGATCTGGCGGGGCCGGCTCTCCGCGACTTCTTCGGGCGCGGGGATCGGGCGGATGTCGACCACCGTCGCCTTGCTCAGGTGGTCGTGCCAGCCGCGGCGCCAGCCGCCGGGGTCCATCACCGCCGTCCACGCCAGCGTGGCCAGACCGAGACAGAACGTCGGCAGGGCGGCGATACCGAGGGTCACGGTTCGCAGCAGCGCCCGGCCGACGCCGATCGGGGCTCCTGTCTCGTGGTGCACGACCCGTAGGCCGGCCACGGCTTTGCCCGGAGAGACCCCAGTGACCCCGAGCAGCACCGCGAAGACGACACCGACCACCACGACGACGGCCGCGACCAGGCCGATGCCGGGCCAGGTCTCATCCTCGGCGAAGAAGAGGCGGTAGGCGAGGTAGACGGCGCCGGCGTAGAGGCTCCAGGCGATCACCCGGTCGACGGCGAACGCGTAGAAGCGGCGGTCGAGCTCGGCCGCAGGGTAGGTCGTCGGCACGTTCAGGGCCGGGCGACCTGGATCGTGACGCCGTCGCCGAGGTTGATCACCGCTCCGGGGATCAGCTGTACGGCGATGCCGGGCTTGAGCTCCTCCGGTCCCAGTCCGGGCTGGACGAGCACGGTGCCGTTGGTCGATCCCATGTCGGTGACGACCGCGCTGCCGTGGTCGGCGCCCGAGCCGGGGCGGATCTCCACGTGGGTGGAGGAGATCTCGTGCAGGGGACTCGGCACGGTGAGCAGTCGCGGCTGCTCGGTCGCCGTGAAGCGGCGCGCCTCGGGGGCCCGGCCGACCAGCACCACGCGGTCGACGTCGATGGTCTCGCCATTGGAGACCAGCAGCTTGGCGACGGGTCGGGTGATGCTGGGCGGCTGCGGCTGACCGGGGATGCCCGGCTGCTGCCGCGCGAAGCCGTCGGGGTCGAAGCCGGCCCTGGTCATGCCGTCGTGGTCGGGGTCGGGGTCGAACGGCGCCGGAGCGACCGGCGGGAGGGGCGGTGGCGGGGGCAGCAGGGGTGGCGGGGGCGGCGGCTCCTCGAACGGTGCCGCTGCGGCCGCCTCCTCGGCCGCAGCCTCCTGCTCTTCCTCCTCGCCATCGGTCACCGGGTCGGCGTCCACCGGGTCGAACGCCATGGTGACCAGCTCGGCAGGCTCTGCGGGCTCGAGCTCCGCGGCGTACGGCGCAGGCACGGCGTTGGTGTCGGCGTCGTCGTCGAGCGGCGAGGACTCCTCGATTGCCGGGGGCGGCGGCGTGAGCGGGGTGGCGGGTGCCTCGGCGGCCGGTGCCGAGTGTTCGGGCCGGTCGATCCGGGAGACCCGGACCAGCCCTTGGCCGATCGGGAGGTGCCGGGCCTGCTCGGCGGGCGGTCCCACGCTGACGGTCAGCGAGGTGACGCCGTCGAAGACCCGCTCGGCCCAGGTCGCGGAGGTCGATCCCTCCAGCGCCACGGGACCGTCGCCCGTGACCACCGCGGCCCGGACACCGCTGCCCCTGAGAAGGAGCCTGGTCGGCCCGGTGCCCGACCCGATCAGCACGAATCCCGGCAGCGCACTGAGGCCGGAGGTGAGCAGTCCGTCGAGGACCTGCTCGAAACCGGCGCCACCATCGACGAGCTCCCAGAGCCCGGTGACCCTGGACTTCTCACTGCCGGGCAGCAGCAGGGTGAGGTCGGCCCCGACGATGCCGAACCAGTCTCCCGGTTGGTAGGACCAGGTGGCGTCCTGCTGTTCGTCGCTCATGGCAGCGCTCCCAGCTTTTCCTCGAGACTCACGCGTTGTCGCTCCGAGTCGTACGGCGTGTCGTTGACCAATCCCACCACATCGACGACGACGGCGGTCGCGTTGTCCTGTCCGCCGGCGGCGACGGCGGCCGCCACCATCAGGTCGGCGGCGTCGCGGGGGTCCTCGGACTCGGCCAGGATGCCGGCGATCTGCGCGTCGCCGATCATGCCGCTCACCCCGTCGGAGCAGAGCACGATCCGCTCCGCGGCCGACAGCGGCAGCACGAAGTAGTCGGCCTCGACGCTCCCGCCACCGCCGAGCGCGCGCGTGATGATGTGCCGCTCGGGATGGATCGCCGCGTCGTCGGCGGTGATCGTGCCTGCGTCCACGAGCTCCTGCACGACGCTGTGGTCGACGCTGACCTGCTCGAGCAGGCCGTCGTTGTACCTGTAGGCGCGCGAGTCGCCGAGGTTCGCGAGCAGCCACTTCGGGTCGCCCTCCTGCTCGATCAGCAGCGCCACGACCGCCGTGGTGCCGGCCGCGAAGTCGCGGGCGCCGGCGGCGCGCTGGCGAGCGTCGTACGCCGCGATCCGGTTCTGGCACTGCTGCAGCGTCTCGGCGATCACCGCCGGCCCGCGGATGGGGTCGTAGCCGGCGCGCACCAGCTTGCCGAACTCCTCGATCACGATGGTGCTGGCCACGTCGCCACGGTCGTGGCCGCCCATCCCGTCGGCCACGACGAATACGGGCGGTGCGGCCAGGAACGCGTCCTCGTTGACCTCGCGGACCACGCCGACATCGGTCGCGGCGCCGTGGTGGAGCTCCACGGGCGTCATCCGCGTGTCCGGGGTGCGGATAGCGTTGGCGGGATGGCTGCGACGCGAGGGTTCCGCTCGCTCGCCGACCAGCTGCGGAGCTGGCCGGACGAGCGACTCTCCCGCCTGCTCAGCGAGCGTCCCGACCTGGCCACTCCCGCCCCTCACGACTTCGGTCAACTGGCGTCTCGTGCCTCGTTGCGCACCTCCGTGATGCGTGCGCTGGACATTCTGACGCGGCTCGAGCTCTTTGTCCTTGATGCCCTGGTCGTGGCCGGTCAAACCACGTCGGTCGAGCTCGCCGACATGGTGTACGCCGACAAACCGCGGGTCGACGCCTCCCTCGACCGGCTGCGGGACCTGGCGCTGGCCTGGGAGGCGCCCGGTGGGATCCGTCCGTTGACGGGCGTCGCGGAGGCCCTGGTCGGCGACCGCAGCGGGCTCCGGCCGCGCAGCCCCGAGCCGCAGACGCCCGCCGAGGTCGCGGCGCACCTGGATGCCCTGTCACCCGCGGCCCGCGCGATGCTCGAGCACGTCGACGCCGAAGGCGGCGAGGCGACCACCGGCTCGGCCCGGCACACGGTGCTGCCCGCCGATGCGGAGACGCCCGCCGAGGAGCTGCTCGCGCGGCGACTTCTGGTGCCCCGCGGAAACGGCCACGTGGTGCTCCCTGGCGAGGTCGGTCTGGTGCTGCGCGGCGGGCGGACCACCCGCGAGCCGGTGCCCCCGGCGCCCGAGATCGCGACCGCCGACCGCGGTGCCGACGTGGTGGACCGCGCCGGCGCCGGCGCCGCCTTCGAGGCCGTACGCCGCGTCGAGCTGCTCCTGGACCACTGGGGCACCCATCCCGCAGCCGCGCTGCGCAGCGGTGGCCTCGGCGTCCGCGAGCTGAAGGCCGCCGCGGCTCACCTCCATGTCGACGAGCCGACCACGGCGCTGCTGGTCGAGGTCGCGTCGGGAGCCGGGTTGGTCGCCGGCCGGGCCGACGGCGACGGCAACCCCGTGTGGGTGCCGACCGACGCGTTCGACGCTTGGGTGGCCAGTGACGTCGCCTCGCGCTGGGTGACCCTGACCAGGGCGTGGCAGGAGAGCCCGCGGATGCCTGGCCTGGTCGGATCGCGCGACGCCGCCGGCAAGCCGTGGACGGCGCTGTCGCCCGAGCTGGCCGGTCACACGATGGTCGAGGCGCGCTCGATGACGCTCGCGGCCCTCGCCTCGTTGGCGCCGGGCGAGGTGCTCGCCGCCGCGACCGGCGCTCCGTCCGTGGTGGCTCGGGTTGGCTGGGAGCGCCCGCGCCGGCCCCGGAGCCGTGCCGACCAGGTGGCCTGGACGCTCACCGAGGCCGCGCTGCTCGGGGTGACGGGGCTGGGTGGTCTGACGGCGTACTCACGGCTCCTGCTGGACGGCGCCGATCCGGCACCCCTGCTCCGCGGCCTGCTGCCGCAGCCCGTCGACCATGTGCTCATCCAGGCCGACCTGACCGCAGTGGCGCCCGGGCCGCTCGAGACCGACCTCGCGCGCCGGCTGCAGCTGCTGGCCGACGTGGAGTCGCGCGGCGGAGCCACCGTCTATCGCTTCACCGCGGGATCCGTACGCCGCGCCCTCGACGTGGGGTGGACGGCCGTCGAGGTGCACGAGTTCCTCGGGGCGGTCTCGCGCACCCCGGTGCCGCAGCCGCTGACCTACCTGGTCGACGACACGGTCCGCACGTTCGGCACCATCCGCGTCGGCCAGGCCGAGTCCTTCCTGCGCGCCGACGACGAGACCGCGCTGTCGGAGCTCTTGCACCACCCGAAGGCCTCGACCCTGGGCCTGCGCCGGCTGGCGCCGACGGTGCTGGTCAGCGGCGTGCCGATCGACGTACTGCTTCCGCGGCTGCGCGAGCTCGGCGCCGCACCCGTGGTCGAGGCCGCCGACGGAACCGTGCGGGTGACCCGACCCGACCTGCTGCGGGCGCGGGCGCCGCGACAGCGAGGTGCGACGACGCGCGGGGTGCGGGAAACGGCGCGGATCGCCTCGGTGATCACGGCGGTCCGCTCCGGCGACCGGGTGGCCGCGGAGCGTCCCGCATCCGCGCCGACGCTCACGCCGAGCGGCTCGCTGGTAGCCCTGCGAGACGCGGTCGAGGCCGGGTCGACGGTGCTGATCGGCTACGTCGACAACCACGGCAGCGCAACCGACCGGATCGTGGACCCACTGTCGGTCGAAGGCGGGCAGCTGACGGCTCATGACCACCGCTCCGACGACGTCCGCACCTTCGCGGTGCATCGGATCACGACCGTCAAACCGCTGGACCCGACCGCGTAGGTCGGGTTGCCGGGTCGTCCGTACGCTTGGCAGGTGCATGACGGCCCCCTGATCGTCCAGTCGGACAAGACTCTGCTGCTGGAGATCGACCACGAGCTGGCACAGGACTGTCGCAAGGAGATCGCGCCGTTCGCCGAGCTGGAACGGTCCCCCGAGCACATCCACACCTACCGGCTGACGCCGCTGGGGCTCTGGAACGCCCGAGCGGCCGGGCACGACGCGGAGCAGGTGGTCGACACGCTGCTCAAGTACAGCCGCTACGCCGTGCCGCACTCCTTGCTCGTGGACGTCGCCGAGACCATGGCCCGCTACGGGCGGCTGCGGCTGGAGAAGCACCCGACCCACGGCCTGGTGCTGGCCAGCACCGACCGGCCGGTGCTCGAGGAGGTGCTGCGGGCGAAGAAGGTCGCCGGGATGATCGGCGCCCGGGTCGACGACGACACCGTGCTGGTGCACGCCTCCGAACGCGGCAACCTCAAGCAGGCGCTGTTGAAGCTGGGCTGGCCGGCCGAGGACTTCGCCGGCTACGTCGACGGGGAGGCGCACGCGATCGCGCTCGACGAGACCGAGTGGCACCTGCGCGACTACCAGCGGGACGCCGCCGAGTCCTTCTGGCACGGCGGATCCGGGGTCGTCGTACTCCCCTGCGGCGCGGGCAAGACCTTGGTGGGCGCGGCCGCGATGGCGCATGCCCAGGCGACCACGCTGATCCTGGTCACCAACACCGTGAGCGCCCGGCAGTGGAAGGACGAGCTGATCCGGCGTACGTCGCTCACCGCTGACGAGATCGGCGAGTACTCCGGCTCCGTCAAGGAGGTCCGCCCGGTCACCATCGCCACCTACCAGGTGATGACCACGCGCCGGAAGGGCGTCTACTCCCACCTCGAGCTGCTCGACGCCCGTGACTGGGGGCTGATCATCTACGACGAGGTGCACCTGCTGCCCGCACCGATCTTCCGGATGACCGCCAACCTCCAGGCCCGCCGCCGGATCGGCCTGACCGCCACTCTGGTGCGCGAAGACGGACGCGAGGGCGATGTCTTCTCGCTGATCGGTCCCAAGAGGTACGACGCGCCGTGGAAGGACATCGAGGCGCAGGGCTGGATCGCCCCGGCCGACTGTGTCGAGGTCAGAGTGACGCTGCCGACCAACGAGCGGCTCGTCTACGCGACCGCCGAACCGGAGGAGCGCTACCGCCTCGCCTCGTGCACCCACCACAAGATCGACGTGGTCCGCGACCTCGTGGCCGCACATGCTGGGCAGCCGACGCTGGTGATCGGGCAGTACATCGACCAGATCGACGAGATCGCCGAGGTCCTCGGCGCCCCGGTGATCAAGGGCGACACCCCGGTGAAGGAGCGGCAACGGCTCTTCGAGGCGTTCCGCACCGGCGAGGTCGGGCTGCTCGTCGTGAGCAAGGTCGCCAACTTCTCGATCGACCTTCCCTCGGCCGAGGTCGCCATCCAGATCTCCGGCTCTTTCGGGTCACGGCAGGAAGAGGCGCAGCGCCTCGGCCGCCTGCTGCGCCCGAAGTCCGAAGGCAAGTCCGCGCACTTCTACACGATCGTCTCCCGCGACACCGTCGACGCCGACTTCGCCCAGAACCGCCAGCGGTTCCTGGCCGAGCAGGGCTACGCCTACCGGATCGTCGACGCCGAGGACCTGCCAGCCTGACCCGTCGAGTCGGCGCATCCTCGGTCTTCAAACAGCGCGAGTCGGCGCAACGTAGCGAGTTATGCGCCGACTCGGCTGGTAGTAACGGCGAGCCGCAGCGTCCAGAGGCCGCCGAGGAGGGCGACTCCTGCGCCGACGCCGAAGGCCCACGGGATGCCCTGGGAGTCCGCGACCAGCCCGAGCGCGATCGGGCCGAAGCCCAGGCCCAGGTCGATGAACGCACTCGCCGTGCCGGCGGCGGCGCCGCGATCCGACGCACTCGCCGTCGCGAAGATGGCGGAGAAGAACGCCGGGGTGCTGAACGCCACCCCGACGGCCAGCACCACCACGCCGACGAGCAACCCCTCCGGTGCCTGCCAGGTCGCGATCACCACGAGTCCGGACGAGATCGCGAACAGCGAGCCGGCAGCAAGCGGCAGCGACGGCAGGCGGTCGGGGACCTGCGCGAACACGATCCGGCAGAACACGACCACCAGGCCGTAGGTGAGCAACGCGAGGCTGGTGTTGCTGAGACCCACCTCCTCCGAGTGGAGCGAGGCGAACGCGAGGAAGCCGCTGACCGCGGCGAGCGACGTGAAGAACCCAAGAGACGCAGGGATCCCCGGTCGATGGATCAGCCTGCCGTGACCGTCGCCGTCCTCGCTGCGAGCCGGTTCCCTGATGCCGAGCACCAGCACTGCGGCGAGCACCGAGAGGACGGTGGCGCCGTACCAGGCAGCGTCGTAGCTCCACTGCTCGATCAGCACCTCGGCCAGCGGAGGCCCGAAGGCGATGCCGAGATAGAGGCCGAGCGAGTTGTAGCTCAGCGCCTCCCCCATCCGCGACGGCGGGGCGAGGTCGGCGAGCAGCGCGAAGCCGGCCACGAAGAACGCCGCCTCGGCGATGCCCTGCATCAGCCGTACGCCGACGACGACGGCGAGGGAGTCGGCGTACGGGAGGAGGACCATGCCGAGTGCGGCCAGCGCGGCGCCGAAGATCATGAGCGGACGGCGGCCCTGGGTGTCGGAGAGCCGGCCAGCGAAAGGTCGGCACACCAACGCGGTCACGCCGAACGCACCGAACGCCACCCCGGCGCCGGCCTCGTCGGACCCGATCGGCCCGGTGACATAGAGCGGGAGGGTCAGGATCGCCACGCCCACGGAGGTGAAGTAGGCGAGGTCAGCGATGCCGAGCATGACGAAGGGCGCCGTGAAGATGCGGCCGCGATGCACGTCCCCCGACATACCGAGACGCTAGCGGGGATTTAGCCTTCGACCCCACTTGTTCCTAGGGTCGCCACGTGAAGGTGCTGCTGCTGGAGAACATCCACCCCGTCGCGGTCGAACAGCTCGAGGCCCGGGGGTTCGAGGTCGAGCTGCGCTCGGGCTCGCTCGGCGAGGACGATCTGATCGCCGCGCTGGCCGGGGTGAGCATGCTCGGCATCCGCTCCAACACCAACGTCACCGAGAAGGTGCTGGCGTCCGCGCCGGAGCTACTCGCGATCGGCTGCTTCTGCATCGGCACCAACCAGGTCGACCTGACCGCCGCCGCCTCGCGCGGAGCGGCGGTCTTCAACGCGCCGTACTCCAACACCCGCAGCGTCGTGGAGCTGGTGATCGCCGAGATCATCTCCCTGGCCCGGCGGCTCCCGGAGAAGACGCAGAAGATGCACGACGGCGTGTGGGACAAGTCCGCCAAGGGCAGCCACGAGGTGCGCGGGCGGACCCTCGGCATCGTCGGCTACGGCAACATCGGCACCCAGCTGTCCAACCTCGCGGAGTCGATGGGCATGCGGGTCGTCTTCTACGACACCGCCGACCGCCCCGCCCACGGCAACGCGCGTCGCTTGCGCTCGTTGGAGGAGCTGCTGGCCACCTCCGACGTGGTCAGCCTGCACATCGACGGACGGCCGGGCAACGCCGGCCTGTTCGGCGCCGGGCAGTTCGCGGCGATGAAGCCGCGCTCGATCTTCATCAATGCCTCACGCGGCATGGTCGTCGACGACGTCGCCCTGCGCGACCAGCTGCTCTCGGGCCACATCGCCGGCGCCGCCCTCGACGTCTTCCCGGTCGAGCCGAAGGCCCAGGGCGACCCGTTCGAGTCGGTGCTGCGCGGGCTCGACAACGTGATCCTGACCCCGCACGTCGGCGGCTCCACCCAGGAAGCACAGGAGGAGATCGGCTGGTTCGTGTCGGGCAAGCTCGCGGCCTTCGCCCTCGAGGGCAGCACCGCCCTGTCGGTCAACCTGCCTGCCGTCGCGACGCCCCCGCTCCTGACCGGACACCGCCTCGGCTTCCTGCACCTCAACGTGCCCGGCGTACTCGCGAAGGTCAACGCGCTGCTGGCCGACGAGGGCGACAACGTCACCGGCCAGCTGCTCTCGACCAGCGGCGAGCTGGGCTACGTCGTGACCGACGCCGGCGAGCCGCTGTCCGAGGGTTCGCTCGAGCGGCTGCGCGGATCCGAGCACTGCCGCTGGGTCCGGACCTGGCAGGCCTGACAGTCTGTTTGTTTCAATGGGCGACGTGGACCAACGCCTGATCGCCTCGTGGCCGCTGGCGGAAGGGCGAGCCGTCCGCGACTCGCTGGTCGAGGCGTACAGCGACCCGGCGCGCGGCTACCACGACACCCAGCACCTCTCCGAGGTGCTGGCCCGGCTCGACGAGCTCGCCGAGAACGGCACCCTCTTCGACCGGGTGCCGGTCGGCCTGGCGGCGTGGTTCCACGATGCCGTCTACGACGGCGAGCGCGACGCGGAGGAGCGGTCGGCCGCGTGGGCGGAGGACGCTCTCGCCGACCTGACCGAGCCACAGGTGGTCGCCGAGGCCGCGCGCCTGGTGCGGCTCACCGAGACCCACCGTCCCGACGACAGCGACGCCAACGGATGCGCGCTGTCCGACGGCGACCTGGCGATCCTGGCCGCGCCGCCCGAGCGCTACGCCGAGTACGTCACCAACGTGCGCCGCGAGTACTCCCACCTCGCCGACGACGTCTTCGCGGCCGGCCGGGCAGGCGTGCTCCGCGACCTGCTCGCCAAGCCACAGCTGTTCCACACGGCGTACGCGCAGAGGCACTGGGAGGACACCGCGCGCGCCAACATGGAAGCCGAGCTGGCCACGCTTCCGGGCCCGGTCTAGTCCGCCGGGCAGAATCACGTCTATTCGCCGTTCGCGAACGAAGGCAGGACTACCTTGGACCATGCCCCATTCGAAACGGCTCCTACCCGCGCTCGTCACGACGGTGACCCTCATGGCCGCCGGTCTCGTGCTCGCCGCCCCCGCATCCGCGGCACCGATCAACGCCTGCGCCAACAAGTCCACCGGCGTCGTCCGGATCCTCGGCCCGGGCCAGACGTGTGGCTCTGCCGAGAACCCGATCACCTGGAACAGCGAGGGACCCGCTGGGCCGGCCGGACCCGCCGGACCCGCAGGCCCACCCGGACCCGCAGGAGCCGTCGGACCCGCAGGAGCCGTCGGACCCGCAGGAGCCATTGGACCCGCCGGACCGGCCGGGCCCGCTGGGGCCATCGGACCGGCCGGACCCGCTGGGGCCATCGGACCCGCCGGACCACCCGGACCGGCAGGGTCCCCCGGGGGCATCGGACCCGTAGGACCCGCGGGGCCCGCCGGAGCCGCAGGACCACCCGGATCCGCAGGAGCCATTGGACCCGCCGGACCCGCCGGTCCCGCTGGAGCTGTCGGACCCCCAGGACCCTCAGGAATCATGGGGCCCCCTGGACCCCAAGGAGCTCAAGGACTCCCTGGAACCCCAGGAGCCGATGGAGCCGACGTCACCGCGGCAGGGCTCACCCTGCGCACGGTGGGCCCGGTAACAGTCGCCGACAACTCAGGGCTCTTCGCCCCTGCCCTCTGCCTCCCCAACGAAGTGGCCCTGTCGGGCGGACACTGGTTCGTGGGACCCGACGACGGAGTGCTCCTGGAGAGTCACGTTGCGGACATCTCGGCCGCCCCCGACCGCCCGGGCGTGGACAGCTATGTGATCAGGTTCAACAATCCGGTCGGAGGAGCCTCGATCGAGGTGACGATCTACGTGCTCTGCCTCAGCACCGTCTAACCGCCTGATAGCCCAGGCAAACGTTCGACCGTGCCGCTTCCGGTCCCGGAGGTGGGCGGGCATGGGCGCGCTCGATCAGCCGCCTAGCCGGCGTTCTTGCGGCGACGCAGGCCTGCGCCGATCAGCCGCTGCACCAGCTCGCGCGACGACACCGGTTCGGCGCCGAGCGCGATCACGTCGTCGTAGTACTCGGACGGGACGTCGTAGTGATCGCGGTCGAAGCCCCGCTCCGGGATGCCGAGCGCGCGCGCGAACTCGTGCAGCTCGGCGTACGACTCGTCGCTGGCCACGTGCGACCACATCCGGCCGCGGGACGGGACGTTCGGCGGGTCGATCAGGATCGTCATGCGAGACGGGTGCGGGCGGTCGCGTCGTCGAGCATCGACCGCCACGACCGCACGAACTCCCCGTCGACGTAGGACCGGTACGTCGCACCCGGGCGCACCTGCACCCCGACGTGGAACTGCCGCACGCCGGCCCGCGCCAGCCACGGCACGTGCTCGGGGAGCAGTCCGTCGGCGGGCATGACCAGTCGCGCGATGTCGGGCGACGACCCGACCAGTGAGAGGAGCTCGTCGTAGCCGCGCTCGAGGCCTTGCGGCGACCCCGCGGTGTTGACCGCGGTCAGGCCGGGCAGGTTGACCACTCGACGCCAGGACCGGGCGGCGTCGAGGGTGTGGTCGATCGCGCTGTGGAACGTCCACGGCACACCGGGCAACGACCCCGCGAGCGCCGCGCAGGTCTCGACGTCGATCTCCAGATCGGCGTCCAGGAAGCCGAACACGATGCCTTCGGCGCCGAGGGAGACGTACTCCTCGGCCAGGCCGACCAGGCGCATGAACTCACCGCCGGTGGTCGTGAACGATTCGTTGAGCCGGAGCATGATCCGCACGGGCAGCTCGCTCGCCCGGATCACCGATGCAGCGGCCGCGAGGTCGGGCGACCTGTCGCCGCCCTCGCCAGGCACGACCATCGCCAGCCGGTCGGCGCCTCCCTCGTGGCAGCCGGCTACGTCGCGCGCGTGCAGCACGGCCACCTCGAGGAGCGCTTCGCCCATGCGTCCAGGCTAGGCGCTGGGTGGATCGGATCCGGGAAGCCGGGCCCGGTTGGGCGCAGGCGCACAATGGGACCTGTGGACGACAGCCTGGACAACCTGGTCCTGTCCGCGCGCGCCCTGGTGCTCGCCGACCTCGTCGCCCGTCGACAGGCCGACGCCGTCGCGGTTTCCGCCCTCGAGGAGGCCTGTGCCGCACGCCAGTGGTGGGCCACGCAGTGGCCTGAGGGCGATGTGTACGTCGCCGGCCTGGTCGCCCAGGACGTGCAGGACGCGCTGTTCGAGAAGGTCGGTCGCTGGCCCACGTGCCAGGCCTGTGCCGACGGGCCGGTGCACTCGCTCTACATCCAGCCCGACCTGGGAGGACCCGACCCGGTGTGGGTGTGCGAGGAGACCGGCGAGGTGGCGGCCGCGCTCGGCCACCTCGATCGTTAGGGCCGGCGCGCCGAAGTGCGCGAAACTGTCCCTCGAAGTGTCAGAAGTTGCGTATCCAGGTGTGACATCTGGGCCCGCGTTTTCACGCACTTCGGGCCGCCACTTCGCGCACTTCGGCAGTCGAGCTAGTCCCCGCCGAGCTGGATCCACATCGTGAAGCGGTCAGCGCGGTAGACGCTGCGGGAGACCTCGACGGTCTTGTCGCTGGTGAGGGCGCGCCGCGAGTGACGGAGCACGACGCCGCCGGGGTCGATCTCCAGGAGGTCGGCCTCCTCGGAGCGTCGCCGAGTCGGCGGTGATCGAGTCCTCGACCCAGGAGGGGTGGAGTCCGCGGGCGGCCAGGTCGTCGTACAGGCTGGTCGGCATGCCGCTCTGCAGGAAGCCGGGCAGCAGCACCTCGTTGAGGTAAGCGTCCTCGATGCAGATCGGGACACCGTCGCCGCGCCGCAGGCGGCGCCAGTGGATGACGGCGTCGCCCTCGGTCAGGTTGAGCGCCCGGGCGACACCGGGACCCGCCTGCTCGCGGCGCGCGAGAAGGGTCTGCGACTCGGCCATCAGGCCGCGGCGCGACATCTCCTCGGAGTAGCCGGTGATCGTGGTGGCGACGCGGCGTGGGCGTGCTACGAACGTGCCGCGGCCGGGAATCCGCTCGAGGAGGCCCTCCGCCACCAAGCGCGTCCAACGCCTGGCGCACGGTCATCCGGGCCACGCCGAAGCGGTGCACCAGATCGCGCTCCGAGGGGGCCGCGGAGCCAGGCGCGTTGCCCGCGACGAGCGATCGGACGTACTCCCGCACCTGGACGTGTTTGAGAGCGCCTCCGTCCGAGAGGAGCACTTCTTCCACGTAGGCACCTTAGGGCGGTCTAGCCCGCCTGTCCCCTGAATCCGGAATCCGTTCTGAGTCCGACGGTCTCTTAGCCGACGAGCGCGAAACGGGGCTTGAAATTGACGGTCAAGACTATCGAACATTTGTTCGAGTCTGGCCTACGATGGGGCGATGGATTTCCAGAGCACGCTCTTCGAAGCGCCGCCGACCGCGGCGCTGGGCTTCGAGAGGCTCCAGCGGCGCGAGCTGACCGATGGAGCCTGGATCGACGTCGCCCGCACCTGGCTGCCCGACCCCGACGACGTCTTCGCGACGCTCGTCGCCGAGGTGCCGTGGCGGGCCGAGCGCCGCCAGATGTACGACCGGGTCGTCGACGTACCGCGGCTCGTCTACACCTACATGATCGACGAGCCGCTGCCCCACCCCGTGCTCACCGAGGCGCGCGAAGCACTGTCCGACCACTACCTCCCCGAGCTGCTCGAGCGCTTCCGCACAGCGGGGTGCTGCTACTACCGCGACGGCAACGACAGCGTGGCCTGGCACGGCGACCGGATCGGCCGTGGCGACACCCACGACACGATGGTCGCGATCATCTCGATCGGCGACCCGCGCAGGCTCTGCCTGCGCCCCCGCGGCGGCGGGGAGTCGATCGCGATCGAGATGGGCCACGGTGACCTGGTGGTGATGGGCGGCAGCTGCCAGCGCACCTGGGAGCACGCCGTGCCGAAAGTCTCCGCCGCCGGCCCGCGGATCTCCGTCCAGTTCCGGCCGTTCAATGTGTTCTAGAGCGGCCTAGAACTTCACCGTCGGCGCGATGTCGTGGCCTTCGGGGGCGTCGTAGAACTCGCGCTTGTGCACGTTGGCGATGCCGGTGAAAAGCATCCAGGGGATGGTCAGCACCAGCTTGTTGAGGGTGGCCACCGCGTCGTTGTAGTACTGACGCGCGAACGACAGCTGGTTCTCGGTGTCGGCGAGCTGCTTCTGCAGCTCGAGGAAGTTCTGGTTGGCCTTGAGGTCGGGATAGGCCTCGGCCACGGCGTTCACCCTGACCAGCGCCTGCGACAGGGCGGCGTCCGCCGCGGCCTTCGCCGGTACGTCGTCACCGGCCGCGGCGGCCGCGACTCCGGCCCGGGCCTTGGTGATCTCCTCGAAGACGCCGCTCTCGTGGGCGGCGTAGCCCTTGACGGTCTCGACCAGGTTGGGGATCAGCTCGGCCCGCCGGGTGAGCTGGACGTCGATGCCTCCGAGCGCCTCCTCGGCGCCGACGTCGGTGGTGCGGAGCTTGTTGAAGCCGACGATGACGAAGCCCACGAGGAGCACCAGCACCACGACGATGACGATGATCGCAATCAGCATCAGGTTGTCCTTCTTTCCCTAGGTGTTCCTTGTGTTCGTGTCCTGGAGTGGTGGCTCACCACGAGCCGCCGCCGCCACCGCCGCCACCGCCGCCGCCGGAGAAGCCGCCTCCGCCGCTCGACGAGGATGACTGCGTGGCCTGGTAGGACGAGATCGCGCTGCTCACGGTCGAGTCGAAGTCGCTCACCATCGAGCTGATGGCGGAGCCGGCATAGCCGGCACCGTAGGCGCCGAAGTAGCTCGGGGTCGGCGGCTCGACACCCATCTCGGTGCGGTACTTCGCGGCCCACTCGTCGGCGACCCCGAACGCGACGGCCCACGGGATGTAGGCGGTGTAGAGCTCCTGGCGGCCGGAGAAGTCGAACCGGTCCTCGGCCGACGGGGTCGAGAGGATCCGCTTGAAGCCGCCGGCCTTCGACCACAGGTCCCGTCCCTGCGCGGTCCGCTTGGTGCCGGCACCGGTGCGAATGAGCGGCAGGCCGGTGATCGCGAACGCGCCCGGGATGAACGCGAGCATGGTCATGTTGAGAGGGTTCCAGATCGCGATGACGCCGACCAGGATGAGCGAGCCGAGCACCATCAGGCCACCCAGGCCGCCGAGCCCGGTGCTGACCAGGTTGCCGGACGAGGTGGCCCAGCTCTTGACCGTGGAGTCGAAGTCCGCGATCTCGGTCTTCAGGCGCAGGCCCGCCGACACGTCCTTCGGCGCGGCGACGAAGCTGGTGCCGGGACCGCCGAGGAGATGGGCCACACCGAGCGTGGCTTCGTCGAGGCCGGCCCACCCCTGGGCGCCCTGCTTGTCGCTGATGACCCAGGCGTCGCCGTTCTTGGCGAGGTCGATCGCGCCGCGCTCGGCGGCGTACATCAGCGTTGCGACGTAGGCCTCCTGGTCGAGGCTCTCGGTGAGGATGTACTTCGCCTGGGCCGGACCGACGCCTTCGGGCGGGGTGTAGAGCACCGGGAACTGCGGGTTCTTCTCGTAGGTGCTCCGGGCGGCTGTGATTCCGACGCCGGCCGCGAGGAGCCCGCCGAGGATCACGATCCCGAGCAGGATCGGGCTGCTGCTGAGGGTGCGGTCGAACCGGGCCGACCACGGCACGTCCTTGTCCTGGTCGGGTGTCGGCAGGTCGAGGCCGGTCTTGATCGAGACCGGCGTGTGGTCTGCCAGCGCGCCCGTGGTCACGGTCAGCGTGTCCGTGCCGGCACCTTCGGCGGTGCAGCCGGAGGTCTCGCCAAGACCGACGGCGCAGTCGACCTCGGCCGCGGACGGCACCGGCAGGTGCACGGTGAGGCTCGCCTTGTCGATGTCCTGCAACCATCCAGTGGGGACCAGCTGCCAGTAGAACTGGCTCTCCCCGTCGACGCCCTCACCCGGCTGGATGGCGTCGTGCATCGAGTACTTGATCACGTAGGTGTGCTCGCCCATGCCCAGCGTGACGGCGGCGTCGCCGATCTTGAGGTTCGTGAACCGCCGGTGTTCTTCCTTGAGGATCTCGAACGGCTCGTCGCCCCCGTCGAGGGTCACCGACACGTCGTACGGCGTGCGGCGGGTGCCCGGAGCGGTCGGGTCGGACCGGTCGAAGAACCGGAAGATGCCGTGCCGGGTGAACAGCCCGTCGAGCGTCAGGGTCTCGGTGACGTGGATGTCGCCGTCCTTGTCGACGACGTAGTCGGCGACGTAGTTGGTGATGGTGCTCGGCTCGGACTCGGAGCCGGAGTCGTCGCCGGTGTTCCAGGCCACGGCGTTGGCGAAGATGGCCGCGAACACGATGCCGAAGCCGAACAGCAGGGCCAGAGCACGCTTCATGGCGAGAACAGTAGGGCCAAGCCGCCCCGCCGAGTGCCGGTCGGGACAAAACCAGGTGAGAGAGTCGGTGGCCACTGGGAGACTCACAGCTGATGAGCACGCCCGCCGAGCGACCCAGCCTCGCCTCCTTCTGGCACGACCTTCCCCGCGAAGGCAAGCTGCTGCTCTCGGTGATCGTCTTCGAGTTCATCGGGACCGGCCTGGTGCTCCCGTTCCACGTGGTCTACCTCCACGAGGTCCGCGACTTCGCCCTGAGCGACGTCGGTCTGCTGCTGGCGCTGTCTCCCCTGGCCGGGTTCGTGATCCTGGGACCGGTCGGAGTCGCGATCGACCGGCTCGGCGCGCGGCGGGTGCTGATCGCGTCCTTGCTGTGCCTGACGACCGGCGACACCATCCTCGCGTTCGCCGAGACCCGGGCCATGGCGGCCGTCGGCCTGGCCCTCAACGGCATCGCGTTCGGCATCTCCTGGCCGGCTTCGCAGAGCCTGATCGCCTCGGTGGTGCCACAACACCTGCGGCAGCGCTACTTCGGCGTCAACTTCGCGCTGCTCAACCTCGGCATCGGGATCGGCGGCATCCTCGGCGGCCTGCTCGTCGACGTCGACCGGCTGATCACCTTCCAGGGCATCTACCTCGCCGACGCCGCCAGCTATCTCCCGCCGCTGTTCCTCCTGCTGGTGCCGCTGCGGCACGTCGCCGGCCGAGTGGTGCACGAGCCAGCTCACGACGAGGTGCCCGGCACCTACCTCACGGTGCTCCGCCAGCCGGCGGTCGGTGCGCTGACGGTGATGACCTTCGTCGCGGCGTTCGTCGGCTACGCGCAGCTCAACACCGGCATGCCGGCGTTCGCGCGGGCGGTCGGCGAGATCTCGACCCGAGGGCTGGGGTTCGCGTTCGCGTGCAACACGTTGGTGATCGTGCTGCTCCAGCTCGTGGTGCTGCAGCGGATCGAGGGTCGGCGCCGCACGCGCGTGATTGCCCTGATGGGCCTCATCTGGGCGTTCTCCTGGCTGCTGCTGGGCTCCTCCGGCTGGGTGCCCGGCACCCTGGGTGCGACCATGCTCGTCGCCGCATGCGCGTCGGTGTTCGCCCTCGGCGAGACCCTCCTGCAGCCGACCATCCCCGCGCTGGTCAACGACCTGGCACCCGACCACCTCCGCGGCCGCTACAACGCCGTGAACTCGGGCGTCTTCAACCTGGCGGCGATCATCGCCCCGCCCATCGCCGGCGTACTCATCGATCGCGAGCTCGGCTACGTCTACATCAGCCTGCTCGTCGGCGGCTGCCTGCTCGTTGGCCTGCTGTCGGTGCTGCGCCTGGAGCGCGAGCTGCCACCCGAGATCAACGGCGTCAGGGTCCCCGCTTCGGTCAGCGAGTGATCAGCCAGATGAGCAGTGCGATCACGACGAGCGCGGCCACGCCCTGCTTCCAGTACGACTTCAGCAGCACCGGGACCACGGTTGCGCCCAGGTTGATCGCGTCGTCCTGACGGGGTGGTGACGGTGCCGGCGCCGGCGCCGCGTCCTCGACCACCTCGACCACCTCGACACCTTGCGCGGGTCTCCGCAGCCGGTCCTCGAGGCACTCCACGAACTGCCCGAGCAGCTTGTCGGAGACGTCCTGCATCACCCCGCGCCCGAACTGCGCGGGCTTGCCGGTGACGGAGAGGTCGGTCAGTACCTCGACGTCGGTACCGGTCGCGGCTGCCGCCATCGAGAGCGTGACCTTGGCTCCGGCCGTGCCGTTGCCGCGCTTGTCCTTGCCCTTGGCGTCGACCACGAACCGGTGCGCCGCCTCGTCCTTCTCGACGAAGGTGCCCGAACCGTTGTAGACCAGCGCGATCGGACCGAGCTTGACCTTGCAGGAACCCTGGAACGTCTTGCCCTCCACCGAGGTCACCATCGCCCCCGGGAAGCACTCGGCTACCGAGCCGATGTCGTCGAAGAGGGCCCAGGTCTCCTCGACCGACGTCGGCACGGTGAAGCGGTGCTGCAGGTCCATCAGGCTCCTGCTGCGGCGAGCACTGCCCGCCGGGTCAGCACCGTCGCAAGGTGGCGCCGGTAGTCCGCGGCGCCGTTGAGGTCGGACGGCGGATTCGTGCCGTCGGCTGCCTTCGCCGCCGCGCCACGTATGGCGTCGTCGGTCGCGGGCTGGCCGGCCAGGGCCTGCTCGACGGTCCGGGCCCGCAGCGGCGTCGAGCCCATGTTGGTCAGGCCGACCCGCGCTTCGGCGATGCTGCCGCCCTCGGTCCGCACCATCGCGGCGACCGCAACGATCGGCCACTGGTGGGCCACCCGCACGAACTTCTCGTAGTGCGCGCCCCAGCCGGTGTGCTTCGGGACCCGCACCTCGGTGAGGATCTCGTCGTCGCCGATCGCGGTCTCGAAGAGATCGACGAAGAAGTCGTCGGCAGCCACGGTGCGGGAGCCACCGGACCCGGCGATCACGAACTCCGCGCCCAGCGCCACCGCCGGCGCACCGAGGTCGCCGGCCGGGTCGGCGTGGGCCAGTGCGCCGCCGAAGGTGCCGCGGTGCCGGACCTGCGCGTCGGCGAGATGCTCGATCGCCTTGGCGATCAGCAGCGCGTGCTCGGCCACGAGCGGGTCGGAGCCGACCACCGAGTGCGGGGTCATCGCCCCGATCACGATGGCGTCGCCGTCGTCGCGCACCCCTCGGAGCGACTCGATCTTGCCCAGGTCGATCACCATCTCCGGCGCGTTGAGGCGCATCCGCAGCACCGGGAGCAGGCTCTGACCGCCGGCGATGATCTTGGCGTCGTCGCCGTGCTGGGCCAACGCGGACAGGGCGTCCTCGACCGAGGTCGGTGCGACGTAGTCGAACTGTGCGGGGATCATGCGCCCGCTCCTTCCGTGCTGTCCGTGCCCGATTCGTCGGCATCGAAGTGAGGCATCGCCGCGCCTTCGGTCGTCCCGCCCTTGCCCCCGCTGTTGATCGCGTTCCACACCCGTTCGGGGGTGCACGGCATCGCGACGTCGTTGACGCCGAGATGCCGGATCGCGTCGACCACCGCGTTGACCACCGCGGGCGTCGAGGCGATGGTGCCGGCCTCTCCGACGCCCTTGGTGCCGAGCGAGTTGGTCGTCGACGGTGAGGTGGTGTGGTCGAGGTCGAAGCTGATCGTGTCGGCCGAGGTCGGCAGCAGGTAGTCGACGAACGAGCCGCTCACGAGCGTGCCCGCGTCGTCGTACACAGCCTCCTCCCAGAGCGCCTGCGCGATGCCCTGCACCAGGCCGCCGTGCACCTGGCCCGACACGATCAGCGGGTTGATGATGTTGCCGATGTCGTCGCAGGCGGCGTACTTGCGCATCTTCAGTCCGCCGGTCTCGGTGTCCACCTCCATCGCGCACAGGTGGGTGCCGTGCGGGAAGTTGAAGTTGACGGGGTCGTACGTCGCCTCGGCGTCGATCGACGCCTCGACACCGTCGGGCAGGTTGTGCGCCGCGAACACGGCCGTCGCGATCTCGCCGATGTCCAGGCCCTGGTCGGTGCCGCGCACCGAGAACCGGCCACCGGCGAACTCGATGTCGTCGATCGAGGCCTCGAGCAGGTGGGCCGCGATCGGCTTCGCCTTCTCGACCACCTTGTCGGCGGCCCTGACGATCGCCTCCCCGCCCACGACCAGCGACCGCGAGCCGTAGGTGTCGAGGCCCTTGTGGGAGACCTGGGTGTCGCCGTGCAGGATCTCGATGTCCTCGAAGGCCACCCCGAGCCGGTCGGACACGATCTGGCTGAACGCCGTCTCATGGCCCTGGCCGTGCGCGCTCGTGCCGGTGACCACCTCGACCTTGCCGGTCGGGAGCATGCGCACACTCGCGTGCTCCCAGCCGCCGGCGCCGTAGTCGAGCGACCCGAGCACCCGGCTCGGCGCCAGGCCGCACATCTCGGTGAACGTCGAGACGCCGATGCCGAGCTGCACGGGATCGCCGGACTCACGTCGCTGCTTCTGCTCGGCCCGCAGCTCGTCGTAGCCGAACAGCTCCTTGGCGCGGGCGGTCGCCGCCTCGTAGTTGCCGGAGTCGTACTCGAGGCCGGCCACGGTCGTGAACGGGAACTCCTCGTGCTTGATCCAGTTCTTCTCGCGGATCTCGAGCGGGTCGACGCCCACCTCGGCGGCGAGCTCGTCCATGATCCGCTCGATCGCGTACGTCGCCTCCGGCCGGCCGGCGCCGCGGTAGGCGTCGGTCCAGGTCTTGTTGGTGAGCACCGTCTGCACCGCGAAGTGGTAGGCCGGGAACTTGTAGATCGAGTTGAACATGAACGCGCCGAGCACCGGCACGCCCCCACCGACGATCGCGACGTAGGCGCCGAGGTCGGCGATCAGCTCGACCTTGAAGCCGGTCACGGAGCCGTCCTTGTCGGCCGAGAGGGTCAGCTTCTGCCACTGGTCGCGGCCGTGGTGACCGCTCACCAGGGACTCTCGCTGCGGGTCTCGGTGTACTTCACCGGTTTGCCGAGTCGGCGCGCGACCGCCCAGGCGATGAACTCCTCGGGCGTGGTCTGCAGCTTGCCGCCGAAGCCACCGCCGACATCGGGCGCGATCACCCGGATCTTCGACTCCGGCACGCCGGTGGTCGCCGCCAGCGCGAAGCGGAGGATGTGCGGGATCTGGGTCGCCGACCACATCGTGATCTGCTCGCCGGTCGGGTCGACCACCACCGAGCGCGGCTCCATGAACGCGGGGATCAGCCGCTGCTGGCGGTACTCGCGCTCGATCACGATGCCGTCGGTGCGGGCCTTCGCGATTGCCTCGTCGACGTTGCCGCCGGTGCCGGCCTCGCCGGAGTCGAAGACCCAGAGCGCCGACTTGTTGGTGCCGAGATCGGGGTGGGCGAGCACCTCGTCCGCCGCGGACTTCTTGAGGTCGAGCGCGGCCGGCAGCTCGTCGTACTCGACGTCGACGAGCTCTGCGGCGTCGCGCGCCTCGGCCGCGGTGCGGGCGACCACCACGGCGACGGTCTCGCCGGCGAACGCGACCCGATCGCTCGGCATCGGCAGGTGCACCGGCGCGACCTGCTCCGGCGTGATCGGCCAGGCGTTGATGTTGACGCCCTGGCCCTCGCCCAGGTCCGCGCCGGTGAGTACGTCGACCACGTTGGTCGAGGCCTTCGCCGCGCTGGTGTCGATCGAGACGATCTTGGCGTGGGCGAACGGGCTGCGCACCATCGCGAGGTGGAGCATCCCCGGCAGCGTGATGTTGTCGGTCCAGCGGGTGCGGCCGGTGATCAGCCGCTGGTCCTCCTTGCGGCGCCGGTCCCTGCCGATCTCCGGGGCTGCGGCAGGAGCGTCCTGGACGGCGGTCATGAGTTCACCGCCTGGCCCGATGCGTGCTGCACAGCGCGGACGATGTTGTGGTAGCCGGTGCAGCGGCAGAGGTTGCCCTCGAGCCCGAGCCGGATCTCCGCCTCGCTCGGCTTCGGGTTGTTGTTGAGCAGGTCGACGCGTCTGCATGACCATGCCCGGCGTACAGAAGCCGCACTGCAGTCCGTGGCACTCGCGGAAGGCCTCCTGCACCGGATGCAGCTCGCCGTTGCCGCTGTGCGTCGCGGCCAGGCCCTCGATCGTGGTGACCTCGCTGCCGTCGGCCTGCACGGCCAGCACGTTGCACGACTTCACGCTGGTGCCGTCGAGGTGGACCGTGCAGGCGCCGCAGTTGCTGGTGTCGCAGCCGATGACGGTGCCGGTCTTGCCGAGCTTCTCGCGGAGGTACTGCACCAGCAGCATCCGGGGCTCCACGTCGTCGGAGACCTGCGCCCCGTCGACGGTGAGGTTGATCTTGGTCATGAGCTCTCCCTTGAGCGTGGTCGAGGGGTTGCCGAGCCACGCTAGGGATGGCCGGTTGGGCGATGGTTGGGTCAGGTGCGCACGATCTCGAGGTCGTACTCGGTCATCGAGACCGGCGGGCTGTCGGTCGCGATGCCGAGCGACACGAGTGCGGGAAAGACGCGCTCCTGGGTGAAGCGGACCGCTTGCTCCCTGGACTCCCAGACATCGAGCACGCGCGTGCCCGCCTCGCACGGACCCGCGGTGTGGACCACGAGGCCGTCGACGGGCGCGTCCCCGATGGCTGCGTCGATCTTGAGGTGGGTCGCCCAGTCGGCGTCCCATTCCATGACTACTGCGTACGGCATGACTCTCTCCTTGTTTCGTTGGGTTGGACTTCAGCGGTGGGATCGGGAGACGGCGACCGCGGCCACGGCGAAGCCGATCGCGTTGAGGCCCCAGGCCACACCGTCGAGGGTGTGGTTGGGCGCGATGACGGCGGCCACGAAGTGCAGCGGCTGGGAGACGATCGTGATCACCGCGGCCCAGGCCGGGACGCAGCGGGAGCGCAGCATCGCAACGCCCAGCAGCACGGTGCCCAGCACATGGCCGACGACGAAGATCCCCGTCGCGATCCCGACGATGGGATGGGCCGCGTCGAGGATGCTGACGACCGACGCCTGGGAGGCACCGGAGTCGGCACCGGCCCAGATCGTGTGGTCGACGATCAGCAGCACCGGCAGCATCAGGTACGCCGGCACCAGCAGGGTCAGGGCCACCGCCGTGAGCTTCGGCGCCCGCTGGCGCACCAGGCGACCGATGGCGATCGAGCCGGGCACGATCGTGAGCGCGGCGCCCAGGCCCATCCAGAGCACCAGGGACATCGCCCCGGGATCGGCGTACCCCTCGCGCACCATGTCGCTGGTGCTGTCGGTGGTCTCGTAGGGCAGCACGTAGCGGAGCACGGCGACCAGCACCGCTCCGATCGGCGCGAGCACGGCCAGGGCGACCCAGCCGTTGTCCTTGGTGGTCTCGGTGGAGGTGTCGATGGTGGTGGTCATGCCGTCACCGCCTGCCGGGAGCCGGCCAGGGCGAGCACGACGCCCAGCACGGTGAGGGCGACGGTGCCGGCCGTGACTGCGACGACACCGGCAGGCACGTCGCCGATGAAGAACGCCGGAAGCGCCAGCAGGGCCGAGAGCAGTCGGGTCGCGACCAGGCCGACGAGCGCCGGTCGATCCCCGCGCCAGGCGCCGCGAAGGAAGAACAGCGAGACGGCGCCGAGCGCCGAACGAGATGAGGGCGACCGACATCGGCGGGTGGTCACCGTCGGTGACGAAGGGAAGGGACAGGTCGGCGAGCGACAAGCAGTCCCAGCAGGACCAGGCCGGTCCTGGGCAGAGCGTTCATGGTGATCTCCAGAGGTGAGAGGGGCTGACCTGCCCACCGTGCGGCCGCGGCAGCTCCCGGCGGATGGGCCGCAGGACCGATCCGCGGGGATTCCGCCCGGTGTACTCGGGAACCCGTTCCCGCCCGACGGGACGCGTGCGGCGGCACACTGAGCCCATGACCGGTCGCGCCCTCTTCGCCGGCCTACTGGTGTCGGCGGAGGTCGTCGCGGCAGTGGTCGTCAGCCTCGTCCTGGGGCTGACCTGGTCGGAGGCGCTCGACGGGTTCGTCGTCACGAACGCCCTGATGGGCGCGTCGTTCGGGCTGTGCGGCGCCGTGATCGCCTGGCACCGCCCGGCCAACCCGATCGGATGGCTGCTCGTGGCCGACGGCATCGGGCACGCGACCACCGCCCTCGCGTGTCCCGCTCGCCGGCCTGCTGGCCGACCAGGGCGCGCCGCTGCCACTGCAGCGGGCCGTGGTCACCGTGGCCGCGTGGTCGTGGCCGTGGTCGATCGCCCTGTTCCTGCCGCTGGCCCTGCTGCTCTTCCCCACCGGCAGCCTCCCGTCGCCGCGCTGGCGGCCGGTGGCGATCGGGTTCGTGCTGACGGCGCCGTTGTTCGCGATCGAGGTGGGCACCGACTCCGTGCCGATGATGGACGGCCTGCCGCGGGGTTACCTCACGCTCTCCGTCTACGACGACCTGGCCCCGCTGTGGGTCGTCTCCGAGCTGCGGATGGTCGGCCTTCCTGGTGCTCGCGCTGGTCGCGCTCGCGCTGCGCTACCGCCGGGGCGTCGAGCGGGAGCGCAGCCAGCTGGCCTGGCTGCTGATGGCGACGGTCGTCGTGATCGCCATGGTCGTGCCCTGGGCCCTGGTGGCCGGTACGCCGATCCTGGTGCTCTTCGCGATCCCGCTGATCCCGATCGCGATCGCCGCCGCGATCGTGCGCCACCAGCTGCTGGACATCAGGCTGGTCGTCTCCCGTGCCCTCACCTGGCTGCTGCTCTCGCTCGGCGCCCTGACCGTCTACCTGGTGCTGGTCACGGTCCTGGACCGGCTGCTCGGCACCTGGACCGAACGATCCGTGCTGGCGACGCTGGCGGTGGCGCTGATGGTCGGGCCGCTCTACCCGCGCCTGCAGCGGCTGGTCGAGCAGGCGACGTACGGCGAGCGCCGCGACCCGGCGCGGGTGATGTCGTCGGTGAGCCCGCACCTGCAGGCGGACGGGGCGTCGTTCAGCCGCGGTGGCCGAGTCACTCGCCGACGACGCTGCGGATGCCGTACGTCGCCGTGCAGGACCTGCAGGACCGGGTGCTCGGCGAGGCCGGCAACCGAGACGTGCCCCATCACCGCGTAGCGCTCGGCCGCGGCGACCAGGTCGTCGGCAGCCTGGTCCTCGGACTGCGTCCCGGCGAGCGGAGCCTCTCCCCCAAGGACGTCCAGGGCGTCGCCCTGCTGACCGGCCCGCTGGCGCTCGCGGTGCACGCCACCACCCTCAGCGAGGAGCTGCAGCTGTCTCGCGAGCGCCAGGTCACGGCGGTCGAGGAGGAGCGGCGCCGGCTGCGGCGCGAGCTGCACGACGACCTCGGGCCCGGGCTGACCGGCCTGGCGCTGTCCGCCGACGCCGCCGCCAACCTGCGCGCCACCGATCCCGAGCGGGCCGACGAGCTGGTCGGGCGGACCCAGGTGGAAGCGCGGCGGGCGATCGAGAGCGTGCGCCGGGTGGTCGACCAGCTCCGGCCGCCGGCGCTCGACGAGCTCGGTCTCGTCGAGGCGCTCCGGCAGCGGGTGGAGCAGCTGTCCTACCGCAGCGACGGCAGCCGGCTGGCCGTCGCAGCTCGACACCGACCCCCTGCCGGCGCTGCCGGCCGCCCTCGAGGTCGCCGTCTACCGGGTCGCCACCGAGGCGCTCACCAACGTCGCGCGGCATGCGTCGGCGACGCGCGCGAGCCTGACCCTCCGCTGCGGCGACGAGCTCGAGGTGCAGATCCTCGACAACGGCAACGGCGCCGCCGACTGGCAGCCCGGCGTCGGGCCTGTCCGGCATGCGCCAGCGCATCGACGAGCTGGGCGGTCGGCTCGAGGCCGGGCCGGACGGGTCCGGCGGCCGCGTGGTGGCGACGTTCCCGCTGGTGGCGTCGTGAGCGCCATCCGGGTGCTGATCGCCGACGACCACCCGGTCGTGCGCGACGGCCTGACCACCCTGCTCTCCTCGGTGCCCGGCTTCGAGGTGGTCGCGGAGGCCGGCAACGGCTCCGAGGCCGTGCGCGAGGCGGTCGTGCACTCCCCCGACGTCGCGCTGGTCGACCTGCAGATGCCGGGCATGGACGGGTTCGAGGCGACCCGCGAGATCGCCAGGGTGGCGCCGACGGTCGCGGTGCTGATCCTGACCATGCACGAGGACGACGACTCGGTGTTCACCGCGATGCGGGCCGGTGCCCGCGGCTACCTGGTCAAGGGTGCGTCGCAGGAGGAGATCCTCGGCGGGATCACCGCCGTCGCCCGGGGCGAGGCCATCTTCGGGCCCGGGGTGGCCCAGCGGGTGCTGGCCTTCTTCCGGGCCGGGCCGAGCGCGGCCGAGCCGGCGTTCCCCGAGCTCACCGCCTCGGGAGCGGGAGATCCTCGACCTGCTCGCGGGCGGCCTCGGCAACGCGGCGATCGGCGAGCGGCTCAGCCTGGCCGCGAAGACCGTGGCCAACAACGTCTCGTCGATCTTCGTCAAGCTCCAGGTGGCCGGGCGGTCGGAGGCGATCGTCCGAGCCCGCGAGGCCGGCCTCGGTCGCCTGCCGCCCGATGGTCCACCGGCCGACTAGCTCGCGGCGATGACTCCGCGCACCTCCTCGGCGATCGTCTCGGGGATCACCGGCTCCATGAAGTGCGGGGCTTTCACCCGGATCAGCTTCCCGGGCGCGAACCGGTCGACGTACGCCGCCTGGGCCTTCAGGATGCGCCCGTCGTACGCCGGGATGCCGTAGTCGTTGTCCTCATAGCCCTCGGTGTCCGACGCGAGGTAGGTGACGGGGATCCGAGGCTCTTTTCCGATGAACCTCTGGCCGGCGGTGATGCACTTGAAGTGGCTGATCCGCTCCAGCCCCTCGGCCTCGTCGGTCGTGTCGAATGCCTCGTACCGGTCCGCCGGTGCGAACAGGTGCTCCAACGACAGTTCATCGGGGAACATCGCGTCGAGGAGCACCATGCCGCTGACCTGGTCCGGGTGCTCGCCGGCGTAGAGGTAGGCGAGCATGCCGCCGAACGACGCGCCGACGAGGACGTAGGGCGGATCGATGCCAGCGACTTCGAGAAGCGTGTGCAGGTCGTTGACGGCGTCGCCTGGTAGCTGGGCCGCATCGACGGTTTCGCTGTCGCCGACGTTGCGCCGGTCGTAGACACAGACGCGGTAGTCGGACACCAGGAGGCTCGAGAACCCGGAGCCTGCCAGGTGCGCCACGGTGTTCGGGTCCTCGATCGAACCGTGCAGGTAGACCACGGTCGGTGAGCCACTCCCCTCACAGCTGAGGTACAGCTCGTGCCCGCCCACGTCGAACATCCCCTCGACCACGTTGCTTGCGGGTTCGGTCGCTGAGGTGCTGCTGGCGCTCGAGGAGGTTGCTGGCGTCTCGCTGGAGTCCGGTGAGTCATCCGACGTGCAGCCGACCAGTAGCGCCGCCACGGCAGCGAGGGCCGCGACAGCAACTGAGCGGCCGCGCGTGATGGGTGCGTTGGACATGGGGCTAGCCAACCCCAGGGACGTCCAGGTTCCGTTACGAACCCGCGCGCTACCGCCCGCTTGCCGCAAGACGGCCCTTGAGCAGGGGCTTCGCCGGATGCGTGCCCGGTGCCCAGCTCGGCCAGGCAGCGCTCGACCACCTCGGTGTCGTACGGCGCCAGGTCGCTGTAGCGCAGCACCGCGTCGGGCTGCGGGTCGGCGAGCAGCGCCTCGCGGACCGCCACCGCGACGTAGTCGGCCATCTCGCGTGAGGGCCGGTGAGTTGGAGCCGGGCAGCAGGTCGCCGCCGTACGCCTCGACCGCCTGCGGCGACCTGGCCCGCGCGCAGCAGGCCGAGCACGTGGTCGACGTCGGTGGCGATCGGCATCAGCAGGCGGTAGGGGCGGGAGCCGAGCTGGCCGCCGAGCGCCGAGCGCAGGTGCGAGACCTCCGCCTTGAGGGTCGAGAAGGTGATCGACTGGTCGCCGTAGAGCTGGGCGTGCAGCTGCTCCAGCGAGAGCCCCTCGGGGTGCAGCGCGAGCAGCGCGAGGATCTCGGTCTGGCGCCGGTTGAGCAGCAGTCGCTGCCCGTCGAGCCGGACCTCGGCGGTGCCGAGGAGGGTCATCACCAGCCCGGGGTCGCCGGTCTCGTCGAGGAGCGCCGAGGGGTGGTACGTCGACCGCGGCAGGGCCGACTCGATCAGCCGGGCCATCACCCGCGCCGTCGCGAGCCCGATCGGGTGGGTGCGGTCCCAGGTCGTCGACAGGTCGATCACGCCGAGCTTGTGGCCGGTAGTCGGGTCGAACACCGGCGCCGCCCAGCACACCCAGTTGTGCACGAACGGCGCGTAGTGCTCGGCGCTGAAGACCATCGACGGCTCGGCCAGGCGGTTGGCCAGGTCGAGCGCGTTGGTGCCGACCGACTCGTCGTCCCAGCGGCCGCCGGCCACGAAGTTGACGGTCTCGGCGCTGCGACGCATCACCCGGCCGCCGTAGGTCCACAGGATCCGGGTCTCGGCGTCGGTCACCGCGAGCACCAGGTCGCCGTCCTCGGCGGTACGGCGGAGCTCGGACTCGACGGTCTCGACCGCGGCCTGCAGCGGCGAGTCGCGCCAGATCGACTGCGGTCTCGCCCTCGTCGGCCAGCGGCGCCTCGGTCACGTCGCGTGGAGATCGCGGCCTCGGAGCGGGTCCAGCTGGTGAGGATCTCGGGGCGGACAAGGGCCTCGGCCTGGTCGCCCTGCTCGACGAACGAGGTCCAGGCGCGCATCGCCTCCAGCTTGCGCGTCCTGCAGCTCACTACGACCCATACCCGGCTCCTCCGTCGTGGTCTCGCCAACGTAGCACCGGATGTGAGGGTGGTCACTCAGCCCAGGCGGCGGCGGAGGAAGCGCACCGTCCGCTCGATCGAGTCCTGCCACCTCGGCACGAAGGCGTGGTGCTCGCCCTCGTAGACCTCGAACGTGCTGTCGACGCCCGCGCGCTCGAGCAGGCGCTGGGTGGTCCGGGCCCAGGGGAACGGGCAGGTCTCGTCGGCGGTGCCGTGGTGGATCAGGAGCGGCTCGGTGATCCGGTCGAAGAAGGTGCGGGAGGAGAGGTCGCGGTAGAAGCGGGGGTTGTCCTGCGGGCGTGCCGAAGTGCGCGTAGAACTGCTGCAGCTCCTCGGGCCGGTTGGGCTCGGTGAAGTGCTCGAGGTTCTCGGGGAAGCTCGAGCTCACCGACGCGTAGATCACCGCCGCATCGACCAGGCCGGGGTAGGCGACCAGCGCGTTGAGGGTGATGCCGCCGCCCATCGACCGGCCGAGCATCGCCATCCGGTCGGGGTCGACGTACGGCTCCCGCTCGAGGGCGAGTACGGCGTTGATCGCGTCGCGCGTGTAGCCGAGCCGCGTCTCCCGGTCGAAGGGGCCGACGGGCGGGTCGGAGGTGTAGTGACCGCGGTAGTCGGTGTGCAGCACCGCGAAGCCCTGCCGGGCCAGCCAGTCCTGCTCGCGGGCCAGACCCTGGCCGGTGGCGTAGACCGGCGGCTCGATGTAGCCGTGGTTGAGCACGATGCCGGGGAACGGCCCCGGCCCGTGCGGTCGCAGCAGCACCCCGGAGATGGTGAGGTCGCCGCTGCGGTAGGTCACCCGGGAGCGGGTGTAGGCGTCGGTCTCGAGCTCCACCGACACCTGGCGGATCCGGCTCGGCCCGCCATTCCTCGCGCATCAGCGCGGGCAGCGACAGCCGGTGGCGGACGCCGGGGAGGGGCGGCGGCCGGTTCCCACCCGGTGACCCAGGGCGGAGGTGGGTAGTCCCGGCGCGGCTTCTGCTCGGTCGCCGTGGCCGCGCGTGGCGGTCGGGCTCGCGCGGTCCCCGAAGCCGACGTCCTGGTCCGACTCGTCACCCGAGCAGGCGGTGGTCACGAGCAGCAGGACGGCAGCGCCGAGGACGACCGCCGCTCGGCTCACGGCAGGACGTCGGTGTCGCGGTGGATCCGTCCGTCGGTCGAGGCGAGCCGCTCGCCGCTGCCGCCCCAGCGTCCGGCGATGATCTCGGCGGCGATGCTGACCGCGGTCTCCTCGGGGGTCCGGGCGCCGAGGTCGAGACCGATCGGGCTGGAGAGCCGGTCGATCTCCTCGTCGGTGATCCCGGCCTCGCGGAGCCGGTCGAGCCGGTCCTCGTGGGTACGCCGGGAACCCATCGCCCCGACGTACGCGACCTCGGGCAGCCGGAGCGCCACCTCGAGCAGCGGCACGTCGAACTTCGGGTCGTGGGTGAGCACCGTGATCACGGTGCGCCGGTCGATCCGGCCGGCCTCCTGCTCGGCGGCGAGGTAGCGGTGCGGCCAGTCGACGACCACCTCGTCGGCATCGGGGAAGCGGCTGGTGGTGGCGAAGACCGGGCGGGCGTCGCAGACGGTGACCTCGTAGCCGAGGAAGCCACCGACCCGCGCGACCGCCGCCGCGAAGTCGATCGCCCCGAAGACCAGCATCCGCGGCTTGGGCGCGAACGCCCACACGAACACCCGCATCCCCTCGCCCCGGCGCTCGCCGTCGGGGCCGTAGGTCAGCGTCGCGTTGTGTCCCGCCGCCAGCAGCCCCAGCGCGTCGTCGTGGACCGCGTCGTCGGCCCGCTGTCGAGCCGAGCGTGCCCGATAGTCCCGGACGATCGGACTGTGGATCCGCCGATTTCGACCGTCCCTTCGTCAGGGACTACCCCGCCAGGGCGGATGACCATGCGCCGGCCGAGCCAGGCGGGGTCGGGGTGCTCGATGACCGTGGCCAGGGCGACCGGCCGGCCGGCCTCGATGTCGGCGGCGAGGTCGCCGAGCTCGGGGAAGGTCTCGCGGGAGACCTTCTCGACGAAGACATCGAGGATGCCGCCGCAGGTCAGGCCGACCGCGAACGCGTCGTCGTCGGAGACGCCGTAGCGCTGCAGCACGGGCGCGCCGGACTCGACCACCGACTGCGCCAGGTCGTAGACGGCGCCCTCGACGCAGCCGCCCGACACCGAGCCGACCGCGGTGCCGTCGGGGCCGACCAGCATCGAGGCCCCGGCCGGCCGCGGGGCCGACTGGAACGTCGCCACGACGGTGCCGACGCCGACGGTCTCGCCGGCCTCCCACCACTTCATCAGCTCGGGCAGCACGTCACGCACGGGCGACCACCTCGACCAGCTCGGCGAACGTCGCCAGCGAGTGGCCGGCCAGGAAGTCGTCGCAGTGCGGCAGCGCGGCGAGCACGCCCTGCTGCACCGGCTCGTAGCCGGACTTGCCGCGGTGGGGGTTGACCCAGACCACCCGGTGCGCGATCCGGCGCAGCCGCGTCATCTGCTCGCCGAGCAGCGCGGCGTCACCGCGCTCCCAGCCGTCGCTGAAGACCACCACCACCGAGCCCGCGGGCCAGTCCGCGCCGGCCCCAGCGGTCCAGGAAGACCCGCATCGTCTCGCCGAGCCGGGTGCCGCCCGACCAGTCGGGCACGGTCTCGCCGGCGTTGACCAGCGCCCGCTCGGCGTCGCGGCTGCGCAGCGCCCGGGTCAGGTGGGTGAGCCGGGTGCCGACCGTGAACACCTCGACCGAGCCGCGCGGGCTCGCCACCACCATCCGGTGGGCGAGGCGCAGCAGCGCGTCGGCGTAGCCGCTCATCGAGCCGGACACGTCGACCAGCAGCACCACCCGCCGCGGCTTGGTGCCGCGCCGGCGCCACTCGATCACCGCCGGCTCGCCCATCCGGCGCAGGCTCGCCCGCAGCGTGCGCGACGCGTCGACGTCGACCGCGGTGCCAGCGCTGGTGCCGGGACGTACGCCGCATCGGCGGCCGCGGATGCAGGGTCGCGAACATGCCCGGCCAGCCGATGCTTCTCGGCCGCGCTGAGCGAGGCCAGGTCGCGATGCCGGAGCACCTCGGTGTCGCTGGCCATCGCCCGCACCACGTCGTCGGCCTCCTCGCCCTCGCCTCCGGCACCGCCCTCGCTCAGCGGGCAGGCCGGCGTACGTCGCCACGCTCGGGCGTCGCCGGCCGGGCCCGCGGCAGCCCGTCGCGGGCGTTGAAGTAGGCCTCGAAGACCTGGTCGTAGCGCACCAGGTCGTCGGGCGAGGAGCACAGCGTCGCGCGGCCGGCGGCGTAGGTGGCGCGGCGGTCGTCGAGGCCGACCACGGCGGCGGCGTCGAGGAAGGTCTGGGCCCGGTCCTGGGTGACCGGCACCCCGGCCGCGCGCAGCGCGCGGGCGAAGCCGAGCAGGACGCGACGTCGCGCGTTCATGCGCCGCAGCATCTGGTCGAGGGCCTGGCGCACGCGCTCGGCGTCCTCGCGGTACTTCACGAGCGCGCCCAGGGTCCGCGCCGACGACTCGAGGTCGAGCTCGGTCGTGCCGAGCGTGTGCAGGGCCCGCGCCCAGTCGAGGGTCTCGGCGACACCCGGCGGCTTCTCCAGGTCGTCGCGGTCGCGCAGCTGCTGCACCACGGTGACGATCTGGCGGGCCAGCGCCTCGGAGACCTCGGGCGCGCGGGACCGCACGATCGCGACCTCGCGGTCGAGCCCGGGGTGGTCGATCCAGTGGTAGAGGCAGCGCCGCTTGAGCGCGTCGTGCAGCTCGCGGGTGCGGTTGGAGGTGAGCACGACGACCGGCGGCGTCGCGGCCACGATCGGTGCCGTACTCCGGGATCGTCACCTGGTAGGTCGACAGCACCTCGAGCAGGAACGCCTCGAACTCGTCGTCGGCCCGGTCCACCTCGTCGACCAGCAGCACCGCCGGGCTCTGCTGCAGCGCGGCCAGCACCGGCCGGGCCAGCAGGAAGCGCTCGTCGTACAGGCTCTTCTCGGCCTCGGTCGCGTCGATCCCCGGCCGCGCAGCCGGCCGCCTCGAGCGCCCGCAGGTGCAGGATCTGGCGCGGGAAGTCCCAGTCGTAGAGCGCCTGCGTGGCGTCGATGCCCTCGTAGCACTGCAGCCGGATCAGCGGCAGGTCGAGCGCCTGCGCCAGCGACTCGGCGAGCGCGGTCTTGCCGGTGCCGGGCTCCCCCTCCAGCAGCAGCGGCCGCTGCATCCGCAGCGCCAGGAAGGTGACCGTCGCGAGGTCGTCGTCGCACAGGTAGCCGGTCGCGCCGAGCCGCGCGGCGACCTCGGCCCAGTCGGCCAGCGCCGGTGTCGACTCCATGTCGTTCAGGCTACTCAGCGGGGTGTTGGCCGGAGGTTGGCGTGCGCAGCAGCTCGACGGGTAGTCCTGGTCGCGGCCGGTGGCCAGGTCGCCGCACTCGACGAGGGTGACCTCGTGGGCGTCGAGGTAGTGGCGGGCGCCGAAGTCTCCGGTCGCCGACGCCGCCACGCCGGCCCAGTGGTCGCGGCCGATCACGACCGGGTGGCCCGGCCTGCCGTCGTACGCCGCCCGGCTGAGCGTGGCGCGGCCGGCGCCCGCCACGACCCGGCGGACCACCTCGGCGGTCACGTCCGGCAGGTCGACCAGGCTCAGCACGGCGACGTCCGAGTCGCCGAGGGCGGCCAGGCCGGCCCGCAGCGAGGCGGACATCCCCTCGGCCCAGTCGTCGGCCACGACCGCGGTCACGCCGTCCGGCACCAGGGGCAGCGCCTCGGCGGCCCGGGCACCCAGCACCACGGTCACCGCGTCACAGCCGCCGTCGACCAGGCGCCGCCACCGACCGCTGCAGCCACGAGGTGCCGTCGGCGTCGCGCATCAGGGCCTTGGGCATCCCGATCCGGGAGCCCGCGCCGGCGGCCAGCAGCAGTCCGTGCGACCGGCCCGGCGACCGTCACCCGGGAAGGCCTCGACGAAGAGCTGCTCCAGCTCGGGCGACCACGCCCCGCTGAAGCCGCACACCGAGACCTGGCCGTCGGTCGCGGAGACGAGGTAGCGCTGGCCGACCTCGAAGCTGCACGGACAGCAGCAGCTGCTCGAGCACCTCGGGCGGCGCCTCGACCCGCACGAGTCGGTCGGGCTCGCCGGCGTAGAACATCGTGGGCGTCAGGGTGACCATGCCGGCGGTGATGTCGTCGACCACGCCGTCGAAGGCGAGCGCCTGCTGGGCCAGGATCTCGGCCGACGGCACGGCGCACTTCGCGGAGCCGACTCCGCCGGGCACGGCGAGCGAGGTGACCGTCGCGGGCCTGGCGGGCTCGCTCGGTCGGGCCGGCCGGCCGGCACGTCGTCGTCGGTGCCGCGCTGCGAGGAGCGCGAACGCGCTGACGCCCGCGATGAGCAGCACCGCCGCGGCCGCGACCAGCCAGGTGAGCCGGCTCCGCTCGTGTACGCCGGTCTGCCGGGTCTCGGGGATGTCGGTGTCGAGGTCGTCGCTCATGGTGTCCTCCAGGAGTCGGGCCACCCAGGCGGGGTCGGCCGGCGGCAGGGAGGCGGCAGGGTCGAGCGCGCGCAGCTGGTCGCGCAGGTCGTCGGTCCTGGTCGTCGCTGGTCATGGCTGCCTCCCCTCTCTCGACTCCTCATGTCCGGCACCGGCGCTCACTCTTACCGAGCTCCTCCCGGAGCTTCTCCTTGGCCCGGTGCAGGCGCACGCTCGCGGCGTTGGGCGTGATCTCCAGCGCCTCCGCGATCTCGGCCGGCGTCAGCTGCTCCCACGCCCACAGGCGGAGCAGCTCGGCGTCGGTCTCCGGCAGCGCGGCCAGCGCCGCGGCCAGGTCAGCGGTCGGGATCGTCGTCGGCGCCGGCGCCACCTCGCGCGGTGGGTCGACCGCCGCCACCTTGGCCGCGACCCGCTCCTGCCGGCGCCCGCTGCGCAGGGCGTTGGCGAGGCAGTTGCGGGCGACGCCGTAGGCCCACGGCAGGGGCTCCTCCGGTACGTCGTCGAGCCGCCGCCAGCAGACCAGCAGCGTGTCGGCCAGCACGTCGTCGGCGGTCGTCGGGGTCGGTGCGTCGCACCAGGAACCGGCGCAGCGGTTCGACGAGCTGGCGGGCCAGCGCCTCGAAGCGCTCGTCGTCGGTCACGCTGCAACGGTTTCACATCGGGCCCACTTCATGCGCCGCGGTGTAACGCTCGGGTGCCTATCGTCCAAGTATGGGCATGCAGACCCCCTACTCGCCGCTGACGCGGATCGGCCACGAGCCGGACGCGTTCGAGGCCTTCTACCGCGACCATGTCGAGGCGGTGCAGCGGTTCGTGGCCCGGCGGGTCGACGACCCGCATCTCGCCGCCGACCTCACCGCCGACGTGTTCCTGGCCGCCATCGACAGCGCCCACACCTACGCGGCCGACCGGGGCCCGGTCGTCGCCTGGCTCTACGGCGTCGGGCGCAACACGATCGCCGTCGGAGGTACGCCGCCGCAGCCGCGAGCTGCAGGCCGCCCGCCGGATCAGCGGCCACCGGCTGCTGGACCCGGCGTCGCTGGCCCGGATCGAGGAACGGATCGACGCCGAACGAGAGTCGCGGCGCCTCTACCGCGCCCTCGACGGACTCAACGACGACGACCGCAAGCTGCTCGAGCTGGTCGCGCTGGACGGCCTGTCGGTCGCCGACGCGGCCCGGAGCCTGGGGGTGAAGCCGGCCACCGCGCGGGTCCGGCTGCACCGCAGCCGGGCTCGGATCACCACCACCCTGCGTCGATCGGAGCCCGACCCGGGCCCCGTCGGCGCTCTCACCCCGGAGGTCACCACCCCGTGAACATCGCACCTGTCACCCCACCGCTCGATCACTTCGAGACCGCACTGCTCAGCGAGCTCCGCGCAGCACGTCGCGGCCCGACCCGCCCCCGAGCCGTCGCTCACCGAGCCACCGCGTCGCCACCGGCGCCGCTGGGCGGCCGGACTCGCCGTGGCCGCCGCGACGGCGACCGCCGTCGTGATCGCCTCGCCCGGCGGTCCCGGCCGCCAGCCCGGCGTACGCCGTCGACCAGGACGCCGACGGCGACGTCGTGGTCACCATCCACCGGCTCGAGGACTCGGCCGGCCTCGAGGCCGCGCTCCGCGAGCACGGCATCGACGCCGAGGTGAGCTTCCAGCCGACCGACACCGGCGAGCTCGGCATCACCAACTACGTCGACTCGGAAGGCAACATCGGGCAGGGGCCACCGCCCGCCGAGGGCGGCTCGACCGACGCTGCAGGACGAGGGCGCCGGCGGCGGGCCCGAGCTCGACGTCCAGCGGCGGCGCCGTCACAGGCGTTGAGCCCGCCGAGGACGGCGAGGTCCCGGCCCTCCCGACTGCGGCTGCGGCACCGGCGAGACCCGGCCACGCTGAGCCACGAGGGCGACGACTGGGTGCTGCGGATCCCGGCGGACTCGCCGCTGCAGGACCGGCCGGTGCAGATCGCGACCGGTGAAGGCGGCGACCTGATGGTCGCTACCCCGGCGACGCGCCCGACTCGTACTGCGTGACGTCGCCTACCGTCGGCGGCTGACCAGCGACCTGAGCATGCAACGCAGCAAGGGCCCCCGCCTCTCGGCGGGGGCCCTTGCTTGTCGGTGGCTGAGCGGGAGACCTGCGACTCAGAAGTCCATGCCGCCCATGCCGCCCATGTCGCCACCGCCGGGCATGGCCGCAGCCTTCTCCGGCTTGTCGGCCACGACGGCCTCGGTGGTGAGGAAGAGCGCCGCGATGGAGGCGGCGTTCTGCAGGGCCGAGCGGGTCACCTTGGCGGGGTCGATGATGCCTTCGGCGATCATGTCGACGTACTCGCCGGTGGCCGCGTTGAGGCCGTGGCCCGGGCGTCAGGTTGCGCACCTTCTCCGCGACGACGCCGCCCTCGAGACCGGCGTTGATCGCGATCTGCTTCAGCGGAGCCTCGGTCGCGTAGCGAACGATGTTGGCACCGGTCGCCTCGTCACCCGTCAGGTCCAGCTTGGCGAACGCGACGTCGGCTGCCTGCACCAGGGCCACGCCGCCACCGGCGACGATGCCCTCTTCGACGGCCGCCTTCGCGTTGCGAACGGCGTCCTCGATGCGGTGCTTGCGCTCCTTGAGCTCGACCTCGGTGGCCGCGCCGACCTTGATCACCGCAACACCGCCGGCCAGCTTGGCCAGGCGCTCCTGCAGCTTCTCGCGGTCGTAGTCGGAGTCCGACTTCTCGATCTCGGCCCGGATCTGGTTGACCCGGCCCTCGATCTGGGCGGGGTCGCCCGCGCCCTCGACGATCGTGGTCTCGTCCTTGGTGATGACGACCTTGCGGGCCTGGCCGAGGAGCTCGATGCCGGCCGACTCGAGCTTGAGGCCGACCTCCTCGGAGATGACCTGGCCACCGGTCAGGATCGCGATGTCCTGCAGCATGGCCTTGCGGCGGTCACCGAAGCCCGGCGCCTTGACGGCGACGGACTTGAAGGTGCCGCGGATCTTGTTGACGACCAGCGTGGACAGGGCCTCGCCGTCGACGTCCTCGGCGAGGATGAGCAGCGGCTTGCCGGACTGCATGACCTTCTCCAGGAGCGGCAGCAGGTCCTTGACGCTGCTGACCTTGGAGTTGGCGATCAGGACGTAGGGGTCCTCGAGCACGGTCTCCATCCGCTCGGGGTCGGTCACGAAGTAGGCCGAGATGTAGCCCTTGTCGAACCGCATGCCCTCGGTGAGCTCGAGGTCGAGGCCGAAGGTGTTCGACTCCTCGACCGTGATGACGCCTTCCTTGCCGACCTTGTCCATCGCCTCGGCGATGATCTCGCCGACGGTGGGGTCAGCGGCGGAGATGCTCGCGGTGGACGCGATCTGCTCCTTGGTCTCGACGTCCTTGGCCATGCTGAGCAGCTGCTCGGACACGGCCTCGACAGCAGCCTCGATGCCACGCTTGAGGCCCATCGGGTTCGCACCCGCGGCCACGTTGCGCAGACCCTCGCGGACCATCGCCTGGGCGAGGACGGTGGCCGTCGTCGTGCCGTCACCGGCAACGTCGTCGGTCTTCTTGGCAACTTCCTTGACGAGCTCGGCACCGATCTTCTCGTACGGGTCCTCGAGCTCGATCTCCTTGGCGATGCTCACACCATCGTTGGTGATGGTGGGCGCGCCCCACTTCTTCTCGAGTACGACGTTGCGGCCCTTGGGGCCGAGCGTGACCTTGACGGCGTCCGCGAGCGTGTTCATGCCACGCTCGAGGCCGCGCCGGGCCTCCTCGTTGAAAGCAATCAGCTTCGGCATAACTCCAGCGATTCCTTCGCATTCAGAGCTTGGACGGACCGGTTCGTTGCCCGCGACGGACGGCCAGGCCGACCCGGCGAACCAGTTCCCGCCGGCGCTGCTGACCTCAACTCCCCGGACCGGGGATTTGTTGGTACTGCGTTGTCACTCTCATGACGAGAGTGCCAGCCTCATGTTTAGCACTCGACCCCTACGAGTGCAAACAGTGGGTCAGGCCCGCAACGCCTCCGTGGGTGAGAGCCGGGCGGCCCGGGTGGCCGGGTAGACGCCGGCGAGGACGCCGATCACGACCGCGGCCGCGAGGCCGTAGCCGACGGCCGAGAGCGGCACGACGTACGACGCGTCCTTGTACGACGGCGTAGCCGAACGTCACCAGGGCCCCGATGCCGATGCCGAGCAACCCGCCGCGCGAGCGAGAGCAGGAGCGACTCGACCAGGAACTGCGTGCGCACGTGACGCTTGGTCGCGCCGAGCGCCCGGCGCAGGCCGATCTCGCCGCGCCGCTCCAGCACCGACATCACCATCACGTTGGCCGTGCCGACCGCGCCGACCAGCAGCGCGACCGCGCCGAGGCCGAGGAAGAGCGAGGTGAAGGCGTCGCCGGCGGCCGCCTTGGCCGCCAGCGCGTCGGACGGCCGGGAGACCTCGACGTTCTCGGGCTCCTCGGGGTTCGCCTGCGCCGGGAGTACGTCGGCGACGGCGTCGACCGTGTCCGGGTCGGCGCGCACGTAGAGACCCGAGGGGGCCAGGTCGTCCTCGAGATACGTCGCCGCGGCGTCGTAGCCGAGCAGCACCGAGCGGTCGATGTCGGGGGCCAGCGGCAGCGAGTCCAGGATGCCGACGACCAGCCAGTTGCGGCCGTCGAGGTAGACCGAGGTCTGGCCGTCGACCTCCTCGATGCCGAGCCGCTCGGCGGCGACGGACCCCAGCACCACGACCGGGTAGTCGTCGATCGCCTCGTCGAGGAACCTGCCGTCGGCCATCGTGCCCGCGAGCGTGTCGAGCAGCGACGGGTCGGCCGCGCGCACCGTGAGCCCGCCGGTCACCGCTGGGTCGGACAGCTCGTTGCGCAGGGCCGGGCCGGTCAGGTCGGTGAACGTGGCGACGTCCTCGACCGGCTCGATGTTGCGCACCTGGGTCGCGGCCGTGTCCGGCAGGTCGGTGTTGCCGCCGAAGCCCATGCCCGAGCCGGCCTGCACCTGGAGCAGGTTGGTGCCGAGGGCGTCCAGCTGGTCGAGCAGGTCGGCCTGCGAGCTGCGCGAGATGCCGAGCACGCTGACCACCGTGGCCACGCCGATCGCCACGCCCGAGTGCGGACAGGAGCGTCCGCACCCGGCGCGAGGACAGCCCGACCATGCCGGTGCGCAGCTGGTCGCGCAGGCTCACCTTGGAGCGCTTCGTCCGCTCACGCAGGCACCTGCCGCGAGTCGTGGGTGACCAGGCCGTCGCGGATCTCGACCTGACGCCGCATCGCGTCGGCCACCGCGTGCTCGTGGGTGATCACGACGATCGTGGTGCCGTCGACCTCGTTGAGCTCGTGCAGCAGCCCGAGCACCTCGTCGCCGCTGTGGGTGTCGAGGTTGCCGGTCGGCTCGTCGGCGAAGATGATCGCCGGCCGGTTGAGCAGCGCCCGGGCGATGGCCACCCGCTGCCGCTCCCCGCCGCTCAGCATCCGCGGCGGGTGGGCGGCGCGGTTCTCCAGCCCGACCTTGGCCAGCATCTCGCGGGCCCGCTGCTGGCGGGCCGAGCGGTGCACCCCGCCGTACAGCAGTCCCTGCGCGACGTTGTCGAGCGCGGTCAGCCCGTCGAGCAGATGGAAGGACTGGAACACGAACCCGATCCGGTGCGCCCGCAGCCCCGCCAGCTCGACCTCGGACATCTTCGCCGTGTCGTGCCCGTCGATGACCACGGTGCCCGAGCTGCCGCGGTCGAGGGTGCCCATGATGTGGAGCAACGTGGACTTGCCGGACCCGGAGGGGCCGATGACGGACACCAGCTCCCCCGGGTCGACGGCAAGGTCGATGCCGTGCAGCACCTCGAGGTCGCCGTAGCTCTTGCGGAGCCGGCGCACCTCCAGCACGGGAGTCTTGGCGGTGTCATGCCGGGCACCTCGATCCGGTCGCCGGCCTCGAGGCCGGAGGTGATCTCGACGTAGCCGGCGGCGTAGAGGCCGGTCTCGACGGCCACCAGCTCGCCGCCCTCGACGGCGTACGGCGAAGCCACCCTCGGCCAGCGCCACCAGGGCGGTCACCGGCACGGCCTCGACCTGCTTGCGGGTGTCGCGGGTCAGGTCGACGGTGTGCTGGCCTGGGATCAGCAGGTGATGATGCCCGCCGAGGGCGCCGCGGGGCGCGGCGAGGCGCTCGCGACGATCAGCCGGATGCACCACGACCGGCTACTTCTGCGCCCGAGCTCGCGAGGCTGCTCGACGCCGCCGCCGAGGCCGAGCCGCTGGTCCGCGCGCCGTGCGCCGCGACCACGACGTCGCGCGGCGCGTGCCGGGCGAGCTCACCGCGGAGATGTCGCGCGCCGGATCGGACGGCTACGCAGCCTGGCTGCAGGCGCGCGAGGCCAACGACTCGGCGTCTTGAGCCGGCGTTGCGACGCAACATCGAGTCGCGCGCTGCTACGCCGCCTGCTTCCCCGAGGCCGAGCACCCTATACCTGCTGCCTGGCCGCTCGAGCCCGGCACGACCGCGGCGCAGGTGTCGCGCTCTTCGAACGGTTGCGGGCGGGGCTCGTGCCGCTGCTGTCGGAGATCGCGCTGAAACCGGCGCGCCAGGCGTTGAACGGCGACCTCCCGATCGCCACGCAGCGCGAGATCGGCCTCGAGATCATCTGCTCGATGGGCTTCGAGCCCGGCGGCTGGCGGCTCGACGATGCCGTCCACCCGTTCGCCACGGCGCCGGGTCGCGGCGACGTCCGCGTCACCTCGCGCTTCAACGACCACACCCTGACCGGCCTGTTCGCGCTCATGCACGAGGTCGGGCATGGCCTCTACGAGGACGGCGTCGACCCCGGCCTCGCGCGCACGACGCTCGACAGCGGCGTCTCGCTCGGCGTGCACGAGTCGCAGAGCCGACTGTGGGAGAGCCTCGTCGGCCGCAGCCCGGCCTTCTGGATGCACTGGCTGCCGCGCATGCGCGAGCGCTTTCCGCTGACGCTGCGCGACATCGAGCTCGACGCGTTCATCCGCGCGGTCAACGTCGTGCGCCCGACGCTGATCCGCGTCGAGGCCGACGAGGTCACGTACTCGCTGCACGTCATCCTGCGCTTCGAGCTCGAGCTCGCGCTGATCGAGGGCACGCTGGACCCGGCCGATCTGCCCGCAGCCTGGGCGGCGAAGATGAAGCAGTTCCTCGGCATCGAAGTGCCCGACGACCTGCGCGGCGTGCTGCAGGACATCCACTGGTCCGAGGGCATCATCGGCTACTTCCCGACGTACGCGATCGGCAACGTCCTCGCCGCGCAGCTGTGGCGCGCGGTGAACGCCGACCTGCCGTCGCTGCAGACAGACATCGAGCGCGGCGAGCTGCAGGGGCTGCGCGCCTGGCTCGGCGACAAGATCCACCGCCACGGCCGCCTGCTCACACCGCCCGAACTCGTCGAGCAGGCGGTCGGCGGGTCGCTCGACCCCGCGCCGATGCTCGAGCACCTGCGCGCGAAGTACGGGGCGTTGTACGAGCTGTAGGCCTGGGGGCCGCGCCGGCGGCGCGGCGTGGGCGGTGTTTCCATACGGAATCACTGAGGAAGTGAGTTCGGTCGCTTGCGTCCGGCGCAGTCGTCTCGCTTTTTCGCGTTGTCTAGCGATGTCTAGCCCATTGCTAGACATTGCTCAAC
>CAVWCT010000018.1:0-32707 GCA_963753565.1 uncultured Actinomycetota bacterium
CATGGACGCCGCGTCTCGATCACCGACATCTGGGTCGACTCCCCCGCGTCGGTGGCCGGCGGCCGCGAGCTGTGGGCGATCCCCAAGGGTCTGTGCGACTTCACGTTCGAGAGCAGCCACACCGGGCCGGTCACGCGCACCCAGTGGTCGGCCTCCCTCGAGCGGCGCCCGATCGCGAGCGCCCGCTTCTCCGACGTCTCACGGGCTGCGCTTCGGCTGCCGTTCAAGGGCGGCACCTGGCAGCCCGGGATCGACGACACCAACGGCGAGGACCGCACGGCGACCCTCCAGGGTTCGTCGAAGACGCTCCCGGCCCGTGGCCACTGGGACTTCGACGCCAACGGCCCGCTCGCGTTCCTGCGCGACGCCCGTCAGCTGGCGTCGTTCCGGCAGGCGGCCTTCAAGATGTCGTTCGGATGAGCTGACCCGTCACAAGCTTTCTGACGGATCAACGTCTGCCGACACCGGCAGCTCGGGCTCGACAGGGGTCTCGACGTGCTCGTCGCTCGCCTTCTTGGCGGCGTCGCGGATCTCGTAGACCTCGGTGGCGAAGCCGCCGACCGCGCCGGCGACGTCCTGGACAGCCTTGGTGATGATCTTGGCGACGTCGCCAACGGTGGAGGCAGCAGCCTCGACCGTTGACTGCACGGCGTCCTTGCCGATCTCACCCTTGCTCAAGTGGTCGCTCATGGCACCAGTCTGACCCCGGCGGGGTCAGGCCGCCAACGCGGGCTCGGTCACATTGCTGGGCCCGGTCACCTTGGGCTTCCGGTCCGGGAGCGCCAACCGGCAGATCTTCCGGGCGACGCTCCACAGCTGCTTGCCGAGCGGGCCGGTGTTGTAGTCGATGCCGTAGCGCTCGCAGATCTCCTGGATCTCGCCGGCGATCTGGGGGTAGCGCCGAGCCGGGATGTCAGGGAACAGGTGGTGCTCGATCTGGTGGGACAGGTTTCCGGTCATCGTGTGGAACAGCTTCCCGCCGGTGATGTTCGCCGAGCCGAGCAGCTGCCGGTAGTACCAGTGGCCGCGCGACTCGTTCTCGCACTCCTCCTCAGAGAACGTCGCGACGCCCGCCGGGAAGTGACCGCAGAAGATGATGTTGAAGGTCCAGATGTTGCGGATCAGGTTCGCCACCGCGTTGCCCGCGAGGGTCGTCAGGAAGAACGGGCCGGTCAGCGCCGGGAAGAGCACGTAGTCCTTGAGGACCTGGCGACTCATCTTGCGGATGATCGGGCGACCCACCTGCTTGGTCTCGGCCCAGGTGCGCTCCCCGCTCTTGATCCGCTCGATCTCGAGGTCGTGCAGGGCAACACCCCACTCGAAGCCGAGCATCAGCAGCGTCGCGTAGATCGGGTTGCCGAGGTAGTACGGGCGCCACTTCTGGTCCTCGTCCATGCGGAGGATGCCGTAGCCGATGTCGCGGTCCTTGCCGAGGATGTTGGTGAAGGTGTGGTGCATGTAGTTGTGGCCGTACTTCCAGTTCTCGCTGGGCGCCATCGTGTCCCACTCGAACTTCCGCGAGCTCAGGCCGGGATCGCCCATCCAGTCGTACTGGCCGTGCATGACGTTGTGGCCGATCTCCATGTTGTCGAGGATCTTGGACACGCTGAGGGAAGCGACCGCGAGCGGCCATGCCGGCGGCAGGTAGAACAGCGCACGACCCGCGACCTCGAACCCGCGCTGGGCCTTGACGACCTTGCGGATGTACGTCGCGTCTTCCTCGCCGAGCTCGGACATCACGCGCTGGCGGATGGTGTCCATCTCGGCGCCGAACTCGTCGAGCTGCTCGGGGGTGAGGCGGTTCAGGAGTGCGTCGCCGGGGACGACGTGGGTCTCGGTGGTTTCGATCTTGGTGGCAGTCATGGTTTGCCTTTCAGGTCAGAGGTCGACGGAACAGTCGCCGACAGGTGCGGACACGCAGATCTGGATGTCTTCGTCGGGCAGTGAGGACTCGGCTCCCGTGATCACGTTGCGCACGGTGCCTTCGGTCTTGCGAGACGTGCAGGTGAAGCAGATGCCCATCCGGCAGCCGAACTCGGGCCGCAGCCCGAGGGCCTCGGCCTGCTCGAGGAGGCTCTGGCCGGTGTTGGCGGCGGACTGTCCGGCGCGGCTGAAGACGACATCGCCCTCGGCAGTGTCGCCGGAGGTCCGGGGCGGTTTGAAGAACTCGAGCCGCAACCGGTCGGAGCCGGCGTACGCCGCCTCGATGAGCTCGACCATGGCGCCTGGCCCGCAGGCCCAGGTGTCGGTGGTGCGGTAGTCCGGCACGAGTCGGCGCAGCTCGAACTCGCTGAAGATCTGGTCGCCGTAGCGCAGGTGCACGTCAACGTCGTTGTCGCCGTCCGCGATCGCGGCCAGCTCCTCGGCGAAGATCTGGTCCTCGGGGCTGCGTGCGAAGTGGATGAAGGTGACCTTGCGGTTGGCCTTCCCGTCATATCCGTCGCGCAGCAGCGTGCGGATCATCGACATGGCCGGGGTGATGCCGGAGCCGCCGGTGATGAACACCAGCGGGTACGGACTCGGCGTCGAGGGGCTGCCGGGGAGCGTGAACTCGCCCTCGGCCTGACCCAGATGCAGCATCTGGCCGGGCTGAGCGTGGTCGACCAGGAACTTGGAGACCTGGCCCTCATCGTGCGCGCGAATGGTCAGGGTGATCCGCTCCCCCGGCGCCGATGCGGCGGACGAGATCGAGAAGCAGCGGGTCAGTCGCTTCGCCGAGCCGGGCAGGTCGACACCGACCTGGACGTACTGGCCGGCGCGGTGACCGCGCCAGCTGGCGGTCGTCTGGAGGGTCAGCGTGGCGACCGGCGCCGTGCCGGTGCCGGTGGTCTCGCGGCGTACGTCGACGACGCGGGCGCGGACCTCGTGGGCCGCCCACATGGGGTTGACCTGCTCGAGGTAGCGGTCGACGCCGTGGGGCGAGGTGAGTGCGGCGAGGGTGCGCGACCGGAGGATGCTCTGGCCGAGTCCTGCCAGCGGTGCGGTGAGGCTCATGCGGCGCTCCTTCCGAAGTTTGAGTGTACGTTTGTACACTGAAACTATGGCGAGGCCGGGTGTCAGGGTCAAGCGTTCGGCGGTGTGCTGGTGAACACATGTGCACCAACTAGACTCCACTCATGACGGAGACGCGCGGCGAGCGCAAGGAGCGCACCCGTCGGGCCATCCTCGACGCCGCCCTACGGCTCTGTGAGGAGAGCAGCCTGGTCGCTCTGTCGTTGCGCCAGGTCGCCAAGGAGGTCGGCATCGTGCCGACGGCCTTCTACCGCCACTTCGACTCCATCGAGGCACTCGGACTGGCACTGGTCGACGAGTCCTTCCTCTCGCTGCGCGCGATGCTGCGCGACGTCCGCCGCGGCGATCCCGACTTCAAGGACATCGTGGACCGCTCGGTCGAGGTGCTCAGCGAGCACGTGCTGGCCGAGCGGCAGCACTTCGCGTTCATCGTGCGCGAGCGCGCCGCCGGGCCGCCAGGGGTCCGAGTCGAGATCCGGCACCAGGTCGAGCTGTTCGAGCGTGAGCTCGCCACCGACCTAGACCGCCTACCGGGCACCGACCCATGGTCGGCGGATGACCTGCGGATCCTCTCCAACCTGATCGTTACCGCGATGGTGGCGACGGCCGAGGCTCTGATCGTGGCCGGCGCCGGAGCCGAGGACCAGATCACGGACACCGCCCGGACGCAGCTTCGGATGGTGCTCGTCGGCGCCCTCAACTGGAGCCGCAGATAGCCGAGTCGGCGCTACGTCCGGGACGTAGCGCCGACTCGAGCGATCTCAGGCCCGACTTTGCGCCGACTCGAGCGTGATCAGGCGCTGGCGCCCGGGACCGGGTCCCCCAGGCCGTCCTCCAGCTGCTCCAGCTCGGCGTCGAGGTCCGGAGCGGCGTGCGGGTCGGCGGCGGGTCGGCTCGGCAGCATCGTGGCCAGCACGATGATCCCCAGCGCAATCACGGCGCTGACGAAGAACGCCAGCTGCATGCCGTCGATGGTGGCGGCCTGCAGTGTGGCGCCGTCGTCGAGGCGAGCGTTGGTGCGGCTCGTCATCAGGGTGATCACCAAGGCGGTGCCGAAGGCGCCGGCGACCTGCTGGATCGTGCCCAGCATCGAGCTGCCGTGGGAGTACAGCGTCATCGGTACGTCGCCCAGCCCGAGCGTGAACACCGGGGTGAACAGTGCGGCCAGGCTGATCATCAGCAGCACGTGGACGCCCAGGATCAGCCCGTACGCCGTGTGCGCACCGATCTGGGTGAGCGCGAAGAGACTCACCACGATCCCGATGCTGCCGGGGATCACGAGCGGCCTCGAGCCGAGCCTGTCGAACAGCGCGCCGACGCGCGGACCCATCAGGCCCATCGCCAGGCCGCCGGGCATCACCAGCAGGCCGGTCTTGAGCGGGGAGAGCCCGCGGACCTCCTGCAGGTAGAGCGGGAGCAGGATCATCGCGCCGAGCATCGCCATGAAGGCGACCGACATGAGGATCAGCGACAGCCGGTAGGTGCGGTGGCGCAGGACGCGCAGGTCGAGCAGCGGGGCGCCGGTCCGCATGAGTCGGATCTGCCTGGTCGCGAAGATCGCGATCGCGACCAGGCCGGCGATCACGAACAGGATCGGCTCCAGCCGGTCGCCGGTCGCGAACTCGCTCAGCCCGTAGACCAGCCCGCCGAAACCGAAGGCCGCGATCGGAACACTGATCCAGTCGATCTCGCCCGCCTGGGGCTCACCGACGTTCTTGAGCTTGCGCATCGCCGCCAGGGTCACGCCCACGGCGATCGGCAGTACGACGGCGAAGATCAGGCGCCACGAGCCGAACTGCAGCAACACACCGGATACGGCGGGACCGAGCGCGGGAGCGACCGACATCGCGAGCGTCACGTTGCCCATCACCCGCCCGCGGTCGTGCACCGGCACGACGGTCATCAGCGTGGTCATCAGCAGCGGCATCATCACGGCCGTTCCGCTGGCCTGGATGATCCGGGCCAGGAGCAGCACCAAGAACGTCGGCGCGACCAGGGCGAGCGCGGTGCCGAACGCGAAGGTGATCATCGCGGTGGCGAACGCCGCCCGGGTGGTGACCCGCTGCAGGAACCACCCCGTGATCGGGATGACGGAGGCCATCGTGAGCAGGAACGCCGTCGAGAGCCACTGGGCGGCGTTGTAGGAGACGTCGAAGTCCTCGGCCAGCCGCGGGATCGCGTTGATCATGATCGTCTCGTTGAGGATCACGGTGAACGTCGCCACGACCAGCCAGGTGATGACGGCCGGGGTCTTCCCGGTCTCAGCTGGGGCGGGCGCGGGCGCAGTCATGGTGGGTCCTTCGAAGTCGCGGGTGAGGCTCATGCACGGTGAGACCGGCACTGGGCCGGGAACTCATCGGAGTTCTGGCAACCATTCTCGGCGACCCTCCTATTCCCCACCAAACCGTTTTACTTGCTCCCGGCTCAGGTCCCCGGCCGCGGCTGCATCGGCCGGATCGTGACCTCGGGGATGGTGGTGCCGGCCGGCAGGTCCAGGACGTGGAGCACCGTGTCGGCCACGGTCAGCGGGTCGATCCACAGCGCTGGGTCGTAGGTGCGGCCCTCCTGCTCGTGCACCTTCTCCTGCATCGGGGTCGCGGTCCGGCTGGGGAACACCGTCGCCACCCGAACGCCGTGCTCCACCTCCTCCGCCCGCAACGAGTCGGCGAAAGCGCGCAGCCCGTACTTCGACGCGGCGTACGCCGACCAACCCGGGCTGGCGGCCAGCCCGGCCGAGGAGTTGACGAAGACAAAGGTGCCGCGGGCTCGTCGTACAGCCTCGAGCGTGAGCCGGGTCAGCACAGCGGGGGCGACCAGGTTGACCTCGATCTGCTCGCGCAGCTGATCGACCGGCTGGTCGGCGACCGTGGCGAGATCGACGACACCGGCCACGTGCAGCACCGAGTCGAGGCGGTCGAGCTGGGGCACCGTGAGCGACTCGGGGCTGGCGAGGTCGGCAGCAAAGGTCTGGGCGCCCGGGTAGCGGTCGGCGAGCTCGGTGGCGCGCGCCTCGGTGCGGGCCAGCAGCACCAGGGAATCACCGCGCTCGTGCAGTCGATCAGCGAGCGCGGCACCGATGCCGGAGCCGGCACCGGTGATCAGGTGGGTGCGGGTCATCGGGTGACTAGTCATTTGTGAAGCAGATCTTGCCGAAGACGTCGCCCTCCGCCATGGCCGCGAAGCCATCGCGGGCGTCGGCCATCGGGATGGTGCGGTCGATCAACGGCCGGGCACCCGAGGCATCGAGCAGCGAGACCAGAGAGGCGAGCTCGGTGCTGGAGCCCATGGTCGAGCCGATCACGCTGAGCTGCAGAAAGAAGATCCGGGTCAGCTCGGCGTCGTCGAGGTTCGGCCCCGACGTGGTGCCGGAGATGACGATCTTGCCGCCCGGTCGCAGGGCCCGGATCGAGTGCGACCAGGTCGCGCGGCCGACGGTCTCCATCACGGCATCGACCTTGACCGGCAGCCGCGCCCCCGACTCGAAGACGTCGTGGGCGCCGAGCTCGAGAGCCTTGGCCCGCTTGCCCTCGTCGCGCGAGGTGGCGAGCACGCGCAGGCCGCCGGCGCGAGCCAGCGTGATCAGCGCGGTGGCCACGCCGCCGCCGGCTCCCTGGACGAGCACGGTGTCGCCTGCCGTGAGGCCGCCCTGCGTGAAGAGCATCCGGTACGCCGTCAGCCAGGCGGTCGGAAGACAGGCCGCCTCCTCGAACGACAGCGAGGCGGGCTTCGGGATCACGTTGACCTTCGGCACGGTGACCTTGTCGGCGAAGGTGCCCTGGTAGCGCTCGGACAGGATCGACCGCTTCGGGTCGAAGGTCTCGTCGCCGCGCCACGTCGGGTCCGAGACGATGGCATGCACGACGACCTCGTTGCCGTCCTCGTCGAGGCCCGCGGCGTCGCAGCCGAGGATCATCGGAAGCGCCTCTTCCTTCAATCCGACACCGCGCAGCGACCACAGGTCGTGGTGGTTGAGCGAGGCCGCCTTCACGGTCACCGTCGTCCAACCGTCAGGCACCTCGGGGTCGGGCCGCTCCCCCACCACCAGTCCGGCCAACGGGTCGTCGGAGGAGAAGGACTCGGCGTAGACGGCAAACATGTCGGCCACGTTATCTGGGGGCGCTGACGCTTCATCACGGTATGCAGCCCAATCGTCGCTTCCCATGGCGAATACCCCGCGGGAAGCGGAGGTTCGTCTGCATACCTTGATGAAGCAGCGACGTCCCCGTGAAACCAGCCGAAGGGGCAAGTGAAAGCGATCTGAAACCGGGCGGCCCCAACGTTGTCGGCATGAGCAAGCACACAGAACCCACCGACCTGGCCGTCAGCGCCACCGGGCTCGTCAAGGAGTTCGGGGACAACCGCGCAGTCGACGGCATCGATCTCGAGGTACGCCGCGGCGAGATCTTCGGCGTGCTCGGCCCCAACGGCGCCGGCAAGACCACCATGCTGAGCATGCTGGCGACCCTGCTGCGGATGGACGGAGGCGAGGCCGAGATCTTCGGCGTCGACGTCCGCCGCGACCCGCACCAGGTGCGTCAGCTGATCGGCGTCACCGGCCAGTACGCGTCGGTCGACGAGAACCTCACCGCCTACGAGAACCTGTGGCTCTTCGGCCGGCTGCTGGGCCTCCCCCGGGCCGAAGCGAAGGCACGGGCCACCACCTTGATCGCCCAGTTCGGTCTCGAGGAGGCGGCCGACCGGCAGATCGCGACGTTCTCCGGCGGCATGCGCCGCCGGCTGGACCTCGCGGCCAGCCTCATCACGCGTCCTCCGCTGATCTTCCTCGACGAGCCCACCACCGGCCTGGACCCGCGCACCCGCGGCCAGATGTGGACCACCATCCGCGAGCTCGTGGCCGACGGCAGCACCGTGCTGCTGACCACGCAGTACCTCGACGAGGCCGACCAGCTCGCCGACCGGGTCGCGGTCATCGATCGTGGACGCAAGGTCGCGGAGGGCACCACCGACGAGCTCAAGACCTCGGTCGGGGCGTCCACGTTGCAGCTACGGCTCGCCGACCCCGACCGGCTGGCCGCGGCTGCCGAGATCGTCGAGCGCGTGCTCGGCGAGGAGCCAGTGCTCACCCCGGAGGCGGGAGGAATGAACGTCGCGCTCGAGGTGCCCGACGAGGCCGCCGACGCGCTGATCGCCCTACGACAGAACGGCATCGGCATCGCGTCGGTGTCGGTCGCGAAGCCGAGTCTCGACGAGGTCTTCCTCGCCCTGACCGGCCACGACACCCACGAGCCCGACCAAGAGTCCGATCACTTCAACGACCACGAGCTGGAGGCCGTGTGATGACCACCTTGACCACCGAGAGCACGAGCATGACCACACCGCTGCCCGACACCTACGAGGTCACCGATCGGGTCAGTACCCGCGACATGGTGAGCCAGACCATGTCCATGGCCTGGCGGGCGACCAAGAAGATGCGCCGCAACCCGGAGCAGTTCTTCGACGTACTCATCCAGCCGTTGCTGTTCACGGCGATGTTCGCCTACATCTTCGGCGGCGCGATCTCCGGCGACGTGGCCAGCTACCTCCCGCTGATCATCCCCGGGATCCTGGCCCAGACCACCCTGACTGCCTGCATCGCCACCGGCATCCAGCTGAGGGAGGACATGGACAAGGGCGTCTTCGACCGCTTCAAGTCGCTGCCTATCGCTCGGATCGCGCCGCTGGCCGGGCCGATGATCGCCGACGTGATCCGCTACACGGTCGCGACGGTGCTGACGTTCGCGACCGGCCTCGCCATGGGCTACCGCCCCGGCGGCGGCGTCCTGGGAGTCACGGCCGCCGCGCTGCTCACGATCGCCTGCGGTTGGTCGATGGCCTGGATCTTTACCTGGGTCGGCATCAAGGGCCGCAGCGCGCAGGCCGTGCAGGCCATGTCGATGATGATCATGTTCCCGCTGACGTTCATGTCCAACGCGTTCGTGCCGGCCGACACCCTGCCGGGCTGGCTGGAAGCCTTCGTGAAGGTCAACCCGGTCTCGCACGTCGTGACCGCGGTCCGCGACCTCGCCAACGACGGACAGCTCACTGCAGAGGTCGGCTGGGCGGCCCTTGCCTGTGTCGCCGTGATCGCGATCTTCGCGCCGCTGTCGGTGCGGGCCTACCGCACGAAGGCTCTCTGAACCAACCCCAAGGCCTCCTCGCGGAGGTCGTGGACCTGCCGCCCGGCGTACTCGGCCTGCAACTGGTCGAGTACGCCGGGCGCGCGGCTCTCCGCCAATGCTTGCGCCCGGTCCCACGACAGGCTGGGGATCCCTCGGTAGTAGCCGAAACGTTCACCCAGGGCCAGGAGCCGGACCCTGTCCGGCGGGATCTCCCGTGCGTCAGGGTCGGAGATCAGCCACTGCCCGAGCGCGACCAGGACTCCCCCTGCCACCGGCACGTCGAGCTGCGCCTCAGCGGCGGCGCCGAAGAGCTCGGGCAGCCGCTGCGACAGGCTGCTTGCGAGATCGGGTGCCTCGTGGCGGCGTCCGTGCTGCACATGGGCCACGAGCGCGGCCGCCTGCGAGAAGAGCACCCAGGGTGTCAGCTCCGCGGCCAGCGCCATGCCGGGAATGATCCGGAGGGTCGCGGTCTCGATGCCTTCCCGGTAGAGGGCCAGGCCTCGGTCGACGTCGCCACGAGCCAGCTCGACCTCGGCGGAGCCGATGGCGCCGAAGGTCCAGGACAGGCTTCCCCGGGCCCGCTCGTCGGACCGGATCTCCTCGATCGAGCGGGTCGCGCCCTCCAGGTCACCCGATCCGAGCTCCGCCAGCGCGATGACGCTGCGCAGCTGCACGGAGTCCTCGAAGGCGCCGAGCGCCTCCATCGTGGGCAGGGCTCGCCGCGCGCACTCGAGCGCAAGTGCTGGGTCACCCGACTGGATGGCCAGCCCGGCGAGCTGGGACTCCGCCATGGCCGGGAGCCACGGACCGGTGGTGTCATCGGTCAGAGCCAGGGCGCGCTTGGCGGTCACGATGGCCTGGGCGACCTCGCCGGAGTTCTCCTGCGCCTGGCACAGCCACATCAGGGCGGTCCGGGCCACCACAGGATCAGCGTCGTCGGCGAGTTGTTCCAGGGCGGTCAGCTCCTGACCGTCCTGGTCGAACATGGCCAGGATCACCCGGCTGATCGCGTTGCTTCGGCTGCCGGGTTCGCCCGGACCGAGCTCGCGCAGCTGGTCGATCGGCCGGCCGGGAGCCTTCCCGCTCATGATCGCGGTGCCGATCGACAGGTCGGACAGGACGCCGCGGAGCTCTTCGGCCTGCTCCGGCGTCGGCTCGAAGTCGGCCAGCAGGTCGAGCACCGCGTCGGCGAGCCCGAACACGTTGGCGTGCTCGCCCTGCACCGTCCAGAAGGTGGCCAAGGTCGACACGACGGGTACCACCGTCGGCGCATCGCCCAGCTCGATGGCGTGGCGCAAAACGGCGCTGAGGTTGCCGGCCTCCTCGCGGGCATCGCGGGCGGCGCGCACCTGCTCGGGGCTGATCAACCTCTTTCCCAGCGCGCGGGAGGTGTCCACCGCCCATTCGGACAACGCGTCCTCGACGCGCGCCCGGTCGTCGGACTCGTCGAGCCGCGCGGCGCCGTACTCGCGGACCGTCTCGAGGAAGCGGTAGCGCACCTCGTCGTCCTCTAGGACGACCACCAGCGACTGTTCGGCCAGGTGGGTGATGTCGGCCATCGCATCTCGGCTCAGTACGGCGTCCGCACCGGTGAGTGAGAACCCGTCGGGAAACACCGACAGCGATCGCAGTGCTTCCCGAGGGCTCTCCCCCAGCAGCTGCCAGCTCCAGTCGATGACCGCCTCGAGCGTCTGGTGCCGGTCCGGAGCCGAGCGGTCGCCGCCTCGCAGCAGCGCGAACCGGTCCTCGAGCCGCCTGCTCACATCGGCCACGGACATCACGCGCACCTTCGCGGCAGCCAGCTCGATCGCCAGGGGCAGCCCGTCGAGTCGGGCCACGAGCGGGGCGACCTCCGCGTCATCCAGGCGAACGCCGGGCCGTACGGCCACCGCCCGCCGACGGAAGAGCTCGATGGCATCGCGCTCGCCGAGCTGGGGCAATTGGTAGACCTGCTCGGCGGCGATGCCGAGCGCGGCCCGCGAGGTCGTCAGCACCCGGAGTTCGGGCACGCTCGCGGCCAGGAAGGCGACGACGTCGGCGACGGTCTCGACCAGGTGCTCGCAGTTGTCGATGATCAGCAGCGTCGGCGCGCCGATGAGGTGCTGGGCAACGCGGCTGCGCAGGTCTGCGGTCGGCCGGGAGTGCCGCGTGGTGGTCACCGAGTCACGCACACCCAGAGCCGTGGCGATCTCGGGCAGCACTCCTTCAGGAGAGTTGACGCCGGCCAGCTCCACCAGCTGGACGACGGGCTGCTCGGCGAGCCGGCCGACGAGGTGCGCCATCCGCGTCTTGCCGAGGCCCCCGGGCCCGAGGATCGAGACGACCCGGGAGTGGTCGAGCAACGCCCGGATCGCGGCGCCGTCGGAGTCGCGGCCGATCATCGGCGCCGCGTCGTACTTCAGCCCCTCGCGCACCGGGGCGTCGCGGGCCAGCAGCTCGACGTGGAGCCGCTGCAGCTGCTCGCCCGGCTCGGAGCCCAAGCGGTCTCGCGTCTCCTCGGCGTACGCCGCATAGCGCGTGAGCGCGGCCGGGACGCCCCGCGAGGTCGCCTCGGCCCGCAGCAGCCGGGCGAGGAGCTGCTCGTCGCGCGGATGACGCTCGGCGAGTGGCTCGAGCACTTCAAGGGCCTCGGCGTGGTTGCCGAGGGAGAGGTGCGCGTCGGCCAGCACCGTGCGGGCCGCCTCCTGGTCGGTGATTGCGGACGCGACCAGCTCGGCCAACCCGGCTTCGTCGGACTCACCCGCACCGCCCTCGACCCGCACCGCGAGAGCCGCTTCCGCGCAGACTCTCGCGGTGTCGGGATCGCTCGCCACCTCGGCCGCCCGGGCCTCGGCCACCAGTCGTCTCAGCTCGAGGGCGTCGACCTCGCTGTCCCCGAGCCCGAGCCGGTAGCCCGCGCCGCTGAGCTCGATGACCTGCGGCTCGGTGCGCGACCGGGTGCGGGAGACGAGCACCTGCAGCGCCTTCTCCGGATGCTCCGGCAGCTCGTCGAGCCACACCCGACGGACCAGCTCGCCCGCGGAGACCGGCCTGGGGGCGGCGGCGGTGAGCACCGCGAGCAGCGTGTGTGTGCGGGCACCGGGCACCGGCTCGCCATGCCAGCGCACACCCTCGAGCAGGGTCAGCGCCGGACCGCCCATGGTCAGCGCTGAGCTACGCCGTCGCGCCGGGCAGCGTCAGACACCGCGCTGGCGACCGCGGGTCCCACCCTCGGGTCGAAGGGCGAGGGGATGACCATCTCTTCGCTCAGGGCGTCGCCGACCAGCCCGGCGAGGGCCAGCGCGGCGGCCAGCTTCATGCCTTCGGTGATCGCCGTCGCGTGCACGTCGAAGGCACCTCGGAAGATGCCCGGGAAGGCCAGCACGTTGTTGATCTGGTTGGGGAAGTCCGATCGGCCGGTGGCGACGACCCGCGCGTGCCGGTGGGCGACGTCGGGGTGCACCTCGGGGGTCGGGTTGGCCAGGCCGAAGATGATCGCGTCGCCGGCCATCGTGGCCACGTGCTCCTCGGGCACGGTGCCGCCGGAGACGCCGATGTAGACGTCGGCCCCGACCAGTACGTCGGCCAATGAGCCGCTGCGACCGAAGTGGTCGGCCGTGTCGACGGCGAGGGCGCGCTTGACCGGGGTGAGGTCGCCGCGCTCGGAGTTGAGCACGCCCTTGCGGTCGGTGACCGCGAGGTCCTTGATGCCTGCCTCGAGGAGGATCCGGGCGACGGCGACACCGGCCGCGCCGGCGCCGGAGATCACCACCCGGGTCGACTCGGGGTTGCGGCCGGTCAGCTTGAGCGCGTTGGTCAGCGCCGCCAGGGCGACCACGGCGGTGCCGTGCTGGTCGTCATGGAAGACGGGGATGTCGAGGAGCTCCTTGAGCCGCGCCTCGATCTCGAAGCAGCGGGGCGCCGAGATGTCCTCGAGGTTGATGCCCCCGAAGCTCGGGGCCAGCCGCACCACGGTCTCGATGATCTCGTCGGTGTCGGTCGTGGCCAGGCAGATCGGCACGGCATCGACGCCGCCGAACTGCTTGAACAACACCGCCTTGCCCTCCATCACCGGCATGGCTGCCGCGGGGCCGATGTCGCCCAGTCCGAGCACCGCGGTGCCGTCGGTGACCACGGCGACGGTGTTGGGCACCCATGTGTAGTGCTGGGTCAGCGACGGTTCGGCTGCGATCGCCTCGCACACCTGGGCCACGCCTGGCGTGTAGGCCATGGACAGCTCGTCGCGGCCGGTCAGCGCGACCGTGGAGACCACCTGCATCTTGCCGCCGACGTGCAGGTCGAAGATGGGCTCTCCGGCACGCGGGTGGGGAGTGGGGTCAGCGGCGGGCACGGTGGGCAATCCTTCCATAACGACGGGCTCAGCTTGACGCTTGCCCATCACAGTCTGCGTGGTCGGGGCCAGACCCGGCCCAGCGCGACGGCCCGCACGTCGGCCACCGGGCCCCGGTGCCGCGAGTCGACACCCTCCTCGGGGTTGTCGCTGAGCAGCCACCAGCCCGTCGTACGCCGCTCTGCGACGCGCTTGACGGCAAGTGTCCCGTCGCCGAACTCAGCCACGACGACGTCGCCGACCCGAGGCGATCGTCGGTAGGAAACGAGCAGTCGGTCACCCGTCTGCAGCGTGGGCGTCATCGACCCTCCACGCACGACCGCGAAGCCGATGAACGCCCTGTCAGACGGGTACCCCACGCCTAGTAGTGTCCCAACTGTAGGAAAATTCGAACCGAGAGGACCCGCATGTTCGCGCGACTGTTCGCACCAACCGTCGAGGTTTCGGCCCACTGCGACCTTCCTTGCGGTGTCTACGACCCCGCCCAGGCCCGCATCGAGGCCGAGTCGATCAAGGCGGTCATCGCCAAGGTCGCCGACAACGACGACCCCGACTTCCGCACCCGCGCCATCCTGATCAAGGAGCAGCGCTCGGAGCTGGTCAAGCACCACCTGTGGGTGCTCTGGACCGACTACTTCAAGCCCCCGCACTTCGAGAAGTACCCCCAGCTGCACACCCTCGTCAACGAGGCCACCAAGCTCGCCGGAGCCGGTGGCACCAAGGGTGAGCTCGACGCCGGCAAGGCCGACGAGCTGCTCGCCAAGATCGACGAGATCGCGGAAATTTTCTGGGAGACGAAGAAGGCTTGAGCTAGAAGCGACGCCGCCCCTGTCCATCGGACCGGGGCGGCGTTCTGCCTCTCAGCGGACCAGCCAGCCGTAGCCGTAGACCAGGCCGACGACTCCCCCGAGCGTCAGCCAGAAGACGATGCGCGCCGCGATGTAGCCAACGGTGAGCTGCGCGATGTCCGCGTCCGTCGTCGGGTATGGCGCGGCGAACGTGCCCCGGCTGTGATGGGCGATGAGCACGTCGATCCGGTCCATGCCCTGTCAACGACGAAGTTCAGCCGGCGTAACGGACCGGGAGGTCGGTGATCCCGTTGATCCAGCCAGAGCGGATCCGGGTCAGGTCTCCGTCGCGCGCGATGTCCGGGCACTGGTCGGCGAGAGCTTCGAAGATCAGCTTGATCTCGAGCCGCGCCAGGTTGGCGCCGATGCAGTAGTGCGCACCGTGCCCACCGAACGCCAGGTGCGGGTTGGGCGAGCGGGTGATGTCGAACGTGAACGGGTCCTCGAAGACGTCCTCGTCGTGGTTGGCGCTGGCGTAGAACAGCCCGACGCGCTCGCCGGACTTGATCTGTACGCCGCTGAGCTCGACATCCTCCAGAGCCGTGCGCTGGAACGACGTGACCGGGGTGGCCCAGCGGATCACCTCGTCGACCATCGTGTCGGGGCGCTCCCGCTTCCACAGGTCCCACTGGCCGGGGTGGTCGAAGAACGCGTTCATGCCGTGCGTGATCGCGTTGCGCGTCGTCTCGTTGCCGGCGACTGCGAGCGCGATCACGAAGAACCCGAACTCGTCGTCGGTCAGCCCGCGACCGTCCTTGTCGGCGTTCACGAGCTTGGTCACGATGTCGTCGCGCGGGTTGGCCTTGCGGTCGGCGGCCAGGCCCATCGAGTACATCAACAGCTCCGTCGATGCTGCCTGGGGGTCAATCCCCGAGTCGGGGTCGTCGGTGGTCATCTGGTTGGTCCAGACGAACAGCTGCTGGCGGTCCTCGGGAGGTACGCCGAGCAGGTCGGCGATGGTCTCGAGCGGCAGCTCGGCGGCCACCTGCTCGACGAAGTTGCCACTGCCCTGGGCGATGGCATCCGCAACGATCCGCTTCGACCTGGTCTCCATCATGTCGTCGAGCGCGCTGATCGCACGCGGCGTGAAGCCGCGCGAGATGATCCCCCGGGTCTGGGTGTGCTCCGGCGCGTCCTGGTTGATGATCACGAAGCGGGTGAGCTCGACGGACTCGCGGGTGGCGGTCTCGGGGTAGCGGATGATCGCGCTGTTCTCGCGGCTCGAGAACACCTTGCTGTTCTTCGACACCGCGGCCACGTCGGCGTGCTTGGTCAACGCCCAGTAGCCGGTGCCCTCCATGCCCGCCATCGCGGCCGGCTCCTGTTCGACCCAGGTGATCGGAGCGCTCTGCCGCAGTGCGAGGAACTCAGCGTGCGGCACGGCCGCCAGATTGACGTCGGGGTCCGTGAGATCGAATCCGGTCGGGACAGGGGCTGCGGTCACGGGTGTACAGAATCACGAAAGTGTATGGTCGTCAAGGTGAGGACACACGGATGGAGCGGCCGCCCGCCTCGGGACGACGCCGAGGCTCGGGCCCGCATCCTGGCCGCCGCCCGCGCCCGCCTGGCGGAGACCGGCTCGACCAGCACCTCGGAGGTCGCCGAGGTCCTCGGGGTGACCAGGCAGACCGTCTATCGCTACTACCGGAGCACTGAGGAGCTGCTGAACGCCGCGGCGATGGACGCCGTGACCGAGCTCGTCTCCCAGCTCGTCGAGCACGTGGGCGAGCACCTGGCGCAGAGCGGTGGAGACGCCGGCGACGCCGTCGTCGAGGTCGTCGCCTACGTGTTCGAGAATCTGCACGCCGATCCCGCGCTCCACCACCTGATCGCCCCCGGTCGGATCAGCAGCACCGTGTCGGGCCTGACCGCACCGAGCTCCATCGCCTGGGGGCGTTCCCTGCTGGTCGGTTTTCCCGTCGACTGGGAGGCCGCCGGCCTCGAGGCTGACCTGCAGCGCGAGCTCGTCGAACACCTCCTGCGCACGCTGCAGTCGTTGGTGCTCGACCCCGGCGATCCCGAGCGGTCCGGGCCCGAGCTGCGTGCCTACCTGCAGCGGTGGGTCGCTCCCGCGGTGCGCCAACGTTTGCCTGCGCCGACGTCCGGGTAGGAGGCCCGCGGCCGGCCGGCACTCCCCCGCCGAGCAGTAGGGTCAACGGCTGACGGAGCCACTCCGAGGTCACACAGCGAAGGACCGATCACCATGTCTGAGACGGCTAGCGGCCAGGAGGGCGGACGGGCCCACGTCGAGCTGCGTCTCCCCGCCGACGGCGCCTACGTGTCGGTGCTGCGTACGACGACCGCGGGGCTCGCCGCGCGGCTCGACTTCACCATCGACGACATCGAGGATCTGCGGATCGCGGTCGGCGAGGCGAGCGCCATGGTGCTGCCGGAGGCCGCGGACGGATCCCCCCTCGACTGCCAGTTCCACCTCTCCCCCGACGAGCTGACCATCAGCGTCAGCGTGACGTCCACGGGCCAGGTCGAGCCGGACTACGACAGCTTCGCCTGGCAGGTGCTCAGCACGCTCGCCTCCAGCGCAGAGGTCGACCAGACCGGCGGGCGGTTCACGGTCCGTCTCGCCATGAGGTCTTCGGCCGCCGGAGCCGGCCTCTGACATGAAACCCCCATCGACTCGGGACGACGAGGGTGCCTCGGAGACGACGCCGACCGGCGTCGAGCTGACCCGCCAACGGAGCGCGGCGTTCTTCGCGACGTTCCACGACGAGGAAGCCGGCCAGGCCGTCCGTGACGGCGCGCGCGACTCGCTCGTTCACCTGCACCTGCCGCTCGTGGAGCACTGCGCCCGGCGGTTCCGCAACCGCGGCGAGCCGTTCGAGGACCTGGTGCAGGTCGGCACCATCGGGCTGATCAAGTCCGTCGACCGATTCGACTCCGACCGCGGCGTCGAGTTCTCGACGTACGCGACGCCGACGATCATCGGCGAGATCAAGCGCTACTTCCGCGACAAGGGCTGGGCGATCCGGGTGCCGCGCCGGCTGCAGGAGCTGCGGATGCAGATCGGGGCAGCCAGCGCCGAGGTGACGCAGTCGCTCGGCCGGTCGCCGACGCCGCGGGAGCTGGCCGAGGCGATCGGGTGCAGCGTCGAGGAGATCGTCGAGGGCATCGAGTCCAGCAACGCCTACTCCACGCTCTCGCTCGACGCCTCGGACGACGCGGAGGACAGCGGTGGCATCCTCAACGCACTCGGTGTCGACGACGAGGGCCTCGAGCACGTCGAGATCCGAGAGTCGATCAAGCCGCTGCTCGACCGGCTGGACCCCCGCGAGAAGAAGATCCTGCTGCTGAGGTTCTTCAAGAACATGACGCAGTCACAGATCGCCGAGGAGATCGGCGTCTCCCAGATGCACGTCTCCCGACTGCTCACGCGCACCTTGGAGCAGCTGCGTACCTCGCTCGAGACCGACTGACGGCACGCTCAGGGCGCGTTCGGGTCGTCGGCCAGCGCCCTGATGGTCGCGGGATGAAGCATGCCGGCGAGCACGACCAGGGCCGCGACGAGGAGCACCACGGCCACGAGCACCATGTCCCGCAGGTTCCAGGCGATGCCGAGCTGGATCAGCTGGGTCAGCAGCACCGGCCCGCGGGCCCAGCCGTGCCGGCGGGTCAACGCCCAGGCGCACAGGACGAGGAGGCCGCCGTAGACCGCGAAGAAGACGGCCGTCGACAGGCCGAGCGAGATCCGGTCGGAAGAGACGCTCGCCAGCTCGATCACCGCGAACGTCACCAAAAGCGCCCCCTGGAGGGCCACCAGGGAGGCGGCCACGGTCAACGGAGCGGGATTATCCGGGCGGGAGGACACCGGAGCAGCCTAGGCAGTTGCTTGTGTGACCCAACCGACCGGCCAAAACCCTTGATCCTGAGTGGAATAGTTGACAGCCTGGGGGTGCGCTAGTGAAAACGTTCACATTTGCACGTACAGGCGCGCCCGCAGGCCTGAGCACTCCGGCCCGCACACAAGCAGAAAGAGAGATTCACCAGCCATGGATTGGCGCCACCGTTCCGCATGCCTCGACGAGGACCCGGAACTGTTCTTCCCGATCGGCAACACCGGTCCGGCCATCCTCCAGATCGAGGAGGCCAAACAGGTGTGCCGTCGATGTGACGTGCGCGAGCAATGCCTCGCGTGGGCGCTGGAGGCTGGTCAGGACCACGGCGTGTGGGGTGGCCTGAGCGAGGACGAGCGGCGCGCCCTGAAGCGCCGCAACGCCCGGGCCCGCGTCCGAACGGCGTAGCCGACCGGAACTACTCGAACGGCACGTCGACGACGGCGCGGGTTCCGCGCCCGGGCGCCGCGGTCAGCTCCAGCTGTCCGCCCAGCTCGGACTCCACGAGAGTCCGCACGATCGACAGGCCGAGGTTCGTCGACTCGTCGAGGTCGAAGCCGTCGGGCAACCCACGCCCGTCGTCGTCGATCGTGAGGTGCAGCCGGCCGACCAGCCGGCGCACCCTGACCACGATCTCGCCGGAGACCTCGGCCTCCTCCCCCATGTCGACGTCAGCCTCGTCGCCGGTGTCGGCCGGGTAACCGTGCTCGACGGCGTTCTGCAGGATCTCGGTCAGCACCATCGCCAGTGGCGTCGCCGTTTCCGACGGCAGCTCGCCGAAGCTCCCGTCGCGGACCACGCTGACCTTTCCGGCCAGCGCGCTCACCTCGGTCACCATCACCCCGAGCCGGTCCGCGATCTCGTCGAAGAGCACGTGCTCCTCGACCGCCTGGCTCAGCGTCTCGTGCACGATCGCGATCGAGCCCACCCGGCGTACGGCCTCCTCCAGAGCGGACTTGGCCGAGGCCGAGTCGATCCTGCGGGCCTGGAGCCGGAGCAGTGCCGCGACCGTCTGCAGGTTGTTCTTCACCCGGTGGTGGATCTCGCGGATCGTCGCGTCCTTGGTGACCAGCTCACGGTCGCGGCGGCGCAGGTCCGTCACGTCGCGGACCAGGATCAGGCCACCGATCAGCTCACCCTCGGGCCGGAGCGGGATCGACCGGACCACCAGGGTCACCTGGTCGTTGCCGATCTCGACATCACGATGGGCGCGGGCCCCGAGCACGGCGCTCAACGTCTCCTCGTCGGGCCGCCGTCGGGGCGGCACCAGGTCGCGGGTGAGGTCGGCCAGCGAGAGCCCCGCCAGGTCACCTGAGACACCGAGCCGGCGATAGACCGAGAGCGCGTTGGGGCTCGCGTAGACCACTCGGCCCTCGGCGTCGACCCGCAGGAAGCCGTCGCCGACTCGCGCGGTGTCGGCGTGGTCGCTGCGCTGCCCAGGGGCCGGGAAGTGCCCGGCCGCGATCATCTGGGTCAGGTCGGCGGCACTCTGCAGATAGGACAGCTCGAGCCGGCTCGGGGTCCGCACCCCCAGGAGGTTGGTGTTGCGCCCGATGACCGCGATCACCCGGCCGGAGTGCCGCACCGGAATCGTCTCCACGCGCACGGGCACGTCGTCGCGCCACTCCGGATCGCCCTCACGCACGAGCCTGCCCTGCGAGTACGCCGCGTCCAGCATCGGACGCCGACCCATCGGTACGAACGTGCCCACGATGTCGTCGACGTATGCCGTGGGACCGGTGGTCGGGCGCATCTGGGCCGCGGCCCAGAAGCCGCTCCCCTGACGGTCGGGAAGCCACAGCACGAGGTCGGCGAACGAGAGGTCGGCGATGATCTGCCAGTCGGCCTGGAGCAGCTGGAGCCACGCGACGTCCGCGGGCTCGAGGTCGGTATGGCTGCGCACCAGATCGGCGAAGGACGGCACCCGGCAAGGGTAGGGGGCGTGGTCGGAATCACCCCGGCTGACCCGATCCCGGGAAGTTTGGCAGGATGGCCTTTATGTTCTCGGCATATTGGGTGAAAGTCCTCGACGACGATCACTCAGTGCCAACCGATCGGCCCCTGGCCGACCTGACCGCCGAGCTGACCCAGATGCTGGGCGACCCGGATCCGCGGGTGCGTGACGAGCTCGCCTATCCCACGCTCGCCGCGTGGATCGGGCGGGGCGAGTACGACGACCTGCTCCCCGGTCTCGGCGACGGGATGGCCACCGGCCTGCGCAGCGGTCTCGGCCAGTCCGGCACCGACAGCGTCTTCCGCAGGAGCTTCTCCGCGCTGATCCTCGCCGAGTGCATCGCCCGCGACACCGAGCGCCCCTTGGTGCCCGGCGGCAAGGTGCTCGAGTGGGGCGACCGGATTGCCACCTGGGTGCTCGAGGAGCAGGACCTGCGCGGCTACGTGCCCGGCAAGGGCTGGGCGCATGCGGTGGCCCACGGCGCCGACGCGCTGGCCACCCTCGCCCGATCGCCGCATGTCGGCAAGGCCGAGCTCAACGTCCTGCTCGACGTCATCGCCGAGCGGTTGGCGCTCCCGGTGACCGAGCTGCTCACCCACGGCGAGCCGGACCGACTCGCGTCCGCGGCCATGGCGCTGCTGAGGCGCGACCGGGTCCCGATCGAGACGCTCGAGCCCTGGGTCCTCCGCCTCGGCCAGACCGCCCGCCGCCGACCCACCGTCGGTGACCCCTACCTCGTGAGCGGCAACACCGAGGCGTTCCTGCGCGCCCTCTACCTCCAGCTCGCACTCGGTCCGCAGCCGCCGACCGTCCGCGCCGACCTGTTGCTGCTGCTGGTCGACGAGCTCCGGATGAGCAACCCCGGCTCGCTCTCGTGACCTGCCAGTAACCTGCGGGCATGACCGAAGAGACCATCGAAGGCCACAGCGGAGAGCTGGCCGTGGCCGTCGCGCGGGCGCACGGCGTCGAGACCATGTTCACGCTCTCGGGAGCCCACGTCTTCCCGATGTACGACGGCGCCGTGAAGGCCGACCCGCCCATGCGCCTGCTCGACGTACGCCACGAGCAGACCGCAGCGTTCGCGGCCGAGGCCACCGGCAAGCTGACCCGGGTGCCGGGGCTGGCCGTGCTCACGGCGGGCCCGGGCGTGACCAACGGAGTGAGTGCGATCGCCCAGGCCCAGTTCGCGGGGTCGCCGATGGTCGTCGTCGGCGGTCGCGCGCCGGCCAACCGCTGGGGCAGCGGGTCGCTGCAGGAGCTCGACCAGCCGCCGATCGTCACGTCGGTCTCCAAGCTGGCCTCGACCCTGCACACGGCCGACGACGTCCTCGGTGGCATGCACGAGGCGTTCACCGCAGCCGGCTCCTCCCATCGCGGCCCGGTCTTCGTCGACGTGCCGATGGACGAGTTCTTCAACGTCGCGAAGGGCGAGCTGCCCGCGACCGGCTCGCTGCGTGGTGCGGACCCCGACACTGACGCGATCGACCGGATCGCCCGCCTGCTCGCGGGCGCGAGGCGGCCGGTCCTGATCCTCGGCACCGACGTATGGGCCGACCGGGCCGACGAGGCGGCGCTCCGCTTCGTCGAGGCCGTCGGCGTACCTGTGATCACCAACGGCATGGGCCGTGGCGTCATCCCCGGCGGCCACCCGCTGCTCTCCACCAAGGCGCGCAGCCAGGCCCTGGGTGGGGCCGACCTGGTCGTCGTGGTCGGCACGCCGCTCGACTTCCGGCTCGGCTACGGCGTCTTCGGCGGGAAAGCGGAAGGCTCCTCGCCGGCGCAGGTCGTCCACATCGCCGACTCCCCCGGCCAGATCGCCGGCCACGCCGCGCTGGCCGACTCGGTCTCGGGTGACCTGACGGCGGTCTTCGACGGCCTGCAGGCCTCGCTCGAGAGCGGCACGAAGCCCGACTGGTCCACCTGGGTCGGTCAGCTGCAGGACACGGTGAAGACCGCTACCGCGCGCGACCTCGAGCTGCTCGGTGCCGAGGCCGACCCGATCCACCCCGCCCGCATCTACGGCGAGCTCGTGCCGCGGCTGGCCGACGACGCGGTCGTGATCGGCGACGGCGGCGACTTCGTCAGCTTTGCCGGAAAGTACGTCGAGCCCAAGCGCCCCGGCGGCTGGCTCGACCCCGGCCCCTACGGCTGCCTCGGCGCCGGCCTCGGATCGGCGATCGCGGCCCGGCTCGCGCGGCCCTCGGCGCAGGTCGTGCTGCTGCTCGGAGACGGCGCCGCCGGCTTCTCGCTGATGGACGTCGACACCCTGGTCCGGCACCAGCTCCCCGTCGTGATGGTCATGGGCAACAACTCCGCCTGGGGCCTGGAGAAGGGCCCGATGCAGATGCTCTACGGCTACGACGTCGCGGCCGACCTCGCCCCACGCACGGCGTACCACGAGGTCGTGAAGGCGCTCGGCGGTGCCGGCGAGATGGTGACCGACCCGAAGCAGATCGGCCCGGCGCTCGACCGGGCGTTCGCGTCGGGCGTCCCCTACCTCGTCAACATCATCACGGACGTCGACGCGGCCTACCCGCGCGCCACCTTCGGGATCTGAGGGTGCTGGTCCGACGCGTTCGGCAGGAGGAGTACGCCGACGTGGGTGCGGTCACCGTCGCTGCGTACGAGCCCTTTCTGACCGACGCCGAGGATCACTACCTGGATCAGCTGGCCAACGTCGAGGGGCGGGACCGTGAGGCTGAGGTGTGGGTCGCCGTACCCGACGACGGCCAACCGATCCTCGGCAACGTGACCCTCTGCCCGGCCGGGTCACCGTGGCGCGAGATCAGCCGCGACGGCGAGGGCGAGTTCCGGATGCTCGCTGTCGCACCCGAGGCCCAGTGCAAGGGCGTGGGGATGGCGCTGGCCGAGATGGTCGTCGAGCGCTTCCGGTCCGAGGGCGCGAGTGGCATCGCGCTGTCCAGCCTGGAGTCCATGGCCGGCGCCCATCGCATCTACGACCGGCTCGGGTTCCACCGTGACTCCGAGCGGGACTGGTCGCCCGCACCGGGCGTCCAGCTCATCGCGTATCACCTGGAGCTCTGATGGATGCCACCCTGACCTTCACCGTGACCGATGCTGACACTGCCGAGGCTGTCGGCTCAGGCAGCCTGCCGGTGCTCGGCACCCCGCGGCTGCTCGCCTGGTGCGAGGCGGCCACGTGCGCCGCGATAGACCCGACGCTCGAGCCCGGCTCGACCAGCGTCGGCACCCGGGTCTCGCTCGAGCACCTCGGGGCGAGCCCGGTCGGCCAGCAGGTCGAGGTCACCGCTTCGGCGGCGTACGTCGACGGCCGGCTGCACCGCTTCACCGTCGGCGCGCGCCACCTCGGCGGCAACGGCAAGGTGATCGGCTCGGGCGAGATCACCCGGGTGGTCGTCGAGGCAGAGAAGTTCCTGTCCCGCCTCTGACGCCGACCCCAAATTGGCCCGAACGGCCTCACCTGGGAGGATGGGCCGATCTCGATCCAGGAGGACCACCATGGGCAAGACCGGCCGCAAGCGGAAGTCGCGTCGTAAGAAGGCTGCGAACCACGGCAAGCGCCCCAACAGCTGAGTTCTCCTCAGCCTGTCGGACGAAGCATGCAGAGAGCCCCCAGCCGAATCCGGCCGGGGGCTCGTTGCATGTGTGACGAGATCAGCCCTTGCGGATCTCCACGGAGACCTCGCGGATCCGCAGCATCACCCGCTGGCGCAGCTCTTCGGGTGCCTCCTCGGAGCACGACCTGGCCACGACCGACTTCACGGTCCGCTGCAGGTCGTACTTCTCCAGGCAGGGATTGCACGTGTCGAGGTGCTTCTGCACCTCGCTGCAGTCGGCCTCGTCGAGCTCGTTGTCGATGAAGTAGACGATCCGCTCGAGGTAGTCGGCACACTCGGAGGCCGAGACCTCGCCGCCGTGCGCGTGCGTCATGACTTCTCTCCCTCGCCGGAGACGGTGCCCGCGGGCAGCAGGTCGTTGGCGCGCACGTAGTCGGACAGCATGTCGCGCAGCTGTCGGCGGCCACGGTGCAGGCGGGACATCACGGTCCCGATCGGGGTCTCCATGATCTCGGCGATCTCCTTGTAGGCGAAGCCTTCCACGTCGGCGAGGTAGACCGCCAGCCGGAACTCCTCCGGGAGTCGCTGGAGGGCGTCCTTGACCTGCGAGTCCGGCAGGTGCTCGAGCGCCTCCATCTCGGCGGACTTCAGTCCGGTCGAGCTGTGCGACTCGGCGCGAGCGAGCTGCCAGTCCTCGACGTCCTCTGACATCGACTGCTGCGGCTGACGCTGCTTCTTGCGATACGTGTTGATGAACGTGTTGGTCAGGATCCGGTAGAGCCAGGCCTTCAGGTTCGTGCCCGGGCGGTACTGGTGGAAGGCCGAGTAGGCCTTGGCAAAGGTCTCCTGCACCAGGTCCTCGGCGTCGGCCGGGTTGCGGGTCATCCGCATGGCCGCGGAGTAGAGCTGGTCGAGGAACGGCAGTGCGTCGCGCTCGAACCGAGCGGTGCGCTCGGCATCGGTCTCGGTCGCCACGTCGATGTCGGGAGAGTCAGTCACGGGAGAGTCAGTCATCGCGTCCCAGCCTACGTCGGCCGCGGGACGCTCCAGCAGTGCCATCACTGTGGGAGAACGCCGCGGCCGGGTGGCTCATTCCCCCACGATCTCTCGCACGATCCACTCGAGGGTCGACTCGACGACGATCTCCATCGCCTCCTCCTGCGTGATCGCCCCCCGCTTCGGCACCCTGAACCCGTGGTCGGCCCCGGGCACGACACACAGGTCGAGCTCGTTCGGGAAGGCCTCCGGGCGGCCCATCGTGTCGTTGGAACCCTGGATGACCAGGGTCGGCACCCGGGCGCCACTCAGCTCGTGGAGCCGAGACTTCTCGGGCTTGCCGGGTGGGTGGAGCGGGAAGGCCAGCGCCAGGCAGCCCACCGCCCCGAGGTCCTTGGCGCAGCGCGCCGCCGACCGGGCGCCGGCCGAGCGTCCCCCGAGCACGAGTGGCGTCCGGATCCGGAGCTTGTCGTACGCCGCCACCAGCGCGGCGTCCAGGCTGGCCGGTGGCGTGGCCACCTTGCGTCCGGCCACCCGCCAGGGCTGCTCGAAGCGCACCACGCTGATGCCGTTGCGCGGCAGATGGTTCGCCAGGGCCGCGAGATCGCGCGCCTCGATGCCGTTGCCCGCGCCGTGGTTGAGGAGCAGCGTGGCGATCGGGGAGCGCGAGCGGTCCGTCACGAGACGACCCTCACCGTGCGGGGTGTCGACCCGGAGCTCGGTGCTCATCCGCCAGCCGGCCCGTCGGGCTCCAGCGGTAGCGGCTCGAGCAGCTCGGGGCCGTTGTTGCGCACGTTGCCGACCAGCGTGGAGACGGGGTAGGCCTCGAGATTGCCGGGCGCGGCCGGCACGAGCAGGCCGAGCAGCGAGTCCTTCGCGGTGCCCGGGTCCAGCCAGGCAGCCCAGCGCTCCGGCTCGACCATCAGCGGCATCCGGTCATGGATGTGGCCAACGGCGTCCTCCGCCTCGGTCGTGAGCACCGTGCACGTCCATCGGAAGCGGTGCGGGTCGTCCTCCTCGCGCTCCGGGTCACGCCAGATCTCGTAGAGCCCGGCCATCGCGAGAGTCCCGTGATCCTTCGGTCGGATGAAGAAGGGCTGCTTGCGCGGCTTGCCCGCCAACGTCTGCTCCTCGGTGGGATACCACTCGAAGTAGCCGTCGGCCGGCAGCAGGCAGCGGCGGGCTGCGAACGCACGTCGGTAGGCCGGCTTCTCGGCCACCGTCTCCATCCGCGCGTTGATCATCCGGCTCCCGATCTTGGGGTCCTTCGCCCACGAGGGGATGAGGCCCCAGGTCAGGGTGCGGAGCTGACGCACTGGCGCTCTGGTTTTTTCGGTCCCTGAGGAGGCGAGGGACGAGCCGTCTCGAAGGGTGTTGTCGGACGGCGGCCGCTCGACCACGGCGTAGACCTCTTTGGTGGGAGCCACGTTGTAGTCGGGAGCCAGCGGCGTATCGACCCGGCTCTCGACGACCTCGAACTCCTCGACGAGGTCCTCCGGCTTGCGGCTGGAGGCGTAGCGGCCACACATGCGGTTAACCTTAGTAGTCGTTCTGCAGGCGGAGAGAGAGGCAAAATTTTGCCAAAAGCGTCACGATGCACGCTCTGGGGCGTTGAACCGGCGTGAAAAACATCTTCCCCTCGGGCTCGGGGGCGCTCGGAGACGCAGAACTCGTCTCGTCGGCACGTGCCGGCGACGCAGACGCGTACGCCGCGCTGACCGCGCGCCACATTGACGCGGCCCGCCGCCTCGCGCGCCAGCTGGTGTCGGCCGACGAGGTCGACAAGCTGGTGGCCGAGGCCTTCGCGAAGGTCCGCCTCGTGCTGCAGCACGGCGACGGCCCCGACCTCGCGTTCCGGCCCTACTTGCTCACCGCCGTACGCCGGCTCCACGTCGACCACGCTCGTGACGTCCCCGCGACGCCCGATGACGCGGCGGCCGCGCGCGCGTTCACCGCGCTCCCCGAGGCCTGGCGCCTGGTCCTGTGGCACACCGAAGTGGAGCGCCAGAAGCCCGAGGCCGTAGCCGCGCTGCTGGGCGAGCCACCGACGTCGATGCCCGCCCTCGTCGCCCGCGCTCGCGAGGGCATGAACATCGCGTTGCTGACCAGGCACGACGTGGTCGACAACAAGGAGTGTGAGTGGACCCGGCACAACCTTGGCGCCTACGTGCGCAAGGTGTCCTTCGACCGCGACGCGGCCCGGGTCGAGCAACACCTCGAAACCTGTGAGCGCTGTGCCGCGATCGCCGCCGGGCTCAACGAAGGCTCCAAGGACCTGCGCGGCATCCTGGCCTCACTCGTGCTCGCCAGCTCGGCGGCCGGCTATCTTGCTACGCCCGCGTCGGAGGCTGTGATCCGGCCGGCGCGGTCGATCCGCGCTCGTGCAGGTGCCGGAGTGGCCGTCGCCGGTGTGACCGGCGTCTTCGGTCGCGGACTCGACCGGGTCCGCGACGGCGCGGCCGGTGCCACCGGTCGCGTGGGCGACGGGGTCGCGCGGGCGAGGGACTTGGTGCGCAACCGGGCCGCCGCGACTGCTGTCGCCGGGGTCGCCGCTGTCGCCATCGTTGCCGGGGGCGTCTTCATCGTCGGCCAGGCCGCCGACGGCCCGATGGAGGCAAGTGCCGAGGCTCCGCTCGGTGTGGTGCTCGACGACGAGTCCTCTGCACCTCCGGAGTCCGAGTCGGCGGCCGGCGACGCCTCCGGAATCGGTCGTCCCGCGGAGAGCAAGGTTGCCACGGAACCTTCAGACGATCCCTCGTCCACGGCGTCGGCCTCGGACGACCCCTCCGACGGCGTGTCCGAGTCGCCGTCTGACGTGCCGATCGCTCCGGATCCCGGCCGACCGGGCACCGATCCTTCCGAGCCATCGCAACAGCCCACGCGCCCGCCAACGCAGGCGCCGACCCACCAGCCGACCCACCAGCCGACCCACCAGCCGACGCATCCACCGAGTCAGACCCCGAGCCAGCAGCCGACCCAGCCGCCGGCACCGCCGATGGACCTGGCTGTCACCGCGTCCAGCCAAAATCTCGCGGGCTTGGTGTGGGGCATCGACGTACGCGTCACCGGCCTTCTCCCCGGTGAGTCAGCGACGCTGACCATGCGGTCTACCGGTGGAAACGCGCGGACCAGCGACAGTCGGTGCTCCCCAACTTTGGGAGGTGGGGCCACCTGCACGGTCACCACCACTCCCGCCACCTACCACTTCAGCGCGTCTGCGATCCTCGGCCGCTCGAACACACTCACGTTCACGGTCACGTCTGACGGCGCCAGCGAGGTCAACACGAGCAACAACTCGACCTCGGTGACGGTTCGTTCCTAGGTCGTCACCGGGCGGTCGGTAGGCGTGCATCTCTGCCGATCGGGTAGGAATGAGGCATGTCCCTCAGCAGACTCGTCGCCCGCCCCATGCTGTCGTCGATCTTCCTCGTTGCTGGCGTCAACGCCCTGCGCAATGCGCCCGCGCTGGCGGCGAGGGCTGCGCCAGTGATCGACAAGCTCATCCCGCTGGCGCAGCGGGCCGTCCCGCAGGTGCCCATCCCCTCCGACCCTGCGCTGCTGGTCCGGGTCAACGCGGCCACGCAGCTCGCCGCGGGTCTGAGCCTGGCCACCGGGCGGGCCCCGCGCATCTCGGCCGCGGTGCTGGGCGCGAGCCTGGTCCCGACCACGCTGGCCGGTCACCGTTTCTGGGAGCTCGACGACCCGGCGACACGGATGCAGCAACGCCTCCACTTCTTCAAGAACGTCAGCCTGCTGGGCGGGCTGATCATCACCGCCGGCGACACCGACGGGAAGCCGGGGGTCGCCTGGCGGGCCCGGCGCGTGGCCAAGGACGCTCGCCGCGAGACCCGGCACTTCGCCGCGGCTGCCCGGCGGGAGGCCAAGCTCGCCAAGGCCCAACTCACCTAAGATCGGGCCAAATGACTCCCGCCCCAGACCTGTGGCCCGCACCTCGCGCGTCGCATCCCGTCGACGCGGTGGTCTCCCTTCCCGGCAGCAAGTCGCTGACCAACCGGGCGCTCGTGCTGGCCTCCATCGCCGAGGGCCCCAGCGTCGTACGCCGCGCGCTGCGGTCGCGCGATACCCACCTGATGGCCTCTGCGCTGACTGCGCTCGGCTCGATCGTGGACACCAGTGGCGACGACTGGGCGGTGCAGCCCGGGGCCTTCGTGGGCGACGCCGAGGTCGACTGCGGCCTGGCCGGCACCGTGATGCGCTTCGTGCCTCCCGTTGCGGGCCTGTCGACCGGTGTCGTGTCCTTCGACGGCGACCCCCACATGCGCAAGCGTCCTGTGGGCGAGGTGCTGACCGCCCTGCGCGGCCTGGGGGTCGAGATCGACGACGGCGGCACAGGAGCCCTACCGTTCGCGGTCCGCGGCAGGGGTTCCGTGCCCGGCGGCTTGGTGGTCGTCGACGCCTCGGCCTCGTCGCAGTTCATCTCGGCGCTGCTTCTCGCGGGCGCCCGCTTCGAGCACGGCGTCGACGTCCGCCACGACGGCAAGCCGGTGCCGTCCCTGCCCCACATCGACATGACCGTCGCGATGCTGCGCCAGCACGGAGTGAAGGTCGACGACACCGACGCCAACCGATGGCGCGTCCTTCCCGGCACCATCAAGGGGTTGGACCTGACGATCGAGCCCGACCTGTCCAACGCTGCGCCGTTGCTGGCCCTGGCCGCCCTCTCGGGAGGATCGGTGACCGTGCGCGACTGGCCTCGGTCCACGACCCAGGCCGGGGATGCGCTGCGCGACATCCTGGCCCGGATGGGCTGCACGGTCTCGTGGGTCGACGAGGGGCTCCGGGTCAGCGGCCCGACGGTCCTCGAGGGTGTCGACGTCGACCTGCACGATGTCGGCGAGCTGACCCCCGCCGTGGCCGCCCTCTGCGCGCTGGCCGCGAGCCCGTCCCACCTGCGCGGCGTCGCCCACATCCGTGGCCACGAGACGGACCGCTTGGCCGCACTGGCCAAGGAGCTCGGCGGGCTCGGCGCGGACATTGTCGAGCATCCGGATGGTCTCGAGATCCGGCCCGCGACCCTGACCGGCGGCATCTTTCACACCTACGCCGACCATCGGATGGCGCACGCCGCGGTGATCGTCGGTGCCGCCGTCGACGGCGTCCAGGTCGAGAACATCGCCACTACGGGCAAGACCTTCCCGGACTTCGCAGCTTTCTGGGCCGGGCTGCTCGGCTGATGACGTCATGAGCGGGCGCTACTCCGACCAGGACGTCGAGCACTACGACCGTCCGCGTCGGCGTACTCGCCCGCGCACCAAGGAGCGGCCGACCTACGACGATGCCGTCGACGGCGTCGTGGTGACCGTCGACCGCGGCCGCCTCACGCTGCTCGTCGACGGGGCCGTGGTGCTCGCCGTGAAGGCCCGCCCGCTCGGACGCAAGGGCGTCGTGGTGGGCGACCGGGTGCGGGTGGTGGGCGACGTCTCCGGCGCCGACGGGTCCCTGGCGCGGATCGTGGAGGTGCAGGAGCGGACGACCACGTTGCGGCGTACCGCTGACGACGACGACCCCGTCGAGCGGATCATCGTGGCCAACGCCGCGCAGCTGGTGATCGTCACCGCGCTCGCCGACCCGGAGCCGCAGCCGCGGCTGATCGACCGCGCGCTGGTGGCCGCCTTCGACTCCGGGATGCAACCCCTTTTGTGCTTGACCAAGGCCGACCTCGCGGACCCCGAAACACTGTTGTCGACCTACCGCTCACTGGGCGTGCCGTGGGTCGTGACCGAACGAGGCGGCGACCTGTCGGCCGTCAGAGCCGCGCTGCGTGGCAAGACCAGCGTGCTGATCGGCTCCAGCGGGGTCGGGAAGTCCACGTTGGTCAACGCCCTGGTGCCGGAGGCGCGTCGCGACGTCGGTGTCGTCAACGCCGTGACCGGGCGAGGCCGCCACACCTCGACGTCGGCCTACATGCTCGCCCTGCCGGGCGACGAGGGCTGGATCATCGACACTCCTGGCATCCGCTCGTTCGGCCTGGCTCATGTGCAGCCGGAGCAGCTGATCACGGCGTTCCCCGACCTCGACGAGATGACTGCCGCGTGCCCGCGCGGATGCACGCACGGCGACGAGGAGCCGGAGTGCGGGCTCGACGAGGCGGTGGCGTCGGGCACCCTCGACCCCGATCGGGTGGCGTCGTTCCGCCGGCTCCTCGCCGCGCGCAGCGCCTCGGTGTACTAGCTCTTGACGCCGTACCAGGCCAGATGGGCGCCGGCGTCGCCGGTCAGCGCGACGTAGACGCCGGTCGCGACCGCGCCGACGGCCGTAAGCCCCAACAGCACCGCCCGCATCGGGCCGGTGCGGGTGTGCCACCACGCCGCGGCGAAGGACACGAGGGCGAACCCGGAGACCACCCACCGCAGGATCTGCGCCCGGTCCTCGTGCTTCTTGAAGAGTTCTCCGAACTCGCCCGTATAGGGCCCGTTCGCCTCCTCGACGTCCTCACCCGAGATGTAGGCAACCCAGATCGACAGGAAAGCGATGGCCACCACGACGACCAGCGGCCAGCGCAGCTTGTCGCGCCAGCGTGGGACGGCGGCGTACACGATGCCGGCGAGGGCGGACAGCGGGCCGAAGACGACCGCGGTGTGAGTGACGAACGCGTGAAGAGGGAGCCCGTTGACCTCCATAGGTGAACGATAAACCAGATTGCTGAAAGTAGCCTGTGCGCGTGAGCACCGACTACACCGACGACCTCCGCCTCGCGCACGTGCTCGCCGACGACGCCGACTCGCTGACCACGGCGCGGTTCAAGGCGCTGGACCTGCACGTGATGAGCAAACCCGACCTGAGCCCCGTGACCGACGCCGACCAGGCGGTCGAGGAGGGCATCCGACGGACGCTGTCCCGGGTCCGCTCGCGCGACGCGATCACCGGTGAGGAGCAGGGCACCTCCGGCAACAGCCAGCGGCGGTGGATCGTGGATCCGATCGACGGCACCAAGAACTTCGTCCGCGGGGTACCGGTGTGGGCCACGCTGATCGCCCTCGCGGTCGACGACGAGGTCGTGCTCGGCGTGATCTCCGCGCCGCTCCTGCAGCGCCGCTGGTGGGCATCGAACGGCAACGGTGCCTGGACCGGGAGATCCTTGCTCAAGGCCACGCAGTGCCAGGTCTCCGACGTACGCCGCCTGGAGGACGCGTCGCTCTCCTACGCCTCGCTCAGCGGCTGGGATCAGCGCGACCGCCTCGACGACTTCCTGTCGCTGATGCGGCGGTGCTGGCGCACCCGTGCGTACGGCGACTTCTGGTCCTACATGCTCCTGGTGGAGGGGGCCGTCGACCTCGCCGCGGAGCCCGAGCTCGAGGTCTACGACATGGCCGCGCTCGACGTCATCGTGCGCGAAGCCGGCGGGCGGTTCAGCTCGCTCGACGGCACCGACGGCCCGTGGGGCGGCAGCGCGCTGGCCTCCAACGGCCACCTCCACGAAGCCGCCCTGTCGTTCCTGGGCGCCATGCCCGACAGCAACGACCCCGACTGGCCGGCCACCGGTGAGGGCACCGTCTCCGACCTGCGCTCCCACCGCGTCCGACCCGTGGACGACGACGAAGACTGATCTGGTCAGCCGGGCGGCACGTGAGTACCGTCTGCCTCATGCGCATCGGCGAGATCCTCAACGCCAAGTCCAGCAAGGACGTGGTCACCATCAGTCCCGACGCGGGCATCCGCGAGCTGATAGCGCTCATGGCTGACCACAACATCGGCGCCCTGATCGTGAGTCGCGACGGCTCGTCGATGGACGGGATCGTCAGCGAGCGCGACGTCGTCCGCCACCTGCACACCGACGGCACGGTCATCAACAACACGGTGTCGGCGATCATGACCGAGGTCGTGGAGATCTGCGCGCCGGAGGACCAGCTCGACGACGTCATGCAGACGATGACCGAGCGCCGCTTCCGCCACATCCCGGTCGTTGCCGACGGCGCCCTGGTCGGCATCATCAGCATCGGCGACGTGGTCAAGCACAAGATCGGCCAGCTGGAGTTCGAGCGCGACCAGCTCGACGGCTACATCCACCAGACCTGACCTCTTCGGCCCTCGAGAGGCCTC
>CAVWCT010000019.1:0-120060 GCA_963753565.1 uncultured Actinomycetota bacterium
GCGCCAGGTCGCGACCTTGATCCGGATCGTGTGGCCGCCGATCTCGATCTCCTCGAAGTCCCGGTCGCACACGGCCCGTCGCACCCGCGTCTCCCGGATCCCGAGCGTCGTCGTCTCGGCGAACACCAGGTCGCGGGCGGCGTCGACCAGGTCGTCGGTCACCAGCATCGACAGGGTGTGGGCCGGGCGGCCCTTCTTCATCACGATCGGCGTCAGCCAGGCATCGAGAGCGCCGAGCCCGAGGAGCGACTCGACCACGACCGGCAGCAGCCGCGGGTCGAGGTCGTCGAGGTTGGTCTCGAGCAGCCAGGGCTCATCGGCGCCGGAACCCGCGACCGGCTCGCCCACCAGCAGCCGGACCACGTTGGCGTGCGTCTCGGGGTCCCGCGAGCCGGCGCCGAGGCCCACCTGCGAGACGGACATGGCGGGCTGGGCGCCCCACTCGGAGGCGTGGGTGACGAGGAGGGCGGCACCGGTCGGCGTACACGACTCCATCGCGGCCGGCCCGGCGAGGCTGGGCACGCCGCGGAGCAGCTCGGTCACCGCCGGCACCGGCACGGGCATCGACCCGTGCGCGGCCTGCACTCGGCCCGACCCGACGGCCACCGGCGAGACCACCAGCCGGTCGAGACCCAGGTGCACGAGTCCGGCGCACACCCCGACCACATCGGCGATCGCGTCCAGGGCCCCGACCTCGTGGAAGTGCACCTCGTCGGGGGTGGTTCCGTGCACGGCGGCCTCGGCCACGGCGAGCCGCTCGAAGACGCTGACGGCACGTTCGGCAACCGCGGGCTCGAGAGGAGCAGCCTCCAGCAGGCCACGGATGTCGGCCCAGGTGCGATGCGTCGTCGACTCCGAGACCCGCACGTCGCACTTGGTCGCCACCAGCCCGCCTCGCCGGACCTGCTCGGCCGAGAGCTCGACCGGCTCGGGACTCACCGCGTCGACGGCTGCCTGCACCACCTCGACCGGAACACCGGCGCCGACCAGGGCCCCGAGGAGCATGTCGCCCGCGGCGCCCGCGCCCGCGTCGACCCAGCCGATCACGTCGGCCGCCGTCGGGCGATCCGGGCGGCAGCCACCCCGGCGCCGTACCCGTTGTCGATGTTGACCACCGTCACGCCCGGCGCGCAGGAGTTGAGCATCGCCAGCAGCGCCGCCAGGCCTTCGAACGACGAGCCGTAGCCGACCGAGGTCGGCACCGCCACGACCGGTACGCCGACCAGCCCGCCCACCACGCTCGCCAGGGCTCCCTCCATGCCCGCGACCACGACCACGCAGTCAGCAGCGGCCAGCTGGCTGCGGACCGCGAGCACGCGGTGCAGGCCGGCCACGCCGACGTCGGTCACGAGTGAACCGGCCGAGCCGTGGGTTGCGATCGTCACCAGGCACTCGAGAGCGACGGGCAGGTCGCTGGTGCCGGCCGTGACCACCAGGACGTCGCCGACCGGCGTCGGCATTGGCCCCAGCGTCGCCGTCCGCGCCACCGGGTCGATGACCGCACCGTCGTGGGCGCGGGTTACCGCGGCGATCGCGGCCTCGTCGAGCCGGGTGGCAAGGACCGCGCGATCTGGATGGGCCGCGTGCAGCGCGCCCAGGATCTCCACCACCTGCTCCGGAGTCTTGCCCTGCCCGAACACCACCTCGGGGTCACCGGTACGACGGGCCCGGTCGACGTCGAGGCGCGCGTCGGCAGCGTCGAGCATCCATGTGGGCTGGTCGGGCTCTGGATCGGACATCGCAGCCACACTAGTGACCACCTACGATCGGCTGCGATGACCTCCATTCCCCAGGCCCTGCTGGACTCGCTGTCCGCCCACCCGCGCCGCATCATCGCGTGCAGCGGTGGCGTCGACAGCCTGCTCCTGGCCGACGTCGCCCACCAGGCGGCACCTGGCTCGACCGTCATCGCCCACTCGGTCACGCCGGCCGTTCCGCGGGCCGCGACCGAGCGCGTACGCCGGACAGCCGACGCTCTTGGCTGGCAGCTGCGGCTGGTGGAGTCCGCCGAGCTCAGCGACGACCGCTACCTCGCCAATCCCGTGGACCGCTGCTTCTTCTGCAAGACCAACCTCTACGACGAGCTGGAGCGGATCGTCGAGGACCTCGCCCCCGACGCCACCTGGACCCTGATGAGCGGCGCCAACGTCGACGACCTCGGCGAGTACCGGCCGGGCCTGCTCGCGGCTGCGGAGCACCACGTGCGCCATCCCTATGTCGACGCCGGACTCGGCAAGCCGGACATCCGCGCTCTCGCGGCGTCGCGGGCCCGCGACTGGCACGACCTGCCGGCGGCCCCGTGCCTCGCCAGCCGCCTCTACACCGGCACGCCCGTCACCCCCGGGTTGCTGCGGGCGGTTGAGGAAGGCGAGATCACCGCCCAGCGCCTCACCGGACTCCAGGTGCTGCGCTGCCGGATCCGCGGTTCGGAGGTACTGGTCGAGGTGCCCGCCGACGACCGCTCGCTGGTGAGCGCGACCGTGCTCGACGACGTACTCGAAGCGATGCGGCCGCACGCGCGACACCTCTCCGCCATCGAGCTCGACCCCGACCCCTACTCCCCCGGCCGCTCTTTCATCCAGCTCTCCACCGCCGAAGTGTCGTAAATTCCCGCCGAAGTGCGCGAAGTGGTGGGTCCAGATGTGACATCTCGACCCGCAATTTCGCGCACTTCGACCGATATTTGGCGCACTTCGGGTGTCAACGGCGACGGCGGGACAGCACTGGACGAAGCACGATCGCGACCACCAGCGCGCCGCCGCCGATCAGCCCCCACCAGACGGCGTTGTCGCGGGTGCTCGCCAGCAGGTCCGGCTCCGACTCGGGTACGTCGACCGCCACGTTGTCGCGGTCGCGGACCTCGCTCGTGGACAGTTGCGCCGTCCTTCGCTGGCTGCAGCGGCCGGCGCAGCGCCTCGAGGGGCTGGATGATGCCGTGGCCGGTGAGCAGGTTGTTCTGGGTGATGGACGTCGTGCCGGTGGCGGTGGCGTAGAGGCGGGCCAGCAGCTGCTCGGCCGTCTCACCCGCGTACGCCGACTCGAGCAGCGCCAGCACCCCGGCGACCTCGGCCGCTGCGAACCCCGAGCCGGGCGCCACCGACTGGGTCCCCGCGGTCGGCACGACACAGGGAGCGCCGTTCATGCCGTAGCCGACCAGGTCGAGGGTCGGGGCGGCGACGTCGATCGCCGAGTTGCGGAGAACGATGTCGGCCGAGCTCGCTCCGTCGGGCGCCGCCGCCGCGACCGCAACGACGTTGCCGTTGTCGGAGCCCGCGGGCCAGGCGTCGTTGACTGCGTCCTGGCCAGCGTCCGGTTCGTCCGAGTCGTCGATGCCGCCGTACTCGGCGTAGAGCGGGTCGCCGTCCTGCGTCGGCCGGTCGCCCGAGGCCGCCACCACGATCACGTCCAGCTTTTCCAGCCGCTTGATCGCGGCCTCCATCTCGTCGGTGCGCGACACCGGCATCGGGACCACGGCGATATCGGTGTGCAGCGACGCGTCGTTGATGACGAGCCACTGCAGGCCGGCCGCAACACCGTCCGGCGAGAGGCCGACCTCGGCGTCGTCCGGCTGGAGCGAGTCGTAGACCCGGACGTCGACCAGCTCCGCACCCGGCGCGAACCCGATCACCCGGCCGTCGTCGTCAGGGCCGGCGATGACGCCGGCCATGGCCGTACCGTGCCAGTCCTTGAGCTCCCGCGCAGGCGTCGACCCCGCCATCCGGACGCCGATCCGGTCGGAGATGCCGCTGTCGAGCACGGCCACGACGGCGCCTGCCCCGGGGTCGTGTCCCGACTCGGCCAACTGCTTCTGCGCGTCCTCGATCTTCAGGTCCGCGACCGGGCCGCTCGGGTCGGGACGCTGGTCGACCAGGGTGTCCGGCGCCGTGATGGAGTCGCACGTGTCGCCATCGGCGTACGCCGGAGCGGGACCGACCGCGCCGAGCCCCGCCACGGCGACCGCGGCCAGGGCTGCGGCGGTCACTCGCACGGTTCCTGGTCCTCCCCCGCGGGCGGGCACCGCGCTGCATCGACGGAAAGGGTGACGCCGTCGTCGAACAGGGTCACCCAGTCATCAGGGGCGACCAGGACGTCGATGTCGGCATAGCCGAGCAGGTCCGGCACGTCCGGTCCCTGGAGGAGGTAGCTCTTGCCCCGGCTGTCGATCAGGAACGCCTCGCCGTCGCCGCGGTCGTTGTCCCACTGCCCGGACCGCACGTAGGCACCGGCGCCGGAGTCGACGGAGATCTCGATGTCGTCGGCCGCGACCTCGGCGGCATCCGCTGACGCGTCCTCGTCGGGTCGCTGCACCAGGCGGACACCCGGCGACTCCTCAGCCGGAATCAGCTCGGCGCACAGCTCGCCGACAGGAGGCGCCAGCGGCGCGAGCGGCCAGTGCGCCTCGCTGAAGTGGCCTTGGCCGAGGTCCAGCTGCACGTCGCCGGTCGGCGTCAGTTCTCTGTCGGTACCGACCGACGCCCGGAGCAGGACCGCTGCAAAGTCGGTGAGCTCGGTGGGCGCGCTCGCGCCGATCGCGTACGTCGTCTCCCCGAGCACGTAGAAGTCGCCGATCTTGGCGTTGTCGGGGATGCCGCCAGATCCGGCGTAGCCGACCGGCTCTCCGATCGGGCCGCCCAGTCCGAGGCTGTCGACGTCCAACGCACCACCCGGCGGGAAGAGCCGCACCCAGTCGGCCGGCACCTCCGCGGCCTCGCTCGAGATCGAGCCGCTCAGGTCGCTGAGCGTCGTGTCGGACAGCCGGTTCTGGCCCGACACCTGCACGGGGTAGCGATAGGCGCGCGGGTCGGCGACGCCCTCCGGCTCACCCTCGCCGATGACGTAGAAGCTGCCCTCGCTCTTGACCAGGAACCCGGTGCCGGCCGCCGGCTCCGTCGCCTCGGTCTCGGAGATGTGGACCTTGATTCCCCGCCGCGCCGCCGTGCACGCTGTCCAGCCCGTGTTGATCAGGTCCTCGGCGTCCGGTGGCGAGCCCGGTGCGTTGAGGATGCCGATGGGTGCACCTACCTCGAGCGTCTTCAGCTCCTTCTCGGGCACCTGCGTGGCCTCGACGTCGGCGCCGAACAGCAGCTGGGCCGACGTGGTGTTGATCAGCGGCCGTAGCACCGGGTCCTCGCCCTCCGGGGTGTCGACGATGAGGTAGTCGGTGGCCTTCTCCTTGGAGGTGACCAGGCCTTCCTCCTTCCAGTCCCCGTCGACCCGCGGCGTGAACACGCCAGTGACCGCGGCACCCGCGATCAGCAACACGGCCAGCGCCAGGCCGCCGACGATGGTCCGGCCCGGTCGGCTCGGCTCCACCTCGCGGCCGCCGGGCGCTCCGGAGATGAAGGCCGTGACCAGCCGGCGCCGGCTGAAGGAGTAGGCCTCGACGAGGTCCTTCTTGGTGGCCATGTCAGCTCGTGATGGCGTCGAAGAGACCGGTCGCCAGCACCAGCAGCGGGAGCAGGGCGAGCAGGCCGACGCTTTCTACTACGTCACCGAAGCGGCCGCGACGCACCGAGGGCGTCGACGGGAGCAGCGTCACGGCCAGGAGCACTGCTCCTGCCCCGGCCAGGGTCACGGCGGTGGCCGGCCGCCAGTCGGGGTGCATCACCATCAGCGAGACCGCGAGCGAGGCCAGGCCGACGATGCCCGACACCAGCCCGACCAGCACCTCGGAACCGGTGCGGTACTGACGGGTCCGCAGCATCACGACGAGGCACGCGACCACGGCGAGGAACGTGCCGGACACACCGAGCGAGACCGCCAACGGCGCGATCAGCACCAGCAACAGGCCGACGGTGCCCGAGATCGCGATCAGGATCTCGTGCGCGAGGCGGGCGTCAGCGCCGACCTCGTCGGGGTCGATCTCGTCGGGGTCCGCCGTGATATCAGCCGGCGCGAAGAGCTGGTCGACGGCGGTGCCGGTGACGCCGAGCGCGAGCCACGGGAAGATGCTGCCGACCATCACCACCAGGGCCAGGACCACCGTGAGCACGACGGCCGCGTCGAAGTCGCCGACCCGCAGGAGCAGGCCGACCGCCAGGAAGACCGCACCCACGACGACCGGCGGGATGACCAGCGTGCGACCTCGGCCCAGCCCGACCAGGCAGAGCAAGCCCGCCGCGAGCGCGCCGCCGCCGGCACTGGCCATCGGGTCGCCGAAGAAGTCGCCCTCTGGAGCGAGCATCAGGCCGGCCACGGTGGCGTATCCCGCGCCCATCCAGGCGACCGCCACCGCCGCCTCCGCCTCACCCTGGACCCGGGACAGCACGATGGCGCCGGCAACCAGGGCCACGGCCGCGATCGCTGCGGCCACCGCAGCCAGCGTGGACTCACGCTGGATCAGCAGGGCGACCGCGCCAAGCGCCATCAGCAGTCCAGCGGCCGCCAGGGCGGTACGCCGACCTGACGCCGGCTGCCATGGCTTCAGGTCGTGCTCGACGACGTCGGTCATTGCCTCCACCACGTCGTCGTAGACGCGCGGAGGTTGGTCGTCGATGCCCGCGGTCACGGTGAGTACGCCGCCGTCCTCGACTCCCTGCAGGGTGAGCCCCGAGTCGCTGGCGAGCGGCCGGCCCTCGGCGGTCACCACGCGGTAGCCGCCGTAGACGGTGCCTGGGTCGAGCAGGCCGACGCTGCGGGCCAGCTCGGGGACCAGCTCGGCGACCGGGATGGCGCCGGGCAGCACCAGGTCGACCCGGCGGGTGCCGGACGAAATCGTCACGCGGACCAGTCCCGAGGTCCCGAGAGGGGTCGAGCTCATCGTGTCTTCCTCACTGCAACTGTCACCGAGCCAGCCACGCGATGCTAACTCCCACCGACACGACGGAGGGGGCCGGCACCATCGCGGTGCCGGCCCCCTCGGTGTCGAGTGGTGGATGAATCAGAGCTCGAACTGCGCCGCTCCGCGGTTGTCCGCGGCCATGTATTCGGCGTTGGACTGGTAGACCGTCTGGTGGCTCTCGTCGAGCAGGTCGCGCATCTCCTGGATCGCCCAGTCCCACTTCGCCTTGGCGATGCGGTAGGCCTCCTGCGCCTGGCCGTGCCAGTCGCTGCGCAGCGGCTCCAGCTCGGACTCGAGACGGTTCATGCGGTCGTCGATCGCCTTCACCGTGCTGTACATGTCGGCCGCGGCCTGGTCGAGCGCGCTGTGCCGGACGCGGATTCCGTCGAGGTTCATGCAAGTCTCCCTGGGTCTCTGTGGTCGGTCAGCCGACGCGGTTGTTGAGGCGGGTGAAGTTGCTGTGCTGGGCGTCGTCGGTCGAGACGTTGTCGCGCTCGGTGACGCCGAGGGAGTTCGCGAAGTCGTCGAGCGCCTTGACGATGACGGCCTGCTTCTCGGACCAGGCCTGGTGCAGGATGAAGAACGCCGAGGCGCCCTGCCCGCCCCACTGGCCCTGCACCGCGGAGATCTGGTCGGTGAGCCGACCCGCGATCTGGTTGAACTCGGTCCGGGCATCGGTGACCAGGCCCGCAGCACGGGTAAGAGTGCCTTCTCCCTGGCCGTACTCGTTCGCAGTCATGTGCCTGCTCCTTCGGTGGGTCTTCTGACGGATCGGATACCGAGCGTGTTACCCGCGGCCTAGGTCGCTAAACCTTGGCCCGTCATTTCCCACAACCGGCGGAAGAGCCCGACGGCAACCACCACCGCTCCCACCGCGAACGCACCACTCATGGCCTCGGCGACCTCCGCACGGCGCGACCACCACGCCGATCGCCAGCCCCGACCCACCGCGACGGCAACGACCACCAGGAGCGCGGCGAGCGCGATCGCGGCACCGACGAGCACGCCCAGTCCGGTGTCGCCGAGCAGTCCGACCAGCACGACGGCGACGGAGATCCAGCAGACCAGGCCGGCCACGCGGAGCAGGTTGCGGGCGGCCGCGTTTCGGTGGCTGCGGGCCGCCAGCAGCAGTGCGGCACCTGCGAAGGCGACGAGGCAGCGCGCGCCGATCCGGTCGATCGGCAAGGTGGCGGTGGCCAGCACGAGCGGAGCCGAGACCGCCGTGACGGCGGCGATCGCGGCCGACGCTGCGACGATCGTGCGAGTACCGCTCTCGGCGAGCGCCGCCACCGCCGGGCGCGGCACCACGATCCGCCCGCGCCGGCCGACGGGTCGCTCACGCGCGGACCAGGCGCTCACCGCGAGGCGCTCGATGTCGATCAGGAACTGGTCGGGTACGTCGACCACCAGACCCGGCACGAACCTCGCGGCCAGCATGGCCGTCACCAGCAGGACGGTCCAGGCGACCTGCGGCGCGGCGCCGACCAGTGCTCCCCCGACCGCGATCACGAAGCAGACGACACCGGTGATGATCCAGATCCGCAGCGCTTCCTCGGCCTGCCGGTCCAAGGCTCTCGCGACCGCCGCGGCCACTGCGGCCGTCAGTGCGGCGAGGCCGAGCGTGGCCGGCAGCCGCTCCGGAGCTGGGTCCCAGGCAGCGGCGTAGGCCGCGGCGAAGGCGAATGCCGGTGCCGCCACCACCCGGTGGCGCGCGAGCCGGCCGATCGGCAGTAGGGCGACGGCCGCCGTCCCGCCGAGCAGCGCGACCGCAACGATGCGCAGGTCGTCGTCGTCGAGGCGGGCAGCGAACCAGCCACCGAGGAGCGATACCGCACAGGCGAACGAGAACCACAACACCGACAGCCCGCAGGGGTCGTCGGGCGCGGGGCGTTCGGCGCGCTGCTGGCGGCGGCCGCGCACCGCGGTCGGCGTGTGTTCACCGACGGCAACGAGGATCGCGCCGGGACCCACGCCGGCGTCGACCAGCGTGACGTCGGGCTCGAGGGCGACACCGAGCCTGGTGTGCAGCCGCGGGAGGACGGCCATCCGGGCCTGGGCGGCGTACTCGCGGGCGACGTCGTCACTAGAGGCACCGGCCGGCACGACCAGATCGACGATCCCGACCGGGCCGTGCACGCTGAGCGCAAGGCTGTCGGGGCGACCGGCCACCGACCGTCCCACCATCGCCTGCACCGCCTCCCGAGTTGGTAAGTGTCTATCATCGAGCCGTACTTCTCGGGCAGCAGGATTCGGCCCCACCGACGACGAGTGGACTGATGAGTTGAGTACGACGCTTCGCGGGTCTCGGCACGACGAGCCCGAGATGCCCAGCGGTCAGCTGGTGCTCCAGCCGCCCCCCAGATCCAGCCCAACGAGGGCGCCACGGGCGTGATGATGAACGCCATCCCGATGCTCGGCAGCCTCGGTTCGATCGTGCTCGTCGCGACCATGGCCCGTCCGGGCGGAGGTGGCGGTGGCCGCAGCTTCATCGCGGCCGGCATGTTCCTCTTCGCCACCCTCGGCTTCATCGTCGTGCAGATCGACCGGCAGCGAAAGCAGCGCGCCCAGCAGGTGACCGGGTCGCGCACCGAGTACCTCCGCTACCTCGCCAACGTGCGCCGGGTGGCCCGCGACGCCGCCGCCCAGCAGCGACGGGCGCTGACCTGGCACCACCCCGACCCGGCGTCGCTGCCGTCGCTGGCCGACGAGCGGTCGCGGGTGTGGGAGCACTCCGCGAGCGACCCCCATTTCCTGCACGTCCGCTACGGCCTGTGTCATCAGCCGCTCGCCCTCGACCTGGTGCCGCCGGAGAGCGCGCCGATCGACGACGTCGACCCTGCTGCTGCTTCGGCCCTGCACCGGCTGCTCGTTGTGCACCGGCTGCAGCCCGATCTGCCCGCGTCGATCGACCTGCGGGCCTTCGACCGGATCGAGGTCTGCGGCGACGAGGAGCAGGCCCGCTCCCTCGCCCGCGCGATCATCTGCTCGGCGACCGCGTTCCAGTCGCCCGACAGCGTGATCGTTGCGGTCCTCTCCTCCGACCAGCACCTCGCCCACTGGGACTGGGTGAAGTGGCTGCCGCACGCCCAGAGCCAGGAGCAGTCCGATGCGGTCGGGCCGATGCGGATGGTCACGACTTCGCTGGCCGACCTCGCGTCGCTGCTGCCGCCCGACCTCAGCGACCGGCCGCGCTTCGGTGCCGACGAGCGGCCGGCGACCCCGCACATCCTCCTGGTGACCGACGGTGTCGAGCTGCCGCCCGGCAACCACGTCGTACCGCCCGACGGGCTGCACGGCGTCACCCTGCTCGACCTCCCGACCCGGTGGATGGAGCTCGAGGACGCCACCCGGCTCCGGATCCAGCTGCTCGACGGACCCGAGGGCCGGCGCGACGAAGACGGCCGGGTGCCGGTGCGCGCGCTTCGCCTGAGGGAGGAACCGATCCGGGCCAAGGCGGACCAGTGCGACCTGGCCACTGCCGAGGCGTTCGCCCGGCGGCTGACGCCCCTGCACACCGTGGCAGCGGGCGGCGGCGAGGCCACGACGGCCGGCGAGATCTCCGGCCCCAGCGACTTCATGGACCTGCTCGGGCTCGGCGACGTCCGCACCTTCGACACCACCGCCGCGTGGCGACAGCGGCCCGCGCGCGACCGGCTCCGGGTGCCCATCGGCCTCGGCGAGGGCGGCGCGATGATCCACCTCGACATCAAGGAGTCCGCCCAGCAGGGCATGGGCCCCCACGGCCTGGTGATCGGCGCGACCGGGTCCGGCAAGTCGGAGTTCCTGCGCACGCTCGTGCTCGGCCTGGCGATGACCCACTCCCCCGAGCAGCTCAACATGGTGCTCGTCGACTTCAAGGGCGGCGCCACCTTCGCGGGCATGTCGGACATGCCGCACGTCTCGGCGGTGATCACGAACCTCGCCAACGAGCTCACCCTGGTCGACCGCATGCAGGACGCCCTGTCGGGCGAGATGGTGCGGCGCCAGGAGCTGCTGCGCGAGGCCGGCAACTACGCGTCGATCCGCGACTACGAGAAGGCCCGCGCGGCCGGCGAGGACCTGGCCCCGCTGCCGTCACTCTTCATCGTGGTCGACGAGTTCTCCGAGATGCTGTCGGCCAAGCCGGAGTTCATCGACCTGTTCGTCGCCATCGGCCGGCTCGGACGCTCGCTCGGCCTGCACCTGCTGCTCGCTTCGCAGCGGCTCGAAGAGGGTCGGCTCCGCGGGCTCGAGTCGCACCTCTCCTACCGCATCGGGCTGCGCACGTTCAGCGCCCAGGAGTCGCGTGCGGTGCTCGGAGTGCCCGATGCCTACGAGCTGCCCGGCGTGCCCGGCCTCGGCTACCTCAAGCCCGACCCGACCGTGCTGACGCGGTTCAAGGCGGCGTATGTATCGGGTCCGCCGGCGACGTCGCGCCAGCGCGTACGCCGCGACGAGGGCGGCCATGTGCAGGGCATCCTGCCGTTCACGATCTCCGAGGTGCTGGCGCTCGACGTCTCCGAGCCAGAGCCCGAGCCCGAGCCGCAGCCGCAGCCGCGGCAGCCCGAGAGCCAGGAGTCACTGCTCGACGTGGCCGTCGGCCAGATGGTCGGGCGGGGCACTCCGGCCCACCAGGTGTGGCTGCCGCCGCTCGACGTACCCGACCCGCTCGATGACCTGATGCCCGACCTGGTCACCGACCCGCACCTGGGGCTGGTGTCGCCGCACTACCGCAACCTGGGCGGGCTCGTGGTGCCGCTCGGCACCGTCGACCGGCCACGCGAGCAGCGGCGCGACACCCTCACCATCAACCTGGCCGGCGCCGCCGGCCACGTCGCCGTCGTCGGCGGGCCGCGCAGCGGCAAGAGCACCCTGCTGCGCACGATCGTCACCAGCCTGGCGCTGACCACGACGCCGGCCGAGTCGCAGTTCTTCGTGCTCGACTTCGGCGGCGGCACCTTCGCACCGATGACCCAGCTGCCACACGTCTCCGGCGTCGCCACCAGGTCCGAGCCCGACGTCGTACGCCGGGTGATGGCTGAGGTGCAGGGCATCGTCGACCGCCGCGAGAGCTACTTCCGAGCCAACGGCATCGACTCCATCGAGACCTACCGATCGCGCCGCGGGCAGGGCCGTGCCGACGACGGCTACGGCGACGTCTTCCTGGTCATCGACGGCTGGAGCACCCTGCGCTCGGACTTCGACGACCTCGAGATGTCGGTGCAGCAGCTGGCCAGTCGCGGCCTGACCTTCGGCCTGCACGTGGTCACCGCGAGCCCTCGTTGGGCCGACTTCCGGGCGGCGATGCGCGACGTGTTCGGCACCCGGCTCGAGCTGCGGCTCGGTGACCCGATGGACTCCGAGGTCGACCGCAAGGTCGCCGCGCTGGTGCCGACCGGTCGTCCCGGTCGCGGCCTGGTGCCGGGCAAGCTGCACTTCCTCGGCGCGCTGCCGCGGATCGACGGCGACGGTTCGGTGGAGTCGCTCGGCGACGGGGTCGAGGACCTGCTGAAGCGGATCGCGGCGGCGTGGACCGGCCCGCAAGGGCCCAAGCTGCGGCTGCTGCCGGAGTGGATCGACCTCGACGAGGTGCGCAAGCTGGCCAACGGCGCCGCCGACGGCAAGGTGCTGCTGGGCATCAACGAGAAGGAGCTCGCGCCGGTCGGGATCGACCTCGACAGCGAGCCCCACCTGCTGATCTTCGGTGACGGCCAGTCCGGCAAGAGCTCGGTGCTGCGCAGCTATGCCAGGGAGATCATGCGCAACCGCACCCCGAAGCAGGCACAGATCGTGGTCGTCGACTACCGGCGCTCACTGCTCGGGGAGGTGCCCGAGGAGTACCTGCTCGACTACCTCACCTCCGCCACCCAGGCGACGCCCGCGCTGAAGGACCTGGCGGCGTACCTCGAGAACCGGATCCCCGGCCCCGACGTCACCCCCGAGCAGCTGCGCACCCGGTCGTGGTGGACCGGCGCCGAGGTCTTCGTGCTGGTCGACGACTACGACCTGGTCGCGACCCAGCAGGGCTCGCCGGTCGCGCTGATGCAGGGACTGATCGCCCAGGCGCGCGACGTCGGCCTGCACGTCGTGGTCGCCCGTCGTTCCGGTGGTGCCTCGCGGGCGCTCTACGAACCGGTGATCCAGAGCCTGCGCGACCTCGCCCAGCCCGGCCTGCTGCTGTCGGGCAGCCCCGACGAGGGACCGCTGCTCGGCAACCTCCGCCCGACCCCCCAGCCCCCCGGCCGCGGCCGGCTGATCACCCGCGACCGCGGCGTCGAGGCGCTGCAGCTCGCCTGGACCGATCCCACTCTTTGATGGGGTCTAGCGGTGAGTTTCACCGGCCGGCCGAAATTTCTCGCGCCTGGACGGCGAACCTTTCTCGGCCAGGCATGAGTTTCACCGGCCGGCCGGTGAAACTCTCCCCGCCCTATTTGTGGGTGTGCACTCCAGGCCCGTTGATCTTCAGACCAGGCAGGTCGTCGAGGTTGTAGGTCATCTCGAAGGTACGCCGGTAGCCCGTGTGCGCCACCCGCCAGCCGTCGGAGGTCCGGACGTAGTGGTCCGTGTAGAAGGCCGCCCCCTCGAGCATGAACTTGAACGCCTCGACGATCACCTTGTCCTGGAGGTACCAGTGGCCGGTGGCCGTGTCGCCGTCGACCTCGATCTCCGGGTGGTGGGCCTGGTGGAGCGTGAGGAGGCCCTCGCCGAGGTTCTCCCGCATGTAGGCGACCAGGGCCGCGCGGTCGTCGAAGATCAAGCCGTTGTAGTCGCCGGTCGCCTCCGGCACGAAGCAGGCCTCGAACTCGTCCCACTGCTTGGAGTCGAGGGTCCGGAGGTAGCGGTACTTGAGCCGGCAGATGTCATCGATATCGGTCACCCGACCGAAGGTAGTGGTGATCACGTGCCGATGAGACGAAGATGTAACCGCTCGTCAATCTTCTGGCGAACTTCGCGGCGCACGCTGGGGGCATGGAGCAGACACCCCACCCTCAGGACGAGATCGAGATCCTCCGAGACAAGCGCGCCGCCCTGAAGATGCGGCACGCCCAAGGGCTCACCACCCTCATGAGCCAGCGCGACGACCTGCGAGGCGTGCATGCCCTCGCGGACCTCGTCGACGACGCCGTGCGCTGGAGCGCCTGACCGCGGGCGCCCTTACCGCCGCCCGGTCTTGAACATGCCTCGGGCGATCTCCCGGGCGGCGGTTCGCACGAAGTCCTTGAACGCACCGGACTCGACAACGTCGCGCACGAGTCCGCCTTCCTCCTGCTTCCCCTTTGACGACGTACGCCGGCCCGAGGACTTGGCCTCCTTCGCCGCCTTTTCCTCGGCCTCCTCCTCGGCCTGCTTGCGGGCGCCCTCCTCGACCTTGGCCGCCAGCTTCTCGTGAGCCGACTCGCGGTCGATCGGCTCGGCGTACTTCGCATGGCGCGGGCTCGCGGTGACCGCCGCCTGCATCGCGGCGGGATCGCTCGGTCCCATCAGTGACTCCGGGGCGCGGAGCCGGGTCCAGGCCACCGGCGTCGGCGCTCCACGCTCGTTCATCACGGTGACCACGGCCTCGCCGATGCCGAGGCTGGTGATCACCTGGCCGAGGTCCTCATAGGCACTGTTGGGGTAGGTGTTGACGGTCGCCTTCAGGGCCTTGGCGTCGTTGGGCGTGTGTGCGCGGAGCTGGTGCTGCACCCGCGATCCGAGCTGGGCGAGCACGTCGTCCGGCACGTCGGTCGGGCTCTGCGTCACGAAGAACACGCCGACGCCCTTGGACCGGATCAGGCGGACGGTCTGCGCGATCTGGTCGAGGAACGCCTTGGAGGCATCGGCGAAGAGCAGGTGCGCCTCGTCGAAGAAGAAGACCAGCTTGGGCTTGTCGATGTCGCCGACTTCGGGCAGGTCGTGGAAGAGGTCGGCCAGCAGCCACATCAAGAACGTCGAGAACACCGCCGGCCGGTCCTGGAGGTTGGGCAGCTCCACCAGGGAGATCACGCCCTTGCCGTCGGTCGTCGTCTGCAGCAGATCGGCCGACTCGAACTCGGGCTCGCCGAAGAACGCATCGGCGCCCTGGTCCTGGAAGGCGATCAGCTCGCGCAGGATCACGCCGGCCGTGGCCGACGACAGGCCGCCGAGCTCCTTGAGGTCGGGCTTGCCCTCGTCGCTGGTGAGGTAGCCGACCACGGCCCGGAGGTCGGCGAGGTCGAGCAGCGGCAGGCCGGCCCGGTCGGCGTAGTGGAAGACAAGCCCGAGGCTGGACTCCTGGGTGTCGTTGAGGCCCAGCACCTTGCTGAGCAGTGTGGGTCCGAACGCCGTCATCGTGACCCGCAGCGGAATGCCGGTGCCCTGACCACCGAGGGCGTAGCACTCCACGGGGAACGCCTTCGCGACCCACTCCTGCCCGACCGAGGTGGCGCGCTCGGTGATCTTGTCACCGCCCTCGCCCGGAGTCGCCAGGCCGGACAGGTCGCCCTTGATGTCCGCCGCGAACACGGGTACGCCAGCCGCGCTGAGCTGCTCGGCGAGCAGCTGCAGGGTCTTGGTCTTCCCGGTGCCGGTGGCGCCCGCAACCAGACCGTGCCGGTTGAGCATGCCGAGCGGGATCCGGATGTGGGTGTCCGCCAGGGTCGTCGCGTCGAGCATCAGACCGCCGAGCTCCAGCGCCGCGCCCTCGAAGGCGTATCCCGGCGCGACAGCGGTGACGATCGGGTTCTCGGTCATGGCCCAGACCCTAATTGCCTCCCCTTATAGTCACCGGGTGATCTTCAAGCGCGTGGGCGACGGGAGGCCGTATCCCGACCACGGCCTCGACGCCAGCGCGTGGGCGAGCCTGCCTCCGCGACAGGTGCGTCTCGATGAGCTGGTCACCACGAAGGACACGTTGCAGCTCGCCGCTCTGCTCGACGAGGACTCAACGTTCTACGGCGACCTGTTCGCGCACGTCGTCGAGTGGCAGGGCGACCTCTACCTCGAGGACGGTCTGCATCGCGCGCTGCGCGCCGCGCTCCAGCAGCGCAACGTCGTACACGCTCGGGTCCACCGAATCGACGCGGCGTGAGCTTCGACCTGCTGCGGAGGTTCCGGTCCCTGGCCACACTCGGCGTGCTCTGCGTGCTGCTGCTGGTCGGCGTCAGCTGGGGTTGGTCGTCGGTGACCGAGCCCCTGCCGAAGACCGAGGACCCGCCGATCTGTGTGGACACCATCGTCGCTGCGGGCGACAAGGTCTACCCCGACCAGATCACCGTGAGCGTGCTCAACGGCGGCTCACGGGAGGGTCTCGCCGGCCAGACCATGGACGCCCTGGTCGGGCAGGGTTTCCTCGAGGGCCAGCTCGCCAACGCTCCCGCGAAGGCCAACGTCACCGACGCGGAGATCTGGACCGACGACCCGCAGAGTGCCGCGGTGCTCCTGGTGGCGACCTACCTGGCCAAGAACGGCAAGGGTGTCGTGATCAGGGAGGAGGAGACCACCGCCCTCGGCGTCAACGTGGTCGTCGGCGACGAGTTCCAGGCAGTGATCAAGGGAAACAAGTCCGTCACCGCCGACACCGACACGACGATCTGCTCACCTCCCCAATAGTCGCGCGCGCAGCGCGCCGACTACTGACGGGAGGGCACTAGCCCTTACTCGTCCAGCCACTGGGCCAGGCGTCCGCGCAGGCTCACCTGCCGCAACCGCTGCTCGGTCTTCTCCCGCAGCTTGCGTGGGGTCACGATCAGCAGCTCGTCGCCGTGGTGGAGGACCGTACGCCGCTCGGGCACCAGGGTCTCGCCGCTGCGGATCACCATCGACACCGACGCACCAGGGGGCAGGCGAAGCTCGCCGACCTCCACGCCGTGCATCAGGGAGGCCGGGCTGACGGTGACCTGGATGAGGTAGGCGTTGACGCGCTCGAGTGGTGCGGACTCGAGCTCGAGGTCGCGGGGCTCCGAACGTCTGGCCACCTTGAGCACCCGGGCCACCAGAGGGAGGGTCGGACCGGTCAGCAGCGTGTAGACGACCACCATCACGAAGACGATGTCGAACAGCTTCTTCGCGTCGTCGACGCCCTCGGCCAGAGGGATGGTGGTGAGCACGATCGGCACCGCGCCGCGCAGCCCGGCCCAGGACAGGAACGACAGCTCGCGCCACGACATTCGTTGCACGAGGGTGCTGACCGCCACCGAGACCGGTCGGGCGACGAGCGTCAGGATCAGCCCGGCGACAATCGCCAGGCCGACGATCTCGAAAGTGATCCGGTCCGGCGACAGCAACAGCCCGAGCATGATGAAGAGCCCGATCTGGGCCAGCCACGCGATGCCCTCCGCGAACGATCGCGTGGCCGCGCGGTGCGGGAGCTCGGAGTTGCCGAGCACCAGCGCTGCGACGTACACGGCCGCGAACGCGCTGCCATGGGCGGCCGCCGCAGCCGCCGTACCCGAGGAAGCAGAGCATGAGCACCGCGAGCGGGTAGAGACCCGAGGCCGGCAGGGCCGCCCGCCGCATCACCCAGGCGCCTCCGAAGCCGACCGCAAGTCCTACGCCGACGCCCACGACCAGCTCGAGCACGATGATCCCGAGCATCAGGATCGGGCCGTCGTCGGCGACCGCGCCGGTGGAGATCAGGGTCACCAGGACGACGGTGGGCGCGTCGTTGAGACCGGACTCGGCCTCGAGGGCGCCGACCAACCGTTGCGGGAGTGGCACCACACGCAGCACCGAAAACACCGCGGCTGCGTCGGTCGGTGAGCAGACCGCGCCGAGCAGCACCGACAGCTCCCACGGCAGGCCCAGCAAGAAGTGGGCGCCGAGGGCCACGATGCCACGGAGATCGCGACGCCGATCGTCGCGAGCGACAGGCCGAGCCGCATCGATGGCTTCGCCTCGCGCCAGCTGGTGGTCAGACCACCTTCGGCCAGGATCAGCGCCAGTGCCGCGAAGCCGAGGGCATGTGCCAGCTCGGCGTCCTCGAACTCGATCCCGAGCCCGGACTCTCCGAGCACGACCCCCATCAGCAGGTAGATCAGCAGGCTCGGCAGACCGGCACCGGAGGAGAGGCGCACCGCGAGGATCGCCAGGAAAGTGACCGCGGAGCCCACCAGCAGGAACGTGTCGAGCTGATGGACGTCGAAGCTCATGTCACCTCGGCGATCGGTCGGGGCGGCGGGTACGCAGTCTATCGGTGTGCCGCCCGCCTCGCCGAGGCGGTTATGTCAAGCGGTAGGGGTGTAGCCAGGGCGGCCGTTGGCCTCCCACTCCTCCCAGAACGCGATGAACTCGTCGCCGAGGAAGGGATCGCCACCCGTCAGCGCGATGCCGCCGCGGCGGACCGTCCAGTCCCAGGGGGCGAGCTCCTGGGCCGTGGCCAGATGGGCCTTGGCGTCGTCGGTACGGCCATTGCGCTGGAGGTACGCCGCCACCCGGCGCTCCGCCAGGGCCCGCTGTCCGTCGTCGGTGCGGACCAGCTGCTCGTGGTCGGCGCTCGCGGGCAGGGTGCCGTCCCTGACCCAGGCCCGCAGCAGGTCGTGGTGCTCCTCGCTGTCGATCTTGGTGTAGTCGCGGAACTGGTCGTCGCCCGGCGCGATCGTCGGCGGCTTCACGATGCGGTCGTCCTCGTCGACCCACACCACGCTCGGCACGTTGGTGATGCCGTAGCGCTCGGCGGTGATGTGGGCGGTGTCGACGGCGACCGGGTAGGACGGCTGGGCCGCCTCGATCCAGGGCCGGGTGTCCTCGGGGTCGTTGTCGAGGGCGACCGAGAAGAGCTTGAGCCCGGCGTCGGCCAGCTCGTCCTGCAGCTTCTGCCAGCCACCGAGCTCGTGGCGGCAGCCGCACCAGGAGGCCCAGGTCACCAGCACGCGCTTGCTCCCGGAGAAGTCGTCGAACGAGACCGGTTTGCCGTCGACATCGTTCAGCGTCAGAGACGGTGCCTTGCCGTCCGCAACCTCGCGGGCGTGCGCCTCGGCGCTGGGGGTGACCGCGAGGGCACCGGCCTCGTCGTCGCGCGCGGTCAGCAGGCCGAGCGCGTCGGCCCAGCCCTGGAGGTCGATCCGGCTGTCGTCGCCCCGGGCCGTGATGGTGCGGCCGAGGAGCGGCACGCAGACATCGCCGCGACACAGGCCTTAGGGCTTGAGGGTCCAGCCGGTCGCCTCGGCCAGCTGGGCAGCCTCGACGTACCCGTCATGGAAGGCGAGCTCGATGCTCGCGGCCGTCGATGTCGATCAGGGTCAGCACGCGAGCCAGGATCGCACGAAACTGGAACTTGTTCTAGATTTGCAGCATGAGTGAGCCGAAGGGGACCACCGTCCCCGATGTGTTGCCTGCGTCCGCGCTGCCGGCCAACGCACCGTCGTACGACGTGGTCGTGGTCGGGTTCGGTATCGCCGGCGGGTGCGCGGCCCTCGAGGCCGCTCGGGCGGGCGCGAAGGTGCTGCTGCTCGAGCGCGCGGCCGTGCACGGCGGCACGTCGAGCATGTCCGGCGGGCACTTCTACCTCGGTGGTGGCACGGCGGTGCAGCAGGCCACCGGGCAGGCCGATGACGTCGAGGAGATGATCAAGTACCTCACCGCTGTCTCCAAGGAGCCCGAGCCCGACAAGATCCGCGCCTACGCCGAGGGGTCGGTCGAGCACTTCGACTGGCTGGAGGCGCTGGGCTTCGAGTTCGAGCGCTCCTACTACCCGGAGAAGGCCGTCATTCAGCCGGGCACGCAGGGGTTGATGTACACCGGCAACGAGAAGGTGTGGCCCTACCGCAACCAGGCCGTGCCGGCGCCGCGCGGCCACAAGGTGCCGGTGCCCGGCGACACCGAGGGCACCCGGATCGTCATGGACCTCATCCGCGACCGGTTGGCCGAAGAAGATGTCGAGGTCCGCTACGAGACCGGAGCGACCAACCTGGTGGCGTCCGAGGACGGCGCCGTCGTGGGCGTCGCGTGGCGCAGCTTCGACGAGCACGGGGCGGTCGCAGCGCGGTCCGTCGTCGTCGCGGCTGGCGGATTCGTGATGAACCCCGACATGGTGGCGGCGTACACGCCGGCGCTGGGCTCGAAGCTGTTCACCCTGGGTTCGACGTACGACGACGGACTCGGCATCCGGCTCGGGCAGTCGGTGGGCGCCGAGCTCAAGCACATGGACGAGCCCTTCATCACCGCGCCGATCTACCCCCCGTCGATCCTGCTCACCGGCATCCTCGTGAACCGTGAGGGCAAGCGCTTCGTGGCGGAGGACAGCTATCACTCGCGGACCTCGCAGTTCGTGATGGAGCAGCCCGACAGCGAGGCGTTCTTGATCATCGACAGCGAGCACGGCGAGCTGGCCAGCTACGGGATGTTGGTCCCGATGATCGACGCGTACGACACGATCGCAGAGTTGGAGACCGCCCTCGGCCTCCCCAGCGGGTCGGTCCAGGAGTCGCTCGCCCGCTACAACGAGCACGCGGCGAACGGCGAGGACCCGGACTTCCACAAGGCCGAGAACTTCATCGCCGTCCAGGACCAGGCCCCGTGGGCGGCCTTCGACCTTCGTCTGGGCAAGGCGATCTACGCCGGCTTCACCCTCGGCGGCATCCGCGTGACCGTGGACGGCGAGGCGCAGCGGCAGGACGGGTCGGTGATCCCCGGCCTGTACGCCGCGGGCGCCTGCGCCTCCAACCTCGCCCAGGACGGCAAGGGCTACTGCTCCGGCACCCAGCTCGGTGAGGGGTCGTTCTTCGGCCGCCGGGCCGGGCGGCACGCGGCTGCAGGGATCCCCGGCCTGGCTGGGGAAGCTGCATCGGTCCGGGAAACCGAAGTTTCAGGGAAACCCACCGGCATGTCGACGGGATTCCGCCTGAGGTCCGGGGACACCCGGACCCGTAGGCTCGCAACGTGAGCGATCGCTGGGCCGTGGCCACCCGCGCCAACGTGCCGCCGTTCCATGTGATGGACCTGCTGGCGGCGTCGGCGGAGCGGCAGCGGACGCACGGCGACCTGCTCAACCTGCTGGCCGGGCAACCCAGCACGGGCGCCCCCAAGCAGCGTCAACGACGAGGCGCTCCGGCTGCTGCAGAGCGGGGACCCGCTGGGATACACGCCCGCGCCCGGCATCCGCGAGCTTCGGGAGGCGATCGCTGGGCACCACCGCCGCACCTACGGCGTCGAGGTCGACCCGGACGAGGTCGTCGTGACCACCGGGAGCAGCGGTGGGTTCCTGCTCGCGTTCCTCGCCGCGTTCGAGGTCGGCGACCGGGTGGCGATCGCCCGGCCCGGCTATCCCTGCTACCGCAACGTCCTGGCCGCACTCGGCTGCGAGGTGGTCGAGATCGCGACCGGTCCGGAGACCCGCTTCCAGCCAACGGTCGAACAGGTAGCGCAGATCCCGGATCTGAAGGGGCTGGTGCTCGCCAGCCCCGCCAACCCGACCGGCACCATGCTGCTCCCCGACGAGCTGGCCGCCCACGCGCGCTGGTGCGAGGAGCACCAGGTGCAGCTCATCTCCGATGAGATCTACCACGGCATCGAGTACGCACCGGTCGAGGGCGCCGAGCGCCTGGCGCGGTGCGCATGGGAGACCAGCCGCGAGGCTGTCGTCTTCGCGAGCTTCTCCAAGTACTTCTCGATGACCGGCTGGCGGATCGGCTGGATGCTGGTGCCCGACCGGCTACGCCGGGCGGTCGACGTCCTCACCGGCAACTTCACGATCTGCCCGCCCGTGCTCGCGCAGCGCGCCTGCCTCGCGGCGTTCGAGGAGGCGACGTACGCCGAGCTCGACGGCCACGTAAGCCGCTACGCCAGCAACCGCCGCCTGCTCCTCGACGGTCTCGCCGAGCTCGGGGTCACGAGGCTGGCGCCGGCCGACGGCGCGTTCTACGCGTACGCCGACGTAGGTCACCTCACCGACGACTCGATGGCGTTCGCGCACGACCTGCTGGCCCGCACCGGCGTCGCGGTGGCGACCGGGATCGACTTCGACACCGTCGACGGCAACCGCTACATCAGGTTCAGCTTCGCCGGTCCGCGCGAGGTCATCGACGAGGCGCTGGTGCGACTGCGCCCGGTGCTGGCACCGTGACCACCGACGCCGAGGTGGCGATCGCCGCGGCCGAGGCCGGTGCCGACGTGATCCGCGCCCGATACGGCAACGCCGGCGAACGCACGGCCAAGGTCGGCATCGACTTCGTGACCGAGACCGACCTCGAGGCCGAGCAGGCGATCCTCGACGTGGTCCGTGCGGCACGACCCGACGACGCCTTCCTCGGCGAGGAGGCCGGGCTGCTCGGCCCCCGCACCGCCGAGCGAACCTGGCTCGTCGACCCTCTCTGCGGCACGCTCAACTTCGCCGCGCGCACCCCTTTGGTCGGGGTCAACGTCGCCCTGCGCCGCGGTCACGGCGAGGGTGCCGACGTGATCGCGGCAGCGGTGGCGGAGCCGTTCGCCGACGAGGTGTCGTGGACCGACGGCCACGCGGCGTACCTCCGTCGCGACGGCTCGGACACGCCACTCGCACCGTCGACGGCCAACTCCCTCGTCGACCTCGACTTCGGCGGTGACCCGGCCTGGGCGGCCGGCGTCGTGGTGCCGCTTGCCGACGCCGGCTTCCGGACAATGGCGGTGTCGACGAGCCTGGCCGCGGTCTGGGTCGCCTCGGGTCGCCGTGCGGGCTACCTGATCGGCGGCGACATGCGCGACAACGTGCACTTCGCGGCGCCGATCGCGGTCTGTCGCGCGGCGGGCTGCGTGGTCACCGCCCTGGATGGCCGGCCCTTGGAGTCGGGAGCACCGGGCCTGCTGGTCGCCGCCGACGAGGAGACTCACGGGCAGCTGTTGGCGATAAGGGTGCGGAAAGTGCATCCGCCAATTTCGGGTCGCGCGTCGGATCCAGGTGTATAACGCTGTTGAAGCTGCTTCCTCGGCCGTCACCTCTTTGGAAAGCCGGTAGTCATGCGAATTCATCGATTCCTCGCGGGCAGTTTCATCTTGGGCGGCCTGCTGTTTGCCGCGCCCACACCGGCGATCGCCCTCCCGGTGGTGCCCTGCAACGCGACCGCCCTGGTGAACGCGATCACCGCAGCGAACACGGCCGGAGGTGGCGCACTCGATCTCAGCCCGACGTGCACCTACACCCTGACCGCCCCGAACAACGGCCAGAACGGCCTGCCGATCATCACCACGCCAATCCGCATCAACGGCAACGGCTCGACGATCACTCGCTCGTCGGTGACTGATTTCCGCTTCTTTGCCGTTGTAGGAGGCGGCGACCTCGCACTGAAACTACTCACGCTAAGCAACGGACGCGCGGGCAACGGCGGTGCGCTCTCGGTCAGCAACGGTGGCAGCTTGACGCTCGACTCCAGCACGGTCACCGGGAACACGGCCACCGCAGTCGGCGGCGGCGCAATCCTCAACTTCGGCACGGTGGCGATCAACAACAGCACGCTCAGCAACAACACCGGCGCGCAGGGTGGCGCCCTCAACATCCAACCGACCGCGACGGCGACCTTCAAGGGCGGCACGGTGAGGGGTAACCGCTCGCTCACCACGATCGTCAGTCCCGCCGGCGCGGGAATCGTAAATGTTTCCGGTTCACTCACGCTGTCCGACACGCGCCTCACCGGTAACGACGCGATCGGCAACAACGCGCAGGGTGGGGCGCTGGTGAACAGCGGCGGCACGGTAGTGATCACCGGCGGCGTGGCCAACGAGAACGTGGCGGACGGTGCAGACGCTCACGGTGGTGCGATCTCCAACATCGGGGAGGGTCGCTGGATGTCAGCAAGTATCTCGTCACCAACAACACCGCGACGGGGACGAACTCTCGCGGTGGCGGCATCTCCAACATGGCGGGCACCACGAAGCTGACGGCTAGCCAGGTCTGGGGGAACAAAGCGCTCGGGACCGGCGCCAACGGCGGCGGCATCTTCAGCAATGCTGGCACGTTCACGCTGGGGCCGTCGACCAACATCTACAGCAACCTGCCCAACAACTGCGGGAGCCCCAGCACCGTGACCGGCTGCTCCTGACGGGTCGGCTGCTAGGCGCCGAGCCCCGCGACGTACGACGTCTTCAGGAACCCGTTGCGGACCCGCTGCGGGTGGTCGCCGACCGGAACGGTCCGCACGATCTTGCCGGTGCCGTAGGAGATCTTGGAGACCGTGTCCGACCCGGCCCACGAGATCAGGCAGTGCTTGCCGTTCCAGCTCTGGGTGACCCAGTAGGGCTTCTCGCCGCCCATGATCAGCGGCTTCCAGCGGGAGGTCTTGATGTCGACGACGGCGGCGTAGTTCGACATGGTGCCGGCGACGCAGAGCTTGCGGCCGGTGGGGTCGGCGGCGATGCCGTGGTGCGCCGAGTCGAGCACGTACGCCTCCCGAGGCATGTTCGGCACCAGGTTGGGCAAGCGCGTGACGCGAGTGATGGTGCCGGTCTTGCGGTCCATCTCGAGGTATCCGTGGAAGAAGGAGACCTGGAAGTAGATGGTCTGCTCGTCGGGCGAGAGCGTCATCGGGCGCACGGCGGTGGCGAAGTCGGTGAGGCCGATGTCGTCGAGCGCCTTGCGCAGGTTGTAGCGGTGCTCGATCTTGAACGTCTTCGCATTCACGATCTGGAACACCCGCTCACCCTCCAGCGGGTCAGGAATCTGGGGCTCGTCGAGCGGGCTGTAGACGGTGCCGATGCTCGCGTGCAGGATCCGCTTGCCGCCGTCGATGTAGACGCTCTCGTGCGGCGAGCCACCGGACTTGAAGGCACCGACCTCCTTGCCGTCGGCGACCCGCAGCACGTGCACCATGTTGCCGGTCGAGGCGCTGACGACGACGTGGCGACCGTTGGGCGACACCGCCATGTGGTCCGCGCGCACACCGGCCACCTTGAAGCGCCACACGATCTGCTTCGTCTTCATGCTGATCGCCACGACGTCCGCGAACGACGGTCGCGAGATGACGACGAGCTTGCCGTCGTTGGAGGAGTACATGTCGTCGACGAGCTGGTCGTGGCCCTCGCCGATCAGGGCCCGGATCGCCAGGAAGTACGCCAGCCGGTAGGGGTCCAGCGCGATCTCCTTCAGGCGCTCCTGGTAGTCCGGCACCACGTTGATGGTGCCGATCCTCGAGAGCGTGCCGGGGGTGAGGACGTCGGCCGTGCCCTCCCAGTTGTTGCCGACGAACACCACGCGGCGTGCGTCGTCCTGGTCGGCCGCGGCCGCCGGGCCCATGCCCAGGCCGGTGACGGCGAGCGCCATCCCGACCACGCCGGCGGCGGATTGCCACATCCTGGTCCTCATTTGAATGCTCATCGTGGTGAATAACGTGTTTGGCGACCGCTCGTCACGGGTAGGCGGTCGGCGACAGGACACGGCCCGCCTGGGCGAGGCTCGATCGGGGTGACAATGTACGGCGATACCGACGCGGTGCTCAGACGCGCAGGGCAGCTGCGCGAGCAGGGCGTCGACATTCGCTCGCTGGCCGACCACCTGGTGGCCCGCACCGAGTCGCTGGGCTGGTCCGGACGGGCCGCCGAGTCGATGCGGCTCCGGATCCAGGAGCGCGCCGCCCACCTGCGAGCCGCCGCCGCGCAGCACGAGACCGCCGCCGAGTCCCTCGATCGGCACGCGCACGAGGTCGAGCGGGTCAAGGACGAGATCGCCGAGGCAGAGCGCCGGGCGACTGCCCTCGTCGACGACGGGACCCTGGTCGACTTCACTCCGCCGCCCAGCGGCCACCAGGACTGGCTGGCCGTCGACCTGCCCGGTCTCCGCACGACCTGAGGACTCACGTTGCCGACCATCGACCTGACCACCCCGCCCCAGCCGCCCGTCGACACCCTCGACGCGCTGCCGCGACGCGTAGCCCTCACTCTCCCCGAGCTGCGGCTCGTCGCCGACCGGGCCGGCGGAGCGCCCCTGCCGTTCGAGGTCAGTGCACCGGGTGAGGCGGCGGCCATCGAGGATCGCCTCGGTCGCAGCCCCGGCACCACCCAGGACGACGCCTACGTCGCCGCACTCGACACGCTGCACGACCCGGAGGGCTCACTGCTTCGGCGAGGCCTGTTCACCGACGGTGGCGGTCGACGAAGGTCTTCTGGGCGCCGTGGGACTCCTCGCCACCCCCCACCTCGCGGTCGACATCGACATCGTCGCCGGGTCGGTCCAGGCCAAGGCCTGGCACCGGCAGTCCGGCCGGGCGGTCGCCACCCTCGCCACGGTCGACGGGATCGTCTTCGAGCTCGCCTGGTTCCCGACCGGGCAATGGCCCGGCGAGCTGGCTCGGGTGGCGGTCCTGCCCGAGGACCTCTCGATCGCCGCATCCGCCGTGCCCGGAGCGGTGACCCTGCCCTACGAGCTGGCCGACGCCGCCGCTGAGGCTCTGGTCGGGGCCCGTGGCGACCTGCTGCCGGTGCTCGCCGCGCAACACGCCGGCCAGGTGGTCATCGAGGCAGGCAGGCCGCTCTCCGAGACCGAGGTGGTCGGCATCCTGTCGGCGCTCAGCTCTGAGGCCGGTGGCCGGCTGCGTGCCCTGGTCGCGGATGTCTCCGGTGAGACGACCACGGTCGTCGGCGTCGTCTCCTGGACCCTGCTCGCCGACGGATGGCACGCCGTTCGCCCCCAGCAGACCGACGGCGGCGACCTGCTTGTCGACGTACGACGGGTGAAGGCCACCGACCTCGGTTCCGACCTGGCCCCAGTGCTGGCGGCGGTGACGTCATGAGCCAGCAGCGAGTCGCGCCGGCCTCGAAGCTGGAGGCCGCCGACCTCGCCGACAAGTACGACCGGATGATGCGGGTCGCCGACCTGTTCGAAGACGCCGGAGAGGAGATGCGGCAACGCGCCCAGCTCGGTGCCGAGGTGATCAACGACCCCGACCTTGCCGCGTCCGCGGAGCTCTCGAAGGCCACGCACGCCCAGGCCGAGGACAACATCCTGCTGGCCACGACCGGCGAGCACGGGCTGCTCACCCGCTCGATCGAGCTGGATGCCGACGCGCTGGCGCTTCGGGCAACGGTGCTCACCTACCGCTGGATCGACGAGCTGCAGGAGGCCGCCTACCTCACGCTCGGGAGCATCGCCGGTCGGGCGATCGGCTACCTCGCACCCGAGGTCGCGCTGGGCGGCGCGATCGTCTCGGCCGGCCTGATCGAGACCGACGCACTCGACCGCGACGGCGTCGCTGCCTACCTCTCCGAGCTCGCCGACAGCAACCCCGAGCTGATGGAGCACGTCACCAGCGGAGGTGGAGGGCTGATCGACGGCCTTCGGATGAGGTCGGTGCTCACGGCCGGGGTGCTGGCTGGCGACCAGGGCCGGCAAGCCCGCCAGGGTGGCCTGCGTGCCGCCGGCATCGACCCGCTGCCGGCCGCCTTCGGCGCGGCGCTGCGCGACGTGGCCGGCGGGCTGGTGCAGTCGGCGCCGGTCGAGGAACCGGTGACGACTGCGGACGGCGACGTGCCGTGCTCCCTCGCCGAACTGATGACCGCACTCGATGGCTGCACCAGCAGCGTGACCGTGCAACGGGCCACCGACGGGCGCTACATCGCCTACCTCGCCGGACCCGACGGCGGCAACGGCCGACGGCTGCGGCTGGTGGGCGGCGACCAGGCCGCCTACGCGGCCCACGTCATACGCACCATCCAGGAGGCCGTCGACGGCGATGCCGACGCCCACGTGATGCTGGTCGGCTCCGCTCAGGGCGGGGTGGCTGCTGCGCAGGTCGCGGCCTCGGTGGGCTCGGAGACGTTCGTGATCGACCAGGTCGTCACCGCCGGCGCTCCCTCGGCCCACGTGCCGCGGATCCCGGAGACGATCCGGGTGCTGTCGCTGGAGGACCGCTCCGACCCCGTCGCCCTGCTCGGCTCGCTGGTCAACGCCGGAGCCGCCAACCGGGTCACCGTGGTCTTCGACGCAACCGAGGCGGAGGGCCGCGACGTCCACGTCGCCGGCGGCCGCGCCGCCGACGAGGCCGAGCATCCCGCGCTCAGGGACGAGATCGCCCGGATCCAGGGGCTGGGCTACCTAGCCGGCTAGGTCGTGCACGAACTCGCCCAGCTGGGTGAGATTGCGACACTCGACCATCGGCACGATGTCGCCGTACGTCGGGGCGGCGGAGTCGCCGGTGCCCCAGTGACGCCGGTGCTCGGGGTTGAGCCACCACGCGTGGCGGGCCGTGCCGGCCAGCTCCTTCAGCACGCCCTCGTTGAGGTCGCTGTAGTTGGAGCGGGCGTCGCCCAGGACCAGCAGCGACGACTTGGGGCCGAGCGCGTCGCCGTACTCCTCGGCGAACTTGGCGAACGCCCGGCCGTAGTTGGTCCGTCCCCAGAGAGCCGCGTGGGCGGTGCTCGCAGCGAGGTCGGCCATCACGTCGGCGACATCGGCGCCGGGCCGGAAGTGGTGGGTGACCTCGTGCACGTGGTCGATGAACGTGAAGGCGCGCACCTTCTGGAACTGGTCCTGCAGAGCGAAGACCAGCAGCAGCGTGAACTGCGCGAAGTTGGCCACCGAGCCGCTGACATCGCACAGCACGACCAGCTCGGTGCGGTGCGGGCGCTTCGGCTTGTGGTGGGTGGTCAGCGGGACGCCGCCGGTGGACATCGAGGCCCGGACGGTGCGCCTGAAGTCGAGCGGGCCGCGACGCTTGGCGTGATGCTCCTGCGTCAGCCGGGTGGCCAGCCGCCGCGCGAGCGGATAGATCTCGCGGCGCATCTCCTCCAGGTCGGCCTTCCGCGCGGAGGTGAAGTCGAGGCGGTCGATGCTCGGCCGGATCGCCACGTTGGCGACGTGCTCAGGCCCCTTCTCCTCGGCGATCCGGCGGCGCGCGTCGGCCTCCACCATCCGGGTGAAGCCGCCGATCCGGCGGCCGGCGGACCGCTGCGCCTCCTCCTCGGTGCGCCCCTCTGCCAGCAGCGCCTGGACGATCCGGTCGACCAGCTCCGACGGCGCCACCCGCTGCAACGCGGTGTACGCCGACCACGACGACAGGCCCGGACCGCGACCCGGCATCGCCCCGAACCGGCCGACCATCTCGGCAGCCAGCTGGGCCAGCCGCTGGCGGTCGTCCTGCTCGAGGGCTTCCTGCAGCGCCTCGCGGAAGTCGGCGAGGGCCTCGGCGTTGTCACGCACGCCGCCGGTGTCGTCGTCATCGGTGGTCGAGCCGGTCGAGACCCCTGCCCCCACCAGCCGCGGGAAGTAGATCTCGAAGAGCGCGTCGAACGTGGGGCGCTGGGTCTGCTTCTTCACGAGCGTGGCGGCGTACCCCGCGTGGATGGTGGTCCGGTCGCTCCAGTCGAGCGCGGTCAGCGCCCCGATCGCGTCGAGGTCCTCGGCGAGCGACACGGACAGGCCGGCGGCACGCAGCGCCTCCAGGAAGGCGATGTGGCGGTCGACGAGTCCGGAGCCGGTCACTGGCTTGACCTCATTGGCGCAGCCTCAGCTCCTTGACCGCCCGCTCGTGGTCGGAGGAATGCTTGAGGATCACGCCGAGCGTGTCGTCGATGACCTTGTCGTCGAGGTCTCGGATCTCCAGCGCGATCAGCGTGCGCGCCCAGTCGACCGACTCCGCGATCGACGGCGCCTTCTTCAGCTCGAGCTCGCGCAGCCGGCCGATCGTCGCAACCAGCTGTTCGGCGACGCGGTCGTCGAGCCCCGGCACCTGCGAGGCCACGATCTGGCGCTCGCGCTCGGCGTCGGGGTAGTCGAGGTGCAGGTAGAGGCACCGGCGCTTCACGGCCTCGGAGAGCTCGCGCGTCGCGTTGGAGGTGAGTACGACGAACGGGCGTCGGGTCGCCACGACGGTGCCCAGCTCGGGGATGGTCACCTGGAAGTCCGACAGCACCTCGAGCAGCAGGCCCTCGACCTCGACGTCGGTCTTGTCGACCTCGTCGATCAGCAGCACCGTCGGCTGGTCGCGCCGGATCGCGGTGAGCAGCGGCCGGGTGAGCAGGAACTCCTCGGTGAAGATGTCGTCGTGGGTCTCGGACCAGGCTCTGTCATTCGCGGGGTCGGTGTTGGTCGACTGGATCCGCAGCAGCTGCTTCTTGTAGTTCCACTCGTAGAGCGCGCGGGCCTCGTCGAGCCCCTCGTAGCACTGCAGCCGCACCAGGTCGGCGTCGGTCGCCCGCGCAACGGCCTTGGCCAGCTCGGTCTTGCCTACGCCTGCCGGACCCTCGACCAGGAGCGGCTTCTCGAGCGCGCCCGCGAGGAAGGCGGTAGTGGCCGTGGCCGGGTCGGCGAGGTAGCCGACGGCGATCAGCCGGTCCGCCACGTCCGCTGGCGATGAGAACCACGTCATAGCGCCATCCTCGCTCATCGCCGTCACCCGCCGGTCGACGGATCGTTGTCTGGATGTGAAGGTCACCCGCCTGCTGCCGAGGAGGGCCTCGCTCGTCCTCGACGCGGCGAAGGCCCTGGTGGTCGGCGTGCTGATGGTCGCGCTCGTCTCGGGCTTCGCCGCCCGGACGTCGACCCACGCCAACGATCCGTCGTCGCTGCGGCTCGACGTGAGCGGTGAGCAGGGCTTGCGCCGTGCGATGGCCAAGCACCTGTGCACGACCACGGGCTTCGGTGACAGCGCGTCCCCGCGGTCGGGTCTGATCCGGCTCCACGGCCGGCTCCGGCATGTGAGCTTCGAGCGGGCCTGGTCGGTGTTCACCGGCGAGCAACCGGGCGAGCTGGTCGCGGTCTGCCTGAGCGAGCCGTCAGTCGCCGAACGTCCCATGTCGGCCGGCACCTGACGCAAAGCGCGACGCGCCCTCCAGCGCGCCATCGGCCAGCGAGCGCATCCCGTGCTCCAGCTCGGTCCTCATCGCGTCGACCTCCGACAGACCCTCCTGGTCAAGGGCCGAGAGTCGGTCGTTCCGCAAGCAGGTCTGGGGTAGTCCGGCGATGTCGGCGGCCAGGGCCTCGGCGCGGGCCCGCGCGAAGCCGGACGGTACGACGCGGTCGGCGAGCCCGATCCGCAGAGCCTCGTCGGCAGCAACCGGACGTCCGGTGAGGATCAGGTCCATCGCCCGGCCGGCGCCCACGATCCGCGGCAGTCGGACCGTCCCACCGTCGATCAGCGGCACTCCCCAGCGCCGGCAGAACACCCCGAACGTCGCGTCTTCTGCCACCACCCTGAGGTCGCACCAGATGGCGAGCTCGAGCCCGCCGGCAACGGCGTAGCCCTCCACGGCGGCGATGACCGGCTTCGACAGGCGCATCCGGCTCGGTCCCATCGGGCCGTCACCGTCCTCGGTGACCTGGTTGCCCTTCTCGGTGCCGATCGCCTTCAGGTCCGCACCCGCACAGAACATGCCGCCGGCACCGGTCAGCACCGCGACCGACTGGGACGCGTCGGCGTCGAAGACACGGAACGCGTCGACCAGCGCGGCAGCGGTCGGACCGTCGACGGCGTTGCGCGCCTCCGGTCGGTCGATGACGACGGTGGTGACGGGGCCATTGATCTCGACGCCGACGCTCATGGGTCCAGTGCTCATGGAGTGAGCGTAGGAGCGTGGTTCAGCGCGATGTCCTAGAGTGACCCACGCCACATCCACCCTTTACAACGGATCGTCCGGCACGTTCCTGCCGGTGAAGGAGAAATTGTCATGGCTTCAGTTACGTATGCCTCGGCTCAGCGGATCTATCCCGGAGCCGACAAGCCAGCAGTAGACGATCTCAGTCTCGAGATCGGCGACGGAGAGTTCATGGTCCTCGTCGGCCCCTCCGGCTGCGGCAAGTCGACCTCCCTGCGCATGCTCGCGGGTCTGGAGGAGGTGACGTCGGGCGCCATCCACATCGGCGACCGCGACATCACCCACCTCCCGCCCAAGGACCGCGACATCGCGATGGTCTTCCAGAACTACGCGCTCTACCCCCACATGACCGTCGCCGAGAACATGGCGTTCTCGCTGAAGATGGCCGGGATCAGCAAGGAGGAGCGGCGTACTCGCGTCGAGGAGGCCGCCCGCCTGCTCGACCTCGCGGACTTCCTCGACCGCAAGCCGAAGGCACTCTCCGGCGGCCAGCGCCAGCGGGTCGCGATGGGCCGGGCGATCGTGCGCCAGCCGCAGGTCTTCTGCATGGACGAGCCGCTGTCGAACCTCGACGCGAAGCTGCGGGTCTCGACCCGGACCCAGATCGCCGCCCTCCAGCAGCGACTCGGCGTCACCACCGTCTACGTCACCCACGACCAGGTCGAGGCCATGACCATGGGCGACCGAGTCGCGGTGATGAAGGACGGCCTGCTCCAGCAGGTCGACACCCCGCTCGCGCTCTACGACAAGCCGAAGAACCTGTTCGTCGCCGGCTTCATCGGCTCGCCCGGCATGAACCTGCTGAAGGCAACGGCGAAAGATGGCCAGGCCTCGATCGGCGGCTACTCCGTCCCGATCCCGCGCGAGGTGGCGAGCAGGATGTCCGGCAACGAGGTGACCGTCGGCGTACGCCCCGAGAACTGGCGGATCGTCTCCGCCGACGAGGGCGGGCTCCCGGTGAAGGTCACCGTCGTCGAGGAGCTAGGCGCCGACGGCTTCCTCTACGGCACCAGCGACGTGGGCGGTACGCCGGACAACATCGTCGTCCGAGTCGAGGCCCGCCGCGACCACCAGAAGGGCGAGACGATCCACGTCACCACCGACCCCGACCACGTGCACGTGTTCGACACCGCGACCGGCGAGCGGCTCGTCGCATGACGTGGGATGCGGGTCGCTTCGACACCCTTCCCGAACCGGTACGCCTCGACGAAACCATCGCCGAGCACGACCCGGACGACGCTCCCGACCCCCACGCGGGTCGGAACGTCGCTATCGACGAGGCGCTCGGCGCCGGGGGCTGAGCTCAGCCGACACCGGCCCGGCGACGCTGCAGGGCGTTGCCGGCGGCGAGGGCTCCCCGCGACAAGCGGGGAGTCCTCTTCGCCATCCGCAGCGCCACCCGGTCGAAGGGGTTCGGCGCTGGGTGCTCCGCGGCGGCGAGAACGTCGGGCTGGTCGGAGCCGGAGACGGCGTAGACCTCCCACCGGCCCGGTATGCCCTTGAGCTCGTGCTCACCGCGCGGACGGAAGCCGAGCTCCGAGCCGAGAGAGAGGTCGCGGACAGTGCGCGAGACCAGCACCTCGTCCGCCGCCGCCATCGCGGCGATCCGGGCACCGAGGTGGACGGCCAGTCCGGTGACGTCATGGCCGGTGTGTTCCAGCTCGCCCGTGTGGATTCCGGAGCGGACCCGCAGCCCCAGGTCGTGGGCCTGGGTGCAGATCAGCTGAGCGCACTCGATGGCAAGGCTCGGCCCGTCGAAGACGCTGAGCGTGCCGTCGCCGACGACGTTCATGACCCGGCCGCCGGACTCCTCCACGAGCAGCCGCACCTGTCTCTCGTGCGCCGCGCGCATCTCCCGGTAGCCGGCGTCGCCGACCCTGGCCAGCACCTCGGTGGAGCCGACCACATCGGTGAACAGGACGGTGCCCAGGAACCTGTTCAGCCCCGCCCCGCGCGACTTGCCTGTGACCACCTCGATCAGGTGGTCGAAGCCCGGCACCCACGCCTCACCCATCGACGTGCCCAGCTGCGTCGGCGGCAGCGAGAAGTACTCGGCGCCAGAGATGATCTCGGCCACGTAGCGCGGCACCGACTCTGGCATCCCGCTCAGCGGGATGCCCAGCACGCGCGTGGGCACGCTCACCGACTTGAAGATCTCAGCGAAGTCGAGCTTGAGGATCCAGTCGCGGTAGGCAACCGCCGCGGTCCGAGGTGCCGAGCACCGTTCCAGCATTCCGAACAGCCGCTTGTTGTAGCCCGTCGCCTGGCCGGCATCCCAGTTCTCGAGAGACTCCCCGGAACCCCACTCGTCGAACGCCCTGTGCCACGCGGCCAAGAGTCCAGGGACGACCTCGGGCGACCACCCGCGCTCGAAGACCGTCTCCGTCTCGACGCCGGCAGCGAAGGGGTGCAGCAGCACCAGGCCGCGTACGCGATCCGGCTCGGTCGCGGCGACCAGCGCCATCACCGCGCAGGTCGAGAAGACGCCCGACAGGGTGGCCTCGCTGAGGCCGAGGTCGTCCATGATGGCGAGAACGTCGCCGGCCTGCTGTTCCACCGTCGGAACGTAGGAGATCGGATCGGACAGACCGAACCCGCGGCGCTGCATCACGATGCACCGGCAGTGGGAGCCGACGCGCTCGAAGACGGCGTGGATGTCGGGATCGGTCCACAACAGGTCGAGGTGGCCGCTGATCTCGAACATGAAGACCGCCGCGCGAGGACCGGAGCCGAACACCTGGTAGGCCAGCGTGGTGCCATCACGCTCGATGTAGTGCGTAGTGGGCTCCATGGACGACCCCAGTGCTCAGGAGACTGTTGCTGATCCTACTGATGCGCGGGCCCGGAAACGGCCGATCGGCAGGAAGCGCGCCGCTGTGGCGCGCGCTCCCTGCCGATCGAATGGCGGTGGCGGTGGGATTTGAACCCACGGTGGGTTGCCCCACACAACATTTCGAGTGTTGCACCTTCGGCCGCTCGGACACGCCACCGCGGGGAAGGTTACCGGAGCGGGTCGGGGCCGGAGAAATCGTGCGGGCGGGTGCGCCGGGTGCGCGGTCGTGTGCCTGAGACCGCCCTATGCACCGGGCTCAGGCACACGACCCACCACCGGTGGATCCGCTCACCACCGAGCGTGCACGGACTCCCGAATGCGCTCGTCGTAGATCCGGCGTACGCCGTCGAGCAAGGCTGCCGGCAGCGGGCCGACCGCGTCGGCGGCCGCGTTTGCCCGCGCCTGGTTGGCGTTGCGGGCACCGGGGATCACCGTGGTCACGCCCGTTTGCTGGGCGACCCACGCGAGCGCGGCCTGCGCGGTCGTGACGCCGTCGGGAAGGTGGCTCGTGACGAGACCGGCGAACTCGGCCGCGGCGGCCAGGCCGGTCTCGTAGGCGACGCCGGAGAACGTCTCGCCGACATCGAAGGCGCTGCCGTCACGGTTGTAGCTGCGGTGGTCGTCGGCGGCGAACGTGGTGGAGGCGTCGTACTTGCCGGTGAGCAGGCCGGAGGCCAGCGGCACCCGGGCGATGATCGCCACGCCTGCCTCGGCGGCCGCAGGCAGCACCCGGTCGAGCGGCTTGAGCCGGAACGCGTTGAGGATGATCTGGATCGAGGCAACGTGCGGCCGGGCGATCGCGCTCAGGGCCTGGTCGGCGGTCTCGACGCTCACCCCGTACGCCGCGATGGACCCGTCGTCGACGAGGGCATCCAGCGCGTCGTAGGTCGCGTCGTTGGCGATCACCTCCGACGGCGGGCAGTGCAGCTGCACCAGGTCGAGGGTGTCGACCTCGAGGTTGCGGCGCGACCGGTCGACCCAGGCGCGGAAGTTGGCGGCGACGTAGTTGGCCGGCACCTGCTCCAGGCGGCGGCCCATCTTGGTGGCCACGGTGAGGCCGGCATCGAGGTGCGCCGCGACGAAGCGCCCGACGATCTGCTCGCTCCGGCCGTCGCCGTACACGTCGGCGGTGTCGTAGAAGGTCACGCCAGACTCGGCCGAGGCCTCCAGCACCTCCCGCGCGGCGCTCTCGGTCACGTCGCCCCAGTCGGCGCCGAGCTGCCAGGTGCCGAGCCCGATCGCCGAGACGGCGCGACCGGTCCGCCCGAGAGTGCGTTGTTCCATGGAGCTCAGAGTCCTTCCGCGAGGCGGTGGTAGGCGGCGTTCCAGCGCAGCTCGCGCTGGAAGCTCCGCGGGGTGGTGTCCGCGTCGATGACCAGCATCTCGGTGCCGGTCATCTCGGCGAAGTCCGCCAGCACCTCGACGCCGATCGCCTTGGACAGCACGGTGTGGTGCGGAGCGCCGGCCATCAGCCAGGACTCGGCGGAGGTGGACAGCGACGGCTGCGGCTTCCAGACGGCACAGGCGACGGGCAGGTTGGGCAGCTCGGCGTCGGGTTCGACCACGTCGATCTCGTTGACGGTGAGCCGGAAGCGGTCGCCGAGGTCGGAGAGCCCGGCGACGACGCCGGGGCCGGGGTCGGCGGTGAAGCGAAGCCGCACCGGGTCCTCGCGGCCGCCGATGCCCAGCGGATGGATCTCGAGGGACGGCCGCTGCGTGGTGATCGTCGGGCAGACCTCGAGCATGTGGGCGCCGAGGATCTTCTCCTCGCCCGGCACCAGGTGGTACGTGTAGTCCTCCATGAACGACGTGCCGCCGGGCAGGCCGGCGGCCATCACCTTCATGCCGCGCAGAAGCACCGACGTCTTCCAGTCGCCCTCGCCGCCGAAGCCGATGCCGTCGGCCATCAGCCGCTGCACCGCCAGACCCGGCAGCTGCCGGAGCCCACCGAGGTCCTCGAAGTTCGTCGTGAACGCACCGAAGCCGCCTTCGGTCAGGAACGACCTGATGCCGAGCTCGATCCGAGCGCCGTAGCGCAGCGACTCATGCCGTTCGCCCGAGGGCAGCAGAGCGGGCGCGACCCGGTAGGTGTCGGCGTAGTCGCCGACCAGCTTGTCGATGTCGCTGTCGGCCACTTGGTCGACGACGGCGACGAGGTCGTTGACGCCGTAGGTGTTGACGGAGACGCCGAACCGCAGCTGCGCCTCGACCTTGTCGCCCTCCGTGACCGCGACATCGCGCATGTTGTCGCCGAAGCGGGCCAGCTTGAGGTGCCGCAGCTCGTGGCGACCCATGGCCGCCCGCGCCCACGCGGCGATCCGCTGCCCGACGACCGGCGACTCGACGTGGCCGGCGACGGTCTTGCGCGGGACGCCGAGCCGGGTCTGGATGAAGCCGAACTCCCGGTCGCCGTGCGCGGCCTGGTTGAGGTTCATGAAGTCCATGTCGATGGTCGACCACGGCAGCTCCATGCCGGCCTGGGTGTGCAGGTGGAGCAGTGGCTTCTGCAGCGCGTCGAGACCGGCGATCCACATCTTGGCCGGCGAGAAGGTGTGCATCCACGCGATCACGCCCACGCACTCCGGCGCGCTGTTGACGTCCAGGATCTGGCGGTGGATCGACCCGGCGTCCAGCAGCACCGGTTTCCACACGACTCGGACGGGCAGGTCGCCGATGGCGACGAGCCGGTCCACGATTCCCTGCGACTGGGCCGCGACCTGGTCGAGGGTCTCGGGCCCGTAGAGACCCTGGCTTCCGGTCAGGAACCAGATCTCGGGCGTCGGGGTTTCGGTGGTGGTCATCTGCATCCTCCGGGGACCAGCGCGGTCAGCGCTGGCCGTAGACGTTCTGGTAGCGGGCGTAGAGCGAGTCGATGTCGGTCTGGTCGATGGGGAGCGGCGATCCGAGCTGCCGCGAGATGTGCACGGTGCGCGCGACGTCCTCGCACATCACGGCTGCCTTGACCGCCGCCTTCGCCGTGGGGCCGATGGTGAAGACGCCGTGGTTCTGCATCAGTACGGCAGGAGAGCGGCTGCCCCGGAGGGTCTCGACGATGCCCCGGCCGATCGAGTCGTCGCCGATGATCGCGAACGGTCCGACCGGGATCTCGCCGCCGAACTCGTCGGCACCCATGGTCAGCACGCACGGCACCGGCTCGCCGCGCGCCGCCCAGGCGGTGGCGTACGTCGAATGCGTGTGCACGACGCCGCCCACGTGGGGCAGCTCGCGGTAGACGTAGGCCTGGGCCTCGGTGTCGGACGACGGGGCGTGCTCGCCCTCGACGACCTTGCCGTCGAGGTCGCAGACCACCATGTTGTCGGGCGTGAGGTCGTCGTAGTCGACGCCGCTCGGCTTGATCACGAGGAGCTCGTGGCCGGGCACCCGCGCCGACACGTTGCCTGCGGTCCACACGACGAGCTGGTAGCGCGTCAGCTGCTCATGGAGCGCGCAGACCTCCCGACGCAGCTGCGCGATGGTTTCGCGAACATCGGACACGACGGTCATCGACCCGCCTCCCGCTGCTCGCGCCGGGCCACGGCCGCGCGGCGGATGGCCTTGAGCTTGCGCATCGTGGAGGTGCGCCTGCCGAAGTGGTCGTGCAGTGCCAGGTACTCCTCGAACAGCAGGTCGTAGGCCGCGGCCCGGCCCTCGTCGGGGAGGTAGACGCCCTTGCGCACCTTGCCCATCGTCTTGGCGGCCGTCGGCACGTCGGAGTAGGCGCCCGCCGCGACCGCCGCGTGGATCGCAGAGCCGAGTGCCGGCCCCTGCTCTGAGTCGATGATCGACAGCGGCAGCCGGGTCACGTCGGCGTAGATCTGCATGAGCAGCGCGTTCTTCGCGAGACCGCCGGCAACGATGAACTCCTCCACCGGCACCCCGCTCTCGCGGAAGGTGTCGACGATCACCCGGGTGCCGAACGCGGTTGCCTCGAGCAGCGCGCGGTAGACGTGCTCGGGCCGGGTCGCCAGCGTCTGGCCGACCACGAGGCCCGACAGCTCGTGGTCGACCAGCACCGAGCGGTTTCCGCTGTGCCAGTCGAGTGCGACCAGTCCGTGCTCGCCGATCTCCTGCTCGGCGGCACGCCGGGTCAGGAGCTCGTGCACCGACTCGCCGGCATCGGCTGCGTCCACGGCGTACGACGCCGGGACGGAGGTCTCGGTGAACCAGCCGAAGATGTCGCCGACACCGCTCTGCCCGGCCTCGTAGCCCCAGCTGCCGGCCACGATGCCGCCGTCGACGACACCGCACATGCCCGGCACCTCGCGCAGCACGTCGGCGTTCATCACGTGGCAGGTGGAGGTGCCCATGATCGCGACCATCTGGCCGGCGGCGACGGCCTGCGCGGCGGGCGCAGTCACGTGGGCGTCGACGTTGCCGACTGCCACCGCGATCCCCTCGGGCAGACCGGTCCAGGCGGCGGCCTCGGCGGTGAGGCCGCCGGCCCGGTCGCCGAGCTGGCCGATCGGGTGGTCGAGCTTGTCGGCGACGAACGACTCGAAGCCGGGAGACAGCGCACCCAGGAAGTCCGCCGTGGGATAGGCGCCGTCCTGACGGATGCCCTTGTAGCCCGCCGTGCAGGCGTTGCGGACATAGGCGCCACACAGCTGCCAGACGATCCAGTCGGCGGCCTCGACCCAGCGCTCCATCCGGTCGTAGACCTCACGGTCCTCTTCGAACAGCTGCAGCCCCTTGGCGAACTCCCACTCCGAGGAGATCAGTCCGCCGTAGCGCGGCAGCCATGTCTCGCCACGGTCCGCGGCCAGCTGGTTGATCCGGTCGGCATGGGGCTGGGCAGCGTGGTGCTTCCACAGCTTGACGTAGGAGTGCGGGCGGTCGGCGTAGCCGTCGACCTCGTTGAGCGGGGTGCCGTCGGCGAGGGTGGGCACCATCGTGCAGGCGGTGAAGTCGGTAGCGATCCCGATCACGCGGGCGGGATCGATGCCGGCCGCTGCGACCGCCGCCGGCACGGCGACGCGCAGCACTTCTCTGTAGTCGTCGGGCACCTGCAGCGCCCAGTCCGGGGGCAGCGCCCGCGTGGCCGTCGGCAGCCGGTCCTCGATCACGGCGTGCGGGTAGGTGTGGGTCGCGGTGCCCAGCTCGGCACCGTCGGAAACCCTGACCACCAGGGCACGTCCCGAGAGGGTGCCGTAGTCGACACCCACGACGTACTGGTCGTGCTCGAGACATCTATCGGGTCCTTCCGGGGGAGGCGGTGCTGGCCCGCACCACGAGCTCGGGGCTGATCAGCCGTTCGGGAGCAGGGCGCGCGTCGTGAGCGATCGCGGTCTGAAGGATCTCGATGGCGCGCCGTCCGACAGCGGTGAAGTCCTGGCGGACCGTGGTCAGCGGCGGGATGAGGTACGCCGCTTCCGGTATGTCGTCGAAGCCGACGACGCTGACGTCGTGTGGCACCGAGCGACCCGCCTCGGTCAGCGCCCGGAGCAGGCCGATCGCCATCTGGTCGTTGGCGCAGAACACGGCGGTCACATCGGTGCGGCGCGCGATCTCGAGACCGGCCTCGTAGCCGCTCGCGGCCGACCAGTCGCCGATGACGTACGGATGCGGCCGGAGCCCGGCGGCGTACATCGAGGTCTGCCAGCCGAGCAGCCGGGCGCGGGCCTCGGTCCAGTCCTGGGGCCCGGCCAGGTGCACGATCTCGGTGTGGCCCAGATCGATCAGGTGCCGGGTGCCGAGCTCGGCGCCGCGGACCTGGTCGACTCCTACGGTCCAGTTGGTCTTGCTCTCGTCGCCCTCGACCACCACCACCGGCACTCCCGTGAGCTCCTGGGCGCGGGCCGCGTCGAGCGCGTCGTCTGTCGCCGAGATCAGCACGATCCCTTCCACGCTCTGGTCGCGCAGGTGGCTGATCGCGTCGTTGAGCTCGTCGCGGGTCAGCTGCTGCAAGTTGGTCGAGCTGACGAAGTAGCCCGCCTGACGGCCGGCCGCCTGGATCGTGCGGTGCACGGTGCTCGGACCCCAGTAGGCGCCCTTGGACCCGATCACGCCGATCGTGGCCGAACGCCGGGTGACCAGGGCGCGCGCGGCCGAGTTGGGTCGGTAGCCGAGCTGCTTGATCGCCTGCAGTACCCGTTCGCGGGTCTCGGGCCGCAGGTTGCTCTGCCCGTTGACGACCCGCGACACCGTCTGGTGGGAGACGCCGGCCAGCCGGGCGACGTCGGCCATGACCGGTGTCTGTGCGGCCGTGGGGCGTTGGTCACGTCTGCCGCCGCGTGGCGAGCCGCTGGACGACCACGAACAAGAGCACCAGGGCACCGGTGAAGATCCGGATCCAGTACGAGCTCAGGGTGCCGTCGAAGGAGATCAGCGTCTTGATGATGCCGAGCACGAGCACTCCGAGGAGTGAGCCGAACACGTAGCCCCGGCCACCGGTCAGCAGGGTGCCGCCGATGACCACGGCGGCGATCGCGTCGAGCTCCATGCCGATCGCGTGCAGGCTGTTGCCGGAGAGGATGTAGAGCGAGAACAGCAGTCCGCCGAGCGAAGCGCAGAAGCCGCTGATGACGTAGACGCCGACCTTGGTGAACGCCACCCGCAGGCCCATCAGCATGGCGGAGCTCTCACTCCCACCGATCGCGTAGACGGTGCGGCCGAAGCGGGTGCGCGCCAGCACGTACGTCGCGACCACGACCGCGATCAGGGCGATGATCGCCGTCCACCGGATGTAGTAGTCGCCGACGTATACCGTCTTGAACGCCAGCTGGGTGAAGGTCTCGTCGCTGATCGAGATCGACTCGACGCTGATCAGGTAGGTCAGGCCGCGGGCCAGGAACAGCCCCGCCAGCGTCGCGATGAACGGCTGGATGTCGAAGAAGTGGATGAGCAGACCCATGAGCAGGCCGAGCAGGGTGCCGGTGGCGAGCACCGCCGCCATGGAGAGGTACGGCGGCCAGCCCAGCTGCAGTGTCTTGGCGGCGATCATCGTGGACAGCGCGACGACGGAGCCGACCGAGAGGTCGATGCCTCCGGTCAGGATCACGAAGGTCATGCCGACCGCGAGCACGATCAGGAACGCGTTGTCGATGACCAGGCTCAGCAACACCTGAGGGTCGCCGAAGCCTTCGTAGCGGAAGCTGCCGGCGCCGAACATCCCCACGAAGAGGGCGAGGGTCGCGATCACGGGCAGGAAGCGGGTGGGTGGGCTGTATCCCTTGACGCGGTCCCACGTGGTTGCCCGCGCGGTGTCTGACGGCGGGACGGTAGCGATGCTCATGCGCGAGAACCTGCCTTCGCGAGAAGGGGGGTGGCGGGGCCGGACCGGCGGCTGCGGAGCACCGCGCGGGCCTTCGGCGACTGCAGGAGGCAGACGGCGATCACGACGACGGCCTTGAACAGGTAGTTGAGCTCCGACGGGATCCCGATGTTGGGGATCGTGCGGGCCAGGGTGGCGATGAACAGGGCGCCGATCAGGGTGCCGGTGAGCGAGAACCGGCCACCGGCGAGCGAGGTGCCGCCGATGACGACCGCGAGGATCGCGTCCAGCTCGATCCAGAGGCCGAGGCTGTTGGCGTTCACCGAGTTGGTATTGGCCGCGATGACCAGGCCCGCGACGCCGGAGCAGAAGCCCGAGAACGCGTAGACGATCCAGATGATCGTGCGGGACCGAACCCCCGCCAGCCGGCTGGCCTCCGGGTTGATGCCCACCGACTCGATCAGCATGCCGAGCGCCGTACGACGGGTCAGCACCGCGGTCAGGCCGAAGACGGCCAGCGCGATCAGGAAGGCCACCGGGAGGGTCAGCACGAAGCCGGATGCGAGATCGCTGAAGTGGCCGTTGTGCACGGTAGTGATCTGGCCGTCGGTGATCGCCATCGAGATGCCGCGCCCGGCCACCATCAGGACCAGGGAGGCAATGATCGGCTGAATGCCGAGCACCGAGACGAGGAAGCCGTTCCAGGCACCGAGCACGAGGCAGACCACGACCGCGTAGGTGCAGGCCATCACCGCGGTGGCCAGTGCCCCCTCGTCGCCGGCGCCCACGATCCGGGTGCAGGCGATGGCCGCGGCGATCGCGGCGATCGCGCCGACCGAGAGGTCGATGCCGCGGGTCGCGATGACCAGCGTCATGCCGAGAGCAACCAGCATCACCGGGGCGCTGTTGCGCACGATGTCGGCGACGTTGCCATAGAGGTGGCCGTCCTGCATGCGGAGGTTCAGGAACGACGGGGTGGCCACGACGTTGATGACCAGGAGCGCGATCAGGGCGAGGACCGGCCACACCAGCTGGTGGCCCAGGAGGCGTCGGACGAGGGTCGATGACTCAGGCACGGTGCGGTGCCTCCTCCTGCTCGGAGCGGGCCTCGCCCGCGATGATCTCCAGGACGTCGCTGACGCTGACGTCCTGGTTGGGGCGCTCGTCGATCTTGCGGCGGTCGCGCATGACGACCAGGCGGTCGCTGACGCGCAGCACTTCTTCGAGCTCCCCGGAGATGAAGACCACCGACATGCCCTGGGCGGCCAGCTCCGCGACCTTGGCCTGGATCTGGGCTTTCGCGCCGATGTCGATGCCGCGGGTGGGCTCGTCGAGGATGAGGATGTCGGGCTGCGTGATCAGCCAACGCGCGAGCAGCACCTTCTGCTGGTTGCCGCCCGAGAGGTTGCGCATCAGGGCGTTCGGGTCGGCGGGCCGGATGTCGAGGGCCTTGATGTACTCGTCGCACAGCTTGCCGCGGGTCGACGCCGGGATGGGGCGAAGCCAGCCTCGGGACGCCTGCAGCGCGAGCAGCATGTTGTCGGCCACCGTGAGGTCACCGACGACGCCTTCGGCCTTGCGGTCCTCGCTGGAGAAGGCGATCTTGCGGTCGATCGCGTGCCGCGGGCTGCGCAGCCTGCGCCGCTCGGAGCGGAAGGCGACCTCGCCGGTGTCAGCGGTGTCGGCGCCGAAGAGGAGCCGGGCAAGCTCGGTGCGGCCCGAGCCGAGAAGCCCGGCGAGGCCGATGATCTCGCCCTCGTAGAGCTCGAGGTCGGTGGCCTCCAGGCAACCCTTGCGCCCCACACCGAGGGCCTTCATGATCGGCGTGCCCGCCTCTGCTTCGGTGTTCGCCGAGGTCCGGTCGAGGCGTTCGAGGACCTCCAGCTCGCGCCCGATCATCAGCTTGACCAGCTCGAGCTGGGTGGTCTCGGAGACCAGACGCTCGCCGACCAGCGCTCCGTTGCGGAGGATCGTCATCCGGTCGGCGATCTCGAAGACCTGGTCGAGGAAGTGCGAGACGAACACGATCGCGACGCCCTGCTCGCGCAGCCGGCGCATCAGCTCGAAGAGCTTGGCCACCTCGTCGGCGTCGAGGCTCGAGGTGGGTTCGTCGAGGATCAGGACGCGGGCGTCGACGTCCACGGCGCGCGCGATGGCGACCAGCTGCTGGATCGCGATCGGGTGCTCGCCGAGGACCGAGGCGGGGTCGATGTCGAGGCCGAGACCCTCGAGGGTCTCGCGTGCCCTGCGGTTCATCGCCCGCACGTTGATCGAGCCGAACCGGCGGGGTTCGCGACCCAGGAGCATGTTCTCGGCAACCGTGAGGTTCGGGACCAGGTTGACCTCTTGGTAGACCGTGCTGATGCCGGCCGCTTGCGACGCGGCTGGCGAGGAGAACGCGTGCTGCTCACCCTCGACCAGGATCGTGCCGGAGTCGATGGAGTAGACGCCGGTGAGCGCCTTGATCATCGTCGACTTGCCGGCGCCGTTCTCGCCCATCAGGGCGTGCACCTCACCCGGGAAGAGCCGGAGGTCGACCTCCGAGAGCGCCTGCACGGCGCCGAAGGCGATGGAGATGGCCTGCATCTCGATGATCGGTGTCGCGGCGATCGTCTCGGCCCCACCGACTGTCGGGGGCTGGACGTCCATCTGCGTCATCTCGTTCCTCGCGTTGGGTCGTGGTGCTGCCACTGGTTGCGGTCGTCGGGCCCGACCGGGGTTGCCGATCGGGCCCGACGAAGCGCGGGGCGGTGGATCAGTACTGACGGTCCGGCAGGGCCTCGATGGCCTGCTCCTGGGTGAAGGTGGTCTCCTCCGTGAGGATGCGGGGCTCGACCTCCTCGCCGGCGACGACCTTCTCGGCCAGGTCCATCAGCTGCGGCCCGAGCAGCGGGCTGCACTCGACGATGAAGTTGATCTTGCCCTCGGAGAGCGCGATCATCCCGTCCTTCACGGCGTCGACCGTGATGATCTTGATGTCCTCACCTGGGGTCAGCCCTGCGGCCTCGATCGCCTCGATGGCACCCAGGCCCATGTCGTCGTTGTGGGCGTAGACGACGTCGATGCTGTCGTCGGACTGCAGGAACGACTCCATGACCTGCTTGCCGCCGTCTCGGGTGAAGTCGCCGGTCTGCGATGCGGTGACCTCGATGGCCGGGTCGGCCGAGATCACGTCGGCGAAGCCCTCGGCGCGGTCGATGGCCGGAGCGGCGCCTGCCGTGCCCTCCAGCTGGACGACGTTGACGGTGCCGTCGCCGTTGACGTCGGAGTCAGCGGCGTTGTCGACCAGCCACTGGCCGGCCCGCTCGCCCTCGACCACGAAGTCCGAGCCGATGAAGGTCTTGTAGAGGGAGGTGTCTTCGGAGTCGACCGCGCGGTCGGTCAGGATGACGGGGATGTTGGCGGCCTTGGCCTCCTGGAGCACCGCGTCCCAGCCGGTCTCGACGACGGGGCTGAAGGCGATCACGTCGACCTTCTGCTGGATGTAGGACCGGATCGCGGCGATCTGGTTCTCCTGCTTGCCCTGGGCGTCGGTGAACTTCAGCTCGATTCCAGCGTCCTTCGCGCTCTCCTGGATCGACGTGGTGTTGGCGGTGCGCCAGCCGCTCTCGGCGCCCACCTGGGCGAATCCCATCGTGATGCTGCCGCCATCGTCTCCAGAGGCAGAGCCGTCGCCGTCATCGCTTCCGCAGGCCGTGAGCATCAGAGCACTCATCGAGATCGCACTTGCGGCGATCAGGGTTTTCTTCAGCACTGGTTTTCCTCCAGATCAGCTGTGGGCGGGATGCCCCTGTGACCGGTGTCACTGGCGACGAGTGTGAGCGCTAACATTCTTCCTCGTCAACCCCCTGGCCAAGATTTGTCGAACGAAATGTGAACGCTCACTCTCGACGATGACCCTTGGATCGATCAAGACGGAGGTCCAACTCGTGAGCACCTTCCTGCGCGATCGACGCGTGAGCCGGTCCCTCACCACCACCGATCTCGCCGAGCAGCTCGGCGTCCATCCCACCTCCATCCTGCGGTGGGAGCGGGGCGACCGTCTGCCAGGTCCGGTCGTCATCAAGAGACTCGCTCGGACGCTGGAGGTCGAGACGGTCGAGGTGGTGAGCTTCTTCGACGCGGTGCGGCCGGCGGCGGAGCGCATCGTGGACAGCGTGCGCGGAGCCGGACTGCGTCCGCTGCGCCGCGCGGCGCAGGTGCCGGCCACCCGGATCGCAACTGCGGTCGGCGTACCCGTTGCCAGCGTCTACAACTGGGAGACCGGTCGCGCGCGCCTCCCCGTCCGCCACCTGCCCGCTGTCGCCGAGCAGCTCGGGCTGCGGCCCGACGCTCTGCGGCGCCTGTTGGCGGCGAGCCCTCCGGAGGTCGCGGGCGGGCAGGGTCATTCGGAGCTGCGCCGTCTTCGCCGACGCACGGGTCTCTCCCAGCACGTGGTCGCCCAACGGATCGGCGCCGGGCGTCACAGTGTGGGCGCATGGGAGAACGGCCAGCAGCCGCCGCTGGTCGCGGTCCGGCGACTGGCGAACGTGTACGGCGTGCCGGTGGCGAGGGTCGCCCGAGCTGCCGGAGTCACCCCGCCGGTGCTGTTGGACCGACGCGCCTGGACCTACGGCGATCTCCCGAGGGTGCTGCAGACCCTGCGCCGATGGGGCGGCCTGACCCAGCGCCAGGTCGCCAAGCGATGTGCGTGCAGCACGTCGTCGGTCCGCGCCTGGGAACGCGGCACGGGTGAGCCCGGCCCGGCACTGCGCCGTCGGCTGGAGCGGGTCTACGGGTTGCCCGACGGGGCGCTGCTCACGGCGTATCGGGCGCTCGGCTGAACAGCCACTCGATCTCGGAACGGTAGGTGTCACCCGGCCTCAGCACGGCCGACGGGAAGTCCGCTCGGTTGGGTGAGTCCGGGAAGAGCTGGGGTTCGAGGGCGATCCCGTCACCCTGCCGGTAGAGCCCGCCAGCGACGGACCTACGACTGCCGTCGAGGAAGTTGCCCGTGTAGACCTGCAGGCCGGGCTGGTCGCTGCGGACCTCCAGACGGGTCCGGGTCCGGGTCGACTCCAGGACCGCCGCCGTGCGCATGCCTCTGCCGTCGACCGCGTAGTTGTGATCGATGCCGCGGGCCCACGCCAGCTGCTGGTGGTCGACGCGGAGCGAGCGCCCGATCCGCCTGGCCAGGCGGAAGTCGAACGGCGTGCCCTCGACCGTTGCGTGGTCGCCGATCGGGATGCCTGTCGGGTCGACCGGCGTGTAGCGCTCGGCCGGCACGGTCAGCTCATGGTCGTCGATCGTGCCGGCGTCGTCGCCGTCCAGGTTGAAGTAGGCATGGCTGGTCAGGTTGACGACGGTCGGGGCATCCGTGACCGCGGTGAGGGTCACGGCGACCGCATCGTCCCGAACCTCGAAGAGCGCAGTGGCCACCAGCTGTCCGGGGAAGCCCTGGTCCTGGTCGGGACTGACCAGGGTGAGCATCGCGTGGTTCGGCCCGTGGTCGGCCAGGTCCCAGAGCCGGCGATCGAACCCGTCCGGTCCGCCGTGCAGATGGTTGCCGCGATCGTGGGTCTCGACCTTGACCTCGGCCCCGTCGAGATCGAACCTGCCACCGGCGATCCGGTTGGCGTAGCGGCCGATGGTGCCGCCGATGTAGTCGGTGGAGGCGAGGTAGTCGGCCGGGGTCGCGTGGCCGAGGACCACGTTGCGTCGGCGGCGGTCGCCGCAGGCGACGTCGAGTCCGTGCACAGTGGCACCGAGATCCAACAGGTGCAGGACGGGCCGCGGCGGCTCGCCGATCACGATCCGGTGGACGGGGCGCCCGTCGGCCAGCTCTCCCCAGGGCGTCACGACCATTTGTGAACGCTAACATCTGCCGTCAGGCCGGCACCTCGGCGGTGGTCGCCCGGATCATCAGCTCAGGCATCACCAGGGGCGCCATCGGGGTCTCTTCGCCGGCCAGGGCACGCAGGGTCAGGTCGACGGCGGACCGGCCCAGGGCGGAGAACTCCTGGGAGACCGTGGTCAGCGCCGGCCAGAAGTACGCCGCCTCGGGTATGTCATCGAACCCGACCACGCTCATGTCCTCGGGCACCCTGCGGCCATGCTCGTGCAGCGCCTTCAACACACCCAGGGCCATGCCGTCGTTGGCGACGAAGACCGCGCTCACGGCCTCGTCCTGGACGAGACGGTTGCCGGCGGCGTACCCACTCTCGGGGGACCAGTCGCAGGCGAGCTCCGGGCCGGGCAGGAGTCCACGGCGCTCATGGGCCTCGCGCCACCCGTCCCTGCGCTGCCCGGCCTCCACCCAGTCCAGCGGTCCGGAGACGTGGGCGATGTGGCGGTGACCGAGGTCGAGCAGGTGGTCGGTGGCCAGGCCCGCGCCCGCCGCTTGGTCGATGCCGGCCGCCATCGCCTCCCCCGCGGTGACGCCCTGCACCAGCACGACAGGGATCGGCAGGTTGAGGGCCTGGGTCGTCTCGAGCGCCGACCGATGGGCGACCGCGACCACGATCGCCTCGACCGCTTCGTCGAGAAGGCGCCCGACGGCACTTTCCAACGACTCGGCCGAGAGTTCGGAGAGCCCGACGAGTGACACGTCGTAGCCGGCCTCGTGACCGGCCTCCTGCACGGCGACCGCGATCCGGCTCGGCCCGTGGAGGGCGAGATGTGCCGACACCATGCCGATCCGTCCCGACTTGTTGGTGGCCAGCATCCGGGCCGCGTTGTTGCGGCGGTAGCCCAGAGCAGCGATCGCCTCGAGCACCCGGGCCTTGGTGTTCTCCTTGACCAGCGGCGAGTTGTTGAGCACCCGCGAGACGGTCTGGTGCGAGACGCCAGCCTGGGCTGCGACGTCGGCCATGCTCGGAGAGCGACGGGCGGTTCCGTTCTCACGCGACGGCTCCGACATGGCCGCCATCGTAGGGGCCGGCGCGCTCCTGCGTCGGGTGATCGGCCCGACATCGTGCTGCGCGCAGGGATCAATGCATTGTTAGCGCTAACACCTGCGCAGCGCAAGAGGCTCCTTGTGAACGCTCACAGGAATCTCATTCAGAGCCCGTTTGCCTTGACGGAGGCCTGTGGCCGTGGTCACACTGCCTCGAACTGTTAACGCTCACATTCCCGATCGAGGTCTCTGAGATGTCCGGTGCCCACGCCCCCGTCACCCACTCCGCCCGCCGCCGGCGCACGCTCGTCGCCGCCATCGTCCTGGCCCTGCTCGGCGGGCTCCCGCTGGTCACGGCCACTGCCGCGCAGGCGGCTGCCGCCGACGTCACCGACGGGCTGGTGCTGCGCTACGACCTGACCCAGACGTCGGGTACGACCGTCACCGACTCGTCGGGCAACGGCAACAACGGCACCCTCACCGGTGGTGGCACCTGGACCGGTGAGCAAGGACTGGCGCTCGACGGCACCGACGACCACGTGAAGCTGCCCCACAACATCCTGGCCGGCCTGTCGTCGGTAACGGTGTCGGCCGACGTGTACGTCGAGAGCTCGCAGGCGGCGCCGTTCTTCATCTGGGGTCTGGGCAACCCGGCGACCAGCGCGGCCGGCACCGGCTACCTCTTCGCCAGCGGCAACGGCTTCCGGGCCGGGATCACTCCGTCCAACTGGGCCGGGGAGAAGGTCACCGCGCGAACCTCCGGCGGCAACCTGGCCCGTGGCGTGTGGAAGACCGTGACCTACACGCAGACCGGCACGACCGGCACCCTCTTCGAGGACGGCGTCCAGGTCGGCCAGAACACCACCGTCACCGTGCTGCCCAGCGCCATCGGGGGCGGCACGACCACCAACAACGTGCTGGGCGAGTCCAACTACGCCTCCGACAACACCCTCAGGGGCAAGCTCAAGAACTTCCGCATCTACAACCGGGCCCTGACGCCGGCAGAGGTCGCGGACATCTCACTGACCGACGTCGCCCGACTCAACGCGGACCAGAGCGCGCTCACCCTCGGCGACCTGACCGCGGTCACCGCCAACCTCACGCTGCCGGCCGCCGGCCCCTACGGTTCCGCGATCACCTGGGCGTCCAGCGACCCCGCCGTCATCTCCGCCACCGGGCAGGTCACCCGGCCGAGTGCGCTCGAGGATCCGGCCTCCGTGACCCTGACCGCGACCGTGACCCGCGGCGCCGGGTCCGCCACCAAGACGTTCGCCGCGACCGTGCTGCCCAGCGAGGACGAGCAGGCGAAGGCCGACGCCGCGGCCGTCGCGTTGTCGCTGATCCACCCCGACGACGTACGCGGGAACCTGACCCTGCCGGCCACCGGCCTGCACGGGGCCACCGTCACCTGGGCCCCGGACCAGGCCGGCGTGGTCGCCGACGATGGCATCGTGCACCGCCCGGCTCACGGCTCCGGCGACGCGACCGTGACCCTCACCGCCACCGTGACGGTCGGCGCTGCGACCAAGACCCGCGACTTCCAGCTCACCGTGCGCGAGCTGCCCGCAGCCGCTGCCTACGAGGGCTATGCCTTCAGCTACTTCACCGGCAACTCGATCGCGGGCGAGAGGATCTACTTCGCCGCCAGCCGCGGCAACACCGCCCTGAAGTGGGACGAGCTCAACAACGGGCAGCCCAAGCTCGAGTCGACGATGGGCGAGAGGGGCCTGCGCGACCCGTTCCTGATCCGTTCGCCCGAGGGTGACCGCTTCTTCCTGATCGCCACCGACCTCTCCATCGGCCGCAACGGCGACTGGGACCGCTCCCAGCGCCAGGGCAGCCGCTATCTCGAGGTGTGGGAGTCCACCGACCTGAAGAACTGGTCGCCGCAACGGCACGTGCTGGTCTCCCCCGAGACCGCCGGCAACACCTGGGCGCCGGAGGCCTACTGGGACGAGGATCTCCAGTCCTTCGTGGTGTTCTGGGCCTCGAAGCTGTACGCCGAGAGCGACCCCGGCCACACCGGGTCGACGTACAACCGGATGCTCTACGCGACCACCCGCGACTTCGTGACCTTCAGCCAGCCGCAGATCTGGCAGGACCGGGGCGAGTCGCGGATCGACTCCACGGTGATCAAGGAGAACGGCACCTACTACCGCTTCACCAAGGACGAGGGCGGCGGCGGCACCGGCTGCTCCGACATCATCCAGGAGAAGTCCACGTCGCTGACCGCGGTCGACCTGCCGGGCAACTCGTCATGGGCGATGCAGGACTCGTGCATCGGCAAGGACGCCGGCACGTCGGCCGTCGAGGGGCCGAGTGTGTTCAAGGCCAACCCCGGCGACACCGGCTCCGACTACTACCTCTTCGTCGACGAGTACGGCGGCCGCGGCTACATCCCGCTCGGCACCGACGACCTCGAGGCACCCAACTGGCAGGTGCCGGCGACGTACCAGCTGCCGTCCAGCCCGCGGCACGGCACGGTCATCCCTGTCACCGCGGCCGAGCTGGCTTCGCTGCGCGAGGGCATCGTGATCCCCGAACCACCCACGCCGGTGGTCGGCGATGCCAACGGCCTGGTCGCCCACTATCCGCTCGACGAGACCACCGGTCTCACCGCAGCCGACACCACGGGCCATGGCTACGACGGCACCATCAGCGGCGACGCGACCTGGGCCGAAGGGGCGCTCAGCCTCGGTGGCACCAACGGCCACGTGAAGCTACCCGACAACATGATGGCGGGGCTGCAGGCGATCACCGTCTCCACCCAGGTCTGGATGGACTCGAGCCAGGCGACGCCGTACTTCATCTGGGGCCTGGGCAACACCGACTCGGGCGGCACCGGCAACGGCTACCTCTTCACCACCGGCAACGCCTACCGGGCCTCGATCGGCATAGGCAACTGGACCACGGAGCAGACCGTCACGTCCGGCGCCAACCTCGGTCGCGGTGCCTGGAAGACGCTCACCTACACCCTCACCCCCGACGGCACCGCGACCCTGTATCTCGACGGGGTGCAGGTCGGCCAGAAGACGGGAGTCACCGTCAAGCCGGGTGACATCGGAGAGGGCGCGACCAAGGCCAACTACATCGGCCGGTCCGTCTACTCGGGCGACAAGTACCTCAAGGGCAAGGTGCGTGACTTCCGCATCTACAACCGGGCGCTGACCTCGGCCGAGGTCACGGACCTGGCCGCGGACCCGACGGCGATCACCCGAGTGGAGCTCGACAGCCTCAAGGTGCCGGCCATCATCGACTCCGCCACGTCGACGGTGACCCTGCCGGTCGTTCCGGGCACCGGCCTGACCGCCCTGGCCCCGACCTACGTGCTCGTATCGGGCTCGACCACCGACGTGGTCGGACCCGCCGACTACTCTTCGCCGCGGACGGTGACGGTCACCGCCGCCAACGGCGCGACCCGCGTCTGGACGGTGCGAGCGGTCGAGATGAAGTCGCCGCTGCTCCCGGGCTTCTACGCCGACCCGAACATCGCTGAGTTCGACGGCACCTACTACCTGTACGCGACCACGGACGGCACGCCCGGCTGGGGAGGCAAGGACTTCTATGTGTGGAAGTCCACCGACCTCGTCACCTGGGAGCGGTCGGCACAGCCGTTCCTGACCCTCGACGGCGCAAACGGCAACGTCCCCTGGGCCAGCGGCAACGCCTGGGCACCGACCATCATCGAGCGGGACGGGAAGTACTACTTCTACTTCTCCGGCCACAACCCGACGTACAACCGCAAGACGATCGGCGTCGCCGTAGCCGACAGCCCCGAAGGTCCGTTCACGGCCCAGCCGACGGCGATGATCCTCAACAACGAGGCCGTCACCTCCGGTCAGGCGATCGACCCGGCGGCGTTCAAGGACCCGGTGACCGGGAAGCACTACCTGTTCTGGGGCAACGGCTCACCGGTGTACGCCGAGCTGGCCGACGACATGCTGGCGATCAAGCCGGGCACGATCAAGGCGATCAGCGGGCTGACCAGCTTCCGGGAGGGCACCTTCCTCAACTACCGCGACGGGATCTACCACCTGACGTACTCGATCGACGACACCGGCTCGGCCGACTACCGGGTCGGCTACGCGACGAGCACGAGCGTGGACGGGCCGTGGACCTACCGCGGGGTGATCCTGCAGAAGGACGCCAGCCAGGGCATCCTCGGCACCGGCCACAGCTCGATCGTCCAGGTCCCGGGCACGGACGACTGGTACATCGCCTATCACCGCTTCGGCATGCCGGGCGGCGACGGCACCCACCGGGAGACCACCATCGACCGACTGACCTTCAACCCGGACGGCACGATGACACCGGTGGTGCCGACCCTGGAGTCGATCGAGCCGCTGGCGTTCGCGGGCACCCAGCCCACGGCGACGGTGTCCGATGCCGGCTCGTCGGGCTGGTACGGCGCGGACGCGGCGCTCAGCCTCAGCGGCGACATGACCATCGCCTCGATGCAGTACCGGATCGGGACCGGTGAGTGGACGGCGTACACGACTCCGGTCGACCTGCCGGCCGGCAGCTACGACGTCGGCTACCGCGCCCAGGGCACCAACCTCCAGTGGAGCTCGCCGTGGACCTTGCCGGTCGAGGTCGACGAGGTAGTGCCTGTCGCGGCTGCCGTCGAGGACAACCGCGCCGTGACGATCACCGCCACCGACGCCGACTCGGGCGTCGCAGGTGTCGAGTACCGCATCGACTCCGGTGACTGGCTGGCCTACACGGTGCCGGTGCAGCTCGACGCCCACGCTCACGCGGTCGGCTTCCGGGCCACCGACGTGGCCGGCAACACCAGCGGCGCCCAGGTGATCCAGGTGGCGGCAGGTCCCAGCCAGGGGCCGGCACCCGTGGCCAAGGTGGTGCCGAAGGTGACCGGCAAGGCGGTGGTGGGCACCACGCTCGCCGCGTCAACCGGGGTCTGGAACATGACCGGCCTGACCTACGCCCATCAGTGGCTGCGCGACGGGCTTCCGATCGCTGGGGCCACCGGCAACCGCTACCTGATCGGTGCTGACGACGTCGGCCACCGGATCGCGGTTCAGGTCACGGCGACCCGACCCGGCCGCACGCCTGGAGTGGCGCAGTCCGCGCCGACCAGTCCGGTCGCCAAGGCTGTGGCGGTGATGTACGTGACGCCGCAGCAGGCCACGTTGCGGGTCGGGAAGCAAGCCAAGATCGTGATCAGCGTGTCGGCCAGACCGGCCTCGGTGCCGGTCACTGGAGACGTGCAGATCCATGTCGACGGTGCGCTGGTCACGACTGCGACCCTCGTGCGCGGCAAGGTCGTCGCGCAGGTGGTCTTCACCACCGTCGGCCCGCACCACGTGCTGGTGAGCTACCCGGGCTCGGCCACCGTCGAGGCGGCCGAGGTCGTGCGCACGCTGAACATCCGGCGGTAGCGGTAGCGGCCCGTCACTGCTCGGCCACCTGACCTCAGGTCAGGTGGCCGGGCCTCCTGCGCGCTGGGCGATCCGCGCGTTGACCGCCGCCGGGCTGAGCACCTGGTCGAGGGCCATCGCGGCGCAGCCGACCAGACCCGCTCGGTCGCCGAAGGTGGACGGGAGGATCTGGAGGTCGCGGGTGGCCAGGGCCGAGGCTCGGGCATAGACGCTCTCGCGCAGGCCGGCGGCGTACACGTCGAAGGCGGCGGCCATGTCGCCGCCGATCACGACGGCCTGGGGGTTGAGCAGGTTCAGGGCGACGGCCAGCACCTCGCCGAGCCGGCGGCCGCTCTCACGGAGCAGCTGTTTGGCCTCGGGGTCGCCGGCCACGGCCCGCGCGGTCAGGTCGCGGATGTGGTCGACCGGGTGTCCCGCCTCGGCGGCACTGGCGATCAGGGCCCAGCCCGCGGCCACCGTCTCCAGGCAGCCGGTGTCTCCACAGCGGCACGGCCGGCCCGCGGCGGCATCGACCTTGGTGTGCCCGATCTCGCCGGCGGCACCGAGGTGACCGGACACGACCCGACCCTCGGCGATGATGCCGAGGCCGAGCCCGGTGGAGGCCTTGACCACGATCAGGTCGTCGTACGTCGCGGCGTGACCCAGGCGCTCGGACCTGGCGAGTACGTCGGCGTCGTTGCCGACGAAGATCGGGGCGCCACCGAGGTCCGCGAGGTAGGGCGCGAGGTCGACCTCGTCCCAGCCCCCGATGACCGGGGAGTCGACGCTGACGCCGCGCTCCGGGTCGACGGTGCCTGGCAGGCTGATCCCGATGCCGAGCACTGGCCGGTCGGCGTCGGCGAGCAGCGCCTCCAGGTGCTCGGCCACGACCGGCATCACGTCGTCCGGTCCGGCGCCGATCTCGTGGTCGACCGAGGCGGCACCGAGCTCGATGCCCATCAGGTCGAAGACGGCGACCTGGGAGCGCGACCGGCCGACGGCGGCTGCCAGCACCACGCCGGCAGCCGTGTTGAAGGCCAGGCTGCCGGGCGGGCGGCCGCCGGTGGACATGAGCTCCTCGCCGAGCAGCAGCAGGCCGGAGTCGGCCAGCGCGGTGACCCGGCTGACGACCGCAGTGCGCGACATACCGGTCAGCCGACGCAGGTCGGAGCGGGTGCTGGCCCGGCCGGAGCGGACCAGCTCCAGCACCTCACCGGCGGTCTCGGTCATGCCGGACATCTTAAGTCGGCCTTCTTTTGTCTCACCAATACCTAAGTAATGCTTGTCAGAGGCTCAATTCGCGCTTAGCGTTGTCGACGTGACGCTTCCCGCCACCGAGCTCGTCCCTGACCTGCCGACCTGCGACATCACGGTCTTCGGCGGCACGGGCGACCTCGCTCTCCGCAAGCTGCTCCCTGCGCTCTACCAGCGCGAGCTCGAGGGCCAGCTCCCGTCCGACACCCGGGTGATCGGGGTCAGCCGGTCCGAGCACGACGACGAGAGCTACCGGGCGATGGTCGGCGACTCGCTGTCGACGTACGTCGGCGAGCTCGACCAGGCCGCGGCGACCCGCCTGCTCTCCCGGGTCCATCACCTCACCCTCGACGCCGCTCGGGCCGACGACTGGCACCTGCTCCACGGACTGCTCAAGGACCGGCCATCGGGCGACGCCGTGCGCGTGTTCTACCTCGCGGTCTCGCCTTCGCTGTTCGGGCCGATCTGCTCGCGGCTCGGTGAGCTCGGCGTCGTCGACGCCACGTCCCGGGTCGTGATGGAGAAGCCGATCGGCCACGACCTCGCGTCCGCGCAGGCGATCAACGACGCCGTCGGCCGGGTCTTCGAGGAGCACCAGATCTTCCGGATCGACCACTACCTCGGCAAGGAGAGCGTCCAGAACCTCCTGGTGACGCGCTTCGCCAACACCTTCCTCGAGCCCCTGTGGAACTCCCGCTGGGTCGACCACGTGCAGATCACGGTCGCGGAGACTCTCGGCGTCGGCGACCGCGGTGGCTACTACGACACCGCCGGCGCGCTGCGCGACATGGTGCAGAACCACCTGCTGCAGCTGCTCTGCCTGGTGGCGATGGAGCCGCCGACGTACGTCGGTCGCGAGACCGTGCGCGACGAGAAGCTCAAGGTCCTTCAGGCGCTGCGGCCGATGGGGCCCGAGGCGGTCGACCGCGACACCGTGCGCGGGCGCTACGGCCAGGGTCTCGTCGAAGGGGTGCCGGTGTCGTCCTACACCGAGGACCTGGGGCGGCCGGGGAGCTCGACCGAGACGTTCGTGGCGATCCGCACCGAGGTACAGAACTGGCGCTGGGCCGGAGTGCCGTTCTACCTGCGCACCGGCAAGCGGATGGACCGCAAGATCTCCGAGATCGTGGTCGTCTTCAAGGAGCCGCCGCACGCGATGTTCCCGCACAGCGAGGGCGCCACCGCGGCGAACCGGCTTCACATCCAGGTGCATCCCGACGAGGGCATGCAGCTGCACCTGACGGCGAAGGAGCCCGGGCCCGGTGGGATCCGGCTGCGGCCGGTGTCGCTCGACCTGAGCTATGCGACGACCTTCGCGGAGCGCTCTCCCGACGCCTACGAGCGGCTGCTCATGGACGTCATGCGCGGCAACCCGACGCTGTTCATGCGCCGCGACGAGGTCGAGGCCGCGTGGTCGTGGGTGGAGCCGATCCTCCAGCGTTGGGCGACGACGCCCGACCGCCCCAAGCGCTATCCGGCCGGCACCAGCGGGCCGACCGCCGCCGCGATGCTCCTCGAGCGGGACGGCCGTACCTGGCAGGAGTCCGACCAGTGAGCTCTCTCCATCCTGTAGTTGCCGACGTCACCGCTCGCCTCGTCGAGCGCAGCGCACCCAGCCGCGCGGCGTACCTGCGTCGGATCCGGGCTGCCGCCGACCGTGGTCCCGCGCGCGGCCGCCTCGCTTGCGCCAACCTCGCCCACGGCTTCGCGGCCGCCGAGCCCGACGACAAGCAGGCACTGCGCGGGCGCACCAAGCCGAACCTCGCGATCGTGACCAGCTACAACGACATGCTCTCGGCGCACCAGCCCTACGGCGACTACCCAGCGACGCTCAAGCGGGCCGTGATCCGGGCCGGCGGCATCGCCCAGGTGGCGGGCGGGGTGCCGGCCATGTGCGACGGCATCACCCAGGGTCGCGACGGCATGCAGCTGTCCCTCTACAGCCGCGACGTGATCGCGATGTCGACCGCGATCGCGCTCAGCCACGACATGTTCGACGGCGCCCTGATGCTGGGAGTGTGCGACAAGATCGTGCCCGGCCTGCTGATCGGTGCCCTGTCCTTCGGTCATCTGCCGACCGTGTTCGTGCCGGCCGGGCCGATGGCGTCGGGCCTGCCCAACGGCGAGAAGGCGCGGATCCGCCAGCTCTACGCCGAGGGGAAGGTCGGCCGCGAGGAGCTGCTCGAGGCCGAGGCTGCGTCGTACCACTCGAAGGGCACGTGCACGTTCTACGGCACTGCCAACTCCAACCAGCTGCTGATGGAGGTGCTCGGGCTGCACCTGCCGGGCTCCTCGTTCGTCAACCCCGGCACGCCGCTGCGTGAGGCGCTGACCCAGGCGGCTGCAGAGCGCGCGGTCGCGATCACCCAGCAGGGCGGCGAGCCCGCCCCGATCGGCGAGATCGTCGATGAGAAGGCGATGGTCAACGCCTGCGTCGCGTTGCTGGCGAGTGGTGGCTCGACCAACCACACGCTGCACCTGGTCGCGATCGCGCGGGCCGCCGGCGTCGCCCTCACCTGGGACGACCTCTCGGACTTGTCGGCTGCGGTGCCGCTGCTGGCTCGGATCTATCCCAACGGCTCAGCCGATGTGAACCACTTCCACGCCGCCGGTGGCGTGGGCTTCCTGATCCACACGCTGCTGCGGGCCGGGCTGCTGCACGACGACGTACTGACCATCTCAGGGCGCGGGCTGTCCGGCTGCACGGGCGAGCCGGTGCTGCGCGGCGCTGACCTCACCTGGGAGGAGGGCCCGAAGGCCAGCCACGACCTCGATGTGCTGCGGCCGGCCGACCAGCCCTTCGCTGCGGACGGTGGGCTGAAGGTGCTGCGCGGCCCGCTCGGCACCGGCGTGATCAAGGTGTCGGCCGTGGCCGCCGAGCATCGCGTCGTCACCGCGCCCGCGCTCGTCTTCGACGACCAGGCCGACTTCCTCGAGGCGTTCGCGGAGGGCCGGCTCGACGGTGTCGACTTCGTCGCGGTGATCCGCTACCAGGGCCCGGCCGCCAACGGCATGCCCGAGCTGCACAAGCTGACCCCCGCTCTCGGCGTACTGCAGGATCGCGGCCAGCAGGTCGCGATCGTCACCGACGGCCGCATGTCCGGTGCGTCGGGCAAGGTGCCGGCCGCCATCCACGTGACGCCGGAAGCTGCCGTCGGCGGACCGCTCTCGAGGGTGCGACCCGGCGACGTGATCACCGTCGACGCCGAGCGCGGCCTGCTCGAGATCGACGACGCGTTCGCGCTGCAGCAGCGGGCGCCGACCGGCCGCGCGCCGGAGGGTGAGGAGTGGTCGGGCACGGGCCGCGAGCTGTTCGCGGCGTTCCGGGCCACGGTCGGGCCGGCCGATGCCGGAGCCAGCATCTTCCCGGTGTACAACGCACCGGCTCAGGAGGTGCCCGTTGTCCAGGCCGTCTGAGTCACTGCTCGACGTCGTCCCGGTCCTGCCGGTGGTCGTGCTCGAGCGGCTCGTCGATGCCGTGCCGGTAGCGCGGGCGCTGGTCGCCGGCGGCCTGCCCGCGATCGAGCTGACCCTGCGCACCGACGTGGCGCTCGACGCCATCCGGGCGATCGCCGACGAGGTGCCGGAGATCCTCGTGGGAGCGGGCACGATCGTCTCCCCCGGCCAGGCCAAGCAGGCGCTCGACGCGGGCGCGCAGTTCCTGGTCTCGCCCGGCTCGACGCCGACCCTGCTCGGCGCGATGGCCGGGACCGGGCTGCCCTTCCTGCCGGGCACCGCGACGGTGTCCGAGGTGCTCGCCGTGCTGGAGGCGGGCTTCACGGAGCTGAAGTTCTTCCCGGCCGAGGCATCCGGCGGCGCCGCGTTCCTGAAGTCGATCGCCTCCCCCGTGCCCGCGGCTCGCTTCTGCCCGACCGGCGGCATCACCGCCGGCTCCGCGCCGGCGTACCTCTCCCTGCCCAACGTCGGCTGCGTCGGCGGATCCTGGCTCACCCCCGAAGATGCGTTGGCCGCCGGCGACTGGCCGCGGATCGAGCAGCTGGCCAGGGAGGCCGCCTCCCTACGCTGAGCGGCCCATCATGCCCAGCAGCCGGTCGAGCGCGGGAGCGTCGTCCGGCACCGGGATCACGGTCCCGAAGGCGTCGCCACGCTGGTCCGCGGCCTCCGGCGTGGAGAACGGCGCGGCGAAGCGCATGCAGGCCTCGACCGACGCGTCGTCGACCTCGAACGTCTGCCCGGTCGCCGTCGCCAGGTCCCAGCCGTGCACCACGACCTCGTTGAGGGCGACCGATGCGGCATCCGGCGCCGGCATCTCGATCGGCCCGGCCATCGTGCTTCCTTCGTACGCAGCGGGGTCGCGCCAAGCCTCCGCAAGCCGCCCCAGGTCGCGCGCGATCCGCTCGCGCCAGCCCTCCTCCAACCGCGAGCCGTCGCCCGAGCCGCCGCTGTCCGCCCCCGGCACCGGCGTCTTGGTCGCCGCGCCGGTGAAGGCCATGGTCAGCCCACCGATGTGGTCGACCAGGTCGGCGACCGTGTACTTCGTGCACGGCGTCGGACCGGTCAGCTGCTCGTCGGTCACGCCGCGCACCAGGCGGCTCATCGTGGTCGTGGCAGGGGCGAAGTCATAGGTGTCCATGCGCGTGCTGACCTGCCTGACCCACGGAACTCATCGCCGAGTCGGCGCAACATGCCCGACTTTGCGCCGAGTCGGCACGTTTTGGGCCGGACTTTGCGCCGACTCGGCGGGAGAGTCAGCTGCGGGGACCCCACCGGCGCAGCATCACGACGTGCTCGGGTTGCAGCTCGTCGAGGGTGGTGACGCCGAGCAACCGCATCGTCCGTTCGACCTGGCCGCGGAGGATCGCGATGGTGCGGTCGACGCCGTCGCGTCCTCCGGCCATCAACCCGTAGAGGTAGGCGCGACCGACGAGGGTGAAGTGCGCCCCGTGCGCGATGGCGGCGACGATGTCCTGGCCGGACATGATGCCGGTGTCGAGGTGCACCTCTACGTCGTCGCCGACGGCCGCGACTACCTCGGGCAGCAGGTGGAACGGCACCGGCGCCCGGTCGAGCTGGCGGCCACCGTGGTTGGAGAGCAGGACCGCGTCGACCCCGACGTCGCGCACGCGCCGGGCGTCATCGACGGTCTGCACCCCCTTGACCACGACCTTGCCCGGCCACTGGTCGCGGATCCAGGTCAGGTCGTCGTAGGTCACTGTCGGGTCGAACATCGTGTCCAAGAGCTCGGCAACCGTGCCCGACCAGGAGTCCAGCGAGGCAAAGGCCAGCGGCTCGGTGGTCAGGAAGTTGAACCACCAGGCGGGCCTGGGGATCGCGTTGGCGATGGTCCGCGGCGTGAGCTTCGGCGGGATCGTCATGCCGTTTCGTACGTCGCGCAGCCGAGCGCCCGCGACCGGCACGTCGACCGTCACCATCAGCGTGTCGAAGCCCGACTTGGCGGCCCGGTCGACCAGCGCCATCGACCGGTCGCGGTCCTTCCACATGTAGAGCTGGAACCAGTTGCGGCCGCCAGGGTTGGCCGCCGCGACCTCCTCGATCGACGTCGTGCCCATCGTCGAGAGGGCGAACGGGATGCCGGCCGCGGCCGCTGCCGTCGCGCCCGCGATCTCGCCTTCGGCGTGCATCATCCGCGTAAATCCCGTTGGCGCGATCCCGAACGGCAGCTCCACCCTCTCCCCCAGCACGACCCGCGATGTGTCCACCTTCGACACGTCGCGCAGGATCGCCGGCCGGAACTCCACGTCGCCGAACGCCTCGCGGGCCCGGGCCAAAGAGACTTCCCCGTCGGCGGCTCCGTCGGTGTAGTCGAACGCAGCTTTCGGCGTACGCCGCTTGGCGATCCGGCGCAGGTCGTCGATGGTCAGGGCCTGCGCGAGCCGCCGCTCCTTGGCCGACCAGACCGGTGTCTTGAACCTCAGCAGCGGGGCGAGGTCATGTCGGCGGGGCAGCTGCCGTTTCATGCCAGCCTCTGGCCGCGGAAGAACTCGTCGAGCAGTGCGGTCGACTCGCCGGCCAGCACTCCAGACACCACCTCGGGACGATGGTTGAGCCGACGGTCCCGGACCACGTCCCAGAGGCTGCCGACCGCCCCGGCCTTGGGATCCCAGGCACCGAACACGACGCGCTCGACGCGGCTCAGCACGGCCGCGCCGCCGCACATGGTGCACGGCTCGAGGGTGACCACCAAGGTGCAGCCGTCGAGCCGCCACTCACCGCGGGTCCGGGCGGCCTCCCGCAGAGCCACGACTTCGGCGTGGCCGGTCGGGTCGGCGTCGGCCTCCCGGAGGTTGCGGCCCCGACCGATCACGGCGTACGCCGGATCGACGACCACCGCGCCGATCGGGACGTCGCCGGTCGCCACCGCAGCGCGCGCCTCCTCGAGCGCGGCGAGCATCGGCGCCTCCCAGGTGTCGGGAGTGGTCACGCGGAGGTCAGGCCGACGGTGTCGTCGAAGAGCTTGCCGAAGCCGAGCCGGCGGGTGATGTCGGAGAGCATCTCGTCCGGATACAGATCGAAGTCGTCGAGGAGCACGCCCATGTCCATGGCGGCCATGCCGAGGTCGTCGAGCAGACCGAGGTCGCCGGCGGGCAGCTGCTCGTCGTCGTCGTCCGGCTCCGGGAGCCCGAGGAAGTCGATCGCCGAAGCGGCCAGCTCCCACTCGTCGGCGGCGGTGACGTCGGAGAGCAGGACCCGCGTGGAGGCACCGGCGACACGCATGATGAGGAAGAACTCCTCGTCGATGGCGACCAGGCCGACCGCACCGCCGTCACCGGGAAACCGGCGCAGGGCGTGCGAGAGCGTCCCGATGTCGAGGAGCGTGTCATGGACCAGCTCCTGGACCTGCCAGACGCCCTCCTCGCGGTAGGCGGCGAGGGCGAAGTCGACCCTGTCGGTCTGTGCGGACATGTCACTCCTCCGTCCTCGATGTCGTCGTACTGCCGTCGTAGCGGGGTCCATGCATCTCCAGAGTGGCACGGAGAACCCAGGCCGGCCAAGACTTTTGGCCGCGACGCGCCCGCACATCGGGGGCACTAGGGTTCCGACATGCGCACCCACGTCGTGGACCACCCGCTGGTCGCCCACAAGCTGACCGCCCTGCGCGACGAGCGCACCGACTCGCCGACGTTCCGCAGCCTGGCCGACGAGCTGGTGACGCTGCTTGCCTACGAGGCGACCCGTGACGTGCGTGTCGACCCGCACGACATCGTGACGCCGGTGGCGCCCACGACCGGAGTAAAGCTGGCGTCGCCGAAGCCGCTCGTGGTGCCGATCCTGCGGGCCGGTCTCGGCATGCTCGACGGCATGATGCGGCTGCTCCCGACCGCCGAGGTCGGGTTCCTCGGCATGATGCGCAACGAGGAGACGCTCGAGGCGTCGACGTACGCCGAGCGTCTCCCCGACGATCTCTCCGGGCGCCAGTGCTACGTGCTCGACCCGATGCTGGCGACCGGTGGCACGCTGGCCGCCGCAATCAAGTTCCTCACCGACCGTGGTGCCGACGACATCACCGCGATCTGTCTGCTGGCCGCGCCGGAGGGCTGCGAGCGGCTGGAGCGAGAGCTCGAGGGGCTCGACGTACCGGTCACCGTCGTCACTGCGGCCATGGACGAGAAGCTCAACGAGAAGGGCTACATCGTTCCGGGTCTCGGCGACGCGGGCGACCGGCTCTACGGTCTCGCCACCTGACTTTTGCGCCGCGCGGCGGGTGCGCAGAATTCACAGGTTGACCTGTGATTTCGGCACCGTAGGCACCGGAATTACGCACTTGGCACAGGAAGCTTCCTGTGCCAAGTGAGCAATTCACTGGTCAACCTGTGAAATTGCGGCGAGCCAAGGCTCAGGGACGCGCGTAACGCTGTGCGTGGCCACGGACCATCAGCGCGTTGACGGTCGAGAACTTCAGCGAGCAGAGGTCGAGGAACGGCGCCATCAGGTCCAGGAGGTTGGGGTCCGGCGCCAGCAGCCCCTCGGGACTCGTGTAGTGGTGGTGGGCGCCCAGCAGGTGGCCGATCTCGTGCGCCATCGTCTTGCCGGTGCCTTCGCGCAGGCCGGTCGGGAAGTCCTCGCCGACCGCGAACGCATGCGCGGCGAAGCGCACGCCGCCGATGCAGTCGGCCAGCCCGGCCACGTTGTCGCCGCTTGTGCCGGCGGTGATGTTCTTGTTGGTCATCGTGTAGACCACGTCGGTGCCCCGTGGCCGCTTGCCGCCGTAGAGGCGCTTGGCCTGACCGGTCAGGCCGTCCGCGTCGTTGCCGGTGAAGTGGACCCGCTTGTACGTCGGTGCCACCGTGATCCGCAGCGGCGCATAGGCCTTGCGCATCGAGACCACCCCGCGCTTCGCCTCGGCCTTGCTAACCCCGTCGAGCAGGATTCGGACGTCGAGCCGGACCGGCGTGCTGTCGATCGAGATCGCGTGCGGCACCAGCTCGGTGCAGGTCAGCGTGTCGCCGGTGTCGACGGGCAGTGACCCGAGCAGGTCCGGCAGCACGATCGGCTCGGCGGTCGCGGGCAGCGGCGCCAGCGCCAGGACACCCGCCGTCGCCGCGGCTGCGAGTAGGGAAGTCACGGTTCGGCGGTTCACACTGTGACAACGCCAGCCATGGGGCCGGGGTTACGTGGCGGTTACGGTTCCCTGAGTTACAGAGCCTTGACGGCGCTGAGCAGCTTGCCCATGGTGTCCTTCGCGTCGCCGAAGAGCAGCGAGGTCCTCTCGTCGAAGAGCAGCTCGTTCTCGATGCCGGCGAATCCCGGCCGCATCGAGCGCTTCATGAAGATGACCGCCCTGGCCTCGTCGACGTTCAGGATCGGCATTCCATAGATCGGTGCGTTGGGCTCGGTCTTCGCCGCCGGGTTGACGACATCGTTGGCGCCGACGACCAGCACCACGTCGGCGTCCTTGAAGTCGCCGTTGATGTCGTCCATCTCCTTGAGCTGCTCGTAGGGCACCTGGGCCTCGGCCAGCAGCACGTTCATGTGACCGGGCATCCGGCCCGCCACGGGGTGGATGGCGTAGTCGGTCTCGATGCCGCGCTCGTTGAGCAGGTCCACCAGCTCGCGCAGGGTGTGTTGGGCCTGGGCGACCGCGAGGCCGTAGCCGGGCACGATGATCACCCGCTCGGCGTAGTTGAGCATGATCGCAGCGTCCTCCGGACCCGCGGACTTCACCGGCCGGTCCGACACCTCGCCACCGCCGAGTGTCGACCCGCCCTTGAGCGCCCCGAACAGGATGTTGGCGACCGAGCGGCCCATCGCGCTGGCCATCAGCAACGTCAGCAGGGTGCCCGACGCACCGACCAGCGTTCCGGCCACCAGCAGCAGGGTGTTCTGCAGCACGTAGCCGCCAGCCGCGACGGTGAGGCCGGTGAACGCGTTGAGCAGAGAGATCACGATCGGTACGTCGGCGCCGCCGACCGGCAGCACCAGCAGTACGCCGATCACCAGGCCGAGCAGGGCCAGCAGGATGCCGAGCAGCATCGTCGGGTCGTTGACCACCAGCACCGAGATCACGATCGCCGCGACCAGCGCGCCACCGAAGATCATCGGCAGGCCGATGAACGTCACCGGCCGGGAGGTCATCAGGTCCTGGAGCTTGGCGAAGGTGATCACCGAGCCGGCGAACGACACCGAGCCGACCACGATCGTGAACGCCGTCGCGACCAGGTAGAAGCCAGGCACGTCGCCCTCGACGAAGTGCTCGAGCTCCAGCAGCGCGACCAGCGCGGCCGCGCCGCCGCCGACGCCGTTGAACAGCGCCACCATCTGCGGCATCTGGGTCATCTGGACCCGTTGCGCGCCGAACGCGCCGCCGATGCTGCCGACCGCGATGGCGGGCAGGATCAGCCCGATGTTCTGCATGTCGTCGACGTAGAAGAACGGCAGCGCGCAGGCGACCACCGCTGCTGCCGCGCCGATCAGGTTGCCGGTGCGTGCGGTCTTGGGGCCGGACAGGCCCTTGAGCGCGAGGATGAAGCAGATCGCGCAGACGAGGTAGATCAGCTGGGCCCAGGTAGGCATCAGGCGTTCCCCCCGGCGTCGGCGGCCGAGCTGGTCGACGCCGGCTTCTTCTTGCGGGTGAACATCTGCAGCATCCGGTCGGTGACCAGGAACCCACCGACCATGTTGACCGCGGCCAGGACAATCGCGATCAGGCCGACCGTGGTGGCCACGCCGCCGTCCGCCGTACCGGTGACCAGGATCGCGCCGAGCAGGATGACGCCGTGGATGGCGTTGGCGCCGGACATCAGGGGCGTGTGCAGGGTCGAGGAGACCTTGGAGATCACCTCGATGCCGACGAAGACGCTGAGGATGAAGATCGTCAGCCAGACGATCCCGTTGTCGAGGACGAGGTCGTTCACTGCTCGGCTCCTTCCGCTGGGGTGTCGGCAGGTAGTTCATCGGCCGCAGGCTCTTCGGCGGCGCCCTCGATCGCCTCGCGGGTCGGCTCGTGCCGGATCGCGCCGTCGTGGGTGACACAGGCCCCGGCGACGATCTCGTCGTCGAAGTCGGGCGTGAACGACGCGGCGCCGCCCTCGTCCTCGGCCTTCGTGGTCATCAGGGTCACGATGTTGACGATGTTCTGGGCGTAGAGCTTGGAAGCAGGGCCCGGCATCTGGGCCGGCACGTTCTTGCCGCCCCACACCTGGGCGTTGCCGATCCGGACGACCTCGCCGGCCACCGAGCCCTCGACGTTTCCGCCGGACTCCGAGGCCAGGTCGACCACGACCGAGCCCGCCTTCATCTGCTCGACCATCTCCGAGGTGACCAGCAGCGGCGCCTGGCGTCCGGGCACGGCGGCCGTGGTGATCAGGGCGTCGGCGTTCGCGATGAACGGCGTCAGCAGCTCCATCTGCCGCGCGGCGCGTTCCTCGGTCATCTCCCGGGCGTAGCCACCCGAGCCCTCGAGGGTGTCGAGATCCAGGTCGATCGACTTCGCTCCCATCGACCGGATCTCCTCGGCCGCGGCGGCGCGTACGTCGTAGGCCCGCACCACGGCACCGAGCCGCTTGGCGGTCGCGATCGCCTGCAGGCCGGCGACGCCGGCGCCGAGCACGACGACTTCGGCCGGCTGGACCGTGCCGGCCGCGGTCATGTTCAGCGGGAAGAAGCGGCGGAGCATCCCCGAAGCCACGATCGCGCAGCGATACCCCGAGACCAGGGCCTGCGAGCTCAGGGCATCCATCGACTGGGCCCGCGAGATCCGCGGCACCAGCTCCATCGAGAAGCTGGTGATGTCGGCGTCGCGCAGCTCGGTGATCAGCCGCTGCTCCTGGTTGACCGGGAGGAACGAGAACGTCGCCGTTCCCTTCTTGAGGCGGCGCAGGGACTCGGTCGGCAGTGGCTGCACCGAGACGACCACGTCGGCGTCGTCGAGCGCGCCGGCGGCGACGCTCGCCCCCGCGTCGACGTACTCCTGGTCGGCGATCAGCGAACCGCGCCCGGCATCCGGCTCGATCACGACCTCGACACCCAAACCGGTCAGCTTGCCGACCAGCTCGGGCACCATCGCGACACGGGTCTCGCCCTCGCGGGTCTCCCTGGCAACTGCGATCTTCACCGGGGCAACGTAGGACACCTGAGCCCTGAGTAACAGCCAGGACCACTCCCCGGGCGTGTGAGCCAGGTCCTAGCCAGCCCCGCCCCGCCGGGGTAGTCCCTGACGATCGGCCCCCTGGATCGCCCGATTTGGGGGTCCCTTCGTCAGGGACTACCGCGCCATTGGGAACTCGGCCACGGTCTCGTAGCGCGGGCGGCTGCCCGGGCCCTCGCCGAGGTACGACGCCACCAGGGTGATCCGGTCGACCGGCCAGGCGGGGCCCGAGTAGGTGTCGAGGAGCCGGACCCAGCTGGTCACCTCGGTGGGGCCGCGGAGGCGGGCCACCGTGACGTGCGGCCGGAACCGGCCGCCGTCGATCGTGATCCCGCTGCGCACGGCCGCGGCCCGGGCGCCGGCGGCCAGCCGGGCGAGCTCCTCCGTCGGCTCGGGCGCGAGCTCGAGGCCGGCGTAGAGCACCCGGGCGCGGGCCGGGTTCGGGAAGGCGCCGCCCCCGGCGACCCTCGTCGTGAACGACGCTCGCCGGCCCGCCGCGCGCTCCAGCCGCTCCAGCAGCTCGTCGAGCTGCCGGTCGGCAACGGTGTCCAGGAATGCCAGGGTGACGTGGAACTGGGTCGGCAGCGACCAGCGGAAGGCGGCGGCCTCGCGGCGTACGGACAGGAAATCGTCGAGGTGATCGATGGCGACCTCGGGCGGCTGCACCGCCACGAACATGCGGGTCATACGACTCCGGAGGTCTCCAGCAGGCTGCCCACCCCGAAGGTCACGGCCATCGCCAGGGCCCCGCCGAGCACGTTGCGGACGACGGCCCGCCGGACCGGTGCCGCACCGAGCCGTGCGCTCAGGAAACCGGTGCCGGCCAGCGCGAGGGTCACCGCGACAAAGGTCACCGGCACCCGGAGGACGTGCGAGAAGAGCAGGATCGTCACGAGCGGCAGCAGGGCGCCGAGGCTGAACGAGACCAGCGACGCCAGTGCCGCATCCAGCGGGTTGGTGAGGTCGTCGGGATCGATACCGAGCTCGGCCTCGGCGTGGGCGCCCAGCGCGTCGTGGTCGGTCAGCTGTTGCGCGACCTGCAGCGCGAGCTCCTCGCTGAGCCCCTTGTCGACGTAGATCCCCGCGAGCTCGGCGAGCTCCTCCTCCGGCTCGTCGCGCAGCTCCGCCGCTTCCTTGCGCAGCAGCGCTTTCTCGGAGTCGCGCTGGCCCGAGACGGAGACGTACTCGGCCGTGGCCATGCTGAGCGCGCCCGCGACCAGGCCCGCCACGCCGGCGACCAGGATCGTGGTCCGGTCCGACGAGGCGCCTGCGACACCGACGACGATGCCGGCCGTCGACACGATGCCGTCGTTCGCGCCTAGCACCCCGGCCCGCAGCCAGTTGAGCCGGTTGTGGATGCCGTCGTCACTGTGCGGCTCGTCGGCGTGCGGCCCGACCTCGGGCGCTGCCGCAGGCTGCTCGGTCGTCATGCGCCGATCGTCCTCACCGGGGCGGTCCGTCGCAAGCAAGTTCAGCCTTGCCTGCGGCCCGTTGCCGTGTGGTCGCGTGCGTACGCTGGCAAGGTGACGTCGTCCTCCCCGAACGGCCAGCTGCCACACCCCGGCGAGGACTTCCGACGCTTCATGCTGGAGCACAAGTTCGGCATGGAGGAAGTGGTCACCAAGCTGAGCATCCTGCGCGACGAGTTCGCGAACCTGCACGACTACAACCCGATCGAGCACGTCTCGTCGCGGCTCAAGAGCCCCGAGAGCCTGGTGGAGAAGATGCGCCACAAGGGGCTGACGCCGGAGGAGCGACCGTCGTTCGACGAGATCCGCAGCCGGGTCACCGACATCGCCGGCGTGCGCGTCACCTGCAGCTTTGTGTCGGACGTCTACCGGGTCTTCGACCTGCTGATCCAGCAGGAGGACATCCACCAGGTCGAGGTCCGTGACTACATCACCGCGCCCAAGGCGAACGGCTACCGCAGCCTGCACGCGCTCGTCGAGGTGCCGGTCTTCCTCTCCGGCGGCGCGGTGCCGGTGCTGGTCGAGGTGCAGTTCCGCACCGTGGCGATGGACTTCTGGGCCAGCCTGGAGCACAAGATCTACTACAAGTACCGCCGCGAGGTACCCCAGGAGCTCCTCGACGGCCTCCAGGACGCCGCGCGGACGGCGTACGCCCTGGACACGACGATGGAGCGCCTGCACCAGGAGGTGCGCGGCCTCGACGACCTGCCCGCGATCGTGCTCGAACGGCTTCGCGACGACCTCGGCACGCCCGAGGACCTGCTCGCGAGCCTCCGTCACCTCGACGGCAGCTCTTAGCCGCTACAGCCCGAGGTCGCGGCCGATGAGCTCCTTCATGATCTCGTTGGAGCCGGCCCAGATCTTGGAGACGCGGGCGTCGCGCCACGCGCGGGCAACGCGGTACTCGTTCATGTAGCCGTAGCCGCCGTAGAGCTGCACGCAGTGGTCGAGGATGTCGTTCTGGATCTGCGAGGTCCACCACTTGGCCTTCGCCGCGTCGATAGGAGTGAGCTCCTTGGCGTCGTGGGCGACGACGCACTGGTCGACGTAGGCCTGGGTGACGTCGATCTGCGTGAACAGCTCGGCCAGCAGGAACTTGTTGTGCTGGAAGGTGCCGATGCCCGCGCCGAACGCCTTCCGCTCCTTGGCGTAGACCAGCGTCTCCGCCAGGATCTGCTTGGCGTGCGCGAGGTTGGAGATCGCACACCCGAGCCGCTCCTGCGGCAGGTTCTGCATCATGTGGATGAAACCCTGGTCGAGCTCGCCCACGATGTCGTCGTCGGTGAGCCGGACGTTCTCGAAGAACATCTCGGCGGTGTCGGACTCGTCCTGGCCGACCTTGTCGAGCTTGCGACCGCGGCCGTAGCCCTCGGCGTCGGTCGGAATCGCGAACAGCGTGATGCCGCGCGCCTTCTTCTCCGGCGAGGTCCGCGCAGCGGTAACGACCAGGTCAGCCGAGTAGCCGTTGGTGATGAACGTCTTCGACCCGTTGATCACCCAGTCGTCGCCGTCGCGGACGGCGGTGGTGCGCAGCGCGGCCAGGTCGGAACCGCCGGACGGCTCGGTCATCCCGATGGCGAGCAGCAGCTCGCCGCTAGCGACGCCGGGCAGCCACCGCTTGCGCTGCTCGTCGGTGGTCAGCTCGACCAGGTAGGGCGCGACGATGTCGGCGTGGATGCCGACGCACGAGGACAGTGCCGCGTTGAGCTTGGAGAGCTCCTCCAGGAGTACGGCGTTGAAGCGGTAGTCGCCGGCCCCCGCGCCGCCGTACTCCTCCGGGATCTCGAGTCCCAGGAACCCCTGCTTTCCGGCTTCGAGCCAGAAGTCGCGCGGCAGTGCCTTGTCGGCCGCGTGCTGCTCGACGTGGGGCACCACTTGGCGGTCGAGGAACTCCTTGACCGACCCCCGGAACGCCTCGTGGTCCTCGTTGTAGATCTCGCGCTTCATGGCCCGATTCTAGTTTCGAGTGACGACGTGGCGTCCCGGGTGGTCAGGGGTCAGACGTCTACCTAGTTGAGCTCGATGACCTCGTCGTCGCCGGGTGCCTCGACGTCGACGTCGTCGTCGAAGTCGGAGAAGGTCGCCTCGCCGGCGTCGTCACCGGTCACCTCCACCTTGAGGATGTAGTGAGGCTCGTCGACCGCGATGAACGCCGTGGTCTCGCTGCCGTCGTCGTCACCCACGACCTTGACGGCCTCTTCACCGTCGACGTCCTCGGTGCCATCGGTCTTGGCGTCTTCGACGCCTTCGGGATCGCCGATGTCCTCGAGCAGCCCGTCGAGGTCGCAGAAGCTGCTGAACTGGTCGTCCGGATCGACGACCCACTTGTCACCGACGAGGCTGATGATCTGGTCGGCCTGGTCACCGGCCTGGCTCTGCCAGAACGCTTCGTCGGCCCTGAACCACGACTCGCCGCCGACGCTGCGCACCTCGGCGCTTCCGCCCTCGATCCCGATGGTGCCCACGCAGTTGCGGTCGGTGTCGAGCGAGAGGTCCATCGTGACGTTGCTGCCTTCAGAGGTGATGTCGGCCTTCAGGTGCACCGACTTCAGGTCCTCCATGTCAGCCGAGGACGCCTTGATGATGTCTTTCGCGGATTCGTCGGCAAAACTGCTGCCGCAACCTGTCATCGTCGCCGCGATGGCGACTCCCATGGCGTACGTCGCCAGCCTGCTCTTGTTCATGTGGTCCTCTCCTCGGATTCGGACGAAGGCAACCACAGATCGGCTCCCTTAGTGAGCGGTTGTCCAGACCGGGGCGACGTTGCGGGTGTAGCTGCGGCCGAACAGGCGAGGCAGCAGGAAGGTCACGGGCTTCGGGACCAGCGTGCCGAGGAAGTCCCGGTCTGCCGGTGACATGCCGTCGGTGAGCCACGCGAAGAACAGGCCGGCGTCGCCGACGGATCCTCCTCGCAGCTTCTTCTCCACGGCCTTCCACTCCGGGGAACCCAGGTGCTGCTGGATGATCGGCTCGGCGTCGACCTCTTCGTGGTGCAGGTGTCGCTCGACGACCTCGGTGAGGGTCGAGACCTGGCTCGCCGCCGCCTGCGCAGCGTCTTGCCCGGCGTCCGCGACCAGCCGCTCGAGGGCGCCCTCGGCCTCGGCGAGCGAGGCGGCCATCTCCTCGTGCTCGCTCTCCATGGCTTCGAGCAGAGCCACGTCGGCGCCGAACCCTGCGAGCATCGGCCAGATGTGGGTGTCCTCTCCCACGTGGTGCCGGGTCAGCTCACGGTGCAGGTTGCGATATGCCCCGAGCAGCGCCTCGGCACGACGCTTGTCGCCGTCGGGGAAGGCCATCAGGGCGTCCCAGAGACGCCCGAGATCGCGGCGTACGGCGTTGTGGATCAGCCGGTTCATCGTCAGGGGTCCGGGAGCAGCCGTCATGCCCACCGATCTTACGAGGGTGCGCCGACCTCGACCGTCGAGCGCTCCGGGGTGCCGGCGTCGTCGTCGCCCTCGTGGAAGCCATAGCGCTCCCACCAGCGGGCCAGCGGTCCGGGCGCGTACCAGTTCCACTTGCCCAGCAGCTTCATCGTGGCCGGCACCAGGAGCGCGCGGACGATGGTCGCGTCGATCAGCAGGGCGACCAGCATGCCGACACCGAGCATCTTCATGAAGACGATGCCGCTGGTACTGAACGCGCCGATCACGACGGCCAGCAGCAGCGCTGCGCTGGTGATGATCCGGCCGGTCTTCTGGACGCCGGTAGCCACCGCGAGGTCGTTGTCGTGGGTGGCGTCCCACTGCTCGCGGACGCGCGAGAGCAGGAAGACCTCGTAGTCCATGGACAGGCCGAACAGGATGGCCAGCATCAGGATCGGGTTGGTGGCGTCGAGGTAGCCCTGCGACTCGAAGCCGAGCAGGTTCGAGAGGTGCCCGTCACTGAAGATCCAGGTCACCACGCCGAACGACGCGGTCACCGAGATCATGTTCATGACCACGGCCTTGATCGGCAGGACCAGCGAGCCGAAGGCGACGAACAGCAGCACCAGCATCACGCCGACCACGATCAGACCCATGTAGGGCAGGTGGTTGCCGACCGACTCGATCAGGTCAACGGTGTCGGCGGTGAGGCCGCCGACCAACGCCGTGCCGCTCCCCGGATCGACCTCGCGCAGGTCCTTCACGATCTGCTGCGAGGCCTCGGTCTGCGAGTTGCCGTCCCATACGGCGCGGAGCACGGTGACCGAGCCCTCGGCAGCCACGGGCTGGACGGCGATGATGCCGTCGACGTCCCCGATCGCCTGCGTGTACGTCGCCACGTCGGCCGACGAGGCGCCGTCGAGCAACAGGTTGGCCGACGACTGCTCGGGGCCGAACTCGGTGGTGAGCTTGTCGAACGCCACGTGGGCGGGGGCGTCCTCGGGCAGCACGCGGTAGTCGACGCTGCCCCACCTGACGCCGAGGAACGGCGACGCGACCGCCGCCAGCACCACCACGGTCAGCACGATCACCGCGATCGGCCGGCGCATCACCGCCCGCGCGAGCTGGGCCCAGCGGCCCTGTCCGGGCTCGAGCGCCTCGGCGGAGACCTTGCCGCGCCGCCACGGGAGCCGGCCGGCGTCGACCCGATGCCCGAGGAGGCGGAGCACGGCCGGCAGCACGGTGAGGGCCGCCAGCATCGCGATCAGGACCGCGGCGATGCCGCCGTAGCCCATGCTGCGCAGGAACGCCTGCGGGAAGATCAGGAGGCTCGACATCGCCGCCGCGACGGTCAGGCCGGAGAAGAGGACGGTACGGCCCGCGGTGACCATGGTGCGGCGGATCGCGATCGCGGACGCGTCGGGTTCGTCGGCGGGCAGGTGCGCCAGCTCCTCGCGGAACCTGCTGATCACGAACAGCGCGTAGTCGATCGCGAGGCCGATGCCCATCAGCGAGATGACGTTGACCGAGAAGATCGAGACCTCGGTGAACAGCGTCAGCACCCGCACCACGGCCAGCGCGCCCACCATGGCGATCAGGCCGACCAGCGCCGGCATCGAGGCGGCCACGACGCTGCCGAAGATGAGCAGCGCGAGCAGGACCACGATCGGCATCGAGAACAGCTCGGCGCGGGCGAGGTCCTCCGAGGTGATCTCGTTGACGTCGTTGTAGACCGCGAACGGGCCGGCCAGGTCGGTCTCGAGGCCGGCGGTATCGAGCGCGGGCGCGAGCTCGTGGTAGTTGTCGAGGAACTCGTCCTGCGAGTCGCCGGCCAGGGAGATCAGGATCTGGGCGGAGTGGCTGTCCTCGCTGACCAGGCCCTGCTCGGCCGGCGCGTCGTAGTAGGGGATCACCGATGAGGTCGCGCCCTCGGGGAGACCGGCCACCACCTGCTCGACGTCGGAGCGGAACTCGGCGGAGTCGGCGGTGAGCTCGTCGTCGGAGTAGATCGCGATCACGTCGACGGACCGGTTGCCGAAGGAGTCGCGCTCGGCCTGCAGCTCGGCGTAGGACTCCGAACCCGCGTCGTCGAAGCCGCCGTTGGACAAGGAGTCGAACACCCCGAACCCGTAGCCCCCGGCCGCGATCACGGCGACCACGCCGAGCAGCAGCACGGCCCGGGCCCGGCGGGCGATGAAGGCACCCCAACGTTCGATCATGGTCTCTCCTGGTGAAAGCGCATCAAGATAGTGAACGGCGTTCACCGTAAACGGTGTAAACTCCGGCTGTCAACCAGAAAGGACCGGCTGTGACGCAGGTCAAAGACTCCGTTCCCACCCGGCGCGAGCGCCAGCGAGAGGCGACCTACGAGAAGATCGTGCGGGCCTCCCGCGAGCTGCTCAACGCGGGCGCCGAGCTCTCGCTGCGGGCGGTCGCCGCGAAGATGGGCCTGACCGCCCCGGCCCTCTACCGCTACGTCTCCAGCTACCAGGAGCTGGTCGACCTGGTGGCCTACGAGGTCGACCGCGCGGCCACCGAGCTCTTCCTCGCGGCCGCGGAGACCCGCCCCGCCGACGACATCGCCGGACGGCTCCTGCTGGCGTCAACGGAGTTCCGGAAGTGGGCCCTGGCCAGCCCCCACGAGTTCTCGATCGTCTTCGCCAACCCGATCGCCGACACCGCCGGCGTCCGCAACGAGATGCACACGACGTCGTGCTCGGGTCACCTGTTCACCGACCTGATCTTCGAGCTCTGGCAGGCAACCGACTTCCCGATCCCCGAGCTCGACGAGCTCCCGACGTCGATCCAGGAGTCGATCCGCGACCCGCTGATGCCGGCCAAGATCGAGAAGATCCCGGACGACAAGCGTGGCCTGGTCTGGGTCTACATGCAGGGCTGGACCCAGCTCTACGGCGTGGTCACCCTCGAGGTCATGGGCCACATGGACCCGCGCGTGATCGAGAGCGGCGAGATGTACGTCGACGTGCTGCGCAACTACGCCCCGCACCTCGGCCTCGACGACGACTGGCCCCGACTCGAGAAGCTCGTGCGGGAGTCGTTAACCAAGTAGCTGGTCGACCCATTCGGGCACCAGGACACCGGCCGGACCGTGCCGGGCCTCGTTGAACCACACCGTGCCCTCGCTGGGCTCGAGGTTGAGCTCGAGCGTCCGCGCTCCACGCGCCGCGGCGTACTGGACGAAGCCGGCGGCGGGGTAGACCGCGCCCGAGGTGCCGATCGAGACGAACAGGTCGGCCTCGTCGAGAGCCGCGAAGATCCGGTCCATCTCGTAGGGGATCTCGCCGAACCACACCACGTCGGGCCGCAGCTCGGCGGCGCCGCAGACCGGGCAGTCGGGCCCGTCGGCGAGCGCACCCGTCCACGGTGACGTGGCGCCGCAGGCGACACAGAGCGCCGAGCGGAGCTGGCCGTGCATGTGCAGGACGCGGGTCGACCCGGCCCGTTCGTGGAGGTCGTCGACGTTCTGGGTGACCACGAGCAGGTCCTCAGCAAACCACTGCTCCAGCCGGGCCAGGGCGGCGTGGGCGGGGTTGGGCTCGACGGTGTCGAGCGACCTGCGGCGGGCGTCGTAGAACGCGTGCACGATGTCGGGCCGGGCGTCGAACGCCCGCGGCGTTGCGACCTCGTCGACCTCGTAGCCCTCCCACAGACCGTTGGCGTCGCGGAACGTCGGCACGCCGCTCTCCGCGGAGATGCCGGCACCGGTCAGGACGACGATCCTCGTCATCGACCGGTGTCGAGCTGGTGCACGGTCACGACGTAGCCGGAGTCGTCGAACGGCTCTCGGTCCCAGGTCGACCACAGCTCGACCTCGCGCAGCCCGGCCGCTGTCATCGCTCGGTTCACCTCGGCTAGAGGCGTGACCGGACACGACTTCGGCAGGTGCGCCTCGTCCAGACCGAAGCCGCAGATCAACCAGCCAGCCGGCTCCAGGTGGGCGGCGAGCCGGTGGCAGGTGTCCTCGAGAGTGGCGGGCTCGAGCAACGGGATGGTGTTGCCGGCGACCACGACGGCATCGAAGGTGCTGCCGAGGTCGAGCGTCGACAGGTCCCCCACGCGCCAGTCCAGATCCGGCCAGTCGGCCTGTGCCTCCGCCAGCATCGCCTGGTCGACGTCGACCCCCACCACGTTGTAGCCGAGCTCCGAGAGCCGCGCGGCAACCCGCCCGGTGCCGCAACCGGCGTCGAGCACGGACTCGGGCGGCTCGACCAGGCCGGTGACGAAGGTTGCCTCACCATGGGTGTCCTGGCCGCTGGCCGCCAGCGACCGGAAGCGTGCCGCGTACTGTCCGGCGTAGTCGTCGCCCGCCATCGCCCGAGCGGACTCCTCCCAGCGAGTCATCGGTGGCGCCAGGAGAAACATCCGAGCCAATTTCGGTGGTCGTCGGACTCGGCTGAACATCGGCCCGAAAGGCTGTTGACCTGCGCGAACGTCTCGAGGATGCGCGACGACCGCGTCTTCATGGCCATCCTTCCCATCCGGCTGACTCTACTCATCGGCGACGGACCCGAAGCGACCACTGGCGCCATCTGCATGGAGGAGGATGACTGCGCATGGAGACGAAGACCGGTGCAGCTCTCGCTGAGCAGCAGTACAAGGAGGGTCAGGCGGCTTTCGACCTCGTGCCAACGATGAGTGCCGGCGGCTGAGTGCGGCGGCAGTTGCCACGGCTGAGAGCGTCGGAGCGAGCGCGGCCAGGCACTGGGTCACATTGGCTTGTCCAGGGCCGCGTTCCGCGACGGTGACTACGCCGACGGGGCGGCCCATGCCGTCCTCGCTGACCAGGACGCGCAGGCCTGCAGCGACGATGACCTCCGGGTCACAGCACTGCACATGCAGGCCGAGCTGACCCGAGCGCACAGGGCAAGTACGCCGAGGCAGTCTCGATGTACGGGCGACTGCTGGCGGTCGATGAGAGCAGCGGCGACCAAGGCTCCCTCGCGATGGAGCACACCAACCTCGGCTCGGTGCTGCTGCAGACCTGTGGCTACGCGACGACTCGATCCCACCTGTAGCAAGCCCTGAAGCCGTCCTCGGCCAAACCCAATCTGCTGCCCTGCATCCTGCTGGCCTTCGCCGGGATCTTCGCCCGCACGGGACGGCCCACGCACGCCGGGCAGCTGCTGGGTGCGGTCGGGGCGCACCTCGAGGCAGCGGTGAGGTGCTCGACCCGGCAGAGGCGCTCGAGCTGTCCGGCCCGTCGCGATCGCCGGGGCGACCGGTGCCGACGTGTACAGCGCCCGTGAGACCGGCAGGACCTTGACGCTCGAGGAGGCACACATCATCGTCCTCGACTGACACCCTGGCGCCTGCTACAGGCCCGCGCTGGCTTCCTGTTGGTCCACGTCTGCTACCCAACGCCCGATCTTCTCGAACGCCGCCCCGGCCGACTCCTTGAGCCGTGCTCGCGCCGCCCTGGAGTCCGCGTCGTCCTCTCCGCCCGGGTATCGCTTGGTGAGGCTGAGTCTTGTGTTGGCGGCCCAGTCGCGCAGCGACGGGTACTCACGCCAGGCCAGTTCGGCCGCCAGGCCCGACAAAATGGTTTGCAGGTAGCGCACGGGGTGCCCTATCCCTGACATCGGGGGGCAGAGTCGGTTCTTCTCGGCTGTCGAAATATCGAGGCTTTCGATTCGCGCGATCGCGGCACTGCTCATGGCGATGCTGGCGCGGGTCACCATGGCAATCGTGATGGTGTCCTCGCCGAAAACTGGGCTGGCTGGACCGACCGGAAGCCCTGGCGCGGCGCAGTGGACGTGCAGATTCTCCGGGCTTGTCGCGACGCTGCCCTCGTCAAGAACGATGGACTCGGGCTCGATCCGGCGAACCCTTCCGAAGCGGACGACGTTGCGGATCGTCCGCAACTGCTTCATCTCCGCTTCACTGCATGACGCGCCACGAAAGACAGTTGGCCACACCGACGGGTCCAACCGGAATATCACGCCACGCTCTTCCAGATACTCGTAGGCCTCGTCAACCGTCGCGGCTCGCGCGACAGCCTCGACCAGGCTCGCCGTGCCGTCGACGACGTGCCGGGAAAGGTGGCCCGGCTGGAGGTAGAAGCGGTTGTGGAACCAGAGGTCACGTGCCCTCACCCAGGTGATGCGGTCTGGAGGACAACCCTGGTCGAGCAGCCACATACAGACATCCATCGCGGTCTTTCCTCCGCCGACAACGACGTACCCGGACGCCGGTTCCCGCAGCCGGCCCAACTGGTTGGGCGTGACCAGACGAACGCCGTCGGCCACCTCGAACGGAGCCGGATATGTGGACGGCACTTCGCCACCAGCGTGGGTGGCGTGGACGGTCTTGCGCCGCACCTCAACCCTCGTCACGTCACCGGTGATCAACGAGCGCAAGGTGCCGTCCCCGACGTATTCGGTCATCGGGAGGAAGCGGACTCGTCCCGAGGCGAGGAACCGCTGCTGCATCACCGCATCGAAGTGGCCGACGATCTCACTGCCGGTCGCCCGTTCGTACAGGCCGGCTTCACGACCGTGCGTTTGGACGTGATCAGCGCCGAGTGGTGTGGAGTCCACGCCATAGGTGACCGAGGGCAGGTGCAGCCGGACGAAGGGGTACGCGTCGAGCCAGTGGCCGCCGGATGCAGTACGACGATCCACCATCACGATGTCGGCGTCGCTGACGTCAAGGAGGGAGTCGACGAAACCCATCCCAGACTGGCCGCAACCCACCACGAGATAGTCGGTGGAGATCACGTCCGGACCCACGAGTAACGGGTCGGGAACTGAGCGCGGGACGCCGAGCATGGATCATGGTCGCACGGGCTGTCGGGCTCCGGTAGTCGTCCAACTGCACGCGAGGATGCGAGTTGTTGAGGTCATCGGGCGCCCAATGTTGGCTGAATCCAGGGACCACTCGACCTCTGGATGGCCCCACTTCGAGTGCCGCGAACAGCCTCTGTCCAGCGGGGACCTCCCAGATCAGTAGTACCAGGGGAACGGCGACCAGTCGGGCTCGCGCTTCTCGAGGAACTGGTCGCGGCCCTCTGCCGCCTCGTCGGTCATGTAGGCGAGGCGCGTGGTCTCGCCCGCAAAGAGCTGCTGGCCGACCAGGCCGTCGTCGATCATGTTGAACGAGTACTTCAGCATCCGCTGCGCGGTGGGCGACTTGCCGTTGATCAGCCGGCCCCACTCCAGCGCGGTCGCCTCGAGCTCGGCGTGCGGCACCGCCCGGTTGACGGTGCCCATTCGCATCCCGTCGTCGGCTGAGTACTCCTGGCCGAGGAAGAAGATCTCGCGGGCGAACTTCTGGCCGACCTGGCGGGCGAGGTACGCCGACCCGAAGCCGCCGTCGAAGGAGCCCACGTCGGCGTCGGTCTGCTTGAACCTCGCCTCCTCGGCACTGGCCAGGGTGAGGTCGCAGACCACGTGCAGGCTGTGGCCGCCGCCGGCCGTCCAACCCGGCACCACGCAGAGCACGATCTTGGGCATGAAGCGGATCAGCCGCTGGCACTCCAGGATGTGGAGCCTGCCCAACTGAGCTCTATCGATAGCGGGACCGGTCCCTGTGCCATCTTCAGACTGTGTTGGCGCCTCGTACTGATAGCCGGTGCGCCCGCGGATCCGCTGGTCACCGCCGGTGCAGAACGCCCACTTGCCGTTCTTGGCGCTGGGCCCGTTGCCGGTCAGGATCACGCAGCCGACGTCGGAGGTGGTGCGCGCGTGCTCGAGGGTGCGGAGCAGCTCGTCGACGGTGTGCGGACGGAACGCGTTGAGCACGTCGGGGCGATCGAACGCGATCCGGACGGTGCCGTGCGCCTTGGCCCGGTGGTAGGTCAGGTCGGTCAGGTCTTCGAAGCCGGGCACGGCATCCCAGACTCCGGCGTCGAACGTCTCGGACACACCCTCGATCGCGCTCATGCTCGCGAGGCTATCGCCGCCGGAATACCTGCCAGCCGTGAGGCCTTCTGGAGGTATGACCCTTGAAGGCGAGTACGAGCCCAGCCAGTGGCAATGGGTGCGGGACCAGGTCGACCTCTACGAGCGGACCGGCGGCAAGGACGGCTACCTCCTCCAGGAGAGGGCCGACTGGCCGATCGTGGTGATCACCTCACGCGGCGTGAAGTCCGGCAACCTGCGCAAGAACCCGGTCATGCGGGTCGAGCACGACGGAGCGTACGTCGCCGTCGGCTCCAAGGGCGGCACGCCCGAGAACCCCGCCTGGGTGGCGAACTTCCGCGCCGACCCCCACGTCGACCTGCAGGACGGACCGGAGCCGCACGAGTACGTCGCCCGCGAGATCGAGGGCGACGAGCGCGCGGTCTGGTGGGAGCGGGCCGTCGCGCAGTACGCGCCGTACGCCGACTACCAGGAGAAGACCGACCGACTCATCCCGCTGTTCCTCCTCGAGCGCGTCTGACCGCCGAGTCGGCGCATCCTCAGGCCAAAGAACCGCCGAGTCGGCGCATCCTCAGGCCCGAGTCGGCGCAAAACTCAGGCTTTAGCGCCGACTCGCGCCTCTTCAGCCCCGAGTTTGCGCCGACTCGCGCTTGCTCAGGACCGAGTTTGCGCCGACTCGGGCACTCGCTACTTGCCGGCGATCGACATCGCCAGGCCGCTGAGGTGGCCGAGGCGGGCGAGCTCGGAGTCGACGAAGTCCGGTCCGCCGCGGCGGCCGATCACGACGATCTCGTTGCCGTCAAGGCGGCAGGCGGCGTAGAGAGTGACGTCGCCGTCGTCGCTGTCGATCCGCGTGGGTGACTCGAGCTCGACGAACTCGAACTTCTCGGGCGCGGCGTTGGTGCCGTAGACGATCCCCTTGGCGCGGTGGACGCGGGCGCCCCAGTCGACCTTGAACGTGTCGGGCAAAAGGTCGACCAGCCGGTCCAGCGCCTGCTCAGGTGCGGCGGTGAGTTCCTCCACCGCCTCGAGGTCGAGGACCAGGTTGCCGCCGGCGGCGTAGCGGCTGACCCAGACCACCTTCACGCTGTCGAGCGCGTTGCAGGCCGAGACCACGGAGTCGGGCATCGTGCCCGGCGCGAGCTCGAGGAGTACGTCGTCGAGTGCGGTGCCGTCGGGGCGCTTCTCGATGATCTCGATCGCCTCGATGTCGCCACCCGCCTCACCGATGGCCGTCGCGAGGCGCCCCAGCGAACCGGGGACGTCGGGCAGCTCGACACGCAGCAGGAAGGGCACAGTTCGACACTAACCCGGCACTGTGACAGCCGGGTTTCCGGATGTCAGTGGGCGGTCCGGGCCGCCTGCAACCGCTGCCGGAGCCCGGTCGCCCGGGTGGCCTGGGTGGCCACCGCGGCGCGCACCGCCGCCTCGGACCCCACCACCCGTACCTTCTCCTTGGCCCGGGTCACGGCGGTGTAGAACAGCTCGCGGGTGAGCAGCCTCGAGTCGGCCTCGGGTAGTAGCACCGTGACCCGCTGGGCCTCGCTGCCCTGACTCTTGTGGATGGTCATCGCATGCATCGTCTCCACGGCGTCGAGGCGGCCGGGCGCGAACTCCTTGAGCCGCTCCGAACCGGCCACGAACGCCCGCTGCCGGAGCCCCTGACGCACCACCACCCCGATCTCGCCGTTGTAGACATCGAGGGCGTAGTCGTTGTTGGTCACGAGCAGCGGGCGGCCGACGTACCACTGTCCGTAGATCTCGACGTCGGGCGTCTCGGCGAGCCAGCGCTCGACCTGCGCGTTCCAGCGGCGTACGCCGTGCGGTCCCTCGCGATGGGCACAGAGGAGGCGGTGCTGGTCGAGGGCGGCGATCGCGCCTTCAGGGTCCTCGGCCAGTGCGGCGCTCCGGATCGCCAGGGCGGCCGAGAGGCAGTCGGGGCGCAGCACGGCCTCGACCTCGGCCAGGTCGGCAGCCTCGACGAACTCGACCTGGTCAGACGGCGCCCGCAGTACCGCTAGCACCTCGTCGGCATCGCCACCGCGCAGCGACTCGGCCAGCGCCTTGATGTCCTCCTGGGCCCGGAAGTTGAAGCTGAGCGCACTCGCCGGCGAGGCCGGGTCGCCGTCGTAGCCGGCGACCAGGTCGCTGAGCACCGCGCCGGCGCCGACCGAGGTCAGCTGCTTCGGGTCGCCGACCAGGATCAGCCGGGCCTGCGGGCGCACCGCCTCCAGCAGTCGGCCCATCATGGTCAGCTCGACCATCGAGCACTCGTCGACCACGACCACGTCGTACTTGAGCCGGTTGGTGCGGTCGTGCCGGAAGCGGGTGCTGTTGTCGGGACGCCAGCCGAGCAGCCGGTGGAGGGTGAGCCCATCGGGGCGGCCGACCCGGTCGGCCGCCTCCTCGGCTGCCGGCGAGGCCTTGGCGATCGCGGCCAGCTCGGTGAGCACGGCCTCCTGGAGCCGGGTCGCGGCCTTGCCGGTGGGCGCCGCGAGGGCGATCGACAGCCGCTCGCCGCGGGTGGCGGCCTGGTCGGCCAGCAGCACCAGGATCCGGGCGACGGTCGTGGTCTTGCCGGTGCCGGGACCTCCGGTGAGCACGGTGGTCCAGCGCGACGCCGCCGCGGCCGCCGCTGCCTCCTGTTCTTCGCTGAAGTGCCCGCCGCGGATCAGCGCGACGGCCGCGTCGAGCGCAGCCCGGTCGAGCGGCGGTGGCGGCTGTGCGGCCCGAGCGAGCAGGTCGTCGCAGACCTGGGTCTCCAGGCGGTGGTAGCGGTCGAGGTAGAGGAGGTCGTGGTCGAAGCGGATCGCTCCCGCCTCGAGCAGCGGCGACGCGCGCACGGCGGACACCCAGGCCACCGGCTCGGGCCAGGACAGCTCGGGCGCCGCCTCATGGACGGTGGCGAGATCGACGGCGATCGAGCCACGGCGTACGGCGCGCACCGTCAGCGCGACCGCCAGCAGCACCACCTCGTCGGCCTCCTTGCCGAGCGCGCCGACCCGGGAGGCGACGTGGACGTCGGAGGAAGTGATCAGCCCTGCGGCGTTGAACTCCCCCAGCAGCCCGGTCGCGCCGGTGGAGAGCCGCCAGTCGTGCAGGCCCGCGGGTTCGAAGAGCTCGGTCATCCGGCCCCCTCGAGGACGCCGTCCAGCAGGTCGGAGAGTGCGTCGACAAGCGGCACCGGCGGCCGCCAGGCGAAGACTCCGCAGGGACCGCCGTCGACCAGCGGGGTCTCGGAGCCACACATGCCGCGGAGGTAGAGATAGAGGACGCCGCCCAGGTGGCGCTCGGGCTCGTAGCCAGGTTGTCGCCACCGCAGGAACCGGTGCAGGACGGCGGCGTAGAGCAGCGCCTGCAGGGGGTAGTCGGAGTGGCCCATGGCGGCGTCGAGCGCCTCGGGCCGGTAGCTGCGGGCGGTCAGCGGCTCGTCGCGCGGACCCAGCCAGTTGGTCTTGTAGTCGACGATCACGTAGCGAGGGCCTGTCTCGGCTGTCACGCGGAGTACGACGTCGACCGAGCCGGTGAGGTAGCCGCGCAGCGGCTGGTCACCCAGGTCGCCGCCCAGGGTCGCGGCGTAGCCACGCACGGGGTCGCCTTCGGGCAGGTGCCGCTCGAGCAGCGGCGCGAGATCGCCCAGGCGCACCTCCGACCTGGCCGCCCGGACGTCGCCACCGGACAGCGGCAGCTCGAACTCCATCTCGCGCAGCCGGTCGCTCAGCGGGATCTCGCGCAGGGTCGCGCCGACCAGGGGGCCGAGCGGTGAGTCGCAGACGGCGACCAGCGCGTCGGCCAGGACCTCGCGGTCTATGTCGACCGGCCACCAGCCGAGCTGTTCGTCGATGTGGCCGAGCAGCTCGGCCCGCAGGTCGGCGGCGTCGGGATCTGTGTGCTCGAGCACGGCATGGACCAGCGAGCCGAACGTGGCGCCCACCGGCAGCTCGGCCATCGGCGAGGCGATGTCGGGACCGGTGTCGGGCGGGCCGGCGGCCTCGACGGTGGGACCGAGCTCCTCGTCGTCCTTGCCGACGACCTCGGGTTCGCTCGCGACCGCCTGGTCGAGCGCGACGGGAGCCGCGGCGACCTCGGTCTTGCTGAGCGAGGAGTAGGAGCTGCGCTTCCACGTCGTGTCGACGTCGCGGGTGAAGGATCGAGCAACGAGGTCCGGTGTGTCGGGCCGCGGTGGGTCCGCACCCGGGTCGGCAGGCAGTGCTGGCTCCGGCTGCGGGCCGCCCCGGTCGCGCCACTGCGCGAAGAGCGTGACGACGTCGTCGTCGGAGGGCACCGACGGCGAGTCGGGTGGGGCGCCGTCGTCGGCCGCGCGCATCAGCATCCGGTGGAGCGGCGAGGCGACGGCGTTCTTGGTCGGCGCCCACCAGGCAACGACCTGCGACTGGGCGCGGGTGATGGCGACGTAGAGGAGCCGCAACCACTCTCCCGCCTCCTCGTCCTGCCAGCGGCGGCAGTGGTCGCTCCAGTCAGCACCGCCGCCACCGACGTTGACGCAGCGCTGACCGTCGTCGTCGTGGAACAGCGGTCGGCTCGGCTGGGGGACGAACCGGTCCGCGACTGCGGGGAGATAGACCACGGGGTATTCGAGGCCCTTGCTCGCGTGGATAGTCACCAGCTGCACCGCGGCCGCGTCGGAGTCGAGCCGCCGGGTGCGCTCGGTGCCCCGGCCGGCCCGGCCCTCGGCGACCTGCTCGCGCAGCCAGGTGAGGAGCGAGACCACACCGTGGCGCTCCTTGAGCGTCACCTCGTGGAGCGCCTCGCCGATGTGGCGCAGGTCGGTCAACCGCCGCTCGCCGTTCACCTCGGAGAGCACTCGCGCGGGGAGGCCGCCGACCGTCGATGCCTCCAGCACCGCGGCGATCCCGCGGGTGGCGAAGAGCTCGACCCACCCGCGCAGCGTCTCGGCCACGTCGTCGGTCACGTCGTCGCCGCCTTCGTCGAGCCGCAGTGCCGTGAGCCCGAAGAAACAGGTCAGCGCCGCGGACCGGACCCGGGTGCTCCGGTGTGGCTGCTCCAGCGCCTCGAGCAGGCTCAGCCACTCGACCGCCGCGGGCGTGGAGAAGACGCTGCCACCCCCGGCGATCACCGCCGGCACGCCGACCTCTTGGAGGGCGGCCCGAGCCTCCGCGAGATCGGCGTGGCGGTAGCTGATGACGGCGACGTCACGCGGCTTGATCGGTTGGCCGTCGAAGGTGGCACCCGACGCGAGCAGGCGGCGTACGTCGAGGGCCAGGTCGCGTGCGATGTGGGGGCGGACCTGGCCGACGGCGAGGGTGCCGGAGCCTCGGCGCCCGAACTGCTCGCGGCGTACCACGCGCACCCGGAACGGCCTTGCCGACGGTGCGCCGTCCAGTCGGCTGTCGGGGTGGTGCGCCGCGACGTCGTGCACCACGATCCGGTCGTCACCGAGCGCGGCGCCGGCGAGCAGGCTCTGGAACGAGTCGAGCAACGGGGCGTCGCTGCGCCAGTTGACGGCCAGGGTCTGCTTGGTCTGTGCGGTGTCGGCTGCCTTGAGATAGGTCGTCACGTCACCGCCACGGAAGGCATAGATGGCCTGCTTCGGGTCGCCGATCAGCACCATCGTGGCGTGGCCGGTGAAGGCCCGGTCGAGAACCTCCCACTGCACCGGGTCGGTGTCCTGGAACTCGTCGACGAGCACGATCTGCCACCGCTGGCGCATCCGCTGGCGCGCCGCTGACTCGGGGTCTTCAAGCGCCTCGGCGAGCTGGCCGAGCAGGTCGTCGTAGGACAGGATGCCGAGCCGCCGCTTGCGGCGGTCGATCTCCTCGCGGACCTTGACCGCGAAACTCACCCGTCGGCCGTACGGCGTCGAGCGGTCCTCGTCGGTCGGCTCCAGCCGGGCCTGCGGGTCGCCGACCGCGGTCCGGGCGATCGCCATGGCCTCGTCGTGGGTGAACACCGGGTCGTCGTCGACGAACGCGAACGCCCGCAGGTAGAGATCGTCGACGGTCTCCTTGATCAGGTCGTCGAGGTCTTCGACCAGCCGCGCGCGGGAGTCGGTGTCGCCGGCCACCCCAAGCGACCCGAGCACCATCGAGCAGAACTGGTGGGTGGTCGCGATGGTCGCCGCGTCGAAACCGGCGAGCGCCTCCGTGACCCGGCGATGGCGGAGCTTGCGCTCGTCGTCGTCGCACTCCCGCAGCAGGTCGAGCAGGTCCGACTGGACCGCAGAGTCGAGGGTCGCCAGGGCGGCGGGGTCGTCGCTCAGCGCGCGTTCGGCCTCGACCAGCTGCGCGCGCACCCGTTCGCGCAGCTCCTGGCTCGCGGCCCTGCCGAAGGTGACCACCAGCATCTGCTCGAGCCGCGCATGGCCCTCGGCCACGAACCGGGTGACCAGGGCGCCGATCGTCCAGGTCTTGCCCGTGCCGGCACTGGCCTCCAGCAGGGTGGTGCCGGTGGGTAGCGGGCCGCGGATGTCAAAGGCACTCGGGGTGCTCATAGTGGGGCGACCTTCTCGGCGCCGGTGAGCAGCGGCTCCCACACCTGCCAGGCCCGGTCGGGAAGTCCGGCTGCGATCAGTGCCTCGACCGCGATCTCTCCGAAGACCCGCTGGTGATAGGCATCCACGTCCTCGTTGGTGATGCCGAAGGCGTTGTGCGGGTCGGTCTCCCAGGCCCGGCGCGCGGCATCGACCGGTGGCGAGTCCTGACCCATCAGCTCCTTGGCATGCGCCTCGGCCCACGCGGCCGAGGTGGCGACGGGGAGAGGGAGCGGGGTCGTGAGCCCCACATCGCGGATCTCCACGAGGGTGCGCAGCCAGTCGGCTGCGCGTTGGTCGAGGGGACCGGAAAGCGCTCGCCTCGGGCCGGCCCGCTCGCGTCCGACGGCATGGCCCGTCCAGCTCTCGTCGGGGAGGCCGGCACTGAGCGCCAGCAGGTCGATCCAGGTGAGGAGGCGTTGGCGCGCCTTGAGGCGGGAGTAGCCGAGCGACACGATCTTGTTGCCGTAGACGCTCGAGACCGTGCCGGTGAGCCGGCGTCCGCCGCCGAGGTCGACGTCGACGTCGACCGACCGGCGCTCCGCAGCGCGGAGCTCCGCCGTGCGTGCCCAGAGCTTCTGGCACTCCTCGGTCACGGTGCGAAGCGCTCGTTCGCCCAGCCCGCCGGGCGGGAGGGTGCCGCGCAGCTGCTCGGCGGTCATCACCGCAACCGGGTCCTGCCCGGCCAGGACCTCGCCGAGCAGGCGGTCGCCGACCTGCCACAGCTCGAGCGCGTCGAGGTCGACCGGGATCGCGTCGGCCAGCTCGTCGGGTTCGAACGGCGTGGACACGTCGAGCCGCCCGCGCAGGAACGACCGCACCGGGTGCGCGAAGAAGCTCTTGAGGTCGACGAGCGAGACATCGTGGAGGGGCCGGGCGGACAGCGGCCCGGGCACCAGCTGGGCCGGCACGTGGCGCGGGCCCCAGGCGGCGCGAGCACCCGCCAGCGCCGCGGTGTCGAAGCTGAACGGACGCTCGCCGGTGAGTCCCCCTCGGGTCAGGTTGCGGGCGTCGTAGGGCTGGAGCGGGTGGCGGGTGCGGATCTGGTCACGGACCGGCGCGGCCGTCGTGCGATCGGCGGCGTCGAGGATCTCGCCGAGAGGTACGGCGGGCGGGCGGAGGGCGCCGGAGTGCTCGTTGGCGCCGGTGTAGGTGATCACCACGTGCTCGGTCGCCGCGAGCAGCGCGTCGAGGAGGAGCTGGCGGTCCTCGCTGCGTACGTCGCGCTCCCCCGTCAACGGGCGGCGAGCCAGCACGTCGTCGCCGTCGACCGAAGTGGTGCGGGGGTAGATGCCGTCGTCGAGCCCGACCAGGCAGACCACGCGGTGGGGCACCGAGCGCATCGGCACCATCGTGCACACGGTGAGGGTGCCGGTGCGGAAGTTGGCCCGGGTCGGCCGGCCGGCCAGCCGCGACTGGAGCATCGCCCGGACGTCGGAGAGCCGGAGCTCGACGTCGCCCTGGTCGGAGGATGCCGACGCCCGGGCCAGCTCGCGCTCGAACTGCGGCAGCTGCCAGGCGTCGTCGTCGGTGACGTCGGTCAGGTCGCGGACGCCGGCCCGCAGGTGCTCCATCCACTGCCCGACCGTCGTGGACGCAGCAAGGCCGGCCAGACAGGTGCCGAGCCGGTCGAGCAGCTCGGCCAGCCGTCCGGCGAGGTCGATCTCGCCGCTGCCGACGTCGTCGAGTGGAAGTCCGCGACCCAGGTGCCGGTGGTCGTCGCCGCTCATCGCGACCCCGAGCAGGATCCGGTCGACTCCCGCCCGCCAGGTGTTGTGCTCGAACTTCTCCATCGCGAACGCGCCACGAGTCTCGGCGTCGACGCCCCAGCGGACGCCGGCCTGGGCCACCCACCGGCTGACCCGGTCGAGCTCGTCGTCGGTGAACGCGAACCGGCGACGGCAGGCCTCCGTGGCGGCCAGGTCGAGCACGTTGGAGGCGGTGACCCGCCCGCCGCTGAGCTCGAGCAGCGAACCTGCGACGGCGAGCAGCGGGTTGGTGCTGGACAGCGCGCGGTCGGCCAGCTTGACCCGCAGCTGGTGGGCGGGATGGCCGATCACCGGCACCTGGGTGGTGGTCGCCGGTGCCAGGCCGAAGCCGGCCGAGATCAGCGGCGCGAAGGTCTCGATGTCGGGGCACATCACCAAGATGTCGCGCGGCTCGAGCGTCGGGTCATCCTCCAGAAGGCCGACCAGCACCTCACGCAGAACATCGATCTGGCGCGCCGCTCCGTGACAGGCATGCACCTGGAGACTGCGGTCGTCGGAGGCCAGCTGGCGAGTGCCTCGCTCCTCGGCCGTCGGCGCGTGGTTGGAGCGGAGGTCGTGCTGGAGCCAGCCCAGCAGGGTGGTCGGCTCGACGACCGCGACACCACCGGACTCCACCGCTGTGGCGCGATGGAGCGTCCGGCGTAGCTCCCGCGAGTCGCGCCCGAGGGATGCGAGCAACGGGTGATCGACCAGCTCCGCAGAGGTGTCTTCGCCCCGGGCGACCACGCCGCCGAGCCCGGCCAAGGAGTCCCAGAGGGCCGGTGATGGCTGCGGCAACCACAGGTGTACGTCGCGGACCTCCCCCAGCGCGGCCAGCAGCTCGACCTCGGTCACCGGGATCCGGGTGTGTCCGAACAGGGACAGCCGGGCCGGCAGGTCGAGGTCGTCGTCACCGGCCTGCAGGGCGGCCACCGTCGTCGCGTGCCGGACGTCGGGCGGGGCGGCGTCGACCCTGGTGAGCAGGCGACGCCAGAGCACCGGTTGCCAGGCGAGGTCGTCGTCGAGCGGCGACCCGGCGCCGTCGGTGTCGCTTCCCTCGCGCCAGTCGGTGACCAGCTGCGGTCGCTGCACGGCGTACGACGCGAACAGCGACGCGAGCCGGATCGCCACGGAGTAGCGGCGGTTGCGCCGCAGCTCGCCGTCGTCTCCGTCGCGGCCATGACCCAGGTGGTGGGCCAGGGTGGCGCACCACGGCTCGCCGAGGCTCTCGTCGATGGTCGAGAGCAGCGGCCAGACCAGGCGCTCGGGATCCCACGGGTCATCGCTCTCGCGGCCCAGGAGGAGCGAGACCAGCGACCGCGGGTTGAGGAACCGAACGCCGGCGCAGACCCCGTCGCCACCGCGCGGCCCGACGCCGAGCCGGTGGGAGAGCCGCTGGGTGAGCCACCGCTCCACCCCCTTGGCCGGCACCACTACGACCTCCTGTGCGAACGGGTCGTCGAGCGGCGACGACAAGAGCTCGCCGAGGGTGTCGGCGAGCTGGTCGGTGCGCGGAGCGCGGTGGAGGTGGAGGGTCATCGCTGGCGACGATAGTTGCCGGGGCGGACAAGCCGAGCCGGTCCGCACAACAACTGCACAGGCGGGCGAAATGAGGCGCATGCTGGCGGGACCCACTCAGAGGAGAACCCGTGAAGCACCGCGCCGTCAGACACCTGCTCAGCACCCTCTTCACCCTCGGACTCGTCGCCGCTCTCTCCGTCGGGTTCGCCAGCACGCCGACGTTCGCAACCGGCTCCTCCCAGACCGACCGCGCGACCCAGGCCAGAGGGGAGTGCCAGCCCGAGCAGGACGAGGCCGAGTGGCGGGCCACCATCGTCCACCGCAAGCAGGTCGAGCTGGCGCAGGCCAGGAAGCAGGTCCGGGGCGCCGAGAGGGCCTTCGAACAGGCCCGGACTCCGCGCGAGAAGCGGATGGCGCGGGAGCGTCTGGCGGCCGCCGAGTCGCAGCGGGCCACGGCCAAGTCCGCGCTGAAGCGGGCGCGCGCCCGCTCGGACGCGGCGAACACCGCTCTCGAGGTCTGCCTAGCGGGGGGATGACGCAGCCGGGCTATTCCCCACCGGCCCGGATGGGAGCATTCTGACCCCCATGGCCGACCCCACGTCTGGCACCGCCGCACCCCCTGAACCGAAGAGCATGGCCATCCCGCTGACCGCGTTCGCGGTCGGCGCAGTGATAGCGGTGCTGGTCGGGGTGTTCGGGAGGGTGCACGACCCGACCCTCGACGGCACCACCACGCTGGGATTCGACACCGTCATCGCCATGAAGGTCGTGCTCTCGACGATCATCGGCGTACTGGCGATCGGTCAGGTGCTCGGCGCGCTCTGGATCTACGGCAAGCTCGGGATCAAGGCGCCCTCGTGGCTGGGCATGGTCCACCGGATCTCGGGAGCCATCGCCCTGGTGCTGACCCTGTTCGTCGCCTACAGCTGCCTGTGGGCACTGGGGCTCGAGACAGGAACGCTGGAGAACGGCTACGAGGTGCCGATGCGGGCGGTCGTGCACGGCGTCCTCGGGTGCGCGGTCTTCGGCGCCATCGTGGTGAAGGTGGTCGCCGTACGCTCGAAGCGCGCGCCCGGATGGTTCCTGCCGGTGGCCGGCGGCCTGGTCTTCGCGCTCCTGATCGTCGTGGTGCTGACCTCTGCGGTCTGGTACCTCAACGATCAGGGCTGGCCGACGTAGACGCGGGGTAGTCCCTGACGAAAGGACCCCGAAATCCGGGATCTGAGGGTCCTTTCGTCAGGGACTACCGCGAAAGTGGAGGTCAGTGATGGTGCGGCCGGTCGGCGTCGGCCTGGATGATGTCCCGCTCGAGCTCGGCGACCGCGTCGGGATTGCCGTGGAAGCGGCGGTAGGAGTAGACGATCAGGGCCAGGGCGATCAGGCCGGAGCCGATCTGGGTGATCGCGGTGGCCACCCCGCCGGGCAGCCACCAGCCGTCCGACAGCGGCCACCAGTCGGGGGCCGGCGGGCTCCAGATCCAGAGGAGGCCGCAGGCGATCAGCACCAGTGCCCCCAACACCGACATGGAGATCCGCGGCCAGGTCTCGACGCCTTCGGCGGCCCCCTTGAGGGCGCGGTACTTGATCGGGTCCAGCCGACGCTCGGCCCACTCGTACTGCTGCGAGAGCACGGCGAGTCCGCCGAACAACATGAGCAGGCCCGGCCCGGGCAGCACGAGGGCAGCGATGCCTCCGAGCACCAGCGTCCAGCCGACGACCTCCAGCAGCAGTCGCCTGGCGGCACCCATCATGTCCCGACTCTCCCAGACCTGAGCAAACGATGGTCGCTGCCGGCGATCAGCTGCCGCCGAACTGCTCGACGTAGGCCCGTCCTTCGTCGCTGAGGTTGCCGTGGGCCTCGGCCACCTTCGCCCACCTGAGTGACATCTTCATGAACCGCAGCGGGTTGTAGATGTCCTCCTCGCGGCTGAACAGTCCGTCGCCGGCGTAGGTCATGATCGTCAGGTTCGACTCCTCGTGCACCGAGCCGTCGCCCGGGTCGGGCATCAGGTTGCGCACCTCACAGATCAGCCTGGCCGATGGCGCGTCGACGACCTGCCACGCGAGCGGGAAGCCGGTCATCACGCCACCCGGGAACGACGTCATCGTGCGCACCGACCACTCGCGGATCTGGTCGCGGCCACGGAAGGTGCCGAACGCGTGCTCGACGTATTCAGCGTCCTCGGTGAAGTTCAGCGCGAAGTCGTCCCAGTTGCCGGTGCGGCCGTGCTCCTGCACCCGGGCATGCATGGCGGCGTACGCCTCGGTGATCTCCTCGGCACTGAATGTCGGCTCGCTCGTCACGCCCACATCCAACCAGTCAGGCCGTGAGCGCCGACGCCAGGAGCCGCGAGAGCCGTTCCGCGTCGCCGACTCGGGCCACGCCGTCGTCGGCGCGCTTCCACAGCAGCAGCCAGAGCTGTTCGGCCGTGCCCTCGAGCCGGTCGTCGGCCGGTACGCCGTCCGCGAGCGCCGGAGACCCGTCGCCGACCGGCGTCAGCGTCCACCGGTGGCCGGTGTCGGTGGCGACGAACGAGACCGGCGCCGTGAGGTCCGCGGGCAAGCCGCGGGCATGCATCCGCGGCAGGAACACCTCGAACGACTCGGTGACACCGTCGGCGCACTCGCCGGCATCCAGATCGGTGCGTCGGCCGTGGGCCTGGTCGAGGTCGACGAGATGCATCTGGGTCTCGTGCAGCTGCCGACGACTCCAGAACCCCTTGGTCTCGTGCACGCCCGCAAAGTTCCAGCAGAGTGCGTCGGGGTCAGCGGCCGTGAGCGCGGCAACCAGGCCATCCGCCCGTTCGGCGTACCAGGGCTGAAGCGCGCCCGGGTCCGGCGTCTCCTCGGTGACGTGCACCGCGCCGCCGCTCTCCACGATGCCCGTGGCCCAGACGTGGACGCTGCCGAGGTGGTAGACGAGGTCGAGGACCGTCCAGCCCGGGCACGACGGCACCGCAGCGGTCGGGTCCGCTTCGGACAAGGCGGCCGCGAACCGGCCGGTCGTCCGGCGTACGTCAAGGGCTGTCCAGGTCACGACGCGATGATCTCACCCGCCCGATCGGTTGGTTTTTCGCAGAGGTCACCACAGGAGTCCCCGAACCGCGTTACATTCCCTCCGTCAGGCGTGCTTACGCCTGTCTGGGGAGGGAGACCCACCGTGTTTCGTCACGCCATGAAATACCTGCTGGCGCCATGCTTGACCGCGGCGCTCGTCGTCGGCTTCGCGCCGGCCGTCACCGCTGCTGCTTCGCCGGCGGCATCCGCCGCGGCCGCAGCGGCACCTGACTGCTCCACTCAAGAGGCGGCCCTCGTTGCGTCCGCCACCAAGGCCAAGGAGCTGATCACGGCGCTCGGCCAGGCCAAGGCCAGGGTCGCCAAGGCCCGCAAGGCCATGCGTGCCGCCGATGGCGCCAAGGCGACCAAGAAGGCGGCCAGGAAGCTGAAGCAGGCGAAGGCCGCCAAGCGATTCGCCGTGGACCGGAAGAACACGGCCATGACCAAGATGCGCTCCGACCTTGCGGCCTACAAGGCCTGCCAGGCAGGCGCCGACCCGGACCCCGGGCCCGGCCCCGGTCCTGGTCCCGGCCCCAGCTCAGGGCCACTGCAGCCGGTGTGCGACCTCGGCCTGCCGCAGGCGATCTGCGACGCCTTGGACGGGTTGCCGCTGCCCGGCGGGCTCGGCGGAGCCAGCCCGCTCCAAGCGCTGTGTGACGTCGGAGTGCCGCAGGCCATCTGCGCGGCCGCCACCGGACTTCCGCTTCCTGGCGGAACCAGTGCGATCCAACCGCTCTGCGATGCCGGACTGCCGCAGGGCATCTGCGACATCGCCTCGGGCGCGATCGACGTGGGGTCACTGCCGATCCCGGGCGGCCTGCCAGGCCTGCCGGGCTTCGCGTTCCCAGGGATCCCGGAGCTGCCACTTCTGGATCTCTTCATCGGTCTGTTGTCACCGGTCACCGGAGTCGTCCCGCTCGGGGCCATCTGCGGCGTCATCGACATCCCGATCGTCTGCGACCTCGTCGCCTCCTGAGGGAGCGGCGGCGGCACACCGCGCCGTCACCCCGTCCCTGGGTGGCGGCGCGGTGGTGTGCCCGCACAATGGACCGGTGACGACGGCGCCCGACTTCGACGAGCTGGTCGCGGAGCACCGGGGCGAGCTCTTCGCACACTGCTACCGGATGCTCGGGTCACCGCAGGACGCGGAGGACGCGCTGCAGGAGGCGCTGCTCGGTGCGTGGAAGGGCTATCCGGGCTTCGAGGGGCGGAGCTCGGTGCGCACCTGGCTCTACACGATCGCCACCAACGCCTGCCTCAAGCACGTGAAGAGGCGGGTGACCACGCCCGACCTCGGTCCGGCGTTCACCCAGGTCGAGGACCTCGGCGAGCTCGACCTCGAGCGCCACTTCCTGGAGCCGTGGGCGACCGACCCGGAGGCAACCTACCTCGAGCGCGAGAGCGTCGAGCTCGCCTACGTCGCGGCGCTCCAGCACCTGCCCGCCACCCAGCGGGCGGTCCTGATCCTGCGCGAGGTGCTGCAGCTGTCCGCGGCCGAGGTCGCCGCGCTCCTGGACACCACCCCCGCGTCGGTCAACAGCGCACTGCAACGGGCCCGGGCCACGATCGAGACGCGTGTGCCCGGCCCCTCGCAGCAGTCCGAGCTGGCGGCCCTCGGCGACGACGGCGTACGCCGCCTGGTCGAGGAGTTCATGCAGGCCTGGGAAACAGCGGACGTCGACCGGATCGGTGCCGTCCTCACCGACGACGTGCGGTTCACGATGCCGCCGCTGCCGGCCTGGTTCGACGGCCGCGAGATGGTGCTGCGGTTCATGTCGGACCGGATGTTCGCGACCCAATGGCGGCTGCACCCGATCACGATCAACGCCCAGCCGGGCTTCGCCTGCGAGCAGCGGGTCGGGGGCACCTGGGTTCCCGGCTCGGTGACCGTCCTCGGGCTCCGGGGCGGGCTCATCTCCGCGGTCTCGGGCTTCGTCCACCCCGACCTCGTGCAGAAGATTCCTGACGGACCGATGAATCTGGGTGGCACCCGTCCTCTCAAGGGGTGACAGCAAAGACCTAGGAGAGGACATCCCATGCGCAAGCTGATTGTCACCAACGTCGTCTCGCTCGACGGCTTCGTCGCCGGCCCCGGCAACGACGTGATGGCCATGCCGATGGACCACGCGTTCAACGGCAACAACGTCGAGCACATGCGGGCCGCCGACACCATCCTGCTGGGCGCCACGACCTACCGAGGCTTCGTCGGCTTCTGGCCGAACGCCTTGGAGATGCCGGGCATCGATCAGGACAGCGCCGAGATCGCAGAGATCTGGCGCAACGGGATCGACACGGTCGTCGTCTCCGACTCGCTGACTGAGGACGAGACCGGACCCTGGCGCGAGTCGACCACGATCGTGCGTCGCGCCGAGGCGCACGCTGCGATCGCCGAGCTCAAGGAGGGCGATGGCGGCGACATCCTCACCTTCGGCAGCCCCACCCTCTGGAACGACCTGCTCGCCGCAGGCCTGGTCGACGAGCTGCACCTGCTGGTGGGTCCGGTCGTGCTCGGCGCCGGCCTCCCGGCGTTCGGTGAAGGCGTGATGACGGCCGGCCTGCGCCTGACCGACGTACGCCGCTGGGACGGCTCGGAGAACGTGCTCCTCTGCTACTCGGCGTGAGCCGTCAGCAGAACAGCGGGACCGTGCAGGGCGGGTCCTCTGGGATAGCGGGTGGGTTCCCGGCACCACCGTCGTTGCCGTCGGGATCCGGAGCCGACATCCCGGGCACCACGTCGGCCACCGACTGCGCGTAGTACGGCGACAGCAGTCGGGCCATCGAGGCCGTGATGTGCGAGTTGTCGTGGAAGGTCCAGACGCCGTTGATCTTCCCGTGGCAGGTGCTGGGGGAGCACAGGAACTCGTTGACGTAGATCTCCTGCCCACCACCGCGGAGCGCCGGCGCCATGATCCTGTGCAGCCAGCTGATGGTGCTGCGCTCGTTGCGGAAGGCCGCCTTGCGTGGGAAGTCGCAGGCGTAGGGGTCCATTCGCTTGCACGGCTTCGGCTTGGCAGGTGGCCGCGCGACCTGACCGATCACGTCGACGTCGACGTTCATCTGGGCCAGCTCCCGGATCAGGCGAGGCCCGCCCTTCCTGAAGATCTTGGACTGGGCGAAGGCGTAGTCGGCATGCCCCTTGCCGGGCTGCTTGCCCTGCGCGAGCAGCTTCAGGGCGCGCTCGTACATGTCCCAGTTGCCGGCCAGGACCAGCTTGAGGTCCTGCGGGCTGGCGACCAGCTGCTTGAGGAACCGCAGCGCCACGACGTTGGAGGCCGCGCAGCGACCGATGTCGTAGCGATGGGCCCAGGACAGGCCGGGGTCCATCGGCGGGCAGCTGCCGAAGACCGAGGCCACCACGTTGACGCTGCGTCCCTGGGCAGCCTTCAGCAGCCCGGGGATCTGCATCCACGCGTGGGAGTCGCCCCACAGGAAGACCGTTGGCCGGCTCTGCACGAACGGCGTCAGGTAGCAGATCAGCGCGTCCTGCGGCACCTTCTCCTGCGGCGTCGCGCAGGAGCGCGGAAGCCGGGTGTAGTCCTTGCGGGGGTCGGTCGCAGAAGCCGAGGGTGCGGACAGCAACGAGGCACCCAGGAGAGCGGCTAGGAACAGGCCGAGAAGGCGGGAAGTGCGCATGGTGCGGCAATGGTGTCACGCAGTTTCGAGGCGCGTGGCAGGTCCGGAAATCTTTGGTAATCAGCTCAGGGTGCGGTCCGCGTACGTCTGAGCGGCGGCATGCACGGCGGCCACGTAGTCCTCGGAGTGGTTGTAGGAGAACACCCCGCCGGACCACCCCGTCGACGTCGCCAGGTCGCGTCCGTCGGCGCACAGGTAGCCGACGGCGGCGTACGCCGCGTCGTCGATGTCGTTGGGATCGGAGGCGCCGTCTCCGTCACCGTCGGCACCCCAGGTGTCCCACGTGGACGGGATGAACTGCATCGGCCCGACGGCGTGGTCCCAGTCGGCATCGCCGTGCCAGGCGGTGGTCTGCGGCGTGGCCGGGATCGCGGCGAACTTCCCGCTGCCGTCGAGTGCGGGTCCGAGGATCGGCGACGACGAACGGCCGTCGACACCGAGGGTGCGGCCCCCGATCGTGCCGTGCTGCGACTCGACCCAGCCGATGCCGGCCAGCGTGGTCCAGCCGACCTCACAGCTGTCGGGCGACATCAGCATCGCGCGGGCGTAGGCCTCGACGGCGGCCTCCGGCAGCCCCGCGCGGCGAGCCGTGCGACTCACCCACGCCTGGTCGATCCGGGGCACGCCCCCGCGGGCGGTCCGGCTCCGCCGCACCGGCGGCGGAGCGGCCTGGGCCGGCGGCGCGAGACCGGTCGGCGTGAGATCGGTCGGCGGTTGCGGCCGGTAGGCCTCCAGCACGAAGTGCGCACCCGCGGACACGGCGATGACCGCCACCAGCCACCCGGCGAACCGGCGTTTCACTGGTGTCTCGTGTCCGAAGTCGTTATGCGGCTGGCGTGTTCAGGGTGTGTGCATTCGCAAGGCGCCGGAGCGCTGCCGTGCTGGGCGCACGTCGAGCGACGGCAACGCCGCGAGGTGCGTGCCATGGGCGCGCGAAGCGCGCAAGGACTTCGGACACGGGACACTACTTCTTCAGTGCTTCCGCATCGTCAGCTGCGTCCTGCAGGGTCGGCTCGAAGTAGTCGCCGAGAGTGCTGGAGAAGCTCGCACTCAGGTGGTTGTTGTCGAAGTAGGTGAGCATGTCGCCGATCCTGGCCTTGCACAGGCCGTCGTCGCAGAACGCGTCGTTGACGTCGATGAACCTCGGATCGCCGGCCAGCTTCGTCATCTGGTCCTGTAGCCAGGCACTGGCCACCTTGTCGGCCTCGGACGCCGACGCGGTGGCGATGTCGCAGGAGTAGAGGTGGGCCAGCTGGGCCTCGCACAGCGGCGCGTTGCGGGGTACCTCGGCGATGGGTGCGATCACGTCGACGCCGACCTTGAGGTCGCCGAGATGGTCGAAGAGCTTGGCGCCGCCCTGCTCGAACAGCGGCGCGATCGCGTCGACGTACGCCTCGTGCGCGGGGTTGCCGCCGCGCTTGATCATCAGGTTGATCCGGTCGCCGGGGAAGTAGATCTCCCAGCTCGCACCGAGCAGCACCCGGATCGGCCGGCCGCGCTCGGCGAGGTCGTCGACGAAGTCCATCGCCAGCTGGTTGCCGCGGACGCAGTTGTTGATCGACATACCGGTCGCGTCGAACGGTGGGCAGCTGCCCTGGCTCACGAGGACCAGGTTGACGTCGACATCCTCGGCCGCCGCCTCGAGCGCCGGGACGTACATCCAGGCGTGGGAGTCACCCCAGAGCAGTACGGTGCCCCGGCTGTTCTCCGTCCCGTTGAGACGGCAGAGCACCGGATGGTTGGGGATCTTCTCTTCCTCGGTGGCGCACTCGTCGGGCAGGTTCGGGAAGTCGTTGAGCTGCTGGTTGACGGCCTCCCAGCGCGGCGAGTCGGCCTGGTCGTCGGCGACGACGAGGGTCCCGGCGGCCAGCACGGCCACGGTCGTCATCGAGAAGACGCCGGCCAGGACGACGCGCTTCGGCCCCCAGGTGTAGCCCGTCGGGCGGCCACCCGAGCGGTTGTAGAAGATGCCCTCGATGTAGCGCCAGCTGAGGTAGGCGATGCCGAGGGCGATCATCACCAGGGTGACCTTCATCCACAGCGGCGGCGGCGCCAGGTTGACCGACTCACCCATCACCAGCAGCGGCCAGTGCCAGAGATACCAGCCGTAGGACAGCAGGCCGAGACCCACGAACAGGCGGAACGACAGGAACTTGGTCACCAGGGTCGAGCTGCCGCAGCCAGCCCAGGTCATGAAGAACGCACCCATGCACGGCACCAGCGCCCAGTACCTGGGGTAGCCCTCCGTCGGCAACGGGTCCACCAGGGCGTAGATCACGAGCCCGGCGCCGAGCAGCCCCATCAGCTGACGGCCGACGAACCCGACACTGACCCTCGAGACGATCAGGGACAGCGCAACCCCCAGCAGGAACTCGAACGCTCGGCTGAAGGGCAGGTAGTAGGCGGACCGCGGGTCGACGTCGGCCCAGCTGATCGCCAGCCACACGCTGGCGACGAGGAGCCCCGTGCAGACGACGAACAGCGTGGCCCGCATGTTGCTGCGCAGCAGCTTGGACAGCAACCACGCGAGCAGGATCAGGAACGGCATCGCGACGTAGAACTGCTCCTCCACCGACAGCGACCAGGTGTGGAGCAGTACGCCGGTGCCGGGGGCGTGGCCGAAGTAGCTGACCTCGTCGTTCTGCCAGAAGAAGATGTTGGACACGAAGCCCGCAGCCGCCGACGCCGACTTGGCCGTCTCCTGCTGCGAGCCCGTCGGCGTGAGCAGGAAGAGGCTGAGCAGGAGGACGCCGATCAACATCGTCGCCTTGGCCGGGATCAGCCGTCGCGCACGGCGGGCGTAGAAGGCGGACCACTTGATCTTGCCGTTGCGGCTGAACTCACCCAGCAGCAGGTTGGCGATCACGAAGCCGGAGACCACGAAGAAGAGGTCCAGGCCGATGTAGGAGCCCTCGAAGCCGGGGACCCCCGCGTGGAAGCCCATCACCATGATCGCGGCGGTGCCTCGGATGCCGTCGATGTCGGGGCGGTAGTTCAGCCGGGTGGGCTTGGTCGGCGACTCGTCGGGGCGCGTCAGGGCAGGGTCAGGAGCTGTTAGCAGAGCCATCCTGTCCTCCCCATGTCAGTGGGCACCTCTCTCGGCCGCCCGAAAGTCACGCTCAAGTATGCGGCGTACGCCCCACCCGAAGGGCGCATTGGTTGCAATCCGGGAACGTCTCACTGCTTCTTCGAGTAGCGCTCGGCCCGGCGGCGGAGCCGGTTCCAGGACCCGGCCAGGCCCATCGACTTCCGCACCTCGCGCAGGGTGAGCTCGGCCTCGTAGCGCGTGCGTTCGGTGCCGTCGACGATCAGCTTCTCGACGTAGCCGGGGCGCGACTCGTACTCGGCCCGCCGCTCCCGCATCGGGGCCAGGAAGCGCTCGAGGGCTTCGTAGAGGGCATCTTTGACCTCGACGTCGCCGACCGTGCCGGCCTCGTAGCGGGCGGTCAGCTCCGCCACCTCTTCGGGCCGGTCGTTGAAGGTCCGGTGGTAGACGAAGACCGGGTTGGTCTCGGTCTCACCGGGGATGTCGGCGCTGAGCCGCTTGGGATCGGTGAACATGCCCTTGACCTTGCGCCGCACGGTGGGCGAGTCGTCGCTGAGCAAGATGGCGTTGCCGATGCTCTTGCTCATCTTTCCCTGGCCGTCGGTGCCGACCAGGGTCGGCACCTCGCCGACCAGGGCCTCGGGCACCGGCAGGGTCTCGCCGTACTCGTGGTTGAAGCGGCGCGCGATCTCGCGGGTGATCTCGACGTGGGCCAGGTTGTCCTTGCCGACGGGCACGATCTGGGCACGAACACACAGGATGTCGGCGGCCTGGAGGATCGGGTAGCCGAGCAGCGCGAACGGCATCTCCTTCTGCCCGGAGTCGCGGACCATGTCCTTCAGGCTCGGCAGGCGCTGCAGGTGCGGGACGGTGATCAGGCTCTGCAACAGCGTGTAGAGCTCGTGGATCGCGCCCCCGAGCCCCGACTGCAGGTAGAACGTCGCGCCCTCCGGGTCGATGCCGGCGCTGAGCATGTCGAGCACGGCGTCGCGGGCGTTGTCACCGATCGCGTCGATGGCCTCCCGCGAGGACCGGGTGGTGAGCATGTGCAGGTCGGCGATGATGAAGAAGCACTCGTAGTCGTGCTGGAGCCGGACGCGGTTCGCGATCGACCCGACGTAGTGCCCGAGGTGGAGCTTCCCGGTGGGGCGGTCGCCGGTCAGCATCCGCTTCTCGGTCATCCGACGCCGTTCAGGAGCTTGTTGACCGTCGGCCGGAAGTACTTCGCCATCCGCAGCGACATCCGCGCCCCGATGTGGCCATGGTCGTAGTAGGTGTTGATCCCGTTGACGACGCCCTTGCAGATCTTCTGCGTGCAAACGAGGTCGCTCTGGGTGGTCATGATCGGGTCGCCCGGGACGCCGCGCAGCCAGCTCGTGACCTTGGCCCGGTTGTAGGCCTCGTCCTCAATGACCAGCTGGCGAGGCAGCGCGCAGCGGTAAGGCTCCATCCCGGCATCGCACGGCTTCGGGTTCGCCGGGACGAACGGCGACTGGCCAACGGCGTCGGCCGGGATGTTGAGCTTGGTCAGGGTCCGGAACAGGCGTGGCATGCCGGTGCGGGCCTCCTCCGCGACGCCGGCGTAGCCGGTGATGTCGTGTCCCTCGAAGGGAACGGTCTCGCCCTTGGTCTGCACGTGGTGGTAGATCTGCCAGGCGGCGCCGACCACCACGCGCACCTCGCGGTGGTGCTGGCTGGCGCTGGTCAGGAAGCGGATGGCCTTCTGGCCGACCTTCTGGCAGTTGTTGGCCGAACGCCGCTCCTCGGCGGTACGCAGCGCCGGGTCCATCGGCGGGCAGGCGCCGAAGATGAAGCCGACGAAGTTGACCTTGCGGTTGCCGATCGCCGTCCGGATGGCCGGGATCATCTGCCAGGCGTGCGAGTCGCCCATCAGCACGATCGTGGGCGCGCCCTTGATCTTCGGGTTGAGCCGGCACAGCATCGGCGTGCGCGGGATCAGGTCCGACACCGAAGCGCACTCCGGCGGGAGGCGCGGGGTATCCGGGTGCTTGGCCAGGGTGCGGGCCGGGGCGACCGGGTCCGGATCTGCCGACGAGGCGGATCCGGGCGCGACGGCAACCGTCAGCGCAAGGGCAAGGGCGGCGATGAGGAGCGCTCGAGCGCGCGCTCCGGACAGGGAACGAGCCATGGTGGCGTCATGCTCTCATCCGAGGCGCCACTCCGCGAAAAGCCGCGCGCATACGGGTCACGACCTGAGCCGCTCGAGAGTGGACTCGAAGTAGCGGCCGAGGAGGGCCGAGAGCGCCAGGCTGATGTGGGTGTCGTCGTACCAGGCGCTGGCTCCCCGGACCTTCCCCTTGCAGCCGTGGCTGTCGCAGAAGAACGCGCTGGGCTCGATCAGGCGGGCGGGCAGGCGCAGGTTGCCCATCAGAGAGCGCAGGGCCTTGCGGTTGGCCGATGCCTCGGGCAGGGCCGCGGCCCGTGGGAGCGTGCACGCGTAGGGACTCTGCGAGATCTCGCACGCCGGTGCGTTCTCCGGCACTGTCGGCATCTGGCCGACGACATCGGTCGGTACGAGCGCCTTGCCGAGCGCCTTGAACAGACGAGGCATGCCTACGGCGGCGAGCTCCGCCGCGCCCGCGATGCTCGGGCTGGTGTGCTCGCGCCAACCGGGCTCGTCCGGGCCGAGCGGGTCGAGCGCGTAGCGGTAGAGCTCCCATCCACCGGCCAGCACCACTCGGAGCCGGTGGTGCTTGCTGACGGCACTCGTGACGTACTTCAGCGCCTTGTGGTTGGTCTGCTGGCAGGGTCCGGAGGCCCGGACCTCCGCCGGAGTTTCCAGCCCGGGGTCGAACGGCGGGCAGCCGCCGTACAGGAACGCGATCAGGTTGATCTTGCGGTGACCGATGGCGGCCCTCAGGGCGGGGATGATCTGCCAGGCGTGCGAGTCGCCCCAGAGCACCAGGGTCGGCGCGCCCTCGTAGGTCGGGCCGAGCTGGCACTTCATCGGCCGCGCCAGGCAGCGGTCGGGAACGCCGGGCACCGTGTCGGTGCGGGTGGCGGTTTTTGTCGCACCGGAGTCGTTGAGTGCCTGTACGGGAGTCGTCGTGGCGAGCAGGGTCGCCAGCAAGGCGCAGGCGAGAACCGACGCCAGGGCGCTGAGAGGAGGGCGGACGCGCATGGTGGGGCGATGCTCTCATTCCGCGCGGCGCCATGTGGGGGAATAGGTTCACTGGCATGCACTTGTTCGAGTTCGAGGGCAAGCGGCCCGAGATCCACCCGGAGGCCTTCGTCGCCGAGACGGCGACGTTGATCGGCGACGTGACCGTCGAGAAGGACGCCAGCGTCTGGTACGGCGCGGTGCTGCGGGCCGACATCTGCTCGATCGTGATTCGCGAGGGCGCCAACGTGCAGGACAACTCGGTCATCCATGCCGGGCCGGACACGGGAGTCGAGATCGGCCGCGGCGCAACCGTGGCGCACAGCTGCGTGGTCCACGGCGCCGTCCTCGAGCGCCACGCCCTGCTCGGCAACGGCAGCACCATGCTCGACGGCTCCCGGCTCGGCGAGGGCTCGATGGTTGCCGCCGGGTCGCTGGTCAGCCCCGGAGTGCAGATTCCGGCCGGGGTGCTGGCCGCCGGCACACCGGCCGTGGTGAAGCGGGAGCTCGCCGGCACCGGGGCGGAGTTCTGGGTGCGGGCCAACCCGACCTACTACGCCGACCTCGCGCAGCGCCATCGGCTCGGCGCGCGGCCAGCCGCGTCGGCGGAGTCGGCGTGAGCACGTCGAGGAGACGGAGCCGGCTGGCACCCTTCGGTGCCCGGATCCTAGGCCCGAGCGACCAGACCGCGCGGGCGCTCCGGATCCGGGTCCAGCTACTGCTGACCGCCATGCTCGTGTCGACCAACGTGATCGGCGCGGGCCTGGTCTTCGTCATCTCCTACTTCGCGATCCCCGCTCCGAAACCGACGACCGAGACCGTGCTCTCGCTGGCGATCGCGGTGCCGTCATACGTCACCGTCGCGGTGGCCGTCGGTGCTCTGTTCGGCACCCAGCAGACCCTGCGAGCGCTGCGATGGGCCACGAGCGGCCGCGAGCCCGGCGAGAAGGAGCGGCAGCAGGCCCTCCGCGTGCCCTTCCGGCTGACCCAGATGCAGGCCTTGCTCTGGATGGGCGGCACCGTCCTGTTCACCCTGCTCTCGGTCTTCATCCAGCCCGAGCGAGCGGTCACCACCGGGCTGACGGTCGGCATCGCTGGGATGGTTGTCTCCGGGATCGCGTTCATGCTGACCGAGTTCGTGCTGCGACCGATCTCGGCTCGGGCCCTGGCCGGGGCGCCGGTCGCCGAGCGGCCGCGGGGCGCGGGCGTGGCGGACCGGATGGTGATCTTCTGGTGCCTCGGCACCGCTGCGCCGATCGTCGGACTGGTGATCGCGGCGATCCTCGCCCTCACCACGGGTGACACCTCTCGCACCCGGCTGGCTGTGATCTGCTTGGTGATCGGTGGCGTCGTCCTCGTGTTCGGACTCTTCACCTCGGTGCTCAACGCGCGCGCCGTGGTCGCTCCGGTGCTGTCCGTGCACGACGCGCTCCTCGACGTCGAGCGTGGTGAGCTGGACCGAGAGGTCGTCGTCTACGACGGCACCGAGCTCGGGCTGCTCCAGTCGGGGTTCAACCGGATGGTGGCGGGGCTCCGCGAACGGGAGCACCTGCGCGACCTGTTCGGGCGACACGTCGGCAGGGAAGTAGCCGAGGCGGCGGCCACTGGCGCGATCGAGCTCGGCGGTGAGTCACGCGTCGTCTCGGTGCTGTTCGTCGACCTGGTCGGATCGACCGCGTTTGCCGCCGAGCGGTCGCCGGCCGAGGTCGTGCACATGCTCAACCGGTTCTTCGCGATCGTGGTCGACGAGGTCGATCGGCGCCAGGGGCTGGTCAACAAGTTCGTCGGCGACGCCGTGCTCGCGATCTTCGGAGCCCCGGTCGAGCTGCCCGAGCACGCCGCCGCAGCCCTGTCGGCCGCGCGGGTGATGGCGCGCCGCCTGGCCGAGGAGGTGCCCGACATCGAGGCCGGCATCGGCGTGGCGACGGGCGAGGTCGTCGCCGGCAACGTCGGCCACGCGAGCCGGTTCGAATACACCGTGATCGGGGATGCGGTGAACGCCGCGTCCCGCCTCACCGAGCTCGCCAAGGCCGTGCCCGGCCGGGTGCTCGTCTCCTATGCGTCGGTGGAGACGTCGGGCGAAGAGGCCCAGCACTGGGACCGCCACGAGAGCATCACGCTGCGCGGCCGGACCGAGGAGACGCCGACCGCGATCCCGGCCGCCTAATCATTGCCTGCGTCAGTCAAGTAAATTAGACTTGGCCGCATGACGCGACTCGAGAACCTGCTCGGAGCCTGGTCGCTGACGGTGACCGACCGGATGGCCGCGGTGGGCGCCGCTGCCGGGCTCTCCGGCACCGACCAAGCAGCGCTGGTCACCCTGCTCGCGCACCCGGATCGGCCGGTGTCCTGGCTGGGCGACGTGCTCGGCCTGACCAGCTCGGGCGCGACCCGGCTCGTTGACCGGCTCGTCGCTGCGGGCTGGGTCGCGCGCTCGCCCGGCGACGACACCCGCCAGCGGCGGCTCCGGCTCAGCCGTTCGGGATCGACCCTGGCCAGGAAGCTGGTGGGCGCCCGCGGGTCCGTGCTGGCCGACAGCCTGGCCGAGCTCAAGGCCATCGACCGGGCTCGGCTGGAAGACATTCTCGAGCGACTGGTCGGCGCCTCGGCGTCAGACCCGATGCCCGCGATGCGCACCTGTCGCCTGTGCGACCGGACCGCCTGCCGATCGGGCAACCACGAGTGCCCCCTCGACCACACCGTCCCGGAGCCCGGGACCCATGTCTGACGTGACGCTGGTCCGGCGACCGTCGCTCGCCACGGTGCTCGTGCCGGGCACGGCGATGATGGCGATCACCTTCGGCCTCGCCCGATACGGCTACGGCCTCCTGCTGCCCGAGATGAGGGCGGACCTCGGCTTGAGCGCGAGCGCCGCAGGCCTGGTCTCCTCCGCCACGTACGCCTCCTACCTGGTCGCGAACGTGCTCGTCGTCCAACTGTCCTCGCGTTGGGGCGCGCGAGTCACCGTGGCGGCGGCGGCCGGCTCGGCCACGATCGGCATGGCGCTGATCGCGGTCGCCGACAGCGTGGCCCTGCTCGCAGTTGGTGTGGTGGTGGCCGGCGCCGCCGCAGGCCTCGCGTTCCCGCCGTACGCCGACATCGTCGACCGGCAGGTCGACGCGGCCCAGCGCGATGTGGTGTGGTCGACGATCAGCTCCGGCACCGGATGGGGCGTGGCTCTCGCCGGGCCGATCGCGATCGTGGCCGGCGACCAATGGCGATTCGCGTGGGGCGGTTTCGTGGTGCTGGCCGTGGCCACCGGCGTCGTGGCGACCCGGTTGGCGCCGGGCCGTCCCGCCGACTCGCTGCGACGACCGCAGCTGAGCCTCGGCTGGTTCTTCTGCCCGAGGTCCGGGCCGCTGCTGATCTCGGCGGTGCTCGTGGGTGCCGGCAGCTCGGTGTGGTGGGCGTTCAGCGTCGACGCCATGCAGTCAGCGGGTTTGGGCACGACTCCCGCGCGGGTGGTTTATGCGGTCTGCGGTGCGGCCATGCTGCTCGGCTCCGTGAGCGGCCTCGCGTTCGCGCGCGTCGGGCTGCGGGCCGGCTACCTCGGCGCGGTGGTGCTGCTGGCAGGCTCGCTCGCCCTGCTGGCAGCGGCTACCTCCGACCTGCGCGCGGCGCTGATGGCGGCGGTCCTGTTCGGCGCGTTCTTCGCCGCCGTGATCGCGGCACAGGGCATCTGGTCGGCCCAGGTCTTCGCCACTCATCCGGCAGCCGGCCTGGCGGCGTACAGCGCCGCGCTCACCATCGGCACCATGCTCGGGCCGGCCGTCGCCGGCAGCGCCATCCAGCAAGGCGGGCACGCTCTCGCTCTCGTGGGCGCGGCCGTCGCGACGGGCGCGGCCGTGTGCTTCGGCCCGCCGTCGCAGCGCCGGCGCCAGGAGCTGGCCGAGCACCGGTGCCAGGCGACTCCGGTGCGGCCGTAAGGGCACGGTCATCTGGCCGCCCTTGACTTTCTCTGGGCCAAGAGGAGTCTCGTTCCAAGGCCCACCAGAGGAGAGACGCATGACCGCCAAGCAGAACATCGACAGCCCGCACGAACGACGCCCGTTCCAGGATCACGGCCACATGGACGTGGTCACGCTTGGTGACTTCACTCTCGGCCGCGGCACGTTCGAGCCCGGCTGGCGCTGGTCCAACGACGTCAAGCCGATCGCCGGCACCGACTCGTGCCAGACCCACCACACCGGCTACTGCCTGTCCGGGCAGATGACCGTGCGCTTCGACAACGGCGAAGAGATCACCGTCGGCCCGGGCGACGTGGTCGACCTCGACCCCGGTCACGATGCCTGGGTCGACGGCGATGAGGCGTGCGTCCTGCTCGACACCGGGGTTGCGGCGTACGCCAAGCCCAGCTGAGGGGTCAGCCGGCGCGGCGACGCAGCTCGGCGTTGATCGCGGGGACGATCTCGTGCAGGTCGCCGATCACGGCGTAGTGCGCCTTGGTCACCATCGGCGCATCCGCATCGGTGTTGATGGCCAGGATCGTCTTCGCGGTCGCGCACCCAGCCCAGTGCTGGATCGCGCCGGAGATGCCGCAGGGGATGTAGAGCTCGGGTGAGATCCGGCTACCCGTCTGGCCGATCTGCTCGTGGTGCGGACGCCAGCCGAGGCTGGTGACCACGCGCGAGACGCCGAGAGTCCCGCCGACCAGCTCGGTCAGCTCCAGCAGGTCGGAGAAGCCGGCGGAGCTGCCCGCACCGCGGCCGGCCCCGACGACGACGCGCGCCGACTTGAGGCTCCCCGACAGGTCGGGTGCGGGAGGTTCGGCGGAAACAACCCGGGCGACCAGGTCGGCCGCCGCGATGTCGGGCCGGGCCTCGACCAACGTGGCCGCACCGGCGGTCTCCGCCGGAGCCGCCTCGACCGCGTGACCGGCGACGGTGAACACAGCCGGGCGCTCGTCGAGGACCATCTCCTCGAGCACCGACCCGCCGACCACCTGGCGGGTGACCGTGAACGGCGACAGTCCTTCGAACGACACCACGTTGGCCGCCATCGCGACGCCGGTGCGCGCAGCCAGGTGGGCCATTACCTCCATGCCACGCGGCGTACCGGCCGCGGTCACCACGACGGCGCCCGTGGTGTCGCGCACGGACTGGACGGCACTCGCCCACGCCGCTCCGGCGTACGCGTCGAAGGCGTCGCCGGTTGCGTGGTGCACGTCGCGGACGCCGTACGCCGCCAGCTGCTGGGTCAGTGTCTCCGCGTCACCCGCCAGCTCACCGACCACAACCGCGTCGACAGGCACGCCACCGCCAGCAGTCGACAGGCCGCGCGCGAACGTGATCGTCTCGCGCGAGACCTCGACTGCGCCGGTCGGGTCGGTCTCCACCAGCACCAGGATCATCGGGCCAGCACCCCCAGCCGCTCGAACAGGTCGACCACAGCCGGAGCGGCCTCAGGACCCTTGCCCAGGACCTGCACGTTGCTCGGCTGCGGCGGCGGGAGCAGCAGTCGGACCCGCCTCGTGCCGGCCGGCTCCGCAGCCGGGCTGCGCTGCTCGATCTCGACCTTCTTGGCCTTCATCCGGCCCGGCACCGACGGGTAGCGCGGCTCCACGCCACCCTCGAGCACCGTGACGACGGCGGGAAGGGGCACCCGGTAGGTCTCGTGCCCATCGGGGCCGGCCACCTCGGCGACGGCCGTGCTGCCCTCGACGGTGACCTTCGCGGCGCCGTTGACGACCGGCCAGCCGAGCTCGTAGGCAAGCCGGATGCCGACCTGGAAGTCACCACTGTCCGCGGCGTCGTTGCCCAGCAGCACCAGGTCATGCGTGCCGTGGTCTCGCACGACGGCCGCGATCTCGCGGGCGACGTCGGCCGGCCCGAACCGCGACGAGTCGGCCTCGACGTGGGTGGCGGCGGTGCACCCGACGGCCAGCGCCGATCGCAGCTGCTCGACAGCGTCGGCGTCGCCAAGTGTCATCACGCTCGCGGTGCCCTCGGTCGCGGCGGCGACCTGGACGGCGAGCTCGACCGCGCACTCCTCGTGGGTGCTGACGGTGAAGCCGGCGTAGCGGCCGTCGACGGACTGGGCGTCGTCGGTGAGCACGACCTCACCCGACGAGTCGACGACCCGCTTCACGCAGACGAGTACGCCGGTCATCGGATCCGCGCATTCTCTGGGTCGAGCAGCGGCGTCGCGTCGACGGAACCGACGGTGACGGGGTAGAGCTCCTCCATGTAGGAGACGGCCAGCTCGGTGCCGATCACCGCCTGCTCGGGCGGGAGATAGGCCAGCAGCACGTGCTTGCCGAGCGAGGGGGCCGAGCCCGCGGTGGTGACGTAGGGGCGGTGGCCGTGCCCGTCGACGAGCGGGCTGCCGTCGCGGGTCAGGATCGGCTCGCCGCCGAGCATGTAGCGCTTGGTGCCGGACGCCGAGGTGTGGTCGTCGACGGTCAGCGTGCACAGTACGGCGGCCGGTGCCGACTCGCGCTGCGCGAGATAGGCGTCCCGACCGACGAAGTCGGCAGCCTTCACCTTGGGCCGCTGCATGCCGGCCTCGACGATGCTGCGCTCCGCGTCGAGCTCGTAGCCGAACGCGCGGTAGCCCTTCTCGATCCGGCCAGTGGTGCCGTAGACGCCGATCCCGACGGGCACCGCACCATGCGCGGCGCCGGCGTCGAGCAGTGCGTCCCAGATGCCGGCCGCGTCGCCGAACGGGACGTAGAGCTCCCAGCCCAGCTCGCCGACGTACGAGATGCGAGAGGCGAGCACGGTCGTGTCGCCCACCGTGATCTCCCGGCAGGTGAGGAAGCCGAAGCCGTCGTCGGACACGTCGTCGGAGGTGAGCGAGGCCAGGATGTCGCGGGCCCGCGGACCCCAGAGACCGATCGTGGAGACATCGTTCGTGACGTCGGTCAGCGTGGTCCCGCTCTCGGGTAGCTGGTCGCGGAACGTCTTCACGTCGGCCATGCCATGGGCGCCGCCGGTGACCACCCGGAAGTGGTCGTCACCGAGACGCATGACCGTCAGGTCGGAGAGGAAGCCGCCTGCCGCGTTGAGCACCGGCGTGTAGATGACCTTGCCGACGGCGACGTCGCACTGCGCGACGCAGGTGCGCTGCACGGTCTCGAGCGCACCCGGGCCGACGATGTCGAAGATCGAGAACGCCGACAGGTCGATCACGCCGGCGGCCTCGCGCATCCGCAGGTGCTCGGCGTTGATGATCGGGCTCCACCAGCGCGAGTCCCACTCGTGCTCGCGGGGCATCACGGCGTCGCCGTACTCCTCGAGCAGGCCGGCGTTGGACTCGTACCAGTGGGGCCGCTCCCAGCCGGCGGTCTCGAAGAAGAACGCGCCGAGCTTCTTCTGCGAGTCGTGCATCGGCGACAGCCGCTGGTCGCGGTCGGACTCGTACTGCTCGGCTGGGTGGATGATCCCGTAGGTCTTGATGAACGACTCGGTGGTGCGCAGCCGGGTGTGCTCGCGACGCTGCTGGTGCGGGTGGAAGCGCGCGATGTCGCTGTGGTGGATGTCGATCTCCGAGTGGCCGTGGGTCATCCACTCGGCGACGGCACGGCCGACGCCCGGACCCTCCTTGATCCACACCGCGGCCGCGGTCCACAGGCCCTTGACGTGGCTCTCGCCCAGGATCGGGGCGCCGTCGCAGGTCAGTGAGAGCAGGCCGTTGATGGCGTAGCGCATCTCCGCACCCTCGGCCCCGAGCAGCTCGGGCATCAGCTCATAGGCCTGCTCCAGCTGGGGGTCGAAGTCGTCGGAGGTGAACGGCATCTCGGTCGGCGACAGCTTCGCCTGCTCGATCGACGGGATGTCCTCGGGCTCGTGCAGGATCGCGCGGTGGGCGTAGGAGCCCACCTCCATGTCGGCGCCGTGCTGGCGCTCGTAGCAGAACGTGTCCATGTCGCGGACGATCGGGATCGAGATCTCGCCCTCGAGGTCGACCAGCTGTGGGCACGGGCCGACGCTGATCATCTGGTGTACGGCGGGGGTCAGCGGGATGCTGACGCCGGCCATGTCGCCGAGCTTGGGGCTCCACACACCCGCGGCGATCACCACGGCCTCGCACTCGATGTCGCCGCCGTCGGTGCGCACCCGCTTGATGCGGCTCACCCCGGAATCTGAAACTGCGACATCGAGGCCGGTGACCTCGACGGTCGGTACGACGGTCAGCGCGCCGGTCTCCATCGCGCGCTCGCGCATGATCGTGCCGGCCCGCAGCGAGTCGACGACCCCGACGCCGGGGGTCCAGAAGGCGCCGATGAACTGGTCGGTCTCGATGAAGGGCACCTTCTCCTTCACGAACTCCGGGCTCACCAGCTCGGCCTCGATGCCCCACGCCTTGGCGCTGGACATCCGCCGCCGAAGCTCCTCCATCCGCTCCTCGGTCCGCGCAATCTCGAACCCGCCGGACTGGGTGAAGACGCCCATCTCTTTGTACTGCTCGACCGAGTCGAGCGTGAGGTCGGTGATCTCGCGTGAGTGGTCGACGGTGAAGATGAAGTTGGAGGCATGACCGGTCGAGCCGCCCGGGTTGGGCAGCGCTCCCTTGTCGATCTGCACGATGTCGCGCCACCCCAGCCGGGCGAGGTGGTGGACGAGGCTGTTACCGACGATGCCGGCGCCGATGACGACGACGCGGGCGGTGGCGGGCACGGTGGCCATGGAAACCCTCCGGTTCAACTGTTGCGCGATGCGCAACGCAATTCGTAATACGCGACAACCTCAAGGATCGCCCCGCCCCGGCCGGGTGTCAATCCCGGCCGGGGAGGGCGATGTGTCAGACGCTGACCAGATCGATCAGCTGAGCCAGGCGTCGACCTTGTCCGGGTTCTCGTCGATCCACTTGGCGGCGGCGTCCTCCGGGCTCATCCCGTCCGCGGCGATGTAGCCGGCCACGACGTTCTGGTCCTCGTTGGTCCAGTTGAAGTTCTTGACCAGGTCGACCGCGGTGGAGTCACCCTCGGACCACTCGGTGCTGACGACCTTCTTCAGGTCGGTCTCCGGGTAGTCACAGGCGACGGTCTGCGGGTCGTCCTGGCAGCCGTCCGTGTACTCCGGGAGCGCGACCCTCTGCATCGGCACCTCGGCGTTGAAGTACTGCGGCTCGTACCAGTAGCCGATGACCCATTCCTTGTTCTCCTCGGCCTTGCGGAACGCCTCGATGGAGGCCGCCTCCGAGCCGGAGAAGACGACCTGGAAGTCCAGGTCGAGGTTGCTCACGATCGCCTCGTCGAACTGCACGTACGACGGGTCGGCGCCGAGGAACTGGCCCTTTCCGCCGGACTCGGAGGTGGCGAACTCGTCGGCGTACTTGTTCAGGTTCTGCCAGTCGAGGATGTCGGGGTGCTCTTCCGCGAGCCACGGCGGCACGAACCAGCCGATGATGCCGATGTTGCCCTGGGCACCGAAGTCCGTCGCGGTGCCGTCGCCCTGGTCGGCGAAGAACTTCTTCTCGAGGTCGGGGTGACCCCAGTCCTCGATGACGACGTCGACCTCGCCGGTGCCGAAGCCCTGCCAGGAGACGTCCTCCTTGAGCTCCTTGTAGTTGACGGTGCACCCGAGCTCCTGCTGGGCGACCACGCCGACGACGTACGCGCTGGCCTCGTAGCCCACCCACGGGTTGACGGCCATGTTGAGGTCGCCGCACTCGCCGCCGGCCGCACTGGCTGCGTCCTCGTTGGCCTTGGTCTCGTCGTCGATCGACCCTCCGCCACAGGCGGAGAGAGCGAGGGTGGCGACGGCGGCGAGGACCCCCAGTCGTGCACCCCGGTTCCGGACAGTTCTCATCGTGCGTCTCCTCATCATCATGGTGTGGAACAACTGGTGGTCCGAGCTGGATGGGTGGTGCGGCGGCGCAGCGACGGGCTCACCGCGGCGGGCCGATAGGGAGCCGGATGTTGAAGGCGCGGCGAGGTCCGGGCCCGTCGTCGCGGCGCATGTCGGAGGCGGCGCGGGTGATCCGGTCGAGCATCACGCCGAGCAGGACGATGGTGATGCCCGCTGCGAGGCCCTTGCCCCAGGCCTCGCTCCGGGCGAAGCCGTAGACGACGTCGTAGCCGAGAGCACCGGCGCCGACCAGCCCGCCGATGACGGTCATCGCGAGGACGTACAGCAGCCCCTGGTTGGTGGCCAGGACCAGCGAGCCCTTGGCCATGGGCAGCTGGACCTTGGTGATCTCCTGCCACGCGGTCTGGCCGGTGGACCGGCCGGCCTCGATCGTGGTCGGGGAGACGGCCTTGACGCCGTCGGCCACCAGCTTGATGGCCGCCGGGGCGGCGTAGACGATGCCCGCGACGATCGCGGTGAAGCGCGAGGGCCCGAAGAGGGCGAGCACCGGGATCAGGTAGACGAACGGCGGGATCGTCTGGCCGGCGTCCAGCAGTGGTCGGATGCCGACGTCGACCCGCCGGTCACGAGCCATCCAGACACCGAAGACGAGCGCCAGGATCATCACCAGCACGGTGGCGACCAGGGTCATGTTCAGGGTGACCATCGCGTCGTGCCACAGGTCGAAGTACCAGATGCCGGCCAGGCACACGACGGTGCTCACCAGCGCGCGGAGACCACCGAAGACAAACGCCAGGGCGGACAGCGCGATGAAGGCGAGCCACCAGGGCGAGTCGGCGAGCAGTGACTGCATCGGGTTCAGGAAGCCGTTGGTGAGCGCGTCCTTGATGCCGCCGGTGACACCGCCGAAGGTGTCGGTGAACCAGTCGACGGCGTCGCTGACAGCCGACGCGACCTTGTCGCCGGCGGAGTACACCGGGAACTCCGCCAGGCCCACATAGGTGCGAGACAGGTAGATGGCGACGAGCGTGCCGACCCCACCGCCGAGCAGGAGGAGCTGGCGCTGCCGCGGGTTGCCCCCACCGCCGCGCGCTACCTTCTCGGCCCGCTCACTGGCCGCTGTGGTGGTGCGGTCGAGCATGACCGCCATCACCACGATGAGCGCGCCCGGCACGAATGCCGTACCGACGTCGTTGATCCGCAGGCCGGCGAGCACCGGCTTGCCGAGGCCGGGACCGTTGACGAAGGCCGCAAGGGTCGCCATCGACAGCGCCGCCAGGGTCGTCTGGTTGAGCCCGACGATGATCGTCTTGCGGGCCATCGGGAGCTGCACCTTGAACAGCCGCTGCCAGTAGGTCTGACCGGCCGAGTCGGTGGCCTCGATGGTCGTCGTCGACACCTCACGGATCCCGAACCCGGCGATCCGGATGATCGGCGGGAGGGCGTAGATAAGGGTCGAGACGACCGCGGCGCTGGGTCCGATGCCGAAGAACAGCACGATCGGCAGCAGGTAGACGAACGTCGGCATCGTCTGCATGAAGTCGAGGAACACCGTGATGATCCGGTTGGCCGTGGCGCTGGTGCCGACCAGCACCGCCAGCGGCATCCCGATGATGATCGTGATCGCCACCGCGATGCCGGTGATGATCAGCAGGTCGAGCGAGTCCTCCCAGTAGCCGAAGACGCCGAAGGAGAGGAACGACCCCAGCACCAGCAGGCCGATCCGCCAGTTGGCCACCGCCAGGCCGACGTACGTCGCGATGGCGGTGACCCCGAGCCAGCCGATCTCCGGCACCGGGCGCGGGAGGTTGGCCCGCACGATCATCCGCTGCAACCAGTCGACGGCGTTGCGCAGCGCGTCCGCGATCGAGTTGGTGAACTGCATGACCGGGTTGGTGTCGCGCCCGGCCAGGAGGTCGTTCTGGATCTCGGTGAGCCGGTCGTGCAGATCGGTGCGCGAGGTGCCGGGCAGGGCCAGGGTGTCGGTGCCGTCCAGGAACCACCAGACCACGATCCACACTGCGACGACCACAGCTGCCGGGATCCAGCGGCTGATGCGCTCGCGCTCGGCGACCGGCGGCGCGGCGCCGGGTTCGACCGGCTTCGGCGCCGCGGGCGGGGCGAGAGTACTCACGCCTCTTCCTCTGCGACGACGACCCGCATGATGTCTTCCTCGTCGACGACGCCGACCATGGTCTCGCCGTCCATCACCCGGATCGGGTGCTCCGACGCGATCGCCGCCCGGGCCGCCTGGCGCACGATGGTGGTCACCGGCAGCGCGGGACCCTCGAGCGACTCGCCGGCCCGCGGCTCGCGCATCACCCACTTGAGAGTCAGCACGTGGGACTTGGGCACCTCGGAGACGAAGTCCTTGACGTAGTCGTCGGCGGGGCGCGCCACGACCTCGTCCGGCGTACCGATCTGGACGATGGCTCCATCGCGCATGATCAGGATCCGGTCGCCGAGCTTCAGCGCCTCCTGCAGGTCGTGGGTGATGAAGACCATGGTCTTGCCGAGCTCGTGGTGGAGCCGGATGACCTCGTTCTGCATGTCCCGCCGGATCAGCGGGTCGAGGGCCGAGAACGGCTCGTCGAAGAGCAGCAGCGAGGGGTCGTTGGCGAGGGCCCGGGCCAGACCGACGCGCTGCTGCATGCCTCCGGAGAGCTGGTCGGGGTAGGACTTCTCGTAGCCCTTGAGGCCGACCAGCTCGACGATCTCATTCGCCTTCGCGCGGCGCTCCTTCTTGCCGATGCCGCGGACCTCCAGGCCGTAGGCCACGTTGTCGAGGACCTGGCGGTGCGGCAGCAGGCCGAAGTGCTGGAAGACCATCGAGGTGTGGGTGCGCCGCAGATCGCGCAGCTCGCTCTCGCTCGCCTTGACGATGTCGAGACCGTCCATCATCACCTCGCCCGAGGTGGGCTCGATGAGCCGGGTCAGCAACCGGACCAGGGTGGACTTCCCGGAGCCCGAGAGCCCCATCACGACGAAGACCTCGCCGGGTGCCACGTCGAAGGAGACGTCCTTGACGCCGACGACGCAGCCGGTCTTCTCCTTGAGGTCGGCGCGGCTCAGGTCTGCGTCCTCGGTCCCGATGATGCGGTCGGAGCCCTTGCCGAAGATCTTCCAGAGGTTGCGCACCGACAGCGCGCTGTCGGTGGTCGTGGTCTCGGTGTTCTCGGTTGCGACGCTCATCTTGAGGGCTCCTCGCGGTTGCGGCTGTCGCCGGGTGGATAGAGCGGAGTTCCGTCCCGATAGCGGTAGTACGGCACATCTGCCATGGGCAAGGGGGTGTTTCCGGCGATCAGGTCGGCGGCCTTCTCGGCGACCATCATCACGGGGGCGTAGATGTTGCCGTTGGTGACGAACGGGAAGACGGACGCGTCGACGACGCGCAGCCCCTCGGTGCCGTGCACCTTCATCGTGGCCGGGTCGACCACCGACATCTCGTCGGTCCCCATCTTCGCCGTGCACGACGGATGCAGTGCGGTCTCGGCGTCGGCGCGGACCCACTCGAGGATCTCCTCGTCGGTCTCCACCGACGGGCCGGGCGAGAGCTCGCCGTCGTTGTACTCCGCGAACGCGGGCTGGTTGAGGATGTCGCGGGCGACCCTGATCGCCTCGACCCACTCCGTGCGGTCGGTCGCGGTCGACAGGTAGTTGAACCGCATCGACGGGTGCTCGCGCGGGTCCTTCGACTTGATCCGCACGTAGCCGCGGGTGTCGGCGTACATGGGTCCGATGTGCACCTGATAGCCGTGGCCCTTGGTGGGCGCGGAGCCGTCGTAACGGATCGCGACCGGCAGGAAGTGGAACATCAGGTTGGGGTAGTCGACTTCGTCGTTGCTGCGCGCGAACCCGCCGCCTTCGAAGTGGTTGGTGGCGCCCAGGCCACGGCGGAAGAACAGCCAGTCGACGGCGATCTTCGGCCGCATCCGCCAGCGCAGGCCGGGCGCGATGGAGACGGGCTGCTTCGAGGCGTACTGGATGTAGACCTCGAGGTGGTCCTGGAGGTTCTCGCCCACCCCCGGGGAGTGGTGTACGACGTCGATGCCGTGCTGGGCGAGCAAGGCCTGGTCGCCGACACCGGAGAGCTGGAGCAGCTGAGGGGTGTTGATGGCGCCGCCGCAGAGGATCACCTCGCCGGCCTCGACGCTTCGGTTGCCGCGACCGGTGCGGTGGTAGTCGACGCCGACCGCGCGCTTGCCCTGGAACCGGACGCCGGTCACGAAGGCCGAGGTCTCGACCCGGAGGTTCTTGCGGTCGCGCACGGGGTGCAGGTAGGCGCGAGCAGCGGAGAGTCGGCGTCCGCGGTAGACGTTGCGGTCGAACTTCGCGAAGCCCTCCTGGCGGTAGCCGTTGACGTCGTCGGTCAGCGGGTAGCCGGCCTCGGTCGCGGCGCGGAAGAATGCGTCGAACAACGGATTGGTGGCCGGCCCGCGCTCGAGCTTCAGCGGCCCGTCGCCGCCGCGCCACTGGTCGGCGCCGGCGAGGCAGTTCTCCATCTTCTTGAAGTAGGGCAGGCAGTGGAGGTAGCTCCACTCCTTCATCCCCGGCTCGCCGGCCCAGCGCTCGTAGTCGAGCGGGTTGCCGCGCTGGAAGATCATCCCGTTGATGCTGCTGGACCCGCCGAGCACCTTGCCGCGGGCGTGGAAGACGCGGCGGTCGTTGAGATCCGGCTCCGGATCGGTCTCGTACTTCCAGTCGTAGAGCCGGTTGCCGATCGGGAACGGCAGCGCCGCCGGCATGTGCACCAGCGGGTCGAGCTTCCAGTCGGAGTGGCCCGCCTCGAGCACCAGGACGCTGGTGCCAGGGTCGGCCGACAGCCGGTTGGCCAGGGCGCAGCCGGCTGATCCCCCACCGACGATGACGATGTCGTACCTGTTAGCGCTCACGGCACTCGGCTTTCCGTGTGATGCCCGGAGGTTTTGAGGCTCACGAGAACCACCCCTGGACGGCCGGGCGGACGTTGTGCCAGACGTGCTTGGTCTCGCGGTACTCGTCGAGACCGGCCTGCCCGAGCTCGCGGCCGATGCCCGACTGCTTGTAGCCGCCCCACTCGGCCTGCGGCACGTACGGGTGGTAGTCGTTGATCCAGACCGTGCCCATCCGCAACCGGGCGGCGACCCGCTGGCCCTTGCCGGCGTCCTGGGTCCAGACGGCACCGGCCAGCCCGTAGATGCTGTCGTTGGCGATCGCGACCGCTTCTTCCTCGCCGGTGAAGGTCTCGACCGTGAGCACCGGGCCGAATGACTCGTCCTGGGTCACCGACATCGAGCTGGTGCACCGGTCCAGGACGGTCGGCAGGTAGTAGAAGCCGCCGGCGAGTGCCGGGTCGTCCGGGCGCTTTCCACCACACCGGAGTACGGCGCCCTCGGCGAGTCCGGCTGCGACGTAGGCCTCGACCTTGTCGCGGTGGGCCGAGCTGGTCAGCGGGCCGGTCTCGGCCTTCTCGTCGAACGGCCCGCCGAGCCGGATCCGCTCCGCTCGCTCGACCAGGGCGTCGACGAACTCGTCGTGGATCGACTCCTCGACCACCAGCCGGGCACCGGCCGAGCAGACCTGCCCCGAGTGCAGGAACACCGCGGTCAGTGCGTAGTCGAGCGCGACCTCGAGGTCGGCGTCGGCGAACACGAGGTTGGGGTTCTTGCCGCCGAGCTCGAGGGCGACCTTCTTCACCGTGCCCGCGGCCGCCGCCATCAGCGCCTTGCCCGTCGCGAGGCCGCCCGTGAACGACACCAGGTCGACGCGCGGGTCCTCGGAAAGCGGTGGGCCGGCAGCGGCGCCGGCACCGAGCACGAGGTTGCCGACACCTGCGGGGAGGCCGGCCTCCTCGAGCAGCTTCATCAGGTGGATCGCCGTGTGCGGGGTGAGCTCGCTCGGCTTGAGCACGAACGTGTTGCCGGCGGCCAGGCACGGCGCGACCTTCCACGAGACCTGGAGGAGCGGGTAGTTCCACGGCGTGACCAGGGCGCAGACGCCGACCGGCTCGTGCACGATCCGGCTGACGACATCGGCGTTGCCCGTGTCGACCACGCGGCCGCCGTCCTCGGCCGCCACCCGGCCGTAGTGCCGAAAGACCGACACGATGTCGTCGATGTCGTACTCGGACTCGACCAGGCGCTTCCCGGTGTCGAGCGACTCCATCCGGGCCAGGTCGGCCTTGTCGCGTTCGAGCAGGTCGGCGACCTTGGTCAGCAGGTCTCCGCGCTCGCGCGCCGACGCGCGCGGCCACGGACCGTCATGGAAGGCGCGATGGGCGGCGGCGATGGCGGCCTCGGTGTCCTCGACTCCGGCCTCGTCCACCTCGGCGACGAGGGTGCCATCGGCGGGGCAGCGGATCTCACGGCGTCCTCCGGCGCGGGCGGAAACCCACTGCCCATCGACGTAGAGGTCCGCCACGATCCGCCCATTCTCTGCGAGAGGTGTTGCGTATCACGCAACCGAGCGCTTCCACCGCAACCCGGTTGTGCCCTTGAGAATGCTGCGGACGGGCCCTCGCGTCAAGGACTACCCGGGCTCCGTGACCTAACGTTGACCCCAGCCGAGCCGGTGCGAGACCTCGAGCGCGGCCTCCACCAGCTTGCTGACGGCGTCGTCGACCCGCTCCGGGGTGAGCCGGAACGTCGGGCCCGAGACGCTCATCGAGGCGACCACGTCGCCGTGTGCGTTGCGGATCGGGGCCGCCGCTGCCGTCAGGCCCACCTCGAGCTCGTCGACCGCCAGCGCGTAGCCCTGCTCCCGGACCAGCTCGAGCTCCTCGCGGAGCTTGCTCTTCTTGGTGATCGTCAACGGCGTGTACGGCGACAGCTTGCCGAGCAGGTCGTCCAGCGCCTTCCGGTCCAGCCCGCTGAGCAGCACCTTGCCGTTGCTGGTGGCATGGAGCGGGATGTGCTGCCCGACCCAGTTGTGCGGCTGCAACGCCGAGGAGCCGGCGATCTGGTCGAGGTACAGCGCCGAGCTCTCCGACAGTACCGCGATGTTGACGGTCTCGCCGGTGTCGGCAGCCAGCTGTCGGCAGACCGGCCGGGCCTCCTGCACGACATCGAGTCGCGCACTCGTCGCGCCGGCGAGGCGCAGGATGCCGACCCCGAGGCGGTACTTGCCACGGTCCTCGGTCTGCTCCACCAAGCGGTGCGACTCCAGGGTGGCGACCAGCCGGAACGCCGTGCTCTTGTGGACACCTAGCTGGGCGGCGACCTCGGTGACCCCGGCCTCGCCACCACGGGCCAGCAGCTCCAGAATGGTCAGTGCCCGATCGACGGACTGGACGCCCGGCGTGACCGCGCCCGGGTCACCCTCGGGGGCCGCGGAGCCGTTGCGCATGGAGCGACACTAGCGCAGGACGTGTTGCGTATCGCAGACTGAGTTTCGTTCACCGCAACAAGTGAGGGAGCCACATGGCACTGCCCAGCTCCGCCCAGTCGAACAGCGCCACCGCGCCGGCGGGCGACTTCGTACTCATCCTCTCCTGCTCCGACCGGCCCGGCATCGTGCACGCCGTCAGCGGGTTCCTGGTCCAGCAGGGCGGCAACATCCTCGAGAGCCAGCAGTTCAACGACCAGCTGGTCGACCGCTTCTTCATGCGGATCGACTTCGTCGTCGCCGGGTCCGCCGGTGGCGTCGACGCCGCATCGCTGCACGCCGCGTTCGAGCCGGTCGCCCGCGAGTTCGGGATGGAGTTCGAGCTCTGGGAGGCGGAGGCGCCGTACCGCACCCTGATCATGGTCTCCAAGCACCTGCACTGCCTCAACGACCTGCTGTTCCGGGCGAGCACCCGCTCGCTGCAGATCGACATCCCGGTCGTGGTCTCCAACCACGCCGACGCCGAGCCGCTGGTGCGGTCCTACGGTCTCGACTTCCGGCACATCCCGGTCACGCCCGAGACCAAGCCGGAGGCCGAGGCCGAGCTGATGGGCCTGGTCGACGACCTCGGCATCCACCTGGTGGTGCTGGCCCGATACATGCAGGTGCTCTCCGACGAGCTGTGCCGCAACCTCTCGGGCCGGGCGATCAACATCCACCACTCGTTCCTGCCGAGCTTCAAGGGCGCGCGGCCCTACCACCAGGCCTTCGACCGTGGGGTGAAGCTGGTCGGCGCGACCGCCCACTACGTCACCGACGCCCTCGACGAGGGGCCGATCATCGAGCAGGACGTGATGCGGGTCGACCACTCCTACACCCAGGACCAGCTGGTCTCCGCCGGCCGCGACGTCGAGGCCCAGGTGCTCTCCCGTGCCGTCCGCTGGCACTCGCAGTCACGCGTCCTCCTCAACGGCCACCGCACCGTCGTGTTCCGGTAACGACGGTGGTTGAGGTGCGAGGAGCGTTAGCGACGAGCCTCGAAACCACTGCCCGCTAGGCGCACCAGCGGATGGCCTCGGTGGCCAGGTCCGCACCCTGGTGCACACCGACCAGCTCGGGACGGCGTTGCAGCAGCTCGCTGAGCGCGCGCGCCCGCTCGGCCTCCCGGCGTTCCCGGTGCAGGGCAGTCTCGTCCCGCAACATCGTCATCTCAGCTCCTAGACCATGGTGTCTTAACTATAGCGAGTCACTACGGTTATGCAGGCTTCATGCCGAGTCGGCACATCCTCCGCGACTTCGCGCCGACTCGGCCGGTCTGAGGCCGGACTTTGCGCCGA
>CAVWCT010000020.1:0-21589 GCA_963753565.1 uncultured Actinomycetota bacterium
GGTCACCGTCGAAGCGCGGATTACGCGGGTGCCGACGTCGCCGAGGTGGTTGAGCGCCTCGAGCATCTTGACGAGGTCCTCGCGCTGACCGTCGATGGAGTCCAGGGCGCTCGGCAGCTCGTCGAGGGCGGAGTCGATGCTGCCCTGCTGCTGGCGCGCCGAGACGGCCAACCGGTTGAGGGCGTCGATGGCGCTGACGATGTCGGTGCGGTTCTCGTCGAGCTGGGTCATCAGCGACTCGATCTGCGTGAGCACCGACTTGGCGGAGTCCTCGCGACCCTCGAGCGCGAGGTTCAGCTCGCTGGCGATCGTCTTCAGCTGGGCCACGCCACCGCCGTTGAGGATCAGGCTCAGGGCGCCCAGGACCTCCTCGATCTCCGGGTTGCGTCCGGACCGTTCCAGCGGGATCGTGTCGCCGTCGCCGAGCTTGCCGGTGCTGGCCCCCGCGGCGGGCGGGCCGAGCGATACGAACTTCTCACCCAGCAGGCTGGTCTGGCGGATCTCCGCGATCGCGTTGTCGGGCAGGTCGACGTCCTTGCGCAGCTCGAGCGTGACGTCGGCGGTGGTGCCGTCAAGCTCGACGTCGGTGACCTTGCCGACGTTGACTTCGTTGACCTTGACCGACGACTGCGGCACCAGGTCGAGTACGTCGCGGAACTCGACGTTGACCGTCATCGGGTTGTCGCCGGTGTCGGTGCCACCTGGCAGGGGCAGCTTGTAGACGTCGAACCCACACCCGGTGAACGCGACCGAGCCGGCCACCAGGGCGACCACGGCGACGAGCTTCCTGCGCATCATCGGACCTCCACCAGACCGTTCAGGGAGAGGTCGAACTTGGAGGCGTAGGTCGCGCCTTGGCTGCCAGAGTCGCCGTAAGAAGCGCGGCCGGCTCCAGGAGGAGGCAGCAGCCCCTCGATGACGTCACAGATCCTGCCCGAGTTGTCGTTGGCGCTGAAGAGACTGCAAAGGAGGCGCCCGGGGTCGCTCGCGAGCTCGTGGTCGAGGAGGTTGCCGATGTTGGCGTTGGTGTCGAGGGTGCCCGCGTCCGGGTTGTAGGTCATCGCCAGGTTGCCCAGGGCGACCGGCGCGTAGCGGAGGATCTGGTCGAACTCGCTGCGGCGCTTGACCAGGACCTTGGCGACCCGGTTGAGGCCGGTGATGTTGCGCCCCAGCGACGCCTTGTTCTCCTGCACGAACGACCCCACCTGGCCCAGAGCGGTCGAGAGGTTCGCCAGCGCGGCCGAGAGCTCGTCCGACTCGCCGGAGAGCATCGTGGAGACGTCACTCAGCGACTGGTTGAACTGGCGCACGGTGCTGTCGTTGTCGGCCAGCGTCTCGACGAAGCCCTGGAGCTCGGTGAGCGAACCGAACAGCTCTTCCTTGTTGTCGTCGAGGGTGGCACTGAGCGTGCTGAAGTCCTTGATGGTCTGGTTGAACTTCGCACCCTGGCCGCCGAAGTTCTCGGCCGTGGACTCGAGCAGGTCGGTCAGCGCGCCGTTCTTGTTGGCGCCGTTGGGACCGAGAGCCACGGTGAGCTTGTCGAGGCTGGAGTAGATCTGGTCCAGCTCGAGCGGCACCGCGGTGCGGCTCTCGTCGAGCTCGATGTTGTCGGCCAGGACATCGCCGCCCTCGTAGGCCGGCGTGAGCTGGATGTAGCGGTCGCCGACGATCGAGGGCGAGATGATCACGGCCTTGGCATCGGCGGGGATCTTGACGTCGTCCTGGTAGGTCATCACGACCTTGACCTGGGTGCCCTCGGGGGTCACCTCCTGGATCTTTCCGACGGGAACTCCGAGGACGCGTACGTCGCTGCCTTCGTAGAGCGAGACGGTGCGGGGGAAGTACGCCGTCACGGTCTTGTCGCTGCTGCCGCCGCCGAACATCACGATGGCTCCAGCGACCACGAGGGCCACGATGATCACGGGCACGATCGCCCTCTGCAGGAGATTCATCCGAAGCCACCCCCGTTGCGCGGGTTGGGGACCGGTGGGAGGTTCTCGATGTAGGTGTCGAACCAGGGGCCCGTGCCGAGCGTGTTGGCGAAGACCCGGTAGAAGGGCTCCATCAGCCGCAGGCTGTTGTCGAGGTTGTCCTGGTTCTTGTTCAGCACGGCGAGCACGTTCTCGAGGTGGCCGAGGGCGGGCTTGAGGTCGGCACGGCTCTGGGTCACGAGCTTGGTCAGCTCCGAGGACAGGTCGGACGTCGAGACGAGCAGGTTGTGCACGGCCTCGCGACGGGCGACGAGCGCCCGGAAGAGCACGTCGGAGTCACGCATCAGGGACACGATGTCGTCGTCGCGAGCGTTGAGGACGGTGGAGACCCGCTCGAGGTTCTGCAGGAGCGAGTTGATCTGCTCGTCGCGCGAAGCGATGGTCTCCGACAGTGCCGAGACCCCGGTGAGGGCCGAGCGGAACTCCTCGGGAGTGTTGCGAGTCAGGTCGGCGAGCGTGGTGAGCGACTCGGCGAGCTGGTCGGTGTCGATGTCGGCCGACGTCTCCGCGAGGCCGGAGAACGCGTCGACGACGTCGAACGGCGACGACGTGCGCTCGACCGGGATCGTGCCGCCCTCCTCCAGCTGGCCGGAGCCGGCCGGCTCGAGGGACAGGTACATCGCGCCGAGCAGCGTCTTCACCTTGATCGCGGCACCGGTCTCCTTGCCGAAGGTCGAGTCGGTCTTGACCTTGAACCCGACCTTGACCTCACCGTCCTCGAGCTCGACGGAGTTGACCTTGCCGACGCGGACGCCCGCGATGCGGACCTCGTCGTTGACCTTGAGCCCCCCGGCCTCGGAGAACGAGGCGTAGTAGGTGTCGCCGCCACCGATCAGCGGGAGGTCCTGGGCGCGGAAGGCGGCGAGCACCAGCAGCACGATGACGGCAATGCTGGCGGCGCCGATGGTCACCGGGTTGCGCTCGTGGAAGGGCTTCATCCGAGATCACACCTCTCGGCGCCGACCTTGTAGTCGACCGGGAGAGTGACGTTGCCGGGCAGCGTGACTCGGCCGTGGAACTCGCAGAGGTAGAAGTTGAACCAGGAGCCGTAGATCGCCGTACGGCCGATCTTGGTGAGCTTGATCGGGAGCACCTGCAGGGCCCGGTCGAGCTCGGCCTTGTTCCTGTCGGTGTTCTCGGCGAAGCGGCGCAGCTGCTTGATGTCCTCCACGAACGGTGCGCGGATGCCCGTGACCAGGTCGGCGGTCTCCACGGACAGCTGGGAGATGCCCTCCAGCGAGCTCAGGATCGCCTCGCGGTCGTTCTTCAGACCCGAGATCAGGTCACGGAAGTTGGTGATCAGCGAGTTGAGCTGCTCGTCGCGGTCGGCGACGTGGTCGAGCACGAAGTCGAGGTTGGTGATCAGGTCACCGATGACGTCGTCGCGGTCGGCCAGCGTCTGCGTGATCGAGGCGGTGTGGCCGAGCAGGTTCTCGAGCGTGCCGCCCTCGCCCTGGAAGACCTGCACGATCTCGTAGGAGAACTTGTTGATGTCGTCGGGCGAGAGTGCCTGGAAGAGAGGCTTGAACCCGTTGAAGAGGACGGTGAGGTCGAGGGCAGGAGACGTCCGTGACACCGGGATGGTGCCGTCCTCCTTGAGGACCTCGGTCTCCCCCGCATCCTGGGTCAGCGAGATGTAGCGCTGCCCGACCAGGTTGCGGTAACGGATCGAGGCGTGCGTCGAGGCGTTGAGCTGGGTGTCCTTCTCCACGGTGAAGGTCACCAGCGCGTTGGACTCGTCGACGATGTCGACCTTCTTGACCGTGCCCACCTTGACTCCGGCGATCCGGATGTCGTCGCCCTTGACCACGCCGGTGGCGTCGACGAACTGGGCCTTGTACTCCTTCGTTCCTTCGAAGGAGATGTTGCCGATCGTGATCACCAGGAGGCTGGTCGCCACCGTGGTGACGACGATGAAGATCACCAGCCGGATCAGGTCGCCCCTGGTCTTCTTGTCGAGGACAGCCATCAGCGCGCCGCCTCCCCCACCAGAGGGCCGGCCAGCAGGGCGGCGAGGTCACTGCCACCGGAGCCCTGCGCGACCAGCATCTTCTTCAGCAGGTCGGCGTCCATCGGGCTGCCGGAGTAGGTGAAGCCGGGAGCGACCCGCGAGGTGCCCTTGCCGGTCGGGGTGTCGATGCCGTCGTTGAAGTTGGGCTGGTGGCGCACGGGGTTGGACTGGCTCCAGGGCGGGTTGGGCAGGTGCAGGCAGTTGGGACCTCGGTTGTCACCGATCCGCGGCTTGTCGGCCGGCTTGTAGGCACGCGGCTGCCGCGGCAGGGTCTCCAGGATGATGTGCAGCACGAAACCGCGGAACGCCTCGGCCTCCAGCTTGCCGGCGTTGACGAGCCCGCCGGTGAGGCACGGGAACTCCGGGGAGTAGCGGGCAAGCACCTTCAGGAACGGGGCGCTGACCTCACCCAGCCGGACGATCTCGTCGCCGTTCTTGTCGAGGAACACGCGCGCGGTGTCGGAGAACTTGCCGATGTCGTTGAACAGCGCGTTCAGCTCGGCCTGGCGACCCTCGAGGGTGGTGCCGGTCGTGACCGTGTCGTCGAGGATCTGGGCAACCTCGGGGAGTACGTCGGCGTACGTGTCGGACACCGAGGCGGTCAGGCGCAGGTCCTCGACCAGGTCGGGGATCTGGGGGTTGATCCGCTTGAGGTAGGCGTCGACTGTCTCGAGGTTCTCGCCGAGTTTCTCGCCGCGGCCCTCGAGGGCGGTCGAGAGCGCGTTGAGGGTCATGTTCAGCTGAGCGGGCTGGACGGCGGTCAGCAGCGGGTAGAGGTCGTTGAGCACCTTCTCGACCTCGGTGCTGACCACGGTGCGCGGGATCGTGGTGGCGGAGGTGATGTGCTCGGGCGAGGGGTCCTCAGGAACGATCAGCGAGACGTACTTCTCACCGAACAGCGTCTTCGGCACGATCGACCCGGTGACGTTCTCGGGGATGGTGTCGACGTCCTTGCGGTAGATCCCGAGCGTGAGCTGGGCACCCTCGGCGTTCTGGTCGAAGTCGAGCACCTCGCCGACGATCACGCCGCGGATCTTCACGTCGGCGCGGGCAGGCAGGTTGAGGCCGATGTTGGAGGTCTGGAGCTTGACCTTCTCGTAGTCGGTGAACTTCTTGGTGAAGACCGCGTTGGTCATCCACACCGCTCCCACCAGGAGCGCGAGGAACGCGACGCCCAGCACCCTGGGACGGAAAATGGCATGCATCGCCCTACCCCGCCAATCTGACGGTGGTGGTGGTGCCCCAGATCGCCATCGACAGCAGCAGGTCGACGACGTTGATCGCCACGATGCTGGTCCGCACCGCGTGACCAACGGCCACACCCACGCCGGCGGGTCCGCCGGAGGCGTTGTAGCCGTGGTAGCAGTGGATCAGGATCACCATGATCGCGAAGACGAGGACCTTGCCGAAGGACCACAAGACGTCGCCTGGTGGCAAGAATTTGTTGAAGGTGTCGTCGTACGTGCCCGCACTCTGCCCGAAGAACTGCGTGACGACGAGCCGGCTGGCGAAGTACGACGACAGCAGGCCCACGACGTAGAGCGGGATGATCGCGATCAGTCCGGCGATGATCCGGGTGGTCACCAGGAAGGGCAGCGAGGGGACCGCCATCACCTCGAGGGCGTCGACCTCCTCGGAGATCCGCATCGCGCCGAGCTGGGCGGTGAAGCCGCAACCCACCGTGGCGGCGAGGGCGATGCCGGCAACGAGGGGCGCGATCTCGCGGGTGTTGAAGTAGGCGGAGACGAAGCCGGCGAAGTTGGCGGTGCCGAGTTGGTTGAGAGCCGCGTAGCCCTGCAGGCCGACCTCGGTGCCGGTGAAGAAGCACATGGCGACGATGACGCCGACCGTGCCGCCGATGACGGCGAGCGAACCGGAGCCGAGCGTGACCTCGGCCAGGAGTCGCAGGATCTCCTTCTTGTAGCGGCGGACCGTCCGCGGCGTCCACGCCAGGGCGCGGACGTAGAACGACAGCTCCTCGCCCAGGTTGTCGAGTCCCTTGAGCGGTTTCTCGTAGACGCCCTTGATCGATGCCACGGTCGTCAACCTGTCTTTGGAGGCACGATTTGGAAGTAGATCGCGCTCATAATGAAGTTGACGAGGAAGAGGAGCATGAACGTGATGACCACGGACTCGTTGACCGCGTCACCGACGCCCTTCGGGCCGCCCTTGGCGTTCATGCCCTTGTAGGAGGCCACGACCGCGGCGATGAGTCCGAAGACCAACGCCTTGGCCATGCCTTGCCACAGGTCCGGTAACTGTGCGAGCGCGGTAAAGCTCGATAAATAGGCCCCTGGTGTGCCGTCTTGGAGGACGACGTTGAAGACGTAGCCGCCGGCGACACCGACGACACTGACCAGACCGTTGAGGAAGACCGCGACCATCATGCAGGCGAGGACGCGGGGGACGACGAGGCGCTGGATCGGGTCGATACCGAGCACCATCATGGCGTCGAGCTCTTCGCGGATCTTGCGGGCTCCGAGGTCGGCCGCGATGGCCGAGCCGCCAGCGCCCGCGATCAGCAGCGCGGTCGCGATCGGACCCGCCTCGCGGACGACGGCGAGGACAGACGCGGAGCCGGTGAAGGACTGGGCGCCGAACTGCTTGATCAGGCCGCCGACCTGGAGCGCGATGACCGCGCCGAACGGGATGGCGACCAGGGCGGTGGGGATGATCGTGACGGACGCGATGAACCACGCCTGCTGCAGGAACTCACGCAGCTGGAAGGGTCGCTTGAACAGGTTTCGCCCTACGTCGAGACCGAAGGCGAAGAGCTTGCCTGCGGTTCCGACAGGAGCGAGAACCCGTGTCGCCGTCGAGGATGCCACCGATACCCTTCTGTCCTCAGGAGCCCGGAACCATGGACACCTTGTCCTCGAATGAACCTCGAGGAGGGGTGACGCCGTTGTCGCGGCACCAGGCGCCTGGCTCGCGCTGGCTGCGACGGGGAATTCCGTTGGAGGGCTCGAGCTGCATCGGGATGGGCGGCAGCGGCGGCATCTCCATGTCGCGCTCGGCCTCGAGCTCGTCGGCGTCCTTCTCCTCGGACATGCCGATCGGGCCGATCGTCTGCGCGTTGAGGAACTGACGCACGACCGGCTCCTGCGAGCTCAGCAGCATCTCGCGCGGCCCGAACATTGCCAGGTGCTTGTGGTAGAGCAGCCCGATGTTGTCGGGCACCGTCCGGGCGGTGTTGATGTCGTGGGTCACGATCAGGAACGTCGCGTCGATCTGGGCGTTCAGGTCGATGAAGAGCTGGTTGATGAACGACGTACGCACCGGGTCGAGGCCGGAGTCGGGCTCGTCAACGAGCAGGATCTCGGGGTCGAGCACCAGGGCCCGCGCCAGGCCGGCACGCTTGCGCATACCGCCGGAGATCTCGCCCGGGAGCTTGTCCTCGGCGCCGAGCAGGCCGACCAGGTCCATCTTCTCCATGACGATGTCGCGGATGTCGGACTCTGACTTCTTGGTGTGCTCGCGCAGCGGGAAGGCGACGTTGTCGTAGAGGTTCATCGAGCCGAACATCGCGCCGTCCTGGAACAGCACACCGAACAGCTTGCGGATCTCGTAGAGCTCCTTCTCGGAGCAGGTCGCGATGTCGGTGCCCTCGATCATGATCGAGCCCTGGTCCGGTTTGAGGAGCCCGATCAACGCCTTGAGGAACACGGACTTGCCGGTACCCGAGGGGCCCAGCATGACGGAGACTTCACCGGCCGGAATGGTCAACGTGACGTCACCCCAGATCAGCTGCTTGCCGAAGGACTTGCTGAGGTCCTCGACCTTGATCTCCACACCCATGCTGTCTTTCCTCCCTGGACCGCGGCCCATCAAAACCTGGTCCCGGATAGCTGTGTGGCGAGGGACACATCCACTGATGAGTAACAACGCCGGTACGGCGGCGAGGTTACGCACATTTGAGCCGTACGTCACTGTCCCGACACCCAGCGAGACCGACCCGTGACACGCGGGTCCCTGCATGTTACCCGCGGTAATTTCCGGGCTTGGAAACGCGAGAGCGGCCACCCGGCGTACCGGGGGCCGCTCTCTCGCGGTAGTGCTGGGTGCCGACCAGCCGGGCTGGTCAGCGGCAGGTCACTTGACGGTGACGGTGGCGCCGGCGCCCTCGAGGGCTTCCTTCGCCTTGTCCGCAGCTTCCTTGGTGACGTGCTCGAGGATCGGCTTGGGGGCGGCCTCGACCAGGTCCTTGGCCTCCTTCAGACCGAGGGACGTGAGCGCGCGCACCTCCTTGATGACGTTGATCTTCTTGTCGCCAGCGGCCTCCAGGATGACGTCGAACTCCTCCTGGGCGGCGTCGTCGCCACCGCCGGCGGCGGCGCCACCAGCGGCACCCGGGGCGGCGGAAACCGCGACCGGAGCAGCGGCGGTCACGCCGAAGGTCTCCTCGAACTGCTTCACGAACTCCGAGAGCTCGATCAGCGTCATCTCCTTGAACGCGTCGAGCAGCTCGCCGGTGCTGAGCTTCGCCATGATGGCGTTTCCTTCCATTCGGTGGCCCACTGCCGGGTGGCAGGGGCCGGGTTTCAGGTGGTGTACGTCGGCCTGGGTCAGGCCTCGGTGGTTTCGCCCTCGTCGGAGGCCTCAGCGGCCGGCTCCTCGGTGGGAACCTCCTCCGCAGCGGCCTCGTCAGCGGGGACCTCGGCCTCGGGCTCCTCAACGGAGTCCTCAACCGGTGCCTCCTCGGCGGCCACCGGCTCGGAGTCAGACTCCGTGCCAGCACCACCTGCGAGGATCGTGGGGTCCTGCTCGGCCTTCGCCTGCAGCGCACCGGCGAGCCGGGCAGCCTGGGCGAGCGGGGCGTTGAGCAGGTAGACGGCTTGGCTGAGCGAAGCGAGCATCGCGCCCGCCAGCTTGCCGAGCAGCACCTCGCGCGACTCGAGGCTCGCCAGCTTGGCGATCTCCTTCGCGTCGAGCGGCTGGCCGTCGAGAACGCCGCCCTTGATGACCAGGGTGGGGTTCGCCTTGGCAAAGTCACGCAGACCCTTGGCCGCCTCGACGACGTCGCCATTGATGAAGGCGATCGCGGTCGGGCCGGTGAGCAGGTCGTCGAAGCCTTCGATGCCCGCCTCCTTGGCGGCGAGCTTGGCCAGCGTGTTCTTGACCACGGCGTAGCTGGCGTTGTCACCGAGGGAGCGGCGAAGGTCCTGCAGCTCCTTGACGGTGAGACCGCGGTACTCGGTCAGCACGGCACCGGCGGCTTCGTTGAACGACTCAACGATCTCCGCGACGGCGGCCTGCTTGTCTGCCCGCGCCATGGGTCTCCTTCCGAACATCTGTCGAGGAGACCGCCGCGCCCGAATACCGGAGGAAACGACGAACGCCCTGAGCGCAAGGCTCAGGGCGTCTGACTTCTGTGACGGCGTACGTCACGGGTCATGCTCTGTCCCCTGCGCTGGCCGTCCGCGTTTCTCTCGCGGAACCTTCGATCGAGCTGCTGTTGCAGCCTGACAACCGGCGGTCTCTGGTTACGAGTAGAAGAGTAAGGCGTCACCACCTACGTGACCAAATCGACCCTGCACACATGACGACGCCCCGGCCGCCGTGAGGTGGCCGGGGCGTCGCTAGCGCGGGGGAACTCAGGCCTGGGCCTCGTCCTCCGACGCGACGTTCTTCACCCGGTTGGGGTCGACCTGCACACCGGGGCCCATCGTCGTGGAGACGGTGACCTTGCGGAGGTAGCGCCCCTTGGAGCTGGACGGCTTGAGCCGCAGCACCTCTTCGAGTGCGGCGGCGTAGTTCTCGGCCAGCTGGGCCTCGGAGAACGATGCCTTGCCGATGATGAAGTGCAGGTTGGAGTGGCGGTCGATGCGGAACTCGATCTTGCCGCCCTTGATGTCCGAGACGGCCTTGGCCGGGTCGGGGGTGACCGTGCCGGTCTTCGGGTTCGGCATCAGGCCGCGGGGGCCGAGCACTCGACCGAGGCGGCCGACCTTGCCCATCATGTCGGGGGTCGCGACGACGGCGTCGAACTCGAGCCAGCCGCCGTTGACCTTCTCGATCAGCTCGTCGCCACCGACCACGTCGGCGCCGGCCTCACGGGCGGCGTCGGCCTTGTCGCCGTTCGCGAAGACGAGCACGCGAGAGGTCTTGCCGGTGCCGTGGGGCAGGTTGACGGTGCCGCGGATCATCTGGTCGGCCTTGCGGGGGTCGACCCCGAGGCGCATCACGACGTCGACGGTCTCGTCGAACTTCTTCTTGCTGCCCGCCTTGGCGAACTTGATGGCGGTGAGCGGGGCGTAGAGCTCGTCCTTGTCAAAGGCCTCTGCCGCCGCGCGGTAGGTCTTGCTGCGCTGCATGTCTGGTTCTCTTTTCTTCCAGGTCGTGGTCTAGGTGAGCCAGCGCGGCTCTGCCACTGCTGTTACTACGGGGGCTACTACTCGGTGGTGACGCCCATGGAGCGGGCGGTGCCTTCGACGATCTTCATCGCTGCGTCGAGGTCGTTGGCGTTGAGGTCGGGAAGCTTGGTCTGCGCGATCTCGCGGACCTGCGCCTTCGTCAGGCTGCCGACCTTCTCCTTGTGCGGGACTCCGGAACCCTTGGCCAGGCCGGCGGCCTTCTTGATCAGCTCAGCGGCCGGTGGGGTCTTGGTGATGAAGTCGAACGAACGGTCCTCGTAGATCGTGATCTCGACGGGGATGACGTTGCCGCGCATGGACTCGGTCTGGGCGTTGTACGCCTTGCAGAAGTCCATGATGTTGACGCCGTGGGGGCCGAGGGCCGTACCGACCGGCGGAGCCGGGGTTGCGGCCCCGGCCTGGAGCTGCACCTTGACGAGTGCAGCGACCTTCTTCTTGGGAGGCATCTTCGGTGTTCTCTTTCTCTCTCGTGGTCATGACGAGGACGTGCGTCGCCCTCTGCCACCTGTGTTGCTGCTGAGCTCAGACCTTCTGGATCTGGCTGAAGCTCAGCTCGACCGGGGTCTCCCGGCCGAAGATCTCGACGAGGGCCTTGACCCTCTGGGACTCCGCGTTGATCTCGGTGATCGTCGCGTGCAGCGTTGCGAACGGGCCGTCGACGACCATCACCGAGTCGGAGACATCGAAGTCGGCGACCTCGATCTGCTTCTTGGTGGTCGTGCCGGTCGCGCCGGTGGAGGTGCCAGCGGCTGCGGCCTCCGCCTCGGCCGTGGCGACCACGGCGGGCGCGAGCATCGTCTCGACCTCGTCCATGGTCAGCGGCACCGGCTGGTGCAGGTGACCGACGAAGCCGGTGACGGACGGCGTGTGGCGTACGGCGGACCAGGACTCATCGGTGAGGTCCATCCGGACCAGGACGTAGCCCGGCAGTGACGGCTTGCTGCGCGTGCGTCGCTGGCCGTTCTTGATCTCGACGACGTCTTCGATGGGGACCACGATCTCGTGGATGTAGTCCTCCATGTTGAGCGAGGACCGGCGGTTCTCGAGGTTGGCCTTCACCCGGTTCTCCATGCCGGAGTAGGTGTGCACCACGAACCACTCGCCGGGCTTCGCCCACAGCTCGGCGCGGAACGCCTCGAGCGGGTCGTTCTCCTCGGCTGCGGGCTCGTCGCCCTCGGCCGGCACGTCTGCTTCCTCGTCGACGTCGTCGTCATCGGGGGGGGTGGTGGGAGGGGTGCGGTCGGCCGCGGTGGCCTCGTCGACAGTCTCCTCGGCGCTGGCCACGACCTCGTCGACCGGCTCCTCGGTGGGGGCAGGGTCTGCGGACTCGTCGTCGACCGCAACGTCCTCGGGTGCGCTCCCCTCAGGGGCGCCCTCCGTGGCCTCGACGAGGGTCTCGTCGACCGGCTCGTCCGCGGGGACGGGCTCGATGGGCTCGTCGGCGTCATCCTCGTCCACGGCGTCAGCCGCGTCGACGGGGTCGACAGGGTCGACCGAGTCCTCGGGGTCCACGGGGTCCACGGGATCGACCGACTGGTCCTCGACCTCGGAGGGAATCTCCTGGTCGTACTGCTCCGACACGTGTTGCTCCATCAGTTGCTGTTGCGGGTAGGCGGGCCGAGCGGCCCGGCCTACGGGGTTACGAGTTGCTCGGGCCCGTGAAGACTTCGAAGGCCAGCTTGCCGAGGCCCAGGTCGAGGGCCGAGACGAGCGCCATCATGAAGACCACGAACACCATGACCACGATGAAGTAGGTGACCAGCTGCTCCTGGGTCGGATAGACGACCTTGCGCAGCTCGGCGACCACCTGGCGGTAGAACGTGGGGATGCTGGTGCGCTTGTGAGCGTCGCCGGCCTTGCTGTCCTTGGGACCGCGGACCGCGCTGCTGTCCGACACAGCCGTTCACCTCTCGTCGTGATCATTGGGTTTGCTGCAGGGCACGAGGGACTTGAACCCCCAACCTTCGGTTTTGGAGACCGATGCTCTGCCAGTTGAGCTAGTGCCCTCCGATGTCCTCCGTGCGACTCGGCCGGACCCGAATCCGGGCATGGCAAAGCCTTGGGGAATCCACCAAACGATGAGTCTACGGCCTGGGCATTAGCCGCGTCCAAACGGATGCGCACCCGGCAAGAACTGGGGTGAGGTCATCATCGACGCACCCCTACGATGTCAGACATGTCGGAGTCTCGAGCAGCCGCACCCGCCACCGCTAGCCCCATTTCCGAAACCCCGCGATCGACGCGTGTCGCGACGATCGGCGCGATCGCCGAGTCGGCGACGCTGAAGGTGGATGCGAAGGCCAAGGCGCTGAAGGCAGAAGGCCGGCCCGTGATCGGGTTCGGCGCCGGCGAGCCGGACTTCCCGACCCCCGACTACATCGTCGAGGCTGCGGTCGAGGCGTGCCGCGACCCGAAGAACCACCGCTACACGCCGGCCGGCGGGCTGCCCGAGCTGAAGAAGGCGATCGTCGCCAAGACCAAGCGCGACAGCGGGCTGGAGATCGAGCCCGCCCAGGTGCTGATCACCAACGGCGGCAAGCAGGCCATCTACTCCGGCTTCGCGGCGATGCTCGACCCGGGCGACGAGGTGATCGTGCCGGCGCCGTACTGGACGACGTACCCCGAAGCCATCCGGCTGGCCGGCGGCGTGCCGGTCGAGGTGCTCGCGGACGAGACCCAGGACTACAAGGTCACCGTCGAGCAGCTCGAGGCGGCGCGCACCGACCGGACCAAGGTGCTGCTGTTCGTCTCGCCGTCCAACCCGACCGGTTCGGTCTACACCGCCGACGAGATCCGCGCGATCGGCCAGTGGGTCGAGGACCACGACCTGTGGGTGCTCACCGACGAGATCTACGAGCACCTGGTCTATGACGGTGTCGAGACCGGGTCGATGCCGGTGCTGTGCCCCGCCCTCCAGGACCACTGCGTCGTCGTCAACGGGGTCGCCAAGACCTATGCGATGACGGGCTGGCGGGTGGGCTGGATGATCGGCCCGAAGGATCTGGTCAAGGCGGCCACCAACCTGCAGTCGCACGCGACGTCCAACGTCGCCAACGTGTCGCAGCGCGCGGCGCTCGCGGCCCTCGAGGGTGACCTGACCGCGGTCGACGCGATGAAGACGGCCTTCGACCGGCGCCGCCGCACGATCGTCGCGATGCTCAACGAGATCGACGGCGTCGTCTGCCCGACCCCGACCGGAGCGTTCTACGCCTACCCGTCGGTCAAGGGCCTGCTGGGCAAGGACTACGCCGGCAAGCGGATCGACAGCAGCGCCGACCTCGCCGAATACATCCTGGACGCCGCCGAGGTGGCCGTGGTGCCCGGCGAGGCGTTCGGGTCGCCGGGTTATCTACGCTTGTCCTACGCACTCGGTGACGACGACCTCGTCGAGGGGATCACGCGGCTCCAGAAGCTGTTTGCCTGAGTTGGGCGACCACCGGGACCTCCGACGCCTCCCCAAGGCCCACCTGCATCTGCATTTCACCGGCTCGATGCGGCACCCGACGCTGCTCGAGCTCGCGGAGCGCGACGGCATCTCGCTGCCCGACTCACTCGTCGAGGACTGGCCGCCGGCGCTGCGGGCGACCGACGAGAAGGGCTGGTTCCGGTTCCAGCGCCTCTACGACGTCGCCCGGTCGGTGCTGCGCACCGAGGCCGACGTACGCCGGCTGGTGCTGGAGGCCGCTGAGGACGACGTCCGTGACGGCGGCCGGTGGCTGGAGATCCAGGTCGACCCGAGCGGTTACGCCGCCCGGTTCGGCGGGATCACCGCGTTCACCGACCTGGTGCTCGACGCCGTCCGGGACGCCGGGCAGCGCACGGGGCTGGGCATGGCGGTTGTCATCGCCGCCAATCGCACGCGCCATCAGCTCGACGCGCGCACCCTGGCGCGGCTCGCGGTCCAGTACGTCGGTCGCGGGGTGGTCGGATTCGGGTTGTCCAACGACGAGCGTCGCGGGGTGACCTCGGAGTTCGCCCCCGCGTTCGCGATCGCCGAGCGGGCCGGACTGCTCCTCGCCCCGCACGGCGGCGAGCTGCTCGGACCGGACAGCATCCGCACCTGCCTCGACGTACTGCACGCCGACCGGCTCGGCCACGGCGTCCGGGCCGCCGAGGACCCAGCGCTCCTGGAGCGGATCGCCGAGTCGGGGATCGCGCTCGAGGTCTGTCCGGTGTCCAACGTGGCGCTCGGGGTCTACTCCGACCTGACGTCCGTACCGCTCCCCACCCTGCTGGAGGCCGGGGCCACGGTCGCGCTCGGCGCCGACGACCCGCTGCTCTTCGGGTCCCAGCTCGCCGCGCAGTACGCCACCATGCGCGCCGCCCACGAGCTCACGGACGACCAGCTGGCCGAGCTCGCCCGGATGTCGGTGCGCGCCTCGCGGGCGCCCGACGAGACCAAGCAGACGATGCTCACCGACATCGATGGCTGGCTGGCCACCGAACCTGAGACCATGGAGCCATGAGCGGAAACGACCCCGAGGAGACGACGCCCTTCACGCATCGTCCCTACGGCAGCAAGGACGAGCCGCCGCCGTCGCCGTCGGAGCCCCCGCAGAACCCGCCGAGCTGGGACACCTACCAGCAGCCGGCTCCCCCTCCGCCCTCGTTCCCCGCCGCGCCCTATGGGCAGCCTGCCTACGGCCAGCCTGCCTACGGGCAGCCGACCTTCGGGCAGGTGCCGCACCCGGAGGCCAACACCGCCCTGATCATGGGCATCGTCTCCCTGGCCGGCACGTTCGTCTGCGGGATCCTGTGCGTCGTTGGGCCGTTCGCCTGGGCCAAGGGCGCCAAGGTGCGCCGCGAGATCGACGCCAACCCCCAGCAGTGGAGCGGCCGGGGCGAGGCCACGGCCGGCTACGTCATGGGCATCGTCACCACAATGCTGATGATCCTGGCGGTCCTGGTCCTGATCGTCGCGATCGTGATCATCGCGGCCAGCGCCGACACGACCTAGGTCAGGGCTAGAGCGAGCAGCCGACCAGCACCGGTTCGTTGACCAGCCGGATCCGGTACGCCGACTCCACCCCGTCACGGATCTTGCGGGCCAGGCCGAGCAGGTCGTCGGTCGTGCCTGAGCCGCGGTTGGTGAGGGCCAGGGTGTGCTTGGTGGACAGGCCGACACCGTTGTCGCCGTAGCCCTTGCCGAAGCCGGCGTGCTCGATCAGCCAGGCCGCGCCGGTCTTCACGCCGCCCTCCGCCGGCCAGGTGGGCGCGCCCTCGGGGACGTCGTCGGGTGCGACCACCGGGTTGGTGAAGAAGGAGCCCGCGCTCCAGGTGTCGTGGTCGGCAGCTTCGAGCACCATGCCCTTGCCGCGCCGTAGGGCGAGCACCGCGTCGCGCGCGTCGGCGGCCGGTGCCCGCTGCCCGGGCTCGATCCCGAGGGTGCGCGCCAGCTCGGCGTAGGTGACCGGCGCGCCCAGGTCGCCCTGGGTGAACTGGAAGGTCACGCTCAGCACGACGTGGCGGCCGGGGTCGGCCTTGAAGCGCGAGGTCCGGTAGCCGAAGCTGCAGTCGGCGTTGGCGAAGGTGCGGACACCCTGCAGGGTGCGGTCCCAGACCCGCACCTGCGCGATGGTCTGGGAGACCTCCTGGCCGTAGGCGCCGACGTTCTGGATCGGGGTCGCTCCGACCAGGCCCGGGATCCCGGCGAGCGCCTCGACTCCGACCCACCGCCGCTCGACCGCGGTGGACACGAACGCGTCCCACGACTCGCCAGCAGCGACGGTGACCATGGCGCCGCCGCACGACGGGTCGTCGTCGACGTCCGCACTGACTCCCGTCGTCGCGATCTTCACGACGGTGCCGCGGAAGCCCTCGTCGGCGACCACCAGGTTGCTGCCACCGCCGAGCACCAGGCAGGGCTCGCCGGCTGCGTCGGCGGCGGCCACGGCCTCGACCAGCTCGTCCTCGGTGTGCGCTACGACGAACCGGTCGGCCGGGCCACCGAGCCTCAGGGTGGTGTGGTCGGCGAGCAGCTCAGGCACGGACGACGGCCTTGGGCATGCCGAGCACCTTCTGACCGTCGCAGGTGACCGTGAGCGCCACCGTGGTGAGCCCGTCGTCACCCGGCTTGGCGTCGCCGGCCACCTCGACGTCGACGCCACCGTCGGCCGGGACCACGACCGGGTTGGTGAACTTGCAGCCGAAGCTGACCACCTCGGCGCCGGGGAACCAGTCCGAGACGGCGCGTGCGGCCAGGGCCATCGTGTACATGCCATGGGCGATCACGCCGGGCAGCCCGACGCCGAGCGCGACGGACTCGTCCTGGTGGATGGGGTTCTGGTCGCCGCTCGCGGCGGCGTAGCTGACCAGGTCGGCGCGGGTGATCGTGTAGGTCTGGGTCGCGAGGCTCATGCGTCGGGCCCCCGGTGCACGAGCGTGGCGCTGGTGGAGCAGACCAGGGCACCGGACTCGTCGGTGATCTCGCTGGTGGTCCCGATGATGTCGTTGCCGGCGATCTGGCGCAGGGTGGCGACGCTGAGCGTGGCTGTCAGGACGTCGCCCGGCACGATCGGACGCTCGTAGGCGAACTTCTGCTCGCCGTGGATGATCCGGAACAGGTCGACCGCCTCCGCCTCGAGGAAGGCGTTCATGGCGTCGAAGGCCAGCACGATCGGGAACGTCGCCGGCGCCCGACCGTCGTACGTCGCTCCCGTGGCTGCGGCGAACTCGCGCAGCTTCTCCTCGGAGACGGCGTGGGGCCGGGTGGGCGGGAAGGTGCGGCCGACTAGCGACTGGTCGACAGGCATGTCCCGACCCTAGACCGCTGAGGTCAGCGGGTCTCGCGGTGCTCGGTGTGCTTGCGGCAACGGGGGCAGAACTTGTTGAGCTCCATGCGGTCCGGGTCGTTGCGACGGTTCTTCTTGGTGATGTAGTTGCGCTCCTTGCAGTCCACGCACGCGAGCGTGATCTTGGGGCGAACGTCGGAGCTCTTGCTGGCCACGGGAAGTCCTTCTGCTGGAAAGTTTGTGAATCTTGTCGCTGGGCTGTAGCGGGGGCGGGACTCGAACCCGCGACACCACGATTATGAGCCGTGTGCTCTAACCACCTGAGCTACCCCGCCAAGAGTAGGTGCGAATCCACACCAGAGCCCCTTTACGGAATCGAACCGTAGACCTTCTCCTTACCATGGAGACGCTCTGCCGACTGAGCTAAAGGGGCAACGACGGAGAACGATACACAGGGGGATCGACGAACGAGAAATCGGTTCGGCACGCCTGATTCGGCCGTCTGACCGGCATCTCGAGGGCCGGTGACGAAGCGTTCGTAGACTGCCCGCCATGGCGCAGCGGGTGGTCCTCCATGTGGGGCTGATGAAGTCCGGCACGTCCTACCTCCAGCAGCGCCTCTTCGCCAACCGAGACCTGCTCGCGGCGCGTGGCGTGCTGGTGCCCGGCCGCACCCAGCGCGACCAGGTCCTCGCCGTACAAGACGTCCTCGAACGGCACTCGGCCGCCCCGCAGTCGGTCGGCAAGTGGGCGGTTCTGCTCGGCGAGATCGAGGGGCACGACGGTGACGTCGTGATCAGCGCGGAGTATCTGGGCCCGATCACCCCGGCCCGGATCTGGACCGTGGTCGAGGCTCTCGGCTCCTCCGTCGACGTGGTGATCACCCTGCGCGACCTCGGCCGGGTGGTGCCGGCTATGTGGCAGGAGCGCCTGAAGAACGGCCACACCACCGGTTGGCTGGAGTACGTCGACGGCCTGACCGGCGACGCTCCGTCGGCACGCAGCTTCTGGCGGCAGCAGGGAGCCTCGCGGATCGTCCGCAACTGGGCGGAGGCCGTGGGACCCGAGCGGGTCACCGTGGTCACCCTGCCGGTGCCCGGAGCCGAGCCGACCCTCCTGTGGACGCGGTTCTGCGAGGCGGCCGGCCTCGATGGCGACGGCTGTGCCGAGGTCGATCCGGCCAACACCTCGCTCGACGTGGCCTCGGCCGTCGTCCTCCGCGCCGTGAACCTCGCCCTCGCCGAGCGCGGGGAGACCGATCCCGCCTACCAGCTGCTGCTCAAGTTCCGGCTGGCCAAGAGGGCCATGGCCGCGCGTGCCGGTCGGCCGATCGGCTTCGAGCCGCCGCGCTGGCTCGAGCAGCGCGCGATCTCGATCGCCGAGATGATCCGAGCCTCAGGGGTGCGGGTCGTCGGTGACCTCGGCGAGCTGACGCCGCTTGCGGTCCAGGGCGACGACCCCGAAGAGGTCGGCGCCGACGAGGTCATCGCGGCCGCGGCGGACGCGCTCGTCGGCATCACCGCCGACTACCACGACTACCGGCTGGCGCGGCGGTCCGGAGCCGACCCCGAGGGATAGCTCATGCCGTGGCGAGGATCTCGCCGTGGATGATCGTGAACCAGCCGTCTTCGTCGTCCGTCCAGGTCCGCCACGCCTCCGAGATCCGTTCCAACTCGTCGAGGGTGGACAGATCGTCGGCCAGTAGCTGTTCGGACAGGGCCGAGGTCAGGATCCGGTCGGCCCACATGCCGCCCCAGTAGGCACGGTCATCAGGATCGGCGAAGCACCAGACGCCGGCGCTCGGCGTCACCTCCGTGAAGCCGGCAGCGTTGGCCCACGCGAGCAGCCGGCGGCCGGCGTCCGGCTCACCGCCGTTGGCGCGGGCGGCCACCTGGTAGAGCTCCAGCCATCGGTCGAGCTCCGGGATCGCGGGATACCAGGTGAGCGCCGCGTAGTCGCTGTCGCGAACGGCCACGATCCCGCCAGGTCGGCAGACCCGGCGCATCTCCCGCAGCGCCCGCACCGGGTCGGCCACGTGCTGGAGCACCTGGTGCGCGTGCACCACATCGAAGCTGTCGTCCGGCAGGTCCAGGTCGTGTACGTCGCCCACCACGAAGTCCGCGTCGATGCCACGGTCGCCGAGCTCCGTGCGGCTCAGGGCGAGTGCGTCGTCCGTCGCCTCCAGGGCGGTGACCCGGGCGGGAGCCACCAACGTCGCCAGGTCGGCCGTGATCGTGCCGGGTCCCGCGCCGACGTCGAGCAGGCGCAGGCCCGGCTTCAGGTGCGGGAGCAGGTAGGCGCAGGAGTTCTCGGCGGTCCGCCAGCGGTGCGAGCGCAGCACCGAGTCCGCATGGCCGTGGGTGTAGGTCACGGACCGGTGATCGTCGCGAACGGCGAGGCTTCCTCGAGCTCGTAGGCCAGCTCGAGCAGCATCGCCTCACGGCCGGCCGCGCTACCGAACATCATCCCCATCGGCATCCCACCGGAGGTCGTTGCGAGCGGCAAGGAGATCGCGGGCTCGCCGGTGATGTTCTGGGCGGGCGTGAAGACCACCCAGTCGAGGAGCCGGTCCATCACCGTGTCGTAGTCCTGCATCGGGTCGAGGTGTCCGACCCGCGGGGTCTCGTGGCCGAGGGTGGGCGTGAGCGAGATGTCGTACTTCTCGTAGTAGGCCTCCGAGATGAGGTGGGCTCGCTTCAACCGCCGGATGGCGCCGGGGATGCGGTGCAGGTTGCGCGCGGCGTGCCGCTCCAGGCCGAGCGTGAAGTTGTCGTGCCGGCTCTTGTCCCACGTACGTCCGTGGACGCGGCGCCCGGTGCGGAGCAGGAACAGGGCGGTCATCGACCAGTAGAGAAGGAAGTCGTCGGGGAAGCTCTCGTTGACCGGGCTGTCTGCCTCTTCCACGGAGTGGCCGAGCTCCTCGAGGAGTCGCGCCGTCTTCAGAGTGAGCTCGGTGACCTCCACGTCGGCCGCGCGGCCGACGCCTTCGGTGTGGACGGCGATCCGGAGCCGCTTGCGGCCCGGTCGGGTGATGTCACCGATGGGGGGCAGCTTCAGGGGCCGATAGACCTTCTCGGCCTCGCGGAAGAACGCCGCGGTGTCGCGCACCGTGCGGGTGACCACGCCCTCCGAGACGATCCGGATCGGCTGGTCGCGCAGCATCTTGTCCTGGGCGAGGCGGTCCCGAGTCGGCTTGAGACCCACCAGGCCGTTGACCGATGCGGGGATCCGGATCGAGCCGCCGCCGTCGTTGGCGTGGGCGATCGGCACGGCGCCGGCAGCGACCAGCGCCGCCGAACCGGCCGAGCTGGCTCCCGCGATGTGGTCGGTCGACCAGGGGCTTCGGACCGCCCCGAGGCGCGGGTGCTCGGCGGAAGGGCTGTAGCCGTATTCGGACAGCTGGCTCTTGCCCAGCGGGATCAGCCCCGTCGCCAGGAACATCCGGGCGAAGTCGCCGTCCCGGCGCGCAGGCTGACCGACCCACGCGTCGGTGCCAATGCAGGTCGGCATGCCGGCCACGTCGGAGTTGTCCTTGACCAGGGTCGGTACGCCGCTGAAGAAGCCGCCGCGGGGATCGCGGGCCTCGGCTCGGGCCCGGTCGAAGGCGGTGAACGCCATGCCGTTGAGCTGCGGGTTGACCTTCTCCACGCGAGCGATCGCGGCATCGACCACGTCGCGCACCGAGACCTCGCCGGCGTGGAGCGCCTCGACCAGCCCCAGCGTGTCGAACTCGCCGAGGGCATCGTCTCCGAAGGCATGCACACGCGTCATGGACACAAGTTACCGGCGGGGATTCGTCCACCCGGCGTGGTTGCTCAGGATGTGACCCTCAGCCCCGGCGATGGCAGCCGACGAGGTGCGGGTCGAAGGTGCCGATCGCCTCCATCAGCGCATACATCGTGGTCGGGCCGACGAAGGCGAAGCCCTTCTTCTTGAGTCCCTTGGAGAGCGCGACGGACTCGTCGGAGGTGGTCGCCATCTCGTCGGTCGTCCGCCAGGCGGGCGGCTCGTCCGGTGCGAAAGGGCGGACGAACGCCTCCAGCCCGCCTTCGTCGCGCAGGGCGACCGTGGCCCGGGCGTTGGTGACCGCGGCGTCATCTTCAGCCGGTTGCGGACGATACGAGGTCGTCCATCAGCCGGGCTTTGTCGCCGTCGTCGAAGTCCGCGATCCGATCGGCGTCGAAGCCTGCGAACACCTCGCGGAACGCCTCGCGCTTGTTGAGGATCGTCGACCAGGACAGGCCGGACTGGAAGGCCTCCAGGGTCAGCCGCTCGAGGTACGCCGCCTCGCCGCTGACCGGGTTGCCCCACTCCTCGTCGTGGTAGTCGCGCATCACGCCCGGCCCGCCCGCCCACGGGCAGCGGGGGACGCCGTCCTCACCGGTCACCGGGCCCATGTCGGGCATCCTGCCCGACCGCACCGACAGGTCAGTGCCGCTCCCTGAGCCTCGACGTTGGGGAGCGCCGGTGCGGGGATCGGCG
>CAVWCT010000021.1:0-191043 GCA_963753565.1 uncultured Actinomycetota bacterium
AGATCTGGATCGCGCCCGCCTCCCGTAGCGCAGCCGCGAGCGTGGCAGTCGACAGGGTGGCCAGGTCGCCGCCACCGAAGAGCGCGCCCGCAGCCGCCTTGGCCTGCTCCGTCTCCTCCTCGCCATGCACGAGCGTCGTCACCTGGTCGGCCAGCGTCTTGTGTGCCTCGCGCAAGAACGGCTTTTCGCCGTGCCGGGCCTCCAGCGCCTCGATCTCGCCACGAGGCAGGAACGTGAAGATGCGGAGCAACTCGCCCACCTTCTCGTCCTCGACGTTGAGCCAGAACTGATGGAAGGCGTACGGCGACATCATCTCCGGGTCGAGCCACAGGGCGCCGTCGTCGGTCTTGCCGTACTTGGTGCCGTCGGCCTTTGTCATCAGCGGCGTGGCGAACGCGTGCGCCTTTCCGCCGTCGGAGCGACGGATCAGCTCGACCCCGCCCGTGAGGTTGCCCCACTGGTCGGAGCCGCCGAACTGGAGCGTGACGCCGTGCTGCCGGTGCAGCTCGAGGAAGTCCAACGACTGCAGCAGCACGTAGCTGAACTCCGTGTAGCTGATGCCGGCTTCGAGGCGGCTCTTCACCACGTCGCGCGCGAGCATGCGGTTGACCGGGAAGTGCTTGCCGATGTCGCGGAGGAAGTCGATCGTGGACAGGTTCTGCGTCCAGTCCAGGTTGTTGACCATCGTGGCGGCGTTGTCGCCCTCGAACGACAGGAAGGGCTCGATCTGCCGGCGTACGCGACCGACCCAGTCGGCGACGGTGTCCACGTCGTTCATCACCCGCTCCCCCGCCTCCTTGGGGTCGCCGATCATGCCGGTGGCTCCGCCCACCAAGGCGTACGGCGTGTGGCCGGCCTCCTGAAGTCGTTTGGCCGTGATGATCTGGACGAGGTGGCCCATGTGCAGGCTCGGGGCCGTGGGGTCGAAACCGACGTAGTAGCGCACGCTCCCCGATGACAACGCCTCGCGCAGAGCGTCGAGGTCGGTCGAGTGGGCGATCAGGCCGCGCCACTCGAGATCGTCGAGGAGGGTCGGGTCGACGGACACGGTGCACCTTTCGGGTAACTGAGAGAGGTCCAGCCTGCCGCATCCGCTCAGGGACCGCCCACTGGGTTCTGACCTGCTGCTTCTCACGACCACCACCTAGTCTCTGGTTGTGATCGGCGGCAGGTACTCGCTGGACCGGGAGATCGGTCGAGGCGGCATGGGCTCGGTGTGGCTCGGCCGCGACGAGGTGCTCGGCCGCCCGGTCGCGATCAAGCGGGTCGGTGCGATGCTGGGCGGCTCCAGCCCTGACCTGGTGCGTGCGGAGCGCGAAGCGCGGATCGCGGCCAGGGTCAACCACCCGCACGTCGTGGCCGTCTTCGACCTCGTGCACGAGGGTGACCAGAAGTGGCTGGTGATGGAGTACGTCGAGGGGGTGACCCTTGCCGAGAAGATCCACGCCATGGGCCGCCTGTCACCCGAGATCGCCGCGCCGATCCTGGCCCAGGCCGCGGAGGCGCTGACCGCCGCACACGAAGCGGGCGTGGTGCATCGCGACGTCAAGCCCTCCAACATCCTGGTCACCCCGGAGGGTCAGGTGAAGCTGTCGGACTTCGGTATCGCCCGTGCGGAGGCGGATGCCTCGCTCACCGCCACCGGGTTGGTCACCGGATCCCCCGCCTATATCGCCCCCGAGGTGGCCTCCGGGCGGACAGCCACCGGCGCGAGCGACGTGTGGTCGCTGGGCGCTACGGCGTTCCACGCGTTGACCGGGAAGCCGCCGTACGACGTGGGCGACAACCTGATGGGCGCCCTGTACCGGATCGTGCACGAGGAGCCACCGCGGCTCGAGGACGGCGGATGGCTGGCGCCCTTCGTCACGGCAGCAATGACTCGCGACCCGGCTCAGCGCTGGTCGATGGGCAACGTGTCGGCGTTCCTGCGGGCCGAAGGACGCGACCCGGGCCCGCCACCAAACACCCCGACCGCACCGGCGGAGTACGTCGCTCCCGGCGCCGACTCGACCCAGGTGTTGTCGACAGTGGTCCCGGAGCTGGGTCCGGAAACTCCGGCCCCACCGTCGACCGGTGCGGGCCCCCGCCCGAGGCGCCCGGTGCTGCCTCTCGTGGTCGGCGCGCTCGCCCTCGCGCTGGCGGTCATGATCGGGATCCTTCTGCTCAACGGCGACCCGAACGACAACCCGAGCGCGGATCCCTCCGATGGCCCTTCATCCAGCGAGACGCAGAACCTCGCGACGCCAACGAAGGCGGCGATGACGACCTTCGTGGGGGACTACCTCGCCACCGCGGAGGCCGACCCCGAGGCGGGGTTCGCGCTCCTCACGCCTGAGTACCAGGCAGCCAGCAACGGCCTGCCCGGTTACGAGGGATTCTGGGGCAACGTCGTCAATGTCCGGATCGAGTCGATCGAGGCGAATGTCGACGACCTCACGGTGACCTACACCTATACCTACAGCCTGCGCGGCAGCGGCCGTCGCACCGACACCGTGCTGATGCAGCTCGAGCAGAACGGCGACGACGACTTCCTGATCGCCGGCGCCGAGACGGTTGGCTGACGGCCGATCGGGAACCGCCGCAACCCTCCAAATGACCTAACCCGAGTAGGCCGGGTCGACCCGCTTCAGGAGGGCCATGGCGTCGTGCGGGGCATAGCCCTTGGCATCGTTGTCGAAGTAGACGAAGACGTCGCCGTCGTCGGCCCACTGTCGGCACTTCTCGGCCCAGCGATCGAGGGCCTCGGTGCTGTAGCCGCTGGTGTACAGCTCGACGTCGCCGTGCAGACGCGCGTAGACGAAGTCGCTCGTCTGCTGGATCGGCCATCGGAAACCTCTTGGCGGTGTCTGCCACGACGCACGAGATGTCGTGGTCTCGCATCAGCTCGAACGACGCTTCGGTGCAGAACGTCTCGTTGCGGAACTCCAGCGCGTGCCGAATCGGTTGCTCGATCTCCGTCTTGGTCAGCGCGCGATCATGCGGCACCTTGTGGTCGTGCTGCTCCGCCAGCGCCGCGGCCGCTGTGGTGGTGCGAGGCAGCAGGTCGAAGAAGCCCGCCACCTGCTCCGGGTCGAAAGTCAGGTTGGCCGGCAATTGCCAGAGCAGCGGGCCCAGTTTCGGCCCCAGGGCCAGGAGTCCGGACGCGAAGAAGTTCGCGAGCGCGGTCTCGACCCCGCGCAGTCGCTTCATGTGGGTGATGAAGCGGCCGCCCTTGACCGCGAACACGAAGTCGTCGGGTGTCTGCTCCCGCCAGGCGGCGTACGAGGTGGGCCGCTGGAGCGAGTAGAAGGACCCGTTGATCTCCACCGAGCTCAGCTGTTGAGCGGCGTACTCGAGCTCCCGGCGCTGGACCAGGCCCTTCGGATAGAAGTCACCGCGCCAGCCCGGATAGGTCCAGCCGGAGATGCCGACACGGATACGTCCCATCTCCCCCGGTGCCCGAGGTGAACGAGGGCAATCGTCCTGCCCCGAACGCCAAGAAGGCCTTCACCCGGGGGTGAAGACCTTCTTGTCGCCGCTGCTGCCGCTCGGTCACTGGCCAAGTTTCCAAGCGCGGGCTATGACCCCCAACCTAGGGCGGTCTGCCGCGGACCGTCAGTGTCCATTGGTCCTAGGACGATCGGGCAGGCGCGAAAAAATTCAGCAGTGGTGGGGCGGGTGGGGCTCGAACCCACGACCCAAGGATTATGAGTCCTCTGCTCTGACCGACTGAGCTACCGCCCCGGGTGGGAGCCTATTGGCTGGCCTGGAGGGTGTCGTCGTCCGGGGCGTAGGCGCAGACATCCACCGGCTCGACCGCCTCGGGCTCGGGTGCGCCCGGCTTGCGGGGCGGCGGGTGGAGGGTGTTCTGAACGACGTCGCGCATGTAGTCGAAGTCGGGGTCGGCCGAGGAGAACTTGTCGGAGCTGCGGAACACCACGGACTTGACCTTGGCCTTCTTCACCTTGAGGCCCAGGCCGACGAAGGCCGGCGCCAGCTCCAGCGGGATGTCGGTGAAGACGACCTCCTGGCCGGCAGCAGCGAGCTCCGTGTAGTGGCGGAACAGGTTCATCGGGTTGGCGGCGTCGATGATCGCGTCGACCATGCAGCGCTGGCGCTCCATCCGCTCGTAGTCGTCGGATCCGTAGCGGCCGCGGGCGAACCACAGCGCGTGGAAGCCGTCGAGGTGCTGGTCGGGGCCGGGGTCCAGATAGTCGGTGGGCGGGATGCCGAGGTCGGTGTTGCCGTTGATCGCGACCGGCTCGTTGACGTTGACCGTGACGCCGCCCAGGGCATCGACGATCTCCCGGAAGCCCGCGAGGTTGACCAGGACGTAGTACTGGATCGGGATGCCGAGACTTCCGCCGACCGCCTGCTTGAGGGCGTCCGCACCCTCGTTGTCGCTGTCGCCGAGGATGCCCGGGTAGCGCTCCGGGATCTGCCCGTAGATCGCGTTGAGCATGTAGAAGGAGTCGTCCTCGTAGCCGCTGTAGCCGTCGGGGAAGACGTCGTGCAGGGGGCTGTGCTGCGGGAACTGGGCGTTCATCATGTTGCGCGGCAGGCTGAACATCGCGGTCCGGCCCGTCTTCGTGTTCATGCTGACCACGATCATCGTGTCGGTGCGGACGCCGGTACGGCCCTCGCCACCGTCTCCGCCGAGCAGGAGGACGTTGACTCGGTCCTCCCCGCCCCACGGGTCCTCCTTCGAAACGTTGGTCGGGGTCGTCGCGCTCTCGTTGTTGCTGTCGTCGAAGACGTGCTCGATCGCGTCGGCGTGGGCCAGGGACGCGCGCGCCGCCATGACTGACGGGGTGGCGACCGAGAAGCAGAGCACCGCCACCGCCAGGTTGCCGAGCACCGTGTGCAAGCGCGGTCGGTGCCGCGGGCGGACGAGGCGGTACGACGTGAACACCACGAACGCCCAGGTCAGCAGCGCGACTCCGATCGTCGCGGCGGCGATCTTCAGACGGGTCGGGTCGAACGCGAACTCCAGGGTTGCGTCCTGGCCGCGGAGGCCGACGTACCAGATCGCCACCCCGATCACGACCGCCCAGCCGAGCAGCACGAGGGCGCCGAGCAGGCGGCGCCCGGCGTACAGGTAACCGGACCCGGGGATTACCGCTCCCAGGAACGTCATGCCGAGCGTGCCAGGCAGCCCATGCGCCCGCCTCCGGCGTCGTTTCGCCACCCGCCGGCCCCCGCCCTGCGTGACCGTGCCTGCCAGTCTCTGTCCTAACGGCCGGCGTGCGCGCGATGACCTCGGAGCGCGCCGCACCCCGGGGCGGCGCGCGTCGCTGGCCGGTTCGGGCATTGCGTCCTCGTCGGGGAAGAGTGCGGTGGGCGCTCGGGCGGGCAGAGGCCGCCGTCAAAATATCACCGACGTGGGCGCCCTGGGCTCACATCGAGTTGAGGTGCCCGAGTGGCGGATTGCCGGCGAGAGTGCCCAACCACGCCGAGGCCGCGTCGCCGAACTCCGCCAGCTCGGCCGGCTCCATCGACCTCGATACGCGCTCCCACGACTCCACCCGCCCCAACCGGGCCAGCTGGAGCGCGGCCGGAAGGGCCGCTCGCAGCTCGGTCGCCGGTACGACGTCGCTCCAGATCTCGAGGGCCGCGTCCGCGACCCGCCACAGCCGTGGGTCGTCCGGGCCGGCGTCGAGGTTGTGCGAGAGCACGTTGAGCGGGATCAGGAGTCCGGCCAGCGGCTCCATCGCCACGGCGTCCCCGAGGTCGAAGATCTGGATGGCACCGTCCACCTCGAACACGTTGTGGGCGTGGAGGTCGTTGTGCGCGATCGTCAGCGGTAGGGACAGGGCGGCGACCTGTTCGGCCCAGCCGGTGATGCTCGGGAGCAGGGCGCGGATCCGGGTCGCAACGTCGTCCGCGAGCCGGCGCGGATCACCCTCCGACAGGCCACCGAGCCGGTCGACCGCAGCCGACACCAGGCCCGGGGCCGCCTCCGCTGACAGCGCCACCAGGCCGAGTCTCTCGACGTACGGCGCCACCTCGCGCTGGAGCTCCGCCGCCGCGACCACGACCCGGCACCACGTGTCGAGGTCATCGCCGATGGACTCGCCGAGCGGCGTACCGAGGTCGGGCATCAGGAACATCGCGCCGCGCATCGCGACCACGGGCATCACCCGTCCTGGAGCGATGTCCTCGAGCGTGAGCAGGAGCTCCGCCTCGTGATCCTGCTCCGGGCAGTTCTCCTTCGCGAACCAGACGCCCGTCTCCGTCTCGGCCCGCCAGACGCACGACCACGGGCGGACGTGCACCGCCGTCAGGCTCGTCGGCGGCTCGACCGAGTCGCGCACGAAGTCCTCGACCTCGTCCCGGAAGGCGTCACTCCCCCACCGCGCCGACGTCATGGTTGGAAGGTAACCGACACTGGCATGCTGCTGCCCATGGATGTCGACACCCTCGAACCGCTGGACGAAGACTGGGAGCGCGCGCTCTGCGTCGTGGCGCATCCCGATGACATGGAGTTCGGGGCGGCGGCCGCGGTCGCGCGCTGGACCGGACAGGGCAAGACCGTCACCTACTGCATGGTGACCAGCGGCGAGGCGGGCATCGACGGCATGGAGCCGGACGAGTGCCGGAGGGTGCGCGAGGCCGAGCAGATCGAGTCCGCTCGGATCGTCGGTGTGCCCTCGGTCGAGTTCCTGGGACTCTCCGACGGCGTACTGGAGTACGGCGTCGAGCTGCGGCGATACATCGCGCGCGAGGTCCGCAAGTTCCGTCCCGAGATCGTGATCACGGGCAACTTCCGCGACACCTTCGGCGGCCGTAACCTCAACCAGGCCGATCACATCGCCGTCGGTCGTGCGGTGCTCGACGCCGTGCGCGACGCAGGCAACCGATGGGTCTTCAACGACCAGCTGGTCGACGGGCTGGAGCCGTGGGGTGGGGTCCGTGAGGTGTGGGCCTCGGCCTCACCCCTGGCCACGCATGCCGTCGACACCACCGAGACGTTCGACGCCGGCGTGGCCTCGCTCGAGGCGCACGCCGCCTACATCGCCGGGCTCGGCTGGGAGCACTTCGACGCCCGGGAGTTCCTGGAGGGCTTCGGGCGGCAGACCGGTCAACGGCTGGGCGTCGCCTTCGCCGCGTCGTTCGAGGTGTTCCCCATGGGCTGGGCCGGCGACGAGTAGGACCTATTTCTCCCGCTGGTCACCACTGGGTGGCTGTGACCCGTCGAGCGCGCCCAGGTTGCCGATGATCGCCGCCGTCGGCGGGATCACGGCGGCAATGATGCTCATCACCACGGCCGCGGGCACCGACCACAGCCGGACCACGTTCCAGGCGAGCACGATGAGCACGATGCAGGTGCCCATCATCCAGAAGTAGGTCCGCTGGCGCGTCGAACGCTCCATCCTTCGACGGTACGCCGCAGGGTCAGGTCCGGGGTCGCAGCGCGCAGGTTCCCCGGCGCTTCCAGGCGGGCGGAGTCCGGTAGTAGGCCTTCAACCCACCACGGCGATCGCGCGGCAGAGCGTCCCAGTCGGCCCACTCGACGTCGTACCCGAGCGAGCCGGCCATCATCTCCATCGCCCGAGCGCTCGGTATCCCGACTGGAGCGATCTCTTGCTCTGCCTCGTGCGCGAGCGAGTTCAGATGGCTGTCGGTCGACTCGAGCGCCAACCGGATCGTCGCCGACTCCGACAGGTGGAACTCGCTGTCGATGATCACGAGGCTGGGCGCCAGCTGCTTGACCAGCTTGAGGAGCCCGTAGTGGTCCATCAGGTGGTAGTAGAGGCCGTAGACGGCGACGACGTCGAACGTCTCCCCTCGCTTGATCAGCTTCGGCAGCTCGTCGTACACATCTCCGTGGACGAACGCGATCCGGTCCTTCGCAACGCCCTCCGGGTAGTCCACGAACTGCTCGATCATGTCGGCGCGGCCCTCGATGCCGACCACGCTCGCGGCGCCGGCAGAGCTGAGGGCGAAGGACCACCGGCCGTCGTGCGAGGCCAGGTCGAGCACCTTGGCGCCCGCCAGCTCAGCGACGTAGGGCCTGACCAGGAACTCGTGCCGCTGGTTCAGGCGGTTGAGGTTCAGCCGCTTACCTGCGTAGCGAGGATTGGCTTCCAGGAAGTCGAAGAAGCCGCTGCTCGCATCGGTGCTCAAGGTTTCCTCCGGGATGCGCAGGGCTAGCGTGGCCGGCATGACCGGCTCCGAAAACCCTAGCGCCCGCATCGGCCCCGGCAGCGCACCACTCCCGGCCGACATCCAGGACGCGATCGACGCCGTCATGCGCGGCAACCCGCCCCTAGTGCTGTTCACGACGCTCGCCCGCGATCCTCGCCTGTTCCACAAGTTCTTCAGCGCCGGGCTCCTCGACCGCGGCAACCTCACGATCGGGCAGCGCGAGATCGTGATCGACCGCGTGACGGCCACCTGCGGTGCCGAGTACGAGTGGGGTGTCCACGTCTCCGTCTATGCCGACCAGGCCGGTCTGGACGCCGACCAGATCACGTCGCTGACCACCGGTTCTGCCGAGGACCCGTGCTGGTCGGACGACGAGCGGGTTCTGATCCGGCTCTGCGACACCCTGCACGCCTCGTGCGCGATCGACGACGAGCTCTGGGGCGAGCTGGCCGCCCTCCACTCCGACGAGGCGATCATCGAACTGCTCATGCTGGCCGGCTTCTACCGCACCGTCAGCTATCTGGTGAACGGCCTGAAGCTCCCACTCGAGCCGGGGGCGACCAGGTTCGCGGATGTCGCCTCCGAAACACGAACGGCCTGACCCGACTGGGCCAGACCGTTCTCCGTGCTCCCCCGGTTGGACTCGAACCAACAACCCTCCGATTAACAGTCGAATGCTCTGCCAATTGAGCTACAGGGGATCGCGCCCGAGAAGGTTAGCAAGGGCGCGACTCGTCGCTAAATCGGGATTAGTCGAGCCCGACGTCGCTCTTCGCCACGGCCAACGTCTCGGCAGCTAGTCGCTGGACCTCAGGATCGTCGGGGTCGACGCCCGCGTCGTAACGGGTAACCCACATCATGTTGTCGCGTCGCCCGGGAGCCCGCCGGGCGATCACCCGCAGGCCGCGACCGCCGGCGACCGGAACGTGCCGCTGGAGCACCACGCTGGCCGTGACCCGCTCCCTGATCAGCTCCAAGAGCCGTCGCGGCTCGTCTGGCTCGAGGACGATCGAGAAGGGTTCGGAGTCCGTCTCGCTGACCCGCAGGGTCGAGGTCTCGCTCTCCCAGTCAGCCGCCTCCACCTGCTCCCACGGGATCCGGAACGGCACGTAGAGGGCGTCGCGGGTGCCGGCCACCGGGCGCCCGTCGGCCGTCATGGCGGCCGCCAGCGTGGTCTCGCCGGGTCCCACCTCGACGCTCGGCCGGGTACGACGAAGCCTCACGGGGTGCCTGCGATCCGGTCGCGCAGCGTCCGCCGGTGCTGCTCGAGGGCGGCCAGCTCGCCGAACATCTTGTTGTAGTCCGCCGCCTGCTCGACCGGGTTGGTCCGCTGCAGGCGCGACTTCACCTCCGCGATCCGGCGCAGTGCCGTGAGCTCGAGGAGACGGAAGACGTGGTGGCCGACGTAGGCCGCATCGGGCTCCTTCGCGGTCAGCAGCGGCTCGACGCCGAGCGCGCTGATCGCCGACGACACCTCGGGCTCGGTGGCCGCGTCGCGCAGCCGGTTGCCCCAGCCAGCGTCGTCGGCGCCGGCCACGGTCCCACCTGCGGCTGCCACCAGCTCCCAGACCGCGCGGTAGGTCGGATGCGTGAAGTCGTTGACTCCGATGTCGGCGGTCGATCGACCGATCGCCATCGGGTGCTGGATCACCAGCTTGAGCGTCTCCCGCTCGATCGAGAACCTCGGGTCGCGCAGGTCGGGCAGCGCCCCGCGGGCCGGTGCCTCCGCAGGTGGCGCCGAACGAGACACGCCCCGGCTGACCCTGGCCACTTCAGCCTGTACGTCGACGGGGTCCATGCCGGTGAGCGCGGAGATCTCGCGCGCGAACGAGCTGGTGGCGACCGCCGAGTCGCGGCTGCTGGTCACCAGCTTGGCCGCCTCGCGCACCGCGGACACGCGGCCGTCGGCGCGGTCGAGGTCGAACTGCTTGACCACGTTGCCGAGTACGAAGCGGTAGAGCGGCACCCGGCGGGCGACCAGCTCGCGCACGGCCGCGTCGCCCTTCTTGATCCGGACGTCACAGGGGTCGAGCCCGTCGGGCTCGACCGCGACGTAGGTCTGGGAGACGAACTTGCTATCGCCGGCGAACGCCTTCAGGGCGGCGTTCTGGCCGGCCGCATCGCTGTCGAAGGTGAAGATGACCTCGCCCCGGAACTCGTCGTGGTCGTGGAGGAACCGACGCAACACCCGGGAGTGCTCCTCGGTGAACGCCGTGCCGCAGGTGGCGACGGCGGTGCCGACGCCGGCCAGATGACAGGCCATCACGTCGGTGTAGCCCTCGACGACCACGGCCTGCGACGACCGGGCCATCTCGCGGCGGGCCAGGTCGATGCCGTAGAGCACCTGGCTCTTCTTGTAGATCACGGTCTCCGGAGTGTTGAGGTATTTGGCCTCGATCTTGTCGTCGTCGAAGATCCGCCGGGCGCCGAAGCCCAGCACGTCGCCGCTGCCCTCGCGGATCGGCCACAGCAGGCGGCCGCGGAAGCGGTCGTACGCCGACCGGCCGATCGCGACCAGCCCCGCTGCGACCAGCTCCTCCTGGCTGAACCCCTTCGCTCTCAGGTGCTTGAAGAGGGCCTCACCCTCGCGCGGGGCGAAGCCCAGCCCGAACGTGTCGGCAGCCGACTGGTCGAAGCCGCGCTCGCCCAGGAACTGCCGGGCGACCAGAGCGTCGGGGGTGGCCAGCTGCTCGGCGTAGTAGGCCTGGGCGGCAGCGTTGGCCTCGATCAAGCGACGCCGTTGCGGACCTTTCGGCCGGTCGTCGCGGCCGGTGCCGTCCTCGTCACGCTTGAGCTGGACGCCGAACTTGTCGGCCAGCCGCTCGACCGACTCGCCGAAACTGAGCCCGTCGATGTCCATCAGGAACTTGATGACGTCGCCACCAGCCTGGCAACCGAAGCAAAAGTAAAGTCCGCGCGAGGGCGTGACCTGGAACGACGGCGACTTCTCGTCGTGGAACGGGCACAGGCCCTTCATCGAGTCGCCGCCCGCGTTGCGGAGGGTGACGTAGCCGGAGACGATCTCGTCGATGCGCGCCTTCTCGCGCACCTCGGCGATGCTCTCCTCGCGAATCCGGCCCACCACGTCGCGATCCTACGGCCGACCTAGTACAGCCCGGTCATGACGTTCGAGAGGGGCTCGCCTGCCGCGTAACGATGCAGTTGGTCGCGGACCAGCCGGTGGGCGCGCGGCCACATCGCGCTGCTGGCGCCGCCGACGTGAGGCGAGATCAACAGCCCGGGCGCCGACCAGAGCGCGCTGTCGGCAGGAAGCGGCTCCGGGTCGACGACGTCGATGGCCGCGGTGATCCGCCCGGTGCCTAGTTCCGCGATGAGGGCACCGGTGTCGACCACGGCTCCACGGGCGACGTTGACCAGGAGCGCGCCGTCCTTCATCCGGCCCAGGAAGTCGCGGTTGACCAGCCCGCGGGTCTCCTCGGTGAGCGGGACGATCAGTACGACGACGTCGGCGTCCGGCAGCAGCTCCGGCAGCTCGTCGATGGCGTGTACGCCGTCACGAGCCGAGCGTGCCACGCGGGTCACCTCGGTCTCGAAGGGCCGCAGCCTGGCTTCGATGGCCTCCCCGATCGCGCCGTACCCAACGAGAAGCACATGCTTGTCGGCGAGCGCCGGGCGCCATCGCGGCTTCCACTCCTGCCGGTCCTGGGCGCGGACGAACTCGGGGATGCCACGCAGCGACGACAGGATCAGCGTCAGGGCGAGCTCGGCCGCGGACGTGTCGTGGATGCCGCGGCCGCTGCACAGCGTCACCCCGTCGGGCACAGCCTGGCGAATGTTGTCGACGCCCGCGGTCAGCGTCTGCACCACCTCGAGGCTCGACATCCTCGGCAGCACCTCGGCCACCCCGCCGCCCACCGCGTAGGGAGTCACGTAGAACGCGACCTCGGAGACCGACCCCGGCACCTCCTTGGTCGGGTCGACGACCTCGTAGCGCAGCCCGGTGGGTGGGTCGCCCAGCTCGGTCGGGTCGAACGGAAGCCACACCAGTGGTTTCGAGGCTCGCTGCACTCGCACCTCAACCACCGGACAGCTCCGCGTGCCGGGTGACCGCGCTCGCGTCGGTGAGCGATGCGACCTGGTCGATCACGGCACGCAGTCGCGCGGCGTCGTCGGGTGCCGCTGCCCAGTCGTCGGCGTACTGACGGTCGAGGCCATCGGGCGCACGCTGCACCAGTGCCTCCACCAGCTCCGCGATCACCTCGCGCTGGCGCTCCATCGTGGCGACCCGGTCCTCGGCCCGCATCACGTAGTGGGCAGCGATCCCCTTGAGCAGAGCCATCTCGAGTGCGGTGGTCGCCGGCACCACCAGGTCGGCGCGATAGCGGACGAACGGACCATCGGCGGCTGCGAAGGTCGCCTGCTGGACGGCGCCGCAGAACCGCCCGATCAGGTCGCTGGTCAGGTTCTTCAGCGCGGCCAGGCTGCGCCGGGTGCCGTCGTAGGGCGCCTCGGGCCAGCTGCCGACGGTCTGCAGTCCGGTGAGCACCTCATCGAGCCGGTCGTCCGAGACGTCGGGGCGGTACCAGTCGCGGACGGTCTGCCACACCGCCGGTCGATCCAGCGCGGTCAGGTCGACACGGCCGGCAACCGTGCCGTCCTCTACGTCGTGCACGGAGTAGGCGACGTCATCGGCAAGGTCCATCACCTGTGCCTCGAGGCATTGGCGCTCGCCGACCGCGCCCTTCCGCATCCAGTCGAAGATCGGCCGGTCGTCGTCGTAGACCCCGAACTTTGGGTCGCCGCCGTGCGTGCGCTGCCACGGGTACTTCGTGCAGGCGTCGAGCGTCGCCCGGGTCAGGTTGAGGCCGACGGAGCGGCCGTCGTGGAAGGTCTTCGCCTCCAGGCGGGTCAGCAGGCGCAGCGTCTGGGCGTTGCCCTCGAACCCACCACAGTTCTCGCTCAGGTCGGCCAGCGCCCGCTCACCGTTGTGGCCGAACGGCGGGTGGCCGAGGTCGTGCGCCAGGGCCGCCGTCTCGGCGATGTCGGGCAGGCTGCCGAGTGCCCGCGACAGGTCTCGCGCCACCTGCGCCACCTCGAGGCTGTGGGTGAGCCGGTTGCGGACGAAGTCATCGGACTGCGGCCCCACCACCTGCGTCTTGGCCGCGAGCCGGCGCGAGGCCGCGGCATGGACCACCCGGGCCCGGTCGCGCTCGAACGGCGTCCGGACGGGCGCGTCCACGCGCTTGGGCGGCTCGACGACCAGCCGCTCGGCGTCGGCGTCGTCGTACAGGTCGAGGGGGTCCATCGGGCGCGAGACTACTGCGGCGGACGGGTCAGGTGTGAGCGGAGTATTTCACTGGTTAACCAGTGAAATAAGCACTGGGCACGGGGAATTCGCCGTGCCCAGTGAGGAATTCACTGGTTAACCAGTGAATTTGCGCCTCAGAACACCGAGACGTGCACGTGGTCGTAGTGGTTGGCCGTGGTCGAACCGCGGTCCGACATGCTGCGCCAGCCCTCGCCGCCCCGCTCCACCGACCAGATGTGCTGGGAGTAGATGATGTAGCTGACGCCGAGCTCGACGTAGTACTTGCGGACGAACTCCGCGACCTGGAAGCCGCGGTCACCTGACACCATGATGTCGACTGCGTGGCCGGTGGCGTGGTCGCCGCCTCCGCCGCGGAGAGCGCCATAGACCGTGATCTCCGGGAACTCCGCGCAGACCGCGTCGTGCACCTTCGCGATGTTGGGGCTGACGCCGCTGTCCACCGAGGTGCCGTTGGTGCATTGGCCGCCGAGAGTGAACGGCTTGTCGGAGGTGAGGTAGCCGGTGGTGACCCAGCGCGACTCACCGTCGAGCACGACCTCGTCGCGTCCGAACAGCGAGCGGCCGGTGACCAGGACCTTCTTGCCCGCCTCGAGCTCGCCGAGCTTCTTGGCCTTCTGGCCGGGCTGGGTCCAGAGGTTGAGGTCCGACTGCGTCCAGAGCTTCCTGTCGGCCTTCTGGATCGCCTTCTTGGTCTGGCCTTCGGAGAGCACCAGCGCGAGCTTGGTTGGCTTCTTCCCGCCGATGCGGGACCCGCCACGCGAGACCACCTTGCTCCGAACTCCGGGAGGCGCGGGGTCGCTGCCGTCAGAGGAGTTGGACGTGGTCCGGGCGGAGAGGAAGTCGGGGGCGGGGGGCGGCGTCGTGCTCAGCACTCCGAGGGTCACTGCGGAGGCGGTCGCCAGGAGGGCGAGCGGGCCGGCGACGACGACGGCCCTGGCCCGGAATGGGCTCAGTCGGCGGGTGTTGGTGTCCCGCTTGTGGCGTTCGTCTGCCACAGGGCTGATCCTTTGCAGTAGCGGTCAGGTCAGGTGCAGTCCCGAGGTGACGGGGCGGCACGACCAACGACTAAAGCACAGCCGCAGCGGCGCCGGTCAATTCGTGAACTACTTTTTCGATGGTGTTCCCGGTCACCCTCCGGTGACCTCCGTGGCTTCCTCGCGCAGGCCGCAGCCCGTTCCGTCGGTGTCGTCCAACCATCCCTCCGGCAGGATGACGCGCGCACGCGGCGAGCCCTGGCGCCCGCGCGGCGACCCCAGCTCGGACATGGGAAACGGCTCGTCGGGGTCGAGGTCGGCGAGCAGCTGGTCGAGGTCGGACAGGGCGCTGACCAGGCCTAATGACCGTCGCATGGTGCCTCCGGCGGCGAATCCCTTGAGGTACCAGGTGACGTGCTTGCGGAACTCCTTGCACCCCCGGTCCTCGCCCATGTGCTCGCACAGGAGCTCGGCGTGGCGGCGCATCATCGCGGCCACCTCACCGAGGTTGGGAAGGGTCGCCACCTGCTCTCCGGCGAACGCTGCAGCCAGGTCGCGGAACAGCCACGGCCGGCCTAGACAACCTCGGCCGACGACCACGCCGGCCGCGCCGGTCTGCTCGACCATCCGCAGCGCGTCGGCCGCTTCCCAGATGTCGCCGTTGCCGAGCACCGGGATGCCGACATGGTCGACCAGCGCTGCAATCGCGTCCCAGTCCGCCTCGCCCGAGTAGGCCTGGGCCACCGTGCGCCCGTGCAGGGCGATGGCAGCACAGCCCGCGTCCTCCGCGATGCGGCCGGCGTCGAGGTAGGTGAGGTGGTCGTCGTTGAGGCCCTTGCGGGTCTTGATGGTCACGGGCACGTCGTACGGCGCCGCGGCCGCCACCGCGTGCTCCAGGATCTGGCCGAGGAGCGCCCGCTTCCAGGGCAGCGCTCCCCCGCCGCCCTTGCGGGTGACCTTGGGCACCGGGCAGCCGAAGTTGAGGTCGATGTGCCCAACGCCGTACTCGCCACACAGGATCTCGGTCGCCTTCGCGACGTAGAGGGGGTCGATGCCGTAGAGCTGCACCGAGCGGACCTGCTCGAGGTCGTCGAAGACCAGCATCCGCTGCGTCGTCTCGTCGCGCTCGACGAGGCCGCGCGAGGTGATCATCTCGCAGACGTAGAGGCCGGCGCCCTGCTCGGCACACAGGCGTCGGTAGGCCGCGTTGGTGATGCCCGCCATCGGCGCGAGAACCACGGGGGTCTCGACGCGTACTGACCCGAGGGTCAGCGACGTAGGCAGCGTGCTCATGGCCCCATTGTCCGGGAAAGGGCCGGACCTGCCCAAAAGTGCGGCGCTCAGCCCTTGTCTGCCTTGGGCTTCTTGATCGGCCCGGTCCAGGTGATCGGGTCGAAGTCCTGGTTCGGCCGGAAGCTCACGGCAGTCAGCTCGCCGCCGTCGGGCACGAGGTAGACCAGGCAGATGTCCTTCGCGTCACCCGGACCGAAGGTCTCGGGGAACACCCCGTTGCCGGGACAGGGGTCGAACCTCGCTTGGAACGTCGAGGCCTGGATCAGGGTGTCGGTCGGGTCGACGGCGTACAACGGCACGTCGCGGCCGCCGACGTCGGAGTCACCGGTGTTCTCGATGCCGACCCGCACGAAGTACGGCGTCGTCGTCCGCGTCTGCGCATCGAGCTGCCAGCCCTCGAACGACTCGTCGAACGAGGTGCGCTCGAGCCGGGAGACGGTGATGTCGAGGACACCGACGAGCTCCTGCCGCGGCTCCCAGGCCACCACCGCCGAGTCACCGACGGCGAGGTCGCTGCCCTGCGCGGTCAGCTCGACCCCCTCCGGCGCCGGCAGGTACGACGCCTCGTCGGCGACCGGTGAGGTGGACGACGCCGATGGCGAGCTCGCGGCACTCTCGCTGGGCTCGTCCTCGGAGCTCTCCGAGTTGCCGGCGCAGCCGGCAAGCAGACCTACCGTGAGGACGGCACCGAACAGCATCCGCCCGGTCGTGCTCATGCGGTCATTGTGCACGGCGCCGGCCAAGAAGGGGCACTTCAGCAGCCGAGCAAGCGCTCCGCGAAGTAGGCGGAGATGCCCTCGAGGGGGATGCGCTCCTGGGCCATCGAGTCGCGCTGACGGACGGTCACGGCCTGGTCGTCGAGGGTGTCGAAGTCGATCGTGACGCAGTAGGGAGTGCCGATCTCGTCCTGGCGGCGGTAGCGCTTGCCGATCGCGCCCGAGTCGTCGAAGTCGACGTTCCAGCTCCGGCGCAGCTCTGCGGCCAGGTCGCGCGCCTTCGGTGACAGGTCGGCGTTGCGGCTCAGCGGCAGCACTGCGACCTTCACCGGCGACAGCCGCGGGTCGAGACGCAGCACGGTGCGGGTGTCGACGCCGCCCTTGGTGTTGGGCGCCTCGTCGACGTCGTAGGCATCGACCAGGAACGTCATCAGGCTGCGCGACAGTCCGGCCGCGGGCTCGATGACATAGGGGATGAAACGCTCGTCATTGGCCTGGTCGAAGTACGACAGGTCCTTGCCGGAGTGCTCGCCGTGGGTCTTCAGGTCGAAGTCGGTGCGGTTGGCGATGCCCTCGAGCTCGCCCCACTCGGAGCCGGTGAACTGGAAGCGGTACTCGATGTCGACGGTGCGCGTCGAGTAGTGGCTCAGCTTCTCCTTGGGGTGCTCGTAGTGCCGCAGGTTGTCTGCCTTGATGCCGAGGTCGACGTACCAGCGGGTGCGCTCGTCGATCCAGTACTGGTGCCACTGCTCGTCGTCGCCGGGCTTGACGAAGAACTCCATCTCCATCTGCTCGAACTCGCGGGTGCGGAAGATGAAGTTGCCGGGCGTGATCTCGTTGCGGAAGCTCTTGCCGATCTGCGCGATGCCGAACGGCGGCTTCATCCGGTTGCTGGTGACGATGTTGGCGAAGTTCAGGAAGATGCCCTGCGCGGTCTCGGGCCGCAGGTAGTGCAGGCCGCTCTCGTCCTCGACCACGCCCAGGAAGGTCTTGAGCAAGCCCGAGAACTGGCGCGGGTCGGTCCAGGCGCCACGGGTGCCGCAGTTGGGGCAGGCGAGTGTCGAGAGGGGCACCGAGTCGGGGTCGTCGAGGCCCTTCTTCTCGGCGTACTCCTCCTGCAGGTGGTCGGCTCGGTAGCGCTTGTGGCACGACTGGCACTCGGTCAGCGGGTCGGAGAACGTCGCGACATGGCCGCTTGCGTCCCACGTCTGCTTCGGCAGGATGATCGCGGAGTCGAGGCCGACCATGTCGTCGCGGCTCTGCACCATCGACTTCCACCACTGGCGCTTGATGTTGTCCTTCAGCTCCACACCGAGCGGGCCGTAGTCCCAGGCGGACCGGGTGCCGCCGTAGATCTCACCGCTGGGGAAGACGAAGCCTCGGCGCTTGGCGAGGGAGACGACGTGGTCGACGGTCGATGCTGGCGGCTTGGCCACGAGGGTGCTGCTCCTGTACTGATCGGTGGAAGGGCTCAGCCTAACGACCTGGTCGACTCGATATTGAGCACGGTCTCCGGCTCGACCATCTCGAACGCGCTGGGCTCGTCGAGCGCGCGGCTCAGCAGCGGCACGGCGCCCACCTTCACGTCGTACGCCGACAGCGCGCGGCGGTAGGCGCCGACGTGCTCCCACTGGGTCGTCAGCACCCACAGCGTCGGGTCGTCCAGATTGCGGCCGATCACTCCCGACCGGTAGCCCTCCTGCTCGGCGAGCACTACCCGGGCCCGCTCGAGGTCGTCGCGGAAGGCGGCCGCGTCGGCCTCGGGGACGCGGAACCGGTTCACGACGAGCACGAGCGAAACCCTATGCGGCGACCCGAGTTGACAATCATTCTCATATCATCTGAGAATCATTCTCATGCGATCCGTTCTCATCGGTCTCCTCCTCCTCTTCACGACCGGCTGCGCCGCCTTCAGCGACGACGCCGGCTCGGCGGAAGACGGGGTACAGGTGACCGCGGCGTTCTATCCCCTCCAGTACGTCACGCAACGCGTGGCGGGCGATCACGCGACGGTCGACAACCTCACGCAGCCCGGCTTCGAGCCGCACGACCTGGAGCTCACGGTCGCCGACACCGGGAAGATCGTGGACTCCGACCTGGTCGTCTACGAGCGCGACTTCCAGCCTTCCGTCGACGCGGCGATCGACGAGAACGCCGATGGCGACCTCCTCGATGCCTCCGACGTGGTCCAGCTCGTGCCGTTCCGTGAGCACGGAGTCGACTCCGACGAGACCGACCCCCACTTCTGGCAGGACCCGCTGATGCTCGCCGACCTCGGCGATGCGGTGGCAACGCAGCTGTCGAAGATCGACCCCGACCACGCCGACGACTACGGAGCGAACGCAGCGGACCTGCGCTCGGACCTCGAGGAGCTCGACCAGCAGTACGCCAACGGCCTTGCCCAGTGCGCGCGCACCACGATCGTGGTCAGCCACGATGCCTTCGGCTACCTGCAGAAGTACGAACTGACGATGGAGGCGATCCTCGGCCTCTCCCCCGACTCCGAACCCACGCCCGCCGATCTGGCCAGGCTCCAGGACCTGATCCGCGAGGACGGCGTCACCACGGTGTTCTCCGAGAGCCTGGTCAGCCCGGCCGCCGCTGACGCGCTCGCGAAGGACCTGAACGTGCGCAGCGAGGTGCTGGACCCGATCGAAGGCCTGTCGGACCAGACCGCGGACGAGGACTACCTTTCCCTCATGCGATCGAACCTGGCCGAGCTCGAGCAGGCGAACGGCTGTTGACCGACCAGGTCCTCGGGCTCGAAGACGGGGCGGTCGCCATCGGCGGACGCCCGATCCTGCGTGGCATCGACCTGACCGTCGCCGCTGGTGACTTCGTGGCCTTGATGGGGGCGAACGGGTCCGGCAAGTCCACGCTGGTCCGGGCCCTGACCGGACTACTGCCCTTGACGACCGGGACATTGGAGCTGTTCGGAACCCGCCTGGACCGCTTCCACGACTGGCACCGCATCGGGTTCGTGCCGCAGCGCTCGGGCGCGGCCGGCGGCGTACCGGCATCCGTCTGGGAGGTGGTCGCGTCGGGTCGGCTGACCCGGCGCCGCTTGCTGCGTCCGCTGTCCCGCAAGGACCGGGCGGCGATCGACGAAGCACTCGCAGTGGTCGGCCTCGAGGGGCTGGCGCGCGACGGTGTCTCGAACCTGTCCGGTGGCCAGCAGCAACGGGTGCTCATCGCGAGGGCACTGGCCGGGCAACCGGACCTGTTCTTCCTCGACGAGCCGACAGCCGGAGTCGACCTACCCAACCAGTACGCCCTGACCGACTCGCTGGAGGAGCTCAAGCGCCGGGGGGCGACGATCGTGCTGGTGGCACACGAACTCGGGCCGCTAGCCAGCCTCGTGGACCGGGCGGTGGTGATGCGCGACGGTCGGGTTGCCTATGACGGAGCGCCGCTCGGCGACCACGAGGTGCACAGCCCCGACTTCGGCGAAGCGCACGGCCACCACCACCACCGACCGCAGGCCCGCCACGACCACACGCCCGAGGTGCAGCTGCCGCTCGACACCGGTTCACGTGGGAAGGGGCCGACCTGATGGACATCTTCAGCTACCCGTTCATGCAGCGAGCCTTGATCGCCGCGCTCTTCACCGGCCTGGCCGCGCCGGCGATCGGCACCTACCTGGTGCAGCGACGGCTCGCGCTGATGGGAGACGGCATCGGGCACGTGGCCGTCACGGGTGTTGCGCTTGGGCTGCTGACCGGCACCTCGCCGACCTGGACAGCGGTCGGGGTGGCCATCGTCGGAGCGGTGCTGATCGAGGTGATCCGGGAACGCGGTCACACCAACGGCGACGTCGCTCTGGCCCTTCTGTTCTACGGCGGCCTTGCCGGCGGCGTACTGCTGACGGGTCTGGCGGGGCAGAGTGCCGCCATCCTCCAGAAGTACCTCTTCGGCTCCATCACCACGACCTCGGCGAGCGATGTCGTCGTGGTGATGGTCCTCGCCGCGGTGGTCATCGCTACCTGCGTCGGGCTGGCGCCACAACTGTTCGCGGTTGCTCAGGACCAGGAGTTCGCGCGGGTCGCCGGCCTGAACGTGCGGGCCTACAACGTGCTGGTCGCCGTGCTCGCGGCCGTCAGCGTGACCGTCGCCATGCGCACCGTTGGTCTGCTGCTCGTCTCGGCGCTGTTGGTGGTGCCGGTGGCGACGTCGCAGCAGCTCACTCGTTCGTTCCGGACCACCCTGTTGGCGGCGATGCTGCTCGGGACGACCGCGTCGGTCGGCGGGTTGGTGATCTCCGCGTTCGCTTCCGAGCATGCCCAGGTCGCGCCAGGTCCGACCATCGTGCTGCTCTCGCTGGCCGGGTTCGTCGTCACCTGGCCAGTGGGCGCGTGGCTGCGCGCCCGGGCTCGGTTGCGGGCGCCGTTCCCAGAAGACGCGCCGGCCGACCACGACATCACCGACCACGACCATGCGCACGGGCCCGACTGCGGCCATCTCGCCGTGACCCACGGTGACCACGTCGACTATGTCCACAACGGGCACCGGCACGCCCCTCACGGTGAGCACTATGACGAGCACTGACAGCGCTCCCCTGCGCCCGACCCGGCAACGCCTGGCCGTCGCGAAGGTCATGGCGTCGTTCGACGACTTCCGCTCGGCCCAGGAGATCCACGACCTCCTCGGCAGCCGGGGCGAGGCGGTAGGACTGGCGACCGTCTACCGCACGCTGCAGCGGATGGCCGACGCCGGCGAGGTCGACGTACTCAGGACCGAGAGCGGGGAGGCGGCCTACCGCCGCTGCTCCGACTCCCATCACCACCACCTGGTCTGCCGGGAGTGCGGCGCCACGGTGGAGGTCGAGGGACCCGCGGTCGAGGCCTGGACCCGGTCGATCGCCGATCGAGCACGGCTACGCAGACGTCAGCCACACCCTCGAGATCTTCGGCACCTGCCCTTCCTGCAGCTGAGGCTTCCCGGCCGAAGTGCGCCAAATGGCGGGTCCAGATGCGACACCTCGACCCGCCATATCGCGCACTTCGGCGGTTATAGGGGGTCGGCGCCGCCGTAGCGCCGGTCGCGGCGGGCGTAGATCTCGATCGCGTCCCAGAGCGCGAGGCGGTCGACGTCCGGCCACAGGATGTCGGTGAAGACGAGCTCGCTGTATGCCGCCTGCCAGAGCATGAAGTTGGACAGCCGCTGCTCCCCCGACGTACGCCAGACCAGGTCGGCATTGGCGACCTCGGGGACGTAGAGGTAGCGGGCGAAGGTGCGCTCGTCGACCCGGTCGGGGTTGAGCTTGCCGGCGGCTACGTCGCGGGCGATCGCGCGGGCGGTGTCGGCCAGCTCGGCGCGACCGCCGTAGTTGACGCACATGGTGAGCGTCAGCACGTCGTTGTTGCGGGTCAGCTCCTCGGCAACCTGGAGCTCCTTGATCACCGACTTCCACAGCCGCGGCGCGCGGCCGGCCCAGCGGACCTTCACGCCGAGCTCGTGCATCTCGTCGCGGCGGCGTCGGATCACATCGCGGTTGAAGCCCATCAGGAACTTCACCTCGTCGGGCGAACGCGTCCAGTTCTCGGTCGAGAACGCGTAGGCCGAGATCGCCTTCACGCCGATCTCGATCGCGCCCTCGACCACGTCGAACAGCGAGCTCTCGCCCTGCTCGTGGCCCTTGGTGCGAGGCAGCCCCCGCTCCTTCGCCCATCGCCCGTTGCCGTCCATCACGATCGCCACGTGCTCGGGCACCAGGTGCTTGGGGATCGCCGGTGGCCGCGCCCCGGACGGGTGCGGGGTGGGTTTGCGGACGGGGCGCTTCACGGCTGGAGCCTAGGGCGCGCCGCCGCTGCTTCATCACGGTATGCAGGCGAACCGCCGCTTCCCATGGCGAATTCACCGTGGGAAGCGGCGAGTCGGCGACATACCGTGATGAAGCGTCACCACTACCGCTCGACGTACTCCATCGAGCGCAACGATCGCTCGAGGTGCCAGGCCAGGAAGGCCGCGACCAGGCCACTGGCCTCCTTGAGGTGACGGGGATCGGCAGAGGTCAGGGCCGGCCAGTCGCCCGACAGGAGGGCGCCGAGCACCCCGATCGTCTCCGCCGCCGGGGTCGCGGAGCCGGGCACCCGACAGGTGACGCAGAGCATTCCGCCCATCGACGGGTTGAAGTAGCGGTGCGGTCCGGGGCGGCTGCAGTGGGCACAGGAGTCGAACGACGGCGCGTAGCCGGCCACGGACAGCGCTCGCAGCAGGTAGGAGTCGAGCACCTGTGAGGCGCGCTTCTCCCCCTCGGTCATGGCCCGGAGCCCGCCGACCAGCAGCAGGAACTGCTGCAACGACGGCTCCTTCTCCTCGGTGACCAGCCGCTCGGCGGTCTCCAGCATCACGGTGCCGGCGGTGTAGCGCTCGTAGTCGTAGCCGAGGTCGGCCGAGAACGCCGACCGGGTCTCGGCCTGGGTGACGATGTCGAGGTTGCGGCCCTCTGCGAGCTGGAGGTCGACGTAGGTGAACGGCTCGAGCCGCGAGCCGAACTTGGAGGTGGTCCGGCGTACTCCCTTGGCGACCGCGCGCACCCGCCCGTGGTGACGGGTCAGCAGGGTGATGATGCGGTCGGCCTCCCCCAGCTTGTGGGTGCGCAGCACGATCGCCTCGTCGCGGTAGAGAGGCACTCCGCCATTGTCCTCCTCAGGCGGTGGAGGACCGACCCCGCCGCGCCGCACGTGCATCGCGCCAGCAGCCGAGGGCGAAGGTGGCCGCCTCGCGGTTGAGCCGGTCCGGCTTCACCCGCCACTCCAGGATGCTCTTCGCCTGGACGAACGTCGCATTGGGCATCTCTCCCGCCAGCATTGCCGCGTCGGCTGCGGGGTGGATCGGGTCGGCAGGGTGGCCCACGACCAGCGCAGGGGCCTTGATCGCCCGGCGCAGCTTTGAGGACGGCGCGACCCTGCCGAAGAAGAGTCCGTGCACGACAGCGGCCACAGAGTCGGCTCGCTGGTCGAGGGTGTCGAGGATGATCCCGGCCCAGAACGGCACGACTCCCCGCGGGATCGGGCGGGTGAACAGGCGTACGCCGTTGACCGTGAACGGCAGGAACCGGGCGGCGAACATCAGCGGCGCGAACGCGAGGATGCCGGCCTCAACGGCGTTGTCGAGCACGGGCATCTCGAGGATCATCCCGCGCACCCGCTCAGGCGCGATCGCGGCGACCTCGAGGGAGACGTTGGCTCCGAGGGAGGTCCCACCGATCACGGCCTGGGGAGCGCCGAGGTGGTCGAGCAGGGCGATCACCTGCTCGCCGAAGGCCGTCATCGAGTAGACCAAGGGATCGGCGGGCCGATCCGAGCGACCGTGGCCGAGCAGGTCGACGGTGATCACGTGGAGACCTTCACCAGCCAGGTAGCGCGCCAGCGGCTGCTGCATGCGCCGGGGCATCAGCTGGCCGTGGATCAGGACTACCCAGTGGTCGCCCGCGCCGTACTCGGTGTACTCGAGTCGGTCTCGGCCGCTCTCGCTCTCGAGAAAGAACTGGCCGATGCGTTCGGAGACGAGCATGGGGCGAGAGTAGCCAACTCAGCCGCGAGAACGGTTGACCGCGGAGATCACGGCCTTCAGCGAGGCGGTGACGATGTTGGCATCCAGGCCGACGCCCCAGAGGATCTCGTCACCGACCGCGCACTCGACGTACGCCGCTGCCGTGGCGTCGCCGCCGGAGCTGAGCGCGTGCTCGGCGTAGTCGAGGACTCGCACGTCCCAGTGTCCATCTCTGGCCTGCGGCAGCTCGTTGATCGCGTTGACGAACGCGGCGATCGGCCCGTTGCCCTCACCCTGAAGAGTCTCGAGCTGCCCGTCGACATAGACGTTGACGGAGAGCTGGTCCTTCTCGCCCGCCGCCGAGCTGGTGTGCACGGAGTTGAGCTTGAGCGGCGTCTCGCGGTCGAGGTACTCCGCCCGGAACGCCGTCCAGATGGCCTCGGGCGTGACCTCGCCCCCGTCGGAGTCGGTCAGCTCCTGGATCGTCCGGCTGAACTCGATCTGCGCCCGCCGCGGCAGGTCGAGCTTGTGCTCGGCCTTGAGGATGTAGGCAACGCCGCCCTTGCCGGACTGGCTGTTGACCCGGATCACGGCCTCGTAGGTGCGGCCGACGTCCTTCGGGTCGATGGGGAGGTACGGCGCCTCCCACGGCAGCTGGGCGACGGGAACGCCCTGCTCGGCGGCTTGCGTGTCGAGGTCCTCCAGTCCCTTCTTGATCGCGTCCTGGTGGGACCCGGAGAAGGCCGTGTAGACCAGGTCGCCGGCGTAGGGGTGGCGCGGGTGCACGGGCAGCTGCGTGCAGTACTCGACCGTGCGCCGGATCTCGTCGATGTCGCTGAAGTCGATCATCGGGTCGATGCCCTGGCTGAACAGGTTCATGCCCAGGGTGACCAGGCAGACGTTGCCGGTGCGCTCGCCGTGGCCGAACAGGCAACCCTCGACCCGGTCGGCCCCCGCCATCATCGCCAGCTCGGTGGCGGCGACTGCCGAGCCGCGGTCGTTGTGCGGGTGCAGGCTGATCACGGTGTTCTCGCGCCGGGTCAGCTGGCGCGAGAACCACTCGATCTGGTCGGCGTAGACGTTGGGCGTGGCCGACTCGACCGTCGCCGGCAGGTTGAGGATGATCTCGCGGCCGTCTTCGGGCTGCCAGACATCCGAGACCGCCTCGCAGACCTCGAGCGAGAACGGCAGCTCGGTCGACGTGAAGATCTCGGGGCTGTACTCGTAGCCGATCACCGTTGCATCGAGGTAGCTCTCGATGTTCTTCATGACGATGCCGGTGCCGCGGGTCGCGATGTCCTTGATCTCGTCCTTGCTCGCGTGGAAGACCACGCGGCGGAAGAGCGGAGCCAGCGCGTTGTAAAGGTGGATGTTGGCCCGCGGTACGCCGACGAGTGACTGCACGCTGCGCTCGATCAGGTCCTCGCGGGCCTGGGTCAGCACGGAGATGGTGACGTCGTCGGGGATCCGCTCGCTCTCGATCAGCTGGCGTACGAACGAGAAGTCGGCCTCGCTGGCGGCCGGGAAGCCGACCTCGATCTCCTTGTAGCCCATCCGGACCAGGAGCTCGAACATCTTCATCTTGCGGGCCGGGCTCATCGGGTCGATGAGTGCCTGGTTGCCGTCACGCAGGTCGGTGGACAGCCACCGGGGGGCTTCGGTGATGGTGCGGCCCGGCCAGGTGCGGTCGGGCAGGTCGATCGGAGGGAAGGCGCGGTAGCGCTGGAACGGCATACCGCTGGGCTTCTGGCCCGGAATCTGAGTGGTCATGAGGGTCCTCGGCTGGTAGCTGGGGCGCCGGTCGCGCAGCACACTCTCCGCAGCGAGGGGGTCCGACTGTTCAGACCTCGCTGCGGCAGCGAAGGAGAAGCTGGCGCATCATGACGTCCTCAGCGTAGCGCAGGCCGGCGGGACCCGCTGGGGTCCCGCCGGCCCCTGCGTTGGCTCAGCGCACCAGCTCGTACGCCGCCTCGTCGACCGGCCGCTCCGCGGGCAGGTGCCGCGACGCTCGCCTCGGCCGCACGGGCCACCAGGCGCGCTCGCCCAGGAGCACCAGGATCGCGGGCAGCATGACCAGCCGCACGAGCGTGGCGTCGAAGAGGATCGCGACCGACAAGCCGACGCCCATCATCTTCATCTCCAGCATGCTCAGCGTCGCGAAGATCGCGAACACCGAGATCATCACCGCGGCTGCGGAGGTGATCACCCCGGCGGTGTCGCGGACCGCGACCTCGACCGCCTCGCGGGTGGTCCTGCCGGCCAGGACGTGCTCCCGGATCCGGCTGACCACGAACACGTGGTAGTCCATCGAGAGCCCCACCAGCACCACTAGCACGAACACCGGGATCCAGTCGATCACGAAGCCCGGATTGGTGAAGTCGAGCAGCCCCTCACCCCAGCCGTGCTGGAACACCAGCGCCAACAGTCCGAACGCGACGCCGACCGAGCCGAGGTTGAGCAGGGTCGAGACGATCGCGATCGGGATGCTCCGGAACGTCACCGCCATGATCAGCAGCGTCAGCAGCAGGACGAAACCCACCACGATCGGCAACCGCTCGGACAGCATGTCGGAGTTGTCGAGGCTCTCCGCCGCGCCTCCCCCGACGGCGTACTCATCGAGGGACGAGAGCGCGGCCGGCGCCAGGTTGTCCCGCAGATCGCGCAGGGCGTCGTCGACGCGCTCGTCGGACTCCTCGTAGGGCATGGCCAGGCGCAAGGACGCCGTGGTCCCGTCCTTCGACGTCCGGATCTGGTCGTCACTCGCGACGAAGTCACCGGTGGCGACGGCCTCTGTCTCGAGGGTCCTCAGCGCCTGGCTTGCGGACTCCGCGTCGGCCGCGTCACTCCTGACGACCACGGTTGCCGAGGCACCCTCCACCGGGAACGCCTGCTGCAGGTCACGCAGGGTCTGCACCTCGGTGATGCTGGCCGGCAGGGTGTCGATGTTGCCGCTGTGCATGCGCAGGCCCAGGGCCGGCGCCGCCAGGAGCACCATCACGACGCCAGAGCCGACCAGGGCAGCCACGGGGTGCTTCACGACCGGGCGCAGCAGCCGCGAGCTGACACCGCCGCGACCGACGCGTCGGTTGAGCCTCCACAGCAGCGGGACCCGGGGCCGGTCGACCCAGCGGCCCAGGAGCATCAGCAGAGCAGGCAGGACCGTGATGGATCCGAGCACGGCAACACCGACCACCAGGATCGAGCCGACCGCGAGCGAGTTGAACGTCGCGTCGCTCATCAGGAAGAGCCCGGACAGGGCGGCGATGACGGCGGCTCCGGAGACGAGGATCGAGTGGCCGGAGGTCTGCGCGGCGATCTCGACGGCGTCCCGAGTGGTGCGTCCGGCCTCTCGTTCCTCACGCTCACGCTTGAGGTAGAACAGCGAGTAGTCGACGCCGACGGCCATGCCGATCAGGACGATCATGCTGGTGACCGTCGACTCCGCGTGCACAAGGTGCGACAGCGGGGCGAGTACGCCGATGGTGGCGGCCACGCTCGATACGGCCAGCAGCACGGGGAGGCCGGCGGCGATCAGGGCGCCGAACGCGAGCAACATCAGGATGAGGGTCACGGGGACGCTGATGCCCTCCGCGGACGAGAGGTCCTCGCCCACGCGCTCGTCGATGGCCTCATCGAGGCTGACGTCGCCGACCTGCCGGACCTCGAGGGTCGGGTAGTCGGCCTGGATCTCCTTCGTGTTCGCGAGCAGGTCCGCGACGTCGTCTTGGTCCTTCGCGAGCTGGATGGCGATCAACAGCGCGGAGCCGTCGGGGCTCCACTGTGGCTCGCTGACCGAAGCGACACCCTCGCTATGGCCCATCAGCGCGGTCAGGTCCTGGGCCGCCTGGGTCGCCTCGGCCCGGTCGGGCTGGTTGGCGTCGTGGGAGGTGATCAGGACGTTCTCGGAGTCGACGTCGACGAGGCCGGCGTCGGTCATCATCGTCTCGGCGCGGCCCGACTCTCCCTGCTGGTAGTCGGCGTCAGTGGTCTCCGCGGTGGGCACCGCCATGGCCAGGGCGACGGCCACGGCGACGAAGGCGAGCCAGGCCGCCAGGGCCCGCCAGGGGTGGGTTGCGCTCCATCTGGCGGCGCGCATGGGGATCCGGGTCAAGGGGTTCGTGGTCATGGCTCAAGCCTTCTGCGGCCGGCTTCAGAAGTCGTTGCTGCCAGCGCGACACTTCGTTGTCGGGCTAGCCCTACCTCAGACGGCCGATAACCTCGGCCGGTGCCCCGGCTCCTGATCGTCCACCACTCCCCCACGCCGACCGTCCGGGCACTCACGGACCAGGTCGTTGCCGGGGCCAACGACGACGAGATCGATGGTGTCGAGGTGGTCGTCAAGGCGGCGCTGGAGGCCGGCGCGGACGACGTGCTGGCAGCCGACGGCTACCTGCTCGGCACCACCGCCAACTTCGGTTACATGAGCGGGGCGCTGAAGCATTTCTTCGACACGATCTTCCTCGAGGCGGGCGGGGCGCTGGCCGAGGATGGCTCGGCCGGAGCGACCGAGGGTGGGAAGAAACCGTACGGATTGTGGGTGCACGGACGCTACGACACGACCGGGGCCGTGCGCTCGGTGCGGTCGATCGTCCAGGCGCTGCCGTGGGTGCAGTCCGCCGAGGTGCTCGAGGTGATCGGCGACGTGACGGTGGAGCACGAGCGGGCGGCGTACGACCTGGGCGGGACGTTGGCGGCATTGCTGAGCTGAGCCCGCCGTACGATCGAGCAATGCTCAGGTGGGGAAACGCGGCGCTGCTCGCTGCCCTCACCCTCGTGACGGCTTGTGGGGAGGACGGCGGCGGCAACGTCGATCTCGATCAGGTCGACGCCGTAGAGACACCCGAGCTCGGTGCCTGCCGCCTCCTGGCGCCGGAAGACGTCGCTCAGCCGAGCAACGCAACGAAGACCGTCGCCTGCTCCGAGAAACACACCGCTCAGACCTTTGCGGTCGGTGGGCTGCCGGAGACTCTCGAAGACGTCGACTACGACGCGGATGCCATGGGCGAGTTCGCCTACAGGACCTGCTCCACCAAGTTCCAGAAGTTCCTCGGCGCCGACGAGAGCTTGGTGATGCGCACCGTGGTCAGCTGGGCGTGGTTCCGGCCGTCGGAGAAGGCGTGGGACAAGGGCGCCCGGTGGTACCGCTGCGACATCGTGGGCGGCGGCGAGCAGAGCCAGGAGTACGCCGAGCTGCCCGAGACCGCCGAGGGCCTGCTCCAGGGGCGGCCCAAGGACGAGTGGATGGTGTGCGTCGCGGGCGAGACGGTGGCGGGATCGCCGAAGATCCCCTGCTCGGCGAGCCACGACTGGCGGGCCGTGACCACGATCAAGGTCGGGGACGAAGAGGACGACTATCCCGGTGATCGCCAGGTCGAGGTGACCACCCGCGACTTCTGCTCCGACTCGGTCGGGGCCTGGCTGAACTACCCGGTCGACTACGACTACGCCTACACCTGGTTCCACGAGGCCGAGTGGCAGGCCGGCAACCGCCGCTCGGTGTGCTGGGCGAAGACGGCGGACTGATGCGTCGGCTCGCGCTCGCAGCGGCGGCTGGCCTGGTCCTGCTCGCCGTCGCCGGCTGCTCTGGTGACGAGGAGCCGGAGGCTGAGGCGCCCTCCTCAACAGTCCGTCCTTCACCCACGACCGCGACCGAGGCGCCGTTCCCAAAGGACCGCGCGTGTCACCTGCTCACGGTCGAGCAGGCGGTCGCGCCCACGGCCGACCTGGCCCCCGTCGACTGCTCGGAGCACCACACCTCGATGACCTTCGACGTCGGCCGCCTCGACAACCTGGCCGGCGGCCACCTCCTGGCCGTCGACTCCCAGCGTGTGCAGGACCGGGTGGCGGCCACCTGCCCGCAGAAGTTCGCGGAGTTCGCGGGCGGCTCGACCGAGGCGCAGCGGCTCAGCATGCTCCGGGCCGTGTGGTTCACGCCGACTGTCGAGGAGTCCGACGAGGGCGCCGAGTGGTTCCGGTGCGATGTCATCGCGGTGGCCGGAGACGACCGGCTCGCTCCGCTGCACGGCCGCCTGACCGGCGTACTCGCGACCCCTGACGGGCGCGAACGCTTCGGCATGTGCGGCACCACCGCACCCGACGACCCGGCCTTCGAAAGAGTCATCTGCAGCGAGCAGCACACCTGGCGCGCGATCGCGGTCGTCGACCTCCAGCCTGGTCCCTACCCGGGGGTGGACGCCGTCCGTTCCCGTGGCCAGACGCCCTGCGAGGACGCCGGCGCAGGCGTCGCCGACGACGCCCTCGACTACGAGTGGGGCTACGAGTGGCCGACCAAGGAACAGTGGGAACGCGGGCAGACCTTCGGGCGCTGCTGGGCTCCGGACTAAACGCCGAGTCGGCGCAACGTCCGGGCCGAAGCGCCGACTCGGCCGATTTCAGGGCGGAGTTTGTGCCGACTCGCGCTAGAAGCCGAGCTTGCGGAGCTGCTTGGGGTCGCGCTGCCAGTCCTTGGCGATCTTGATGTGCAGGTCAAGGTAGACAGGGGTGCCGAGCAGGGCCTCGATCTGCTTGCGGGCCGCGGTGCCGACCTCGCGCAGCCGGGCACCCTTATGGCCGATCATGATCCCCTTCTGGGAGTCGCGTTCGACGTAGAGGTTCGCGTGGATGTCGAGCAGCGGCCGGTCGGCGTCGCGCCCTTCGCGCATCCCCATCTCTTCGACGACGACGGCGATGGAGTGGGGCAGCTCGTCGCGCACCCCCTCCAGGGCAGCCTCGCGAATCAGCTCGGCGACGATGATCTCCTCGGGCGCGTCGCTGAGGTCGCCGTCGGGGTAGAGCTGCGGCCCTTCGGGGAGCATGCCGACCAGCAGGTCCTCGAGCAGCTTCACCTGGTCGCCCGCATGGGCCGAGACGGGCACGATCTCCGCCCACTCGATGCCGACCTCACCGGCGAGCTTCTGGATGTCGAGGAGGTGCTGCCCGATCTGCTCGGGCGTCGCCAGGTCGGTCTTGGTCGCGATGGCGACCTTCGTGGTCCGCTTGATCTTCGCCATCTCGGTGACGATGAACCGGTCACCCGGGCCGACCTTCTCGTTGGCCGGGAGACACACACAGACGATGTCGACCTCAGCAAGGGTCGTCTTCACCAGGTCGTTGAGCCGCTCCCCGAGCAGGGTGCGCGGCCGGTGCAGGCCTGGCGTGTCGACCAGGATCAGCTGCGCATCGGGCCGGTGCACGATGCCGCGGACGACGGTGCGGGTGGTCTGCGGCTTGGAGCTGGTGATCACCACCTTGGAGCCCACCAGGGCGTTGGTCAGGGTGGACTTGCCGGCGTTGGGGCGGCCGACGAACGACGCGAACCCACTCCTGTGCTCGGTCTCGCTCATAGGTTCCAGGTCCCTCGAACGAGAGATGGCGTGCGCTTCGCGCACGCATGGCACCCACCTCGCGACGTTGGCGATCGCTTGAATTGACGCTGCCAGTCCGGCGCTCCGCCGCCTTGTGATGCACGCACCCTTCGCACGCCCAACGTCACGTCATCTCCCATTCGAGGAACCAGCGTCGTCGTACTCGGCCCAGATCTGGTCGTCAGTCTTGCCTGCCGCTCTGCCGGCGCGGTAGATCGGACCCGGGTCGACCGCACGAGGCTGGCGTTGCGCACCCGCGCGCCAGTAGCCCATGACGTCGTACGCCGCACTGGGGAGCTTGCGCTCGCGCATCAGGTGCTTGCGGATCGCGCGCATCTGCGCGGACTCGCCGGCCATCCAGAAGTAGCCGTCACCCTCGGGCCACTCGATCTCGCCGACGACGTCGGCCAGCTGGCTGCGACCGTCGCCAGGGTGCTCGAGCCAGGTCACGTCCGTGCCGGCCGGCAGGTACGGCGCGAGGTCGTCGGGCACCTCGGCCCAGACCCGGGTCGGCGCCCGGACGGTCTCGACGATCCGGGCCATCGCCGGCATCGCGGTCAGGTCGCCCAGCAGGATCAGCCACCCGGCATCCTGCGGCATCGCGAACGAGCCCTTCGGCTCGGTGATGGTGACGGCGTCGCCGACGCAGTCGCGCGCCGCCCACTCGGTCACCAGGCCCTCCTCGTGGATGACCACGTCGAGGGTCAGCTCGCCGTCGGCCCAGGAGCGAACGGTGTAGTAGCGACTCTGGAACTGCCCCGGCACGATCAGCCCGACCCACTCGTCGGGCACGCCGGTCGACTCAAAGCCGGTGAGCCCAGCCCCGCCGAGCACGAGCCGCACCAAGTGGTCCGAAATCTGGGCACGCCGCAGCACCTGAGGGGTGTACTGCCGGGCCGCGGTGCTCACCGGCCGAGCGTAGTCACCAGGTCGGTCGCAGGGGGAATCCGTTGGCGCCGTCGTCGCCGGTGCGCACGGCCAACACCTGGTGCAGCTGGATGTTGTTCTGCTCGAACCCGATCCGCGAGACCGCCATGTAGAGGCCCCAGACCCGTGCGGTGCCGATGCCGACCTCGTCGACGCAGGCGGCCCAGTTGGCGACCAGGTTGTCGTTCCAGGCGTGCAGCGTCTTCGCGTAGTGGTGGCGCAGGTTCTCGCTGTGCATCACCTCGAGCCCGGCGTTCTGGGCCTCGGTGATGTGGGTCCCCGAGCCGATCAGCTCCCCGTCGGGGAACACGTAACGGTCGATGAAGGGCCCCGTCTCCTCGCGCCGGTTGTGGTGGCGGGTGATCGAGTGGTTGAGCAGCCGGCCCTCGGGGCGCAGGTGATCTCGCAGGAACCCGAAGTACGACGGGTAGTTGCGCACCCCGATGTGCTCGGTCAGCCCGATCGAGCTGATCGCGTCGAACCCGGTCTCGAGCACCTCGCGGTAGTCGAGGTGTCGTACCTCCGCGACGTCGCCCAGGCCGTCGCGGTCGATGGCCTCCTTGCCCCATGACGCCTGCTGCCTCGACAGGGTCACGCCGAGCGCCTTGACGCCGTACTCCTTGGCCGCGTGGCGGACCATGCCGCCCCAGCCACAGCCGACGTCGAGCAGTCGCTGCCCGGGCTGGAGGTCCAGCTTGCGCGCCACCAGGTCGAACTTCTCGTACTGCGCCTCCTCGAGGCTGGCGCTGTCCTTCGGGTAGACCGCGCAGGTATAAGCCATCGAGGGGCCGAGCACGTGGCGATAGAACTCGTTGGACACGTCGTAGTGGTGGTGGATCGCCTCGGCGTCGCGTGCCATCGAGTGCCGCAGCCCCTCCATCGCCCGGCGCCAGCGCGGCAGGTGCTCCTGGGGCGGCGGTGGCGGCGGCTTGAGGATGCTCACGCCGCCCAGGCCCCGCACCAGAGCGACCATCTCGGCCGCCGATGGCGTGCGGAAGTCGAGGTGGTCCTTGAGCAGCACCATTGCCTCGTAGGGATTGCCTGGGTGTACGCCGTGCAGGATCAGGTCGCCGGCCACATAGGCGCGCGCCATGCCGAGGTCGCCGGGCGCGGTGAGCATGTAGGACAGGCCGCGCGGGGTGGCCAGCTCCATCCGGATGTCGGCGTCGGGCGGTCCGGTCGAGCTGCCGTCGTAGGCCGTGAAGTAAACGGGGAGCTCGTCGCGCAGCAGGTCGGCAATCGCCTCGGCGATCTTCATCGTTGTCGCACCGCCTTGTCATAGAGGTTGGTGAGTCGGTGGTCGGGGTCGTAGCGCGCCTTCACCTCGGTCAGGTGGGCGACGTCGTAGAGCTCGTCGAAGGTCTGGCGGTCGTAGAAGGCCTCGGAGTAGAGGGACTTGTGTCCACCCAGCTCGTGCACCTTCGCCTCGATCGCTCGGTTGCGGGGGGCGTTGGGAGCGTCGGGGCCTACGTGCACGGTGCCCCAGAAACCGACGTTGACGTAGGTGGCGTCGGGGTCGAGGGGATAGGTCGGCCAGTCGCGTTTCGCAACGAGCGGGCACAGCCACACCGGGCGCATGCCGACCTGGGCGTCGAACCACTCCAGGAAATCCGGCAGCCGGTCCACCGGCACCTCGACGTCCTGGATCACGCGCTCGCGCTGCGGGCGGCCGGCCCGGCGGTCGAGCCGGTCGGCGATGCCGAACCTCCGGTCCAGGCCGAGCAGCTTCATGTAGACGTCCGAGCGGCGGCGGCTCCGCGGCCAGAGCCTGCGAGCCACCGGGTGCTGCGCACCGAACGCGCCCGAGCACCAGAACCAGTCGGTGTCCCAGCGCCACAGGTAGTCGTAGATGGTCAGCAGGTCGGTCTCGCGCTCGCGGATCGAGCGGTAGTAGATCTGCTGCCGCGTGTAGTCGGAGGGTCGACCGCCGGTGGAGTCGATCCACTGGGCGAGGGTCAGGTAGTACTCGCCGGGCTCGAACGCGACGCCGTCGATCCCGTCGACCCGCTGGCCCTCGTGCTCGCCCGACTCGACGATCCGGGCAATGGTCTTGGACAGCAGGCCGAGGTCGTCGAAGCGGACATGACGCAGCGAGACGTGCGACGGCACCGGCTCCAGCGCGATCCGCAGCCTCGTCGCGTAGCCGAGCGAGCCGTAGGAGTTCGGAAAGGCGTCGAACAGGTCATCGCCGGGGCGCGTGGTGACCACCCCGCCGGCGCCGGTGAACACATCCATCTCGAGCACCGACTCATGCGGCAGGCCGCTGCGGAAGCTGGTCGACTCGATCCCGAGGCCGGTCACCGCACCGCCGAGCGTGATCGTCCGCAACTGCGGCACCACCAGCGGGATCAGCCCGTGGGGCAGGGTCGCGTCGACGAGGTCCTCGTAGGTGCACATGCCCTGCACATCGGCAGTGCGGGCCGTCGCGTCCACCTCGATGACTCCGTTGAGCCCGGAGACATCGAGACCCGGCGCAGACGTCGCCGCGCGCGGCCGGAACAGGTTGGTGGTCCGCTTGGCGAGCCGGACCGGCTCCCCCGCGGGGATGGAGGCGTACGACGCGCGCAGCCGCTCCACCGCGCCTTCGTGCGCAGTCCAACCGCCGGTGACGTCACTCCCGAAAGCCACGTGGATCAACGTACTCCTGCCGCAAGTCGGCGATGTTTCAGGTGGTCGTAGAGGTGCTCACGGTGCCTCGCTGGTCGCCGAGATGTACGACGACACCCGGCCCGCCGAGGTCCGCCAGCGCGCCACGATCCGGCTCGGTGAGGTCACCGGCCTCGCCCAGCAGCACGGCCGCCTGCAGCCCCTTGGACCCCGAGGCGACGGCCATGGCGACGCACACCTGGAGCGCGGAGAGCTGCAGCGATGGCAGGTCGACGGTGGCCGCGGCGTAGGTGCGGCCATCGGCGTCGCGCACGGCGGCGCCCTCGGCAGCGCCGGTGCGGGCCCGGGTGGCGCGGGCCAGGGTGACCAGCTTCGCGTCCTCGCTCGAGAGCTCACTCACGTGCTGCCTCCATCTCGGCATCGGCCGCATCCTCGGCCGGGTCGATCCGGCGGATCAGGATGGTGCCGATCTTGTTGCGGCGACCAGCCGTCTCCTCGGCGACGAAGCGCAGACCATGGGCGTCGACGCTCGAGCCGGGGATCGGCACCAGCCCGAGGTGCTTGGCCATCAGGCCGCCGACGCTGTCGATGTCCTCCTCCTCGACATCGAAGCCGAACAGCTCGTCGAGGTCGTCGATCGGGTAGCGCGAGGAGACTCGCACCGAACCATCGGGGAGCTGCTCGACCTCGACCTCCTCCGCGTCGTACTCGTCGGTGATCTCACCGACGATCTCTTCCAGGAGATCCTCGATGGTCGCCAGGCCGGCCGTGCCGCCGTACTCGTCGACGACGATGGCGATGTGCTGACGACGGGTCTGCATCTCCGAGAGCAGGGCATCGACCGGCTTCGACTCGGGCACCCAGTGCACCGGCCGCATGACCTCCTCGATCCGCTGCGTCAGCTCGGCCCCGGGCGCCTCGAAGTCGCGGCGCACGATGTCCTTGAGGTAGGCGACGCCGCGGATGTCGTCGAGGTTCTCGCCGATCACCGGCACCCGCGAGAAGCCGGAGCGCAGGAACAGCGAGAGCGTCTGCCGGAGGTTCTTGTAGTGCTCGATGAACACCACGTCGTTGCGCGGCACCATCACCTCGCGCACCGTGGTGTCGCCGAGCTCGAAGACGGAGTGGATCATCTTCCGCTCGCCCGACTCGATCAGCGCCGACGCCTCGGCGATGTCGACCATCTCGCGCAGCTCGGTCTCGGTCGAGAACGGGCCCTCGCGGAAACCGCGGCCCGGCGTGATCGCGTTACCGACCAGGATCAGCAGGCGGGGCAGGGGTCCGAGCACCGAGGTGAACACCGCGAGCGGCCCCGCGGACAGCAGGGCGACGGACTCGGAGTGCTGCCGGCCGAGCGTTCGGGGCGCGACCCCGATCATCACGAACGAGACCACCAGCATCACGCCGATCGCGGTCAGGACGCTGACCCACCACGATCCGTCGACGGCCTCGTCGATCTGGAGGGTGACCAGCACGATCGCCGAGATCTCGCAGAGCAGCCGGAGGAAGAGAGCTGTGTTCAGGTAGCGCGGAGCGTCCTCGAGCAGGGCCACGAGTCGCTGGGAGCCGGCGCGTCCATCCGCTGCCAGCTCGGTGGCGCGGGCCCTGGAGAAGCCGCCGAGGGCGGCGTCGGCAGCCGTGAACAGACCGGCGAGGACGACGAGGACGGCCGCGGTGACCAGCAGCCAGAAGTCACTCATTCCGGGTCGGGCCGACCGAGCTCCGCCACTCTCCCAGCAGCTGGTCCTGCAACCCGAACATCTCTTTGTGCTCGTCGGGCTCGGCGTGGTCGTAGCCGAGGAGATGCAGGATGCCGTGCACGGTCAGCAGCTCGATCTCGGCGTTGGTGCCGTGGCCGGCGGTCTCGCCCTGGCGCTCGGCGACGGACGGGCACAGGACCAGGTCGCCGAGCACGCCCTCTTCGGGGTCCTCGGTGACCAGGCCGGGCCGCAGCTCGTCCATCGGGAAGGCGAGCACGTCGGTCGGACCCTCCTTCTCCATCCACTGCTGGTTGAGCTGGGCGATGGTGTCCTCGTCGACCGCCTTGATGCACAGCTCGGCCATCGGGTGCACGCGGAGCTTGTCCATCACGAACCGGCTGAGCACGGCCAGCCGCTTCACATCGAGCTCGTAGCCCGACTCGTTGAGCACCTCGATGCTCATCAGCGGTCTCTGCGCGGGCCACCGGGCGAGTTCGACGGGTGTGCCGACTTCGCGGACTGGAGACCGCCCTGGGCGTCGAACTCCTCGTACGCCGCAACGATCTTCCCGACGAGTCGGTGCCGCACCACGTCGTGGGACGTGAGCAGCTGGAACGAGATGTCGTCGACGTCGTCGAGGATGCCCTGGATCACCCGAAGCCCCGACTGGGTGCCGTTGGGTAGGTCGACCTGGGTCACGTCGCCGGTCACCACGATCTTGGAGCCGAAGCCGAGCCGGGTGAGGAACATCTTCATCTGCTCCGGCGAGGTGTTCTGCGCCTCGTCGAGGATGATGAACGAGTCGTTGAGCGAGCGCCCGCGCATGAACGCCAGCGGAGCGACCTCGATGGTGCCGGCGGCCAGCAGCTTGGGGATCGACTCCGGGTCGACCATGTCGTGCAGCGCGTCGTAGAGCGGCCGCAGGTAGGGGTCGATCTTCTCGCTCAGGGTGCCGGGCAGGTAGCCGAGACGCTCACCAGCCTCCACCGCGGGGCGGGTGAGGATGATCCGGTTGACGCTCTTCGACTGCAGCGCCTGCACGGCCTTCGCCATCGCCAGATAGGTCTTGCCGGTGCCGGCCGGGCCGATACCGAACGTGATCGTGTGCTTGTCGATGGAGTCGACGTAGCGCTTCTGGTTGAGCGTCTTCGGCCGGATCGACCGACCGCGGTTGCTCAGGATGTTGAGGGAGAGTACGTCGGCCGGTCGCTCGGTGGTGTCGGCGCGCAGCATGTTCAGCACCCGCTCGACGGTCTCGGACGTGACGCCCTGACCGGTGCGGATGATCGCCACCAGCTCGTCGAGCAGCCGCTCGACCAGCGCGATCTCGCCGGGCTCGCCGTGCATGCTGATCCGGTTGCCGCGGACATGGATCTCGGCATCGAAGCTGCGCTCGATCAGGCCGAGGTGCTCGTCGCCAGGACCGAGCAGACTCACCATGTTGACGCTGTTGGGGACGACCACGACGTGCTTGGTGCGGGCACGGGCCGGGGAGGTCTCCCCTTGATGGTTGCTGTCGGTCATGGGTGCTTTCTCGAGTTGCCGTCTGGACGGCACCACTTTACGGGAGCCACCCCCGAGAGGCCCACCGAGTAATGGCCACGGGCTCGGCCTCCACAGGCGCGTACGGTTGCGCCATGCAGCGGGACGAGTACGACGAGGACTTCGGGCCGGAGGACCCCGACGCCCCGCCATCGTGGTTCGCCGGACAGCATCTCCCGCCGGACGCGCGAGCCATGGGGCTGACCGCGATGGTGCCCGACGGCGCCCTGCTCGACTTCGCCGGCCGGCTCGACGGCACGAAGGCCAAGCACCGGATCACCGCGTGGCTGCTGCTCTTCGTCTTCGGGATGCCGGTCGTGTTCTACGTCCTGCGCCTGGCCCGGTTGGCGCTGGGTGCCTGACCGGGCCGACCGTCACCGGTAGGCGACCGAGAGCAGCCCGAGGCACATCTCGTCGGTGGTGCCCTCGCCCCAGACGACGTACTTCTCCTGCTGGCCCTCGAACGACGGCAGCAGGTCGCGCAGCCACTGGACGTGCTTGCAGGTGACCTTGACCGTCTCGCCGGGCTCGAGGTCGACCGGCTTGATCGGACGCGAGCCCTGGTTGTCGAAGTCCCAGACCTTGATGTCGAGCACGGTCCTCGCCTCGGGAGTGTCCGGATTGATCTCGATCTTGATCTGGCGGCCGAGCAGGTGCATGTGGCCGGCCACGCCCAGGATGGTCATCGGCCGGCCGACTCGGCGGGCGCAGGAGGTCGTCTCCGACGGACTGACCGGCGTCCGGCAGAGCAGGTGGAGGAGGTCGGCGCTGCTGCCGGGGCCCTGGCCCACGCGGGCCTTCAGGTCCGCGACCGCGGCGGCCCGGTCGCACAGCGGTCCGTCGTCATGGGCCGGCCGGCACGGCAGCTCGACGGGAGCGGGCAGCAGCCAGGTGTGCAGCGGCGTGATGTCGTCGCGCTTGGGCGTCACCCGGATCTGGGTCGAGCTCATGTCGGCCTCCTGGCCGGCCAGCAGGTTGTAGTGCACCTGCATCACGATCCGCGAGCCGCTGCGGCAGGTCGACGCCGTAGCCCGGGCTGGTCATCGTCTCCTTGCCGCCGGGTGCCCAGGCGCCGAGCCAGTTGGCGTCGTCGACGTTGCCGAAGTCGCCGGGGAGGCCGGTGCCGCCGAAGCAGGTCCAGCCGAGGTCGTCGCTCTCGGCGTCGAGGCGCTCGGCGTCGGCCACCTGGTCCGGGGTGACCCGGAACAGGATCACGTGGTGCACGACGTTCGGATTGCCCGGCACGACGTTGGTGCCGGTGAGGAAGCTGTCGTCACCGAGCTTCGGGTCGAGCAGGAAGCAGCGGTAGTCGTCGGTGCCGACGCCGGTCGGAGGCGACGGGGTGTAGCTCTCGGGCATGGTCAGCGTGAGCCGGTCCTCGCCCTTGCGCAGCGGCAGCAGCTTGCCGGGCTTCACGTCCGGGTGGTCCGAGTGGTCCGGCCTCCGGAGCTGCTCCGCGACCGCCGTCGTGCTCGGCGCTCGGGCTCCGGCGCGGCCGGCCGCCTCGGGATCGTCGTTGCCGCCGCAGCCGGCCAGCAGCAGCGCGCCGCGGCGAGCGGCGCGAGCAGCCTTGCGTTCCTCATCCCGGCGGCCACGACATCGGCCGACCGGCCAGCACGTGCACATGGGTGTGGAACACGCTCTGCCCCACGCCGGCACCGGTGTTGAAGACCAGCCGGTAGTCGTCGTAGCCCTCGGCGGTGGCCACCGCAGCGGCGGCGGTGAGCAGCTCGGCGGAGGCAGCCGGGTCACCGGCGGCCAGCTCCGCGGCGTTGGCGAAGTGCTGCTTCGGCACCACCAGCACGTGCAGCGGCGCCTGGGGGTTGACGTCGCGGAACGCCACGGTCCGCTCGGTCGAGTGCACGACCTCGGCCGGTATGTCGCCGGCGACGATCTTGCAGAACAGGCAGTCGTCCATCGTTCTCCTCCCGAGGGTGATCCTCGCACGTCGGTTTGCGTGGACACCCCAACCTGAGACTCCGTATTATTCGCCAGCCATCCGAAGTGAGACCCATGACCGTCATCGAGAGCACCACCGCCCGACGCGACCGCCTGGTCGCTGCCGCGACAGAGGCGACCGGGCTCGACGACTTCGGCGAGGACAGCTGGCAGGAGGGCCTCGACATCCTGCTCGAGTCGCTGGCCGAGAGCGCCGAGCTCAACGAGATCGGCGTCGGCGTGGCGGAGGACGGCATCGTCACCGACCTGTCCAACCGGCTCCGGATCGAGGGCTGGCGAGCGAGCCATCCGGCGGTCGCCGAGCAGGAGATCCGCCGCCCGATCGTGATCGTCGGCCAGCCCCGCACCGGCACGACGATCCTGCACGACCTGATGGCGCAGGACCCCGCCAACCGGGCGCCGCTGAGCTGGGAGATCGAGCGGCCGGTGCCGGCGCCGCAGACCGCGACGTACGAGACCGACCCGCGGATCGAGGAGTGCCAGGCCGGCTTCGACCTGGTCGAGTCGTTCATCCCCGGCTTCGCCGCCTTCCACGAGCTCGGCGCCCGGCTGGCCCAGGAGGACGTCCGCATCTTCACCGGCGACTTCCGGTCGATGCAGCACTCCCTGCAGTTCCACGTGCCGCGCTACAACCACTGGCTGCTGCACGAGGCGGACCTGGCGCCGGCGTACCGCTATCACCGCAAGTTCCTCCAGCACCTCCAGTCCGAGCACCACTCGGAGCGGTGGCTGCTCAAGTCGCCGGCCCACCTGTGGAACCTGCCGGCGCTGATCGCGGAGTACCCCGACGCGATCGTGATCCAGAACCATCGCGACCCGCTCAAGGTGATCGCGTCGATCAGCGCCCTCGGCGCGAGCCTGCGCGAGATGACGACCGACTCGTTCGAGGTCAGCACCCTGGCCGCGCAGTACGGCGAGGACATCCTGCTCGGCCTCGACCGGGCGCTCGAGGCTCGCCGCGACGGGCTGTTCGCGCCCGGCCAGGTCGTCGACATCCGCTACCAGGACATCCGGCACGACCTGATCGGCGCCGTCGCGAGGATCTACGACGAGATCGGGCTCGAGCTGACCGCCGAGGCCGAGTCGCGGATGCGGGCGTTCCTGGCCGCGCACCCGGGCGACCAGGCCGGGAGCCTCAAGCGCTACTCGTTCGCCGAGACCGGGCTCGACGAGGGCGAGTTCCGGGAGCGGGCCGCGGCGTACCAGGAGTTCTTCGGCGTGGAGTCCGAACCGCTGGGCTGAACGTGTCAACCGCACCGCGCCCGGTCGTGCGTGCTACTAGCGTGACTGTCCATGCAATGGCCGCCGGCTCCCCGGGAGCGGCGCTGAACCGCGAACGCTGGACCGCCGACGAGGCGGTCGAGCAGCTGTACGCCGCCCACTGGACCCAGCTGGTGCGGCTCTCCGTGCTCCTGGTGCGCGACACCGGCACCGCCGAGGAGATCGTGCAGGACGCGTTCGTCGCGGTGCACGGCCGCTGGGGCAAGCTGCGCGAGCCCGAGAAGGCGCTGGCCTACCTGCGCCAGGCGGTGGTCAACCGGAGCCGTTCGTCGCTGCGGCACCGCGCCGTCGTACAACGTCATGCCGCGCGGGAGGCCGATCCGCCACCCGCACCCGGCGCCGACGAGGCATCGCTCGCGACCGACCGCCGCGGCGCCGTGCTCGACGCGCTGCGCGCACTCCCCCGACGTCAGCGCGAGGTGCTCGCGCTCCGCTACTACCTCGACCTGTCCGAGACCGAGATCGCCGACACCCTCGGCATCAGCCGCGGCTCCGTGAAGGCCCACGCCTCCCGCGGATCGGCCGCCCTGCGCGAACTCCTGGATGGAGCAGACCTGTGACCAGCAACATTCCTGGCAACCAGATCCGCGAGCTGCTGACCGACGCCGTCTCCGACGTCGAGCCGGCGCACCGGCTCAGCGAGATCCGGGCCCGCACGGCCACGCCGAAGCGGCGATCCGCGCTGGTACGTCGCCGGCGGAGCCGTGCTCGCCACCGCCGCCGCGGTCACCACCTTCGCCGGTCGTCACGCAACCTCGGCGTGGACGACAACGGCACGGACCCCGACCCCGACCCCGACCCGACCGAGCGCCATCGAGACGCAGGCGGTGCCGGCGTACTACATCGGCGAGACGCCGTACGGTCCGCGGCTCTACCGCGAGTTCGCGAACGTGGATGCCAGCATCCCGAAGCTCGAGGCGTCGCTCGAGCCTCATCGAGAGCGGCGCCGCCGACCCCGACTACACGACTGCGTGGGGGCCCGACTCGTTCGCCGGCGCCAGCGTCCGGGGCGACGTCATCTACGTCGACCTGGCCGACGAGTCGCTGCACGACCGGCCCGCGGGCATGTCCAAGGCGGAGGCGGGGCTCGCCATCGAGCAGGTGATCTACACCGTGCAGGCGCGCGGTGCAGGAGGTCGGCTGCCCGTGCAGTTCCGGATCAACGGCAACCCGACCAACGAGACGTCTACGGCGAGGAGACCACCGAGCCCCTCACCGAGAGCCCCCAGCTCGACGTGCTGGCGCTGGTCAGCATCTCCGACCCGGCCGAAGGCGCGGTCGTCAGCGGTTCGTTCACCGCGCAAGGGGGTCGCCAGCTCCTTCGAGGCGACCGTGCCGTGGCAGATCCGCGACAGCACCGAACGAGAGCGTCGTGCTGCAGAACTCCGCACAGGCCGAGGGCTGGGAGGGACAGCCTGTGCCCTGGGAGGCCGAGATCGACGTCTCCAGCCTGGAGCCCGGCACCTACACGTTCGTCGCGCTGACCGACGACCCGACCGGTGGCACCGAGGGCCCCGGCCCGACGTACGACACGCGGACCATCGTCGTCGAGTAGGTCCACCACCCCCAGCCCCGACCAGAGAAGGATGGACGCCATGACTTCCCCTCGCTCTCGTTCGCTCGCCCTGGACCGTCGCGGCCACCGCCGCGGCTCTCGTCCTCGCCGGCTGCGGCGATGACGACCCGAAGAACACCGCCCGACCCGACCCCAGCGACTCCTCGTCGTCCGAGCCGACGGACACCCCGTCGACGCCCGACCCGACGTCGACCGAGACGGCGGCGGAGAGCCCGGCACCGTGACCGTGCCCATCTACTTCGTCGGCGACGGCCCGACGGGGACCCGTGCTCTTCCGCGAGTTCCGGCAGGTCGAGTCCGACAACCCCATGGCCGAGGCGCTGGCCCTGCTTGGCGGCGGGCGACACGCTCGACCGCGACTACCGCTCGCCCTTCCCGGGCGGCGCGTCGTTCGGCGAGGTCACGCACGACGAGTCCGATCCAGGTCGAGCTGCGCCGACGACACAGTCACAGGACGCCCGCCCGGCATGACCGATGCCGAGGCCAAGATCGGCCTGCAGGCGCTGGTCTACACGGTGCAGGGCATCCTGCAGAAGCGCGTGCCCGGTCACGGTCACGTTCGACGGCCAGCCGACCAGCGTGCTCGGCATCGACACGTCTGGCGGCGTGAAGGCCGCCGACCCGCTCGACGTACTCAACCTGGTCAGCGTGACCACTCCCGAGGAGGGCGCGACCGTGAGCGGGACCTTCACGGCGTCGGGCGTGGCCAGCTCGTTCGAGGCGACCGTGCCGTGGGAGATCCGCCAGGGCGACGAGGTGGTCCAGCAGGGGCTTCGCGACCGCGGAGGGCTGGGTGGACAAGCTCTACCCGTGGGAGACCGAGGTCGACGTCTCTGACCTGGCGCCCGGTGAGTACACGTTCGTCGCGCTGACCGACGACCCGTCCGGGGGCGAGGGTTTCGGGCCGAGCGAGGACACGAAGACGATCACCGTCGAGTAGAACTGGCACGTGAAACTCTCTCGGCAGCGGCTCAACCGCACCCTGCTGCTGCGCCAGCACCTGCTCGAGCGGGTGCCGATGCGGCGTCGCCGAGATGAGCCGCCACCTGGTCGGGCTCCAGGCGCAGGAGAACCTGCCGCCGTTCCTCTCGCTGGCCGCTCGGCTCACCGACCTCGACCCGGACGACGTCACCCGCGGGCTCGAGGAGAAGTCGCTGGTCCGGTTGCTGACCATGCGCGGCACCGTGCACCTGCTGGTGCCGGAAGACGCGCTGATGCTGCGTCCGTTCACCGCCTCGGTGCACGAGCGGGAGATCAAGATCAGCCAGAGCATCGGCGAGGCCCGCGAGGTCGACCGGGACGCGTTCGCGGCGGCGGTGGCTGAGCTCCTGGCCGACGCGCCGATGCCGCAGCGCGACCTCGGCGCCGCGCTGGCCGAGCGGTTCCCGGCGTACCCCGCGACCAAGCTCGGCCAGCTCGCCCGGTCGGTGGCGCCGCTGGCGCAGATCCCGCCGCGCGGCACCTGGAAGGGCTCGGGCGGCGTCGTCTACCAGCACGTCGACCGCTGGGTCGGCAGCCCGCTGGTCGAGCCCGACGTCGAGGAGATCGTGCGCCGCTACCTGCGTGCCTACGGCCCGGCGACCGCGGCCGACGTCACCGCGTGGTCGGCGGTGACCCGGCTCGGGCCCGTCGTGAAGGCGATGGACGACCTCGTGCAGCACGAGGACGAGGACGGCAAGGTGCTCTACGACGTGCCTGACGGACCGATCGCCGACGAGGACGCGCCCGCGCCCGGTGCGCCTGCTCGGCAACTACGACAACGTCTGGCTCTCCCACGCCAAGCGCGACCGGATCACCGAGCCGGACAAGCGCACCGCCTGGATGGGCGAGAACGGCGCCCAGGCCAAGGTCCTGGTCGTCGACGGCTGGTTGGAGGGGCTCTGGAACCTCGACGACGGCAAGGTCAGGGTGCTCCACCTGCTGCGTCCGCTCACCAAGAGCGAGCAGTCCGAGTTCGACGAGGAAGCCGCTCGAGTCGAGGCCCTGCTCACCCTCTGACCGCCGAAGTGCGGGAAATCCCCACCGAAGTGCGGGAAGTTGACCCCCGAAGTGCGCGAAGCGGTCCCGCCAGGTGTCACACCTGGAGCCACCATATGACGCACTTCGGCCGGCATTTGAGGCACTTCGCGCGGCATGTCACGCACTTCGCGCGTGCTTGTTCGCCGAGAGTGAACGCCGTTCACGGTTCGGGAACAACACCGTTGTCGTCGGAGTTGAGTCGCTATCTGTCAACTCTTCTGAGATCGAGGGTGACCACCTGATGTCTGAACTCCCCGTTGCCGCAAGCTGCCGGTGCTGTTCCTGCCCGATGTGGTGCTGCTCCCCGGCATGGTCGTGCCCGTCGCCCTCGACGAGGCGGCGCAGGCCGCCGTCGACGCCGCACAGTCGGCCGACTCCGACAATCCCGAGCTCCTGATCGCCCCCCGGCTCGACGACCGCTACGCGACGTACGGCGTGATCGCGACCATCGAGAAGGTCGGCCGGTTCAGCCGCGGCGGCCCCGCCGCCGTGCTGCGAGCCGGCGACCGAGCCGCGATCGGCAGCGGCGTGACCGGTCCCGGCGCGGCCCTGTGGGTCGAGGTCACTCCAGTCACCGCGAGCGAGATCACCGACCGCGTGCGCGAGCTCACCGCCGACTACAAGAAGCTCGTGATCGCCGAGCTCCAGCGCCGCGAGGCCTGGCAGATCGTCGACACCTTCAGTGCCCTGACCGACCCCGAGGCGATCACCGACACGGCCGGGTGGGCGCCGTACCTGAACAACGAGCGCAAGCGCGAGCTGCTCGAGACGCCCGACGTCGAGCGCCGGCTCGAGCTGCTCATCGAGTGGACCCAGGAGCACCAGGCCGAGGTCGAGGTCACCGAGAAGATCGACGGTGACGTGCGCGAGGGCCTGGAGAAGTCACAGCGCGAGTTCCTGCTGCGCCAGCAGCTGGCCGCGATCCGCAAGGAGCTCGGCGAGGGCGAGCCCGACGGCGCCGACGACTACCGCACCCGCGTGGAGTCGGCGGACGTGCCGGACGGCGTACGCGAGTCGCTGCTGCGCGAGGTCGACAAGCTCGAGCGCTCCAGCGAGCAGAACCCCGAGGCGCAGTGGATCCGCACCTGGCTCGACACCGTGCTCGAGCTGCCCTGGAACACCACGACCGTGGACTCGACCGACCTCGACGCTGCCCGCGAGGTCCTCGACGCCGACCACCACGGTCTGGACGACGTGAAGGACCGGATCGTCGAATACCTCGCGGTCCGTGCCCGTCGTGCCGAGCGCGGCCTCGAGGTCATCGGCGGCCGCGGCAGCGGCGCCGTGATCCTGCTGGCCGGGCCTCCCGGAGTGGGCAAGACGTCACTCGGTGAGTCGGTCGCCCGAACGCTGGGCCGCAAGTTCGTCCGGGTCGCCCTCGGCGGCGTACGGGACGAGGCCGAGATCCGCGGCCACCGGAGGACGTACGTCGGCGCCCTGCCCGGCCGGATCGTGCGCGCCATCAAGGAGGCCGGCTCGATGAACCCGGTCGTGCTGCTCGACGAGGTCGACAAGGTCGGCTCGGACTACCGCGGCGATCCTGCCGCGGCCCTGCTCGAGGTGCTCGACCCGGCGCAGAACCACACGTTCCGCGACCACTACCTCGAGCTCGACCTCGATCTCTCCGACGTGCTGTTCATCGCCACCGCCAACGTGGTCGAGCAGATCCCGGCCGCGCTGCTGGACCGGATGGAGCTGGTCACCCTCGACGGCTACACCGAGGACGACAAGGTCGCCATCGCCCGCGACTTCCTGGTGCCCCGCCAGCTCGAGCGGGCTGCGCTGACCACCGACGAGGTCACCGTGACCGACGAGGCGCTGCGGGAGATCGCGGCCAACCGCACCCGCGAGGCCGGCGTACGCCAGCTGGAGCGGGTCATCGCGAAGGCGTTCCGGAAGGCCGCGACCAAGCTCGCGTCCGGCACACCCGCGCCGATCGTGGTCGACGAGGCAACGCTCAAGGACCTGATCGGCCGCGCCGCGGTTCACGCCGGACGCCCACGAGCGCACCGAGGTGCCAGGTGTCGCGACCGGCCTGGCCGTCACCGGCCTGGGCGGCGACGTGCTCTACATCGAGGCGTCGGCGCTGCCGGAGGGCACCAGCGGGCTCAGCCTGACCGGCCAGCTCGGCGACGTGATGAAGGAGTCGGCGCAGATCGCACTCAACTACGTGCGCAGCCACGCGGCCGAGCTCGGCATCGACCCCGCAACGCTCGACAAGCCCGTGCACGTGCACGTGCCCGCCGGTGCGGTACCGAAGGACGGTCCGTCTGCCGGCGTCACGATGACGACGGCGCTGGTCTCACTGGCCACCGGGCGACCCGTGCGCGGCAACGTCGGCATGACCGGAGAGGTCTCGCTGACCGGCCGGGTGCTGCCGATCGGCGGCGTGAAGCAGAAGCTGCTCGCCGCCCAGCGGGCCGGGCTGACGGAGATCTTCCTGCCGCAGCGCAACGAGCCCGACCTGGACGACGTACCGGCTGACGTGCTGGAGGCGGTGACCGTGCACCTGGTCTCGGACGTCCGCGAGATCCTCGCGACAGCTCTCGAGCCGGCTTCCACAGCGGACACGGCTGTCTCCTCAGCAGCCTGAACAACCGACTCTCAAGAAGGCAGATGCGCCCACTCGGCGTTCACGGCTAACCCCAGCGGGGTGTGCGGCTCAGCAGGGCGCTGACCGCGGCCAGGCCAGCGGTCGAGGTGCGCAGCACCTCGGCCCCCAGCCGGACCTGGTGGGCACCGGCAGCTACGAACGCCGCTATCTCGTCGTCGGTGAGGCCACCTTCGGGTCCGACCACCACGACCACCTCGCCCGCGGCCGGGATCTCGAGGGAGGCAAGCGATTCACCAGCTCCTTCATGGAGTACGACGGCAAGCGCGGCCTCGCGCAGCAGGCCGATCACGTCGTCGGTGGTCGCCAGGTCGGCGACCTGCGGGTGCCAGGTTCGCCGCGACTGCTTGGCCGCCTCACGCGCGGTGGCGCGCCAGCGGGCCAGTCCCTTGGCGACCCGCTCGCCCTTCCACACCGCGACCGACCGCGCGGCGGCCCACGGGACGATCCGGGCGACGCCGACCTCGGTGAGCAGCTCGACCGCCAGCTCGCCGCGGTCGCCCTTCGGCAGCGCCTGCACCACGACGACCGACGGCTGCGGCTCGGGGTGGATCTCGACGCTGGCCGCCTCGACCGTGAAGACCCGCTTGCCGGTGCTGGTGACCGAGCCGGTCACCGACGCGCCGGCCCCGTCGGTCAGCACGACGGACTCGCCGACCCGGAGCCGGCGTACGGCAACGGCGTGATGGGCCTCGTCGCCCTCGACGGTGACCACGTCACCGGCGCGCACCCCGGCCAGCGTGGGCACCAGGTGCAGCGGCAGGCTCACCGGCTCAGTGGGGGTTGAACGCGTCGCGCAGCCGGCCGAAGACCGACTTCGAGCCGGGCTGCACCTTGCCGGTGGGCTTCTCCTCGCCGCGGATCGCCGACAGCTCGCGCAGCAGCTCCTCCTGCTGCGGGTCGAGCTTGGTCGGGGTCTCGACCACGATCGAGACGACCAGGTCGCCGCGACCACCTCGCAGGCCCGGCACGCCGCGGCCGCGGAGCACCTGCTCGGAGCCGGACTGGGTGCCGGGACGGATCTCGAGCGCGAACGACGTCTCGACCCCCGACCCCGCGCCCTGCTCGATGTCGGCCTCCAGGGTCGGCAGCGTGAGCGTGGTGCCCGAGCGCCGCTGCGGTCATCGGCACGGCGACCTGACAGTGCAGGTCGTTGCCGTGGCGCGTGAAGGTCGGGTGCGCGGCGACGTGGATCTCGACGTAGAGGTCACCGGCGGGTCCGCCACCGGGGCCGACCTCGCCCTGGTCGCTGAGCTGCACCCGGGTGCCGTTGTCGACGCCCGCCGGGATCTTGACGGTCAGCGTGCGGCGCGACCGCACCCGGCCGTCGCCGGAGCACTCGCGGCAGGGGTCGGGGATGATCGAGCCGAAACCACGGCAGGCCGCGCAGGGACGAAGGGTCCGGATCTCGCCGAGGAACGACCGCTGCACGTGGGCGACCTCGCCCTGGCCGCGGCAGGTCTCGCACGGGATCGGCTCGGTGCCCGGCGCGGCGCCGTCGCCGTGGCAGGTCGAGCACAGCACCGCCGTGTCGACCTTGATCTCGCGGGAGACACCGAACGCGGCCTCGGCCAGCTCGACCTCGAGCCGGATCAGCGCGTCCTGGCCGCGGCGTACTCGCGAGCGCGGCCCGCGGCCCTGGCCGGCAGCGCCGGGCTGACCGCCGAAGAAGGCGTCCATGATGTCGGTGAACGAGAAGCCGGCGCCCTGGCCGAAGTCGGCGCCGCTGCCGAACGGGTTGCCGCCACGGTCGTACGCCGCCCGCTTCTGCGGGTCGGACAGCACCTCGTAGGCCTGCGAGACGACCTTGAACCGCTCCTGGGTCTCCGGGTCCGGGTTGACGTCAGGGTGCAGCTGCCGGGCGAGGCGTCGGTAGGCCTTCTTGATGGTGTCGGCGTCCGCATCGCGGGCGACACCGAGCAGGGCGTAGAGGTCCTGGCTCAACGTTGGGTTCCTTCAGGTCGTTTCGGGGTCGGAGGCCCTCAGGCCTCGTCGAGAATGCGGGAGACGTAGCGGGCCACCGCGCGGACGGCGGCCATCGATCCGGGGTAGTCCATCCGGGTCGGTCCGACCACACCGAGAGTGGCCAGGGCGTCATCGTGGGGTCCGTAGCCGGTGGCGACCACGCTGGTCGACGAGAGCTCCTCGTAGGGGCCCTCGTGGCCGATGCGCACCGTCACCATGCCGCCGCCGGTGGCCTCGCCGAGCAGCTTGAGCAGCACCACGTGCTCCTCGAGCGCCTCGAGCAGCGGCCGCACGGCGGAGTCGAAGCTGTCGCCGTACCTGGCCAGGTTGGCGGTGCCGCCGACCGCGATCCGCTCGTCGGAGCGGTGGTCGCTCATGGCCTCGACCAGGGCCTCGACCACCAGCGGTACGTCGGCGGCGGTCGTGACCAGATCCCCCAGGGCCGTGACCGCGTCGGCGATGACCTCACCCGCAGCGGCGCGGTTGACCTGGGACCTCAGCTCGGCCAGATCGGCGTCACCTATGTCGGCCGTGAGCTCGACCACGCGTTGCTCGACGCGGCCGGTGCTGAGGATCACCACGACGAGCAGCCGGTTGGGAGCCAGCGCGACCAGCTCGATGTGGCGCACCGTCGAGCGGGACAGGGTGGGGTACTGGACCACGGCGACCTGATGCGTCAGCTGCGAGAGCATCCGCACCGACCGGTTCACGACGTCGTCGAGGTCGACGGCGCCGTCGAGGAAGGTCGAGATCGCTCGCTTCTCGGCGCCGCTCATCGGCTTGACCGTGGTCAGCCGGTCGACGAACAGCCGATAGCCCTTGTCAGTGGGCACGCGGCCGGCACTGGTGTGCGGCTGGGTGATGTAGCCCTCGTCCTCCAGGGCGGCCATGTCGTTGCGCACCGTGGCCGGAGAGACGCCGAGCCCGTGTCGCTCGACGAGGGCCTTGGAGCCGACCGGCTCCTCGGTGGCGACGTAGTCCTCAACGATCGCGCGGAGCACGGCAAGCCTGCGGTCCTCCTGCATCCGCGCTCCCCACTCTCTCGTCGTCCTGGCACTCGTTCGCTCAGAGTGCCAATGCTACTAGGCCCCCTCCGGGCCTCGCCGCACCCGCGCGCTGCCGGCCGCTGCCGACCCTCCTCCACGTCGTACCCTCGCCTGGTGCCGTTCACGGAGGTCGCCGACCGAGTCTGGGTCGCTCGCTACGCGTGGTTCGACGTCAACGTCTCGCTCGTCGCCGGTGACCGCGGGCTGCTCGCCGTCGACACCCACGCGAGTGCTGTCGCTGCCCGTGAGGTGATCGACGACATCCGCCGGCTCGGGGTCGGCGATGTGGTGGCCGTGGTCAACACGCACGAGCACTTCGACCACACCTTCGGCAACGGCGAGTTCCGCACGGCGTACGGCGCGGTTCCGATCCACGCCCACGAGACCGCGGCCGAGCGGACCGTGCCGTCGGGCATCCGCGACCAGGCGGAGTACGACGACGAGCCCGACGACCCGCACCGCGAGGAGGTGCAGGCCACCGAGATCGTGCCGGCCGACCACACGTTCTCCTCGGCGGCGGCGCTCGACCTCGGCGACCGCATGGTCGAGCTGGTGCATCCCGGCCGCGGCCACACCGGCGGCGACCTGGTCGTGCGGGTGCCCGACGCCGACGTGCTGCTCGCCGGAGACCTGGTCGAGGAGTCGGCCATGCGCAACGGCGTGCCGGGCTTCGGCTCCGACTGCTATCCCGCTCGAGTGGCCGCTCAGCCTCGACATCGTCCTCGGCCTCACCACGCCGGCCTCGGTCGTGGTGCCCGGGCACGGGGCGCCGGTCGACCGCGAGTTCGTCGAGGACCAGCGCAACGCGATCGGCGTCGTCGCCGAGACCATCCGCGACCTCGCCACCCGCGGCGTCCCCCTCGCCGAGGCGCTCGAGGCCGGCCAGTGGCCCTACCCGCGCGAGGAGCTGGCCAACGCCGTACGCCGCGGCTACGAGCAGCTGCCCCGGAGCCAGAAGCGGCTGCCGCTGATCTGACGGGGTACCGGCCGGCATGAGCAACTCCAAGGACGAGACCTCCGACGACCTGGGCATCGACGACGAGCAGCTGCCCGAGGACCTGCAGCCCGGCGACGACAACCCGCTGGCCGAAGGCCTCGACGACGGCGAGACCGTCGACGACCTCCTCGACGGCGGCAAGACCGCCGAGCAGACGACGACGAGGGTGACGATCCCGACACCGAGGATGGGACTCCGGCGAGTCCTGACCGCCACTGTCGGTGCCCGGATCTACGGTCGTCGGGTGACAGATCGTTACGGCACCGACGTCCTCTCCGGCGACTGGCGCAAGCCCAAGAGCGGTCGCGCGGTCGAGACGATCGCCGAGGTCGGCGCGGTGGTCGAAGAGGTGATGACCGACTGGGTCGGAGAGATCGTGGCGGTCGACCGCGACCTCGGCACGCTGACCCTGGAGGACCGCGGCCTGCGCCGGCGCACCTTCCCGCTGGGTCCCGGCTTCCTGCTCGAGGGCACGCCCGGTGATCCTCACCCCGCCCGTGCGCGCTTCCGCCCCCGCGCGGCCGACGCGCACCGCGTCCGGCTCGGTCGCCGTCCACGACACCAAGGCCCGGGTCGCCCGGGCCAGCCGGATCTTCGTCGAGGGGCGCCACGACGCCGAGCTGGTCGAGCGGGTCTGGGGCGACGACCTGCGGATCGAGGGCGTCGTGGTCGAGTACCTCGGCGGCATCGACGACCTGGCCGACCACCTCGTCGACTTCCGGCCCAGCCGGAGCGCAAGGTCGGCGTGCTGGTCGACCATCTCGTGCCGGGATCGAAGGAGAGCCGGATCGCCCAGGGCATCGCCCGCTCCGACGTCGGCAAGCACGTGCTGGTCGTCGGCCACCCGTTCATCGACGTCTGGGCGGCCGTGAAGCCGGACCGGATCGGGCTGCAGCGCTGGCCCGACGTGCCCCGCTCGATCGAGTGGAAGAAGGGCGTCTGCCAGCACCTCGGCTGGCCGCACCGCGACCAGGCCGACATCGCCCGCGCCTGGCAGCACATCCTGTCGCGGGTCAGCTCCTACGACGACCTCGAGCCCGGCCCTGCTCGGCCGGGTCGAGGAGCTGATCGACTTCGTGACGGCGCCCTAAGGGAGCAGGTCGCGCACCACGGCGTCGGCGAGCAGCCGTCCCTGCTGGGTGAGCACCAGCCGGTCCCCTTCAAGCGTGGCCAGCCCGCGGTCGACCAGCTCGGGCACCGCCTTCCGGCCGACGGGGTCGAGCACGTCGAGCGGAATCCCGTCGCGCAGCCGGACCTCGAGCAGCACCCGCTCCATGCGGCGGCTTTCGGCGTCGAGCGTCTCGCCGGCGTGGGCGGGGCTCAGCGTCGGCGGCCAGGCGGTCGGCGTACGCCGCAGGGTGCTTGACGTTCCACCAGCGCACGCCGCCGACGTGGGAGTGGGCGCCGGGCCCGACGCCCCACCAGTCGCCGCCGGTCCAGTAGCCCAGGTTGTGGCGGCATCGGGCGGCGTCGTCGCGGGCCCAGTTGGAGACCTCGTACCAGCCGAGGCCGGCGGCCTCGAACCTCGCGTCGGCCGCGAGGTACTTGTCCGCGAGGTCGTCCTCGTCGGGCATCGGCAGCTCGCCGCGGCGTACCCGCCGGGCCAGCGCCGTGCCGTCCTCGACGATCAGCGAGTACGCCGAGACGTGGTCGGGCTCACAGGCCAGGGCAGCGTCGACGCGTGACGTCCCAGTCGGCGCCGGACTCGCCCGGCGTGCCGTAGATCAGGTCCAGGCTGACCTGCTCGGAAGCCCGCACTCCTCGGGCCCCGGCGACCACCTCGGGCACCCGTCGCGGGTCGTGGGTGCGGTCCAGGGTGCGCAGCACGTGGTCGACGGCCGACTGCATGCCGAAGGAGATCCGGTTGAAGCCGACCTCCCGCAGCTCAGCGAGCTGGCGGTCGTCGACCGAGTCGGGGTTCGACTCGGTGGTGATCTCGGCACCGGCAGCGAGCCCGAACGCTCATCGATGGCGGCGACCACGGACCCCAGCTCGGCCGGGCTCAGCAGGGTCGGTGTGCCACCGCCGAAGAAGACGGTCGAGACCGGCAGGTCGACGTCTCCGAGCACGCTGTCGCGCCCGGCGTACTTCCTCGATCGCGGAGGCGGCGTACGTCGACCGCGAGGCGCCGCCGCCGAGCTCCTCGGCGGTGTAGGTGTTGAAGTCGCAGTAGCCGCACCGGACCGTGCAGAACGGCACGTGCACGTAGATCCCGAACGGCCGCTTCCCCAGCTCCGCCAACGCCTCGGCCGGCAGCGAACCGTCGGCCGGCAGCGGGTCACCAGCAGGCAGGGCGGACGGCATGCCGCCCATTGTCCGTCAGACGGGCACGTTGAGCGTCAGGGTGTAGCCCTCGTCGACCGAGCCGGTGGCCTTGGCCAGCTGCAGCGAGTAGCCGTCGCTGAAGATGCCGTCGGTGTCGAGGCTGGTCTGGGCGAGGTTGGTGACGCTCTGCTCGTAGCCCTCGACGTTGTCGTAGACCTCGTGGCAGGTCTCCTCCGGGATCGCGAGCTGCGACGTGCGGAGCTTGTTGGTGTAGCTGGTCGCGTCGGCCAGCGACTGGTAGACCTCGAAGTGCATGTGCGGCCACCGCCCGGAGTACGCCGCCGGGAAGATCGTCGTGAACTCCACCTGCCCTCGGCATCGGTCTCCTGAACGCCGCGCAGGTAGTTCTCGTCGGCGATGGACTCGGAGTACATCGAGTACTCGCCCTCGCGGTTGCAGTGCCACAGGTAGACCGCGGCACCGGCCAGGGCGGTCGCCTCGTCACCGGTGAGGTCGGAGACCTTGAGCTTCACGGTCGTCGGCACGCCCTCCGCGACACCGGACGCCGAGCCGAAGCTGGTCGTGATGTCGCTGCGCACGATGCCGCTCTCGGTGAGCACGTTGACGCCGTTGGATCCGTCGCCCGGATAGGGACCGGCCGTCTCCTCAGGGATCTCGCCCTCGGCGACCTCGACGCTCGAGTCGCCCCCCATGCCGCCGGCCGGCGGCGCCCCGCCCGGACCGCCACCCGGACCACTCGACGTGGGCGAGGATCCAGAGTCGGAGCCGGACGAGCCGTCGGCGGCGCAGCCTGCGACCGCAACGACGCCGAGGCCACCGAGGATGCTCGAGCAGCCCACGACGGCCGAGGCCGTTGCGCTCGACGATCTTCGGGAGGTCGTGCGAGAGCCCGAGGTCGTGGTCCTCGAGCTCGTCGCCGTGCACGGGTCCGGTGCTTGGTCGCGTCGTCATGCGCCAACCCTGACCGGAGTCCCTGTGTGTTTGCTGTGTGCAGCCGATGATCAGCCGTAGAACGCGGCGATCCGGTCCTGGTTGTTGGTCTCCACCACGTTGCGCTTCACCTTCATCGACGGCGTCAGCTCACCCGACTCGATGGTCAGGTCGTGGTCGAGGATCTCCCACTTCTTGATGGTCTCCCAGCGGTTGAGCTTGGAGTTGAGCTCCTCGACGTAGCCGGCGACCATCTCCTGAGCGGCGTCCGACCGGACGATCTCGGTGTAGTCCTTGCCTGCCATGCCGTTCTCCCCCGCCCATTCCTTCATGGCGTCGGGGTCGAGGGTGATCAGGGCGACCACGAAGTTGCGGTCGTTGCCGAAGACCATGAACTGGCTGGCGTAGGGACAGATCGCCTTGAACTTCGACTCGATCGCCGACGGCGCGATGTACTTGCCGCCCGAGGTCTTGAACAGGTCCTTGATCCGGCCGGTGATGGTGAGGAAGCCGTCGGCGTCGAGACTGCCCTTGTCGCCGGTGCGCAGCCAGCCGTCCTCGGTCAGCGTCTTCGCCGTCTCCTCGGGCAGGTTGTGGTAGCCGGCCATGATGTGCGGCCCGCGGAGCAGCACCTCGTCGCCGTCGCCGATCTTGACCTCGCTGCCGGGCAGCGCGGGTCCGACCGTGCCCATCTTGTAGTCGTCGGGGTGGTTGACCGTGGCGCCGGCGGCGTTCTCGGTCATGCCGTAGCCCTCGAGGATCAGGATGCCGGCGGCGTGGAACCAGTCCGCGATCTCGGCGTTGAGCGCTGCGGAGCCCGAGATGAAGAACCGCACCCGGCCGCCGAAGCGCTCGCGCACCTTGCTGAAGACGAGCCGGTCGAAGAGCGCGTGCTGGAGCTTCAGCGGGCAGCGGTACGGACTTGCCGTCGCGCTTGAGCTCGTCGACCTTGATGCCGACCTCGAAGGCCTGGTTGAAGATCTTCTCCTTGGCCCCGCCCTCGGCCTGCTGCATCATCACGATCCGCGCGTGCGCCTTCTCGAAGATGCGCGGCGCGGCGCCCATGAACGTCGGCTTCACGATGCCGAGGTTCTCGACGATCTTGTCGACCCGGCCGTCGATCGCGGTGGCGAAGCCGCAGGCGAGCTGCGCGGAGAGCAGCACCTTGCCGAACGAGTGGGCCATCGGCAGCCACAGGAACTGGAGGTCGCTCTCGTCGAGGATGTGCTGGGCCTCGATCGCCGCGCCCTCGTAGACCCAGGCCTTGTGCAGCAGCCGCACGCCCTTGGGGCGGCCGGTCGTTCCGGAGGTGTAGATCAGCGTGGCGAGCTGGTCGGGCGGGATCTTCTGCGGCGATGGTCTCGATGGCGCGGGGTGGTCCTCGAGGTAGGCGTCACCGAGCTCGGCCAGCGCGTCCATCGTGATCACGCTGTCGCCGTCGGCAGTGCCGTCGAAGGTGACGATCTTCTTCAGCTGGGGCAGCTTGGCCCGGTGCTCGTTGATCTTCGCGATCTGCTCGTCGTTCTCGGCGAAGACGACCTGGCACTCGGAGTCGCTGAGGATGTACGCCGTGTCGTCGCCGTTGGTGCTGACGGGTAGACCGTGGTCGTCGCGCAGGACGCACACATCACCGCGAGGTCGGCGAGGATCCACTCGTAGCGGGTCGCCGCGGCGATGCCGACGCGCTGCTCGGTCTCGAGACCGAGCGCGAGCAGGCCAGCAGCGAGACTGGTGACCCGGTCGCCCGCCTGCTTCCAGGTGACGGACTCCCAGGCCTCGCCACGCGGGTAGCGGTACGCCTCCGACTCGGGCGACTTCGCCACCCGGTCGAGGAACTGCACCGCGACGTTCTGCGCAAGGTGGTCGACGAAACTGCTGTCGTGATTGACGGGCATGTTTCTCCTGCAGTCGGGCCGAGACCTGATTGATCAGCCGGCGACATCCCATGTGCACACGCCGTTGCGAAGTAACCTAGATCACGCGGCGGTTACGGATCGGTAGCCGTCCCCATGGTGGGCGCCCCTCACGGGTGAGCGGCGACGTACGTCTCGGCCTTGCGCTTGGCTCCCTCGACCAGGCCGTCGACCTCGAGCAGCCGCGGCAGCAACGTCGGCTCGAAGATCAAGGCCCGGAACATCAGTGGTGACGGTCACGCCGTGCCCGGGACGGTGTACGACCGCTGAGCTCGTCGCCCGCGGCGACGCGTCCAGGCTCCAGCACCCGCAGGTAGGGGCCGGGCCGGCCCTCCGCCGCGAACCTCTTCACCCACTGCCTTGTTGTCGAAACCCGAGGCGCCCATCCAACCCTGGAACTTGTTGCAGGGCGTGCGCACGCGATGCGACCTCGAACAGTGCGGTGCCGACCCGCCAGCGCTCGCCGATCTCGCGCCTCGTTGACGTCGATCCCGCTCGTCGTGAGGTTCTCGCCGAACTGCCCGTCGCGGATCGGGTGGCCGAGCACCTCGACCCAGTGGTCGAGGTCCTCGCGGGCGAAGACGTAGAGCGCCTGGTCCGGTCCGCCGTGGTGGATCGTGTCGGACACCTCGTCGCCGGCGAGGCCGAGCGGCCCCACCACGACGGGCCCGTCCACCGGCAGCTTCTCGATCGACGTGGCTTCCCCGTCGATCCATGCGGCGTCATGCGGGCGGCCGACGGAGACGGTGCGGACGACAGGCATACGGCATTCTCTCAACGCAGGCGGATCCGCGCCCTTGTTATTGCTGGACGGCCTTGGCGATCGCCACGCACATCGTCAGGTAGTCGGCGTCGGGTGTCTGGGGATGATCCTCGATCTCCCACATGGCGTTGTGGACCATTCGCACGATCACCCAGTCGCGCGCACGGTCCTCGTCCAGTCCGGCCGCGTCGATGACTGCGAGAAACCGGCGCCGCACTCCCCCGCGGATGCTCTGCCCATTCTCGGCGGCCCGGAGCTCCTCCCAGCGGTTCCAGAGCAGAGGTGCGACTTCGTAGTGCGGGTCGCCGCTGGTCGGCTTCGGGTCGATGACAAGCCACGGCTCTCGGTCGGCGGCGAGGACGTTCTCGTAGTGCAGATCGCCGTGGATCATCGTGCCCGTGCTGGCGTCGTCGGTCACGAAGTCGCGGCCCAGCGACAGGGCCTGCTCCACGAGGCGGTGCGGGACCGGTGCGTTGCGCGGCAGTCGGGCCAGGTCGGCGGTCCATTTCTCGACGTACGACGTCTGGGTACGCAGCTGGGGCAGGGCCGGCACGTGGATGCGGGAGTAGAGCCCGGCCACGATCTCGCAGGCCTCGAGATCCCACAGCTCCGTGAGGTCGCGCTGGTGCAGCCTTTCGAGCAGCAGCGCCCGGCGGGCCGGGTCCGCGCGCAGCAGCCGGACCGCGCCGTTGCCGGCCCACCGCTGCAGGGCGAGGTGCTCGTGCGCCTCCTCCTCGCCCGGGCAGACCAGCTTGAGCACGGCCGGCTCGCCGTCGCGGGTGCGGACCGGGAGCACGAGCGCCGTCCAGCCGCTCATCGGCTCGCCGTCGGGGACCAGCTCCCACTCCTCCAGCAGCGCGGCCGTCAGCTTCGGCAGTCGCTCGACCCACTCGGCCCAGGCGGGGCCTCTCCCGGCGAACTCGAGCACGCCGACCGGGACACGAATCACCTCGTCACCCTAAGGTGACGAGGAACCAGAACTGGCCCGGGAGGACCCCATGAAGATGCCCCGTCTACACACCAGCTACGCCAACGTCACCTCGACCCTCGCTCTCGTCATCGCGCTCGGTGGCACCAGCGCCTACGCCGTGAACACCATCGGCAGTGCCGACATCAAGCCCGGTGCCGTGAAGTCGTCCGACCTGGGCAACAACGCGGTGACCTCACAGAAGGTCAAGGACGGTCAGCTCCAGCTCAACGACCTCAATGCAGCTGCCCGCTCGTCCGCGTCCCAGGCCCACGGAACCGGCTTGTCCCCAACCCCGCTCGGCCCCGGCACGCACACCGTGGCCACGCTCCCGCTGGGAGCCGGGCAGTACGTGCTGCTCGCCAGCACCGGCTACCAGCCCACCAACGGCGGCGCCACGGCCATTTGCCGGGTGCGGGTCGCCGCCAACCTCGTCGCCGCACGCTTCGTCACCAACAACGGCGTAGGAGACCTCAGCTGCAGCACGCACACCGTGGTCAAGCTCACGAGCCCTGGTTCGGTCGTGCTCGAGCTCGAGGTCGCAGCCGGGGACTCCGTCACCGTCCGCGATCCGAAGGTGACCGCGATCAAGGTCGGCTCGGTGTCCGACGTGCAGGTCTCCGGCTGACGGACTACTTCTTGGGCTTGTCGCCGGCCGGGCCGGAGGTGGAGAGCGCGGCGATGAAGGCCTCTTGGGGGACCTCGACGCGGCCGACCATCTTCATCCGCTTCTTGCCCTCCTTCTGCTTCTCCAGCAGCTTGCGCTTGCGGGTGATGTCGCCGCCGTAGCACTTGGCGAGGACGTCCTTGCGCATCGCACGGATGTTCTCGCGGGCGATCACGCGCGCGCCGATCGCGGCCTGGATCGGCACCTCGAACTGCTGCCTGGGGATCAGCTCCTTGAGCTTGCCGGCCAGCATCACGCCATAGGCGTACGCCGCGTCGCGGTGCACGATCGCGCTGAACGCGTCGACCGGCTCGCCCTGCAACAGGATGTCGACCTTGACCAGGTCGGCGGCCTGGTCGCCGGAGCGTTCGTAGTCGAGCGACGCGTAACCCTTGGTACGCGACTTCAGCTGGTCGAAGAAGTCGAAGACGATCTCGCCCATCGGCAGCGTGTAGCGCATCTCCACGCGGTCCTCGGAGATGTAGTCCATGCCTCCGAGGCTGCCGCGCTTGCTCTGGCAGAGCTCCATGATCGTGCCGATGTAGTCGGACGGGCTGAGGATCGTGGCCTTGACCACGGGCTCTCGGACCTCGGCGATCTTGCCCTCGGGGTACTCGCTCGGGTTGGTCACCTCGACGACCGTCCCGTCCTCCATGTGCACCTCGTAGACCACGTTGGGCGCGGTCGAGATGAGGTCGAGGTTGAACTCGCGCTCGAGCCGCTCGCGCACGATCTCCATGTGCAGCAGGCCGAGGAAGCCGCAGCGGAACCCGAAGCCGAGGGCGCCGGAGGTCTCCGGCTCGTAGGCCAGCGCGGCGTCGTTGAGCTGGAGTCGCTCGAGGGCGTCACGCAAGGTCGGGTAGTCGTCGCCGTCGATCGGATAGAGACCGGAGTAGACCATCGGGTTGGGGTGCTTGTAGCCGCCCAGCGCCTCGGTGGCGCCGTGGTGCTGCGAGGTGACGGTGTCGCCGACCCGGGACTGGCGGACGTCCTTCACACCGGTGATCAGGTAGCCCACCTCGCCGACGCCGATCTCGGTCGACTTGACCGGCTCGGGGCTGATCACGCCGACCTCGAGCATCTCGTGGACGACGCCGTTGGACATCATCTTGATCCGGTCGCGGTGGCTGAGCTTGCCGTCGACCACCCGCACATAGGTGACCACGCCCCGGTAGGTGTCGTAGACGGAGTCGAAGATCAGGGCCCGGGCAGGGGCGTCGGCGTCACCCACGGGGGCGGGGGTCTGTCGGACGATCTCGTTGAGCAGCGCCTCGACGCCGAGACCCGTCTTCGCCGACGTCTGCAGTACGTCGCCCGGGTCGCAGCCGATGATGCCGGCCAGCTCGGCGGCGTACTTCTCGGGCTGGGCTGACGGCAGATCGATCTTGTTGAGCACCGGGATGATGTGGAGGTCGGCGCCGAGCGCGAGGTAGAGGTTCGCCAGGGTCTGCGCCTCGATGCCCTGCGCGGCGTCGACCAGGAGTACGGCGGCCTCGCAGGCCTCGAGCGAGCGCGACACCTCGTAGGTGAAGTCGACGTGACCTGGGGTGTCGATCATGTTGAGGACGTAGCTGCCGGCCTCCGCGCCCTGCTCGTTGTCGGCCGGGACCGTCCACGGCATCCGGACCGCCTGGCTCTTGATGGTGATGCCGCGCTCGCGCTCGATGTCCATCCGGTCGAGGTACTGCGCCCGGGCAGCCCGCTCGTCGACCACCCCGGTCAGCTGCAGCATCCGGTCGGCGAGGGTCGACTTGCCGTGATCGATGTGCGCGATGATGCAGAAGTTCCGGATGATCGCGGGGTCGGTGTAGCCCGGGCGGGCCTTAGGGGTGACAGACATGTTGACCCCAGTGTCCCAAACCTGCGGTCCCGCACGAATTCACGGGATCAAAGACCCATGCCACCGGCCGCCGAGTAGCGCTCGAACTGTTCGGCGAAGTAACCGCCGTCGTCGTCTCCACCGTCACCGGCCGCATCGCAGGGGCAGGTGCCGTCACTGACCGGCTGGGCCACCGCGAAGGTCAGGCCGATCACTCCGACATCGCGGAAGCTGCGCAGCTGTTCGTACGTCGGGTCGCCCAGGAAGTAGCCGACCCTGTTGTCGCGCCAGTGGTTGGCGGTGTCGTTCATGACATCTCTGACCGTATTGCCGAAGGGCAGGTCGGTGAGGTTCGCGCGGACACCGCTCTTCTCCACCAGGCCACCGACATAGCGCCGGAGCCGGTCGTAGTCCTCGGGTGTGGCCAGGTTCGAGACCGATGAGTCCAGCGAGTCCAGCTTCCCGGCGTATCCATAGGCCACGGTGACCTCGAGGTAGTCGAAGTCCGCTTCGAGGCTGGCGTAGAAGTTGCCGAACGCGGCCGTCCAGTTGTCGATCTCCTCCAGCGCCGGACGCCGGGGAATCAGGTAGTCACCGGGCCCGAACTGGTCGACCGGGAAGCCGAGCTCCACGTTGGGGGCCAGCTCGTCGCGTAGCGCCAGCCATCCTTGGGCGAAGCCCGAGAAGTTGTTGGGTAGCCCCTTGAGGCCCGGCGTATCTGTGCTCGCCACGGCGGTGGGCACCATGGCTGCATCGGAGTTGGGCGCGATCATGCTCTCGACGATCCCGAAGACACTCGGCTCAACGACGAGCGGCACCGGCACACCTGCTGCGCCGAGCTGCCCCAGCAACCCGCGCACGTCGCGCCAGTAGGCCCTCATCCGGGTGCGCGAGGCGAGGATCGCCAGGGTCTGCTCTTCATCGGCGTCCACGTCGGGCGGCTGACCGACCTGGCGGAGCACGTAGTAGCCGATCGACTGTCGGACCCCGGACTCCGACGCCGTGGTGACCAGGTCGAGCGCGGGTTTTCCACCGCCGGCATGCCAGCCTGCTGCATGCCGCATCGGGTCACCGCTGAGGTAGAGAAGGCTGCCGATGCCGTCGGCGAAACTGCCGGAATTCTGCGCGGCGTACTCATCAGGCAGCAGGACTCCGACGGGCAACGTGGTCGGCCAGCCCTCTGGCAGGGGCGGTAGGTCATCGGGCGGGGGCGGTAGCGCGATATCGGTAACCGTCGACGTGGACGAGTCCTTGGTGGCACCAGGATCCCCCGCTCCCGAGGGTTCGTCGGCGCCGGCGTTCAGCACCAGCACCGTGACCGCGCCGGCCGCGGCCACCGCAAGTGCGCTGCCGACCACGAGCAGCCGCGCACGACTCCGACCCGACGGTGCCGCTTCGTCTCCGGGACGGGCACCGACAGTCGGCGCCCCGGTCGTCGGCAGTGCCGGCGGCCGAAACGGTGTGCGGTGCACGGGCACCGAGGTGCTCGCCAGCCACTCGGGGCCCCATATCTCCCTTGCGGCTTCGTCGAGGGCATCGGCGAACTCGCCGCTGCGGGCGTAGCGGTCCGCTGGATCCCGCGACAGGGAGCGCATCACGGTGTCGGCGAGCGGGGCCGGCAGGTCATCCACGAGGTCCCGGATCGGCCGAGGCTCCTCGTTCAGTCGGGCCAGCATCGAGGCCTGCAGCGTGTCTCGTGCCGGGTAGGGCACGGCGCCGCTGAGGAGCTCGTAGAGAACGGCGCCGGCGGACCAGACGTCGGTCGGCGGGCCGACGGGGGACGACTCGTCGAGCTGCTCCGGTGCCATGTACGCCGGCGTCCCCAGTGCCACCCCCGCCACGGTCATCCGCTCCAGCTGGGCGCCCAGCACGATGCTGATGCCGAAGTCGGTGACCTTCAGGACCCCCGTCTCGGAGAGCATCAGGTTGTCGGGCTTGACGTCACGGTGCAGGACCGAGTGCTGGTGAGCGTGTTCTAGCCCGTGCAACGTCGCCATCTGGAGGGCGCAGGCTGTCGGCCGACTCAGCTTCGACACTCGAGCGCGATCGGCGAGGGTGCCGCCGCGCAGTCGTTCCATCACCAGCGCGCAGACGTCGTCGGTTTCCACGTAGTCGTAGATCCGCACGACGTGGGGATGGTCCAACGATGCGAGCAGGCGCGCCTCCCGTGCGAAGCGCCGGCGTACGGCTGGATCGCTGGTCAGGTCGGGCGGCAGCACCTTGACGGCGACATCGCGCTCGAGATGGCGGTGGTGGCCGGCCAGCACGACGCCCCACGAGCCGCGTCCGAGAGTCTCACCCAGCTCGAAAGCCCCGAGCGCCTTCCTGAGCGAATCGAAGTGGTCTGTCAACGGGCAATCCCTCTGCTCGGGTGCACCTAGAGTACGCAGAATCATGACGCAGATGTGGCTGGTGATCGAGGCTGATTCGGTGGGCGAACGGGTGGTTCCCGTGGCCTCACGGATGCACGTCGGACGCGAGTGCCTCGGCGTCGATGAGCGCCAGCGACTACTCCTGGACGACCCCGCCATCTCGCGTGATCACCTCGAGATCCGGCTGGATCCCGAGCCGGCGCTGGTGGACACCAGCAGCAACGGCACCCGGATCAACGGTCGCCGGGTCGAGCGCGGGGAGAACAACCCCCTGGCCGACGGCGACGTGATCACTCTCGGAACCAGCCGGCTCACCGTCCGGCTGCTGAAGGACGGCGCAGATCGCCCCGAGCGTCCCCACCACACGGCTACCGCCCGAGACTCCTCCCCCACCCTGGTCGCGATCGTGGTCGGTGATCTCGTGGGCTATACGTCGATGACCGAAACAGCTGGTGGCACGGCGGTCGCGGAAGCGACCGATCGCCTGTTCGGGGCGTTGCGCGAGCTGGTAATCGAGCACGGCGGCACCGTGAGCAACTACGCCGGTGACGCGATTTTCGTCCTTCTGGGACGTCGTGGATGAGACCGACGGCGTGGCGCGGGCGCTCCGGTGTGCGATCGAGGCAGTCGCCACGACCCACCGGATCTCCCCGGAGCTCGCGCTTCGCGACGCAGCCGGTGAGCCGCTGCGGATGGGTTGGGCGGTCACCGTCGGCCCCGTGGCGTCCGGCCGACCGTCGCCGAGCCGGGAAGGCGTGCACGGCGACGCCGTCATCCTTGCGTTTCGGCTGGCCGGACTCGCCGCCCGGGCCGGACTCGCCGACCTTCTAGTGACCGAGGAAGCGGTCGCCGCCGCCGATCTGGACGCTTCCTTTGGCCCGGCCGTGGAAATCGATGTCAAGGGACGGCTGGCCCCCGCTCGGGTCCGGAGCCTCAGGTGAACCCAGTCTCCGCCTATCCCGCGCCACACGGCCGGACTGCCCGCCGACTCACCTGGCCGCACCTCCCGGCATTCGTGCGCGCACTGATCGAGCAGGAGTGTGGGTCGCCGATCGCCGACGCGATCTCCAAGAACTCGGGATTTACTCCCGGTTTTGCCTCGGTGCTGGTGTGCGAGGACAGCTCGCGGCATTTCGTGAAGGCAGCGTCGCAAAAGGCCCAGCGGATGTTTGCCGAGTCCTACCGCGAGGAGGCTCGCAAGCTGTCGCGGCTGCCCGAGGAGGCACCGGCCCCGCGGCTGCTGTGGCTGCACGACGCCGACGACTGGGTGGTCCTGGGCATCGAGCACGTCGAAGCAAGAGCGCCGAAGCGGCCCTGGCGGGACGCCGAGCTGGCCAAGGTCCTGACCATGCTGGCGGACGCGGCCGCGATCTTGACGCCGGCGCCCGAGGAGCTCGAGCTGGACTCGATCGTCGACGACATGGCTGGGTGGCCGGCGTACTGGGACGACGTGCGCGCGGCTCACCCGGACCTTGCTCACGCGGACGAGGCGGCGGCCCTGGCCGCCCGGTTCGCCGAGGTCATGGCCGGCGAGACCGTCGTACACACCGACATCCGCGACGACAACCTGCTGCTCTGCGCCGACGGCCGGGTCCTGCTCTGCGACTGGAACTGGCCCGTGGTGGGCGCGGCCTGGCTGGACTCGATGTTCCTGATGATCGGGCCACGCGGTGACGGTCTCGATGTCGAGGCGGCCATCGCGGCGCACCCGCTGACCGCCGAGGTGACGCCCGAGGAGATCGACATCGTGCTAGCCCTCGTGACCGGCTACTTCTTCAAGTCGGCCGACGAGCCGGTGCCCCCGACCTCGCCGCACATCCGGGACCACCAGCGCTGGCAGGGTGAGGTCTGCTGGGACTGGCTCAGCGAGCGGCGCGGCTGGCCTCGCCTTGCGTGAGCCGCGCTCATTTTGGTCCCGGGGCGCGGCCCTTGGTATCTTTTTCCGTCGCGTGTCCGGCTGAAGCCAACGCCGACCGCACCCGGAACTTTCACTGAACGATCCAACACACCGAGGACAAAGGTTCACCAGTGGCGAACATCAAGAGCCAGATCAAGCGGAACAAGCAGAACGAGAAGCGTCACGAGCGCAACAAGGCGGTCAAGACCAGCCTGAAGACCGCCGTGCGCAAGTTCCGCGAGGCCGCCGAGGCCGGCGACAAGGACACCGCGACCGCGCTCGGCCGCGACGCCGCCAAGAAGCTCGACAAGGCCGCGTCCAAGGGCGTCATCCACAAGAACCAGGCCGCGAACCGCAAGTCCGCGATCGCCAAGAAGGCCGCGTCTCTCTGAACCCCGCTCTTCCGTTGACCCGTCAGAAGCCTTTCTGACGGGTCGATTCATTTACCGAGGGTCGCGGAGACCGGCGACGACCAGCACCAGCCGCTCCAGCGTGTAGGACGCGTCGCTGGCCGCGCCCTTGATGTCGGCGTCGGCCTGCGCCACGGCCCGGATCGCCCGCGCGATGGCAGCGTCGGACCAGGAGCGGGACTGGTCGCGGATCGTGCGCAGCTTCCACGGCGGGACGCCTACCTCGCGGGCCAGGTCGGCCTCGCCCATGCCCCTGATCGCTCCCTTGTAGCGGGCCAGCCCCCGCGCGCTGCCCGCGAACGCCGAGGTGACCAGCACCGGGGCGGTGCCACCTTCCAGCGCCCACCGCAGCTCCTCGAGGGCGACCTCGCGCCGGCCGGCGAACGCCGCGTCGGCCACCGCGAACGACTTGGCCTCGGCCCGACCGCCGAAGTACTGCTTCACCTTCTCGACGGTGAGTGGCTCACCCGGGAAGTCGTTGGTGAGCTGGTGGGCGGCCGCGGCCAGCGACCGCAGGTCCTGCCCTACCGACTGCACCAGCACGCCGGCGGCCTCGGGGTCGATCGCCGCGCCGTGGCTGCGTAACTCAGCGGCCACGAACCCCGGGTATTCGGAGGCTCGGAGCTCCCCTGACTTCGACTCGCTCACGGGGTCGAGCTTGCGGAGCTTGGTGAGCACACCCGAGCCCTTCGGGCCGCCACCGTGCACGAGCACCAGGGCGACGTCCTCGGCCGGCTCGGCGGCGTAGTGGAGCAATCCTTCGACGGACTCCTCGGGGAGGTTCTCCAGGTTGCGCACGACCACGCAGCGAACGCTCGAGAAGAGGGACGGCGCCGCCATCTCGCCGAGCGTGGCCAACGACAGCTCCGAGGCGTTGGTCTCGGACAGCTCGGCCTCGGGGTCGTGGGCGCGGACCACCTCGCGCACCGACACCACCGTGCGCTCGTTGAGGAACTCCTCCTTGCCGGTCACCAGGGTCACCCGTCCGAGGACGTCGGCGGCGCGTGGAGCAGGCATGGCGTCACCTTCCCACAGCGCGCCGACAGCCTGCCGACTACTCCAACTCGGGCAACCCCTCGGCGATCAAAGCGTCGGCCACGGCTCGCATGGCTTCGTCGGAGTTCTCGTCGACGGACTGGTCCAGCGTGGGTCCGTTGAGGATGGGTCGCACGTCGACGCAGACGGCGTCGTGACCGCTCGCGGCGTCGCACATCGCCGTCGCGAGGAGCTCGAAGATTCTCGCGCCCTTGGTGGTCGCGAAGTCTGTGGGGAGCCCCTCGTTGATCCCCTCTTCGGAGACGAAGACGTTGGCCGCGCTCACCAGTCGGACTGCTGTTGGGCGTCCGGCTCGGAGCTCGTCGATCTCGTCGAGGATGGCGTCGAAGTTCTCGGACCACAGGCGTCCTAGAGCCTCGATGCAGTCCGACCCATCGGGGCCACCGCAGTCGCCCGCCTGCGAAGGCCCAGAGGCTTCGCCGAACTCGTTCGGTCCGGTGGCAATCAGGATGACGTCAGCATCCTTCGCTGCCGCTCGGGTGGTCTCGTTCGAGCGGAGGCTCTCGAGCAGGGTGCCGCTGCCTGCGGGGGCGTCGCCACCGAGGCCGGGTTCGTGTGACCCGAGCAGGTCGGTCACGACCACGGGCTTGCCCGCGAGCGCCTCCAGCTCGACTCCGTAGAGGTCGGCGAAGGTCTGGCAGCCATTGCAGTGGGCCCCCTCCGGCCAAGAATCGCCGAACTCCACGTAGTGGAGCTCCGACTCCGCGGCTTTCGTGGTGGGAGTCTTTTCCGGAGGCGAATCGTCCGAGCCGCCACCACATGCGGACAGAACCAGCGCGCCGGCCATCACGAGTCCGGCCAATCTCGACCCGATCATCGTCCCGTTCCCATCGTCGTTCGGTCGATCCCCATGTGAACGACCGCGTAGCGCCACCAAACCAGCCGAACGTCCGCGATCCGTTACGAAACCGGTCACCTGCGGGCTCGCACGGCGATCTCGCCTGCGGCCACGGTCACCAACACATCGCCTTCGAGGTCAGTGCGGTGGACCTCCGCGCCGGCCGCCGTCAGCGCGTCCAAGGTCGAGGCGGCGGGGTGGCCGTAGTCGTTGTCCTCGCCCACGGACACCAGCGCGACCTCGGCACCGAGCGAGGTCAGCCAGTCGAGGTCCTGGTAGCGGCTGCCGTGGTGCGGCACCTTGAGTACGTCGACCTGGAGACCCGGAAGCTCCCGGGCGAGGACCGCTTGGCTGCCGGGCTCGATATCGCCCGTCAGCAGGAGCCGGACGCCATTCACCTCGGCCAGCAGCACGACGCTCGCATCGTTGGCGGCGCTGCCGTCTCCCGGACCGCGCAGCAACGGACCGGACTCTGGCCACAGGGTCTGCAGGGTGACGTCGCCGACCGTGCGGGTCGCCGCGTCCTGGGTCGCCGAGGCCACGGACAGTCGGTGGGCGGCTGCCGTGTCGAGCGCGTCCTCGACACCCTCGAGGGGGTCCAGCACTCGGGTGCTCTCGACAGCACCCACTCGGCGGCCATCGAGCACGCCCTCCAGTCCGTCGACATGGTCCGCGTGGAAGTGGGTGAGCACCAGGAGCGGCACGTCGTCCACGCCCAACCGCGAGAGACAGGCATCCACGGCTGGTGGGTCGGGGCCGGTGTCGACCACGACACCCGACGAGACCCCGGCCCGGAGCACCAATGCGTCGCCCTGGCCGACGTCGCACATCGCCAGCACCCAGCCGTCGACCGGCCATCCGGGAGTGGGGAGGCGCACCGTCATCGCGACCAGGACGACCGCGCAGCACACCAGGCTAGCGAGCGGTCGTCGGAGCAGCTGCGGACCGACCACTGCCAGCAGCACGCAGATCGCGGTCAGCACGACCAGGGCCAGCAGGCCGGTCCCCCAAGCAGTCGATGCCGTGGGCAGGTCGGCACCTCGCCGCGCGACGACCACGATCCACGCCACGCACCACCCCGCCAACGTGCCGAGCAGCTGGCCCAAGGATCCGGAAACCAGGGTCATCAGGCCGGCTGCCAGGCCGCACACGGTCGCCGGGCCGACTGCCGGGGCGACCAGCAGGTTGGCGACGACCGCAACCAGACTCACCTGCCCCGAGATCGCTGCCACCAGCGGCGTGCACACGAGCTGCGCCGCCGCCGGTACCGCGATCGCCTCGGCGAGCCAGCGCGGGAGCCAGGTGGCCAGGGCGTCGCGCCAGCCCGGAGCAAGCAGCACGATGCCGGCGGTGGCCAGCACCGAGAGCGCGAAGCCGGCAGTCACCGCAAGTCGCGGCTGCACGAGCAACAGCACGAAGACAGCGACACCCAAGGCTCGGATGGCCCGGTTGCGGCCGTTGCCCCCGAGCGCCAACAGACCTACCGATCCCATCACCGCGGCGCGCAGGACGCTCGGCTCCGTTCGGGCCAGCAGCACAAAGCCGACGATCCCTCCCGCGCCGACGACGAGGAGCCACCGGCCCTGGACCCGGCACCATCGCGCCACGACGAGCAGGAACCCCACCACCAGGGTCAGGTTGGTGCCGGAGACGGCGGTGAGGTGGGTCAGCCCGGTTGTTCGGAAGTCCTCCTCGAGGCTCGCCGACAGTCCGGCGTCGTCGCCGTCGACAAGCGCCGGCACCAGCGCCCGTTGGTCGGCCGGCCGGTGTGCCACAGACTCCCGGATCGCCGCCCGCACCCTGCTCGCACCTCGCCACCACACGTCCGGAGGCACGACCTCCTCGGGCGCGCCGGCCGACGTGAGCAGGCCAGCGAGGTCGCCGTCGCCGGCGGGCTCCAGGCGCCCCGACGTGCGGACCACCGCCCCGAGGTCGGCACTGCTCCAGTCCGCATCGCCGAGCACGAGCACCGGCGTCGAGAGTCGATGGGACTGGCCTCGGCCGGTCACCGAGCGCACCTGGATGCCCACCACGTACTGCTCGCCGAACCGCCCGTTGACGGGCCGCGGGTCCGAGACCACCAGGCCTTCGAGGGTGACCGCCGCGCGCTGCTCTGCAAGGGTCGCCACCGGGCTCTCCGTGATCGACTGCTCGCGCAGCAAGGTCGCCCCAGCAACGGCCGCCGCGGCCACCAGCAGCCCGGTCAATGTCAGCGCGACGGCCCGTCGCGCACCGCACCAGGCCACGAGCAGGCCCGCGAGGGCGGCACCGGCCACCCCCGCCAGCCACCAGCCGCCGACCGTTTGGGCGGTGAGCGCGCCGGCCCACGCGGCCAGACCCAGGAGCGGCGCGCGCAGGTCGGGCCGCTCCGTGGGCGCTTCGACCTCGGTATCGGCATCCGGCACCCCCACCTCAGACCGTGGCGTAGGGAGCGATCTGCGCGAGGGTGGCCTCGCCGATGCCGTCGATCTCGAGCAGCTCGTCGACGGAGCTGAAGGCGCCGTTCGTGTCCCGCCAGGAGACGATCGCGGCGGCAGTCACGGGACCAACCTCGGGCAGCGCCTCGAGCTCAACGGCCGAGGCCACGTTGAGATTCACCAGCTGGCCGGGCACCGGCGCCGAGCCTCCGGGGGCGACAGGCGGCGCATTGGCCGCCGGTGCCTGCCCACCGACGACGATCTGCTCGCCGTCGACCAGCACCCTGGCCAGGTTGAGCGACGACAGGTCAACCCCGTGGCGGGCGCCGCCGGCTGCCTTGAGCGCATCGACCACGCGGGACCCCGCGTCGAGGACCGCGATGCCCGGACGGCGGACCTTGCCGGCCACGTCGATGGTCACCGAACCCGCGGCGGCGGCCGGTGCAGCGGCCGAAGCGGTCGACCCGGGAAGGGCCACGAGTTGCTCTCCGTTGGCCGGCGCGGCGACCGCGGCAGTGGGTGGCTTCGGATCGCCACGCACCACCACCCAGGCCGTGACGGCCATGCCGAGCGCCACCACCAACGCCACGACCGCCAGCGGCCCCGGCCCCAGGGCCACCCGTCCGCGCAGGGTGCCGGGCACCACCAGCTCCGCCAGCCGGCCGGTCCGTCGCGGTGCAGCGTGCCGGCCCGGAACCGGCACCTCGGGCGGGTCGAGCGGAGCTGGAGCGGGCACCACCCGCAGGTCCCGCGCGACCGGGGTCACCCGCGTGTGGTCACTCCACCACTCGCCGCCGGCCGCAGGCGCCACCGGCTCGGCGCGGGTGGCCTCCAGCTCAGCCGAGAGCTGGGCCAGCCGTCGGGCCACCGCCTCCTGGTGCTCCGAGCTGGTACGTCGTGATCGCATGCCGCGACGCTACGAAGATCGACCGACCCTCGGAAGCGACGGCGAGCCGACCTGTGGAGAACCAACGGTCGGGGTGATCGTTGTGGACTCTTCCCGGGCCGGGCGGGCTACAGCCGGGGCGCGATGCAGACGGCGATCATCCCCGGCCCGACATGGGCGCCCAGCACGGCACCCAGCTCGCCGCACCACAGCTCGCGCTCGCCGAGGTTGTCGGCCAACCGCTCCCTCAGCCGCTCCGCGAGCTGACCGGCGCGCTCGGGGTTGGCCAGGTGCGCGACGCAGACATCCGCCGAGGCGTCCCCTGCGGCTTCGATGGCGAGCTCCTCCAGTCGGGCCAGCGCCCTGGCAGAGGTCCGCACCCGCTCCAGCGACCCCACGACTCCGTCCTTGATCTCGAGCAGGGGCTTGACGGCGAGCGCCCCACCGAAGAGCGCCGCGGCGGCACCGATCCGGCCACCCCGACGGAGGTACTCGAGGGTGTCGACGTAGAACAGCGACGACGCGGCGGCCGCCCGTGCTCGGGCGGCCTCCGCAGCCTGCTCGACCGAGCGTCCCTCGCCGATCGCATCGGCCGCCGACAGCGCGGCGTATCCGGTCGCGACCCCCACCTGGCGGCTGTCGACGCACACCACTCGCACGGGCGCGTCCCGCGCCGCGAGCTGCGCGGACTCGAACGTACCGCTCATGTCGCCGGAGATGTGGACGGAGACGATCTGCTTCGCACCCGTCCGGGCTGCCTTCTCGTAGGCCTCGAGCATCACCGCGGGCGCCGGCCGCGAGGTGCTGACCGGCTTGAACTCACGCAGCGCCTCCGCCACTTTGGCCGGCGTGGCCTCCTCGGACCCCTCGTCGTAGGCGTTCGCGCCGATCACGACCTGGAGGGGTACGACGACGATGCCGCGCTCCTCCGCCACCTCGGGAGGCAGCGTTGCGGTCGAGTCGGTGACCACGGCGATCGACATGGCCCGAACGTTAGCGGGGCTCACACAACGACGTTGACCAGCTTGGGCGCGCGGACAATCACCTTGCGGATCTCGCGCCCGTCGATCGCCTTGACCACGGCCGGGTCGGCCAGGGCCAGGGCTTCCAGGTCGGACTCGGAGATGTCGGGCGACACCTCCAGACGGGCCTTGACCTTCCCCTGGATCTGGACGACGGCGACGACCGAGTCCTCCACCAGCAGCTCAGGCTCCACTACCGGCCACGAAGCCGAAGCCACGCTCGGCTGGTGTCCCAGCCGCTCCCACATCTCTTCGGCGACGTACGGCGCCACCAGGGACAGCAGGATCGCGACCGTCTCCGTGGCCTCGCGCACGGCCGGGTCAGCGGGTCCGCAGCCGGAGTCGATCGCCTTGCGGGTGGCGTTGACCAGCTCCATGACCCGGGCCACCATCACGTTGAAGCGATGCCCGTCCAGCAGCTGCTCGGCGTCGCGGACGACCTTGTGGGTCACCTTCCGCAGCTCGACGTCGCCGTCGGCGGCGGCAGCTCCAGCAGCCGACGTGACGTCACCGCTCAGCCGCCAGGCTCGCTGCAGGAAGCGCAATGACCCGGCCGGGCTCATGTCGGCCCAGTCGATGGAGTCCTCGGGTGGACCCGCGAAGACCAGCGTCAGCCGCACCGCGTCCACGCCGAAGGCCTCGAGTTGCTCCCCCAAACTGACGCCGTTGCCCAGCGACTTGCTCATCTTCTTGCCCTCGTTGATGACGATGCCCTGGTTCAGCTGCGCCGCGAACGGCTCCTGCACGTCGACCATGCCCATGTCGGCCAGGACCTTGGTGAAGAAGCGGGCATACAACAGGTGCAGCACGGCGTGCTCGACACCACCGATGTACAGATCCACGGGCATCCAGTCCCGAGCCGCGGCCTCGTCGAACGGACCTTCGGTGTAGTCCGGCGAGCAGTAGCGCAGGAAGTACCACGACGAGTCGACGAACGTGTCCATCGTGTCGCTGTCGCGCTTGGCCGGTCCGCCGCACGACGGGCAGTCGACGTTGACCCACTCCTCGGCCGCGGCCAAGGGAGAGACGCCCTTGGGCTTCAGGTCGGCGCCACGTAGCTCCGGCAGCTCGACGGGCAGCTGGTCCAGGGGTACGGCGACCTCGCCGCACTTCTCGCAGTAGACGATCGGGATCGGGCAGCCCCAGAACCGCTGGCGAGACAACAGCCAGTCGCGCAGCCGGAAATTGACGGCGCCCTTGCCGGTGCCCTTCGTCTCCAGCCAGTCGATGATGGCGCGCTTGGCCTCGTCGACGCGCATCCCGTTCAGGCTGATCTCGTCGTTGGCGGAGTTGATCGCGGGGCCTTCGCCGGTGTAGGCCTCGCCCTCCCAGTCGTCGGGCGGCTGGACCGTGGGCACGATCGGCAGGTCGAACTTCTTCGCGAACTCCCAGTCCCGCTGGTCCCCCGCCGGCACCGCCATGATCGCGCCGGTGCCGTAGTCGGCCAGCACGTAGTCGGCGACCCACACCGGGATCCGTTCGCCGGTGGCGGGATTGACGGCGTAGGCGCCCAGGAACACGCCGGTCTTCGGCCGATCGGTCGACAGCCGGTCGATCTCGGACTCCTTGCGGACCTGGTCCAGGTACTCCTCGTACGCCGGCCGCTGCTCCTCGGTGACCAGCTCGGCCGCCAGCGAGGCGTCGGGCGCCACCACCATGAACGTCGCACCGAAAATTGTGTCGGGGCGCGTCGTATAGACGCTCATCGGTTCATCGCGGCCCTCGACCGCGAAGTCGACGTGGGCGCCCTCGGAGCGGCCGATCCAGTTGCGCTGCGCGATGATCACCCGGTCGGGCCAGGTGGGCGCCAGATCGTCCAGGGAGTCCAGCAGTCGCTGGGCGTAGTCGGTGATCTTGAAGTACCACTGAGTCAGCTCGCGCTTGGTGACCTCGGCGCCGCAGCGCTCGCACATCCCGTCGACGACCTGCTCGTTGGCCAGCACGGTCTGGTCGTTGGGGCACCAGTTGACCGGGCTGTTCTTGCGGTAGGCCAGCCCCCGCTCGCGGAACTTCAGGAACAGCCACTGGGTCCAGCGGTAGTACTCCGGGTCGGATGTGTGCAGGCGACGTGACCAGTCGAAGCTCAGGCCGTAGCTGCGCATCGAGTTGAACTGCGTCTCGATGTTGGCGTAGGTGTACGTCGCCGGGTGCTCGTTGTTGCGGATCGCGGCGTTCTCCGCGGGCAGGCCGAACGAATCCCACCCCATCGGGTTCAGGACCTCGTAGCCGCGGAACTTCCAGTACCGCGCGATGACGTCGTGCAGCGCGAACACCTCGGCGTGACCCATGTGCAGGTCGCCGCTGGGGTAGGGGTACATCGTCAGCGCGTAGCGCTTCTCCTTGGGTGAGTCGTCGTCCGTCCGGAACGGATCGAGCGTGTCCCACACCGGCAGCCACTTGGCCTGGACCGCAGCGACGTCGTACGTCGCCGCCTCAGCCGCGTCGGTCTCGCTGTCGTTCTGGGGGGGCTCACTCATCGGGATCTCCTGCTCGTGCCTGCTCCTGGCTGTCCTGGACATGAAAAAACCCCTCGCATGGAGGGGTTGCCGCGCGATCCGGTGGGATCAGCGCGGCTGGCCAAGAAGCAGGGTCGTGGTCCACATGCGCCGAGGATACCGCGATCGCGGACCGGCGCGCGAACCACATAGCGGCTTCGATGCGGGAAGATCGACGGGTGGCCGTTCGCACTCGCCCCGCCACGATCGCCGTGACGGTGCTCGCCGTACTGGCGCTTGCCGGGTGCGCCGACGACGAACCCGAGGCGGCGCGGCCGGTGGCCTGCTCCTCGGATGATCCGGTCGGCGGGACGCCCACCGCACCCGGGATGCTGCTGTGCGTCGGCACGGCCGGCCAGGTCCCACTCACCGATCGGCGGGACAGCCCGCACCTGGTCAGGGTGACCGTGACCGAGGTCAGCAGGGTGCCGCGCTCCGAGGTCGACTTCCTCTCCGCGCAGGACCTCGGCTCGCGCGTCGACCCGACCGGCCTCGACATCTACGCCGTGCACGCGCTGGCCCGCCTCAGCAGGCCGGCCGACCTCGACCCGCTGCGCGAGCTGCTCGTCTACTCACGAGAGCACGACTTTGCCGATCCGCACCTGCTCTCCACCTGGTCGCCGCAGGGCTGCGACTACCGGCACTTCACTCGGGCGATGCCGGCCGGCACCACGATCCGCACCTGCGACTGGCGGTGGGTGACTCGCGGCGCCGATCTCACCGGCGTGACGGTCGGCTCCGAGATCGACGACTACGCCGTCTACGGCGGCAACCCGGTCAGCTGGTCCCTCCGCGACCAAGAGCGCGATCAGTAGATTGCGGGCATGACGGTCACCGAGATGTTCCAGCTGGACGGCAAGGTCGCGATCGTGACGGGAGCCTCGAGCGGGCTGGGTGTCGCGTTCGCGCAGGGTCTCGCCGAGGCCGGCGCCGACGTCGCCCTGGGGGCGCGACGCGTCGACAAGCTCGCCGACACGGCCGCGCTGGTGGAGGCGGCCGGCCGCCGGGCGCTCACGGCCGGCACCGACGTCTCCGACCCGCAGTCGTGCACCGACCTGGTCGCACTGGCGATGGAGGAGTTCGGGCGGGTCGACATCCTCGTCAACAATGCGGGAATCGGCACCGCCGTGCCGGCCACGCGAGAGACGCCGGAGCAGTTCCGGCAGGTGATCGACGTCAACCTCAACGGTTGCTACTGGATGGCCCAGGCCTGCGGCCGGGTGATGCAGCCGGGCTCCAGCATCATCAACATCAGCTCGGTGCTCGGCCTCACCACCGCGGCGCTCCCCCAGGCGGCGTACGCCGCTTCGAAGGCCGGCCTGATCGGCTTGACCCGCGACCTGGCCCAGCAGTGGACCGGTCGCAAGGGCATCCGGGTGAACGCGATCGCGCCGGGGTTCTTCGCGTCCGAGATGACCGAGCAGTACCCGCCGGGCTACCTCGACGCGATGCAGGTCCGGATCCCCAGCGGCCGCAAGGGCGACCCGGCCGAGCTGGCGGCAAGCGTGGTCTTCCTGGCCTCCGCCGCCGCCGGCTACATCACCGGCCAGACGCTCGCCGTCGACGGCGGGATGACGATCACCTGAGCCTTGGGCGTCACCGGATCGTCACCGGCGATCCACCCGCCTGACCACCAACGGTCGCCCGCTGCGCCGAGCCTTTCGCCGAATCCTGACGAAGGGAAACGCCAGTGCAGCGCAAGCACGTCGCCATGTTCGCCATCGGAGCCCTCTCGGGTGCCGTGGCCGTAGGCCTCACCACCGCCACCGCGGTGGTGGCCCCCAGCCCCACCAAGGACCGTTCTGCCTCCCTCGCGGCTCAGATCGACCCGTCCCTGCCGCGCAACGTCATCCTGTTCATCGGGGACGGCACGGACGACTCCATGATCACTGCAGCCCGTAACTACGCGCTGGGGGCGGATGGCCGGTTCGCGCTCGACAAGCTGCCGTTCACCGGCGCCATGACCACGCACGGGCTGAAGGTGGGACCCGGGCCCGACTACCCGATTGCCTACGTGTCCGACTCAGCCCCCACCGCCAGCGGCTGGTCGACCGGCAAGAAGACCGTCGATGGTCGCCTGTCCCAGGGACCCAGCACTGCTGCCGAGGTGCCCGGCACGGACTACGAGACGGTGCTGGAGAAGTACGAGGCCGCAGGCAGGCGCACAGGCAACATCACCACGTCCGAGATCACCGATGCCACTCCTGCCGCAGCTGCGTCGCACATCAACGCGCGCGCGTGCCAGGGCCCGACCGACATGGCTACGTGCCTGTCGGCCAAGAAGGGCAGCGGAGGCAAGGGCTCGATCGCGGAGCAGCTCGTCGACAGTGGGGTCGACGTACTGCTGGGCGGCGGCAAGAGCCGCTATCTCCAGCCGATCGACGCCGGCGGAACTGCCCTGAACTACGCCACGGCGACCAAGGGCTACCGACTCGTCGAGGACAAGGCGGCCCTGGCCTTCGTTACCTCGCTGACCGGCGGCCCGATCCTCGGCCTCTTCGCCTCCGGCAACCTGACCCCGATGAACCAGCCGCTGACCGCCACACCCCCACCGGGAGCCGGTGGTCCCACGACCAAGTGCCAGCCTGCCCCGCGCGGCAACCAGCCCGACCTCTCGGCGATGACCCAGAAGGCCATCGAGCTGCTCGACAACCCCAAGGGCTTCTTCCTCCAGGCCGAGAGCGCAATGGTCGACAAGCAGGAGCACGCCTCGGACATCTGCGGAGCAATCGGCGACCTGGTCGAGCTCGACGAGGCCGTGCAGGTTGCTCTCGACTACCAGAAGAGCCACCCCGACACCCTGATCATCGTCACCGGCGACCACGCTCACTCGACCCAGATCGTGGCCGGCAACACCGACGGGAGGCAGGTCGCGACGGTGATGACCGCGGACGGCGACCCGATGACAGTGGCCTTCTCCACGTCCGACGTGGGCTCGGACCACACGGGTACCCAGATCAGGGTGGCTGCCTCGGGTCCCCAGGCTGCCAACGTGACCGGCGTGATCGACCAGACCGACCTGTTCCAGATCCTGCTCGGCCGGGTGCCTCCCTGCAAGGTCAAGGGGTGCTGAAGCCGATCCCGAGCCTTCGCTAGGCCCAGTTCCGACTCGCCGAGTCGGCGCCTACCGCCCGGGGACGCGCCGACTCGGCATGAGCATCTAGCCTTCGAGCATGGCGACGAGGGTGCGGGTGATCGTGATCGGAGCCGGCTTCGGTGGGCTCGGCGCCGCCCGGGCGCTGCGGGAGCGGGGCATCGGCGACATCACCATCCTCGAGCGCGCCGCCTCCGTGGGCGGGGTGTGGCGCGACAACACCTATCCGGGAGCGGCCTGCGACGTGCCGTCCCCGCTGTATTCATGGTCGTGGGCGATCAACCCCAGCTGGGGCCGCCGCTACTCCCCGCAGCCGGAGATCCTCGACTACCTGCGCTCGGCTGCCGAGCGGGAGGGACTCCTCGACCTGGTGCGCACCGAGGTCGAGGTTGCGTCGTGCCGGCTCGACGAGGCGACCGGACGGTGGCACCTGCTGGACACCAATGGGACGGCGTACGAAGCCGACGTCGTGATCTCGGCCGTCGGCCAGCTCTCCAACCCGGTGGTCCCGGCCATCCCGGGAGCCGACACGTTCGCGGGACCGGCCTTCCACTCTGCCGACTGGCGCCATGACGTCGACCTCACCGGGAAACGAGTCGCCGTGGTCGGCACGGGCGCCAGCGCGATCCAGTTCGTGCCCGGCATCGTGGACGACGTCAGCTCGATGACGGTTTTCCAACGCTCGGCCCCGTACGTCGTGCCGAAGCCCGACCAGGAGTACCGGCCCTTCCATCACCGCGCCTTCGACCGCTTCCCGAAGCTCCTCTCCGTCGAACGTCGGTCGACCTTCTGGTTGACCGAGCGACTCAACAGCGCGCTCGGCGGCGTCTCGCCGATCTCCAAGCCCCTGCTGGCCACCATGCGAGCGGCTTGGAAGCTGCAACTGCGTCGGCAGGTGCCGGACATCTCCCTGCGCCGAAAGCTCCAGCCCGACTACGAGATCGGCTGCAAGCGGATCCTCTTCTCCAACGACTGGTACCCCGCCCTCGCCCGCGACCACGTCGACGTCGTGGCCGACAAGATCAGCACGGTCGAGCCTTCCGGCATCCGCACGGCCGATGGACAGCTGCACGTGGCCGACGTGCTCATCTGGGGCACCGGCTTCGCCGCGACGCAGTTCCTGGCGCCGATGGAGGTCACCGGGGTCGACGGCGCCGACCTGCACGAAATGTGGTCCGAGGGCGCGAGAGCCCACCTGGGCGTGGCCGCTCCAGGCTTCCCCAACCTCTTCCTCATCTACGGCCCCAACACCAACCTCGGGGGCAGCTCGATCATCGGGATGATGGAGGCGCAGGCCGGCTATGTCGCCCAGATCGTCCGCCGGATCGCGGACGGCGAGGCCCGCCTGGTCGCACCCCGGCCGGACGCCTACGCGGCGTACGACGAGGAGATGCAGTCTCGGCTCCGTGCCTCGTCCTGGGCCGGCTGCGACAGCTGGTACATCGACGGGCCACGGATCACGACGAACTGGCCGGGCCTAGTCGGGGAGTACCAGAAGCGGCTCGCCGAGGTCGACTGGGACGAGCTCGAGGTGCGGGCGTGATCGCACGGGACGACGGTCTGCAGCGTGCCCATGAGCACGCCGTTGCCTGGCTGGAGTCGCTGGCAGATCGTCCGGTCCCGCCGCAGGCGCCCGTGGAGGAGGTCGTCGCCCGTCTCGGCACCGAGCTGCCGGACGGGCCCAGCGACGTCCGCGAGGTGATCGACCTGCTGGCCGGCGCCTGCGAGCCCGGGCTCACGGCCATACCTTCCGGGCGGTTCTACGGGATGGTGATGGGCGGCAGTCACCCGGCCGCGCTCGCCGCCGACTGGCTGACCAGTGCCTGGGACCAGAACGCCGGTCTGCGGGACGTGACGCCGGCGTACTCCGCGGTCGAGGACGTGGCCAGCAGCTGGCTGCTCGACCTGCTGGGCCTCCCCGAGGGGAGCGCCGTCGGCTACGCCACCGGGGCCACCATGTCCAACTTCACGTGCCTCGCGGCTGCCCGCGACGAGGTCCTCCGCCGCCACGACTGGGACGTGAGCAAGCAGGGGCTCACCGGTAGCCCGAAGGTGCGGGTGATCGTCGGCGCGGAGCGGCACGACACCATTGACCTGGCGCTGCGCTACCTCGGCCTCGGCGCCCCGGAGGTCGTAGACGCAGATCACGATGGCCGACTGGATCCCAGCGCGCTGGCCGCCGCCCTCGAGGGCAGCGACGACGGACCGACGATCGTGCTGCTCCAGGCCGGCAACGTGCACTCCGGGGCGTTCGACCCGTTCGGTGAGGCCATCGAGCTGGCCCACCGCCACGGCGCCTGGGTGCACGTGGACGGCGCGTTCGGGCTGTTCGCCGCGGCAACCTCTGCGCGTCGACACCTCATGGCCGGCTGTCGGGATGCCGACTCCTGGGCGACCGACGCCCACAAGACACTCAACGTGCCCTACGACTGCGGGATCGTGATCGTCCGGGATTCGATGGCATTGCGCGCGGCGATGAGCATGAGAGGCGACTACCTCATGCAGAGCGACGTCGGCGACCCGTTCGAGAAGGTGCCCGAGCTGTCTCGTCGCGGCCGTGCCTTCCCCGTCTGGGCGGTGCTGCGCGCCCTGGGCCGCACGGGCGTGGGCGAGATGGTCGAGGGCTTCTGTCGCCACGCCTCGACCTTCGCCGAGGCGCTGGCGTCGATGGAGGGGGTCGAGGTGCTGAACGACGTCGTCTTCACCCAGGTGTGCGCGACGTTCGGCAGTGACGAGCGCACCCAGGAGGTCGTCCAGCGGATGTTGGCGGACGGCACGGCCTGGATGTCGGGGTCACGGTGGCGCGGGCGGGCGGTGCTCCGCATCTCGGTGAGCAACTGGTCCACGACCGACGACGACGTACGCCGCAGCATCGATGCGCTGCGCCGGGCCGCAGCCTCCTAGGACGTAGCGGCAGCCTTGGCCCACCGGTAGTCGGCCTTGCCCGACGGCGAGCGCTGCACCTCGGCGACCCGCACGATCGCCTTCGGCATCTTGTAGCGAGCCACGTGCGTCTCGGTCTCGGCCATCAGCTCCTCGTCGGTCACCGAGGCGCCGTCCTTGACCTGGACCACCGCAACGACCTCGCTTCCCCAGCGCTCCGACGGTCGGCCCACGACCACGACGTCCTGGACGGCCGGATGCGCGGCAACCGCCCGCTCGACCTCCTCGACGTAGATCTTCTCGCCGCCGGAGTTGATCGTGACGCTGTCGCGCCCGAGCAGGGTGATCCGGCCGTCCTCGAGGATGTCAGCGCGGTCGCCGGGAATGGAGTAGCGGACCCCGTCGATGACCGGGAACGTCCGGGCGGACTTGTCCGGGTCGCCGAGGTAACCGAGGGGGACGCGTCCGCGCTGGGCGAGCCAGCCGCCTCCCTCGCCGGGCTCGAGCGTCCGGGTGAACAGCTCGTCGACGACGGTCGTGGCATCCACGGGAGTGAACGTCGCCGTGTCGGACTCCATGCCCTTGACCGACATCGAGCTCATCTGCAGGCCCGTCTCGGATGCCCCGGCCGCGTCCATCACGAGGATGTGCGGCAGCTCCTCGAGCAGCCGGTCCCGCACCCCCGGCGTCAGCGGCGCGCTGCCGTTGTTGATCGCGGCCAGTCCCGATAGGTCGTAGTTGCCGGCTGTGATCTCGTCGAGCAGCGGTCGGGCCACGGCGTCGCCGACCACGGGGATGCTCACGACCCTCTCGCGGACCGCGACCGCCAGGGCATCGGCGGGGTCGAAGCGCTGCACGTTGTCCGGGATCACGATCTTGCCGCCCAGGGTGATCGTGTGGAACGTCGACCACTGAGCGGCACCGTGCATGAACGGCGGGATCATCAACAGCGTCAGGCCGCCGTTGGCGGCCACGGCGGCCTCGGCGATCTCGTCGTACGACGTATAGGGCTCGGTCGTCCCGAACGGGGTGCCACCCATCGACGTGACGTAGACGTCGTCGTGGGTCCAGAGCACGCCCTTGGGCATGCCGGTGGTGCCACCGGTGTAGAGGATGAACAGGTCGTCGCCCGTCGGCACTGGCATCCCGGCTTGCGGCCTCGGGGTGCCCACCACGGTGTCGTAGTCGACCGCGCCAGGGAGCAGCGCGTTGCCGGACTCGTCGGCCACCTGGATCAGCACCCGCAGGTCGGGCAGCCGGTCGCGGATCGCGGCCACCCGCGGAGCGAACTCCGCGTGGTAGACCAACGCGGTCGTGCGGGCATCCGTGAGGAGGTAGACGAGCTCCTCCTCGACGTAGCGGTAGTTGACGTTGAACGGCGCGACGCGGGCCCGGAACCCGGCGACCAGCGCCTCGAGGTACTCGTTGCCGTTGCGCAGGTAGACGCCGAGGTGGTCCTGGCCCGACTCGTGGCCGGCCAGGTGCTCGCGCTCGGTGTGGGTGCCCAGGCCCCGCTCGACGAGGAAGTGGGCGACGCCGTCGATCCGCGCGTTCAGGTCGGCGTAGGTGAGCCTCCGGTCGCGCCAGACCAGAACCTCCTGGTCGGGTACCGCGTTGGCCACGGTGTCGAACACCGTGGACAAATTGAAACCGGGCATCGCCGCCTCCGTAATCTAGAACAGGTTCTAGAAGACTCTAGCGGCGACGCCCGGTGCGCCGACCATGTCGGGTCAGTCGTTGCGAACGGCCGTGATCGTCGGGCTGACGTCCGCCCGGCAGCCCGGCTTGGCGCTGACCTTTGCGAAGAACCGGCCCTCCTGGCCGGTGTTGCCCGTCGACCATTCGTAGGGGGCGTTGCCCGGCTCGTCCGTGGTGTCGGTGGAGAAAAGGTGGTTCTCGCCGTTGATGACCTTGAATACCTTCACCTTGCGGTTGGCGGCGCAGAGCTCGGGGTTCGCGCTCTTGACCACGCCGGAGAGGTCGGTGCCCTCGGCCTGGATGGTGACGGTGACCTTGGCCTTGGGGGCCGCAGCGGCGTCGGCGGTCACGGCGAATCCGGCGAGTGCGCCGGTGACCAGCGTGGCTCCACCGAAGATGCCGGCGAGGATCTTGCGAGTCGTTTTCATGTTGTCCTTCCGCGGAGCGAGTCTCACCCCTTCGATGGACCTGACATTAGGGAGCGGCGATCCCCTACGTCTGTAGTCAAAACCCCCTACGTAAATGAAACCGGGCGTCGCCGCCCTCTGGCGACGACGCCCGGTGCGTCGTTCATGGCGGGTCAGTCGTTGCGGACGGCCGTGATCGTCGGGCTGACGTCGCCGCGGCAGCCCGGCTTGGGGCTGACCTTGGCGAAGAAGGTGCCCTCCGTGCCGGTGTTGCCGGTGGACCACTCGTAGGGGGCGTTGCCCGGCTCGTCGGTGGTGTCGCTGGCGAACAGCTGGGCCTGGCCGTTGATGACCTGGAACACCTTCACGGTGCGGTTGGCGGCGCACAGCTCGGGGTTGCGGCTCTTGACGACGCCCGAGAGGTCCGTGCCCTCGGCCTGGATGGTCACGGTGACCTTGGCCTTGGGCGCGGCGTCCGCCGCGGTGGTGGCGAATCCGAACAGCGCCCCCGTGCCCAGAGTCGCTCCAACAAAGCTGCCGACGATGATGCTGCGAGTGATGTTCATGATGTTCCTTCCCGAGGCGACTCTCGCCCCTTCAAGTGATCGGAACACTAGGAATCCGGGACCCTCGCGGTCTGTAGTCGAAACCCCCTACGAATATGAATCCAGGCGTGAAATCGCCCGAAATCGGGGTTGCTGACGGGTCAACGCGTCGGCTGACGCCTGGGGACGAGCTCGATCGGAACGGCGCCGATCGGCCCTTCCGGCACGCAGCACGAGAGATCCGTGCGGCAGGCATCCGGGGGCGGCGCGGCCTCGAGCGTGGCCGAAACCTCGTCGAGCTCCGCCGCGAACTCGCGCAGCTCCGACATCCTCTCGGCGATCTCCGCCTGCTTGTCGCTGATCAGGCGGCTCACCCGCTCGTGCGCGGCGGCGCAGTTCGTCCCGTCCCAGATCGGGAGCAGGTCGATGATCTGGTCGCAGCTGAGCCCCATCCTCCGGGCGCGGGACGCGAACAGCAGCCGACTAGCCGCCGCGTCGTCGTAGTCCCGGTAGCCGGAAGGCGTGCGATCCGGAGGCACCAGGACGCCGATCCGCTCGTAGTAGCGGACCGTTGACGTGGGCACTCCCACGCGGTCAGCGAGCTCGGAGATTCGCACTACGCCAGCGTAAACCCGTCACCCGGGTGCAAGGTCAAGGGGCTTGACCTTGCATTCGAGTTCAAGGCCTACGTTCGCGCCACGGACCGGGTATCGGTCCCCGACTCAAGGAGTACGACATGGGCACCTACACCCGCGAAAACACCGACATCGCCGTCGACCTCGAGGGCGTCGGGCGGCAGCACCGCGCCGAGGTCGACGGGATGATCATCGCCCTGGAGCGTTGGAACGCCGGTCTCGACACCGGGGAAATGTTCGCCGACCTCCCGGACGGCGCCTGCCAGGAGCCGCACTTCGGCTACATCGTGAGCGGCCAGGCCACCGTTCGCTACACCGACGGACAGACCGACACGCTCACGCCGGGTCTCGCCTACTACCTCCGGCCGGGCCACAACGTCCACATCGACGAGGACGCCGAGTTCGTCGAGTTCACGCCTGCCGACCAGAGCCCGGGGATCAACACGCTCGAGCTGTAGCGGCGCCTCATCGGCACATCGAGCAAGGGTGGACCTGACCAGCTGCGCCGGCGCACTCTAGAAGTGATGGGTGGAGCTGAGGGGACTCGAACCCCTGACCCTCTGCATGCCATGCAGATGCGCTACCAGCTGCGCCACAGCCCCGTGCTTGTCGCCGTTGGGCAACTCGCGGAATCTTAGCCAACAGCGGCGGAGCGCGCGAAATCGGGGTGGTCAGGTGGTTGCGAGGCTCGTCGCTGGCGCTCCTCGCGCCTCAACCACCGTCGACGGTGGTTGAGGTGCAAGCGCAGCGAGCCTCGAAACCACACGAGTCAGAGCGCTGTCCGGTTGTAGGCGCCGAGCCGGAGCTCGGCCACCTCGGGGTGCTCCTCGAGGAGCACCCAGGCGCCGTTGTCGAGCCCGCGCAGGGTGTGGAACTGGTCGTCCGGCCAGCCGAGCACGGCGCCGACGGCGACGCGGATGGCGGCTCCGTGGGAAACCGCTACCGCGGTCTCCCCAGGTCCGAGAGCGGCCAGGAGGTCGAGGAGCACCGCCCGCATCCGGGAACTGACCGCAGTGGCCGGCTCGGAACCGGGCGCGGAGTCGTAGTGGCCGAGCCGGAACTGCTCGAACTCGACCGGGTCGGCAGCGGCGTACTCCTCGTGGGTGAGGCCCTCCCGCTCGCCGAGCGCGAACTCACGCAGGCGGGCGTCGAGCACCGGCTCGAGGCCGGTCGCCGCCGCCACCGCAAGGGCCGTGTCGCGGGCGCGTGCGAGGTCGGAGGACCAGAGCAGGGTTGGCGCGAGCTTCGCCATGGCCGCGCCCGCCGCGTCAGCCTGGGCCCGGCCCACGTCGTCGAGCTCCGAGTCGAGCTGTCCCTGGACGCGCAACGCGTGATTCCAGTCGGTGCGGCCGTGGCGGAGCAGCACCAGGCGGCGGCCGGTCACCGGTCGTGAGATACGACGTCGGCCGGCAACGGGATCGCCGGGCAGTCCCGCCAGAGCCGCTCCAGGGCGTAGAACTGGCGCTCCTCCTCGTGCTGGACGTGCACCACGATCTCGCCGTAGTCGATCAGCACCCAGCGCCCGTCGCGCTCGCCCTCCCGGCGGACCGGCTTGGCGCCGATCTCGCGGAGCTTGTCCTCGATCTCGTCCACGATCGCCTTGACCTGGCGGTCGTTCGTGGCGGACGCGAGCACGAACGCGTCGGTGATCGCGAGCTGCTCGCTGACGTCGAAGGCGATGATCTGCTGGGCGAGCTTGTCGGACGCGGCTCGGGCGGCGGCGTGGACGAGCTCGACGGCGTGGTCGGTGGCAGTCATAGAGGCTTTCCTGGTCAGGGCTGGTCTGCGGAGTAGAGGTTGTGCTTGGTGATGTATTGGACGACCCCGTCGGGCACGAGGTACCAGATCGGCTGGCCGCCGTGCTGCCGCTCTCGGATGTTCGTGGAGGAGATCGAGAGGGCCGGGATCTCGAGCATGGTGACCCGCTCGGCCGGGATCGAGCGCAGGGTCTCGGGGTCCATCTCGGCGCCGGGCCGGGTGCAGCCCACGAACTGCGCCAGGGCGAACAGCTCGTCGGCGTCGCGCCAGCTGAAGATCTCGGTCAGCGCGTCGGCACCCGTGACGAAGTAGAGGTCGACCTCGGGCATCTCAGCCGTCAGGTCGCGCAGCGTGTCGATCGTGTACGTCGGCCCGTCGCGGTCGATGTCGACCCGCGACACCCGGAATCGTGGGTTGGAAGCGGTGGCGATCACCGTCATGAGGTAGCGGTGCTCGGCCGGCGACACGACCCGCTCCGACTTCTGCCAGGGCTCGCCGGTCGGGACGAACACCACCTCGTCGAAGCCGAACCAGCCCTGCGCTTCGGAGGCGGCGACCAGGTGGCCGTGGTGGATCGGGTCGAACGTGCCGCCCATGACCCCGACGCGGCGGCGCGCGGGAGGGTCGGAGGCGATCGCCTGTGGGGTGCTCAGCTGTGCTCGCGTCCCCCGCCGAAGGAAACCAGGATGGCCATCATCGCCAGCAGGAGCCCCAGGGCGATCCCGCCCACGATCCACGGGTTGATGACCTGCTCGTGGTGCTCCTCGGCGGCCTGGGTCAGCAGCAGCGCGGTCTGGCTCAACGACATGGCGAGGATCTTACCTTTTGTTGGGTGACGCGCTGGCCGACATGCACGCGCTGCTGGACGAGGCGGGCATCGCACCGCCGTACGTGCTGCTGGGTGCCTCCTTCGGCGGGATGCTGTCCTACCTCTACGCCAATGAGCACCCGGATGACGTCGTGGGCATGGTGCTGCTGGACGCGATGTTCCCCGACGAGCTTTCGCTCGAGCACCTGTTCCCGCCCGCGGACCGCTACGCGGCGCTACAGCGAGGACGACGAGCAGAACGGCCTGGAGCGGATCAGCCACTTCAAATGCATCACGGCCGGGCAGGCGTTCATCGGCAAGGAGCCGGACATCCCGGTGACGTATCTCGCCTCCGACACCGAGGGCTACGAGGACAACGACTACGGGATCCCGGCGTACGACAAGCGGATCCTGCAGGTCCAGGCGGCCTACGTCGACCGGTTCTCGCCGGGCACGCTGACCCGAGTCGACGCACCGCACTTCATGGAGCAGTGGGGAGAATGCAAGCTCAGTGCGAGTGATAACCCTCGGCGCGGTAGTACTTCTTGTACATCGTGCGCTTGAAGAGCACGCCGCCGAGCGGGCCGAGATACTTCAGCACCGCCCGCATGTGCTTGTTGTCGATCAGCTCGATCAGGTTGCCGTCGGGGTCCTTGATGAAGAAGAACGTGTGGCCGTGCGGCGACTGCTCCACCGGGGCGACGATCTCGACGCCCTTGCTCTCGAGATAGTCCTGCCACTTCTTGGTGTTGCGCACGTTGACCGAGAAGTGGTGGATGCCCTGGCGGTTCCAGGTGACGTCCTCATAGGGCTCGGACGGGATGAACTCGAAGACCTCGATCGTGGCTCCGCCGGGGATCCGGATCCAGCCGATCTTGAGCGTCGGGTCGGGCGCGCCATCGGGCACCTCCACGCCGAAGAAGCTCGTGACCCGCTCCGTCGGTGTGTCCGAGACCCCGACGACCGGAGCGCCGAAGATGTCGGCGTACCAGCGCACGGTCCGGTTGAAGTCGGCCACGGTGATGGCGACGTGGCTGAACGAGAGGGCCTTCATCTTCGGCATGCGAGTCCTATCAGTTGGAGCTGAGGCTGTGGTTGAGGACGTTGCGGCGCAGGTGATCGGCGACGCGGAGCGACTGGGCGATGATCGTGAGCCCGGGGTTGACCGCGCCGGACGACGGGAAGAACGACGCGTCGACGACGTAGAGGTTGTCGACGTCGTGGGTCTTGCACAGGGTGTCGAGCACCGACGTGCGCGGATCGTGGCCGAACACGGCCGTGCCGCACTGGTGCGTCGTGTTCTCGTGCTTGAACCGGTGGCGGACGACGTACCAGTAGCCCAGCTGCTTGAGCGCCTTCACGGTCTCCTTGACCAGGCGCTTGTGGGCCGCGAGGTTGTTGACCTGGTAGTCGAGCTTGATCTGCCCCGACGGCGTGAGCGTGACCCGGTTGTCCAGGTCGGGGAGGTCCTCGCTCATCGCGAGCCAGTCGACGCCGCGGTTGACCCAGGCCTCGGCCAGCTTCATCGGTACGCCGGGCACGATGCTCTGCACGATGCCCGCGTGCGCCCGTCCCTGCGACTGGACGTGGCCGAGCGGGTACGGGCGGCCCGGCCCCGGCAGGTACCAGTCGTTGAGCATGACCGTCTTCGCGAACGACGTCGGGTTGATCCAGCGCGGATGCACCGCCTCCATCATGGTCGCGATGTGCGCCATGTAGCGCCGGCCCAGCAGGTCGGAGCTGTTGGCCAAGCCGTTGGGGTGCTTGTCGGTCGTGCTCCGCAGCAGCACTGCCGTGGAGTTCACCGCTCCCGCTGCGAGCACGAAGGTGTCGGCCCGCACGGTGATCAGCTCGCCGTCGCGGACCACCTCGACGGCTTCGACCCGGTTGCCGGAGGCGTCGGTGACGAGCCGGTCGGCGCGGGCGCCGGTCCACAGGGTGATGTTGTCGGCCTTGACGGCGTCGGTCACGCAGATGACGTCGGTGTCGCTCTTGGCCCGCACCTGGCACGGGAAGGAGTTGCAGGTGCTGCACAGGATGCAGCCGCCCGGCTCTCCCGGGTCGATCATGCCGAGCGGGAGGTACGACGGGTGCAGACCGTGGCCGCGGAACCCTTCTACGACCTCGGCCATCCGCGGTTCGTGCTGCACAGGCGGGTATGGATAAGGGCCGCGCGGCGGATCGGTCGGGTCGCCGACCTCACCGTGCACCTGGTAGAGCCGCTCCGCCTCGTCGTACCAGGGGGCGAGCGTTGCGTAGTCGATGGGCCAGGCGGGCGAGCGGCCGTCGGCATGCTCCATGTCCCCGAAGTCCGACGTGCGGAGCCGGAGCAGCGCGGCGCCCCACACCTTGGTGTTGCCGCCGACGTTGTAGTGCATGAACGGGCGGAACTCCTGGCCCTTCCGGTTCACCCACGGGTCGTCGGCCCGGTAGCGCAGCTCTTGCCACACGGCGATGGGGTCCGCGTTCTGCGGCTCCATGGGCAGCCAGCCCCCGCGCTCCAGCAGCAGCACGCTGATGCCGGTGTCGGCCAGCGCGTGGGCCATGGTGCCGCCGCCGGCACCGCTGCCGACGATGACCACGTCGAAGCGCTCCTCAGTCATCGCCACGCACCGCCTCCATCAGCCGATGGTCGACCAGGGCACGCTCGAGGCTCATCTCGGGCTGGGTGCCGGTGCTGATCGAGCGCACGAGGTCGCGGTACATCGCCTGGTAGCCGCGGATGTCCTTGTAGCCGGGCAGCACCACCTTGGGCAGCCCCTTGCCGCGCACCAGGACGGCGGCGCCGTTGGACTCGAACGTGATCACGCCATCGCGACCGTAGAGCTTGGAGGCCCGAAGACCGCGCAGCAGCGACGGGACCTCGCGTGAGTAGAAGAGCGACCCGACGGCACCGCTGTCGTAGTCGAACGCGACCAGCATGCTGCGGCTGCGCCGGTCGGCGAGCCCGGCGACGTCAGCGGCGAGCCGCGGCCGGTGGCCGCTGATCCGCGTGATCTGCGGACCGATGCTGCTCGCGAGGTGCAGCCAGTGGATGCCCTCCTCGAAGAACGCGTCGCCGCCGGCGATGCTCTCGTCGTTGCGCCAGTCGTCGGCCGTCTTCGGCTTGTCAGCGACCGTGACGAACGAGGCCATCACCAGCTCTCCGATCGCACCATCGGCGAGGAGTCGGCGGAGGGTCACGGCCAGCGGCTTGTAGTGGTCGTTCTCCCCCACCAGCACCACGCGGCCGACCGCGTCGCGACCCGCGCGAACGGCCTCGAAGTCCGCGCTGGTGAGGTAGGCCGGCTTCTCGACGAGCAGGTGCTTGCCGGCGTCGAGCGCGGCCAGGCTCAGCTCGAGGTGGTACGCCGGCGGCACGGCCACCACGACCGCGTCGACGTCGTCGTCGGCCAGCGCGGACGCGTAGTCGCCGTACGCATTCCTGCCGGCGTACTTCGCGCGGAACTGCTCGGCCTTGAGCGGGTCGCGGCTGGCGTAGCTCGCAATGACCTCGTCGGAGGATCCGGCAAGCGCGCGGAGGTGTCGGCTGTGGACGCCGGTGATGAAGCCACAGCCGAGGAACGCCACATGAACCGGCCCTGACACGGCCGCGAACCTATCACCGCGCCGCGTGCCCTCAGCGCCATGGTCCCAGCCTGCGAGGCCGCGCCCCTTACAGTGAATGCCGTGATCTGGTTGGCGATCGTCTTCGCTCTTACCAGCGCATTCTTCACGGCTCTGTCGACCTCGGTGCAGCACCAGGCAGCAGGCGCCGCCCCCGACTCCATCGCGGGTCTGTGGCACCTGCTGTGGCACCTGACCCAGCGGCCGGTCTGGGTGCTCGGCCAGGTCCTCGGCATCGCCGGATTCATCACCCACGCACTGGCCGTGATCAACGGCCCGATCTCGCTCGTCCAGCCCATCATCATCACGGGCATCGTCTTCGCCGTGCCGATCCGCGCCGCCATCTCCCGGCACCTCCCGGAGCCCCGCGAGATGGGGGCGGTGTTCCTCACCGCAGGTGCGCTGGCGCTCTTCCTGCTGGCCAGCGACCCGTCCGAGGGCGACGGCCACCCCGGTGGCCTGTCCTTCTTCTTGCTGGTCGCAGGCTGTGCGGCACTCGGTGTGCTGGTCTTTGTGCTGACCCGGCTGGCGCGCACCGGCAACTTGCGCGCCTTCCTGCTGGGCGCCTCTGCAGGCCTGCTCCTCGGTCTGGTTGCCGTGCTGGTGAAGGCCGCCGAGGAGGAGTACGACGGCGGCGGGCTCTCCCAGCTGCTGACGACCTGGCCGATCTACGGGCTGGCCGCCGCGGGGCTGGGTGGGGTCGCGATCAACCAGGTCGCCTACCGCTCGGCTCGACTCTCCGCGTCGATGCCGATGCTCAACGTGGTCAACTGCACCGTGGGTCTGAGCTTCGGCTACCTGGTGTTCCAGGAGATCCCGCGGCACACCCCCTGGGCGGTCACGGTCGAGCTCATCGGTCTCGCGGGCCTCTGCATCGGCCTGTGGCTACTGGCCAACTTCGAGGAGCAGCACGCCGACGAGCTCATCGAGCTCCCCTCGGTCGACGGGGTCGATCAGCGCACGTGACCGTCGCCGGTGACGACGTACTTCGTTGACGTCATCTCCGGCAGCCCCATCGGCCCACGCGCGTGCAGCTTCTGGGTGCTGATGCCGATCTCCGCACCGAACCCGAACTCGCCGCCGTCGGTGAACCGAGTGCTCGCGTTGACCAGCACCGCTGCCGAATCGACCTCCGCCACGAAGCGTCGCGCCGCGTGCTGGTCCTCGGTCACGATGGCGTCGCTGTGGCCGCTCGAGAAGCGCCTGATGTGCGCGATGGCCGCGTCGAGATCGGGTACGACGGCGGCCGAGATGTCGAGGGAGAGGTACTCCCGCTCGTAGTCGTCGTCGGTGGCCGGCACGACCCCGTCGTGTGCCTGGAAGGCCGGGTCGCCGTGGATCGTCACACCGGCTTCCTGCAGGGCCGTGACCACGCTCGGTAGGAACGAGCCCGCGATATCGGTGTGCACCAGGAGTGACTCAGCGGAGTTGCACACGCTGGTGCGGTGGGTCTTGGCGTTGACCACGATCGCCAGCGCCTTGTCGAGGTCGGCGGCGCCATCGACGTAGACATGGCAGTTGCCGACGCCGGTCTCGATCACGGGCACGGTGGACTCGTCGACGACCGACCGGATCAGGCCGGCCCCGCCGCGAGGGATCAGCACGTCGACGTGCCCGCGGGCGCGCATCAGGGCCTTCACGCTGTCGTGCGAGTCACCTGGCACCAGCTGGATGACATCGGGGTCGAGGCCGGTGGCCGCGGCTGCGTCGCGGAGCACGGCCACGATCGCGGCGTTGCTCGAGCGTGCGCTCGACGAACCTCGTAGCAGGACGGCGTTGCCCGACTTGAGGCAGATCCCGGCGGCGTCGGCGGTCACGTTGGGCCGCGCCTCGTAGATCATGCCCACGACGCCGAACGGCACCCGCAACTGCCGCAGCTCGAGGCCGTTGGGCAGGGTGCTGCCGCGCACGACCTCCCCAACGGGGTCCGGGAGCGCAGCGACGTCGCGCAGCCCCTGCGCCATCTCGTCGAGCCGCTCGGGCGTCAGCCGCAGCCGGTCGATGATGTTGGCCGGTGTGCCATCGGCGACCGCGCGGGCGACGTCCTCGGCGTTGGCGGCCAAGATCTCGTCCGCGCGCTCGATCAGCGCACCCGCCATCGAGTGCAGCGCATCGTCCTTGTCCGCCCGTGTCGCCAGGGCCAGACCGAGGCTGGCCGCCCGGGCGCGGATCGCGGCCTCGATGACCTCTTGTTGGGTGCTCACAGGTCGACAATAGGAATCGCGGCAACTTCCCGCCGGATCGGGCAACCAAATGGTGGGATCGGGCGTCAACAAGGTGACAGCACCACCGCACCTCACCCACTAGAAGCGAGACCCACGTGCTTCCACGTCGCAACCCGGTCCTGGCTGCTGCAGCGGCCCTGACCCTCACCCCCCTCGCCGCGCTGGCGATCACCACGCCGGGCGAGGCCGCGTCGGCGCCTGCCGCCGCGGCGGAGCCGGCCGCGAGGATGTGGGCACCCGCGAAGGTCGTCGGTTATCTCTACGGAAGCCGCAACCGGGCCAAGGTCTCCCTGGAGGCGCGCCTCATCGCCGGTTCGTCTCCTCTCGAGCTGTGGTCGAACCGACCGTCGTACACCGACCAGATCAAGACCGTGTGGAAGGCGCCGGGCGGCGACGTGACGCTCCCGCTCGGATCGATGTCGACGTTCAACGCGATCGACGACTTCCTGCGGATCTCGGTCCGCAACATCAACACCGGCAAGGTGCTGAAGGCGCGCTCCAAGGACGTCTGCCTCAACAGCCAGGGTGTGCGGGTCCGTCCCGACGCGCCCGCCAAGTCGCCCTATCCGCAGTACTGCTTCGCCAACCCCTACAGCGTCGGCTCGGTGCAGGGCATCCAGGCGGGGTGGTCAGCAGCCGTGCTGGGTGAGGAAGGCGGCGGGATCACGCTCGCGAAGGGCACCTACGACGTCACGATCTCGATCGCCCCGACGTACGCGAACATCTTCCGCATCTCCGGCGGCGACGCCAGCCGGACGATCCGGGTGCGGGTCAAGCGCGCGCAGGACGAGCACGGGCACGGCGACGACCACGGTGACCACAGCGAGCCGGTCCACCCGGTCGGCAAGGCGGCGCTGCGCGCTCCGACCGGACCCGAGCAGCTCGTGGTCGACGGACCTCGCCCCAACCTGAGGTCGCTGCCGGCCTGGGGCATCGCCGTCGCGCCGAACGGCAACTTCCTGCGCTTCGCCGCAACGGTCTGGAACGCCGGTGACAGCCCACTGGTCGTCGACGGCTTCCGCCGCGACGGCGAGGAGCTGATGGACGCCTTCCAGTACTTCTTCGACGGTGAGGGCGAGCAGACCGGCTACCAGAAGATCGGCGAGTTCGAGTTCGACACCAAGCCGTCGCACCAGCACTGGCACTTCCGCGACTTCGCGTCGTACACCTTGCTGAGGGCGGACAAGTCCACGGCCGCGGTGTCGAAGAAGGAGGCGTTCTGCCTCGCCAACACCGACTCCATCGACCAGACCGTGGTGAACGCGGACTGGAACCCGGAGAACACCGACCTGTCGACGGACTGTGGCTCACCCGGCTCCCTGTCGCTGCGCGAGGTGCTCGCCGTCGGCTGGGGCGACACCTACTCGCAGTTCCGAGCAGGGCAGTCGTTCAACCTCAAGGGCCTGCCCAACGGGACCTACTACATCGCCACCATCGCCAACCCCAACCACCGTCTGGTCGAGTCGAGCACCGCTGACAACACGTCGCTGCGCAAGATCTACATCGGCGGCAAGCCGGGACAGCGCACGGTCAAGGTCCCCAAGCTCGGTCTGATCGAGGAGCCCACCGAGCAATGGTGACCTAGTCCTAGCCGATCGGGCGTCCGGAAAGGGCGAAAACCCGCCTCGCTAGCCGCCCTTGCGCTGGTTGATCGCCTCGGTGGCGGCGGGAAGGACCGTGTTGAGGTCACCCACGACGCCGAAGTCGACCAGCTCGAAGATCGGGGCTTCCTCGTCCTTGTTCACAGCAACGATGGTCTTCGAGGTCTGCATGCCCGCGCGGTGCTGGATGGCACCGGAGATGCCGGCCGCGATGTAGAGCTGCGGCGAGACCGTCTTGCCGGTCTGGCCGATCTGGAAGGTGTGCGGGATCCAGCCGGAGTCAACTGCGGCCCGCGAGGCACCCACGGCCGCACCGAGCGAGTCGGCGAGGCCCTCGATGGGCTCGAAGTTGCCGCTCGTGCCACGACCACCGGAGACCACGATGGCGGCCTCGGTGAGCTCGGGCCGACCGGTCGACTTGCGCGGCTCTGAGGCCACGATCTGGGCCTTCTTCGCGGAGTCGGAGATGGTCGCGGCGAACTCCTCGACGGTGCCCGCCCCGTCGGTCTCGTCCGGAGTGGCGGAGTTGGGCTTGACGGTGATGATCGGGACACCCTTGGTGACCTTCGCAGTCACGGTGTAGCTGCCCGCGAAGACACTCTGCGTCGTCTCGCCGCTGTCGGCGATGTCGACGGCGTCGGTGATCAGACCGGAGTCGATCTTGATCGCGAGCCGGCCCGCGATCTCCTTGCCTTCGCCGCTGGAGACCAGCAGCACCGCGGCAGGTGAGGTCTTCTCGACGAGCTGCTGCAGCACCTCGGCCTTGGGGGCGACGAGGTAGCCCTTGATGTCGGCGTCGTCGACGACGTAGATCTTCTCCGCGCCGAACTTCTTCAGACGCTCGGTCGCCTTGGACGCCGCGTCGGAGCCGCCGATGAAGACGGCCGACGGCTCACCGAGGCGCTTGGCCAGGGCGAGCAGCTCCGTGGTGGGCTTGGTGACGGCGCCGTCGACGTGGTCGACGAGTACCAGAACTTCAGACATGTTCGTTTCTCCCTAACCGGACGAGCCCGGAGCTCAGATGAACTTCTTGGAGGCGAGGAACTCGGTCAGCGCAGTGGCGCCCGACCCGTCATCGTCCTTGACGATCTCGCCGGCGGTCCGCGCGGGACGCTCAGTGGTGCCGGACACCTCGGACCAGGCGACGGAGAGGCCAACCTGGCCGGCGTCGACGCCCAGGTCGCTCAGCGACCACGTCTCGACCGGCTTCTTCTTGGCGGCCATGATCCCCTTGAAGGACGGGTAGCGCGCCTCGCCGGACTGGTCGGTCACCGACAGCACCAGCGGCATCGTGCCGCCGATCACCTCGGTGGCGGAGTCACCGTCGCGCTTGGCCCGCACCTGGTCGCCCTGCGACTCGATGACGGAGGCGAGCGTGATCTGAGGCAGGTCGAGGCGCTCGGCCAGCATCGCCGGCACCACGCTCATCGACGCGTCGGTCGACGACATGCCGCACAGCACCACGTCAGGCGAGCCGATCTTCTTGATCGCCTCGGCCAGCACCAGCGAGGTCGCAATGGCGTCCGATCCGGCGATCGCGTCGTCGATGACGTGGGCGCCCTCATCGGCTCCCATCTGCAGCGCCTTGCGAACGGCGTCGGCGGCCTTCTCGGGACCAACGCACAGCGCGGTGACCTTGGTGTCGTCGGGGTTCTCGGACTTCTCCTTCAGCTGCAGCGCCTGCTCGACGGCGTACTCGTCAAGCTCCGACAGCAGCCCGTCGACGCCCACGCGGTCGACCGTGTTGTCGTCCTCAAAGCGCCGGTCGGCGGTGGCGTCGGGCACGTACTTCACACAGACAACAATGTTCATGGTGGTGTGGCCTGGGACGGCCCCTCCTGCGTTCTCGTGTGGCCAACCCAAGGCCGGGTTGGCGGCGTTGGGCAGGTTACCGCCCGGTCACGTGCCTCACGAAACCCGTCCGCGGTGGACTATCTCACAGCGTCAGCCGGGTCACATCCACGAGATCTGGCGGGTCAGGGGTGGATCAGCTTCTCCACGATCCGGCCGACGATGAGGTAGAGGATCGCGCCGATGCCGTAGTTGAACAGGGCCGTCTTCTGCAGGGAGTTGTCCCCGTCGAAGACCTTGATCGGCTTGTCGAGGTCGAAGAAGCCGAGGTCGACTCCGTTGGCAATGTCGTAGACCAGCTTGACGAGGCTGTTCTCGTCGTTGGCCTCCACGGCGTACAGCAACGCCGCGATGGCGAGCACGAGCGCGCACACCACGAACACCAGCCACACCACCCGCGACGCGATCGTGCGGATCTTGTCAGCGTCGTAGCGCGTGCTGGTGGGGTCCACCTTCTTGCCCGGTGCCTCCCCGGCCATCCCTACCGTCCTTCGAACTCGGCTTTTCCTGGCCCCATGTCGATGAAGGATCGCATACCAATGGTGCGGTCCGTGGTCGCAAACAAAGATGCGAACTGATGTCTTTCGATCGCGAGCCCGGTCTCGAGGTCGACTTCGGAGCCGCTGTCGATGCTCTCCTTGGCTGCCCGGAGCGCGTACGACGCGGCGCGGACGAACTGTCCGGCCCACGCGACAGCCTCGTCGTAGACCGCCTCGGCGGGGACCACTCGGTCGACCAGCCCGATCGCCAGCGCCTCGTCGGCCTTCACGAAACGGCCCGTGAAGACGATGTCCTTGGCCTTGCTCGGGCCCACCAGCCGGGTGAGCCGCTGGGTACCCCCGGCACCCGGAATGACGCCGAGCAGAACCTCCGGCTGGCCCAGCGTGGCGTCCTCTGCCGCGATCCGGTAATCGGCACACAGCGCCAGCTCGCAGCCGCCACCCAGGGCGTAGCCGGTGATGGCCGCAACCACGGGCTTCGGGATCTTGGCGACCGAGGAGAAGGCCGACTGGAGGGCTCCGGAGCGCTTGACCATGTCGGTGTAGGACATGTCGGCCATCTCCTTGATGTCCGCGCCGGCCGCGAAGACCCGCTCCCCGCCGTACACGACGACCGCCCTGACGTCGTCGCGGTCGGAGGCCTCGGCGGCAACCGCCCTGATCTCTTCCTGGACCTGGGCGTTGAGCGCGTTCATCTTGGGCCGGTCCAGGCGGATCGTGCCGACACCGTCGGCGACCTCGAGCCGTACGAACTCCATGGGTGCTCCAATCGTGAGCGGGTGTACCCCCGCATTGTGTCGTGCCCTTGTTGCGTCGGGAACAATGCCTCCCGTGACTCCTGGCCTGTGGCGCAACCTCGGTGACCGCGCTTCTGTGTGGCCCGGGCGCAACTACCCCCTCGGCTCGACCTGGTCGGAGGAGTCGACGAACTTCGCGGTCTACGCGCCCAACGCCACGGCGGCCTGGGTCTGTGTCTTCGACGGTGAGGACGCCGAGACCCGGCACCAGCTGACCGAGCAGACGCTCGGCATCTGGCACGGAGCGATCCCGGGCATCGAGCCAGGCACCTGTTACGGCTACCGCGTTGACGGCCCGTGGGAGCTCAAGGCCGGACTGCGGTTCAACGTCGACAAGCTCCTGCTCGACCCGTTTGCGCGAGCGGTGAGTGGCTCGGTGGACTACGACCCGGCGATCTTCGGCTACGACCTGGGTGCGCCCGAGGACCGCAGCACGGTCGACTCGGCGACGTACGTCCCCCGCAGCGTCGTGGTCGGTGACGACGGCTTCGACTGGGGCGGCGAGCAGCCTCTGCGCCACCGCTGGCGCGACACCGTGATCTACGAGCTGCACGTCAAGGGCATGACCAAGCTGCACGACCGGGTGCCCGAGGAGCTGCGCGGCACCTACGCCGGCCTCGGCTCGCCCGCGGTCGTCGACTACCTGAAGGACCTCGGCATCTCGGCCGTCGAGCTGCTCCCGATCCACCAGTTCGCCTCCGAGCCGGGCGTGGTCGAGCGCGGCCTCACCAACTACTGGGGCTACAACTCGATCGGCTTCTTTGCGCCCCACAACGCCTACTCCGCCTCGGGCGACCGCGGACAGCAGGTGACGGAGTTCAAGGCGATGGTCAAGGCCTTCCACGACGCCGGGCTCGAGGTCCTGCTCGACGTCGTCTACAACCACACTGCGGAGGCCGCGGCGCTCGGGCCGACTCTCTCCTTCCGGGGCCTGGACGACCGCGGGGTCTACAACCGGGTCACCCCTGACCCGGAGGAGGGCTACGACGACACCTACTGGGACGTGACCGGCTGCGGCAACACGGTCAACGCGGCCAACCCGCACACCCTGCGGCTGATCCTCGACTCCCTCCGCTACTGGGTCACCGAGATGCACGTCGACGGCTTCCGCTTCGACCTAATGTCGGCGCTGACCCGCGTCGACCACGAGATCGACATGGACTGCCACCTGCTCACCGCCATCGACCAGGACCCCGTGCTGCGCCACGTCAAGCTGGTGGCCGAGCCCTGGGACGCGTCGATGGACGGCTACCGCGTCGGTGAGTTCCCGCCGCCCTGGGTCGAGTGGAACGACCAGTTCCGCGACGAGATCCGCGACTTCTGGCGCGGCCAGTCCGCCGGCATCCGCGACGTCGCCACTCGGCTGGCCGGGTCGTCGGACCTCTACGCCGACGATGGGCGTTCGCCGTACGCCTCGATCAACTTCGTGACCGCCCACGACGGGTTCACGGTGCGCGACCTGGTCACCTACGAGCACAAGCACAACGAGGCCAACGGCGAGGACAACCGCGACGGCACCGACAACAACCGGTCGAGTACCTTCGGCGTCGAGGGCGAGACCGACGACCAGGCGATCATCGCGCTCCGGCGACAGCAGGCCGCGAACCTGATGGCGACCCTCTGCCTCTCCAACGGAGTACCGATGATCACCGCCGGCGACGAGCGCGGGCGTACCCAGGGTGGCAACAACAACCCCTACTGCCAGGACAACGAGATCTCGTGGATCGACTGGAGCGGCGACAACGCCTGGCTCGACGTCTACGAGGTCACCAAGGCGGCGCTACGGCTGCGCAGAGAGCACCCCGCGCTCCGGCAGCGACACTGGTTCGAGGGGCGGCCGGCGATGCGCGGCGGGCCCAAGGACCTCGCCTGGCTGCACCCCGCGGGTCGCGAGATGAGCGCCGATGACTGGTACGACGCCGGGCTGTCGACCCTGGGGATGTTCGTCTCGGGACGCCCGCTGCGCTCGCCCGGCCCTCGCGGAGAGCAGCTCGTCGACGCCTCGTTCGTGCTGTGGTTCCACTCCGGAGCGCAACCAGTCACCGTGCAGCTGCCCGACAACGACTGGGTGCACGCCGGCGAGGTGGTGCTCTCCACCGACCCCGTCCTCGAGGTCGGTACGCCGGTCAGAATGGGCGAGCAGCTCACGCTGAGCCCGCGCACCGTCGCCGTACTGCGCGAGAGCTGAGGGCGCGGCAAGGCAGGGCGAGGGTCGGGAGGTTCTGGGCGTACTCCTGACGTTCCGGGCCCTTGCAATGCCCCAGAACGTCAGGAATCCCAGCCGCGGCTGGGATCCATACACCTAAGCCATCGCAACGACGCCGAGCTCAGCGGACGACGTGAGCAGGCCGTTGCGCGGGACGACCCGCACGGTGTAGCCGAAGGAACCACTCGCGGCCAGGGTGACGTCGCCGTCGAAGCGGTGGCGGCCGCCCTCGTAGCTCTCGCCCAGGTGCAGCTCGTCGAGCGTGGTGCCGGTGAGCTCGTCCTCGGAGTTGATCTTGCCGTGCACCACCTGCACCGCGACATCCTCCGACGACAGCTCGCCGAGGGAGACGAAGGCGCGGACGTTCATCACCGCGCCGACCTCGGGTGCGTCGCCGATTCCGCCGCTCTCGACGTGCTCGACGCGCACCGCGGGCCATCCCCCGCGCACCTTGGCCTTCCACAGGGCCAGGTCGCGGGCACCGTGGTAGTCGGCGTTGAGCGCTCGCGACACCTCGGTGGCCGGGGCGTAGAGCTGCTTGGTGTAGTCGCGCACCATCCGGGTCGCGAGCACCTTGGGGCCCAGCGACTTGAACGTGTGGCGCAGCATCTCCACCCACCGGGTCGGCACGCCCTCGGCGTCGAGGTCGTAGAACCGCGGTGCCACGTCGTTCTCGATCAGCTCGTAGAGAGCGGCGGCCTCGAGGTCGTCGCGCTTGTCGGGGTCGTCAACGCCATCGGCCGAAGGGATCGCCCAGCCGTTGTCGCCGTCGTACCACTCGTCCCACCAGCCGTCGAGGATCGACAGGTTCAGGCCGCCGTTGAGCGCGGCCTTCATGCCCGACGTGCCGCACGCCTCGTAGGGCCGAAGGGGGTTGTTCAGCCACACGTCACAGCCGGGGTAGAGCGGCTGCGCCATCGCGATGTCGTAGTTGGGCAGGAAGACGATCCGGTGGCGCACCTCCGGGTCGTCGGAGAAGCGCACCAGCTCCTGGATGAGCTTCTTGCCTCCGTCGTCGGCCGGGTGTGACTTGCCGGCGATCACCAGCTGGACCGGGCGCTCGGGGTGCAGGAGCAGCGACTTGAGGCGCTCCGGGTCGCTCAGCATCAGGGTCAGCCGCTTGTACGACGGCACCCGCCGCGCGAAGCCGATCGTGAGCACGTCGGGATCGAGCGCGCTGTCGATCCAACCGAGCTCGGCCTTCGCCGCACCACGCTTCTCCCACGAACGGGTGAGCCGCTTGCGCGCGTCGATGACGAGGCGCTCGCGCAGGCGCCGCTTCACCGCCCACATGTCGACGCCCGAGATCTTGTCGACCGCCGCCCAGTAGGCGTCGGTGTCGTCGGAGTCGCCATCGACGCCGTGGGAGGTCGCCAGGTCGAAGATCTCGCGGGCCACCCAGGTGGGAGCGTGGACGCCGTTGGTGATCGAACCGATCGGCACCTCGGCCTCGTCGAAGGCCGGCCAGAGCCCGTTGAACATCCCGCGGCTGACGTGGCCGTGCAGGAGCGAGACGCCGTTGGCGCGCTGCGCCAGCCGGAACCCCATCACCGCCATGTTGAAGACCGACTCGTCGCCGCCCTCGTAGTCCTCGGTGCCGAGCGCCAGGATCCTCTCGACCGGAACTCCGGGGGTGGCGCCGCCCTCGGGGGCGAAGTACTGCTCCACCAGCGTCCGCGGGAAGCGGTCGATGCCGGCCGGCACCGGAGTGTGGGTGGTGAAGACCGTGGAGGCGCGGCCGACCTCGAGCGCGGTGTCGATGTCGAGCCCGGGCCCGTCAGGTGCGACGGTCAGCTCGCGGATCCGCTCGATGCCGAGGAAGCCCGCGTGCCCCTCGTTGGTGTGGAAGACCTCGGGCGCCGGCGCCCCGGTGATCCGCGAGTAGGTACGCAGCGCGCGGACGCCGCCGACGCCGAGCAGCAGCTCCTGGCGCAGCCGGTGCTCGGAGTTGCCGCCGTAAAGGCGGTCGGTGATCTCGACGTAGTGGTCGGGGTTGCCCTCCACATCGGTGTCCAGCATCAGCAGCGGAACCCGGCCGACGCTGGCCACCCAGATCCGTGCCCGCAGGTCGGGACCGTCGGGCAGCGAGATGGAGATCGTGGCCCGGGTGCCGTCGGCCTCGCGGAGCAGCGAGATCGGCAGGCCGTCGGGGTCGAGGACCGGGTAGGTCTCCTGCTGCCAGCCCTCGCGCGACAGCGACTGCTTGAAGTAGCCGTGCCGGTAGAGCAGCCCGACGCCGACGATCGGGACGCCGAGGTCGCTCGCGGCCTTGAGGTGGTCGCCGGCGAGGATGCCCAGGCCGCCGGAGTACTGAGGAAGCACGGCGGTGATGCCGAACTCCGGGGAGAAGTAGGCGATCGCCTGTGGCCCGTGGTCGGGTCCCCGGCGTTGGTACCAGCGGTCCTCGCCGAGATAGCGGTCGAGGTCGTCCTTCGCGGCCTGCAGCCGCGTCGCGGAAACCGTCGTCGGCCGCCAGCTCGTCGAGCCGCTCCCGGCTGACGCCGCCGATCAGTCGCACTGGGTCGTTGCCGCTGGCCTCCCACAGCTCGGGATCGACCTCGGCGAACACGTCCTGCGTCTCGGGATGCCACGACCAGCGCAGGTTGCCGGCGAGGTCGCCGAGGGCGCCCAGGGCGTCGGGCAGGACCGGGCGGACGGTGAACCGTCGAATCGCACGCATGGATCCGACGCTAGCGTCCCCGACTTGAACGATCCAATTTCCACCTACATAACCATTCCCGAAGGGCGACGTTGTTCGGCCGGACATCCCATCTCGGACGTCGCCCCGAGGAGCACCGATGCCACAGGTCAGCCGCCGCACCCTGATTGCCGGAGGTATCGGCGGCAGTGCCGCCGCCATCGCACTCGCGTCCTGGCCCGAGGCTGTGGCCGCGTCTGCGCCATTCGTGCACGGGGTGGCCTCGGGTGACCCGCTCCCCCACCAGGTGGTGCTCTGGACACGGGTGACGCCCTCGGTCGAGGCCCTTCCCGGGTCCGGCATCGGGCCAGACGTCACCGTGGGCTGGGAGATCGCGCGCAACGAGGCGTTCACCCAGATCGTGGCCTCCGGAACGGCGACGGCCAGCGCCGGCTCCGACCACACGCTGCACGTCGATGTGCTCGGCCTGACCCCGGCGACCGCGTACTGGTACCGGTTCAGCGCGCTCGGCAGCGTCTCCCGGGTCGGCCGGACTCGGACGGCGGCCGCACCCGGGTCCGCGGCGCCGGTGCGGTTCGGAGTCGTGTCCTGCGCGAACTACGACTGGGGCTACTTCGTGCCCTACCGCCACCTCGCCCGCACCGAGGGGCTCGACGCGGTGCTGCACCTGGGCGACTACGTCTACGAGTACGCACCCGGCGGCATCATCGGCGACTACCCGGTCAACCCGCGCAACGCCGAACCGCTGCACGAGTGCCTCAACCTGGCCGACTACCGGACCCGGCACGGCTGCTACAAGCTCGAGGCCGACCTGCAAGACCTGCACGCAGCGCATCCGATGGTCGCCGTCTGGGACGACCACGAGATCGCCAACGACGCCTGGCGCGACGGCGCCGAGAACCATGACCCCGGCACCGAAGGTGAATGGCTCACCCGGGCCACCGCCGGACGTCGGGCGTGGCTCGAGTGGTTGCCCGTGCGGCACACCGATCCGGACGACTGGTACCGGATCAACCGCCGGCTCCGGTTCGGCGACCTGGTCGACCTCTGGATGCTCGACGAGCGCCGGTTCCGCACCCAGCCTCCGGAGAGCCTGCTGTTCGGCTACGGGTCCGTCGGAACGGGGGCCAGCGCTCCCGGCGCCCAGATGATCGGCGCCGAGCAGGAGCACTGGCTGGTCACCGGCCTGGCGGCCAGCACCGCCAAATGGAAGGTGCTGGGCAACCAGGTGCCGTTCTTCCCACAGATCCTGCTCGCCACGGTGCCCGGACAGGTCGCGGCCATCCTCGGACCGCAGTTGTCCGCGGCCCTCGAGGAGCCGCTCCTGCAGCTCTACGTCGAGGACTGGAACGGCTTCCTCAAGGAGCGTCAGCGCATCGTCGACGGCATGGCCGGGATCAAGGACGTCGTCGTCCTGACCGGTGACGTGCACCAGAGCTTCGCCTCCGAGATCCCCCGCAAGCCGAACAACTACCTGCTGGACCGGAAGTCGGTTGCGGTCGAGTTCGTGACTCCCGGTGTGGCCTCACCATCGATCCAGTCGATCATCAACCAGGTCGCTCCTGGGATCGGCACCCTGTTGGACGGCGTCCTCAACACCAACAACCTGGTCGCCAACCCGTGGGTGAAGTACGCCGAAGGCTTCCGGACCGGCTGCTTGGTCGTGGACTTCGATGCCACCCGCACCCAGGCCGACTGGTATCTCGTCCGCGACAGCCTCGATCCGCAGAGCCCGATCGAGTACGCCGCCTCCTGGACGACCAAGGCCGGAAGCGGTCGACTGACGAAGGGCACCGGCCGGCTGACCTGACGCTCGCCTGTCGTCACCCGCGGCCGCACATAGGCAGGGCACCACCGACATCCCTTGAGACTCGTAACTTGCGGGGTTTGGTGGCATTCGCAAGTGTGGGGGGATGGTCGGACGCATACCCATCGTGGATGTCATGCCTCTGGTCGATCTCGGTCGCCAACCGGCCAAGGCGATCGTGGGTGAACCGTTCCCCGTCTCGGCGACTGTCTTCCGGGAGGGCCACGACAAGCTCGGCGCGGAGGTGGTCCTGACCGCACCCGACGGCAGCCGACAGGCTCCGGTGCGGATGGCCAAGCAGGAGAGCCCGGTCGACCGCTACCTCGCGTGGGTGACGCCCGACCAGGAGGGCGCTTGGACGTTCGAGGTGCAGTCCTGGTCCGACCCCATCGCCACGTGGCAGTACGCCGCCGGCCTGAAGATCCCCGCTGGTGTCGACGTCGAGCTGATGTTCACCGAGGGAGCACTCCTGCTCGAACGGGTGCTGGGCGGGCTCGACAAGGGCGCGGCCACAGCCACGGAGCGCAAGATCCTGCAGGCCGCGGTGACCGCCGCCAAGGACAAGAAGCGACCGGTCGAGGCCCGGCTGGCGCAGCTGCAGTCGGGTGAGCTCGTGGCCGTGCTCGACGCCCACCCGATCCGCGAGATGGTCACGATCGACGGCCCGCACCCGGCGTACGCCGATCGCGAGCGGGCGCTCTTCGGCAGCTGGTACGAGTTCTTCCCACGCTCGGAAGGGGCGACCCGCGACGCAAAGACGGGCAAGGTGATCAGTGGCAACTTCCGGACCGCGTCGAAGCGCCTCGAGGGCGTTGCGGCAATGGGCTTCGACGTGATCTACCTGCCCCCGATCCACCCGATCGGCGAGGTCAACCGCAAGGGCCCCAACAACACGCTGACGCCCGAGCCCGACGACACCGGCTCCCCGTGGGCGATCGGCTCCAAGGACGGCGGCCACGACGCGATCCACCCCGACCTCGGCGACTTCGACGACTTCGACGCGTTCGTCGCCCGCGCTCGCGACCTCGGGCTCGAGGTGGCGCTCGACCTGGCGCTGCAGGCCGCTCCCGACCACCCCTGGGTGAAGAGCCACCCGGAGTTCTTCACCACGCGCGCCGACGGCACCATCGCCTACGCCGAGAACCCGCCCAAGAAGTACCAGGACATCTACCCCATCAACTTCGACAACGACCCGTCGGGCATCTGCCGCGAGGTGCTCCGCGTGGTCAGGGTCTGGATGAGCCACGGGGTCCGGATCTTCCGGGTCGACAACCCGCACACCAAGCCGCTGCCGTTCTGGGAGTGGCTGCTCGCAGAGGTCCGGCGTACCGATCCCGACGTGCTGTTCCTGTCGGAGGCGTTCACCAAGCCGCCGATGATGCACGCCCTCGGCGCGATCGGCTTCCACCAGTCCTACACCTACTTCACCTGGCGGACAGCCCGATGGGAGCTCGAGGACTACCTCCGCGAGGTGTCGTCGGAGTCCGACCACCTGATGCGGCCGAACTTCTTCGTCAACACCCCCGACATCCTCCACGCGTATCTCCAGTACGGCGGCCCGGCCGCGTTCAAGATCCGCGCCGCCATCGCGGCCACGAGCGTGCCCGAGCTGGGGCGTGTACGCCGGCTACGAGCTGTTCGAGCACGTGGCGGTGAAGCCGGGCAGCGAGGAGTACCTCGACTCGGAGAAGTACCAGATCCGGATCCGCGACTGGGAGGCCGCCGAGGCCGAGGGCCGCAGCCTGGCGCCGTACCTCACCCGGCTCAACGAGACCCGGCGCGCCCACCCGGCGCTGCAGCGGCTGCGCAACATCACCATCCACGCCAGCGACGACGAGAACTTCCTCGTCTACAGCAAGCACGCAGGGCCGGACCGGGTGATCGTCGTGGTCAACCTGGACCCGCACGCGGTGCGCGAGACCACGGTCCATCTCGACCTCCCAGCACTAGGCCTCGACTGGGACGACACGTTCGACGTGCTCGACGAGATCACGGGCGAGACCTGGCGCTGGGGCCAGCACAACTACGTGCGACTCGACCCGTTCACCGAGCCCGCGCACGTGCTGACGGTGCAGGCATGAGCGAAGAAGTTCCCGTTGCGCCTTCGGCGCACGACATGACCCCCGACTGGTTCAAGACCGCGGTGTTCTACGAGGTGCTGGTCCGGTCGTTCCGTGACTCCAATGGCGACGGCACCGGTGACTTCAAGGGGCTGACCGAGAAGCTCGACTACCTCGAGTGGCTCGGCGTCGACTGCCTGTGGGTGCCGCCGTTCTTCACCTCACCGCTGCGCGACGGCGGCTACGACGTCGCCGACTACACCAACATCCTCCCGGAGTGCGGCACCGTCGAGGACTTCCACCACTTCCTCGACGAGGCTCACAAGCGCGGTATCCGCGTGATCATCGACTTCGTCATGAACCACACGAGCGATGCTCACCCGTGGTTCCAGGCGAGCCGGGAGGACCCCGACGGCCCCTACGGCGACTTCTACGTCTGGTCCGACACCGACGAGCTCTACCAGGACGCGCGGATCATCTTCGTCGACACCGAGCCGTCGAACTGGACCTGGGACCCCGTCCGCCAGCAGTACTACTGGCACCGCTTCTTCTCGCACCAGCCGGACCTCAACTTCGACAACCCGAAGGTCCACGAGGCGATGCTCGACGCGATCTCGTTCTGGTTCGACATGGGCCTCGACGGGTTCCGCCTCGACGCCGTCCCCTACCTCTACGAGCGCCCCGGCACCAACGGCGAGAACCTGCCGGAGACCCACGAGTTCCTCCGGATGGTTCGCAAGTACGTCGACACCAAGTACCCCGGCCGGGTGCTGCTCGCCGAGGCCAACCAGTGGCCGGCCGACGTGGTCGACTACTTCGGCGACTTCGAGTCGGGTGGCGACGAGTGCCACATGTGCTTCCACTTCCCGGTCATGCCGCGCATCTTCATGGCGGTCCGGCGCGAGTCGCGGTTCCCGATCTCGGAGATCCTGGAGCAGACGCCGCCGATCCCGCACGGCTGCCAGTGGGGCATCTTCCTGCGCAACCACGACGAGCTGACCCTCGAGATGGTCACCGACGACGACCGCGACTACATGTGGAACGAGTACGCCAAGGACCCGCGGATGAAGGCCAACATCGGCATCCGCCGGCGCCTCGCCCCACTGCTCGACAACGACATCAACCAGATCGAGCTGTTCACCGCGCTACTGCTGTCGCTGCCCGGCTCACCGGTCCTCTACTACGGCGACGAGATCGGCATGGGCGACAACATCTGGCTCGGTGACCGTGACGGCGTACGCACTCCGATGCAGTGGACGCCGGACCGCAACGCGGGCTTCTCCGCGGCGACACCCGGCAAGCTGCACCTGCCCGCGATCCAGGACCCGGTTTATGGGTACCAGAGCGTCAATGTCGAAGCCCAGCTGGAGAACGCCTCCTCACTGCTGCACTGGACCCGTCGGATGATTCACGCGCGGCGCCGCCACCACGCGTTCGGACTCGGCTCGTTCAGCGACCTGGGTGGGTCGAACCCCACCGTGTTGTCCTATGTCCGTGAGCACCGTGCCAATGAGGGGGGTGCGGACGGCACCGACGTCATCGTCTGCGTCAACAACCTCTCCCGCTTCCCCCAGCCGGTCGAGCTCGACCTGCGGCGGTTCGAGGGGCGGGTGCCGGTCGAGCTGCTGGGCGGTGTGCCGTTCCCGCCGATCGGTGAGCTGCCCTACCTCTTGACGCTCGGCGGCTACGGCTTCTACTGGTTCCGGCTCACCGATCCCGACGATCCCGAGGGTGGCGTCATCTCGTGACTCCCGAACCCGTCAGCAATCCGATCGATGGGGCCATCAAGGACTTCATGGCCGATGCTCGCTGGTTCGCTGGCAAGGACCGCGACTTCGAGGTGACCGGCGTACGCCGGCTGGCCGAGGTTCCGGGATCACCCGGCACCGGACGCGTGCTCGTCAACCTGGTCGAGGTGACCTACGGCCCCGGCGCCGTAGAGATCTACCAGGTGCCGCTCGTCTACTACCCCGAGCCGGAGCACCGGCTCGACCACGCGTTCGTCGGCTGGTGGGAGGACGCCGACCTCGGGTGGGTGCACGCCTACGACGCCCTCCGCGACCGGGAGGCGATGGCCGCCTGGCTGCGGGCGTTCGCCGCGGCTGAGGAGACGCCGGCGGACGAAGGGCTGCGGTTCCGCCGGCTGCCCGGCTACGACCTCGACCTGGAGGCCCAGGCGTCGTTGTTCTCAGGTGAGCAGTCGAACTCGTCCGTGCTGTTCGGTGAGGACTCGATCCTCAAGGTCTTCCGCAAGATCACGCCCGGCATCAACCCCGACATCGAGATCCACGAGCGGCTCACCCAGGCCGACTCCACCCACATCGCCGCCCTCTACGGGTGGGTCGAGCACACCGACGCAGACACCACACTGCAGCTCGGGATGCTGCAGCAGTTCCTCCGCACGGCGACCGACGGGTGGGACCTGGCGTTGGCGAGCGTGCGCAACCTGTTCGCCGAGGCCGACCTCCATGCCAACGAGGTCGGCGGCGACTTCGCGGCGGAGTCCGCCAGGCTGGGCGATGCGCTGCGCGAGATCCACGAGACCCTGGCCAAGGTGCTGCCGACCGACACGGAGCTGTCGCCGGCCCAGATCGCGGCCGGCATGACCGAGCGGCTCGACGCGGCACTGCCCGTCGTGCCCGAGCTGGCGGAGCACGCCACCGGCCTGCGCCAGCTCTACAGCGCCGTGGGCGCACTCGACGAGATCCACGTGCAGCGGATCCACGGCGACCTCCATCTCGGCCAGACCCTGCGCACCGCGCTGGGCTGGAAGGTCGTCGACTTCGAGGGCGAGCCGGCCAAGCCTCTCGCGGAACGATCCCTGCCCGACTCACGGTGGCGCGACGTCGCCGGGATGATGCGCTCCTTCGACTACGCACCGCACGCGGTCGAGCGGATGCAGCTGGACCACACGGACGGCTCGGAGCAGCGCGCCTTCCGCGCCCAGGAGTGGGCGCATCGCAACCAGAACCACTTCCTCGTCGCCTACGCCGGCGGTGAGCTGACCAGCCAGCAGCGGACGCTGCTCAACGCCTACGTCGCCGACAAGGCGGTCTACGAGTGCGTCTACGAGACCCGCAACCGGCCGGCGTGGCTGACGATCCCGCTGGCTGCGGTGGCCAGGATCGGTGCGGCATGAAGACCCCCCTGGCCGTCTCCCCCGCCGAGCTCGACCAGCTGGTGCGCGGCGAGCACGGGCATCCCCACGCGGTGCTCGGACCTCACCCGGGCGCGGGCGCGGTGACCGTCCGCGCCTACAAGCCTCTTGCCTCGGCGGTGGTCGTCACCTACCCCCAGGGCAGCACCCACCTCGTGCACGAGCACGACGGCATCTGGACCGGCGTGCTGCCGGTCGAGACCGTGCCCGACTACCGGCTCTCGGTCAGCTACGGCGACGTCGCCCTCGTCGTCGACGACCCCTACCGCTTCCTGCCGACGCTCGGCGAGGTCGACCTGCACCTCCTCAACGAGGGGCGGCACGAGCAGCTGTGGCGGGTCCTGGGCGCCCATGTCCACCACTACGACGTGCCTGGTGGCGGCACGGTGAGCGGCACGTCCTTCGCCGTGTGGGCGCCTTCGGCGCGCGGAGTGCGGGTCAAGGGCGACTTCAACAACTGGGACGGCCGCGAGCATCCGATGCGCCAGCTCGGGCAGTCCGGAGTCTGGGAGCTGTTCGTGCCCGGGCTCGTCGCCGGGGCGGCGTACAAGTTCTGGGTGCTGGGGGCCGACGGTGAGTGGCGCGAGAAGGCCGACCCGATGGCGGCCTTCGCCGAGGTGCCTCCGAAGACGTCGTCGCGCGTCTTCGAGTCCACGCATGTGTGGGAAGACTCGGAGTGGATGGCCCAGCGAGCCACGAAGCAGCCGGTGGCCGAGGCGATGTCGGTCTACGAGCTGCACCTCGGCTCGTGGAAGCGCCACCCCGGCGGCGGCTTCTGGTCCTACGACGAGATGGCCGACGACCTCGTCCCCTACCTCGCCGACCTGGGATTCACCCACGTCGAGCTGATGCCGGTGATGCAGCACCCGTTCGGCGGATCGTGGGGCTACCACGTGACGTCGTACTTCGCCCCTGACTCGCGGTTCGGCGACCCCGACGGCTTCCGGCGGCTCGTCGACCGTCTGCACCGGGCCGGCATCGGCGTGATCCTCGACTGGGTGCCCGGCCACTTCGCCACCGACGAGTGGGCGCTGGTGAAGTTCGACGGCACGCCGCTCTACGAGGACCCCAACCCGCAGCGCGGGTGGCACAAGGAGTGGGGCTCCCACATCTTCAACTTCGGGCGCCACGAGGTGCGCAACTTCCTCTACGCCAACGCCGTCTACTGGCTCGAGGAGTTCCACGCCGACGGGCTGCGGGTCGACGGCGTCGCCTCGATGCTCTACCTGGACTACGCCCGCGAGGGCGGCGAGTGGACGCCCAACAAGTACGGCGGCCGCGAGAACCTCGAGGCCGTGCAGTTCCTGCAGGAGATGAACGCCACCGTCTACAAGCGCGTGCCCGGCATCGTCACGATCGCGGAGGAATCGACGTCGTGGCCGCAGGTCACCGGCCCCACGTCCAGCGGGGGCCTCGGCTTCGGCCTCAAGTGGAACATGGGCTGGATGCACGACACGCTCGGCTACCTCCAGCGCGACCCGATCTACCGGTCCCACCACCACCACGAGCTCACGTTCGCGATGACCTACCAGTGGACCGAGAACTTCGTGCTGCCGCTCTCCCACGACGAGGTGGTCCACGGCAAGGGCTCGTTGCTGCGCAAGATGCCCGGCGACCGCTGGCAGCAGCTCGCGGCGCTGCGCGCCTACTACGGCTACATGTGGGCACATCCTGGCAAGCAGCTGCTGTTCATGGGCTGCGAGTTCGGGCAGGAGTCGGAATGGGCCGAGTCGCGCGAGCTCGACTGGTGGCTGCTGGAGCACCCCGAGCATCGCGGGCTCCAGTCGCTGGTGCGTGACCTCAACCGCGCCTACGCCGCCACCCCCGCCGCCTGGCAGCTCGACGGCTCACCCGAGGGCTTCCAGTGGATCGACGCCAACGACGCCGGTCGCAACACCTTCTCGTTCGTCCGCCGCTCCCCCGGCTCCCCCGACCTGGTCTGCGTGACCAACTTCGCCGCGATCCCCCACAGCGACTTCCGGCTCGCCCTGCCGGCCACTGGCCACTGGACCGAGCTGGTCAACTCCGACGCCGCGGCCTACGGCGGCTCAGGCGTCGGCAACCTCGGCACCATCGAGGCGATCGATGCGGACGCCCTCGACGCCGAGACGCCCGGCGGGCTGCCGGCGTACGCGACCATCGTGGTGCCGCCGCTCGCCACTGTTTGGTTCCAGGGTCCGAGCTGATGGGGCTGTTCGGCAAGCTGCTGCGCGGTGCCGACAAGGTCTACGACGCCAAGACGACCCTCGAGGTCGAGGTGTTCAAGGATCGTCGTTTCGCCCGGGCCGAGCAGCTGGCAGCCACGGGAGATCCCAACCAGGCCGTGGTCACCGGGATCAAGCGGCGGCTGAACGACAGCACCACCGAGACGGACGTGCGCATTGAGTGGTTCGGGCCCGAGCCGCGGGTCGGCGCGATCCACTACGGCGGCGCTATGCCCCTGGTCATCCGCTTGGGCTCGACCCTGGCGATCAAGGCGGATGGCGACTCTGCCGTCGTCGACCCGGACGCGATGGCCCAGGCACCGGGCGCTCCGCGCGACGCGGGGCGTCGCTCGCGCAAGGTCCCGGACCAGGGCGTCGACGACCAGGCCCTGGACGGCCGCGTGCTCAGCCGGCTCAAGAAGTGGGCGCCGCAGGAGGGAACCGTCGAGTCCTTCGCCCAGGTCACCGTGATGGGCATGCTCGCCGAGAACTGGGACATCGTGGTCACCTGCGCCGACGGCACCCGGGTGACGGTGAGCAAGGACAACGTCCCGCCCTACGCGCGCTGGTTCGTGGTGCCCGGGGCGGCGGTCCCGGTCGTGACGGACCCCAAGAACCCCGCTCGGGCGCAGATCGCCTGGCCGACGCTCGCCGAGCGAGCCGCGGTGACCGGCGGCACCTGGCAGGAGGAACCTCCTGCCGGGAGCATCGCGGCCGCGATGTTGCTCTGATCGGCGCTTGGTCGACGTCTAGGGTGATGCCGTGACCGAGCAGCCGACCTCTGTGACCACGGTCGCGGACGGTGTCGCCCGGATCAGCTGGAGCGACGATCTCACCGCCGAGGGCTGGATGGCCGCCGTCGACGTCGTACGACGTGACGTGGCCGCCGCCCTCCAGAACCACCCGCGCGTGGAGGCACTGGTCCCGGCGGACGACGAGCACGCCCAGCGGGTCGCGACCTGGTCGGGCATGCGCCGCGAAGGCGTCATGCGCGGCATCGAGGGCGACCGCATCGTCTACGCCCGCCTGGCCACCGACACCCCCGTCAACGAGCCGGGTGGTTTCCGCGCGTTGCTCAACTCCTTCCTCCCGCGCAAGCGGGCGATCAGCCAAATGCTGATCCGCGACCACGACGGTCGGGTGCTGCTGTGCGCGCTCACCTACAAGCAGGACTGGGATCTCCCCGGAGGCGTGGTCGAGGTGGGCGAGTCGCCCCAGGTGGCGGTCGCGCGCGAGCTCGAGGAGGAGCTCGGTCTGACCGTCCCGGCCGGCCCGCTCCTGCTCACCGACTGGCTGCCTCCGTGGGGCGGTTGGGACGACGCCCTCTGCCTGGTCTTCGACGGAGGCACCCACGACCCCGCGCTGCTCGACCGTGTCGTCAAGCAGGCCCGCGAGATCCGCGAGGCGGAGTGGTGCACGCCCGAACAAGTGCACGAACGTGCCGCCGACTTCACCGCGCGCCGCGTGGATGCGGCACTAGCCAACCTCGGCGGGGGTCCGGCGTACACCGAGTCGGGTTGCTGACCGGTAGGCCTCAGATGTAGCGGTCGCGCCCGTGGCCTTCAATCGCGTCGAGCGATCGCGAGGTCGCACCCACCGAGGCCAGGAACGCGTCGCGGTCGACCGCCCAGAGCCGCACCTCGTCCCGAGCCGTCACGCTCGCGGTCCGCGGTACGTCGCGCAGAAGAGCCAGCTCGCCGAACCAGTCACCCGGGCCCAGCTCCCGGATCGCCAGCTCGCCGCGCGTGACCGCGAGCGTGCCAGACTCGATCACGTAGAACGACCGACCTGCGTCACCCTCGGTGATCACGGCGGTGCCGGCAGGTGAAAGCACCTCGGTTGCCTCCAACGCCAACCGCTCGATCACCCGGGGAGGGAGCACCGAGAGCACCGGGACCGAACGCAGCAGGGCGAGCACCTCGACGGGGATGACGGTGGCGGCATCCATCTGGCGCAGCCGCCCCCAGGCCACCAGGGCCACCGCTGGCAGAAACAGGCCGGCGACGAGAAACGCCGGTCGCGGGCCAACGGCAGAGACGAGCAACGGTGCCGCTAGGTTGCCGACGGCCAGCCCCGCCATCATCAGCGACTCGGTCGCCCCGAACACGGCGGTGAGCAGCCGGTCCGGCAGCAGCCGTTGCAAGAACGTCCGACAGGTGACGTCGAAGAACAGCTTGCCCGCACCGGTGGACGCCATCAGCACCAGCACCAGCACGGTCACCGTCATGGACCCAGCCAGGGCGAAGCTGGCGCCGGCGGCAAGGGCGCCGAGGACGAGCGCAGGGGCCAGCCTTTTCCGCCCGATCAGCACGAACGTGAAGCCGGCACCGATCAGGCCGCCGACTCCGAGCGCGGAGTTCAGCAGCCCCGGGCCGGCGTCCGACATCTCCAGCACGTCGAGAGCCAGCACCACCAGCAGGATGTCCATCATCCCGACCAGCGCGTACTCGGCGGCCACCATCAGGGCGAGCAGACTCGCCGAGCGGTCCTTGAGCACAGCGCCGAGGCCAGGGCGATCAGGTTCTGGAGCATGGGACGTGCGCGCGGGCTCCTCGACGGCCAGACCACGTGCCGTGATCAGCACCGCCACCAGGGTCAGTGCCCCCATCACCAGGACCACACCTCCGGGCGCCCACAGGCCCAGCACCAGACCACCGGCGAGCGGGCCCAGGAATGTGGCACCCGCCTCCACGGCTCCCGACGCGGCGTTGCCGGCCGTCAGCTCGCCGGCGGTCTCGCTGAGCTCAGGAAGCAACGCGTTGTGGGCCGGACGGGTGAAAGTGATCGACACGGCGTACAGAGCAGCGGCAACGCCCACGAACCCGAAAGACGAACTGAGGAGGAGCGCCGCGGCGAGCAACGCCTGGCCGACCGCCTGCACCAGGTAGGAGAGGCGGAGAGCCGCCGGCAGCGTCAGCCGACCTTGCACCGAGGCGACCACGGGAGCGAGGAGAGCAGCGGGCACCAGCTGCACCAGCGCGATCAGGCTGGCCTCGCGCACGCCTCCGCGGCTGAAGGCCCAGACCAGGAGGGCGATGAAGTTCGCCCACTCGTGGGTGTTGAAAATGAGGTAGGCGAGCAGGACCCGCCGAAGACGGCCGTTCCTCAGGGAGTCGCGCAGGACGGTCGAGCGGGCGCTGCCAGTCCCTGACCCCACGGTCATTCAGCCATTACTGATCAGCCTGCGACCCGACCATCGACGGCACACCGAGGATGGTGTCCAGTTCGGCGATGGATGGCGCGGCACCGAGTCGCTCGAACTCTGCCCGAGCCTCCGCCAGCAGCGGACGGGCCTCCTCCGAACGCCCCTGGGTGGTCAGCCAGCGCCCCAGCTCCAGACGCGTCCTGGCCAGCATGTAGACCGCTCCGTACACCTCGTGCGCCTTCTCGGCCGCCCGGAAGTCCGCCTCGGGATCGCCGCCGCGGGCCGCGGTGATCATGCCCCGCAGCCGCGGGTGCTCACCCCTGGTGACCTGCCTGCTCCTGCCGCCGAGGAGGGGCTCGAGCAGAGCGAGCAGCCGCTCGGCCGTGTCGAGGTCCCCAGCTCGCAGCTGCAGCTCGACGGCGGGGATCAGGTGCACCTCGATGTCCTCCAGCATGTCACCGGAGTACGCCGCCAGCGCGCCCTGGGCTGCGGCAGCCGCCGCGGCCGCAGCGTCTCCGGAGGTCGCCTCGATCAAGCTCCGGGTCACGATGGTCGAGTTTCGTTCATAAGAGTCCTCGGAGTCGAGGACGTCAACCTGAGTCACCGACGCGCCACGGGCGAGCTCCACCAGCGCGAGCGACAGCCACATCCCTCCCGCCGATCCAGTCGGCTCGTGGTCGGTGAACCACGGGCCAAGCTCGGCAGCAACCCGATCCCAGTCGCCGTTGAGCCACCAGGTGAAGCATGCGTTCGTCATCACTATCTCGGTGTAGTAGGCGTCGCCGACCCGCTTGCTGGTGGTCACTCCCTCCTCGGCCAACTCCGCGGCCCTGGGGAGATCGCTCGGATAGAGCTCGGCACAGAGGTTGGACAGTGAGCGCCCGAGTTCTGGGAGCAGGTGCTGTTCTCGCGCGAGCACCACACAGCGCTCCACGAGGGCTAGGTAGGCCGTCACGCCGCCGGCGTCGACGAGCACGATCGCGACGCTGTTCAGCGACCGGTTCAGCAGCACCGGGTCGTTGAGCTCTTCGGCCAGCTTCATCATCGAGAAGGCACATCGAGTCTGCTCAGTCAGGTCATTGCGACCGCGAAAGATCGTGAACAGCACCTGCTGTGCGTCGACCCGGGTCAACGGAGCGATTTCCGGATGAGCGGGGACGAGATCGAGGCAGGCAGTAGCCAGGTCCTGCGCTTCCTGCGGCCGGCCCAGGCTCTGCAGCGCCCGTGCCTGCAGAGCCAGGATCCGGGCAACGTCGGCCTGCATGCCGAGTGCGTCGAAGCCCGCGTAGGCCAGGGCGGCCAGCTCCTCGGCGCGGCCCGCCGAGCCGGAGAGCCCGGCCACCCTGGCTCCGCGCTCCTGCAGCTGGATGGCCTCCAAGGACTCCGGCTCCAGCTCCAGTGCCGAGAGCACGCTGGTCAGCGCCTCCTCCGGCGAGCCGAGCGCTTCGGCGCGCTCTGCTGCGGCCGTGAGCCTGCCGCGGGCCCGGGTCGCGGTGGCGTTGCGTTCGGGCTCGTTGGCGCTGCTGGCCTCAAGGGCGTCGAGCAGGTGCTGGGCGATGATGCCGGCCAGGGTCGCGGCGATGTCCTCGCCCTCGCTCTCGAGGTGGTCGGCCGCCGCGAGGTGCCGGCTGCGGCGGTCCTTGCGGGCCAGCGTGCTGTAGGCGACCTCGCGCACCAGTGCCTGTAAGAAGCGGTACTGGCCACGCTCGGGCGAGCGCGGGTCGTCCTGGGTCTCGATCACGCCCTTGCGCACTAGTGTCGCCAGGGCCGCGTCGAGGTCGTAGCTGCTCACGTCCGACAGGGCCATCAGCCCGGGCTGCCGGAACGATAGGCCGAGCACGCTCGCGTCCTGGACGGTCCGTCGCTCGATGGCCGTCAAGGCGTCCAGTCGGGCCGCGATCAGCATCTGCAGGCTGGTCGGGGCAGCGAGCTGGTCGAGGTCGACCAGGGTGTTGTCGTGGTCGACGAAGACGTAGCGACCCTCCTGGGCCTGCACCGCGTCGCGGTCGATCAGGGAGCGCACGGTCTCCACGGCGTACAGCGGCACGCCCTCGGCCCTGCCAACGATCGCGGACCGCGCCTTCTCCGGCAGGTCGTCGACCAGTGCGTCGACCAGAGTCGTCATCAGGTCGTCGGTCAGGGGGGCGAGGTCGACGACGGTCGCCCGCCGACCGGCAGCAAGTGAGGGGCGCTGCTCGAGCAGCTCTGGCCTGGACAGCACCAGCACGAAGAGCTTGACCTGACAGGTCTCCAGCAGGTGCTCGATCAGGTCGAGCAGTCCGGAGTCGGCGTGCTGGGCGTCCTCGAAGAGGAGCACGACCGGAGATCCGTCACTGGTCCCGATCCGCTCGAGGAAGGACGTCCATGCTGCGAAGAGATCGGTGCGGTCGAAGACCGTTCCGTCACCGGCGTTGAGGAGCGCCGCCACCCGTGGGATGAGCCAAGCTGCGTCGTCGGCACCGGTCGCGAACTTCGTGACACCCTCCTTCACCTTGGCCTCGACCTGGTCGCGCTCATCGCCTTCGAGCAGGCCGAGCCGGGAGCGGATCATCTCGGCGAACGCCCAGAACGCGATGCCGTCGCCGTACGACAGGCAGCGCCCGCGGTGCCACCACATGCCGTCGCTCAGCCCGTCGGTGTACTTCTCGTACTCCCAGCCGAGCCGACTCTTCCCGACCCCGGCCATGCCCGTGACCAGAGCGATCCGTGCCTTGCCGTCGGCCTGGGTCTCGTGGAACAGCTCCTTGACCTGCCGCAGCGCCGCGTCACGGCCCACCATCGGCGCCTCGAGGCCGTCGACCCGCTGCGCGCCACCGACCGCCGCGACGATCGCGTCGACCCGGAACAACCGGGCAGGCTCGGCCTTGCCCTTCATCGTGTGCTCGCCCATGTCGCTGAAGGCGACCGCCGCGGCGGTCAGCCCACGGGTCTCCTGGTCCACCCACACCGTGCTCGGCTCGGCTGCGGTTTGCACCCGCGCCGCGGTGTTGACCGCGTCGCCGGCGACCATGCCTTCGTTGACGGCACCCAGCGTGACCGCGACCGAACCCGTGGTGATGCCGACCCGCATCGCGAGCCCCGGAGCACCTACGGCCTCACCCAGGGCAGCCACCTCGGCCACCAGGTCGAGACCGGCCCTGACCGCACGCTCGGCGTCGTCCTCGCGCGAGACCGGCACGCCCCAGACCGCCATCACGGCGTCGCCGATGAACTTCTCGATCGTGCCGCCGTAGCGGCCCACGACCGTGCGGGCCACGCCGAAGTACTCGCTCAGGAGCTCGCGGACCTCTTCTGGATCGCGCGACTCCGACAATGTCGTGAACGCGACCAGGTCACCGAAGAGCACGGACGTCGTCCGCCGCTCCGAGACCGGAGCAGCTCCCGCGGTTGTGGCGGCGGCTGGGGCGGGAGCAGCCGCCACCGGCGAGGTCCCGCCCGCCAGCGGCGTGCCGCACTCCATGCAGAACTTGCCGCCGCCCGGCGGCTGACCGCAGTTGGGGCACCCGCGCGCGAACGGGGACCCGCACTCCAGGCAGAACTTCGCCGGGTCGGGGCTCTCGGAGCTACAGCTGGTGCACGTCTGCGACATCGGCGCCTTCCTCGTTGGCCGTGGTGGTCGTGAGCAGATCCAGGACCTGTCCCTCGTAGGCCGCGAACACCGCGAGCTCGTCACCGGCCAGCTCGCGGGCCATCAGCTCGATCGCGTCGACCTCGTCGTCAGTGCGTGACGGCGCGTGGTGGAAGAGCGCCAGCGTCCGGACCCCTGCCTCGCGGGCGAGCGCGACGTTGTACTCGACGCTGGCGTGTCCCAGGAACCCCACACCCGGGAACTGCGACGCGAGGTGCTGGGCGTCGTGGATCAGCAGGGCGACCCCCTCGGTCAGCGCCATCACTGCCTCGTGCCGCTCCCCCTGGCCGTCGGGGCCGGGGCCGATCGCAGTCGGGCTGTGGTCGGAGAGGTAGGCCACGGAGGCTCCGTCGTGCTCGACGCGGTAGCCGAACGTGCGGCCACCCTTGTGCGGGATCTCCCGCGCGAGCACGGTGAAGCCCTCCAGCTCGTGGCGGCCCTCCTCCAGGCCGGCGAAGGTCCATCCGGCGCCGAGCTGGGTCGGCACGATCGGGAAGTGCGGCGGCGAGATCGCGCGCTCGAGGACCGCCTCGGCGGAGGTGCCCTGCTCGGGGATGAACACGTCGACCCTGCTGCCGTCTGCTCCCCCACCGGCGAAGAACGGCATGCCGTGGGTGTGGTCCCAGTGCAGGTGCCCGAGGAGCACCGACCCGGCGTAGGGAGACCCGTCGAGCAGGGCCGTCACGTTGGTCATGCCGGTGCCGGCATCGAGCAACAGGCTCGGCGGTCGGCCGTCATGTGCGAGGGCGACGCACGAGGTCTGTCCGCCGTAACGGACGAAGGCTGCGCCCGGCGCCGGTGTCGACCCACGGACCCCGCAGAACGTGACCCTCATCGCGACACCAGCTCGCTGATCTGGGGCAGCGCGGCCAGTGCGGTGGCCCGCCCCGACTCCTTCATCCGGTCGATCTGGTGGAACTCGAGTATGCCGACGCCACTGGCATCCGGTCGGAGCACGAGGTCGGCCGCCGCCATCGCTTCCTCGGCGGCATTGCCGCTCGCCATCAGCATGGTCCGCATCAGGGTGTCTCCCAGGCCGGGAACGCGGGGCGTGCGGTTCGGATCCTGCGGACCGGTGGTGGAGCTGCCGAACCCGATGTTGACCGCGAGCAATGGGCCCTCCGCCCGCGACAAGGACTTCACCGGAAGATTGTCGAGCACCCCGCCGTCGACGTGCAGCGATCCGTCGTGCACCAGCGGCGGGAAGTACCCGGGAAGCCGCAACGAGGTGCTGACCGCGTCCGCCACCGGACCGCGGTCGTGCACCTTGGTCCGCCGCTGGAGCAGGTCGACGCTCACACAGCGGAACTCCAGCGGGAGCGCCTCGATGTACTGCCCGGCGAACGCCTCCTCGAGACCCGCGACGGTCCGGCGACCCCGGATGATTCCCTTGGCCGGCAGCGTGTAGTCGCCGACGGGGTTGGTGCGGACGAAGTGCTCGTAGATCGCCGCGTCGACGCTGGTCGCGTCGTTGAACGTCGCGAGCGCCGCACCCACCACCGCTCCCATGCTGGTGCCGGCGACCCGGTCGACGAAGATGCCGTTCTCCTCGAGCACGTCGATCACACCGAGGTGGGCGAAGCCGCGGGCGCCGCCACCGCCGAGGATCAGCCCGAGAGATCGCCCGGTGAGCCGGGCCGCGAGGGGGCGAACGCCGCTCTCGAGGTTGCCGGGCGCCACCACATGGGTGGACCGCGGCTCCAGGGCGGCGAACCACTTCCGGCGCTGTTCGGTGGTCCTGATCGGGCCCGTCAGGACCTGGTCACAGCCGCGGGCGCGCTCGGGAAGGTGGTACGAGGGTTCGGGTTCGGTGGCCACGAGGACGACCCGGTCGGCCACCCGAAGACAGAAGTCACGCCAGGTGAGGTCGGTGCCATCGGCGGTCAGTACGACCTTCTCGGCGACACGTTCGGCCTGCTCGAGCCCGTCGCGGTCGACCCGGCCGGGATCGATGACCTTCAGGTGCCTCGACATCTGCTCGACGAGGGCTCGCGAGACGTCTTGAGCCGGACCGGTCGCGCCGAGTCCGACCACGGCGATGACCACGTCAGCGGTCCCGGCTCGGGAGGTGGCGGGCGGGGCGATCTCTTGGATCCTCTTGGCAAGACCCCGAGCGAGGGTCGTCATCACGCGCAGGTCCGCGAACGAGTCGAACTGTTCCTTGGAGAGACTGATCAACCGGCTGTCGCGAACCGCTCGGATGGAGGCGGATCGCACGTCGTCAGTGAGGAGGCCGAGCTCCCCAAGCACCGCACCTCGACCCAGCTCGGTGAGCACGATGTCGCCCTGGAGCACCTGGAGGCGGCCGGACCTCAGCACGAACAGTGCCTCGGACGGATCCCCCTGATGGAACAGGAACTCCCCGGCATCCACCTCGACGTCTTCTGCCGCCTCCTCAAGAGCGACCAGTGCCTCCGGGGAAAGCCCGCTGAACATGGGCAGCTCAGCGAGCGAGTCAGGCAGCCGGGGAAGGGCTGCCATGAGCGCGTCCGCGTCGAGGGGTACGGCGGGAAGCGGGGGCAGCAGCGTCGCCTGCAGTCGCTCCAGCTCGACCTGGGGGTCTTGAGCGGTACGGCCTAGCAACAGGGACCCCACCGACACGGCCGCGAGGCAGCAGGCCGCAAAGATCCAGCCGTTGCGGAGGGCGTCCACGGTCTGCAGCGGACCGGGATGTCCGATCAGGATGACCAGGAGCGCGATGCCCAGCACGGCACCGAGCTGCCGGGAGCTGGTGACGACCGCCGAGGCCACGGCGTACCCGTCGCCCTTGGGCAGGCGGGCGAGCGCGGCGCTGCCGAGCACGGGAAGCGTGGCGCCGACGCCGATGCCCTGCAGCAGCTGGCCGGGCAGCCAGTCCTGGAGGAAGTCCGGCTGGGTGCCGACCCGCTCGAGGTACCAGATGAGGCTGCCGGCCCAAATGGCAGCGCCCGGCACGAGCACGATGCGATGACCACGCTTGTCGGCCACCTTCCCGAGCACGGACGCCACGATCGCCGCGACGAACGCGGCCGGCGCCACAGCGAGACCGGCCTCGAGCAGGCTGTATCCCCAGACGCCGTTGAGGTAGAGGATGTGGGTCAGCAGATAGGCGTAGAACCCGGCGCCCGCCACGACGGTGAGCACGTTGCCCACGCTGAACGAGCGCACCCGCACCAACGCAGGATCGATGAGCGGGGCCCGGTGGCGGCGTGAGCTGAGCACGAAGCCGAGCAGCGCGAGAGCGCTGATGGCGAACGCGCCGATGGTCCAGGAGTCGGCCCACCCCCAGTCCGGGCCCTTGATCACGCCGGTGGTGACGAGCCCGAGTGCGGCGCCGAGGAGCAGTCCGCCCTTTACGTCCGGCATCCGCTTCACGCCTGGCGACCGGCTCTCGACGAGCTGGGAGCGGGCCACCACGATCGCGATGATCCCCAGTGGCAGGTTGACCAGGAACGCCAGCCGCCAGCTCTCCAGCGCGACCAGGGCGCCACCCGCCGGTGGACCGAGGCCCGAGGCGATCGCGGCCGCGGCTCCCCACAACCCGACGGCGTGCGAGCGACGGGAGAGGTCGAAGGCTTGCACCACGAGCGCCAGCGAGGCCGGGATCAGCATCGCCGCGCCGACACCCTGCACCACCCGGAACGCGATCAGCTGGCCCACAGTGCCGGCCACCGCGCACAGCACGGAGGCGACCGTGAAGATGAAGACACCCTGGATGAACATCCGGCGGCGACCGACCAGGTCCGCGAACCTCCCTGCCACCACGAGGAACGACGCCAGCACGATGTTGTAGGCGTTGAGCACCCACGACAGGTTGCTGAGCGACGAGTCCGGGAACGTCGCGGCGATGTCCGGGAACGCGACGTTGACGATGGTCGAGTCGAGGAAGGCCAGGAACGCGCCGAAGGCGGCAACGAGTAGCACAGCACCCGGCGCGGGCGTGCGACGCGTCTTCTTCGCGGCCTGGTCGGTGGGCGGGGCCTGGGCGGGGTCCGCGGGCGGCGCGGGCAGTGTCGCAGTCAAGAACTGAGTCCTAGGGAGCACGGGAACCCTGACCCGGTCGAGCCAGAGACTGACATCAGTCCCGAGGACTGCCCCATTCACTCACGCGAGGTGCCTGGGGCGCACGAAAACCGCTGCAAGACCCCCGCCGGCCGCCCGACTGCAGTAGGAAGGGGCATGGCCGACACGAAGGCGGGACCCGGGCTGAATGCCGACGCGATCGGCTTCGTCGACGCACTCGTGATCGGCCTCGCGGCCACCAGCCCGGCGTACTCCCTCGCCGCGGTGATCGGGCCGATCGCCGTGCTGGTCGGCGTACACGCTCCCGGCATCCTGCTGGTGAGCTTCGTACCGATGATGCTGATCGCTACGGCGTTCCTCTACCTCAACCTCGTTGACCAGGACTGCGGCACCACCTTCAGCTGGGTCACCCGCGCGATGGGTCCCTGGGCCGGGTGGATCGGCGGCTGGGCGATCACCATGACCGGAGTGCTGGTCATCGGCTCGCTGGCCGACGTGGGGGTCAGCTTCTCGCTGCTCATGTTCGGTGCCGACGACGCCGCCGACAACGCCTGGATCCGGATGCCGCTCGCGATCCTGCTGATCCTGGTGATGACTTGGTTGTGCGTGCTGGGCACCGACATCTCGGCCCGGTTGCAGAACCTGCTGATCTTCGGCCAGGTCGCCGCCCTGCTCACCTTCTCCGGGGTTGCCCTCTACAAGGCGTACGACGGCACCAGCCCGCTCGACGAGGTGACCCCGGCGCTCAGCTGGCTCAACCCGTTCGAGAACGGCGGTTCGGCGCTTTCCGGCGGTCTGCTCCTGGGCGTCTTCGCCTACTGGGGCTGGGAGTCGGCGGTGAACCTGAGCGAGGAGACCCGCGACGGCTCGAGCGGCCGCGCCGGGCTGTGGTCGACATTCATCCTGCTCGTCAGCTATGTCTCCGTCGCCTACGCGGTCGTCGCCTTTGCGGGCACCGAATGGCTCTCGACCGTCGGAGCGGAGTCCGAGGAGTTCGCGTTCGCCGAGATCTCCTCGCTGGTGATGGGCAGCTGGGACTGGGTCGTGCTGTTCGCGGTCGCCACGTCGGCCATCGCCTCCACGCAGACCACGATCATCCCGGCCTCGCGGACCGGCCTCTCGATGGCGCGGCGGCACGCGCTGCCCCAGCGCTTCGGCAACATCCACCGCACCCATCGCACGCCCGACGTCAGCACTTGGTGGGTCGCCGTCATCGCCATCGTCTGGTACGTCGGCATCTACCAGGTCAGCGCCAACGCACTCTTCGACTCCCTCACCGCGCTGTCGCTCCTGATCGCGTTCTACTACGCGCTCACCGGCGTCGCCTGCGCGGTCTACTACCGCAACCACCTGTTCGAGAGCGTCAAGAACTTCGTCCTCATCGGCATCGGGCCGCTCGTCGGTTCCGGGCTCCTGGTCTGGCTGCTGGTGCTCTCGATCCGCGACATGTCCGACCCCGACAACTCCTACAGCGGGGTGGCCTGGCTCGGGGTCGGGCCACCACTCGTGATCGGGATCGGGATCTTCGTCGCCGGCATCGTCCTGATGCTGATCTGGCGCGCGCAGGACAAGCGGTTCTGGCTCGAACGCCCAGGCGTGGCCGACCCCGACATCGTCCACGGCGTCAAGGCGGCGTATGCCGACCCGGACGGCATGGAAGGCTGAGGGCATGAGCGTGGTGGTGGGGTACGACGAGTCGCCCGGCTCCGAGGTCGCGCTGGCGACCGCGATCAGGGTGGCCGCCACGTGGGGCGAGCAGCTGGTGCTGGTCTACGGCGCGGGTCCGCCGGGAGGTCTCGGCGAGGAGTTCGCGGCCCACCGCGACGCGCTGATGGAGATCGGCCGCAACGCGCTGTCGCACGCTGTCGAGCGCGCCCATGCGGCGGGCGTCGACACCGAGATCCAGCTGGTGGACGCCAAGCCGGCCCAGGCCCTGATCCAGGTCGCCGACGAGCACGACGCCACGGTGATCGTGGTCGGTACCACCGGTGAAAGTCCCCTCAGGGGCGCGATGCTCGGCTCCACGCCGCACAAGCTGCTCCACCTGAGCACAAGGCCGGTGCTCTGCGTGCCGGTGGACTACAGGGCGACCTGAGCCTCGCCGGACAGCTCGCGGGCGAGCATGGTCGCCCCGACCACAGCGGCCGGCATCACGACGATCGCGCCAAGCGGCACCACGAAGAACGCCTGCGTCGCCAGCCCGAAGCCGAGCACCCGTGACCGGTGCAGCCGCAGGAGCGAGGCGCGGGCCGCTCGGTCCAGCCCCCGGGCCTCGAGCGGGCGGGAGATGAGCTCGGCCGCGAGCACCCGGCCGGCCACCACGAAGCCCAGAACCGCTCCGGCGAGCGCGCCGACCACTGGCAGGAAGCCGACCGCGACCACGACCACGGCGGTGGCGGCGCCGATCGCGATCATCACCGCGCCGTCCCTCACCGCGCGCGCCAAGCCGAGATCGCCCGCGGGCACCGCCCCACCCAGCATCCGCTCGGTCTCGCGCCAGATCCGCTCGTAGAACGGTTCGCCGACCATCAGCGTGAGCCCCGTGAAGCTCAGGGCCGAGAGCGAGAACGCCGCCATCAGCAGCACCAGAGAGAGGCCGACCCGCAGCAGTCCGCGCACGGAGTCGGCCCAGTCGTCGGCGAACGGCGTCAGCCACGCGGACACGTCGCCCAGGTTGAGCACGAGCAGCACCAGCCCGGTGGCCAGCACCGCGAAGACGACCAGGGCCGGCACCATGCCGAGGACCATCAGCCACGGCCTGCGTCGCCACATGCCGAACCCGCGAAACAGATACCCGGCTCCAGCGGTCAACCGTCAGCCCGCCGCGACCCAGGGCCCGAAGGCAAGGCGACGGGGTGCCCAGTCGGCCGGCTCGTACTCCATCCAGGTCTCTACCGAGAACCGAATCCGGCCGGGGGGTTCCGTCGCGCCCTCCAAGCGGAGGCACCTGCGGGGGATGCGGAACTGCACCGACTGACGGTTGACGTCGAGCCTCGGACGGCTCAGGGCGCACCGTCGACGGCCCAGGTCGTCGAACCCGCTGGCGCGGTGGAGACTCACGTCGGGACCGGTGACGAAGGTCAGCCACGCGACGAAGTCCGGCTCGGGGTCCGTGCCATCTACGTCGATCCAGAAGAAGTACTCGTCAGCCGCCATCCCGCCGGCCGGCGGCAGTGCGTTCACTGCCACGTGGCTGCCCGTGTGGTCGATCCGTACCTGCCGCAGGTCACCCCACTTGCGGGCTCCGCCGCCCGCACCATCGGAGCCGTCGCCCCTCCGGTCCCAGATCGTGCCGTCGTCAGCGGCAGCCGGGGGCACCAGCAAGCCAGTGAGTGCGAGGACGAACGCGACCGAAGCCGCCAACCGAGTCCTGATGTGCATGGCTGCCTCCGGATTCAGGGGTGTCTGGGCCAGGTCTAGAACAAGGCGGAGGCGAGGTTCTGGCGGGCCTTGAGCACCCGCGGGTCGTCGTTGCCGACGGCGCCGAAGAGTCCCAGCAGGTGCTCGCGCACCGGGTCGCGCTCGTCGCCGGCGGTACGCCGGATCAGGTCGATCAGGCGGTTGAAGGCGTCGTCAACGTGGCCCCCCAGCAGGTCGAGGTCGGCCACCAGCGTCTGCGCCGCCACATCGTCCGGGGCGGCGGCCGCCGCGGCGCGGGACGCGTGGAGGTCGACTCCCTGGGTGCGCTGCAAGACCTTCGCCATCGAGAGGCCGGCAGCGGCTTCGGCGTCAGCAGGGTTCGCGTCGACGAGCTTCTGGTACTCCGCTACGGCGCCGTCGATGTCGTCGGCGGCGAGCGCCTCCTGCGCGGGTGCGTACCTCGGGTCGACCGGCGGCTCGTCGGACTCCTCGGCGGGCTCCGGCGCGGCGCCACCGCGCGGCTGGTGGCGCCCGGTGATGCCCTGCGTGGTCAGCTGCTGCATCACCTGGGTCAGCGCCGTACGCAGCTCCTCCAGCGGCACGGCGTCCTGCAGCAGGGGCGCAGGGCGACCGTCGATCACAGCCATCACGTAGGGCACCGACGGCACCTGCACCGCCTGCGCGATCGCCGGGGACACGTCGATGTCCACCAACCCGGCCAGGAACTTTCCCTCGAACTCGTCCGACAACGTCGCCAGGTCGTCGGCCAGCTGCCCGCTGGCCGGCATCCGGGAGCGGGAGTAGAACGCGAGCAGCACCGGCGCCGTCATCGACGCCTCGATGGTCGCCTGGAAGTTCTGCTCGTTGACCTCGACCCAGTACGACGAGCCGCCCGCCCCGGTGGTCGAGCTGGTCGAGACCGGGGCCGCGGGTCGCTTGAGCGCGGAGAGGTCGATCGCGCCAGGACGGGAGAACGGCTGCTGCGTCATGGCGCCAATCCTAGGGAGCGGCGGTCGTTCCGAAAGGTGCGGGCCCCGGTGGGCGCTGACGACTCCCTAGAAGCGGGCCTGCTCGCGGTACTCGCCCCACTCGCCGCGCAGCGCGTTGCAGATCTCGCCAAGCGTCGCCTCGGCGCGGACGGCCTCGAGCATGGACTGGATCATGTTCTCGTCGGTGCGGCAGACCTCGACCATCCGGGCCAGGGTCTTGGCGACGAGGTCCTCGTCGCGGGCGGCCTTGCGCTCGGTCAGCGCCCGCACCTGTTCGGTCTCCACCTCGTGGGAGACGCGCATGATCTCGAGCTGATGGGTGACCGACTCCTCGTGGCAGTTGACGCCAACGACCCGCTTCTCACCCTTCTCGAGCGCGACCTGGTACTGGAACGCAGCCTCGGCGATCTCGGTCATGAACCAGCCGTCCTCGATGCCGCGGAGCAGGCCCTTGGTGATCGGCCACTCCTCGCGCTGCATCGCCTCGGCGAGCTTCTCGGGCTGGTCGTGGGTGAGGGTTGAGCCACCGAGCCCGAGGATCGTGTCGAAGATCCGGTTGGCCTCGGCCTCGATCTTGTCGGTCAGCGCCTCGACGTACCAGGAGCCACCGAGCGGGTCGGCCACGTTGGTCACGCCGGTCTCCTCCATGATCACCTGCTGGGTGCGCAGGGCGATCTCGGCGGCCATCTCGCTGGGCAGGGCCAGGGTCTCGTCGAGGGCGTTGGTGTGCAGGGAGTTGGTGCCACCGAGTACGGCGGAGAGCGCCTCGACGCCGGTGCGGACCACGTTGTTGTAGGGCTGCTGGGCGGTCAGGGAGACACCGGCGGTCTGGGTGTGGAAGCGGAGCCACTGCGCCTTGTCGGACTTCGAGCCGAAGACGTCGCGCATCCAGCGGGCCCAGATCCGACGGGCCGCGCGGAACTTCGCGATCTCTTCGAAGAAGTCGACGTGAGCGTCGAAGAAGAACGACAGGCCGGACGCGAACGCGTCGACGTCGAGCCCCCGCGAAAGCCCCAGCTCGACGTAGCCGAAGCCGTCGGCCAGCGTGAAGGCGAGCTCCTGCGCAGCCGTCGAGCCGGCCTCGCGGATGTGGTAGCCGGAGACCGACAACGGCTTGTAGTCCGGGATCCCCTTGACGCAGTGCTCCATCAGGTCGCCGATCAGCCGCAGGTGCGGCTCGGGCCCGAAGATCCACTCCTTCTGGGCGATGTACTCCTTGAAGATGTCGGTCTGCAGGGTGCCGTTGAGGATGCTCGGGTCCACGCCCTGACGCTCGGCGGCCACGATGTACATGCAGAAGATCGGCACCGCCGGGCCGCTGATGGTCATCGAGGTGGTGACCTCGCCGAGCGGGATCTTGTCGAACAGGATCTCCATGTCGGCCGCGCTGTCGATGGCGACGCCACAGTGCCCGACCTCGCCCAAAGACATGGGGTCGTCGGAGTCGCGGCCCATCAGGGTCGGCATGTCGAAGGCCACGCTCAGGCCGCCACCACCCCGGTTGAGGATCATCTTGAAGCGCTCGTTGGTGTCCTCGGCGTTGCCGAACCCGGCGAACTGGCGGATGGTCCAGGTGCGCCCGCGGTTGCCCGTCGGGTGCAGCCCGCGGGTGAACGGGAACTCGCCCGGCCACTCGGAGTCCTCGGTGCCGTAGGCCGCGTCGACCTCCATGCCGCTCAGCGTCGTGAAGTCGGCATCACGGACCCGAGACGCGTCGTAGCGGGCCTGCCAACGCGCACGTGCCGTATCCGGAGCCATAGCCCATATAGTAGGACGTCCTAGTTAATGAGCACAAACTAGGACGTCCTAGTTTCTTCGTTGCTTTCACTCCCAGCGGTAGACCTGACCGTCGCGCACCTCGACGGCGTTCGGCGGTCGTGGCGTGGGGTGGTTGCGCAGGTGGTCCAGGACGTTGCTCCGGCCCTTGATGGTCACGTCGCGCAGGGTCAGGTGGAGGTAGGGGTGGAGGAGCGGGCGCAGCTCACCCCATTCCTGCTGCTCCATGAGGTGCCAGGCCCGAGCGGTGGGCGCGGGTAGCTCCGGGAGCTCGTGCAGCATCCTCGGCACGCACATCCGCCAGGCGTCGGTGACCAGCTCGCGCATCTCGTCGGTGTCGAGCCGCGGCAGGTGGGCGCACACCCACTGGTAGCGAAGGTCGGAAGTGGATGGCAGGAAGAACGTCTCGGGGTCGGAGGCGATCAGCCCGCCGCGCCCGATCTTCGGGTAGCCGAAACCCATGGCGAGCTCGTCCTTCGAGAACGCGGCGTACACGATCTGCTTGACCCGGAACTTCCAGCGCCCACGCACCATCACCTCGTAGCTGCGTGGCAGCTCGACCGCCACGCGGCGTACGTCGTCGGCGGTGGTCATCGGAACTGGCGGCTCAGAAGTCGCCGGCCGCCGCGCGGATCGGCCGCAGCAGCTCGGACAGCTCACGCAGCTCGGGTTCGTCGAGGACGTCGAGCCCGAAGTTGCTGCCGACGAGGTCCTTCGTGGCCCGCTCGACCAACGCCCGGCCCTTGGGCGTGATCTCTGCGAGCACCGCCCGGCCGTCGTCGGGGTGCGGGAGCCGGTTGACCAGCCCTGCCGCCTCGAGCCGGCGCATGATCGAGGTGACCGAGGTGGGGTGCACCTGCAGCCGCTCCCCCATCTTCCCGAGCGGCAGCGACCCGCGGGAGGAGAAGGTCAGCAGGACCAGGGCCTCATAGCGCGCGAAGGTCAGTCCGTGCGGCTTGAGGAGGGCGTCCAGGCGTCCGATCACCAGCTGCTGCACCCGCATCAGCGAGGTCACGGCGTGCATGGGAGGTACGCCGTCCCACCGCTCCCCCCATTGGCGAGCGGCCTCGTCGATCGGGTCGAATGGCAGCGTCACGGCCCGAAACCTAATTCACAACGCGAGGGCCGCGCAGACCAGACCGCTGGACGACCCGCTGGATGGTCAGGTCGCGCTGGTCGGGCTGACCGACGTAGCGGATGTCTCGCAGACCTTGCTCCTGTGCGGCCGACTCGAACATGAAGTGGCCGAACCCGAGCAGCCGGCCGTGCAGTGGCCTCTTGACGCTGATGTCGAGGATCCGGATGAGCGGCATCGTCGCGAGGTGCGTCGAGAGCACGCCGTGGACCCGGAAGACGCGCATGTTGGTGATCACGAAGCGGTCCCGGTGCTCGCGCAGCCCGACCCAGGCCGCGTGCAGGAGCAGCGCGAACACGACGATCAGGAAGAACCACGCCACGTTGACGTTGACGAACGGCGTCGCGACCAGCAGAGGGAGAGCGACGACGACCTCGATCGCCCCCAGCCAGTACGCCGCCCAGTGGTGGCGCACCTCGTCGACGATGACCTCGCCCTCTTCGCGAAGCAGATGCTTGCTGATGTTGGGGTCGCTGAGCGACGCAATCAGACCCACGACCCGGGGTCCGTTATCCCAGCGCGCCGAAGAAGTCGATGACGGCTCCGAACAGATCCTGTGTCCACTCCCACGTCTGTCCGCCCGCCGACTGCGCGGAGTCGGCCAGACCGTTGGGATCGGTGAACATCCAGAAGCCGAGGAAGACCACGACTACGGCGATGATCGCCTTCTTCATCGTGCGATCTCCTTCTGGGGAGTTGATGGGGGGAAGAGTCCAGACATAGCTCGACATCCTTCGTATCAGGATTCCCCTGCTACGACGAGGAGGCGCGCTGCTGCGCTACCCACTCACTGGTGCTATCCCAGAGGCGCGCACCCGCTGAAACATCGGCAGCCTCGGCTGACGGCGCAGCGGGGGCCGAGCGGACGTGGTAGCCGCCGGGAACGGCGTCCGGCGAGGTCGCACAGAACACCGAGGTGCGTGCGCCGACCTCGGGCGACGTCAGGCTCCGCCGTTCAAGCGGCGCTGCGAGCTTGCGCAGCCGGGCCAGCACAGGAGCTGTCTCGAGGCCCCGGTCGGCGACATGGGTGAACACCGCGCCCGGGTGCAGGGAGTAACCGTGCAGGCCGCGGCTGCCATGCCTGCGCTCGATCTCGGCCGCCTCGTGCACCAGGGCCAGCTTGGACGTGCCGTAGGCCGCCCAGGAGTTGTACGGCGTCACCGGGCCGAAGAGCCACTCGTTGCGGCCTCGCTCGTGAAGCTGCGAGACGACGTTGACGACCCTGGCCTCGCCGTGGGACTTGGCGGTGCGAAGGAGCAGAGGGCGCAGCAGCCGGGTGAGGTGCGCGGTGCCGAGGTAGTTGGTGCGCCAGTGGATCTCGTGGCCGTCGACCAGCTGCGGAGCTCGCCACTTCTTGCGCAGGTCAAGGTGGATCCCGGCGTTGTTGACCAGCACGTCGAGACGGTCGGTGGCGTTGACCACCCAGTTCGCGAACGCTGTCACCGAGTCGATGTCCGCCAGGTCGAGTGGGTGGAAGTCGGCCGACGGAGATCCGGTACGTCGGGTGGTGATCACCCGGCCGTGCGTACGCAGCTTGGTGGCAGTCGCCTCCCCCAGCGATCCGGGCCCGGCTCCGCTGACCAGGAAGACCCGGCCCTCAGCCATTGGCCTTCACGGCGTCGTAGAACTCCTGCATGACCGGTCCGATCCGGGCCAGCTCGATGTAGGGCGCCCCCGCGATGGAGCAGTCGAGGTAGGCGAACTCGATCTCGCCGTCCATCATCGAGCCGCGCATCGCCACGCTGTGCCCGGCTTCCTCGGCCCGGGCACACGCGGCGTCGACATCGTCGGTCGCGAAGCAGACGTGGTGGAGGCCGGGTCCGTTCGCCGCCAGGAACTCCGTGTGCACGCTCTCCCCCGACACCGGCTGGATCAGCTCGAGCTGGAGGTCACCGGCGTACGCGAGCGAGACGTGGGCGACCAGATCGGCCGGACGTCCTCGGTACGTCGTCGAGGCGGCCTCGAAGGCCACGTCCGGGATCCGGGTCCAGGCGCCGGCACCGAACTGCTCGGTGAGGAGCCGCTCGCTCGCCTCGATGTCGTCGATCACCCAGGCGATCTGGATGATCGGGCCCTCAGCAATCTTGGGGGCGATCATCCGCTCACCGACTCGATCAGCTCGTCGGCCGCCGTGTAGGGATCCGACTCGCCGGCCACGACCGCGGCCGCCATGTCGTCGAGCTCGGAGCGGCCGTGGACGTCACCCCAACGGACCCGCAGCCGGGTGACGGCGATGGCCTCGATCTCGTCGCGGGCGCGTCGTACGCGGCGCTTCTCCATCTCGCCGGAGGACAGCAGCCACTCGCGGTGACGGTCGACCTCGTCGACGACCTCGTCGATCCCCTCACCGGTCTGGGCGATGGTCTTGATGATCGGGGGCTTCCAGGCGCCGTCGGGGCGCTCACCGAGCGCCAGCATCGAGCGCAGGTCGCGGCGGACCTGGTCGGCCCCGTCTCGATCGGCCTTGTTAATCACGTAGATGTCTCCGATCTCGAGGATCCCGGCCTTCGCAGCCTGGATCCCGTCACCCATGCCCGGCGCGAGCAGCACCATGGTGGTGTCCGCGAGGCCGGCGATCTCGACCTCACTCTGGCCGACGCCGACGGTCTCGACCAGGATCACGTCGCAGCCGGCCGCGTCGAGCACGCGCAACGCCTGCGGTGTGGTCCAGGCCAGGCCGCCGAGATGTCCCCGCGAGGCCATCGAGCGGATGTAGACGTCGCGGTCGAGCGCGTGGTCCTGCATCCGGATCCGGTCACCGAGCAGCGCGCCTCCCGAGAACGGCGAGGAGGGGTCGACCGCCAGCACGCCCACCCGCTTCTCACGCTTGCGCAGGGCACCGACGATCGCGTTGGTCGAGGTCGACTTGCCCACCCCGGGCGACCCGGTGATCCCGATGACCTGGGCGTTGCCGGCATGCGGTGCGAGCGCCGCCATCACTTCCCGGAGCAGCGGCGACTCGTCCTCGACCAGCGAGATCAGTCGCGCAACAGCTCGCGCGTCGCCCTCACGAGCCCGCGCGACGAGATCGGGGACCGACGCCGTCGAGCGGCGGCCTCCGCCCCCGTTGGTCAAGTCTGTCGAGACGCTCGCTGGCGCTCGCTCCTCAACCACCGATCACGGAACGCGGACGATGAGCGCGTCGCCCTGGCCACCGCCACCACAGAGAGCTGCGGCACCGACGCCACCGCCGCGGCGCTTGAGCTCCAGGGCGAGGTGCAGCACGACACGGGCGCCGGACATGCCCACCGGGTGACCGAGGGCGATCGCGCCGCCGTTGACGTTGACCTTGGACTCATCGAGACCCAGCGACCGAGCCGACTCGATGCCGACCGCCGCGAACGCCTCGTTGAACTCGACCAGATCGAGGTCGGTGGGCGCGATGCCCTCCTTGTCGCAGGCCTTCTTGGTGGCGTTGGCGGGCTGCATCTGCAGGGTGGAGTCGGGGCCGGCGACCATGCCGTGGGCACCGATCTCGGCCAGCCACTCCAGGCCCAGCTCCTCGGCCTTCGCCTTGCTCATCACGACCACGGCACACGCACCGTCGGAGATCTGCGAGGCGGTGCCGGCGGTGATGGTGCCGTCCTTGGAGAACGCCGGACGCAGCGCGGCCAGCGACTCGGTGGTGGTGTCACCGCGGACGCCCTCGTCCTGGCTGACCACGACCGGGTCGCCCTTGCGCTGCGGGATCGAGACGGGGACGACCTCCTCGTCGAAGACGCCGTTCTTCCAGGCCTCGGCCGCCTTCTGGTGCGAGCCGGCGGCGAAGGCGTCCTGCTCCTCGCGGGTGAGCTGGGTCTTCTCGCTGTTGTACTGCTCGGTGAGCAGCCCCATCGCCTGCTGCGTGGCCTGGTCGAACAGGGCGTCGTAGGCCATCGAGTCGACGAGTGTTGTGTCGCCGTACTTGAAGCCCTCGCGCGACTTCGGCAGCAGGTGGGGAGCGTTGGTCATCGACTCCATGCCTCCCGCGACGATGATCTCGGCCTCGCCGGCCCGGATCATCTGGTCGGCGGTGGCGATCGCGTTGAGGCCCGAGAGGCACACCTTGTTGATGGTGATCGAGGGCACCGAGAGCGGCAGCCCGGCGGCGATGCCGGCCGAGCGCGCGGGGTTCTGGCCGGCGCCGGCCAGGATGACCTGGCCCATGATCAGGTAGTCGACCTGGTCGGCGGTCACGCCCGCCTTCTCCAGAGCGCCCTTAATGGCCACGCCTCCGAGGTCGGCAGCGGACAGGGACTTGAGGCCGCCGAGGAGACGGCCGATCGGGGTGCGTGCGCCGGCGACGATCACGTTGCTGGACATGGGTTCCTCCAGTGAGATTCGGTAACGCTTGTGACGATACCCACCGGTCACTTAGGTGGCGAGGGTGTCCGCGTCAGGACGGTGAGGAACATGTCACACGGGGTCGCGGACATCGCGACGGCGTACCACGATATGCGCCATGACCGCTCCCCTCGACATCCCCCAGCACCTGTTCACCGCGATCGACCACGTCGGCATCGCGGTGGGCGACCTCGACGAGGCGATCGCGTTCTACCGCGACATCTTCGGGATGGAGCTGGCCCACGAGGAGGTCAACGAGGAGCAGGGCGTCCGGGAGGCGATGATCGCGGTCGGCGACTCGGGCTCGTGCATTCAGCTGCTCGCACCGCTCAACGAGGAGTCCACGATCGCGAAGTTCCTGGACCGGTCCGGCCCCGGCGTCCAGCAGATGGCCTACCGCGTGACCGACGTCGAGCAGGTCAGCGCGATCCTCCGCGAGCGCGGCGTCCGGCTGCTCTACGACGGCCCGCGCCGCGGCACGGCGGACTCCCGGATCAACTTCATCCACCCGAAGGACGCCGGCGGCGTACTGGTCGAGCTGGTCCAACCTGCGGCTTCTGGTCACTGACGCCATTACTCGTCGGTAATCTTCAGGGCGGTTCGCCCACCACAGCAGTCAGGAGTACGACCCGTGCAGCACATCCTCGAAGCCATCCAGGCAGGAGACACCTCGAGCGACGACTACGCCGCTCTTGCGCTCCCCGAGTCCTACCGTGCCGTGACGGTGCACAAGGACGAGGTCGACATGTTCGAGGGCCTCGAGTCCCGCGACAAGGACCCCCGCAAGTCGCTGCACGTCGACGAGGTCGCTCTCCCCGAGCTCGGACCGGGCGAGGCGTACGTCGCGGTGATGGCCTCCGCGATCAACTACAACACCGTGTGGACCTCGATCTTCGAGCCGGTCTCGACGTTCGGGTTCCTGGAGCGCTACGGCCGGCTTTCGGAGCTGACCAAGCGCCACGACCTGCCCTACCACATCGTCGGCTCCGACCTGGCCGGCGTCGTGCTCAAGACCGGCCCCGGTGTCACGAAGTGGAAGCCGGGCACCGAAGTCGTCGCGCACTGCCTCTCGGTGGAGCTCGAGGACGCCGACGGCCACAACGACACGATGCTCGACCCGCAGCAGCGGATCTGGGGCTTCGAGACCAACTTCGGCGGCCTCGCCGAGATCGCGCTGGTGAAGTCCAACCAGCTGATGCCCAAGCCCGCGCACCTGACCTGGGAGGAAGCGGCCTCTCCCGGTCTGGTCAACTCCACGGCGTACCGCCAGCTGGTCTCGAAGAACGGCGGCGCCATGAAGCAGGGCGACAACGTCCTGATCTGGGGTGCCTCCGGCGGACTCGGCGGCTTCGCCACGCAGTACGCGCTCAACGGCGGCGCCACCCCCGTCTGCGTGGTCTCCAACGAGGAGAAGGCGGCCATCGCCCGGTCCATGGGCGCCGAGCTGATCATCAACCGCTCCGAAGAGGGCTACAAGTTCTGGAGCGACCCCCACACGCAGGACCCGAAGGAATGGAAGCGCCTCGGCGCCAAGATCCGGGAGCTGACCGGCGGCGAGGACATCGACATCGTCTTCGAGCACCCCGGCCGCGAGACCTTCGGAGCCTCGGTCTACGTCACCCGCAAGGGCGGCATCATCACCACCTGCGCCTCGACCTCGGGCTACATGCACGAGTACGACAACCGCTACCTGTGGATGAACCTCAAGCGGATCATCAGCTCGCACTTCGCCAACTACCGCGAGTCGTGGGAAGCCAACCGCCTGATCGCGAAGGGCATGATCCACCCGACCCTGTCGCGGACCTACGGGCTCGACGACGTCGGTCAGGCCGCCCTCGACGTCCACCACAACACGCACCAGGGCAAGGTCGGCGTGCTGTGCCTGGCACCCGAGGAAGGCCTCGGGGTCCGCGACGAGGAGCTGCGCTCTCAGCACGTGGACAAGATCAACCGCTTCCGCGGCGTCTGACCTGCATCGGGTGATCTTGCCCGGTGCCGGGGTGGGTTCTGCGCGGGCAATCGGCAATCATGGTCCGAGCCGCCCCCGATCAGAACGAGGTACTCCACCCATGAGCGACCAGGGTCTGTCCATCTTCGACGACCAGCCCGAAGGCGACGCCGACACCGAGGCGTCCACCGCGAAAGACTCGGTCACCGACACCGAGAAGACCCAGGTCATCCCCGTCATCAGCGCCGACGCCACTCAGGCCGCCCCCCAGGAGGCCTCCACCGAGGAGAAGCCGGCCAAGGAGCGCCCGGTCCTGCCGCCTCCCCCCGAGGCCGTCAAGGAGACGCAGCGCGCGCCGATCCCGGGCTCCCCCGCCGCAGAGCAGGCCACGACGTCCGCCGCGCGGACCCCGATCCCACCAGCAGCCCGCAGCGCCTCGCTCGACGCTTTCCCAATGGTCCGCCGCAACGGCTACGACCCGTCCGCCGTCGACGCCCGAGTTCGCCAGCTCAGCAGCGAGAAGGCCGGGCTCAGCGCCAGCCTGACCGAGTCCGAGCAGCGGGTCATCGAGCTCGAGGCCGAGCTCGAGGGCGCCAAGCAGCAGATGTCGGAGATCGAGCACCCGTCCTACGCCGGTCTCGGCGGCCGGGCCAGCGCCATGCTCCGGCTCGCCGAGGAAGAGGCCGACGAGATCCGACAGATCGCTCAGCGCGACGCCGAGGAGATCCGGACCCAGGCCAACCGTGACGCCAAGGCGATCCGCGCCGACGCCGGCCGCGAGGCCGACGACATGCGCGAGGTCCAGCTGCAGGAGCTGGAGGAGAACCGCCGGCGGCTGCTTGCCGACGCCGAGCAGGAGCGCGACCTGGCCAGGGCCGAAGGCGCGGACCTGGTCGCCTCGGCCCGCCGCGAGGCCGACCAGCTGCGGCTCGCGGCCCAGCAGGAGACCACCGAGCTGCGCACGGCAGCCACCCGCGAGGTGGAGCAGGCGCGAGCGGCGGCCGACCGTGAGGTGCAGGAGGCCCGACGCACGCTGGCCGTGGAGAAGGAGCGGCTGGCGCGCGAAGCCACCGACCACCACAACAGCGCCACCTCCGAGACCCGGCGCCTGGTCGAGGAGGCCGAGGAGCGGGCGGCCGCGGCAGAGCAGCGCGCCAGCGACGCGATGAAGCAGGCCACCGAGCACCGGGCAGCCTCCCAGTCCGAGTCGGAGGCCCTGCTGGTCCGCGCGCGCCGCGAGGCCGAGCAGATCGTCGCCTCCGCCCGGACCCAGGCCGAGTCGGTCGCCTCCACTGGCGACGCGGAGGCCCAGCGCGAGATCGCCGCGACCCGCGCCGAGCTCGACCGCCTGATCAAGCGCCGCGACTCGATCACGGCGCAGCTCGCGTCGCTCCGTGATGTCGTCGCCGGCTTTGCCGAGGACGAGGGTTGACCGACGAGGCGTCGGCGAGCGGGCCCGCAAAGCCTGCCGCTGACGTCGACCAGGAGCTGGCCAGCGCGGAGGCAGTGACCACGCCGACGCAGCCCATCAGCGACTACGGCGACCCGGGTGAGTCCTTCGACCGGCAGTCACCGTTCTACTTCGGCTTCTTCGCGGGACTCGGCGCCCTGGTGGCGTTCTTCCTGTTCACCGCCATCACCGGTATCGGCTCGGTGCTGATGCTGGTCGTGGTCTCGATGTTCCTCGCCTGCGGGCTCAACCCGTCGGTGGAGTTCCTGGAGCGTCGTGGCCTGCGCCGCCCCTGGGCGGTCTTCATCGTGATCGTCGGCGTTTTCCTCGCCCTCGGGCTGTTCCTCGTTGCCATCGTTCCGGTCATCACCGACCAGGTGAACACCCTGACCGACAACGTCCCGGGCTGGCTCGACGAGCTCCAGCAGAACGACCAGGTCCAGAAGATCGACGACGAGTACCACATCATCGAGAAGCTGCAGGACTACGTCGCGGACGGCGACTTCCTCAGCAGCTTGTTCGGCGGCGTGCTCGGCTTCGGCTTGAAGATCCTCTCGGCCCTGTTCAACGCCTTCATCGTCATTGTGCTGACCCTGTACTTCCTGTCGTCGCTCGAGCTGACCAAGAACGCTCTCTACAAGCTGGCCCCGGCTTCGCGCCGCGCCCGGGTCAGCCGGCTCGGCGACAAGATCATCCACAACGTCGGCGGCTACGTCTCCGGTGCGTTCGTCGTGGCAATGTGCGCCGGCATCTCGTCGTTGGTGTTCCTGTTCGTCGTCGGCCTGAGCAAGTACGCCGTGGCGCTCGCGTTCGTCGTAGCCGTGCTCGACGTGATCCCGATGATCGGTGCGACGCTCGGTGCGATCATCGTCACCGCGATCGCGTTCGCGACCGACATCAAGATCGGCATCGCCTGCGCGATCTTCTACATCATCTACCAGCAGGTCGAGAACTACGTGATCTACCCGAGGGTGATGAAGAAGTCCGTCGATGTGCCGGGATCCGTCGTCGTGATCGCGGCACTCGTGGGCACCGCCCTGCTCGGCATCGTTGGTGCGTTGCTTGCGATCCCGACCGCCGCGGCGATCCTGCTGATCATGCGTGAGGTCGTCGTGAAGCGACAGGACGCCCGTTAGTGCCGCTGGTCAGGCCGGAGTCGGCTCCGGCCGGACGACCGTCTTCTCGCCGAGCTTGACCCCGATCACGCCGATCAGGATCAGCAGGCCGCCGACCATCTGGATCGGGCGGGGCAGCTCGTCGAGCAGCACCCAGGCCCAGACCACTCCGGCAACGACCTCGGTCAGGGCCACGAACGACGCGACCCGCGACCCGAGGCGTCGGATGGCGGCAATACCGGTCACATAGGCGACCGCGGCAGTGACCAGGCCGAGCGCCACCAGGGGAACCCACCAGGCCACCTCGGTGCCGGCGTACGTCGTCGATGCGGCCGTGGCCTCCATCGGCAGCACTCCGGACAGGGCCAGGAGGCCGAGCGCGGCGGCGCCCACAACCAACCCGCCGCCAGCGAGCGTGATCGGCGGGATGCCAGTGCTCTCGTCGGCGGAGATCAGGAAGTACGCCGCTGCACCGACCATCGCGGCCAGCGACCAGAGCACTCCCGGCAGGTTCACGGATGCCCCGGAGGCGATGTCGAGGACCAGCACGAGGCCGACCGCGGCGAGACCGGCTCCGAGGAGCGTGACCGCACCCGGCCGCTGGCCCTGGCGCAGCCACAGCCACACGACGACCGCGGCGGGCGCGGTGTACTCGATGAGCAGAGCGGGGCCGACCTGCATGTGCTGGACGGCCGAGAAGTAGCAGAACTGGGCACCGGCGACGGCGAGCACGCCGTAGCCGATGACGATGCCGGCGCTGCGCCGCAGCACGTCCCAGCGCCCGCGCAGGGCGATGACGCCGAACGGAGCGACGACCAGCGCGGCGAGCCCGATCCGCACGAGCACCACCGCGCCGGGACTCCAGCCGGTGTCGAGCAGGCCCCGCGCGAGAGCGCCGGACAGGCCGAACGTGACGGCCGAGATCAGCGCGAACCCGAGCCCGGACGCGGTCCGCGGGTCTACCACCACCATCGGCTTGTCATCCGTCACTGTCGTCATGACACATGACAGTACCCATCCGTGCGGTAACCTGTCAATGTGGTTTTTGCCTATGACACCGAGATCGCTCTCCAGGCTGCCGTGATCCTGGCCAACTCCGCCGAGCCACCCGACACGCTCGAGACGGTCGAGGAGCTCGACGAGTTCTACACCGAGTTCGGCTACACCGGCCGGCGCGAGCGCACCAAGGCCGAGCTCGACGCCGTACGCCGGGTGCGGCCGCGGCTGCGCGAGCTGCTCACGGCCGAGCGCGATGACGCCGTCGTGATGGTCAACAAGATGCTGGCCGATGCCAGGGCGCTCCCCCAGCTGGAGCGGCACGACGAGTACGACTGGCACCTGCACGCCGTCGACTACGACCAGCCGCTGGTGACGCGGATCGTCGTCGAGACCGCGATGGCAATGATCGACGTGATCCGCGCCGACGAGATGACGAGACTCGGCGTCTGCGCCGATGACGACTGCGAGGGAGTGGTCCTGGACCTCTCCCGCAACCGCTCGCGCCGGTTCTGCTCGACCAACTGCGGCAACCGCAACGCAGTCGCCGCCTACCGCGCCCGCAACCGCTAGGCCCGGTCCTAGTCGTCCAAGAAGCGCCGCAGCACCTCGACGAAGACCTCGGGCTTCTCCGAGTGCACCCAGTGGCCGGCCCCCTTGACCGTCACCCGCCGGTTGCGCGGAAACCAGCGGTCCATCGCGGCGGCGTACTCGGGCCGCACGTAGGGCGACTTCTCGCCGCCGACCCACAGCACCGGCCCCTCGTACGCCGCCGTGCCGACCAGCCGGTCCTCCGGCCAGTCGGTGATCAGGTCGAGGTCGCGACCCAACAGCTCGAGGTTCAGCCGCCAGGTCCAGGTCGTACCCTCGCGGCGCAGGCTCTGGAGCAGGAATCCGCGCACCATCGGGTTCGGGACGGCGTCCGTGAGTGCGTCCTCGGCGTCGCTGCGCCGCTCGAGGGTGTCGAGGTCGATGGCCCGCATCGCGGCGATGTAGCCGGCGAACTCGTCGGCGTGGTCGTAGGCCACGGGGGCGACGTCGACGACCGCGAGCCGAGCCACGACCTCGGGGTGCCGCACAGCGACCAGCATGGCGATCTTGCCTCCCATCGAGTGGCCGACCAGCGTGCCCGGATCGTCGGCCGACATGAGGCTCGCGACCTGGTCGGCGGCGTCGAGGTAGTCGAACCGCTCGCTCCACGGCGACTGGCCGTGGTCCGGCATGTCGACCAGCAGCACCCGGTGGTCTCCGGCTAGGGCCTTGGCGATCGCGGTCCAGTTCTTGCCCTGGCCGAACAGTCCGTGGCAGAAGACGACCGGACTACCGGTGTCGCCCAGAGTCGTGGTGTGGAGGGTCATGGGGTCAGCACCATTCGTGTACGCCGTTGGGCGACAAGTTGCGGTCCCGCAGCACCACGGCGTGGGTGGCGCCGACTTGAGCGCAGGTGTCCGAGAAGTCCCGCTTCCGGTACTCGATCATCACCACCTGCTCCTCGAAGTCGTCGACGTACGCGTCGCACTCGTCGTAGCGGCCGCACTCCTCCGAGACCGCGAAGTCGTAGCCGACCTGGTGCCCGTCGTAGCCCGCGAGGTTCTTCTGGCCCGCCGCCAGCCCGTAACCGTGTGCCCCCTTCACGAGCAGGCGCGCGTATCTCAGCGCGTCTCCGCGACCGATCAGCCCATGGCTACGCGTGAACGAGTCGAGGTTGTCGTACTCCACCGCATCGAACCCGTCCCCGGCACAGTCCCGGGTCCAGCGACCGACCACTCGAGCCAGCCTGGCTCGCTTCGCCCTGGTGCGGATGTCGAGCAGCCACTCACCCCAGGCCTCGTCGACGACGGGCCGACCGGCGTCGTGCAGGACGAGCCCCATCCGGTTCGCCCAGAAGCGGCGCTCGTCGGGCTGGGTCTGGAAGCCGTTGACGTAGCAGACGTTGTAGAGCCCGGCCGCCGGCGAGGCCGTCCGGTCGCGGACCACGATCCCGACGTTGTCGGCCGGAGCGACGACGCCGCCCAGCTGGTAGTCGACGTCCGTGTCGCCCGGCAGGGACTCGACAGCCTCAGCCGGGCCGCAGGTCAAGAGCACCACAACGGCAGTCAGCAGGGGTCTAGAACACCGTCGCGCGAGCACCCGGCCAACGGTAGCCTCAGCTGATTCAACCCTCGGATTCCATAGTCGCCGACCTGGGTAGGCAGGGAAGACATGAAGACGTTGCGCACCACTTTCTCGATCACCGTTGCAGCCCTCCTGGCGGCCGTCACACTCACCACCCTCGCGCCGTCCGCCGGCGCCGCCCCGGCTAGCGAACGCGCGGGACGCGTCTACTACGGGGCGCTCGCGTTGGCCACGGACGGCGCGGTCGGCGGCTACTACAACGCCGGCAGCAAGGCGGCCGCGTTCAGGGGGGCGCTGACGCAGTGCCGACAGAAGTCCAGCTACCCCGGCACCTGTGTGAAGGTCGGCTGGGTGCGCAACGCGTGTGGCGCCGTCTCGGTGAAGTTCGGCCGCGACGGGTTCGTGAACGACGTCCGGTTCGGTTGGGGCGGTAGCAAGCGCGTCGCCATCGCTCAGGCGAGGCGCGGCTTCGGGGGTCAGATCCGCGGTTGGGTCTGCACGGCTCGGTAGTTCGATTGTCGCCCTCCCGACCTGTGGCCATCCCGGTCCGGACTTACGCACGCGTTGGCTGGTCGAAAGGTGTCGGGGGTCCTCGCTCCGGTGCTGTCAGGCAAACCCTGACAGCAACAAAGCGTCGAAAAGCGGGCCCGCGCTTGCGCGGGCGGCGGCTTGCCGCCGCCCAGCCCAGTACCCCTAGAAGTCGAACAGGTCGCCGATGCCGTCGCCGATCCCGCCGAACATGTCGCCGACACCCTCACCGATGGCGCCGATGCCCTCACCGAGGCCGTCGAACCCGCCGAAGGCACCGAACATCAGGCCCATGAACATCCAGTCCATGGGAGCGAACCCTCCGAAGTAGCCAGCGGCGTACGGCTGATAGGCGCGGCCGCCCTGCCAGTAGGGCAACCGCTGAGCACCCACCATGACCATGCGCGAGTCGGGGTCGGCGCCCGCCTCGACCCGCTCAGCATCGAGCGCGCACGCGGGTACGTCGCGCGGGGTGCCGCCCGGTGGTGCGTAGCGGACGTCCCGCACGGACATGCCGTGGCGAGGGTCGAAGAAGCACGGCGGACGCCGGGTCGGCAACGAGTCGCCGGCGACCCGGGCCCGGACGCACGCCATCGCGTAGCGGCCGTCCTCGAGGATCGTGGTGACGTGCTTGACGTCGTCCGGCCGCTCGAGGCGGTCGCCCGCGGTCTTCGCCGACTCGTAGGCGTCGAGCGCCCGCTGGTAGTCGGCGTTCGCGCCGGCGTCCAGCTCGTGCCCGGCGAGCTCGCTGTCGAAGTTCTGGAGTTCCACGCCGAGCGCGGTGATGTCCTCGTACGCCAGCTGCTTCACCGGCGCGAGCTCGGCCTCGCGCTGCGCCTGCTGACGCTGCTTCTTGCGTTGTCCAGCTACGTAGACGACGCCGACGAGCACCGCCACCACGACCAGTAGAAGGATGAGACCGAGCATGTCTCTCACCCTACGGCGGCGAACCAACGCGGCCGAACGGGCGAACCGGTTTGGCGACTGACGCCGACCCGTAACCGGGCGGAAGCCGCGTTTGTCATCTTGGGCGAGTACCTTCGGGGTTAGGCAGACCTCAGACACCCGAGCTTCCGAAGGCCCCATGACAGTCCTGCAGAAGAAGATCGACAACCAGACCGCGCACCTCACATCTGAAGAGATCGAGCAGATAGGCCAGGAGCTCGACGCGCTGCGCCAGAGCATCTTGGACAGCCTCGGAGACCGCGACGCGGCGTACATCCGCCGGGTGATCGACGTTCAACGCAAGCTGGAGGTGGGCAGCCGCGCGCTGCTGCTGGCCGGCAAGTATCCGCCGGCGTGGGTCCTCGGCACGATCGGTCTCTCAGTCGCCAAGATCCTGGACAACATGGAGATCGGGCACAACGTGCTGCACGGTCAGTGGGACTGGATGCGCGACCCCAAGATCCACTCGACGACCTGGGACTGGGACCACGTGTCGCCCACGGAGCAGTGGAAAGAGTCGCACAACCAGACGCACCACAAGTACACGAACATCATCGGCAAGGACAACGACCTCGGCTACGGCATCATGCGCGTCGACGAGGACCAGCCGTGGCAGCCCCGCTACCTCTTCCAGCCGCTCCAGAACTTCATCACCGCCTGCATCTTCGAGTACGGCATCGCGATGTACGACCTCGACCTCGGCGAGCACCTGCGCCAGAAGAAGGGCGTCACCCCCGTCCTCAAGAAGCGGCTCAAGTCGACCCTGCACAAGATCACCAAGCAGGTCACCAAGGACTACGTCGTACACCCCGTGTTGTCCGGTCCGAGCGGCTACAAGCGGACCCTCGCGGCCAACGCGATCGCCAACCTGGTCCGCAACGTGTGGAGCCACTCGATCATCATGTGCGGCCACTTCCCCGAGGGCGTCGAGACCTTCGAGCTCGAGTCGCTCGACCCCAACGAGTCGCGCGGTGAGTGGTACCTGCGCCAGATGCTCGGCTCCGCAGACATCACCGGCAGCAAGTTCATGCACCTGATGAGCGGCAACCTCTCCCACCAGATCGAGCACCACCTCTTTCCCGACCTCCCGAGCAACCGCTACGCCGAGATCGCGCCGCGCATCAAGGACCTGTTCCAGCGCTACGGCCTCAGCTACAACGCCCGTCCACTGGTCCCGCAGGTCGCGTCGGCCTGGCACCGCGTGGTGCGGTTGTCCCTGCCCAACGGCTGGTTGGCCGGCACGACGTGGTCCAACGCGCCGCAGCAGCTGCGCCTGCTCGGCCGGATGGCGCTGGGCCGCGAGGACCACCTCGCGGCGCTGCCCGCAGGCGCCAGCGCCTAGTGCCTCAGCCGAACGCACCCCAGCAGATGAGGTAGCGGGTGTCCCGGTCGAGCCTGCCGGATGCTCGGTGGCCGTAGTCGCGCTGGTAGGCCTGCAGGACCCGCTTGGTCTCGGGACCGAAGTCGCCGTCCACGGTGATCTGGCCGCCGTAGCCTCGAAGCGAGCGCTGCAGCACCACGACAGCGTGACCACCGTCGCCCAGCTCGAGGGTGCGGTTCGGTAGCTGGCAGCCGTAGAGCATCCCCCAGTAGGCGCTGGTGATCACTCCGGGGTTCGCGACGCCACCTTCGAAATGCGCCTCGATCTCGGCGACCGCACGCTGCGTCTGTGGCCCGTAGTAACCGTCGACGACGACCGTCGGGCCGTCCAGGTCATTGAGCGCACACTGCAGGGTGCGCACCGCCGCGCTCCGGTCGCCGGGGTGGAGCACCGGGTACGACGGCAGGGTCCGCCGGCAGTGCCCTGGGGCTGAGGCCCCTGAGACATCGGGCGCGGCTCCGACGTACGACGGCTGCAGCAGGAGCAACAGGAACGCGAGCGCGGCGATGATCCGGGTCATGCCATGGAGACGACCACACAACCCGACAAGTTGTCAGCGCTTCGTGTAATCCCGGAAACCGCGCTTGGTCTTGCGACCCAGGTAGCCGGCCGTGACCAGGTGCTCCAGCAGCGGTGCGGGAGCGAAGCCCGGCTCGCGGAACTCCAGGTAGAGCTCGCGCTGGATCGCCAGCGACACGTCGTTGCCGACCACGTCGAGCAGCTCGAACGGACCCATCGGCAGCGCGCAGCCCTGCTTCATGGCCAGGTCGATGTCGTCGGCCGTGGCGTAGTGGGCCTCGAGCATCTTGACGGCGTCGTTGAGGTAGGGGAACAGCAGCGCGTTGACGATGAAGCCGGCCCGGTCGGCGCACGAGACGGCGACCTTGCCGACCTTGGCGCAGAGCGCGCGAGTGGTCTCGGTGACGTCCTCGTCGGTGGAGACGGTGGAGACCACCTCGACCAGCTTCATGACGGGAGCCGGGTTGAAGAAGTGCATGCCGACGACGTCCTGGGGGCGCTTGGTCGCCTGAGCGCACGCGATGATCGGCAGCGACGACGTGGTCGTGGCCAGGATCGCGCCGGGCTTGCAGATCTCGTCGAGGTTCTCGAACAACGTGGTCTTGATCGCGAGGTCCTCAGCGATCGCCTCCACCACGATGTCGACGTCCTTGAGGTCGTCGAGCGAAGTGGTACCGGTGACCCGCGCCAGCACTTCGGCCTTGGCCTCCTCGGTGGCCTTGCCGCGCTGGATCTGCTTGTCGAAGTTCTTGGTGATCGCGGCGGCCACGCCGTCGACCTTGTCCTGGCCACGACCGACCACGAGCACGTCGTAGCCGCTCTTGGCGAAGACCTCAACGATGCCGCTCGCCATGGTGCCCGTGCCCACGACACCGACCAGCTTGATGTCGTGCTTGAGCTGCGGCTGCTCGTCGGCGGACGGCGTGTGGTCGTCGTCGACCACCACGGGGCTGTCGGCCGCCTCGTACGTGTAGAAGCCGCGGCCGGTCTTGCGGCCCAGGAGCCCGGCGGTGACCATCTGCTTCAGGATCGGGGTGGGCGCGTGGAGGCGGTCGCGCCCCTGGCGGTACATCGTCTCGAGGATCTCGTACGCCGTGTCGAGGCCGATCAGGTCGAGCAGCGCGAGCGGACCCATCGGGTAGCCACAGCCGAACCGCATCGCGGCGTCGATGTCCTCGCGGGTGGCGTAGTGACCCTCGAACATGGACGCGGCGTGGTTGAGGTAGCCGAACAGCAGCGTGTTGGCGATGAAGCCCGCCTTGTCGCCGCACACGACCGGGCTCTTGCCCACTTTCTCGACCAGGGTGGTCACGTCGGCCAGCACGTCGGGCTCGGTGACGACGGTGCGCACGATCTCGACCAGGTTCTGGACCGGCGCCGGGTTGAAGAAGTGGACGCCGATGACCCGTCCCGGGTGAGCGTTGGCGGTGGAGATCTCCGTGACGGACAGCGACGAGGTGTTGGTGGCCAGGATCGTGTCGGGAGACACGATCGCCTCGAGGTCGCGGAAGACCGCCTTCTTGGTCTCGAGCGACTCCACGACGGCCTCGACCACGAGGTCGGCGTCGGTCAGGTCCTTCAACGAGGTCGTGAAGGTGACCCGTCCGAGCAGCTCGGCCTGGTCGGCCTCGGTCATCTTCTCGCGCTTGACCGCCCGGGCGGTGGAGTGCTCGAGGTGCTTGCGTCCCCGCTCCATGCCGTCCTCGTCGAGCTCGACGCCGACCACGGAGTAGCCGTTGCGGGCGAACACCTCGGCGATGCCGGCACCCATGGTGCCAAGACCGACGACGCCAATCGTCGAGAAGGTGCGGGTCGGTGCAGGGGCCATCTCAGTCATGGCGCGCATCATTCCATGGCCGCCGAGGGCTCCGAACGCAGGTTCACTGGCCGGTAACTTACGACTCAGGGACAGGGGTTGGCCGAGGCCTGTTCCTCGGTGCCGACGCAGGTGCGCATCGCCTTCAGCTCGTGCACCAGGCCGCGGATCTCCGCCCAGGTCGGCATCTGCTCCTTGGTCAGCCCCGACCACAGGAGATTGCGCTTCATCGCCGCGTCCTCGTAGTACTCACGCCGCATCACCTGCCCGGATCGGTAGTACTGCACCAGCGCGCGGTTGCCGTCCCGGACCATGACCCAGGTCGGCACCCGGAACGGTGAGTGTCCGGACTCGCGCAGCACCAGGGCGGAGCGCTCGTTGGCGAACTCCAGGACCCGCCCCCGGGTGCGCACGTGGCTGCCCAACAGCGAGTGCCCGTCGATGACATGGCCGGGCGGGATGTCGAAGAGGTCGTAGAGGGTGGGCGCGATGTCCACCAGGTCGACGGGCCGGGTGTCGCGACCCCGCTCGCCGACGCCGGGCGGCAGGTAGACCAGGAGCGGCACGTCCACGGAGGCCGGATAGGGCACCGCCTTGCCCTCCCAGCCGTTCTCGCCGAGGGCGTAGCCGTTGTCGCTGGTGAAGATCACGGCCGTGCTGTCGAGCAGGTCCTCGGCCTCGAGCTGCTCGAAGAGCGCGGCCACCTGGTCGTCGACGTCGTAGAGCGCCCGGACCCGGGTCGCCTGCATGGCCCGGTAGTAGGCCAGCCCGTGGTCGAGGCTCTGGAACGGCAACAGCTTGTCGCGAGTGTCGTTCTCCGGCCGGAAGTCGAAGTGCGGCACCGGCTGACCGGCGTTCGCCGCTGTCGGCCTGGGCAGCTTCGCGCGGCCGTGCCCGGTCTGCTCGTGGGGCGCCAGGAACGCGCCGTAGACGAAGAACTGCTGACCCGCGGCGGCCTGCCGGGCGACGTAGCTCCGGAGGTTCACACCCGTGCGCACGGTGGTGTGGATCTGCTCCGGAGGCGTGTAGCGGCGCCCGTTGTCGTCGATCAGGTCGTAGGTGAGGTAGTCGTAGTGGTTCCAGAAGTCGGAGTCCGCGAAGCCGCTGTCGAACTCACCGTTCTTGAGCGTCGCGGGGTCGAGGCCGTTGAGGAACTTGCCCGTGCCGTACGTCGCCACCCCTGCCTCACCGAGATCGTGCTGCACGGTGTCGGTGCCGACCAGCTGGTCCGCCTCGTTCTGCCGGCGTACGCCGTTGTTGTGCGGCAGCTGGCCGGTCATCAGCATCGCCCGCGCCGGGCAGCAGACCGGGCTGGCAACGGTGGCGTCCTCGAAGCAGCGACCCTGCTCGGAGAGCCACTTCGAGCTCCGCGGCAGGTAGAGGGCGGTGTCGGCGCACGAGAAGTCATCCATGTCGTCGACGACGATCACGATCGCGCTCGTGGGACCGGGCGGCATCTCGGTGGGGGAACCGGCGGGGCTCGGCGCGCGCAGGAGCAGGGGCGCGGCTACTACGGCCAGCCCCAACAAGAACACAAAGGCCCGCCGAGTCACGCGCGCACTTTACCTGGGTACATTTCGGCTCGTGCGACTAGTGGTGGCCCGGTGCCAGGTGGACTATGCGGGTCGGCTGACCGCCCACCTCCCGATGGCCACCCGGGTGCTGATGATCAAGGCCGACGGCTCCGTGCTGGTCCACTCCGACGGAGGCTCCTACAAGCCGCTCAACTGGATGTCGCCACCCTGCACGCTGCGCGAGGGCGTCACCGACGAGGGCCAGGTGGAGTGGACGGTCACCACCAAGACGGATGACACGCTGCGGATCCTGATCGAGGAGATCGTCCACGACTCCCAGCACGATCTCGGTATCGACCCGGGCCTGCAGAAGGACGGCGTCGAGAAGCACCTGCAGGAGCTGCTGGCCGACCACCCCGCCACGCTGGCGGACGGCCTCACCCTGGTCCGCCGCGAGTTCCCGACGCCTATCGGACCGGTCGACCTCATGTGCCGCGACGCCGCGGGCGCCAGCGTCGCCGTGGAGATCAAGCGCCGCGGGGAGATCGACGGGGTGGAGCAGCTGACCCGGTACCTGGAACTGCTCAACCGAGACCCGCTTCTCGCCCCGGTGCGTGGCATCTTCGCCGCCCAGGAGATCAAGCCTCAGGCGCGAGTGCTGGCCGAGGACCGCGGCATCGCCTGCGCCCTGGTCGACTACGACGCCCTGCGCGGACTCGAGGACCCTTCTCTTCGTCTCTTCTGAAATCGCATACTGAGGGTCATGACGGACCTGGCGCCTCCACCGTTCTTCCGTGGAGGCAGAGGCGAGCCGCTCGTGCTCATCCATGGCGCCACAGGTACCTGGCAATGGTTTGGTCACCTCCTTCCCGCACTGACCGCGGAATTCGACGTCTTCGCGCCCACGCTTCCGGGACACCTAGGTGGACCAGAACCGGCGCATCCCGCGACCATCGATACGTTCGTGGACGGCGCCGAGTCCTCGATGGACGCTGCCGGGATTGAGACAGCGCACATCGTCGGTCATTCACTCGGTGGGTGGGTCGCGTTCGAGCTCGCCCGACGAGGCCGGGCGCGATCCGTGCTTGGGATCAACCCGGCTGGCGGATGGTGGGATGACAAGAGCGCCAACCGCATCGCCCGGATGTTCCAGAAGGGCAACTATGCGGCGCGGTTCCTTGGTCGCCCAGCCCTCGCGGCGCAACGATGGGCCGTGGTCCGCCGCATCGGATTCCGCGACTTCGTTGGCGATCCGGCCGCCATGTCAGCTGAGCAGGCTCGGCGGATCATCCAATGGACTGGCGCCTTTGACATGCAGATCATCCGTGACATCGTTGCCCACCCAGTCCGCCCGTTTCCCGACCCTGGGGTGCCCAGCACCCTGGCTTGGGGAGGCAGTGAGCGGATGTTCCCGGCCGAGACGTATGGCAAGGTCTGGCGGAATGCCGCGCCACATGCCCGATGGCATGTCATCCCCAGGCGCCGGCCATGACGCGGACATCGACTGCCCGGAAGACGTGACTGCACTCATCATCGATACCGTGCGTGCGGCGGTTTGACCGCGCGACGGATACCCGACGGATAGTGGTTTCGAGGCTCGCTGCGCTCGCACCTCAACCACCGTCGGTTCGCGACCTTAGGCTGAACGGATGTTGCGGATCTTCCACATCGCCACCGTCGCGGACTGGGAGGCGGCAAAGCGTGCAGGGAGCTACACCACCTCGACGTACGGCGTCACGCTGGCCGAGGAGGGCTTCATCCACGCCAGTCGTGCCGACCAGTGGCCGGGCGTGCGGGAACGGTTCTACGCCGAGGTGAGCGAGCCGCTGGTGCTGCTGACGATCGATCCCGAGCGGCTGACGGCTCCCGTGGTGGAGGAGTCGCCGCGGGGCACCGACGAGACGTTCCCGCACATCTACGGCCCCCTCAACCCGGACGCCGTGGTGCAGGCGACCCAGCTCAACTGACCAGTTCAACCACCTCGTCGGCACAGCCCCAGCTCAGCGTCACCCCGGCGCCGCCGTGGCCGTAGCAGTGCACGACGTCTCCCTCGCGCTCCAGGCGAACCTCCGGCCGCGCAGGCCGCAGACCGACCTTGTGCCGCAGCACGATGGCCGTGGCCAGCTCCGGCACCAAGGCCGACGCGCGAGCCAGGATGCTCTGGGCGATGTCCGGTGACGGAGTGCGGCTCCAGTCCCCCACCTCGTCCGTGCCTCCGACGACGATCTCGTCGGACCGGGGCACGACGTACGTCGGGCCGGCGCCGTCCAGCCACCAGGTGTCCAGACCGAACTGCTCGACGTACAGCACCTGGCCCCGCACCGGCGCCACCGACGCGTCGGAGCCGAGCAGCCGAGCGCCCAGCCCGGAACAGTTGACGACCAGGTCGCCCCCGGTGGGCAGCCCGCCGAGGTTCAGGCGGGTGATCGATCCGCCGAGGTCCAGCACGCGGGTGGCCAACCAGTCCAGGTAGGCGGGCATGTCGACGACCGGCGCCACGAACGACCACCCGTCGACGTAGCCGCCCGGCAGGTCGCTGACGCGGCTCAGCGACGGCACCGCCGACCGCCACCACGGGTCGACCGTGGCTTCGGTCATCACCTCGGTCCCAGGCAGCATTCGCACGCCACAGTCCGCATTCGTCTCGGCCAGGCCAGCGAAGGCGGCGTACGTCGTCGCGGCCCAGTCGGTCACCAGGTCCTGGGGCATGGCCCGGTAGGGGTACCAGATCGCGGCGGCCACAGCCGACGTCGTCTCCCGCGGGAGGTCGCGGGCCACGACGTCAGCCCGGTTGCCCGCCTCCAGGAGGCGTACGGCGCAGCTCAGGCCGACCACTCCGGCACCGACCACGATCACGCGCATGCCAGGAGTCTTGCGTAACCTCCGTCACAGTCTGCTCGTTGCGTCCGCGACGGAAGGATCCTCTGTGCCCCGCTGTGTGCGACTCGTCCTGTCCTGCCTGTTCGTCCCCGCCCTGCTGGCCACAGCGTTGACCTGGGCCGTTGCTGTCCCCGCGTCGGCGCACGAGGAGCGTCCAGCGCAGTTCCCGAGCGGCAACGGGCACGTGCCGAAGTTCCTCGGCTACGACAACGCGAACTCGCGCGTGGTCTGCAAGTCCGACAGCCAGAAGCGGATCGAGAAGATGCCCGCCGGCCGGCTGAAGCGGATCAACGAAGGCCTGCTGAAGCGCTGCACGTTCAACTCCATCCAGGACGCGATCAACACGATCAAGAAGCGCAAGACGTCTGTCTACGTGCTTCCCGGCGTCTACCAGGAGCGAAAGTGGGGGCAGCGCGAGCGTAGCGACTACTGCTCGCACCTCGGCACCGCGTCGTCAAAGCCGCTCCAGAAGTCTGAATACATCGGCAGCATCTCCACGCCCGAAGTGCCGGAGCCCGACGGCTTGGCGGCACACGCGGCGGACGAAGGACCCGGCACGACCAACCCGATCGGCCTGTCGTACGCCGACCAGCGGCGGTGCCCCTACAACCTCAACCTGATCTCGATCTTCGGAGACGAGACCCCGACCAACGGCTCGATCGCCTGCGACAGCAAGTTCTGCGGCACCCAGGTCATCGGCACCGGTCAGCGGATGACCGACGTGCTGGTCGACAACGACTTCCAGAAGCTCAATGCGATCCGGATCGACCGTGTCAGCGGGGCCGTCGTACGCAACATGACGTTCCAGCAGGCGGAGTTCAACTCGGTCTACGTGATGGAGACCGACGGGTTCATGCTCGACAAGCTGACCACGCGCGGCAACGACGAGTACGGCATCCTCGCCTTCGCCAGCGACCACGGTCTGATCCAGCGCACCAACAACTACTTCAACGGCGACTCAGGCATCTACCCCGGCTCGGGCTCAGACCTGAACGCCGACAACCCGAAGGTCGAGGTCACCCGCTACGCGATCGAGATCCGCAACAACCGCAGCCACCACAACACGTTGGGGTACTCGGGCACGGCCGGCAACTCGATCTGGGCGCACCACAACAAGTTCTACGACAACGCCACTGGCATCGCGACGGACTCACTGTTCCCCGGCCACCCGGGGCTCCCGCAGGACCACGCCCGCTGGAGCTACAACGAGGTCTACAGCAACAACTCCAACTGGTACACCGAGTTCGTCGACACGGGGATCTGCGACCTCCCCATGGCCAAGCGCGGCTACATGAACGGAACGGTCTGCCCGGTGATCCCCACGCCCGTGGGCACCGGTGTGCTGATCGCCGGCGGCAACGCCAACCGCACCGACCACAACTGGATCTACGACAACTGGCGGGTGGGCACCATGCAGTTCTGGGTGCCGGCGCCGCTGCGTGACGAGCTGGATCCCGCCAAGCTCTACGACACCTCCCACCAGAACCAGACGACCGACAACCACATGGGCACCGACAAGGCCGGCCACATCCACGAGAACGGCATGGACCACTGGTGGGACGACCAGGGCAACGGCAACTGCTGGGAGAACAACCACTACGCCGACGGGCACCAGGATGACAACTTCGTGCTCTCGCCACGGTCGTGCGCGGCGGGCGGCTCGCAGTTCCTCCCCGGGCTGTTCGTGAAGGACGCCGGGTTCCTCTCCTGCAGCCAGTACGACCGGGCCGACCCGATCCTGCGGCACCCGCCCGCGTGCGACTGGTTCGTCAGCCCGTCCCGTCCGGGTGCCGCCCACACCGGTAGGGCGGACGCTCCCGCCGTCCACGACGCGCAGACCCATCCCGGCGTCGTACCCCTCCTGGGGATGACCGGCGGCCTCGCGCTGGTGCTCGGTGCCGGCCGCCTGCGTCGCCTCCCGCGGTCCCGGCGTGCTGCGTAGGGTCCTGCTCCTGGTGGGGCTGTTGCTCCTCGCCGTCGCCGGCGGCGGGGTCGCCGTGGCGCGCTCGAGCCCGTCCCTGTCAGCTGACGGTCCGACGGAGGTGGCCGGGACGGAGGCGGCCCCGGCCTTCGAGCTCGCGAACCGGACGATCCGTCAGATCCGGTACGTCGACGGCGGGACCATGCGCTACACGTTCCGGATCCACAACGACGGCCGGCTGCCCGTGACCGTCCTGGGCCTCGCCGGGGACCAGGAGGACTCGCGGCTGTTCACGATCACCGACCTCAGCGAGGTCACGATCGGCGGCGGCGAGACCGCCGAGGTCACCCTGTCGCTGAGCATGAGCGGGTGCGAGACGCTGTCATCGCGCTCCGGGGCCTTCGTGACCACCCTGCGGATCCGCACCGAGCAGGCAGGCATGTTCGAGGACACGGTCGACCTCACCCTCCCGGAGGAGATCCACACCGGCTCCCCGCGCGAGGTGTCCTGCCCCAGGTCCACGGCGACCTCGCGGCCACCGGGCTGACCTGCTTCTAGGCTCCCGCGGCTCGCGGCGCAGTGGGGTCGGCGGCGTCGGCCGCGCCCTCGCGGGCGACGTACTCCTCGATGTCCTCGACGTCGTTCTTGTTGCGCTCCACCACTGCCAGCAGGTCGCTCATCGTGGCGACCTCCTCGACCTGCTCCTTGATGAACCACTGCATGAACTGCTCGGAGGCGAAGTCGCTCTCCTCACGGGCCGTCTTGAGCAGGCCGTTGATCTGCTCGGTGACCTTCTTCTCCTGGTCGAGGGCGAGCCGGACCGGCGAGACCACGTCGTCGAAGGCGGCGACCGGCGCCTCGACGCCGGGGATCAACACCTCTGCGTCGGTGTCGAGGAGGTACTGGATCATCATCATCGCGTGGGTGCGCTCCTCCACCGCCTGGGCGTAGAAGAAGGCGGCCATCCGCGGCATGGTCAGCGCGTCGTAGTGGACGGCGACCGCGAGGTACTGGTTGTGGGCGGCGAGCTCGTTGCCGATCTGTGTGTTGAGCTGGTCGGCGAAGCGCTGTGCGGGCAAAGCTGTACTCCTCGGTCAGGCGGCCTTGGACAACTTCTTCTTGGTGACTTTGCCACCGTCGACGCGAACGAGCACGCGCTTCTTGACGGTATACCCGTCGGGCAGCGAGCCTTCCTTGAGCATCCGCAGCGGACAGCGGCTGCACTTCTGCTTGGAGACGCAGCACTTCACCTTCGGGAGCTTGCGCACCTTGCCCTTGGTCTTTCCCACGGCGGGGAGATTAGCACGGGCTTAGGTGAGCCTTACCTCCAACATGGCGCAGATCACGCAACTACAGCGCCGCCAGCTCAGCCAGTCGCGCCATCCCCGACTGGGCGTGGGTGCCGAGCCGCTCGACAGCGCTCAGCACCTCCGGGCGCTCCTGGTGCTCCGGTCCGATACGCGACGGGTTCAGCAGGCACTGCTGCGCCCACTCGTTGATGTCCGACTCGGCGCTGAACGCCGCCGATGCCCGGCCCCCGAGGACGGTCATCCGCGCCCAGGCGGCCGGCGAGTTCGGGTACGGCGACGGCGGGCAGACCTTGTTCTTCTCCTCGTCGGTGCTGCGGGTCGCCTCGACGTAGCCGGACAGCGCTGCACCGAAGCAGGGGAAGCCGCTCCGGACCGGCTGGATGATGATGCCCTCGCCGGCCCAGATCGGCACCTCCGGCACGTCGCGCAGACCGGCTGCGGCGCAGTGCACCACCATCGCGTCCCGGGCGATCGTCACCCGGCCCTCGTCGAGCTCGATCGACCCCTGCTCAACGCTCCGGATGTGCCCGAGCCGCACCACGTTCTCGATACTCCGCAGCAGGTCGAGCTCCCACTGGGCGAGAGTCGGGGTCCTCGCCATGGTGGGCTCCACTCCGCGATCGATCCGCAGCATCACGCCTGCGGCCTCGAGCCGGAGAAACAGATCCGGGAGCGACGCCGCCGCCGCAGCGGCCTCGACCGTGTCGGCGACCATGCCGGTGAAGACAGCCGGGTCCGGCTGGACCATCGCCCGATTGAGCATCCACGGGTCCCGGGGCCGGACCCAAAGGATGCGATCGGGGTCGACACCGTTGCCGAGCAGCCAGATGCAGGCGTCGGTGGCCGTTTTTCCCGAGCCGACGACGACGTACTGGGACGGAGTGCGGTCAAGCGACACCAGCTGGTTGAGAGGAACCACGTCGGCCGTTTCCGCGACGGCGAAGGGGGGTGGCGTGGTCGCTGGGATCTCGGGCTCCCGGTAGTGCGCGTTGACGACCCGGCGTACTCGGGCGTCGTACTCGTCACCGGACACCAGAGAGCGGAACCGGCCATCACCCAGGTAGTCGCAGCCGTGGAAGAACCTGACCTGTCCGGTCCGCTCCATGCGTTCCTTCACCCGGGCGTAGTAGGCGCAGATCTCGGGTGCGCTCGCGCGCTCGTGCAGACCAGCCTCGGGGCCGTCGGGCTGGATCGTGCCGTCGCCGAGCTCCGTGGACGACACGCCGTAGAAGACGGACGCCTGATGCAGGCGGACGAACGGGTAGGCGTCCAGCCAGTGCCCTCCCGCGCCGTGCCGGCGGTCGACGACGATCACCTGCGCGTCGCTGTGGTCGATCAGGGAGTCCGTGAATGCCAGGCCCGAAGCACCGGCGCCGACCACGAGGTAGTCAGCGTCAAGCGTCTGCCTCATGCGGCGCACGCTACTCGTTGTCAGCTGAGTCCGTTGGCCTTGCGGATCACATCGACGATGCCGCCCATGATCTCGGTCAGCCCGAAGTCCTTGGGGGTGTAGACCGCGGCCACTCCAGCCTCCATCAGCTTGCGGCCGTCGGAGTCGGGGATGATCCCCCCGACGATCACCGGTACGTCGCCCAGTCCGGCCTCGCGAAGGCCGTCGAGCACGGCGGGCACCAGCTCCATGTGCGACCCGGAGAGGATCGAGAGGCCGACGCAGTGCACGTCCTCGGCCACCGCGGCCGAGACGATCTGCTCGGGGGTCAGCCGGATGCCCTGGTAGATCACCTCGAAGCCTGCGTCGCGGGCCCGGACGGCAACCTGCTCGGCGCCGTTCGAGTGACCATCGAGGCCGGGCTTGCCGACCAGGAGGCGAAGTCGCCCGCCTAGCTCCTCGCCGGTCATCCTGACCTTCTCGCGGACCGCGGCGAGCTCGGAGCCGGCCTCCGCCACGCCCACCGCCCCGCCGACACCGGTCGGAGCCCGGAACTCGCCGAACACCTCGCGCAGCGTGCCCGCCCACTCCCCCGTGGTCGCACCGGCCCGCGCGGCGACGAGGGTCGGCGCCATCAGGTTGGTATCGGTCTTGGCCGCCTCGGCAAGCGCGGCCAGGGCCTCGCTGACCTCGGCCTCGTCACGCTGGGCCTTCCAGGCCGTCATGGAGTCGAGGGCCGACTGCTCGGCCCGGGGGTCCGCCGCCATGATCGCGTCGTCGAGGTTGGCGGTCAGCGGTGAGGGCTCGGTGGTCTCGAACCGGTTGACACCGACGATGATCTCGTCGCCGTTCTCGATCCGAGCGCGACGGGCAGCATGGGCGGAGACCAGCTCCTGCTTCATATAGCCCGACTCGACGGCGGCGATCGCGCCGCCCATCGCCTGCACGCGGTCCATCTCGGCGCGGGCGCCCTCCACCAGCTCGGCGACCTTCGCGGCGATCACGGTGGAGCCCTCGAAGATGTCGTCGTACTCGAGGAGGTCGGACTCGAAGGCCAGCACCTGCTGCAGCCGCAGCGACCACTGCTGGTCCCACGGGCGTGGGAGGCCGAGCGCCTCGTTCCACGCCGGCAGCTGAAGCGCACGGGCGCGGGCGTTCTTCGACAGCGTGACGCCGAGCATCTCGAGCACGATCCGCTGCACGTTGTTCTCGGGCTGCGCCTCGGTCAGTCCGAGGGAGTTGACCTGCACGCCGTAGCGGAACCGGCGCATCTTCGGGTCCTGCACCCCGTAACGCTCGCGGGTGATGTCGTCCCAGAGCTCGACGAAGGCGCGCATCTTGCACGTCTCCTCGACGAAGCGCACGCCTGCGTTGACGAAGAAGGAGATCCGGCCGACCACCTTCTCGAAGTCGTCCTCGGAGACCTGTCCGGACTCCCTGACCTCGTCAAGCACGGCGATGGCCGTGCACAGGGCGTACGCGAGCTCCTGGGTGGGCGTCGCGCCCGCCTCCTGGAGGTGGTAGCTGCAGATGTTGATCGGGTTCCACTGCGGGATCTGGTGGACGGTGTAGCTGATCATGTCGCTGATCAGGCGCAGGGAGTGCTCGGGCGGGAACACGTAGGTCCCGCGGGAGAGGTACTCCTTGATGATGTCGTTCTGGGTGGTGCCGGTCAGCTGTACGGCGACCTCCTCCGGCGTGAGGTCGGGGTTCTGCTCCTCGGCGACCACCTGGTACATCGCCAGCATCCACATCGCGACCGCGTTGATGGTCATCGACGTGTTCATCTCGGTGAGCGGGATCTGGTCGAACAGCTTGCGCATCTCACCGAGGTGCGGCACGGGCACGCCGACCTTGCCGACCTCGCCGCGAGACATGATCGAGTCGGGGTCGTAGCCGGTCTGGGTCGGCAGGTCGAAGGCGACAGAGAGACCGGTCTGTCCCTTGGCGAGGTTGGTGCGGTAGAGCGCGTTGGACGCGGCCGCTGTGGAGTGGCCGGAGTAGGTGCGCATCACCCAGGGTTTGTCCTTGACGGGGCGATCGGTCATGAAACCGAGGGTAAGTCGTCGGCTACCGCTTGGTAACCGGATGGACGTGTGGGTTATCCGACACGCCCGCGCCGCTAGGCGGGGATGCGCTCCACCTCGACGACGCGGATCAGGTGGGTCATGTGCAGCAGGCGGCGGACCGCGCCGTTGCAGCCCCGGAGGGTGACGCGCTGGCCGCCCCGGCTGGCCTGCCGAGTCGCCATGGCCAGCACCTTGAGCGCCGTGACGTCGACGAACTCGACGTCGGAGAGATCGATCACAACGTCCTGGTCGAGGCCGTCGAGGTGCTCGTAGATCGCGCTGCGGACCATCCAGGTGCTGCGCGCGTCGAAGCTGCCGCTCAGCACGAGCGTTGAACCATCGGTCTCGATGTCCATGCCATGCCCTCCCGAGTTTTCTCGCTCCCTGTACCCCTAAAGACGCGGTGAACTCCCCGATGGTTGCGTGGATCACAGAGGAATTTCGGGGAGACTCCTCCCACTTGACCTGGAGTGCACTCCAAAGGAGACGATGAGCGCATGACCGATCCCGCCATTGCCGAGGGTGGCTGCACGATCGCCCGCGCCGCCGAACTCACCGGCCTCTCGCCCGACACCCTGCGCTACTACGAGCGCGACGGGCTGCTGCTGACCTCCGTCGGGCGCTCGGCCACCGGACACCGCCGCTACCGGGAGGCCGACCTGCGGTGGATCGAGCTGATCAACTGCCTGCGCGGCACGGGCATGCCGATCCGCGACGTACGCCGCTATGCAGCGCTGGTGCGGACGGGTGAAGGCACCGAGGGCCAGCGGCTGGAGCTGCTCCGGGACCACCGCGAGCACGTGCTCGCGCAGCTCGCGGAGGTCACCGCCCACCTCGGCGCGATCGACAAGAAGATCGACATCTACCTCGACACCCTGGCCAATGTCCGACCCGCGACGGCGAGCGCTTGACTTGGAGCGCACTCCAGGGGTTTCAGTGGTGGACATGACTATCGAACAGCGAACGCTAGGCACCAGCTCGCCCCTGACCGTCTCCGCCCTCGGACTCGGCTGCATGGGCATGTCGGAGTTCTACGGCTCCACCGACGAGCCCAGTGCGATCAAGACCATCAACCGGGCCCTCGACCTCGGCGTGACGTTCCTCGACACCGCGGACATGTATGGCCCCTTCACCAACGAGCAGCTGGTCGGCAAGGCCATCGCCGGCCGTCGCGACGAGGTGCAGCTCGCGACCAAGTTCGGCAACGAGCGACGTGCCGACGGGACCCGGATCGGCATCAACGGCAGCCCCGAATACGTCCGGGCCGCGTGTGACGCATCCCTGCAGCGGCTGGGCGTCGACCACATCGACCTCTACTACCAGCACCGGGTCGACCAGTCGGTGCCGATCGAGGACACCGTCGGAGCGATGAAGGAGCTCGTCGAGGCCGGCAAGGTGCTCCACCTCGGACTCTCCGAGGCCTCCTCCGCGACCATCCGCAAGGCCCACGGCGTGCACCCGATCACCGCACTGCAGTCCGAGTACTCCCTCTTCACCCGTGACCTCGAGGACGAGATCCTCCCGACGATCCGCGAGCTCGGCATCGGCCTGGTGCCCTACTCGCCGCTCGGCCGAGGCATCCTCACCGGTGCCATCACTGCCGATGACTCGCTGGACGAGAACGACTCGCGCCGCACGGCGTACTTCCCGCGGCTCAACGGCGAGGGCCTCAAGGCCAACCTGGAGCTGGTCGCGAAGGTGCGCGAGCTCGCCGACGCCCAGGGCTGCACACCGGGGCAGCTCGCTCTTGCCTGGGTGCTCGCCCAGGGCAGCGACGTGGCTCCGATCCCTGGCACGAAGCGGATCACCTACCTCGAGGAGAACGTCGGTGCCACGGACGTGACGCTGACCGACGACGACCTGAAGTCGCTCGAGGAGGCCGTGCCGCGCGACGCCGTGGTCGGCGACCGCTACGGAGACATGAGCTCCATCGACGCCTGACCGACCGCGGCGGCACACTGGTTACGCTTCCGGCATGGTCAACCTCACCCGGATCTATACCCGGACCGGCGACGGCGGCGAGACGCGGCTCGGCGACATGAGCCTGACGTCGAAGACCGACCCCCGCCTCCAGGCCTACGCCGACGTCGACGAGGCCAACGCCTGCCTCGGGCTGGCGTTGGCCCTGGGCGGGTTGGAGGACGACGTGGTCGCGGTGCTGACGCACGTGCAGAACGACCTGTTCGACGTCGGGGCCGACTTCTGCACCCCCGTGGTCGAGAACCCCGAGTTCCCTCCCCTGCGGATCGAGCAGGACTACGTCGATCGGCTGGAGGGCTGGTGCGACCACTACAACGAGCCGCTCCCCAAGCTGCGGTCGTTCATCCTCAACGGCGGCACCCTCGGCGGCGCCCACCTGCACGTTGCGCGAACCGTCGTACGCCGCGCGGAACGTTCGGCCTGGGCGGCCTACGAGGTCCACGGCGAGACCATGAACCCGCTCGCCATCACCTACCTCAACCGGCTCTCAGATCTGGTCTTCATCCTGGCCCGCCACGCGAACCGGGAGTCGGGCGACGTGCTGTGGGTGCCCGGCGGCGAGCGCTGACGGTGGACTAGACGACTCTGCCCGCGGAGCGCCTCCTCGCGCCACCATGGTGCGCGAACAACTGGGGGTGGCCATGTCGCAGGGTCGAGAGCGTTGGGTAGGTCGGTTCGACGTCACCGTGCCGATCATGATGGCCGTGGTGACCATCGTCAGCGCGCTCATCGCCTGGCAGGCCACGATCGACGCAGACAACGCCGGCAACGCCGACTTCGCGGGACTCGGCGCCGCGGTCAACCGTCAGGACGCCAGGGTCCTCGACTCCACCACCACCTACCAGCAGCACCGCGCCTACACCGCCTACGTGCGCAACGTAGAAGTCGGAGACGCGGTCAATGCCGATCTGCAGGACCCGAAGAAGACGTATCGCGGGCGCCGGCTCGCGGCGATGCAGGCCGAGCGCTCCGCTCGGTGGAACCAGACGATCGTCGACAAGGACTTCTTCGACACCCGCTACCTGGGGGCGGACGGGACCTATGACACCCGACGCCAGCTCGGTGAGCTGGCCGCGGAGGCCGCCCAGCTCAAGGACGTGGAACCCAAGCTCCACTTCGCCACTGCTGACGAAATGCGCCACGACTCCAAGGCCACTGTCGCCATGCTCATCGTGATGGCGTTCGCGCTGCTCTTCTTCACGTTGGCCAGCGAGCTGCGGCATGCCATCCGCTACCTCCTCGCAGCGATGGGCACGATGTGCCTGGCCTTCGGGATAGCCGGGGCAGTGATCGTCCAGGTCCTGTCGTGACGGTGGACCAGGGCGGCGCTCCCTACCGCCAGGGCGCGGATCCGCTGGACCGGCTGACGGCGATCCTGATCGCGACGGTGACGATCATCGCGGCCAGCGCGGCGTTCCTCCAGACCGATGCGAACGGGCACGCCAACGTGGCCAACCGCGACGCCCAGAACTACGCGCTGGAGGCGCTCGGGCTGCGGACGGCGGGACAGGCGGAGGTCGACGGCGGCTGGTACGGCGCGACGTACACCTGGTACGAGCTCGACACCCTGGCTCGAACGGCCGAGAACGACGGCGACGACGACGCCGCGAAGCGCTACCGCGGCGTCCGTGACCGGATCGCGAGGCTGAGCCCCCTGCTCCAGGAGCCCTACTTCGACAAGACCGAAACGCAACTATCCCGACCTCGGCGGCTACGAGGCCGACGAGTACATCGTGGAGGCCGCCGAGCTGAGCGAGCGCAACACCAATGCCGCAGGCCTCAACAACAGCTGGAACTCCCGGGCCAACACCTACATCCTGCATCTCACCCTGCTGGCGGTGGCCCTCGCCCTGCTCGGGCTGTCCGCCACGCGCGCCACCTGGACGCGCGTCCTGTTCGTCTGCGCCGGCAGCACGATCGTGCTGGTGACGGTGGTGTGGATGACGATCGTCGCGGTGGGCGAGATCAAGGGGACGCCCGACTCCGCTATGCAGGCGTTCGCCCGTGGCTACGGGATGGCCTGGCGCTATGAAACAGAGGAGGCGATCGCCGCGTTCGACGAGGCGATCGAGGCGGACCCGTCGTACTCCAACGCGTTCTACGAGCGCGGCAACGCACATCTCACGCTGGCCTTCGACGATGTCGGCCTCGACCCCGAGGCTGCGCAGGAGGCGCTCGCGAGCGGGGCCGACGACCTCGAGTCCGCGCGCCGGGCAGGTATGGACGACAAGAACGTGAACTGGAACCTCGGGTTCGTCTACTACCTCTTGGGGGACTACGACAAGGCGCTGGCCGCCGACCAACGAGCGCTCGACGAGGACCCGCGACTCTTCCCGGTGATCTGCAACCTCGGCGTCACCCATCTGGCCGACGGTGACATCGATGCCGCGCGCGGGGCCTACGACGCCGCCCTCGACCGGGTGATCGAGCAGGTGTCTGTCGCCAAGAAGGCCGGCCGCGAACCGCCGTCCTCGCTGTGGCTCTACCTGCACTCGTGTGCGGCCGACATCGACAGCCTCAAGGCACGACTCGGCCTGGACCCGCGCACCTGGACCCAGGCTCCCCCGCGCGAGTCGATCGAGGACAGCGCCGAGCTGCGCGCCGAGGCCGACCGGCTGATCGACGTCATCAAGACGAACCTGACCTCGTTGGACTACACCGGGGAGGTGCCGACTGCCGAGCCGACGGCGCAGGCCTCGGCGTTCCGCTTCGGGGTGGCCCGGATGGATGCCAACGGGTTCCCGGTGCTCGACGAGGACGGATACCAGGTCTACGACGAGAAGGAGGGCGCGGTGTTCGGGACCAGCACCGACGAGGTGAACGTTCTCTTCGACTACGACGGCATGGTCGACGGGCAGAAGGAGAACTGGAAGATCTACCTGGATGGAACCGAGGAGACCTCTCTTCGGGTGGACTCGACCTGGGAGCTGGGCGAGTCCGGTGGCGCCGCGCTGCCGATCAGCTATGCGTTCAGCAGCACGTTCGCGCTGCGCAGCGGCGAGTACTCGGCCGAGCTCTACATCGACAACCATCTGATCCAGCGCGGCACCTTCACGATCAAGTGAGGCCGAGTCGGCGCTTCAGCCCGGAGTTTGCGCCGACTCGGCGGGGATCAGCCCGGACTTTGCGCCGACTCGCGGGTCAGCGGGACCAGTCGGTGCCGGGTGGGCGCGCCTCCAGCCAGGACTGGAAGCCGGTGAGGGAGCCCGTGCTCATCGCCAGCTCCACCTCGCCGTCGGAGGTCTGGCAGTGGATCACCTGGTGGTCGGGGTAGAGCGACAGCTGCTCGGCGCCGAACGGCTCCCGCCGGCCGTCGAAGCTGAGCGTCACCCGCGGCCAGGACCTTTTCGGGCGGAGCGAGAGCGAGAAGACCCGGAACCACTCGAGCGTCTCGCCGGAGTAGCGGCCGAGCCCGAGCACCCAACCGCGCCCGGGGCGGTCGGTCCGGACGCGGTAGCTCAGCTCGAAGGTGCCGCCGTTGCGTGACAGCAGTCGTCGGCGTACGACGAGTGCGATGCCGTAGGCCAGGGCGAGCAGCAGCAGGACGCCGGCAACGTCGACCAACCATTGCCAGAACGGCATCCGGCCCCCCTAACTCTCAGCGAGAGCCAACCCTATCGGGTCAGGAAGCCTTCTCCACCGCGCGGATCCGGGCCTCGGCCCGGCGAACCCGCTGCTCGGCGTCGTCGTCCTGGCCGACCAGGGCCTGGGCCTCTTCCAGCTCGGCCCGGGCCTCGTCGATCTGGACGTCCTCGGCCAGGATCGCCCGCTCGGACAGGATCGACACGCGGTTGTTGGCAACCGAGATGAAGCCTCCGTCGACGACCGCGACCACGACCTCGCCGTCCTCGCCCGTGATCTCGACGTTCGCGTCGGTCAGCAGAGAGAGCAGCGGGGAGTGGTTGCGAAGAATGCCGACATCACCCTCGACGGTGCGCGCGATCACCATCGTTGCCTCACCGGACCACACGGTCCGGTCGGCAGCGACGAGCTCTACGTGCAAGTGGTCAGCCATGACGGGGCCTCAGAGACTCTTCTGGATGGCGGCCCACTTGGCCTCGACGTCGTCGAGACCGCCGCACATGAAGAACGCCTGCTCGGCCACGTGGTCGTACTCGCCGTCGGCGATCTTGTTGAACGCCTCGATGGTGTCGGCAATCGGCACAGTCGAGCCCTCGAGGCCGGTGAACTGCTTGGCGACGTAGGTGTTCTGGGACAGGAACCGCTGGATCCGGCGGGCCCGGGACACGATGATCTTGTCCTCTTCGGAGAGCTCGTCCACACCGAGGATCGCGATGATGTCCTGGAGCTCCTTGTTGCGCTGCAGGATCTGCTTGATCCGGATCGCGCAGTCATAGTGCGCCTGCCCGATGTACTGCGCGTCCAGGATCCGCGACGTCGACGTCAGCGGGTCCACCGCCGGGTAGATACCGAGCGAGGCGATCTCGCGCGACAGCTCCGTGGTGGCGTCGAGGTGCGCGAACGTCGCCGCCGGGGCCGGGTCGGTGTAGTCGTCGGCCGGCACGTAGATCGCCTGCAGCGAGGTGATCGAGTGGCCACGCGTCGAGGTGATCCGCTCCTGGAGCGTGCCCATCTCGTCGGCGAGGTTGGGCTGGTAGCCCACCGCGGACGGCATCCGGCCGAGCAGGGTGGACACCTCGGACCCCGCCTGGGTGAACCGGAAGATGTTGTCGATGAACAGCAGCACGTCCTGCTTCTGCACGTCGCGGAAGTACTCCGCCATCGTCAGCGCGGACAGCGCTACCCGCAGGCGGGTGCCCGGCGGCTCGTCCATCTGACCGAAGACGAGGGCGGTCTGGCCGATCACGCCGGCGTCCGTCATTTCCTCGATCAGGTCGTTGCCCTCACGGGTGCGCTCACCGACACCGGCGAACACCGACACACCACCGTGGTCCTTGGCGACGCGGGCGATCATCTCCTGGATCAGCACGGTCTTGCCGACACCGGCTCCACCGAACAGGCCGATCTTGCCGCCCTGCACGTAGGGGGCCAGCAGGTCGATGACCTTGATGCCGGTCTCGAACATCTGGGTCTTCGACTCGAGCTGGTCGAACGCCGGCGCCTTGCGGTGGATGCCCCACCGCTCCTTGACCTCGTACTCCTCGCCCTCTTCGAGGTTGAGCACCTCGCCGAGCATGTTGTAGACGTGTCCCTTGGTGATGTCACCGACGGGGACCGTGATCGGCCCGCCCGTGTCGGTCACCTGCGCGCCGCGGACGAGGCCGTCCGTGGGCTGCAGCGAGATCGCGCGCACCATGCCGTCGCCGATGTGCTGGGCAACCTCCAGCGAGAGGATCTTCTTCTCACCGCCCAGCTCGAGCTCGACCTCGAGCTTGTTGTACATCTCCGGCATCGTGTCGACGGGGTACTCGATGTCGACGACCGGGCCGATGACCCGGGCGATCCGACCGATCGAGCCGGCGGTGGTCTTGGTCTCTTCAACCGTTGCAGTCATGTCTCTCTACCTCTACTCGCTGGCGGAGTTCGCGTCGGCCAGCGCGTTGACGCCACCGACGATCTCGCTGATTTCCTGGGTGATGCCGGCCTGACGGGCCTGGTTGGCCACGCGGGTGTACTTCTTGATCAGTTCGTCGGCGTTGTCCGTGGCGGACTTCATCGCCTTCTGTCGGGCGGCCAGCTCGGAGGCGGCCGACTGCAGCATGGCGAAGAAGATCCGGCTCTGGACGTACTGCGGCAGCAGCCCGTCGAGCACGGCCTCGGCGGAGGGCTCGAACTCGTAGAGGGGCAGCAGGTCGGACTTGTCCGGCTCGGCCTCCCCTTCCTCGGCCTCCACGATCTCCAACGGCAGCACGCGCACCGCTGTGGGCTCCTGGGTCAGCATCGACCGGAACCTCGTGTAGACCACGTGCACCTCGTCGACGTCGCCGTCCTCGCCTTGCTCCTTGAGGAACGAGTCGATCAGGGCCTTGCCCACCTCGGCCGCGATGTCGTAGGCCGGCTGGTCTGAGAACCCGGTCCACGACTGCACCACGGGGCGCTGGCGGAACTTGAAGTACGCCTGCCCCTTGCGGCCGCAGATGTACCAGTCGATCTCCTTGCCCTCCGAGCGCAGCGCCACTGCGAGGCGCTCGGCCTCCTTCAGCACGCTTGAGGAGTAGGCCCCGGCCAGACCACGGTCGCTGGTGACGATGAGGACGGCGGCCCGGGTGGGGTTCTCCTCCTCCTTCGTCAGCGGGTGGTCGACGTTGGAGTAGGTAGCGACGGCCGAGACCGCCCGGGTCAGCTCGCGCGCGTACGGCGCGGCCGATTGGGCCCGCTGCTGCGCCTTGATGATCCGGGACGCAGCAATGAGCTCCATGGCGCGCGTGATCTTCTTCATCGACTCCGTCGACTTGATCCGCGCGCGGTACTCACGCAGCGATACAGCCATGTGTGCTCAGCCCCGCTTCTGCTTGACGATCTGCTCCTGGTCCTCGTCCTCCAGCTTGTCGGCCTCGGGCTCGTGACCGACCTTGATCGACCCGCCCTCCGAGGTCTCGAACTGGTCGAGGAAGGAGTTGTAGGCCTCGGTGACGGCCGACTCGGTCTCGTCCTCGAACTTCAGCGACTCGCGGATCCCGGCGAGGATGCCCTCGTGTGACCGGCGCAGGTAGTCGAGGAACTCGTTCTCGAACCGGAGCACGTCGTCCGTGGGGACCTTGTCGAGCCCGCCGCTGGTGCCCAGCCACAGGGAGACGGTCATCTCCTCGAGCGGGTACGGCGAGTACGCCGGCTGCTTGAGGAGCGCCATCAGGCGCTGTCCGCGGTCGAGCTGCTGACGGGAGGCCGCGTCGAGGTCGGAGGCGAACATCGCGAACGCCTCCATGGCGCGGAACTGCGCCAGGTCGACCTTGAGCGAGCCGGTGACCGACTTCATCGCCTTGGTCATCGCGGCGCCACCGACTCGTGACACCGACACACCGACGTCGATCGCCGGGCGCTGGTTGGCCGCGAACAAGTCGGACTGCAGGAAGATCTGGCCGTCGGTGATCGAGATGACGTTGGTCGGGATGTAGGCCGACACGTCGTTGGCCTTGGTCTCGATGATCGGAAGTCCGGTCATCGAGCCGGAGCCCATGTCGTCGGACAGCTTCGCGCACCGCTCGAGCAGGCGGCTGTGCAGGTAGAAGACGTCGCCCGGGTAGGCCTCGCGGCCCGGCGGGCGGCGCAGCAGCAGCGACACAGCACGGTAGGCCTCGGCCTGCTTGGTGAGGTCGTCGAAGATGATCAGGACGTGCTTGCCGTCGTACATCCACTGCTGGCCGATGGCCGAGCCGGTGTAGGGGGCGAGGTACTTGAAGCCCGCGCTGTCGGACGCCGGTGAGGCCACGATGGTCGTGTATTCCAGCGCGCCGGCCTCTTCGAGGGCGCCACGCACGGCGGCGATGGTCGAGCCCTTCTGACCGATCGCGACGTAGATGCAGCGCACCTGCTTGACCGGGTCGCCGGACTCCCAGTTCTGCTTCTGGTTGATGATCGTGTCGATCGCGACCGTGGTCTTGCCGGTGGCGCGGTCACCGATGATCAGCTGACGCTGCCCACGGCCGATCGGCGTCATCGAGTCGATCGCCTTGATGCCGGTGGCGAGCGGCTCGTGCACCGACTTGCGGTCCATGACCGTCGGCGCCTGGATCTCGAGGGCGCGACGGTCGTCGGCCTCGATGTCGCCCAGTCCATCGATCGGGGTGCCGAGCGGGTCGACCACGCGACCCAGGAAGTTGTCGCCGACCGGCACGGAGAGGATCTCGCCGGTACGACGGACGGGCTGGCCTTCCTCGACGCCGGCGAAGTCACCCAGGATGACGACACCGATCTCGCGGGTGTCGAGGTTCAGGGCGATGCCCAGCGTGCCGTCCTCGAACTGGAGCAGCTCGTTGGCCATGCACGAGGGCAGACCGCTCACGCGAGCGATGCCGTCACCAGCTGAGGCGACGGTGCCGACCTCTTCCTTGCTGGCGGCCGCGGGCTTGTAGTCCGCGACGTACTTCTGGAGCGCGTCGCGGATCTCTTCCGGACGAATCGAAAGCTCCGTCATGTTCCCTGCCTCTTCCTGGATCCTTTGGGTCTGTCTGTGGTGATGCTGGTGTCAGTCGAGCGTGTTGCTCAGCCAGCGAGCCTGCGTCGTGCGTCGTCGAGCCTGCTGACCACCGTGCCGTCGATGACGTCGTCGGCGATCTCTACGCGGACTCCGCCAACGACGTCGGGTCGATGATTTCGTTCAGGTGAACCGTCCGGCCGTACTGCTTGGCCAGAGCCGCCCGCAGCTTCTCGCGGTCGGCGTCGTCGAGCGCCTTGACCACCCGAACTGTTGCGACCGCCTCGCCACGCACCGAGGCGACGACCTCGCGGTAGGTTTCGAGCGCCGCCGAGATGGTGCCGTAGGTGCCACCAAGAGCCTGCTTGATCAGGGTCACCGTCGCGGGCAGCGCCTTGTCACCGAACAGGTCCTCGGCCAGCTGCACCCGGTCCTCGACCGCGCGTCCCGGGTTGGAGAGTGCGTCGCGGAGCTCCGGGTTGGTCGAGATGGTCTGGGCCGTCGCGAAGAGCTCGTCGACCAGCTGGTCGGACTTGGCGCCGACCGACTTGGCCAGGGCGATCTCGCTGAGGCGCTCCAGCGCAGCCGGGAGGTCGACCGATGCGACCCACCGACGCTCGACGGCACTGAGCAGGACGTCCAGGGTGCCCTGGTCGACCTTGCTCTCGAAGAGCTGCCGAACCAGGCCCTGCTTCGCCGCTGTCTCGAGCGACGAGTCCGTGGCCACGCGCCGGATCGACGCGTCGGTCCGAAGCAGTCCGGCGACCGCGTAGAGCTGGTCGCCAACGGTGGCGGTGTCGGCCTGGTTCAGGCCCGACCCCACCGTCTCGCTCAGCCCGGTGAGCGCCTCGGCCGAAGCACCTCGCAACATCAGCTGGCCCCGCCCTGCCCTGCGGCCTTGGAGGTCTCCAGCGTCTCGAGGTCGGCCAGGAACCGGTCGACCACGCGACCGCTCCGCTCGTCGTCCTCGAGGCTCTCGCCGACGATCCGACCGGCCAACGTCGTGGCCAGCGAACCGACCTCGGCGCGCAGGGTGGTCACAGCCTGCTGCCGCTCGGCCGAGATCTGCGCGTGAGCGTGCTCCACGATGCGAGTCTGCCTCGACCTGGGCCTGCTCCCGCTGCTCCGCGATGATCGCGGCGCCCTGCTCACGAGCCTCCTCCCGAATCTTGGCTGCCTCGTGCCGGGCGTCGGCGATCTGCGACTTGTACTCCTCCTCGGCCTCCTGGGCTCCGGTCTTCGCCGCTTCGAGGTCCGCGAACTCCTGACGGATCGCATCCTGACGAGCCGTCATCGCCTTGTTGATCGGCGGGATGACGTACTTGCCCAGGATGAACACCATCAGGGCGAACGCGAACAGCTCTGCGAAGAACGTGCCGTTCGGAACGAGGAAGTTGCTCTCCATGGGGACGAGCACTTGCGCAGCCATATCGGTCACCCGAGGACGAAGACGAACATCGCCATGAATGCGAGGTTGATGAAGAACATCGCCTCGACCAGACCGACCGTCAGGAAGAAGATCGTCTGGAGACGGCCCTGAGCCTCGGGCTGACGTGCGACACCCTGGATGTACGACGCGCCGGCCAGGCCGTCGCCGACACCGGCGCCGATGGCGCCACCCGCCAGGGCGATGCCGCCGCCGACGAACGCGCCAGCCAGTGTCACGGCCTCATCAGTTACTGCCATTGATCTGCCTCTCCTTGGTTCCGCGTCGGTGATGACGCGTCGTAGTTACCTCTTGTGCGCCTGAGTGCCTCAGTGCGCGAGTGCGGGGGTTTCCTGATCTGCGGTTTCCTCGGACTTCTCTTCGTGCTCCTCGTGGTCGTCGTGACCCGCTCCGGCCATCCCGAAGTAGAGGACAGTCAGCAGCGCGAAGATGAACGCCTGGATGCCGCCGATGAACATGTCGAACAGTTTCCAGAGCAGGTTCGGCGCCCAGAGGGCGTAGACCGGGATCAGGGTGATCAGCGAGAGCATGATGCCGCCGGCGAAGATGTTGCCGAACAGTCGCAGTGCCAGCGTGATCGGCTTGGTGAGCTCTTCGAGGATGTTCAGCGGAAGCAGCACCGGGAACGGCTCCAGGAAGTGGCCGAAGTAGCCCCTGACGCCCTTCTCCTTGATGCCGTAGGTCCACACGCCGATCATCGCCATGATCGCCATGGCGTAGGTCAGGTTGGTGTCCGCCGTGGGCGCCGGCAGCAGGTGCAGGTCGTGGTTGAGCTCGGTCGGCAGCAGCTCGAGCCAGTTGGCGAACAGGATGAAGAAGAAGAGGGCCACCGCGAGCGGGACCACGAACGGGTGCACCCGACCGAGGTTGTCCTCGACCTGGGTGTTGACCTGGCCGACCACGGTCTCCCAGATCAGCTGGACCTTGGTCGGCACGTGGTCGGGCGTCTCCTTGGTCAGCGCCCGGCGGGCGATGAAGCCGAGGATGAGCACGAGCGACCCGGCGACCGCGGTCGAGATGATCGTGTCGATGTTGAACGTCATGCCGAGGAAGTGACGTTCGACGTGCTCGCCGATCGTGATCTCGGTTTCGAGGGGCAGCAGCATCATGGCGTGTTCGCATCCTTCTTCAGCTCGCGAAGCAACGGGGTGATCGTCATCACCAGGGCGATGAGGCGGAAGATCGCCAGGCCCAGGAGCAGGCCGATGCCGTCCGGCCAGAAGACCACGGCGATGCCGACGGCGACGGCAGTGAGGATGAGCAGCCGGACGAAGGTCGCGGCCGCGAGCTTGCCCTTGGTGACCTCCTCGCCGGCGGAGATGGTCTTCAGCAACCACCGCTCGGTGGCGAGGTGGTTGGCCAGGCCCAGCGCGATGCCGCCGGCGATGCAGCCTGCCAGGCGCCACTCGCCGAGCTGGCCGGCGATCCAGAAGGCGGCGACGGCGAGCCCGAGGGCGACCAGGATCGCCTTCTTCTGGTCACGGATCACCTGGCCGATGCCGGGCGTCTTGCCAGCTGGGGCCAGGTCGTCAGGGATGGGGGTGGTCACGGTCATCGCGCCTCACCCTCGAAGGACGGAGCGGACGCGGAGCCAGAAGCCCACCGCGCCGAGGACGATGCCGACGCCGACACCGAGCAGCGTGAACGTCGGGCTGCTGTCGGTCGCGTTGTCGAGGACAAGACCGAGGCCAGTGAACGCGATGACGGCACCAGCGAGGAGACCCCCGAGGCCGACGAGGTCACGGCCTCGCAGTTCTGCATCGGAGCCATCATCGGCCATCCACCCAGGTCGCTTTCATTGGCATGAGGGAGAACGTCGGGAGCAGCGGCCACGTAGAGGGAAGTCCACCGCGCGGAGCCCGACGACGGCGCGAAACTACCACAGCGACGAGGCCGTTCGGACGCCGGGACCGCCAGGCCGACGAGGGGCCGGGAACTGGGTCTGCGGGGGGCGGTCGTCATGAGCGGCGGCCGTTCTCTCGAGGGCGTCAGTGGGTGCTCGTGAAAACTATCACAAAGTCTCTGACGGCTCCGAATCGGTCACTGATCGCTGCCGGTGGACCCGCGGCAGGAGGAACGTGAGAGCGCCCGTGATGACCGCCATCGACCCGAGCCCGGCCCACACCGTCGGACCGGTGTAGAGGCTCGCGAGCACAGTGCCGAACGCGATCAGGGCGGCCCAGAGCCACATGATCGCCACCGCGCGGCGGTGGGAGTGGCCGATCTCGAGCAGCCGGTGATGCAGGTGCTGCTTGTCGGGGGCCATCGGCGAACGGCCGGCCCGGGTCCGCCGGACGACGGCGAGCACCAGGTCGGCCAACGGGACGACCAGGATCATGATCGGCAGCGCCAGCGGCAGCAGCATCGGGATCAGGCTGGCGCGGGCACCGTCGGCGCCCTGGGTCAGGTCACCCGGCGCGAACTGGGTGGTCACCGTGATCGCGGTCGCCGACAGGACCACGCCGATCAGCATGGAGCCGCTGTCGCCCATGAAGATCCGCGCCGGATGGAAGTTGTGGGCCAGGAAGCCGGCGCAGGCGCCCGCCAGCGCGGCCGACAGCAGGGCGCCAGTGGTCGCGAGCGAGACGCGGTTGAGGTTGGCCAGCTGGTAGCAGAACAGGAAGAAGGCCAGGGCCCCGATGCAGACCACTCCGGCGGCGAGGCCGTCCAGGCCGTCGACGAAGTTCACCGCGTTGACGGTGGCCACCACGATCAGCGCCGTCAGCAGCGCCCCCTGGGCCGGATCGAGCGAGAACTGCGTGCCGTCGGGCTGGTAGAACCAGCGGAACTGGATGCCGGAGTAGACGAGCAGGCCAACGGCGATGATCTGGCCGCCGAGCTTGGTGAGCGCGTCCAGCTCGAAGATGTCGTCGATCATGCCGACGCCACAGACGAAGGCGCCCGCGAACAGGACGGTCCTGGCGTCCTCGAAGACGAACGGGCCGCTCGTCGAGAGGAAGGGCAGCTGGGTGGCCACGGCGTACGCCGCCGCCAGCCCGCCCAGCATCGCCAGCCCGCCCAGATAAGGGAGCGGCTCGGCATGTACGTCGCGGTCGCGCACCTTGGCCACCGCGCCCGTGCGGATCGCGATCTCGCGGGCCACCACCGTGAGCAGGTAGGTGACCGCGCCGGCGACGAGGAAGACGAGGAGGTACTCGCGCATCAGGCTCGTCGTCCGTGAGCAGGAGACCGAGGGGCTCGAGAACCTCGTTCATCCGCTCGAGCGACAGCGCGCCGCGGCGCAGGACCCGGCCGTGCTCGCCGGTCGCGTCGACGATCGTGGAGGCGCCGTCGGCTCCCGCCGGACCGCCGTCGACGATCACGGCGACCAGGTCGACCAGCATCTGCTCGGCCTGGTCGGCGTCCGTGGCCGCGGGCGCGCCGGTCGTGTTGGCGGAGCTGACGGCCAGGGGGCCGGTGCGCTCGAGGATCTCGCGGGCCAGCTCGTGGTCGGGCATCCGGACCGCGACCGTTCCGCGGGTGTCGCCGAGGTCCCACTGCAGCGAGCGCTGCTGCTGCAGCACGAGCGTGAGCGGGCCCGGCCAGAACTTCTCGATCAGGGTCCGCGCGTAGGCGGGGATGCCGGTGGCCAGGGCATCGACCGTCGTCGCGGCGCTGACCAGCACCGGCGGCGGCATCTCGCGCCCGCGGCCCTTGGCGGCCAGCAGCTCGGCGACGGCTTCGGGGTCGAACGCGTCGGCCGCGACGCCGTAGACGGTGTCGGTGGGGATCACGATCAGCTGCCCGCGCTGGATGGCGAGGCTGGCGGCCTGAATGGCCGCTTCGCGTTCCTCGTCGGTGGTGGTGGGCAGTCGCTCTGTCATCGCAGGGCTCATCGTGCCAGTCGCGCGGTCACGAAACGCGGACGGCCCGCAAGGTCTCGGTGGTCGCGGATCTCCGACCACCGGTCGGTGGCGGCGAAGACCGCTGGCGCCGACTCGCCCTGGACGTCGGCGTGCTCCACGCCGACCACTCCCCCGGTCCGCAGCAGGGCCGAGGCGCGCTGCTCGACGAGTCGGATCGCATCGAGACCGTCGGCACCCGAGAACAGCGCGAGGTGGGGATCGTGGTCGCGCGCTTCAGGAGCGACGGACTCCCACGCCTCCAGCGGGATGTACGGCGGGTTGCAGGTGACGACGTCGACCAGGCCGATCAGCTCGTCGAACGCGGTCACGAGGTCGCCGAGGCGCAGCTCGACGCCGGTGCCCTCGAGGTTGCGGCTGGCCCACTCGTGGGCGCCGGGGTCCAGCTCCACGGCGTAGACCGTCGCGGTCGGGACCTCGTCGCAGATCGCCTTCGCGATGGCGCCCGACCCGGTGGCCAGGTCGACCACGACGGGATCGTCGATCGCCGAGCGCCTGCTCGATGGCCCAGCCCGCGAGCAGCTCGGTCTCGGGGCGGGGCACGAAGACGCCGGGGCCGACGGCCAGCTCGACATGGCGGAAGTACGCCGTGCCCACGAGATGCTGCAGAGGTTCGCGGGCGGCTCGGCGCCGGACCAGAGCGGCGTACTCCTCGGCGGCGTCGGGCGAGACCTCGTCGACGAGCGCGAGCCCTCCGCGCGTGGTGCCGAGCACGTGGGCGAGCAGCTCGCCGGCGTCGAAGTCGGGGCTGGCGACGCCGGCCTCGGCCAGCTCGCGGGTTGCCGCCGTGAGCAGCGACCGCCGGTCGGGCACGCTCAGTCCTCGAGCAGGGCGAGCCGGGCCTGCAGGTCGGCGTCGACGTTGGTGTCGAGGACCGGCTGGAGGTCGCCGTCGAGCACCTGGTCGAGGTTGTAGGCCTTGTAGCCGGTGCGATGGTCGGCGATCCGGTTCTCGGCGTAGTTGTAGGTGCGGATCCGCTCGGAACGGTCGACCGTGCGTACCTGGCTGCGCCGGGCGTCGCTCGCCTCGGCGTCGGCCGTCTCCTGGGCGGCCGCCAGCAGCCTGGCGCGCAGGATCCGCATCGCCTGCTCCTTGTTCTGCAGCTGGCTCTTCTCGTTCTGGCAGCTGGCCACGATGCCGGTCGGCAGGTGGGTGATCCGGACGGCGGAGTCGGTCGTGTTGACGCTCTGGCCGCCGGGACCGCTACTGCGGAAGACGTCGATGCGGATGTCGTTGTCGTTGATCGTCACGTCGACCGGCTCGGCCTCCGGCAGCACGAGTACGCCGGCGGCGCTGGTGTGCACGCGACCCTGCGACTCGGTGATCGGCACCCGCTGGACGCGGTGGACGCCGCCCTCGAACTTCAGCAGTCCGTAGGGACCCTGGCCGGGCTCGACGATGCCCTTGGCCTTCACGGCGACGGTCACCGACTTGTAGCCGCCGAGGTCGGACTCGTTGGCGTCGAGCACCTCGACCGTCCAGCCCTTGCGCTCGGCGTAGCGGGAGTACATGCGGAGCAGGTCGCCGGCGAACAGCGCCGACTCCTCGCCGCCCTCGCCGGACTTCACCTCGAGCAGCGCGTCCTTGTCGTCGGCGGGATCGCGCGGGACGAGGAGGCGCCGAAGGTGCTCCTCGGCCTCGGCCCGACGGACCACGAGCGTCTCCGCCTCGGCCGCGAACGCCGCGTCCTCGGCGCCGAGCTCCCGGGCGGCGGCGATGTCGTCGTCGTACGACTTCAGCTCCTGCCAGACCCCGATGATCCGGCTCAGCTCGGCGTAACGCTGGTTGAGCCGCTTGGCGAGGCGCGCATCGGCGTGGGTCTCGGGCGCGGCAAGCCGCCCCTCGAGCTCTCGATGCTCGACGAGCATCCCTTCCACGGCCTCGAACACGCCTACTCCAACCCTCGAACTATTGCCCTGCACTAGCCAGATATCTGGCCAGACATATAACAGGCGCCGGCCCCGCACGAATGCGGGCGCCGGCGCCTGTAACGAAGCTAGTTGGACTCTGCCGGAGCGGCCTCTTCGGCCTTCTCGGCGGGAGCCTTCTTGGCGTAGCGGGCCTCGAAGCGGGCGACGCGGCCGCCGGTGTCGAGGATCTTCTGCTTGCCGGTGTAGAACGGGTGGCACTGCGAGCAGACGTCGGACCGGATGGAGCCGGACGCAACGGTGCTGCGGGTGGTGAACGTCGCGCCGCAGGTGCAGGTGACCTGTGTCGCGGTGTACTCCGGGTGGATGTCCTTCTTCATGGTTTCCTCTCGATGCCAGGCCGCCGGGTCGCCGTCACAGGACGTGGGGCGTGAACCGGAGCCAACGGGCAATGTTACTCAACGCTGAGTGGAGCGGCCCAATTCCCGGGGACTACTCGTCCTGGCCACCGGCCATCGGGGTGGTCTTCTGGACCTGCATCAGGAACTCGATGTTGCTCTGCGACTTCTTGAGCCGCTCCAGCAGGAGCTCGAGCGCCTGCTGACCGTCGAGCGCGGAGAGCACGCGACGCAGCTTCCAGACGATCGCCAGCTCCTCCTTCGACATGAGCAGCTCCTCGCGGCGAGTGCCGGACTGGACGGCGTCGATCGCGGGGAACAGGCGCTTGTCGGCGAAGTCGCGGCGGAGCCGGATCTCCATGTTGCCGGTGCCCTTGAACTCCTCGAAGATCACCTCGTCCATCTTCGACCCGCTCTCGATGAGGGCGGTCGCGAGGATGGTGAGCGAGCCGCCGTTCTCGATGTTGCGCGCGGCGCCGAAGAAGCGCTTGGGCGGGTAGAGCGCGGCCGAGTCGACCCCGCCGGACAGGATCCGGCCGGAGGCGGGTGCCGCCAGGTTGTAGGCGCGACCGAGTCGGGTGATGCCGTCGAGCAGCACCACGACGTCGTGACCGAGCTCCACGAGGCGCTTGGCCCGCTCGATGGCGAGCTCGGCGACGATCGTGTGGTCGGCGGCCGGACGGTCGAACGTCGAGGAGATGACCTCGCCCTTGACCGAGCGCTCGAAGTCGGTGACCTCCTCCGGACGCTCGTCCACGAGGACGACCATCAGGTGGCACTCGGGGTTGTTGGTGGTGATCGAGTTGGCGATCGACTGCATGATCATCGTCTTGCCGGCCTTGGACGGCGACACGATCAGGCCACGCTGGCCCTTGCCGATCGGGGCGGCGATGTCGATGACGCGGCCGATCAGGTTGGTCGGCTCGGTCTCGAGGCGCAGCCGCTCGCTCGGGTAGAGAGGCGTCAGCTTGGCGAAGTCGATCCGGTTCTTGGCCTGCTCCGGGTCGGCGCCGTTGACGCTGTCGACCTGGACCATCGGGTTGAACTTCTCCTTGCGCTCGCCCTCGCGGGGCTGGCGCACCTGGCCGACGATCGCGTCGCCGCGGCGGAGGCCGAACTTCCGGACCATCGACAGCGACAGGTAGACGTCGTCGGCGCCGGGCAGATAGCCGCTGGTCCGGACGAACGCGTAGTTGTCGAGTACGTCGAGGATGCCCGCGGCCGGGACCAGCACGTCGTCCTCGAGGATGGTCGTGTCGGGCTCGTTGCGCTGGGCGCCACCGCCACCGCCACCGCCGCCGGCGCCACCGCCGCCACCCGTGCCGGTGCCGGTGCGGTTCTGCCGGTCGCGGCCGCGCCGCCTGCGGTTGCGGCGTCCGGACTCGTCGTCGCGCGCGCCGCCGCCCTGGTTGCCACCGCCCTGGTTGCCGCCCTGGTTGCCGCCCTGGTTGGCGCCGCCCTGGTTGTCCCGGTTGCGGTTCTGGTTCTGGTTGCCGCCGCCCTGGTTGTCCCGGTCGCGGTTGCGCTGGTCGCGGTCCTGCTCGCGGTCCGCTCGCGGTCCTCGCCGGAGTCGGAGCGGGGCTCCTCGTCCTTCGGCTCGTCGTTCGACTTGGCCTTGGGCTCGGCCTTCGGGGCGTCCTTGGGCTCGCCCTTCGCCTTGTTCTTCGGCGGGGCGCCGCCGCCCGACTGGGCGGCCTTGATGGCGTCGACGAGCTGGGCCTTCTTCATGCTGCCCGAGCCCGAGATGCCCATGCTGCCGGCCATCTGCTTGAGGTCGGCGATCAGCATGGAGTTGAGTCCGCCACCGCGTTTCTTGGGGGCCGCGCCGCTCGCAGAGGCGGCGTCCTGGCCGGAGGTGGAGGATTCGATGGTTTCCGTCACGTGAGGTCCTTCCCACGTATAAGTGGTGTCGGTGCTTCCCTCGCCACCGGCGAAGCTGGCCGGCGGGTGTGCAGATGAGATCCGCACGAGCTGAAGGAAGGGGATGCACCGCGGCCTGAGTAGCTGCTGGTGCTGCGCCGAAGTCCATGGCGCGGTGCAAATGTATCACTCAGTAGCGGAGAAGTTCGCAATCAGGTGACCTGCACGCCGAGGGTGTCCACGGCCAGATGCAACGGCGTCCAACCCGCCGGGCAGGCGGCCAGCAGGGCCTCGGTCCCGGGGCTGTTGGCACCGTCGGTGAAGACCAGAACCGTCGGCCCGGCACCCGAGACGATGGCGGGCAGGCCGTCGGCGCGCAGCGAGTCGACCAGGGCGAGCGACTCCGGCATCGCCGCTCGTCGGTAGTCCTGATGGAGATAGTCCCTGGTGGCGCGATGGAGGTGCTCGGGCTGGCCACCCAGCGCCGCTACGAGGAGCGCGGTGCGGCCGGCATCGGCTGCGGCGTCGGCGTGCGGCACCTGTGCCGGCAGCAAGCCACGGGCGAGCTCGGTCGAGACCGGCTCGGGCGGCACCAGCACGACCACGCTGATCCGGGGGTCGACCGCCGACTGCACGGCGTAGAACCCGTCGTCGTCGCGACCGGAGATGACGAAACCGCCGAAGAGCGCGGGAGCGACGTTGTCGGGGTGACCCTCGATCCCCGCCGCGAGGGCGAACAGAGCGTCGTCGTCGAGCAGGCGCGCGCCGTCGGCGACCAGCGCGCGGGCCAGGCCCAGCCCGCCGACGATCGCCGCAGAGGAGGAACCCAGGCCGCGAGAATGCGGGATCACGTTGGCGCAGCTCAGCCGCAGACCGGCGGGTTCGGCGCCCATCTCCGCGAACGCCGCCCGCATCGCGCGTACGACGAGGTGGGTCTCGTCGAGGGGCACCTCGTCGGCGCCGGCACCGTCTACCTCGACCACCAGGCCCTCGGACAGGATCTCGGCCTCGAGCCGGTCGCGCAGGTCGAGGGCCAGCCCGAGCGAGTCGAAGCCCGGACCGAGGTTCGCCGAGGTGGCCGGGACCGAGACGCGGACCGGTCCGGTGACGAAGGAGGCCGCCACGGTCAGACGAGTCCGGCCGCCGCGGCGGCCGCGGTGACGTCCGCGTCCACGACGGTGTCGACGATCGGCCCGAGGCCCTCGAGCGCGGTTGCGGTGTCCTTGAGCCCGTGGCCGGTCACGGTGACCGCGATGGTGAGACCGGCGAAGGACTCACCGGCCACGACGTCCTGGAGCAGGCCGGCGATGCCGGCCGCGGAGGCGGGCTCGACGAAGACGCCGTCGTGCGAGGCAAGCTCGCGCTGGGCCGAGAGGATCTGGTCGTCGCTCACGGACGCGAAGCGGCCGTCGGACTCGTCGACCGCTGCCTCGGCGAGCTTCCACGAGGCGGGGTTGCCGACCCGGATGGCCGTGGCCTTCGTCTCGGGGTCCGGGAACGGCTCACCGGTCACCAGCGGAGCGGCGCCTTCTGCCTGGAAGCCGCGCATCCTCGGGGTCTTCGTGGCCAGGCCGAGCTGCTCGTACTGGCAGTAGCCGAGCCAGTACGCCGCGATGTTGCCGGCGTTGCCCACCGGCAGCAGGTGGAGGTCGGGAGCGTCGCCGAGGAAGTCGACGATCTCGAACGACGCCGTCTTCTGACCCTGGAGCCGGACCGGATTGACCGAGTTGACCAGCTCGACGGGGTACTCCCACGCCAGCTGCCGGGCCAGCGCGAGGCAGGCGTCGAAGTTGCCGCGGACCATGATCACCTGCGCGCCGTGCATGATCGCCTGGGCCATCTTGCCGGCGGCGATCTTGCCCTCGGGCACCAGCACGATCGGCTTGAGCCCTGCCTTCGCGGCGTACGCCGCCATCGACGCGGACGTGTTGCCGGTGCTGGCGCAGACGACCGCTTGGGCGCCCGCCGCCTTGGCCACGGAGATGGCGGTGGTCATGCCGCGGTCCTTGAACGAGGCCGTCGGGTTGCTGCCCTCGACCTTCAGCCAGACATCGGCGCGGGTGAGCTCGGAGAGCCACTCGGACTGGACGAGAGGGGTGCCGCCCTCGCGGAGGGTGATCGCGGGCGTGCCCGGCGGGATGTCGAGGAGGTCGCGGTACTCCTCGATCACGCCACGCCACTGGTGGGTCTTCTGGGCGGTGCTCATGGCTACTCCTCGCCACCCTCGACGCGCATCACGGCGGTGACCTCGCGGACGATGTCCATGCCCCGGAGCTGCTCGACGGTCGCGGACAGCTGGGCGTCGGTCGCCTCGTGCGAGACCACGACCAGCTGCGCGTCGTCGTCGCGGCCCTCCTGGCGCACGGTCTGGATGGAGACGCCGTGCTCGGCGAAGGCGTGCGCGACGGCGGCGAGGACGCCCGCCTTGTCGTCGACGTCGATCGCTACGTGGTAGCGGGTGCGGGTCTCCCCCATCGGCAGCACCGCCCGGTCGGCGTACGCCGACTCGCCAGCGCCGCGGGTGCCGGCCAGGTGGTTGCGGGCCACGGTCACGAGGTCGCCGAGCACCGCGCTGGCGGTGGGCGCCCCGCCGGCTCCGGGGCCGTAGAACATCAGCTGGCCGGCTGCCTCGGACTCGACGAAGACCGCGTTGAAGGCTTCCCGCACGCTGGCCAGCGGGTGCGAGCGAGGGATCATCGCCGGGTGCACACGAACGCTCACTGCGTCGTCTCCACCGGCGGTGGTGCTGAGCTCGGCGATCGCGAGCAGCTTGACCACACTGCCCATCTCGCGGGCCGACTGCACGTCGGCGGCCGTGACCTCGGAGATGCCCTCGCGGTGGACGTCGGAGGCGGTGACTCGGGTGTGGAAGGCGAGGCTGGCGAGGATCGCGGCCTTGGCGGCTGCGTCGAAGCCCTCGACATCGGCGGTGGGGTCGGCCTCGGCGTAGCCGAGCTCCTGCGCCTCTTCGAGCGCCTCGGCGAACCCGGCGCCGGAGGTGTCCATCCGGTCGAGGATGAAGTTGGTGGTGCCGTTGACGATGCCGAGCACGCGGGTGACCCGGTCGCCGGCCAGCGACTCGCGCAGCGGCCGGAGGATCGGGATCGCGCCGGCGACGGCCGCCTCGTAGTAGAGGTCGCGGCCGGCCTTCTCGGCCGCCTCGAAGAGCGTCGGCCCGTCCTCGGCGAGCAGCGCCTTGTTGGCCGTGACCACGCTGGCACCGTTCTCGAGCGCGCTCAGGATCAGCGACCGAGCCGGCTCGATGCCGCCGATCACCTCGACGACCAGGTCGATGTCGGCCCGCGCCACCAGGCCCTCGGCATCGGTGGTCAGAAGACCGTCGGGCACGGCGACCTCGCGCGGCGCGTCGATCCGGCGTACGGCGACTCCGGCCAGCTCGACCGCAGCCCCTACGCGCGCCGTGAGGTCGCTGGCCTGCTCCAGGAGCAGCCGTACGACCTGGGACCCCACCGAGCCGCAGCCGAGAACTGCCACTCGAAGGGTCTTGTCACCGTCATTCATCAAGCACCAACATCCGTCGCCAACAAATCGTCCTCAGTCTCGCGGCGAACCAGCACCTGCGCGACTCCGTCCCGCACCGCGATCACCGGCGGCCGTAGGGAGTGGTTGTAGTTGGACGCCATCGAGCGACAGTAGGCGCCAGTGCCGGGCACGGCGAGCAGGTCGCCCGGAGCGACGTCGCCGGGCAGGAACTCGTCCTTCACCACGATGTCGCCGGCTTCGCAGTGCTTGCCGACCACCCTCGCCAGCACCGGCGCGGCAGCAGAGCTGCGGGCGGCCAGGGTGCAGGAGTAGTCGGCGTCGTAGAGGGCGGTGCGGATGTTGTCGCTCATTCCGCCGTCGACTGAGACGTAGGTGCGCACGGCGCCGCCGTCGAGCTGGACCGGCTTCACGGTGCCGACCGTGTAGACGGTGCACATCGACGGGCCGACGATGGCTCGGCCCGGCTCGATGGAGAGCCGCGGCTCCGCGACCCCGAGGGCCCGGCACTCGTGCTCGACGATCTTGCTCATCTCGGTGGCGAGCTGTGCGGGGTCGGACGGGTCGTCCTGGGTCGTGTAGGCGATGCCGAACCCGCCGCCCAGGTCCATCTCCGGCATCGTGACGCCGAGCTCCTCGGAGACACGGGCGTGCAGGGCGAGCACCCGGCGGGCGGCCACCTCGAAGCCCGACGAGTCGAAGATCTGGCTACCGATGTGGCTGTGCAGGCCGAGCAGCTCGAGCCCGGGAGCCGCCCCGACCCGGCGTACTGCCTCCATCGCGTCACCGCTGGTGATCGAGAAGCCGAACTTCTGGTCCTCGTGGGCGGTCGCGATGTATTCGTGAGTGTGCGCCTCGACGCCGGCGGTGACCCGCACCATCACCGTCGCGGTCTTGCCGAGGTCGGCGGTGACCTGGGTCAGCCGCTCGATCTCCACGAAGGAGTCGAGCACGATCCGGCCCACGCCGACGTCGACGGCGCGGCGCAGCTCGGGCAGCGTCTTGTTGTTGCCGTGGTAGCCGATCCGGGCTGGGTCGAAGCCGGCCTTCAGCGCGACGGTGAGCTCGGAGTTGGAGCAGACGTCGAGGCTGAGCCCCTCCTCCGAGATCCACTTCGCGACCGTGGTGCACAGGAACGCCTTGCCGGCGTAGAAGACGTCGTACGCCGAGAACGCGTCGCGGAAGGCCCGCGCGCGGGCCCGGAAGTCGGCCTCGTCGAGGATGTAGGCCGGGGTGTTGTACTCCGCGACCACGTCGGCCAGCGCCACTCCGCCGACGGTCAGGTCGCCGTCGACCTTGTGGGCGGTCGACGACCAGAGCTGCGGCACCAGCGCGTTGGGGTCGGCGGGCTCACGCAGCCAGGACGGTCCGCGCAGGGCGCCGGGTGCGTGCGCCCAGCCTGCTTCGTGAGTCACATCCGCTCCGGTGCACTCACGCCGAGGAGGGCGAGGCCGTTGGCGAACACGATCCGGGTCGCCTCGACCAGCATCAGCCGGGCGCGGTTGAGCTCGGTGGGCGCGGCGTCACCCTCCGGCAGGACCCGGCAGTTGTCGTAGAAGCGGTGGTAGGAGCCGGCGGTGTCCTCGAGGTAACGCGCCACTCGGTGCGGCTCCCGCAGCTCGGCGGCGGCGGCCACAACCCGGGGGAACTCGGCGAGCGCCCGGAGCAGCTCGCCCTCCTTGTCGTGCGTGAGCAGCGAGGGATCGAATCTCGATACGGCTCCTTCGTCGCCTACTCGATCACCGAACCCGAGGGGAGGGAGCTCGACGCCGAGCTCGGGCGCGTTGCGCAGGATCGAGCTGGTGCGGGCGTGGACGTACTGCACGTAGTAGACGGGGTTCTCGCTGCTGGCCTTGGTCCACAGGTCGAGGTCGATGTCGATCGGGGAGTCGGAGCTGTAGCGCGCCAGCGCGTAGCGCGAGGCATCGACCCCGATGGCGCCGACGAGGTCGTCGATCGACACGACCGTGCCGGCCCGCTTCGACATCCGCATCGGCTGGCCGTCCTTGAGCAGGTTGACCAGCTGGCCGATCAGGATCTCGAGGTTCTTGCCGGGCTCGTCGCCGAAGGCCGCGCACATCGCCATCATCCGGGCCACGTAGCCGTGGTGGTCCGCGCCCAGCATGATGAAGCAGCGCTCGAATCCGCGCTCCCTCTTGTCGAGGTAGTAGGCGAGGTCGCCGGACAGGTAGGACCCCTTGCCGTCGGACCGGATGATCACCCGGTCCTTGTCGTCGCCGTACTGCTCGGTGGCGAGCCAGAGCGCGCCGTCCTTCTCGTAGGTGCTGCCGATCTCGGTCAGCCGAGCGATGGCCCGGTCGACGGCGCCGCTCTTGTGGAGGTCGTCCTCGTGGAAGTAGACGTCGAAGTCGACCCCGAAGTCGTGCAGGCTCTGCTTGATCTCCGCGAACATCAGCTCCACGCCGACGGCACGGAACACCTCCCGCGCCTCGGCGTCCGGCAGGTCGAGCACGTCGGGCTGCTTGGCCACGACGTCGTTGGCGATCTCCACGATGTATTCGCCGCCGTAGCCGTCCTCGGGGACCGGCTCGCCCTTCGCCGCGGCCAGCAATGACCCGCTGAAGCGGTCGAGCTGCACTCCGTGGTCGTTGAAGTAGTACTCACGGGTGACCTGCGCGCCCGTCATCGTGAAAATCCGGCCGAGAGCGTCGCCCACCGCCGCCCACCGCACGCCGCCCAGGTGCAGCGGCCCGGTCGGGTTGGCCGAGACGAACTCCAGGTTGATCTTCTCCCCGGCGAACGTCTCGGAGGCGCCGTAGCGCTCGCCCGCGGCGACCACGTCGGCCGCCACCTGGCCCTGCGCCCCCGCTTCAACGGTGATGTTGAGGAACCCGGGGCCCGCGATCTCGACGTCGGCCACGCCGTCGGCGGCGGTCAGCTTCGCCTGGACCAGCTCCGCGAAGGCGCGCGGGTTGGTGCCGGCCTGCTTGGCCAGCCGCATCGCCACGTTGGTGGCGTAGTCGCCGTGACCCTTCTGGCGCGGGCGCTCCACCGTCACGGTCGTCGGTACGCCGTCGGGGAGGGTGATGGCACCCTCCTCGACGAGCGTCGACAACGCATCGACGATCGCGGTGGATAGCTGCTCAGGGGTCACCGCGCAAGGGTATCGGCGGGGTGACGCTCGCTCCGAACCGGTTTCACTCGCCGCAGAAGTGGCCGGTAGGGTTTGCCTTCCCACGAGCCCCCGTAGCTCAGGGGATAGAGCGCCGCCCTCCGGAGGCGGAAGCGCAGGTTCGAATCCTGCCGGGGGTACTTCTACTTTCGAAGCTGCTTGCCGTTCACAGCCTGCTCTCGACGTGTCACGATGCTGGTATGCCTCGTTATCTGGTCGAGCGCACCCTCGGCGACGTCACGCCTGCCGACCTCGAGCAGATCTCCGCCAAGTCGACGGAGATCCGGCTGGCCCGCTACCCCCAGGTCGAGTGGGAGCACTCGCACGTCGTGCGCAGCGACGCCGGCTCGGTGGCCATCTGCCTCTACGAGTCACCCGACAGGGAAAGCGTGCAGGGGCTCGTCGATGAGATGGGTGTGCCCGCGGATCGCTTCTTCGAGATCGAGACCGATCTCGTTCCGTAGTCGACAAAGGCGCCGGCCCGAGCCAGCGCCTTCGTCGACGTAGCGTCTGAGTCGGCTCGATCAGTTCTCGAGCACGGCCCAGGCGAACTGCGCCGACGGCGGGTCGAGCGGAACGGTGGAGTGGTTGCAGGCGAGCACTGCGATCAAGGTGCTGCCGGGGGCCTGACTGACGGCCCTCGAAGCTGATGATTCCCGCGAGGTCGGGGCCGGGCGTCACCAGGATGATGTCTCCGTCCAGCACGTTGTTCGTCTGGACCGGCAGCACGGCGCAAGACCCGCCGTCATGTTCGGGTAGTCGAGTGTGGCGACGCCGCGTCGCAACGGCGACGTCGGCAGTGAGAAGGCTGCGGTCGGCCACCGTCTGGGTGTCCACCGAGCCGTTGGCGAGCTCAGCGGAGTTGACCGAGTTGCTGGCCAGTTCGACCGGGTGATGGAGCCCGGCGGGATTCGCTGCGGCGTTGTCGGCAAGCTTGTTCGTGGTGATCGAACCGGCCCGCGGTGTGTTGCCGGGCGGCCAAGCTGGTTACGGACCGCCTGGCTGAGGTCCTTCAGCTTGATGGTGTTGTCCTTGATCTCCTTCGAGGTGACCGAGCCCGTGGGGCCCTGCTGCTGGGCAAGGGCGGGTTGTGCGGCGAGGCACGTGCCGGTCAGAAGGACGCCAACCGCGATGGCGGTGGCACTGCGTTTGATCTCCATGATGGTTCCCCTTTGGTGGGTTCGACAGTGATGTATTCACTGTGGAACCCGGGGTCCACCGGGCCAATAGTCGGTTCCCCCAACGAGTACCGGGGACGCGCTCAGTCGCAGTAGTTGCAGGCGCCGGTGGCGGGGAGCTCGGTGTAGCAGTTCGGGCAGGTCGGCGCGACGCGTTCCTGCAGCCGCACCTTGCGGGCCCGGGCCCGGGCCGCGGCGAGGCGCGGGGTGAGCATGGCGTTGCCGCCCCCGTCCGGGATGCCCTCGGCGTCGAAGCGTTGGTGGCACGCGAGCCGCTCCTGGGCCGCTTGGACGTCGGGATCCTCGAGGGTCTCGCCCCTGATCTCCAGCACCGTGGCGGCGTAGACGTCGCCGACGCTGCCCTCGGCGTTGACGCAGAGGGACGACAGCAGCGGCTCGCCCCGGTCGCTGCACTCGGTCGAGACGCGCTTGAGCACGTCGCCGATCCAGTAGTGCGCGCGCTGGGTGGTGCGTACGCCGCTGCGGCTCTGGACCAGCACGGCGAGGTCCTTGGACGTCACGACCGACTGGTAGTGGCCGGCAACCTCGAGCAGCTCAGCGCGGGCGGCCTCGGCCCAAGCGGCCTTGGCGGCCGGATCGCCTACCTCGGAAGCTTCCTGCCACTCGCCGGTCGCGGGAAGGTCACTCAAGGTATGCATCTATCGACCATAACCCCGGCGGCGCCGGACTACCGCTTTACCGACGTCAGGCGCATGGCAGCAGCCCGACGGCCCCGGCCATCGAATGGTGGCCGGGGTGTGGGGCGGGGTGGTCAAACGGGATGGGTGCCGCGGTGGTCGCGGATGAACTGGAGTCCGTTGGGGGTGGTCCAGAGGTAGGTGCCGCGGTCGAGGACGACGTAGTTCCAGGTCGAGTGGGTCTTGGCGCGGTGATGCCGCCTGCATAGGGGCGCGGTGTTGCAGGAACAGGTGGTGCCGCCCTCGGCGTGAGCGGTGACGTGGTCGCAGTCGCAGCGTTGGGCGGGTCTGGTGCAGTAGGGGTGCACGCAGTGCACGTCGACCAGGGTGTTCTGTTCCTTGAGCCGGCCCGGTGCTTCGTAGGACTCGACGTGGATGTGCTCGGCCAGGTCGATGACCGGCTTCACGGTCACGTGGCGGCGCCGCACCACTCCTTGATCTGCTCCACCGAGATCGGGGAGCGGGTGTTGCCACAGCGGCCGACAGTCTCGGTGCCGGTGAGGGCGTCTTCGGAGATGTGCACGTTCAGATCCACCGCTCGCCCGGGCTGGTCGGTGTCGAAGTCGAAGGCGAGTTGGCGGCGGGCGAGGTCACCAAGGGCGATGGAGCGGCGGACGTCCAACGGCTCGGTGGACCCGAGGTCGGCCTGCTGCTTCGCACCCAGCCGGAGTGCTTCCTCGACGTCGAGGGCATCGGCGAGGTCGAGGTCGGCGTCGATGTGGACGGTGCCGTCGAAGGAAACCTGGTCGAGCTGGACGTCGACGTGCCGCGACTCCGCCGCCGCCTGTCGTTTCGCTTCGGCGGCGTCGGGGTCGAACCGGACCAGCGCTGCTTCGACGGTGCGCTCCATCTGCGCCCAGGAACAGGAGTGGGCGACCGGAGCGAGATACCGGTCCACATACGCAGCAGCCTCGAGTGGGAGGGAGATGGTGTGGTCGGCGATCCGGCCGGCCCGCCACACCGGGAGCTTCCCGCTCATCACCCGGTCCCAGAGCCTGGGGAGGCGGTAGCGCAGCTCCAACGCACGTCCGAGGTACGCCTTCCCGGCGTCGGTGGACATGCCCAGGACGGCGGCGTACTCCATCGCCGCGAACTCCGAGACCAACGGAGCGCCCGCACCGGCCAGCGGCAGTCCGCGGTCGCCGATGGCCTGGCCGTAGTTGGCGTACCAGTCATCGGGCTCGACCTCGTTGAGCACCGCCCAGTCGATGGTGGCTTTCGCCAGCGCGATCTCGGCCGCATCCCGGTCGGCCTTGTGACGGCGCAGCACTCCGAGCGCCTCGGCCGTGGTGGCCGTACGGGTCTCGGTTGCGGTGCTGGTCATAGATCAATCCAAGCACTCGCCACCGACAGTCATGGCCCGGTTTCGGGGGCTATCCACCGGCCTTCGGATCACGGTCCGCAACAAGTTTCCCGCTCTACTACAGGGTTTTCGGGTCCGCGCATTGCGCGGGCGGCGGCGTGCCGCCGCCCCGTGCGCCGCCCAGCGGATCGATCGAGGCTCGCAGTCAAGGACGCCGAAGGCGCCGCAGGGAATCCTTGACGGCGAGAATCGATCCGCTACGCGCGCGGGCCCGCCTGAACCCCAACCACCAAGCAACACCTAGAGGTGCAGCTTGCGCTTGATCTCGGGCGCCAGGTACTCGGAGTAGGGGATCGAGATGTGCTCGACGTCGCGGTGGGTGATCAGGCGGCCGACGACGGTCGGACAGAGGCCGTCGGCGCAGAACCACTGCTCGGTGACCAGGAACTCGGCGCCGGCGATGTCGGCAGCCCGCTGGGTTGCCTCCATCATCTCCTCGGAGCGGGGCTCGGGAGGCGAGAGACAGCCCTTGAGCGACGGGGCGGGGTTGCGGGTGGTGAGGCACTTGACCGGGCTGATCTCGTGGATCGGCGGGTCGCCGAGGATGACGGTGCGGTCGCTGTAGGGCTTGATCCGCTCGATCTGGGAGATCATTCCGGACTCGACCATCTGCTCGATGGTCGCGTCGTCCTCGACGTGGTTGCCCTCGTCGTCTGCGTAGCCGCGCTCGTTGGCGTCGGTGCCCATCAACGTGATGGCGGGGCGCAACTCCTTCACGGTCTCCGCGGCCCAGTCCTGGAAGTCCTCGCAGTCGTACTGCGGGCCCTCGCCGTTGGCCTTCCAGGGAGTCTGGTCGACCGCCGGGCAGCCTTCGCGCACCAGGAAGTAGGCGACGTAGCCCTCCTCCTCGGCGATCTTCTCCAGCGCGGGGATCCATTGGCGGGCGTGGGAGTCACCGATCAGGACCATCGACCGGTCGGCGTCCACGTCCCCTCGTGGGCAGAGGTGGAGCTCGTCCTTCGGTACGCCGAAGTACTCGCAGTCGCCCAGGTCGGGGACGCTCTCCTTGAGCTCGAGCGGGTTGGGCGAGAGGTTGGCGGGCAGCTCCATGCCGTTCTGCGCGGCCAGCACGGACGCCTCGACCAGGGCGACGTAAGGGTCCTTGCTGAACTTCGGCTTGGGGTCGCCGGCCTTCTGTCCGTAGTCGGACAGCGAGATGGCAGGGCCGCCGTCGTTGCTACTCGACTCGACGACGTGGTTGGCGACAGCCACCGACGGGAGTACGACGAGAACGGTGGCGGGATAGAGGAGCAGGGACCGGGTGCGGCCGCGCGCCTTCTTGGTCAGCACGGGAGCGACGCGGAACGGCGTCTCCACCCAGCGGTACGTCGCCGCCGACAGCGCCGTGGCCACGACCAGCAGCGCGACCCCGCGCCAGCCGGACACCGGCTCCCAGATGTAGGCCGCCACGATGATCAGCGGCCAGTGCCACAGGTAGAGGGAGTAGGACCAGTCGCCGATCGCCCGCATCGGCGCCAGCGACAGCAACCCCTGCGGCCCCCAGCGGCGTACAGCACCGTTGCCACCGACCAGCAGCAGCGCGGCGCCCACAACGGGCACCGCCGCGGCGTAGCCGGGGAACGCGGTGCCGGGCTCGTAGACGAGGGCGGACCAGCCGATCAACCCGACGCCTACCCAGGACGCGACTGCGCGAGGAGTCGGGCCGACCCGGGCGAGATAGGGCATGGCGGCCGCCCCCAGCGCACCGATGCCGAGCTCCCACGCCCGTGCGGTGGTGGAGAAGTAGGCGCTCAGCGGGCTGTTGTCGGTGGAGTAGAGCGACCAGGCGAACGACGCCACGATCGCGATCACCAGCACGACGATGGCCGGCTTGTGCGGACCGCCGAGGCGCTTGCGCAGCAGGAGCAGGGCGACCAGCAGGATCAGCGGCCAGAACAGGTAGAACTGCTCCTCGACCGCGAGCGACCAGTAGTGCTGGAGCGGCGATGCCGGCTGGTCGGCGGCGAAGTAGTCGGTGCTGTCTCTCGCGAACTTGATGTTGGCGGCGAAGAACGTAGCCCAGATCGCCTGCTCCCCCACGAGCAGCGCGGCGGCGCCGTCGAGATAGAGAACCGACAGCACCAGCGTCGCCACGATGACCAGCAGCGCCGCAGGCAGGATCCTCCGCGCGCGGCGGGCGTAGAAGTCGCGCAGCGACACCCGCCCGGTCCGGTCGGCCTCGCGTAACAGCAGCGAGGTGATGAGGTAGCCGGAGATCACGAAGAAGACGTCGACGCCGACGAAGCCGCCGTCGAAGGGACCCACATTGGCGTGGTCGAGCGCCACGAGACCTACGGCAACAGCCCGCAGCCCCTGGATGTCCGCTCGAAAGTCCCTCTGCACGTCGCGGGAGTCTAGGTGAGACACCCTGCGGGTTCACTAATTCCGAGGCGGGCCCTCAGCCCCTCGTTGGTCGAGTAGGCCGAGCCCCTAGGCGAGGCCGTATCGAGACCTCGGCAGCCGAACTCGGGGACGTAGCCGTTTACCTCACCTGGTCTCGACGTGCCCGTCGCGGCCTCGTTCCTCGGTCGCGGGGCTCGCTCGACCTCGTCTCGCGACGCTTGATCAGCAGTGTTCGATCGTGGCGTCCTCGCGGGCGGCGTCGCCGTAGCGGCGGGCCTGGTCGAGGTAGGGCAGGACCACGCTGGCGCCGTTGATGTCGGCGAAGCCGCCGTGCACCACGCAGCCCGTGATCTTGGCCGGGTCGACCTGGGCGACGGCCTGGGCGATCCGGAACAGCTCGCCGGGTGGGACGTCGGTGTGCATGTGCTCGAGCACCGTCAGCACGCCGCGCTCCATGAAGCCGGGCTCGTCCGCGCGGGTCCGGATCGCGCCCTGGATGCCGCGCAGCACGCGCTGCTGGTTGGCCGAGCGGTCGAAGTCGCCACCGGGCAGGTCGTGGCGGATCCGGGCGAATGCCATGGCGTCGTAGCCGTTGAGCTTCACCCGGCCGGCGGGGAAACCCCTGGGCTTGAGATTGTCATCGGCGAACGGCGTCGGGTTGCGGACGGTGATGCCCCCGATGTCGTCGATCATGTCTTCGAAGAACGGGAAGCGGGTCACGAAGACATAGTCGGCCTGGATTCCGACCATGTTGCCGATGGCTTCCGCAAGCAGCTGCGGGCCGCCGTAGTAGAGGGCGGCGTTGACCCGGTCCGAGCCGACGCCCGGGATCGAGACGTAGGAGTCGCGCGGGATGCCGATGGACGTGGCCGCACCGCTCTGGGTGTTGATGCCGATCAGCTGGAGCGCGTCGCCGCGCACGTGGGTCATGTCCTCGCCGGGTCGGGCGTCCGACCCCACGGCCAGGATCCAGATCAGGTCGGAGTCGACATCGACGCCGCCGGCCTGCTCGACCTTCACGAGGGTCGACTGGGTCGGGTGAACCCCCGAGTCGGGGATAACCAGGCCGCACACCGCCAGCACGACGGCGAGCAGGCACGTCTTGAGCACTCGCACAACGCGTCGCCTCGTCATCACGCCATCCCCCTCTGCACGTCGTAGCCGAAGACTTGCCAGTCGCCGTCGCGCCAGGTCAGGAACAGGCTCCCGGCCACTCGCTCGGAGCGGTTGACCTGGCCGGCCAGCTGCATCGCGAGCACGAACCTCGCGGTCACGCCGGCCGCGCGGCCCTTGACCGCCAGGACGTCGATCCTCAGTCGTCGCTTCGTGGCCTCGACGCTCGCGAGTCGCTCGCCGAGTCGTTGGTTGCTCATCAGGCCGGCGTCATGCTCGGCGTCGCGGGCGGCTCTGGTGCTGAAGTGCGGGAAGGCGTCCCCGAAGTCGGAACGTGGCCAGTCACCGTCGACGTACGCCGCGTCGATCCAGTCGTCGACGACCGCGGACACCTTCGCCTTGATCCGCTCGCGCGATGCCTTGTCCAGCCTGCCGGAGATCACGCCCATCGTCGTGTGCGTCGCCAGCGGCTGCGGATCGCCCGGGTTCGTCGCTGCCGACGACCCGTCGTTCGGGGCCGGCTTGCGAGCGCCGAAACCGGAGCAACCCGTCAGGGCGAGCAGAACCGTCGTCGCGACCGCGACCATGGCGGTACGACGATGTGCAGGTCGGTGTGGTCGAGCCATGCCGGGGGAAGTCTCCTTGTCGCATTGGTCGTTGGCTTGGTGAGCGGGATACGGCACGAAATGTGGCTCCGGTAACAGGGTGCCTGAAAGGGTGGCCTGACCCGGGCATTTGATTGCCTTTGGGTCTAGCCTTTAGGCGCATCCACATCAGTCCGCTCCATCCTCCGGAAGAGGCGAAGCAAGTCGTGCCAACAGGTTCCCCCGGCAGTCCGGTACAGCCGTCCTCCTCCGACTTCGGAGCCAACGAGTGGCTCGTGGAGGAGATGAGGGAGCGCTACGACGCCGATCCGGGAAGCGTCGACAGTACGTGGGTCGAATACTTCAAGAGCAACGGGACCCCCAGCGGCAACGGCTCGCCGGCACCCGCCAAGCCGGCGACCACCGCGCCCTCCGAGCCGAAGCCGGAGGCCAAGACCGAGGCCAAGTCCGAGCCCAAGGTCCGAGCCGAAGCCGGAGGCCAAGTCCGAGCCAAGCCCGGAGCCGAAGTCCGAGGCGAAGGCAGCGCCCGACCCCGACCCGAAGACGGACTCGATCCCGGCCCCGGTCGCCAAGCCGCGGCCGAGCGCCAAGGCCGCCGAGCCGGCCAAGGACACCAGCAACCCCGTGCCCAAGGAGTCGCCGCCGGCCCAGCCCG
>CAVWCT010000022.1:0-289170 GCA_963753565.1 uncultured Actinomycetota bacterium
GCGGCGCCAGCTCGATCAACCTGCTCGTCCCGTCGTACAGCGACGGCACCCAGGCCCTCTGGGAGGGCATCATCGACGACTTCGAGGCCGAGCACTCCGACATCAAGGTCAACCTCGAGGTCCAGTCGTGGGACAACATCAACGACGTGGTCCGCACGAAGCTGCAGTCGGACGAGGCTCCGGACATCCTCAACATCGACGCCTTCGCCGGCTTCGTAGCCGACGACCTCCTCTACCCGGCCGACGAGGTCGTCTCCGCCGAGACCCTGGACGACATCCAGGACTCCTTCAAGGAGAACGCCTCGATCGACGGCACCGAGTACGGCCTGCCGCTGATCGCGTCGGCCCGCACCATGTTCGTCAACACCGACCTCCTCGAGCAGGCGGGCATCTCCGAGATCCCGACGACCTGGGACGACCTGCTCACGGCCAGCAAGGCCATCAGCGACCTCGGTGGCGGCGTCAGCGGCTACGGCATGCCGCTCGGCAACGAGGAGGCGCAGGCCGAGACGTCCATCTGGAACTTCGGCGCCGGCGGCAGCTGGGGCGACACCGATGAGCTCACCATCGAGACGCCCGAGGCCACCGAGGCGGTGACGTTCATGAAGAAGATGATCGACGAGGGCGCCACCCAGCCCGACCCCGGCTCGACCGACCGGACGCCGCTGATCAACGTGTTCGTGCAGGGCAAGATCGGCTTCATCGAGGCGCTGCCGCCGACGGTCGACCAGATCGCGACGGACAACCCCGACCTCAGCTACGAGCTGCCCCGATCCCGACCAAGGACGGCTCGCCGGTCACGCTGGGTGTCGCCGACCACCTGATGGCGTTCAAGAACGACGGCAACAAGCAGGAGTCGATCCAGGAGTTCCTCGACTACTTCTACTCGACCGAGGTCTACAGCAACTTCGTGACCACCGAGAAGTTCCTGCCGGTGACCGAGTCCGGTGCCGAGGCGTTCAGCAACGACAGCCTTCAGGTCTTCCTGGACGCGCTGCCCGACGCGAAGTTCTACCCGAGCACCAACACGGCCTGGTCGGCCGCGCAGGGCGCGTTCCAGAGCCTGATCGGCCAGATCGCGCAGGGCAAGGACCCCGCTGAGGTGTTGGCCGAGATCCAGGCCAAGGCCGACGAGGCCGGCTGATCGTGTCGGCCGGGAAGAGGAGGCAGCTGCTCGCGGCGCTGCCGTGGACGTCGCCCGCACTACTGCTGATCGGCGCCATCGTCCTCTTCCCGGCTGGCTACATGGTCTGGACGTCGACCCGGGAGCTCTCGGACTTCGGGGTCGACCGGGGGTCGGCCGGGTGGGACAACTACCGCAACCTGCTCGACCTCGCCAGCATTGACCGGATCCTGCTCAACACGTTCGTCTGGGTCTTCGGGGTCGTGGTGATCACCGTGATCCTGGCGCTGGCGCTGGCCCAGCTGCTCAACCAGGCGTTCCCGGGGCGCCGGCTGGTCCGGCTCGCGGTGATCGTGCCGTGGGCGGCGAGCGTGGTGATGACGTCGGTGGTCCTCTACTACGGCCTCGACTCCTACTACGGCGTCATCAACAAGTTCCTGGTGGACATCCATCTGCTCGACGAGCCCTACGGCTTCACCGCTCACCCCATCTCTGCGTTCGGGGTGTCCATGGCCACGGCGGTCTTCGTCTCGCTGCCGTTCACGACGTACGTGTTTCTCGCCGGGCTCCAGGGCATCCCCGAGGAGGTGCTGGAGGCCGCCGAGGTCGACGGCGCCAGCCCGATCCGCCGCTACTTCTCGGTGATCCTGCCCAGCCTGCGGCCCGCACTGGCCGTGGCCACGATCATCAACATCATCAACGTGTTCAACTCGCTGCCGATCCTGCGCACGATGACCGGCAGCATCCCCGGCTACGACGCCGACACCACGACGACGCGCATCTTCAAGCTGATCCAGGCCGACCGGCAGGTCGACACGGCAGCGGCACTGTCGGTGGTCAACTTCCTGATCGTGCTGGTGGTGATCCTGGCCTACCTCAGGATCGTCCGACCGATGAGGGAGGACTGAGCCATGGCGTCGATCACGATCGACCGCCCGGGCACCCGGCGGCGTAGGCCCAGGAAGCAACGCTCACGCTGGCTGCTCTCCCTCGCCGGCGCGGTCGTCGCGTTCGTGTTCCTGCTGCCCTACCTGATCATGCTGATCGGCTCGTTCAAGACCCGGTCCGAGATCCTCAAGGTGCCGCCGACCTATCTGCCCAAGACGTGGCACCCCGAGAACTACGTCGACATGTGGAGCACGCCGGAGACCCCGCTGCCCTACAACCTGGTCAGCACCGTGGTCATCTCGCTCTCGGCAACCATCGTGGTGCTCCTCGTCGCGCTGCCGGCGGCGTACTACACCGCGAGGCACACGTTTCCCGGCCGGGCGGCGTTCATGCTCCTGGTGCTGATCACCCAGATGCTGCAGCCGACGGTGCTGGCCACCGGTCTGTTCCGGGAGTTCCTGGCCTTCGACCTCAACGACACGTGGCTCGCCATGATCCTGGTCAACGCGGCATTCAACCTGTCGTTCGCGCTCTGGATGATGCACTCCTTCTTCGCTTCCGTGCCGAAGGAGATCGAGGAGGCGGCGGCCCTCGACGGCGCGGGCAAGCTGCGCACCCTGCGCACCGTCACGCTTCCCTGGTGTGGCCCGGCATCGTCACCGCGGTGATCTTCACGTTCGTCGCCTGCTGGAACGAGTTCGCCGCGTCGCTGGTCATCCTCACCACCGCGGAGAACCAGCCGCTGTCGGTCGCGCTCACCAAGTTCGTCGGCCAGTACTCCACATCGTGGCAGTACGTGTTCGGCGTCTCCGTCGTCGGTATCGTCCCCGTCGTCATCCTCTTCGCGATCATCGAACGCCGACTGGTCGCCGGGCTCACGGCAGGCGGTGTGAAGTGAACGACTCCCCGCCGGAACCCGTGGTGGAGGAGCAACGTTCCGACAAGGCCTGGCGGATGCGCACCCTGCTGGACCTGGTCGCCGAGCGCGGTCGGCTCACCGTCACGGACGCCACTGCTGCCCTCGGGGTCTCCGAGGCGACCGTCCGCCGCGACTTCACGGCGCTGGCCGACCAGCAGCTGGTGACCCGCACCCACGGCGGAGTGGTGGCGTCGTCGGTGGCCTACGACCTGCCCGTCCGCTATCGCAACAGTGGGGGCAAGGAGAAGGACACGATCGCTGCTGCGGCCGCGTCCCTGGTCACGCTGGGGCAGGTGGTCGGGTTCAACGGAGGTACGACGACGTCCGGCACCGCACGACAGCTCGCTTCCCGCCAGGACCTCCTCTCCGGCGAACAGCCGTCGCTGACCGTGGTCACCAACGCGCTCAACATCGCCACCGAGATGGTGCTGCGTCCCCATATTCGGACGGTGTCCCTCGGCGGGGTGGCCCGCCCGCAGTCGTACGAGGTCGTCGGGCCGCTGGCCCACCAGGTGCTGCAGGAGCTCTGGGTGGACCACCTGTTCCTCGGTGTCGACGGGATCTCGGAGGACGCTGGCGCGACCTGCTTCCACGAAGGCGAGGCGAGCATCAACGCGCTGATGGTCCAGCGGGCCCAGGAGGTCACCGTGGTGGCCGGGTCGCACAAGCTGGGCCAGCGATCGTTCGCCCGGATCTGCGACGCCACCGGCATCGACCGACTGATCACCGACCGCGATGCCGATCCCGCGCTCGTCGCCGGCTTCCAGGCCCTCGGCGTCGAGGTCGTCCTCGCCTAGTTGTGATCAGATGCCGTGGTCGGCGCACCACGCGTCGCGCTTTTTCGAGTTCGGAGCGTGCAGCAGCCCGCGGATGAACATCGCCTGCCCGGCGGCGTACGCCTCGATCTCCTTCTCGACGTTGCGTCGCTGAGCCGGCGTCCGGCTGAGCACAAGCATCTCTGCGTGCCGCCAGACCATCTCGCGCCAGCCACGCATGATCACTCCGGCGGCGGTCTCCTCGAGGGGGCCGACATCGATGTCGTCGAAGCCCGGGTCGAAACGCCTGGCCTCCTCGGCGAAGACCGGTGCGTAGAGGCTGTCGAGGCGCTTGTTGTAGCGGTTGTGGTCGCGCTTGTGGCTCTTCCCGTTGCGCGCGGTCAGGCCCACCTCCGCCAGCACGTGCGGGAAGTCGCGGTTGATGTGCGCGTTCATGGCGAGCATGAAGTTGCCGAGCCCGGTCATGGTCTTGTCGTCCTCGGCCTGCAGCGCGATCTTCCACGCGCGCGGCACGTCCTTCACCCGGCCGGCGTGCCAGTCGTCCATCACGTCGAAGTAGAGCCCCGCGAAGATGGCATCCAGCCGGTTCAGCCACCTGCGGTCCGAGAAGTAGCCGTGTTGCTGGGCGGCCTGGACGTTCTCGGTGACCCGGAGATAGGCGAGCGAGAAGATCGCATCGTGCTGGCAGGTCGAGGCCAGCTGGGTCAGTCGGCCCCTCATCTCCGAGATCACCTTGGCGATGCAGGAGTCCGAGCCGCTGCGGCAGACCTTCCCGGTGTACGGCGCGTAGGGCACCGGCAGCGGCGGCAGGATCTCGATCACCGGATCGAGCGGCCCGGGTCCGATGACCGGGTCGGCGAGGGCGGGTGCCGCCGAGGCGAGAGCGAGCGTCAGTGCGAGCGTGCCGACCGTTGGGCGCAGCGCTTCACGAAGCCTCATGAAGGGCTCAACGACCGACCGAGGCAACCGTGACGGTGGTCACCAGCGGGTGGAGCACTAGCCTGCTTGGGTGAGCGAACAGCAGCACAGGAACAAGTCGGGCTTCGAGACGCGTGCGATCCACGCCGGCTACGAACCCGACCCGACCACCGGCGCGGTGATCCCGCCCATCTACGCGACCTCGACGTACAAGCAGGACGGCGTCGGCGGGCTGCGCGGCGGCTATGAGTACAGCCGCTCGGGCAACCCGACCCGCACCGCCCTCGAGGGCAACATCGCGGCCCTGGAGGAAGGGGAGCGCGGCTTCGCCTTCGCCTCCGGCCTGGCCGCGGAGGACACCATCGTGCGGTCGGTGTTGGCACCAGGTGACCACGTGGTGTTCCCCAACGACGCCTACGGCGGCACCTTCCGGCTCTTCGACAAGGTCGAGAAGCTGTGGGGCATCGACTACACGCCGGTCGGTCACGCCGTCGACGCGGTGCGGGCCGCGATCCGCCCGGAGACCAAGATGGTCTGGGTCGAGACGCCGACCAACCCCCTGCTCGGCATCGCCGACATCGAAGCCCTCGCCGGTGTCGCCCGCGAGGCGGGCGCGCTGCTGGTCGTCGACAACACCTTCGCCTCGCCGTACCTCCAGCAGCCGCTGACCCTCGGCGCCGACATCGTGGTCCACTCGACGACCAAGTACTGCGGCGGCCACTCCGACGTCGTCGGCGGTGCGGTCGTGGTCCGCGACCTCGAGATCGCCGAGAAGATCGCGTTCCACCACAACGCGATGGGCGCGGTGGCCGGACCGTTCGACGCCTGGCTGACGCTGCGCGGCCTGAAGACCCTGGCCATCCGGATGGACCGGCACTGCGACAACGCCGAGAAGGTCGTCGACTTCCTGGTCGGCCATCCCGCCGTGACCCACGTCTTCTATCCCGGCCTGCCCGAGCACCCCGGCCACGAGATCGCCGCGCGTCAGATGAAGCGGTTCGGCGGGATGGTGTCGTTCCGCGTCGCCGGCGGCGAGGCCCAGGCGCTGTCGGTGTGCGAGCGCACCGAGGTGTTCACGCTGGCCGAGTCGCTCGGCGGTATCGAGAGCCTGATCGAGCACCCGGGTCGGATGACCCACGCCAGCGTCGCCGGCACCGACCTAGAGGTGCCCTCCGACCTGGTGCGACTCAGCGTGGGCATCGAGACCGCCGACGACCTGATTGCAGATCTCGAACGTGCCCTCGGCTGACGTCGCGGTCTGTGTCGACTTCGGCTCCACGTTCACCAAGGCGCATGCTGGTCGACCTGACCGCGGGCGCCGTCATCGCCGCCGCCGAACACCCGACGACTCTCGAGACCGACGTACTCGACGGGTACGACGGCTGCCTGGCCGAGCTGGTCGCCGCCGATCCACGAGCCGCCGACGCCGAGGTGCTGGCCTGCTCGAGCGCGGGCGGCGGGCTGCGGATCGCCGTGGTCGGCAACGAGGAGCTGGTCACCGCCGAGGCCGGCCGCAGGGTGGCGCTCAGCAGCGGCGGCAAGGTGGTCGAGGTGATCGCGGCAGCGGTTCGTGTGCCTGAGGCCGACCTCTACGGCGGGCTCAGGCACACGACCCGGCCCGACGTCATCCTCCTCACCGGCGGCACCGACGGCGGCAACAGCGAGGTGCTGCTCGGGGCGGCGCGAGATCTCGTCGAGAGCGGCTGGACCGGACCGGTCGTGGTTGCCGGCAACGTCGAGGCCCAGTCCGAGGTCGCGAAGATCCTCGGCGAAGTGCCGCACGTGATCGCGGACAACGTCGTGCCCCGGATCGGGGTACTCGCTCCCGACAGCGCGCGTGCGGCGATCCGCGAGATGTTCCTGGCGCACGTCATCGGCGGCAAGCACCTCAGCAGCCGCGCCGACTTCGTGGAGATGGTCAGGGGAGCGACGCCCGACGTGGTGCTCACCGGAGTCGAGCTGCTGGCCAACGGGCTCGACGATCAGCACCCGGGAGTTGGTGACGTCGTGGTCGTCGATGTCGGTGGGGCGACGACGGACGTGCACTCGGTCGTCGATGTAGACCCGGAGCTAGCCACATTTTCTGGGCGAGAGCTCTCCCGGGAGGTCGTGGCCACCACCGCGGTCACTCGAACCGTCGAGGGCGACCTCGGGATGCGCTGGTCGGCGGTGACCACCGTCGAGGAGGCGGACCTGCCCGAGCTGACCGCGGCAGCGCGGCTGCGCTCCGACGACCCGGGCTTCCTGCCGAGCTCCGACCACGAGCGCGACGCCGACGAGGCGATCGCCCGAGCCGCGATCGGCCTGGCCCTCAGGCGGCACGCCGGCCGGTCGAAGGTGGTGGTCAGCCCGGAGGGACGGGTGGTCGAACGCACCGGCAAGGACCTCCGAGAGGTCGACCTGGTGGTGGGGTCGGGCGGCGCCCTGCGGCACGGCCGCACCGGCATCGCCGACAGGGTCCTCGCCCCCAACGTGGGCGCGGGCATCGACGGCGGCTGGCAGCTGCCCGAGCATGCGCGGGTGGTCGTCGACGCCGACTACGTGCTGGCGGCGATCGGGTTGCTGGCTCCGCGCCATCCGATGGCGGCGTACCGACTGGCCCGGAGCCTGGCGGTCACGGCTTAGGCTCACCGCGTGAGCAACGACGCTGACCCGCCCGACCCGCCCGACGCCGAGGACGAAGCCCCGGACGAGACCCCGGACGAGCAAGCCGAGCAAGCCGAGCAGCGACGTCGGCTGCCGATGCGTCGGGCCCGAGCGGAGTCCGACGCCGACCAGGACACGATGGCCCACCGCCTGGCCAGCCAGTGGTCGCAGCTCCGCTACGTACGCCGCGGCGAACCCGCCCCGATCGCGACCGGCACGTCCAACTTCGACCGCGCGCAGGTGCCGTGGGGCCTTGACCTCGCCGCGGCCTGGGCCTGGCGCCTGATCATCATCGGCGCGGCCACCTACGGCATCTTCTGGATCATCGCCTACTTCTCGGTGATCACGCTGCCGCTGGTGATCGCGCTGCTGATCACCGCGCTGGTCAGCCCGGCCGTGAACGCGATGACCCGGGCGGGCCTGCCGCGCGGGCTGGCCGCGATCATCATGGTCCTCGGTGGCCTCGCCGCCATCGCCTTGTTGCTGACGTTCGCCGGCCAGCAGGTGGCAACCGGAGCCGAGGACCTCGCCGACTCCACCGTGGAGGGGCTCGGCAAGATCCGGGACTGGCTCCAGGACGGCCCGCTCAACGCCAGCGACTCGCAGATCGAGAACTACATCCAGACGGCGCAGGACGCCATCCGCGACCAGACCAACGACGGTGCCCTGAAGTCCGTCGGCGAGATCGGCACCGCGGTCGGCCACGTGTTCGCCGGCTTCTTCATCATCTTGTTCTCGACGTTCTTCTTCCTCGCCGACGGCGACCGGATCTGGGCGTGGCTCGTCCGGATCGCTCCGCGGGCGGCGCGCGAGCGGGTCGACAGCTCTGGCCGGGTGGCCTGGATCTCGCTGACCCAGTTCGTGCGGGCGACGGTGATCGTGGCGCTGGTCGACTCGATCGGAATCATGATCGTCGCCGCCATCCTCGGCGTCCCGTTCGTGCTTGCACTCGGCGTACTGGTGTTCCTCGGCGCGTTCATCCCACTGGTCGGTGCCACCGTGGCCGGCAGCGTTGCGGTCCTCGTGGCGCTGGTCGACCAGGGACCGGTCGATGCCTTGCTGATGCTCGCCGGAGTGATCCTGGTGCAGCAGATCGAGGGCCACATCCTGCAGCCGTTCCTGATGGGCCGGTGGGTCTCGGTCCACCCGCTCGGCGTGATCCTCGCGCTCGGGTGCGGCGTGCTGGTCGGTGGCGTGGCCGGTGCCCTGGTAGCAGTGCCGCTGGCCGCGGCCGGCAACGCGGTCGTCCAGCACCTCGCGTCCCACACCAGCCCCGGAGACGATCCCGTGGAGGAGCTGGCAGAGGACTATGAAGAGATCGGCGCGAGCGCCGAGGTCGAGGAGCCAACGGATGACTGACATCACGCTCGCCGACATCGAGGCGGCCCGGGAGCTGCTGCGCGGCGTCTCGATCGAAACCCCGATGGAGGAGTCGCGCTGGCTGTCGGCGAAGGTCGGTGGCCCGGTCTACCTCAAGTGCGAGAACCTCCAGCGCACCGGCTCGTTCAAGACGCGTGGTGCCTACACCAGGATCTCGCGGCTCTCGGAGGAGGAGCGGGCCCGAGGTGTGGTGGCGGCGTCGGCCGGCAACCACGCCCAGGGCGTCGCGCTGGCTGCCCAGCTGCTCGGCATCCACGCGACCGTGTTCATGCCGGAGGGCGCGCCCATTCCCAAGGAGAAGGCAACCCGGGGGTACGGCGCCGACGTGATCTTCGAGGGCCGCTACCTCGAGGACTCCCTCGTGGCCGCGCGAGCGTTCGAAGCGGAGACCGGCGCAGTGCTGATCCACCCCTTCGACCACCCCGACATCGTGGCCGGGCAGGGCACCGTCGGGCTGGAGATCATCGAGCAGGCACCCGACGTCCAGACCGTGCTCGTGCCGACCGGGGGTGGCGGGCTGCTGGCCGGCATCGCGATCGCGGTGAAGGCGCTGCGCCCCGACGTTCGAGTCGTGGGCGTGCAGGCGAAGGGCGCGGCGGCGTACCCGGACTCCCTGAAGCAGGGGCTCCCGGTGGCGCTCCATGAGATGAAGACCATGGCCGACGGCATCGCCGTTGGCCTGCCCGGCGACATCACCTTCGCGGCGGTGCGCGAGCACTGCAACGACATCATCACCGTCTCCGAGGAGTCGATGTCACGGGCACTCCTGGCCCTCGTCGAGCGGGCCAAGATGGTCGTCGAACCCGCCGGGGCCGCCGCCGTCGCGGCGATGCTCGACCAGCCGACGGCGTTCGCGACACCCGCGGTGGCGGTGCTCTCGGGCGGCAACATCGACCCGATCCTGCTCGGCAAGGTGATCCAGCACGGCATGGCCGCGGCCGGTCGCTACCTGAACCTCCACGTCACGATTCCGGACGTGCCGGGCGGGCTGGCGCAGCTGCTCACCGAAGTCGGGACGGCCGGCGGCAACGTGCTCGAGGTCGCGCACGAGCGGATCTCACCAGGGCTCCACCTCGACGAGGTGGAGGTGCACCTGCAGCTCGAGACCCGCGGTGAGCCGCACGCCGAGAAGGTGATCGCGCGGCTGCGCGAGCGCGGCTACCGGGTGATCGAGTAGCCCCAGTCGGCTCAGCCGGTGTAGGGGACGGCCTTGAGGATCTCGACCTCGAGGCTCTTGCCGTTGACCTCGTAGCTCACCCGGTCACCCTGCTTCTTGCCGAGCATCGCCGAGCCGATGGGGGACTGGGGCGAGTAAGCCTTGACGTCGGTGGCGGCGTCCTCGATCTCGCGGGCGCCGAGCAGGAACGTCTCGGCCTCGTCGTCGTCGTCGCCGACGAACTTGTAGGTGACGACCATGCCGGGCTCGACGATCCCGTCGTCGGGCGGCGTCTCGCCGACCTCGGCGCGGCGGAGCATGTCTTCGAGCTGCCGGATCCGGCCCTCGATCTTGCCCTGCTCGTCCTTGGCGGCGTGGTAGCCGCCGTTCTCCTTCAGGTCCCCTTCGTCGCGAGCAGCACTGATCCGAGAGATGATCTCCTGCCGCACGGGGCCCTTGAGGTTCTCGAGCTCCGACTGGAGCTTCTGGTGGGCCTCAGCGGTCAGCCAGATCTTGGTCTGCTCGGTCGACTGAGTCATGGGGGTACTCCTGTAGGTGAAGCTGGGTGCGGATTGCGTTGCCGTCTCGGTGCCATGAAAAGCACTACTCGCTGTCGCGGGGCGCCTTCCTGGTCGGCCCCGGCGGGACGGTCAGAGCTGCCAGTTTAACAACCAAACGCGATTGACGCAGATCAGCGCGGTCGCGACTGGTCCTCGGTGGTGCAGCCGACGAGCTCGACCGAGGTCGCCCGGCGCTCGGTCCGGATCGTCACGTCGTCGCTCTGTTGGGCGTCGCCGGCGGGACTCCACGACAGCTCGCCGACCACCGTGTGGTCCTCGGCGAAGGCCCGGACCAGGCAGGTGGCCGCAACGTCGTCGTCGCGGCGATCGACGGCGACCACCGCCGTCGCGGTGTGGTCGTCGACGACCTCGAACGACTCCAGGTCCGACTCCACCTCCGGGGTCGCGTGGACGAACGCCGACCAGGCCAGCCAGGCGAGGAACACGGCCGCCACCGCCACGCAGCCGCCGAGCAAGGCCCGGCGACGCCAGGGCGACGGGGGGCCGTACCGCCCGGCGAGGGCATCCTGCGAGGTCACCCCCAAAGCGTGACACCTAACATGAACGGGTGTCGCAGCGCCCTGGAACCGGACCCCGCGCGGGCTACCGGTTGATGCATGTCCATGCCCACCCCGACGACGAGTCGAGCAAGGGGGCTGCCTCGACCGCGATGTACGTCGCGGAGGGGGTCGACGTCCACGTCGTCACCTGCACCGGGGGTGAACGCGGCTCGATCCTGAACCCCAAGATGGACCGTCCCGAGGTGCTGGAGAACATCACCGAGATCCGGCGTCAGGAGATGGAGCGAGCCCGCGACATCCTGGGCGTGCGTCAGGACTGGCTGGGCTTCATCGACTCGGGCTGGCCGGAGGGCGACCCCAAGCCGCCGCTGCCGGAGGGCTGCTTCGGCCTGGTGCCGCTCGAGGAGGCTGCCGAGCCCCTGGTGCGGCTGATCCGGAGCTTCCGGCCGCACGTCGTCACGACGTACGACGAACGCGGCGGCTACCCGCACCCCGACCACGTCAAGTGCCACGAGATCGGCGTCGCTGCATTCGAGGCGGCCGGCGACCCGGAGCGCTACCCGGAGGCTGGGGAGCCGTGGCAGCCGCTGAAGCTCTACTACCACCACGGGTTCAACCGGCCCCGGATGCAGGCCATCCACGACGCGATGATCGCCCACGGCCTCGAGTCGCCGTGGGCGGAGCGGCTCGAGGAGTGGAAGCCGGACCCCGAGTGGGACGCCCGGATCACCACCCGGGTGCCCTGCTCCGACTACTTCGGCGTGCGCGACCAGGCGCTGCTCGCGCACGCGACCCAGATCGACCCGGACGGGTTCTGGTTCGCGGTGCCGCGCGAGCTCCAGGCGGAGGTGTGGCCGACCGAGGACTTCGAGCTCGTGGTGAGCCACGTCGCCTCGCAGACCCCGGAGGACGACCTGTTCGCCGGCATCACCGAACCCGCCTGAAAGACTGCAGCCATGTACGCCGAACTCCTCAGCCTGGCCTCCGCCGTCGCGCAGGCCGTCGATCCAGTGCCCGAGGAGAACGACGTCAAGGCCGGCTGGGCGGCGTTCGCCTTGTTCGCGCTGCTGATCGCGGCCGTGGTCATCCTGGCGTTCAGCCTGGTCAAGCGGCTGCGCAACGCGGAGCGGGCCGAGGAACAAGGCCTCTACGACCCGTCGGACAAGCCGAAGGCAGGCCCGGCGGACACCACGAGCGAGAGCCCGACCGAGAGCCCGAAGGAGTAGCTCAGCCCTCCGCGGGCTGCTGCTCCGCGATCTGGCGGCGTACGTCGTCCATGTCGAGACCGCGCACCCCGGCGATCACCTGGTCGAGCGCCGGCGCCGGCAGCGCTCCGGGCTGGGCGAACACCAGGATTCCCTCGCGGAACGCCATCAAGGTCGGGATCGACTGGATCCCCGCCATCGAGGCGAGCTCCCGTTGGTCCTCGGTGTCGATCGAGCCGAACGTGATGTCCGGATTCGCCTCGGAGGCCGCCTCGTAGGTGGGCGCGAACTGCCGGCACGGGCCGCACCAGCTCGCCCAGAAGTCGACGAGCAGAATGTCGTCGTCCTTCACGTGCGTCTCGAAGTTCTCGATGGTCAGCTCGATGGTGGCCATCCTTCGACTCTACCGAGGAGGTGGTTCCTGACCACCCGTCAAGGAGACTGGTGAGCGTGCACGCGCAACCACGACTCGTCCCGGTCGGCCGACCACGCTCGCCCGAGGCGGCTGTGCTGGTCCTGCACGGCGGGGCGTCGCGCGGCGACCGGATGGTGGTGAGCCCCACGCAGCTCTCCGTGATGCGGATGATCCCGACCGCGCGTGAGGTGGCACGCGCCGGTCTCGGGCGGCTGGCCGTCTTCCGCCTGCTGAACTCCTACCGCGGCTGGGACGCCCACCACACACCAGTGGCGGACGCCGCCTGGGCCATGGCGCAGGTGCGCAAGCAGTACGGCGACCTTCCCTTCGGCATGGTCGGCCACTCGCTCGGTGGCCGGGCCGCCCTGCTGGCCGGCGAGCTGGATACCGTCGAGTCGGTGGTCGCCCTGAACCCCTGGGTCTATCCGACCGACACGGCCGACCTCACGGGTCGCCGGGTGCTGATCGTGCACGGTGAGCAAGACCGCGTCGCCTCACTGGCGAGGTCCGAAGCGGTCGCAGGCAACTTGGCTCGCACCGCCCATGTCGAGTTCGTCCGGATCCCTGGTGGCAAGCACGCAATGCTGCGCCACCGTCGCGAGTTCGACGGGCGGGCGGCCGGCTTCACCGCGGAGTCGCTGCTGACCCACGTCTGAGTGAGTGTGGCAGCCGTCGACGGCCATCTCGCCGAGCTCGGACGACTCGGTGCCGGGCACGGTGGTGTTGATGATCCGCGGGGTCTCGGAAAGATAGGACGGCAGCTCGCTTGTCGCCTGGAAGTGCGCGGACCGACGTGGGCGGCGCCGGCCGCGTCGTGGCGGTGGCTACGGTGCTCTCGGAGGTGCCCAATGCCCAACCGGCTCGCCGACGCGACGTCGCCCTACCTGCTCCAGCACCGGGACAACCCGGTCGACTGGTGGGAGTGGGGGCCTGAGGCCTTCGCGGAGGCCCGGTCCCGCCGCGTGCCGGTGCTGCTCAGCGTCGGCTACGCCGCCTGCCACTGGTGCCACGTGATGGCCCACGAGTCGTTCGAGGACGAGGCGACCGCTGCCTATCTGAACGAACACTTCGTCAGCGTCAAGGTCGACCGCGAGGAGCGGCCCGACGTCGACGCGGTCTACATGCAGGCCACCACGTCGATGACCGGCCACGGCGGTTGGCCGATGACCTGTGTGCTCGACCATGACGGCAACCCGTTCTTCGCCGGCACCTACTTCCCGGACCAGCCGCGGCATGGCTCGCCGTCGTTCCGGCAGGTGCTGGAAGCGTTGGTTGATGCCTGGGACAACCGCGGTGACGACGTACGCCGCGTGGCCGGCACGGTGCGCGAGCACCTCAACCAGGTGGCCGCCCTGGCCGGCGGCGCGATCGGTCAGGAGCAGGTCGACACGGCTGTGCGGATGTTGGCGGGGGAGTTCGACCCGCGCAACGCAGGGTTCGGCGGAGCGCCGAAGTTCCCGCCGTCGATGGTGCTCGAGTTCCTGCTCCGCGACGGCTCGACTCCGGCGCGGCAGATGCTCGACGCGACCTGCGAGGCGATGGCACGCGGAGGCATCTACGACCAGCTCGGCGGCGGGTTCGCCCGCTACTCCGTCGACGCGCAGTGGGTGGTGCCGCACTTCGAGAAGATGCTCTACGACAACGCGCAGCTGGTCGGGCTCTACGCCCGTTGGGGAGGTCCGCTAGGCGAGCGGATCGCGGCCGGCACCGCCGACTTCATGCTGCGCGAGCTGCGTACGCCCGAGGGTGGCTTCGCCTCGGCTCTCGACGCCGACAGCGAGGGTGTGGAGGGGAAGTTCTACGCCTGGACGCCGGCCGAGCTGCTCGAGGTGCTGGGCCCCGATCACGGCGCCTGGGCGGCGCAGGTCTTCGAGGTCACCGAGGGCGGCACGTTCGAGCACGGGGCGTCGACCCTGCAGCTGCCGGCCGACCCGGAGGGACCGGGTGCCCAGCGGCTGGAGCACGTCCGGGAGCGGCTGCTCGCCGCCCGCGAGGCCCGGGTCCGCCCGGAGCTCGACGACAAGGTCGTGGCCGCCTGGAACGGACTCGCCATCAGCGGGCTCTGCGACGCGGGTCGGTTGCTGGGACGCGAGGAGTACGTCGAGGCCGCGGTCGCGGCGGGTCGCCTGCTCAGCCGGCTCCACTTCGTCGACGGCCGGCTGCTCCGCGTCTCGCGCAGCGGTGTCGCCGGCAGGCATGCCGGCGTTCTCGAGGACCACGGCTGCGTTGCGTCCGGGTTTCTCTCTCTCGCCGCGGTCACGGGAGACGTCGCGTGGCTGGACCACGCTCGGGCCCTCATCGACACCGCGCTTGTCCACTTCCGGTCCGACGACGGAGGGTTCTTCGACACCGCCGACGACGCCGAGACCCTGGTCGCGCGGCCTCGCGACCCCGGCGACAACGCGAGCCCGTCTGGCCTGTCATCGATGGTGCACGCACTGGTCACGGCACACGCGATGACGGGCGAGGGTCGCTACCGAAGCGCTGCCGAGGAAGCGATCGCCACGGTCGCCGGCCTCGCCGAACGGGCACCACGCTTCACCGGCTGGTCCCTGGCCGCGGCGGTCACCATGCTCGACGGACCGCTGGAGGTCGCAGTGGTCGGACCGGCCGGCTCCGAGCGCGACGCGCTGGAGCGGGCGGCCCGCGGTCGGGCTGGAGCCGTGGTCGTCGTGGGCGACCCCGACTCCGGCATCCCGCTGCTCGACGGACGGGTGCTCGTCGACGGCCTTCCCTCGGCGTACGTGTGCCGTGGCTTCGTCTGCGAGCGCCCGGTGACGAGCGTTGAGACGCTCACACCAGCACTGTCACAGAGACGGTGAAGCGAGTACGTTCGGCGATGTGAGCGCGGACGCCTATGACTACGTGATCGTCGGTGCAGGTAGCGCGGGCGCGGTGCTGGCCGCGAGGCTCAGCGAGGACGCCGGCACCACGGTGCTGCTGCTCGAAGCGGGTGGCGAGGCCGACGCCGACGAGGTGATGATCCCTGCGGCGTTCGCTGCCCAGTTCAAGACGAAGTGGGACTGGAACTACACGACCACCGAGCAGAAGCAGCTGCACAGCCGCCGCACCTACTGGCCGCGGATGAAGGCGCTCGGCGGCTGCTCGTCGATGAACGCGATGGTCTACATCCGCGGCAACCGCGCCGACTTCGACGGGTGGCGCGACCAGTACGGCGCCGCCGGCTGGGGCTTCGACGACGTGCTGCCCTACTTCATGCGCTCCGAGGCCAACACCCGACTCGGCGCGCCGTTGCACGGCACCTCCGGGCCGCTGCACGTCGAGGACCGCTCGTATACCCACGAGCTGAGCCACGCCTTCGTGCAGAGCGCGGTGAGTGCGGGGATCAAGCCCACCGACGACTTCAACGGCGCCGAGCAGGAAGGCGCCGGGCTCTACCAGGTCACCTGCAAGGGCGGCCGCCGCTGGTCGACCAACGAGGCTTATCTCAAGCCCGCGCGGGGCCGGCCCAACCTCGAGGTCGCGACCGGCGCCTTCGCGGCGCGGGTCGAGATCAGCGGCGACCGGGCGACCGGCGTGACCTTCCGCCAAGCCGGCGCCCAGCACACCGTCGCCGCCACGCGCGAGGTGCTGCTCTGCGGCGGGGCGATCAACAGCCCGCAGCTGCTGATGATCTCGGGCGTCGGACCGGCGGCGCACCTGGCCGAGCACGGCATCGAGAGCAAGGTCGAGCTCTCCGGCGTTGGCGCCAACATGCAGGACCACGTGCTCGTGCCGCTGCTGTGGCACACCCGGGGCACGACCGACCTGGGCGAGCTCAACAACCTGCGCAGCTTCGCTCGCTGGAAGCTGCGCGGCACGGGCCCGCTCGCGTCCAACGTGGCCGAGGCCGGCGCGTTCCTCACCAGCCGCGATGGCCTGCCCGCGCCCGACCTGCAGATCCATGTGGCGCCGGCCGGCTTCTACGACAACGGCTTCCACGAGCCGACCAGCCGGATGTTCACCGCCGCACCAGGGCTGGTGAGTGTGCAGAGCCGCGGCTCCATCCGGCTGCGTTCGGCCGACCCGACCTGGCAGCCCGAGATCGACCCGGCCTACCTCGAGGACCAGACCGACCTGGACGCCCTCCTGGTCGGCATGCGCCGGACGTGGGAGATCTGCACCCAGGGCGAGCTGGCGGCGTACCTCGACCGGCCCTGGCAGCTGCCGGACTCCCCGACCGACGACGACCTGCTCGACCGCATCCGCACCTGGGGGCAGACGATCTATCACCCGGTGTCGACCTGCGCGATGGGCACGGGCGAGGACGCCGTGGTCGACGCGGAGCTGCGGGTCCACGGCGTCAACGGGCTGCGCGTCGTCGACGCGTCGGTGATGCCGGCCGTGCCGCGCGGCAACACCAATGCCCCCACCATCATGGTCGCCGAGAAGGCGTCCGACCTGATCAGGAGTGCGAGATGACCCAGACTGAAGCCCGCCCAGCCACCGCGAGCACGTTCGAGTCGCTCAACCCGGCCACCGGTGACGTGGTCGGCACCCACCCGGTGTCGACAGCGGAGGAGGTGCAGGCCGCGGTCGACCGCGCACACGAAGAAGCTGCGTGGTGGGGCGCGCTGTCCTACGACGAGCGCGACGTACACCTGTCCGCCTGGAAGGGCGTGATCACGCGCCGGTTGGCCCAGCTCGCCGATCTGATGCATCAGGAGACCGGCAAGCCCCATGGTGACGCGATGCTCGAGGCAGCGCTGGCCATCGACCACTTGGCCTGGGCCGGCGGGCACGCCGAAAAGGTCCTGAAGCGCCGCAAGGTGCCGTCGGGCCTGGTGATGGCCAACCAGTCGGCATCGGTCGAGTACCGCCCGCTCGGCGTCGTCGGCGTGATCGGTCCCTGGAACTATCCCGTCTTCACGCCGATGGGCTCGATCGCGTACGCGCTGGCAGCCGGCAACGCAGTCGTGTTCAAGCCGTCGGAGTACACGCCCGGCGTCGGCGAGTGGCTGGCGCAGACCTTCCTCGAGTCGGTCGGCCGGCCCGTCCTCACGGTCGTGACCGGGCTGGGCGAGACCGGTGCCGCGCTGTGCCGCGCCGGTGTCGACAAGGTCGCGTTCACCGGCTCGACGGAGACCGGAAAGCGCGTCATGGCCGCCTGCTCCGAGACGCTGACGCCCGTCGTGATCGAGGCGGGCGGCAAGGACGCACTGATCGTCGACCTCGACGCCGACATCGACGCGGCCGCGGACGCCACGCTCTGGGGCGCCTGCGGAAACGCCGGGCAGACCTGTGCCGGCGTCGAGCGGGTCTACGTGCATGAGCGCGTGTACGACGAGTTCCTCGCGTCGCTGACCACGAAGGCGCGCGACATCCGCGCCGACGGTACGGCCGGGGCTCAGCTCGGACCGATCACCATGCCGAAGCAGCTCGACATCATCCGCAGCCACATCCAGGACGCTCTCGACAAAGGCGGCCGGGCCGTGGTCGGCGGCATCGACGCCGTCGGCGACCGCTACGTGCAGCCGACGATCCTGGTCGACGTACCGGAGGACTCGCTGGCCGTGCAGGAGGAGACCTTCGGCCCGACGGTCACCGTGGCCAAGGTGCGCGACATGGACGAGGCGATCGAGAAGACCAACGGCACCCGCTACGCCCTCGGTTCGACGGTGTTCTCGAAGGCGCGCGGCATGGAGCTCGCCGAGCGGATCAAGGCCGGCATGACCGCGATCAACGGCGTGATCACCTTCGCCGGCGTGCCCTCGCTACCGTTCGGCGGCGTCGGCGACTCGGGGTTCGGCCGGATCCACGGCCCGGACGGCCTCCGCGAGTTCACCTATCCCAAGGCGATCGCGCGGCAGCGCTTCAAGCCGATGATGCCGCTGACCTCGTTCCGGCGTACCGAGAAGCACGAGCAGCGCCTGGCCTCGATGATGACCATGCTCCACGGTCGGGGTTCGATGATCCCCAAGAACAAGAAGTAGGTCAGCCCGCGCAGCGGACGACCGAGACGATTTCGTAGTCGTCGGGGCCGGCCGGGCGGACATCGAGTTCGTAGACCACGCTGGCGTCCTCGGGGATGACCACGTGGGCGCGGGACTTGTCGGCGTCGATGCTCACCTGCGCGTTGTCGAGAGCCTGGTTCTTGAATGCCTCGACCTCGGGAGGAGTCATCTCGCCCTCGTCGGTCGGGCGACAGTTCCAGGGTCCCGGGTTCGCATTGACCTCGACGGTGATGCCCGCCGCTCGTGCGTAGTCGCGAAGTCGTTCGCTGCCGCGGGAGAGATAGCTGCGCGCCGTACCTTCGGCGCACCCCATCCGCTCGGCTATCTGACGGAGGTCCAGGTCTTCGACGTGGCGCAGGGCGATGGCCGTGCGCTGCCGGGGTGACAGCGTCGCCAGCGCTACCCGGATCTCGTTCAGCAGGCGAGCAGTTGCGCCGACTCGGCGGGTGGGTCAGCGCAGCGAGTACGTCGCGAGCGAGACGCCGACGTAGTGCGAGGTGAAGGCCAGGATCGTGAAGCTGTGGAACACCTCGTGGAAGCCGAAGTAGCGGGGTGAGGGGTTGGGACGCTTGAAGCCGTAGACGACGCCGCCCAGCGTGTAGAGCAGGCCGCCGGTGAGGATCAGCACGAAGACGGCGATGCCGATGCCGAGGCCGAGGTCGGTCGCGCCGCGGAAGAAGCCGGGGATGAAGAAGACGGCCGCCCAGCCCAGCGCGATGTAGATCGGGGTGTAGAGCCAGCGCGGCGCGTCAGTCCAGAACACCCGGAACAGGACGCCGAGGATGGCGCCGCCCCACACGACCGAGAGCAGCACGACCTGCTGCGCGCCGTCGAGCAGGATCAGGCTGAACGGCGTGTAGGAGCCGGCGATGAGCACGAAGATGTTGGCGTGGTCCATCCGCCGCAGCGTTGCCCAGACCCGGGGCGACCAGGTGCCGGTGTGGTAGACGGCGGAGACGGTGAACAGCAGCAGCGCCGAGGCCGCGAACAGCGCGGAGCCAACGCGGGTGGCCGCGGTCGGCGAGAGGACGATGAGCACGACCCCTGCGGCAAGGGTGAGCGGCGTGACGCTGAGGTGCAGCCAGCCCCTCAGCTTGGGCTTCGCATCGGCGAAGGTGTCACTCAACGACTCCAGCCCGACCCGGATCGCGTCGTTCATGACTCGAAGGTACCGGCAGCCCGGCTGCAGTAGTGCCGAACGAGAGGGACCTCACGGCATTACGATGCTCCGTGTGGCGGACTGGAAGCGCGGGTTGAGGAAGGTGCTCTATCCGGCGTACGAGGCCCGGATGATGCGCCGGATGCCCGACAACCTCCCGCAGCACGTCGGCGTCATGCTCGACGGCAACCGGCGCTGGGCGAAGGCTGTGGGTCGCGACACAGCCCACGGTCACCGCGCTGGCGCGGCCAACATCGAGCCGCTCTTGGGCTGGTGTGACGAGCTCGGCGTCGAGGTGGTCACCCTGTGGCTGCTCTCCACCGACAACCTCAACCGCCCGGAGCGCGAGCTCCTGCCGCTCCTGCAGATCATCGAGGAGGCGGTGGCGTCGCTGGCTGACCAGCGCCGCTGGCGCCTACACCCGGTGGGTGCCCTCGACCTGTTGCCGGCGAGCACCGCCGAGCGCCTGAAGGCCGCAGCCGAGGCGACCAGCGACGTCAACGGCATGCTGGTCAACATCGCCGTTCCCTACGGCGGTCGCCGCGAGATCACCGACGCCGTCCGGTCGCTGCTCTACGAGCACGCCGAGAAGGGCACCTCGCTCGAGGAGCTCGCCAGCATCCTCGATGTCGAGCACATCGCCGACCACCTCTACACCAAGGGCCAGCCGGATCCCGACCTCGTGATCCGCACCTCGGGCGAGCAGCGACTGGGCGGCTTCCTGCTCTGGCAGAGCGCTAAGTCGGAGTTCTACTTCTGTGAGGCCTACTGGCCCGACTTCCGGCGGGTCGACTTCCTGCGTGCCATGCGGGCCTACGCGCTGCGCGAGCGCCGGCACGGCGCCTGACCAGCGTCACAGGAGCGTCATCCAGCCGTCACCCCACGTTCGGGCGTGTCGCCTCGGCACGACCTCCTGCGAGACGTACGTTCTCTCCAATGACGGGTGGGACAGCCCGTCACATCGGGAGGCCCGTTCGTGAGAGTTCACGACCCACTCGCCTGGCAGGCAGCAGCCCGCCGCGCGACAGGACGCCGGCACTCCGGCGTTCGGGCCCGGCTCAATGTCGAAACCCGGTTCAACAGCGTCGACTGAGGACCGGGCGCTGAGTGCGCGCGCGGTCACGTGAAGGGGTGCCCAGTGCAGGCTCATTCGGAGACTCAGGCTCAGACCCGGACCTACGTGATCGACACCAGCGTGTTACTGGCCGACCCTCTCGCGCTGCGGCGGTTCGCCGAGCACGAGGTCGTGCTGCCGGTCGTCGTGATCACGGAGCTCGAGGGGAAGCGGCACCACCCGGAGCTGGGGTTCTTCGCACGATCGGCGCTACGCATGCTCGACGAGCTGCGCATCATCCACGGGCGCCTCGACCAGCCGATCCCGATCGGCGACGAGGGCGGCACGATCCGCGTCGAGCTCAACCACACCGACGCCGAGTCGCTCCCGTCCGGCTTCCGGCTCGGTGACAACGACACCCGCATCCTGGCCGTCGCGCGCAACCTCGCCAACGAGGGCTACGACGTCACGCTGGTCTCGAAGGACCTGCCGCTGCGGATCAAGGCATCCGCGGTCGGGCTCGACGCCCAGGAGTACCGCGGAGAGACGATCAGCGACTCCGACACCGGCTACACCGGGATGGCGGAGATCGACGTCACGGCCGAGGAGCTCGACGAGCTCTACGACGACGGCACCCTCGACCTCGAGGCGGCCCGCGACTTCCCCTGCCACCAGGGCCTGGTGCTGCTCTCCGACCGCGGCACCGCGCTCGGCCTGGTCGCGCCCGACAAGTCGGTCCAGCTCGTACGCGGCGACCGCGAGGCGTTCGGCATCCACGGCCGCTCCGCTGAGCAGCGGATCGCCCTCGAGCTGCTCCTCGACCCCGAGGTAGGCATCGTCTCTCTCGGCGGCCGAGCCGGCACCGGCAAGTCGGCGATGGCGCTGTGCGCCGGCCTCGAGGCCGTGATGGAACGCCGCCAGCACAAGAAGGTCGTGGTCTTCCGGCCGCTGTTCGCGGTCGGTGGCCAGGAGCTCGGCTACCTGCCCGGCTCGGAGTCGGAGAAGATGTCGCCCTGGGCCCAGGCCGTCTTCGACACGCTCGGCGCGATGACCTCGAAGGACGTGATCGACGAGGTGCTCGACCGGGGCATGCTCGAGGTGCTGCCGCTGACCCACATCCGGGGGCGTTCACTGCACGACGCGTTCGTGATCGTCGACGAGGCGCAGTCGCTGGAGCGCAACGTCCTGCTCACCGTGCTGAGCCGGATCGGCGCCAACTCGAAGGTGGTGCTCACCCACGACGTCGCCCAGCGCGACAACCTGCGGGTCGGTCGTCACGACGGCGTCGTCGCGGTCATCGAGAAGCTCAAGGGCCACCCGCTCTTCGCCCACGTCACGCTGACTCGCTCCGAGCGATCGCCGATCGCCGCGCTGGTGACCGAGATGCTGGAGCACGTCACGGTCTGACTCGGGTGGGTCTCGTGTGACCACTGGGACACACGAGGCGCGCCGCCAGCTAGTTGACCCGTGAATTAACCCATTCGGTTTGCACGGGCCTGATGGGTCGGGCAGGGTGACCCGAGATCGAACCGTGACCTTTGGGTCCTTCGATCGATTGAACACCTGCACGCCACCTATTCCCCGGGGAACGCCAGCCAGTGTCGAAGCACGTAAAACACGTACCGAAGCACCGAGCGGTTCCGCCGCGCCATCTCCTCGTCCAGGCACCTCGCAAGGCGCTGCGCAACACCGTGGTCCTGTCCTCGGTCGCCGTCGCCGCCACCGGTGCCACGATCTCGGGCGGCCTGATCGCCAGCCCGGTCACCACGATCGCGGCCGCGGGCGTGAAGCCCTTTGACAGCTACGCCGGCGAGACCGCGGCCACCGACCTGCGCGTCGAGACCTTGGCCGATTCCGGGACCGACAGCGCCACGCTCGCCGCCGCGCCGGCACCTCCGGCGGCCGACGAGCTCGCCGACCGCGCACCGCTCGTCTCCCGTTCCTCCGACCGCCGCGAGACCGCCGACCCCGTCAAGGAGGCCGCGCTGTCCGTCGACCTGGTCAAGGCCGTCACCGGCACGCAGGACCTGTCCGACGGCGACCCGCGCGAGATCGCCCGAGCGCTGCTCGCCGAGTTCGGCTTCTCATCCGACCAGTTCGGCTGCCTCGACTCGCTCTACACCCGCGAGTCGAACTGGAATGTCAGCGCCAACAACCCGTACTCCTCGGCCTACGGCATCCCGCAGGCCCTGCCCGGCTCGAAGATGTCCTCCGCCGGGTCCGACTGGGCCACCAACCCGGTCACCCAGATCCGCTGGGGCCTCGGCTACATCGAGGACCGCTACGGCAGCCCGTGCGGCGCCTGGGGACACAGCCAGTCCCACGGCTGGTACTGAGCGGGCACGAAGTGCGGGAAATTCCCCCCGAAGTGCGGAAAGTTACCCGCGAAAGTGCGGGAAGTTGCGCGCGAGATGTGATTCTGGGTCGGAATTTCGCGCACTTCGGCCAACCACTTCGCGCACTTCGGCGCTATCGACCCGTCATCGAGTCGACGTCGAGCGCCTCGTCGAGCTGTTGCTCGGTGAGCTCGCCGCGCTCGACGTAGCCCAGGGCGATCACCGTCTCCCGGATGGTGGCGGCGTCGGCCAGCGCCTGCTTGGCGATCTTCGCCGCGGCCTCGTAGCCGATGTACTTGTTGAGCGGCGTCACCACCGAGGGTGACGACTCGGCGTAGCGGCGCATCCGCTCGGCGTCGGCGGTGATCCCGTCCACGCATCGCTCGGCCAGCACCCGACTCGATGTCGAGAGCAGGCGCACCGACTCCAGCAGGTTGCGGGCGATCACCGGCATCGCCACGTTGAGCTCGAAGCTGCCGCTGGCGCCAGCGAAGGTGATCGCGGTGTCGTTGCCGATCACCTGCGCGCACACCATCAGCGTCGCTTCGGGGAGCACCGGGTTGACCTTGCCGGGCATGATGCTCGAGCCAGGCTGGAGGTCTGGCAGATGGATCTCGGAGAGGCCGGTGGTCGGGCCGGAGCCCATCCAGCGCAGGTCGTTGCAGATCTTCGTGAGCCCCACCGCGATGGTCCGGAGTACGCCGCTCAGCTCGACCAGCGAGTCTCGGGTGCCCTGCGCCTCGAAGTGGTTGCGGGCCTCGGTGAACGCCTGACCGGTCCGCTCGGAGAGTACGGCGATCGTCCGCGCCGCGAAGCCGTCCGGGGTGTTGATGCCGGTGCCGACCGCGGTGCCGCCGAGGGGCAGCTCGCGCACGCGCGGAAGCACCGCCTCCAGCCGCTCGACTGCGTAGCGGACGGTCGCGGCGTAGCCGCCGAACTCCTGCCCGAGCGTCACCGGTGTCGCGTCCATCAGGTGGGTGCGGCCGGACTTCACCAGGTCGGCGAACTCGGCGGCCTTGGCCTCGAGCGAGCCCGCCAGTACGCCGAACGCGGGCACCAGATCTTCTACGACGGCCAACGTCGCGGCGACGTGGATCGCGGTCGGGAAGACGTCGTTGCTGGACTGGCTGGCGTTGACGTGGTCGTTGGGGTGGACGCCCTCGCCGGCCAGTCCGGCGATCACCTCGTTGGCGTTCATGTTGGAGCTGGTGCCGGAACCGGTCTGGAAGACGTCGATCGGGAACTCGCCGTCATGCTGCCCGTCGGCTACTGCCTGCGCGGCCCCCACGATCGCGGCGGCCGCGTCCGCTTCGAGCACGCCGAGCTCGCCGTTGACCGCGGCAGCCGCCGCCTTGACCTGCCCGAGGGCGTGGATCAGGCGGGGCTCGATCGGAGTGCCGCTGATCGGGAAGTTCTCGACCGCGCGTTGCGTCTGCGCCCGCCAGAGCGCCTCCTTCGGGACCCGGACCTCACCCATGGAGTCGTGCTCGGTGCGCCATTCGCTCACGATTCGACCCTAGCCCTTGCCCCGTGACTAGCTGGTCAGGTGCTCGCGGATCAGGGTCGCCACGGCTCGCATCCCGGCGGCGTTGGGGTGGTAGGGCATCGGCCGCCGCGGCAGCGGCAGCGCGGCGCCGACCGTCCACGGATCCTTCGACCAGGCGTGGTGGTCGCGGCTCGCCTCCGCGACCGGCACCACCTCGCACCCGGTCGCAGCGGCTGCGGTCGCCGTGAGCTCGACCAGGCGGTCGGCGAGGTGCCGCCCCAGATCGGCGTACGACGTGCGCAGCGGCCGGGCCTTCTGGCTGGCCGGTGGCAGCAGGGTGAGGTACTCGACGAAGAGCACCCGCGCCTGCGGCGCCGCCTCCTTCACCGCGGCGCCGACGGCGACCAGAGACGCCTCGACGGTGCTGAGGGCGCGCTCCCGGGCGTCTGGGTCGAGCAGGTCGCGGAGACCACCGCCGACGACCGGCAGCAGGCGGGTGGCGCGGGGGAGGGTGGCCACCATCAGCGCCGGCACGTAGCCGATGTCGTTGCCGCCGATGGTGATCGTGACCAGCGCTTCGGAGCCGTCGAGCGCGGTGACCTGGGGTGGCGTGCCGTTCTGCTCGTCGGTCAGCACGTGGGCGGTGGTCGCTCCGGAGTAGCTGACGTCGACGAGTTCGAGGTCGAGGTCCGCCGCCAGCAGGTGCGGGTAGTTGCGCGCCGAACGCATCGCCAGCCGCGGGCTCCCCGGCGCGCGCGGCATGATGCCCGGCCCCGCGGCCATCGAGCTGCCGAGGGCGACGTAGCGGCCGCCGGTCATGCGGCGGCCACCCGGGCGGCGTACAGCCAGTAGTGCTCGTCTCGTCCCTGGAGCAACACGTCCCGCGCCGCGGCCTCGACCTCGTCGAACGTGGCCCGGAGCGACTCCTCCAGGGCCGGCGCCCGGTCGGCCGACCACACCACGAGCGCACCACCGGGGCGCAGCACGGCGCGGGCGGCGGCAAGGAACCCCTCCTCGTAGAGGGCGGCGTTGGCGTCGTGGACGAGATAGCCGGGCCCGTTGTCGACGTCCAGCAGGATCAGGTCGTACGTCGCCGGCTTGGCCTCGGCGATGGCGACAGCAATGTCGGCGACCACCACCGACACCCGCTCGTCGGCGAGCAGGGCGGGGCCGTGCGGCACCGTGCCGTCGCGCATCCAGCCGACCAACGCCTCCTCGACCTCCACGACGGAGCACTTCTCCACGCGGGAGTCGGCGAGCACCTCGTGCATCGTGAAGCCGAGACCCAGGCCGCCCACGACGACGGCCCTCGGCTGCTCGACCACCGCCAGGGCGGCGGTGGCAAGCGCCTTCTCGGAGCTGAACTCGAGGGTGTCCATCACGAACACACCGTTGGCGCGCAGCTCCAGCGAGGTCGGGCCGTCCTCGGGCCGGCGCTCACGCAGCACCAGCTCGCCGCGGTCGGACTCGGCGCGCGCGATCTCGACGTACTCCACGGCGCCTATCCTGCCCGGCCGCTTGGTCGGGGTAAGGGAGGGCTCAGTCGAACAGCTCGCTGAGCCAGCTCTCCTTGCGCTTCTTCTTGTAGCTCTGCTGCGGGGCGCCCGTGTAGCGCTCGTTGTAGTGCTGCTGTCGCTCGTCGCGCTCCCGCTCGTAGGTCCCTAGAGCAGGCACCGCTGCCGGTGCCGGCGCGACCTGGGTGAGCGACCGCTCGATGATCTTGTCGAGCTCGCCACGGTCGAGCGAGGCGCCTCGGCGTTCGGACGCTTCATCACGGTATGTAGCCGAGTAGCCGCTTCCCATGGGTTGCTCACCACGGGAAGCGACGGTTGACCTGCATACCGTGATGAAGCAGCGACAAAACGCGGGCCCCCCGCCCTACTGAGCCGAGCGCACCCTAACCCCTGAGATCGGCACCGTGACGGCGCCGGAGGGGTCGGTGAAGAAGTCGTTGCCCTTGTCGTCGACCACGATGAACGCCGGGAAGTCCTCGACCTCGATCTTCCAGACCGCCTCCATGCCGAGCTCCTCGTACTCCAGCACGGAGACCGAGGTGATGCAGTCCTGGGCCAGGCGGGCGGCCGGGCCGCCGATCGAGCCGAGGTAGAAGCCGCCGTGGGTGTGGCAGGCCTCGGTGACCTGCTTGGAGCGGTTGCCCTTGGCCAGCATCACGAGCGAACCACCCGCGGCCTGGAACTGCTCGACGTAGGAGTCCATGCGCCCGGCCGTCGTCGGTCCGAAGGAGCCGGAGGCGTAGCCCTCGGGAGTCTTCGCGGGGCCGGCGTAGTAGACGGCGTGGTCGCGCAGGTAGTCGGGCATCTCCTCGCCGGCGTCGAGGCGTTCCTTGATCTTGGCGTGCGCGATGTCGCGGGCAACGACCAGCGGCCCGGTCAGCGACAGCCGGGTCTTGACGGGGTGCTTCGACAGCTCGGCCAGGATCTCGGGCATGGGCCGGTTGAGGTCGATCCGCACCACCTCGCCGCCCGCGATGTCCTCCGCGACACCCGCGTCGGGCATGTACTGCGCGGGGTCCTCCTCGAGCTGCTCGAGGAAGACGCCCTCGGCGGTGATCTTGCCGAGCGCCTGGCGGTCGGCCGAGCAGGAGACCGCGATCGCGACCGGGCAGGAGGCGCCGTGGCGGGGGAGCCGTACGACGCGGACGTCGTGGCAGAAGTACTTGCCGCCGAACTGCGCTCCGATGCCGAACGACTGGGTGAGCTTGAAGACCTCTTCCTCCAGCTCGACGTCACGGAAGCCGTGGGCGGCCATGGTGCCCTCGGTCGGCAGGTGGTCGAGGTAGTGGGCCGAGGCGTACTTCGCGGTCTTCAGAGCGAACTCTGCCGACGTACCGCCGATCACGACCGCCAGGTGGTACGGCGGGCAGGCGGCCGTGCCGAGGGACCGGATCTTCTCGTCGAGGAACTCCAGCATCCGGACCGGGTTGAGCACCGCCTTGGTCTCCTGGAACAGGAACGACTTGTTGGCCGAGCCGCCGCCCTTGGCCATGAAGAGGAACTTGTACTCCGGACCCTTGGGGCCCTGCGCGGTCGAGTAGAGCTCGATCTGCGCGGGCAGGTTGGTGCCGGTGTTCTTCTCGTCCCACATCGACAGCGGCGCGAGCTGGGAGTAGCGGAGGTTGAGCTTCGTGTAGGCGTCGTAGACGCCGCGCGAGATCGCCTCGCCGTCGTCGGCGCCGGTCAGCACGCCCTCGGACTTCTTGCCCATCACGATCGCGGTGCCGGTGTCCTGGCACATCGGGAGGACGCCGCCCGCGGAGATGTTGACGTTCTTGAGCAGGTCCAGCGCGACGAATCGGTCGTTGCCCGACGCCTCGGGGTCGTCGATGATCCGGCGCAGCTGCGCGAGGTGCGCGGGCCGGAGGTAGTGGGAGATGTCGTGCATCGCCTCGGCGGTCAGCCGCTGGATCGCCTCGGGCGCCACCCGGAGGAAGGTCTGGCCGTCCGCCTCGAACGTCTCGACCCCCTCCGTGGTCACCAGCCGGTAGGGCGTCTCGTCCGCGCCGATCGGCAGCAGGTCGGAGTAGCGGAACTCGGGTTCGGCAGCAGTGCTCACGGCTCCAGAGAGTACGCCGTCGGCGGGTCCGCTCGGCTGGTCAGGTTGTCCTGATCAGGATGCTCAAGGTCAGGAAGGCGCCGATGGCCGCGCCGCCGTAGCAGAGCGCCGCCGTGAGCCCCTTGTGCTTGACCTGCAGCCCGTCGTAGAGCGTGTAGCGGAACCGGTGAGCGGCATGCACCAGCATCACCACGAACAGCCCGAGCAGCACGAGGAACGTGATCGGGTTGCCCAGGACGGCGAGGAGGTGGTCGTAGTCCGGGGGGTCGATCCAGCCCAGGGGAAACGCGAAGGCGAAGAGGAACGTCAGGATCGGGAGGAACATCGCGGCCGTCACGCCGCCGCCGCTGAACGTCATCCAGACGAGTGGCTCGATCCGCTTCTTGGGCGCCGGGGTAGTCACCGCGTCACCAGCCAGAAGATGAACGCCGAGACCACTGCCAGCCCGGCGTACTGGGCGGCGATGATCACCGGGCCCGGCACCCGGCGGCCGCCCACGCTCAGGACGATCGCCTGCGGCGTCAGCAGGAACCAGGTCACGGTGTGCAGGACGATGAAGGCGAAGGTGACGATGTTGATCACCACGAGCACGGGCGACGCCGCCCAGTCGAGGAAGTCGTTGTACGCCTCCTCGCTGTCGGTCACCGCGCGGATCAGCAGGACGAGGAAGAGGACGAACCAGGCGACGAAGATGCTGCTCAGCTCGCGCATCACGAACAGGAAGTAGGTGCGCCTCTTGGTCCACCACCACACCGACATCTTGGGGCGGTAGACGAGGACCTCGTCGCTCATTTCGCGGCTCCTCGCGGGAGCAGGAACGCCTTCACGTTCTCGTTGGCGGCCTTCAGCTTGTAGCGCTGGATCGCACCGGCCGGATCGACGTGCTTGGGGCAGACCCGGGTGCACTCACCCACGAACGTGCAGCCCCAGACACCCTCGTGCTCGATCAGCACGTCGAGCCGTTCGCGCGCCCCTTGGTCGCGCGAGTCGAGGTCGTAGCGCTCGGCCAGGGCGATCGCGGCCGGGCCGATGAACGTCGGGTCGAGTCCGTAGACCGGGCAGGCCGAGTAGCAGAGCATGCAGTTGATGCACATGCTGAACTGCTTGTAGGCGTCCAGCTCGTCGGGTGTCTGGAGGTACTCCCCGTCGATCTCCGTCACGTCGTCGTCGCGGATGATCCACGGTTTGACCCGTGGCAGCTTGTCCATGAAGTCGTAGATGTCGACCACGAGATCGCGCACCACCGGGAAGTTGGCGAGGGGCTCGACCTTGATCGGACCGGGCGCGTAGTCGTCGAGGAACGTGGCGCAGGTCAGCTTGGGATCCCCGTTGACGTTCATGCCACAGCTGCCACAGATGCCCATCCGGCACGACCACCGGAAGGACAGGGTGGTGTCCACCTCGTCCTTGACGTAGTTGAGGCCGTCGAGGACCGTCCACTCCTTGCGCAGGGGTACGTCGTACTCCTGCGAGCTTGGCTCCTTGTCGGTGTCGGGCCGGAACCGCGTGACCTCGAGCCGGATGCTGTCGTCCATGGCTACCTTCCGTAGGTGCGCTCGCCCGGGGGCCAGCGGGTGATGGTCACGGGCATGGACTCGACCCGAGGCGACCCGTCGGGTTCGCGGTGCACCAGCTGGTGCATGAGGAAGCGGTCGTCGTCGCGCGCCGGGAAGTCGGTGCGCTGGTGCGCGCCTCGCGACTCCTCGCGCCGGAGCCCGGACTGCAGCATGGTCTCGCCGATGTCGAGCATGTTGGCGAGCTCCAGCTGGGCGGTCAGCTCGGTGTTGAACGATCGGCTCGTGTCGGCAACCCCGGTCTTCAGGACCCGCTCCTGCAGCTGCGCCAGTTGTTCCACGCCCTTGGCCATGGCGGGTCCGGTCCGGTAGATGCCGGCCGCGTCCTCCATGGTCTGCTGCATCTCGTCGCGGATCTTCGAGACCCGCTCGGTGCCCTGCTCCCGGCCCATGACGTCGCGCTCGAGGCGGCGTACCTCGTCTGCCGCCTGGGCCTCGATGGCGGCCGGCGCCGGGCCGGCTGATGTGGCGAACTCCGCGGCGGCGCGCCCGGCCCGCGCGCCGAAAACGAGCAGCTCCGGCAGCGAGTTGGAGCCGAGCCGGTTGGCCCCGTTGATGCTGACGCAGGCGGTCTCGCCCGCGGCGTAGAGACCTGCCAGCGGCGTCGCGCCGTTGATGTCCGTGTGGACCCCGCCCATCATGTAGTGCACGACAGGGCGGACCGGGATCAGCTCGTGGACGGGGTCGATCCGCTCGTACTTCAGGCACAGCTCGCGGACGAACGGGAGCTTGGCCTCGATCAGCTCCTCGCCGAGATGACGTAGGTCGAGGTGGACGACGGGACCCCAGGGTGAGTCCGACGTGCGGCCCTTCTCGACCTCGTGCACGAAGGCCTGCGACAACCGGTCGCGCGGGCCGAGCTCCATGCTCCTGAGCTCCGGCGTCGGGGTGGGCTTCCCGAGGTCGTAGTCCTGGAGATAGCGGTAGCCGTCCTTGTTGAGCAGCCAGCCGCCCTCGGCCCGGGTCGCCTCCGTGATCAGGATGCCGGTGAACGGCAGGCCGGTGGGGTGGTACTGGACGAACTCCATGTCCTTCAGTGGCGCGCCCGCACGGTAGGCAAGGGACATGCCGTCGCCGGTGTTGATGTTGGCGTTGGTGGTGAACGGGAAGACCTTGCCGCAGCCGCCGGTCGCCAGGATGACGGACTTCGCCGTGACCGCCTGGATCTTCCCGGTCATCAGGCCGACCGCGACGGCGCCGTGGACCCGGCCGTCGTCGACCAGAAGCTTGGTGACGAAGACCTCGTCGTAGCGCTTGACCTCCTTGTACTTCAGGGAGGTCTGGAAGAGCGCGTGCAGCATGTGGAAGCCGGTCTTGTCCGCCGCGAACCAGGTGCGCTGCTTCTTCATGCCGCCGAAGGGTCGGACGGCAACGTGTCCGTCCGGCTGCCGGCTCCATGGGCAGCCCCAGTGCTCGAGCTGAAGGAGCTCTCGCGGCGCCTCGTTGACGAAGGCCTCGATGGCGTCCTGGTCGCCGAGCCAGTCGCTACCCGAGATCGTGTCGTAGATGTGCTCCTCGATGGAGTCGTCCGCCGCGATCACCGCGGCCGCGCCGCCTTCGGCGGACACGGTGTGGCTGCGCATCGGGTAGACCTTCGACATCACGGCGACGTCGAGCTCTGGGTTGGTCTCCGCGATGGCGATCGCGGCACGCAGCCCTGCTCCGCCGCCGCCCACGATCAGCACGTCGTGAGCGGCCCGGACTATTGGGTCACTCACCTCGCAGCTCTTCGTCCATCAGGACCTTGCCGCTGTGGTGGACCGACATCAGGTGGACGCTGCCGTCGTGGAACTCTTCCTTGTGGGTGTGACATCCGCACGAGAAGCGCTCGTCGAGGGTGATCAGGCCTTGTTGGTCCTCGGTCTGATGATGCTCCCCGTCGCACTGCTTTCCGCACGGCGCAGGCTTGGCATCGAAGCGAGTGATGGTTGACGTCACGGCCTACCTCCAATGGAGCGGCCGAGGACGATCGGCCTCGGGTCCACATTGCTGCATCGCGCGCGGAATGTGAAGAGCCTCACGGTTCGTAACGAATCCAGGACGGGATCCGAGAAGAGTGCCAACCATGATCCGATTCCTCGCCGCTGTGTTGGTCGCGACGCTCGCCGTCGGTTGCTCGAGCGACTCGGACACGCCAGCGTCCGACGACGCAGAGAGCTCGCAGTCGCCCAGCCCCTCGACGTCGCCTGCGGCCCCGCACCCGTTCTCCGGTGACACTTCGTGGCTCGCCTACCAGACGGATAGGACGGGAGTCGAAGGCGTCTGGCTGGTCCACCCTGACGGCACCGAGGACCACCAGATCGTCACCGACCTGCCGAACGCGCTGCTTCCGGACTGGTCTCCGGACGGAACCCACCTCGTCGTGACGTCGAGGGGCGACGGGCACACCGAGGAACCGCTGTTCGAGTACGACCTGGCCTCCGACACCTCTCGCCAGCTCTTCGACTGCACGCTTCCGTGCGCCGGGGACGACGAGCCGGTCTACTCACCGGACGGGTCGCAGGTGGCGTTCATCCGGGCCATGGCCCCGTTCACGAACGACCTGCCGGCGGACTGCTCACTGTGGATCGGGGACCGGGCCACCGGCGAGGTGCGACAGGTCACCAGCAACACCAAGCCGCAGTGCGACCGTGAGTACAACCCGCGGTGGTCGCCCGATGGGACCCGGCTCACCTACTGGCGCCAGCCCTCCATGGACGGCAAGGCCACTGTCACCGCCGTCTTCGTCATCAACGCCGACGGCACCGACGAGCGTCGCCTCACCGATCCCGCCATGGAAGCGGGCGAGTCCGACTGGTCTCCCGACGGCGAGTGGATCGTGTTCGCCACCCACCCGCTTGCCGCGGGCGTCGCCGGAGCGTCACACCTCTACCGGATCCACCCCGACGGCTCCGGGCGCGAGCAGCTGACCGACTTCACCAGCGATGAGCTGCGAGCCACACAGCCGCAGTTCACACCCGACGGGGAGTGGATCGTGTTCACCGCGGTGACCAGCTTGTCGCGGAGCCTCTGGGCGATCCCGGCCGTGGGTGGCGACCCGATCGAGATCACCAACGGCGGGATCTACACCCACGGCACCTGGCAACCCACGCCCGACACCGAAGGATGAGGACGAGATGGCACGAGGATTGAAGGTGGCTGCGCGCGTCGTCGCGTACGCCGCACTCGCCGGCACCCTGGCGGCGTGCGGATCTGACCCGAAGGCCCCGGCCGACGCTGAGCCGTCCACGGAGTCCGCACCCTCCGCAACCCCGACCGAGAGCAGCGGCGAGTCCGGCGGCCTGGTCGACGTAGGAGCTCACTCGCTCTATGCGGACTGCCCCGACGAAGGCACCGGCCCGACCGTGGTCTTCCTGCACGGTCTGGGAGGTGCGGGTGAGGACTGGTTGCCGACCATCGGAGGGCTGGGCGACGCGCGGACCTGCTGGTACGACCGGCTCAACGTAGGGCGCAGCGACGACGACCCGGCGCGGCACAGTGCCCTCGACAGCGTCGCAGACCTGCACGCGCTGCTGGCCGAGGTGGGCGACGGCGGGCCGTACGTCCTCGTCGGCCACTCCTACGGCGGCCTCCTGGCCGAGATGTACGCCGCGTCGTATCCCGGTGAGGTCTCGGGTCTGGTGCTGGCCGACAGCACGCTGACCTTGGAAACCTCCCTGGACCCACCGTCCACCGTGTCGGCAGTCCGCGCGGAGATGAACGCCAACGGCGAGAACCTCGACGCCTACGAGGGCTACGCGCAGGCTCGTCAGCTGGAGGAGAAGCTGCCCGGCATCCCGGTGCACTACATCCTCGCGGAGGAGATGGATCTCCCGGCCGAGTGGTCGCCGAAGGAGTACCGGCGACGCGTGGTGGCGTGGGTCGACAGCCTGCCGCAGGGGGAGCTCGTGTCGTGCGAGTGCGACCACCGGATCCCGCTCAACGCGCCGGCGGTCATCGCCGAGACGATCCAGACCGTCATCGGCGCCGAGGCCGGTGCCGGGACCGCCGGGCTCTACGACGTGGAGGACGGGAGCTGTACCTGGACTGCCGCGGCCACGGCTCGCCGACGGTCATCCTGGAGCCCGGCCAGGGCGACCCGCGCAGCGACTTCGAAGGGATCCAGGACGCCCTGGCCGCGAAGACGACCACGTGTACCTATGACCGGGCGAACGTGGGCCGCAGCGGCGTCGCGCCGACACCGCGGACCTCGACGGATGTCGTGAAGGATCTGCACGGGTTGCTGAAGGCTGCGGACGTCGCTCCGCCGTACGTGCTCGCAGGCACGTCCGCTGGTGGTTTCTTCGCGATGCACTTCGCCCGCGAGTATCCCGACGAGGTCACGGGGGTGCTCGCCATGAACCCCCCGCCACTAGCCACGGACTGGGTCACCCGCGCATATCCGCTGCTGACGAAGCCAGAGGTCGCTGAAGAGAAGGCGTTCTTCCGCGGGGACAACCCGGAGTCGATCGACTGGTCGACCAGCGAGGGTCAGCTGCACTCCGCCCCCGCGCCCAACGCCCCCTTGACGTTGCTCCACTCGGATGTCACCCAGTGCGAAGGGGAGGTCGGGGCCTGCTCCAAGACATCCGACCTCTACGTCGAGCTCGGCAAGGAGTACGCCGCCGCGTGGCCGGGTGGTCGGTTCGAGGCGGTCGCGTTGCGGCACGCGGTCCATCTCGACGACCCGGCGAAGGTGACCGCGCTCATCGAGCAGCTGGTGGGGCTGGCGTAGCACCCGATTACCCTGGCGTGGTGACCGATCCGGATCAGCTGCGCATCTCGGACGCCGACCGCCACAAGGTGGCCGAGCACCTGCGCGAGGCCGCCGGCGACGGCCGGATCGATCTCGAGGAGCTGGACGAGCGGCTTGCCGCGGCGTACGCCGCCCGCACCTTTGCCGACCTGGCCCCGCTCACGCACGACCTGCCGAGCCTCCGCGACCACCCTCCGGGGCCGCAGCGTCACCGAGCCGTCCTGAGGAAGCTCGAGCGCAGCGGTGTGTGGGTGGTGCCGACCGAGATGAGCGTGCTGACGATGCTCGGCGGCGCCTACCTCGACTTCCGTGAGGCGGTGTTCTCGGCTACAGAGGTCGTGCTGACGATCAACGCCTTCTTCGGCGGCGCGACCGTGGTCGTCGGCCCGAACGCCAACGTGGTCATCGAGGCCTCCGGTTTCATGGGTGGCTACTCGGCACCCTCGGGTCTCGTCGCCGCCAAGCTCGACGCCACCTCGCCCACGGTCCGGATCAGGGGCCGGGCGATCTGGGGTGGCGTCAACGTCGAGCGCAAGCACGTCCGCGGCTCGGCGGGTTAAGCGGGGGCGGCTTCCATCCGCTCCGGCACCCGGCCGGCCTTCGAGAGGTCGACGGTGATGTTCTCGCCGGTGGCGGGGTCGAAGAGGTGCATCTTCGAGGTGTCGACCCAGATCTCGGCGTCGTCACCCGCGGCCACCTTGCTCGTGCCGTCGAGGGAGATCACCAGCTGGGTGCGCAGCGACTCGCCGTCGAGGTCCCGCTCGAGCTGCTCGAGCTGCTCCTGCACCTCCGGCGGGGCCTCGAACGGAATGTAGGCGTAGGCCTCGTTGCCGAGCCACTCAGTGGCGTCGATCTTGGCCCGGAACGTCGATCCCTCCCGTGAGGAGTCGACCACGGAGGCGTCCTCGAAGTGCTCGGGACGGATGCCCGCGATGAGCAACCCTCGACCCTTGGCCTTCTCCGCCTTGTCGGCGGGGATCTGGACGGAACCGAACGGCAGCTTCACCGAGGTGCCTTCGACCGTCGCCGGAAGGAAGTTCATCGGCGGCGAGCCGATGAAGCCGGCGACGAACAGGTTGCCGGGGTTTTCGTACAGCTCACGTGGCGTGGCGAGCTGCTGCAGCAGGCCTCGCTTGAGCACGGCGACCCGGTCACCGAGCGTCATCGCCTCGGTCTGGTCGTGGGTGACGTAGACCGTGGTGATGCCGAGTCGCTTCTGCAACCGGGCGATCTCGGTGCGCATCTGGCCGCGGAGCTTGGCGTCCAGGTTCGACAGCGGCTCATCGAAGAGGAACGCGTCGGCGTCGCGCACGATCGCGCGACCCATCGCCACCCGCTGCCGCTGACCGCCGGACAGGTTGCCCGGCTTGCGGTCGAGGTGCTCGTCGAGGTCCAGCGTCTTCGAGGCCGCGCGTACCTTCTCGTCGACGGTCGCCTGGTCGGCCTTGGCCAGCCGGAGCGGGAATGCGATGTTCTCGTAGACCGACAGGTGCGGGTAGAGGGCGTAGTTCTGGAAGACCATGGAGAGGTTGCGATCGCGCGGAGCAAGGTCGTTGACCAACTTGTCGCCGATCATCATGTCGCCCGACGTGATGTCCTCCAGGCCGACGATCATCCGCAGCAGCGTCGACTTCCCGCAGCCAGACGGGCCGACCAGGATCATGAACTCGCCGTCCTGCACGTCGATGCTCACGTCGTTCACGGCGGGGAACCCGTCGCCGTACTGCTTGACGATGTTCCGCATGTCAATGGAAGCCATCAGGTATCAACCCTTCACTGCGCCGGAGGTCAGCCCCGCGACGATCTTTCGCTGGAACAGCAGGACGATGATGATGATCGGGATGGTGGCGAGCACCGCGGCCGCCGCGAGCAGGGACGCCGGCCGGTTGAACGGGTCCTGGCCGACGAAGAACGCCAGGGAGGCCGGGATCGGTCGGGCGGCCTCGGTCGAGGTCAGCGAGATCCCGAACACGAAGTCGTTCCAGGCGAAGAAGAACGTCAGAATCGCCGCGGTGAACACACCCGGTGCGGCCAGCGGCACGATCACCTTGCGGAACGCCTGCCACGACGTGGCCCCGTCGACCTGGGCGGCCTGCTCCATCTCCCACGGGATCTCGCGGAAGAACGCGGAGAGGGTCCAGATCGCCAGCGGCAGCGTGAAGGACATGTAGGGGATGATCAGCCCCGGCCAGGTGTCGTAGATCCCGAACGTCCGCCACATGTCGAACAGCGGGCCGATCAGGGACACCACCGGGAACATCGCGATGGCCAGGGACATCGACAGGACCAGCTTCTTGCCCTTGAACTCCAGCCGCGCAATCGCGTACGCCGCCAGCGTCGCCACGATCACGCTCAGCGTGGTCGCGATCAGGCTGATGCCGATCGAGTTGAGGATGGCGCGCGGGAAGAACGCGTAGAGGTCGTCGGTGAGGACCTTGTTGTAGTTGTCCCAGCCGGCGAACGTGCCGTCGCCCGGGAAGAAGCCCGGGTTGCCGGCCGTGATCGACTCCTCGGACTTGAAGGACAGCGAGATGATCCACGCGACGGGCAGCAGGCACCAGACGAGGATGACCAGCACACCGAGAGGTACTCCGAGCTTTTTCATCTGCGTCACCTCTCCTGCCGTGCTTGCGCCAGATCGACCTTGAACAACTTGATGATCAGGAACGCAACCAGCAGCACCGAGAGGAACAACAGCACGGAGAGCGCCGAGCCCATCCCGAGCTGGAACTGTTCGATGGTCTGTCTATAGGTGAGGAAGCTGATCGACTCGGTTTTCTGGGCGCCGTTGGTCATCACGAAGATGTTGTCGAAGATGCGGTAGGCATCCAGGGCCCGGAACAGCACCGCGACCATGATCGCGGCCCGCATGTTCGGGATGATCACCTTCCACAGCCGCTGGAACCAGGTGGCGCCGTCGACCTTGGCCGCCTCGAGCATGTCCTCGGACACCTGCGCCAAGCCCGCGAGCAGGAGCAGCGACATGAACGGCGTGGTCTTCCAGATCTCGGAGACCATGATCGCGATCACCGCCGAGTTGGTCTCGCCGAACCAGTTGAAGTCCGCGTCGATACCGGGCAGCCAGCCGTTGATGAAGCCGTTGGTCGAGGTGAACGCGAACTGCCAGGCGAAGCCCGAGACCACGGTGATGATGCCGTAGGGGATCAGGATCGACGTACGGATCACGCCGCGAGCGAAGATCACCCGGTGCATCACCATCGCGAACACGAAGCCGATCACCAGCTCGACCGCCACCGTGACCACCATGTAGACCACAGTGATCCCGGTGGTCTGCCAGAACAGTGGGTCGGTCAGCGCCGTCAGGTAGTTGGACAACCCGATGAAGTCGCGGTCGTCCGGAGCGGTCAGCGAGTAGTCGAAGACCGACAGATAGATCGCCCGGAGCATCGGGAACGCGGTCACGACCAGCATCAGGACGATGGCCGGTGCGATCAGCTTCTGGCCGAGCCTGTTCTCGGCCCTGGACCGGTCGCTGGTCACCGGCTTGGTGCCGGTCGGTGCCGGTGCGGTCGCCGTGCTCACAGCAGCGCCTTCCCTTCGAGGACGTCCTGCAGATAGTCAGCCGAGTCCTTCGGGGTGGAGCCCGGGTCGACCGATGCCGGTGAGTGCCAGCGGGACTGGATCGCGCTGGAGATGAGGGCGTAGAAGGCACTCTTCGGCCGCGGACCGCCCTCGTCGACGCTGGTGCGGTAGAGCTCGATGAGGTCCTCGGGGAAGTCGCCTGCGGCGGCCACCTCGTCGTACGCCGAGTTGGTCGACGGCATCAGCCCGTTGTTGAGAGCGAGGTCGACCTGGGCCTTCGTCGACGTGATGCACTGCGCGGCCTCCATCGCGAAGTCCGGGTTGTCCGAGTAGGCGCCGACGCCGATGTCGATGCCACCGATCGGAGGCTTCGAGGGCTCGCCCTCGACCGTCTCCGGGTAGCGGGCGTAGCCGAGGTCGTCGAACTGCTCCTTGGTGATCTCTCCCGTGTCGATCAGGCCCTCGTAGAACTTGTAGGCGAACGTCCAGTTGAGCATGAACTCACCGGCGCCCTGGGGCGCGGCGGGATCGGCCGGGAACATCCGGCCCAGGCTGGTGCCCTCGTTGGAGACCGAGAGGTCGGACTGGGCGGCCTTGGAGTCGGCCAGTGTCTTGATGACCTGTGCTGCGTCTCGTCCAGCGTCGGAGTCGATGTCGACCTTGGTGTCGCGGCCGGCCTCGGTGTCGGAGACGATGTCGCCGCCCGCACCCTGGACGAGCGCGTTGATCAGCACGACGTAGGCCTCGTACTTGTTGGCCTGGACGCCGACGCTGCCGTTGTTGTCGGACGCGGCCTTGATCACCTGGTCCCAGGTCACCGGCTGGCTCATGTCGAGCCCGGCAGCCTCCGCCAGCGACTTGCGGTACCAGAGCACCTGGGTGTTGGCCCACAGCGGGATCGCGAAGACCTTGTCCTCCCAGATCACGGTCTCGGCCGCGCCCGCGAGGTAGTCGCCGTCACCCTCGACGCTCCCGAGGATCTCGGACGAGAGGTCCTCGGGGGGTTCGGCCAGCCACTCAGCGTTGGCGAACTCCGCCACGAAGACGGGGTCGAGGTTCATCAGATCGGTTGAGGAGTCCTCGGCCGCGAGTCGGCGGGCCAGCTGGATGCGCTGGTCCGTTGCGCCGGACGGCAGCAGCTCCACCGAGATGTCGTAGTCCTTGGTGGCGCACGACTTCGCGTACGTCTCGAAGGTGTCGACACCATCAGGGTTCACGTACCAGTGGAGCGTCGGCTTTCCGTCGTCGCCGCACGCGCTCAACAGAGTTGCGGCGAGCACGCCGACGACACTCATCCCGAGGCCGCGGCGCAGCCGGTTGCGCCGGCCGCCGGTGTCAGCCCGCGCTCCTCCCGAGCGGTTCACCATGGATCCTCCCGTTCGTGGTCTGCGTCACACATTTGCCCCACTACGGCGTTTTGTCTACCACTAGACGGGAGGTAAAGACGGTGCTACGTGACCGATCGGTCGGCGGTACGACGGATCGCACCGACGAAGGTGTCGAACAGTGCGGGAGGCAGGTCGTGGCCCATCCCGTCGATGAGGAGGAGCTCGGCGCCGGGGATCGCGGCCGCCGTCGCCCGGCCGCCGGAGACGTGCACCATCTTGTCGGCGAGGCCGTGGATGACCATGGCCGGGATGTGCAGGCTGTGCAGCCGCGGGCCGCGGTTTGACTGCGTCACGACGGCCAGCATCTGGCGCAGCACACCGCTTGCGCTGACGCCGCGGTCGTAGGTGTCTCCGGCCCGGCTCTCGGTGCGCTCCGGCGGCAGCGGATAGGCCGGCGACCCGATCAGCCGCCACACCGCCGCACTCCCCTGGACGTAGGCTTCGCGGTCCGGGCCGCGAGAGGCGATCAGGGTCGGGATCAGGGACGGGTGCTGCCACCCGACCGTACGCTTGCCCGTCGTCGACATGATGCTGGTCAGCGAACGCACCCGCCGCGGCTGGGCGATCGCCATGTGCTGCGCGATCATGCCGCCCATCGACACCCCGGCCACGTGCGCCGACTCCAGGCCGAGGTGGTCCATCAGCCCGAACGTGTCGGTGGCCATGTCTTCGAGCGAGTACGGCCTCCTCACCCGCAGGCCGGCCGCGGCCCGGACCAGCATCTGCCGGGTCACCCGACCACCCACTCGGCTGGACCGGCCGGTGTCGCGGTTGTCGAACCGGACGACGTAGAAACCCTGCTGGGCGAGCATCCGGCACAGGTCGGGGTCCCACCAGATCATGGGTCCGCCGAGGCCCATGATCAGCACCAGCGGGTCGCCGTCGGGGTCCCCGAAGGTCTGGTAGCAGAGCTCGACGCCGGGGCCGATCGGAGCGAAGAGCTCCTCGGACGCCTGCGGGGCGTCGGACTCGGGAACCGGGCGGGGTGTCGAACGCATGGCTGAAGTCAACATCACGATAGGGAAACGGTTGGGAACCGGGCCCGAAAGCGCGCGATTCCGTATTACCTCCGGGTAGCGTCAACAGCGTGAGTGACTCGACGCTGGCGTCGTTCCTGCTGCCGGAGGGCTTCACGCCGCCCCGCGCCCGCGCCGTTCTTCGCGAGGGCAGCGTGGTCGCCGAAGCCGGTCGCTACGCGCTGGCTACTCGGCAGGCGAGGCACACCCGCCGGGCGACGCCGTACGCCGGCCGGGCCACCAGGCTGCCGGCCGACCCGGTCCTGCTCGTGCCCGGTTTCATGGCGGGCGACGCCACCCTCGCCTTCATGCGACGGGCGCTGCGCCAGGAGGGTCTCCGCACCTACCGCTCGCACATTCACGCGAACGTCGGCTGCACCCTCAACGCCGCCGCCCAGCTCGAGACGCGGCTGGAGTCGATCGCCATCCGACGCGGGACCCGGGTCCAGATCGTCGGGCACAGCCTCGGCGGAATGCTGGCGCGCGGGCTCGCCGTACGCCGTCCCGACCTGATCTCGAGCATCGTCACCATGGGCAGCCCGATGCTGGCGCCCGGCGCACACCACATGGTGCTGTCGCGCGGCGTCGACATGCTGGTGCGGCTCAGCCGCGCCGGGCTGCCGGGGCTGATGTCGGAGGAGTGCGTGGCCGGCACCTGCGCCCGTCAGAGCTTTGACGAGAGCCGCGCGCCGATGCCGAGCGGTGTCGACTTCACGGCCATCTACTCCCAGCGCGACGGCATCGTCGACTGGCACGCCTGCGTCGACCCCGAGGCGGCGGCGGTCGAGGTGACCGCTTCGCACGTCGGCATGGCAGTCGACCCGCGGGTGATTTCGATCGTGCTCGAGGCGCTCACCCAGAAGGTCGGCGCGTTGAGTGCGGCCGAGACGCTCGAGATCGCCTAGTGCTCGAAATCAACGGCGGAGTAGGCGCGTAGCTTCGCGAGCTTGTGCTCCGAGGTGATCGAGCGGATGGTGCCGCTGCGGGAGCGCATCACCAGCGAGTGAGTGGTCGCGCCACCGGCGCGGTAGCGCACCCCGCGCATCAGCTCACCGTCGGTGATGCCGGTGGCCACGAAGAAGCAGTCGTCGCCGTTGATCAGGTCGTCGGTGTGGAGCACGTGGTCGGGATCCAGGTCGTGGCCGGCGTCGATCGCCCGGCCGCGCTCGGCGTCGTCCTGCGGCCACAGCCGACCTTGGATCGTGCCGCCGGTGCACTTCATCGCACAGGCGGTGATGATGCCCTCGGGCGTGCCGCCGATGCCCATCAGCAGGTCGATGCCGGTGTCCGGCCGGGCGGCCATGATCGCGCCGGCCACGTCGCCGTCGGTGATGAACTTGATCCGGGCGCCGGTCGCCCGGATCTCGCTGGCGAGCTTCTCGTGCCGCGCGCGGTCCAGGAGGACGACGGTGACGTCCTCGGGGGCGGACCCCTTCGCCTTGGCGACCTGGTGGATGTTCTCGGCGACGGGGTAGCGGATGTCGACGACGTCGGCGGCCTCCGGGCCGGTCACCAGCTTCTCCATGTAGAACACGGCGGAGGGGTCGTACATCGAGCCGCGCGGTGACACCGCGAGCACCGAGACGGCGTTCGTCATGCCCTTGGCGGCCAGCGTGGTGCCGTCGATCGGGTCGACGGCGACGTCGCACTCGGGGCCGGTGCCGTCGCCGACCTGCTCGCCGTTGTAGAGCATCGGCGCGTGGTCCTTCTCGCCCTCGCCGATCACGACAGTGCCGCGCATTCCGATGCTCGAGATCATCACCCGCATCGCGTTGACGGCCACGCCGTCGGCGCCGTTCTTGTCGCCTCGACCCACCCAGCGACCAGCGGCCATGGCGGCAGCCTCGGTGACCCGGACCAGCTCCATCGCGAGGTTGCGGTCGGGCGATTCCGGGGCAACGACGAGGCTGTCTGGCATGGGCGCAGCCTATCGCTGCGGTGTAGCGGGCCCGGGGTAGGACTGGATGGCGGTTTCCTTCACCGACAGCCAGACCTCGCGCCCGAGCGAGAGGTCGAGCTCACGGGTGGCGCGCGGGGTCACGTCGGCGATCAGGTCGGGGTCGGCGGCCACCTGCAGCCGGATCGCATCGCCGTGTGGCGCGAGGCTGCGGACGGTTCCGTGCCACACGTTGCGGGCGGAACCCTCCGGTCGGGCCAGCGACACGGTCACAGCGCTCGGGCTGAAGGACCGGAAGCCGGTGGCGTCCCGGATCACGTTGAGTCCCACCAGCCGCGCCACGTGGTCGGTGTGCGGTCGGGCGGCCACCTCGTCGGGTGGCCCGGCCTGGGCGACCAGGCCGTCCTCGACGACGAGCACATGGGCGGCCAGGGTGAGGGCGTCGAGGGCGTCGTGGGTGACCAGCACGGTGATGCCGTCGTACGACGACAGGTGTCGGGTCAGCTCGATCCGCAGCTCCGCCGCCACCCCGACGTCGAGGCCGGCCATCGGCTCGTCGAGCAGCAGCAGCGCCGGATCGGTGACCAGAGCCCGGGCGATGGCGACCCGTTGGGCCTGGCCGCCGGAAAGCTCACCCGGCTTGCGGTCGGCCAGCTCGCCGATCCCGAGCCGCTCTAGCCACTCGCGGGAAGCGGCCCGCGCCTCGGCCCGCGCGGCCCCCCGGGCCCGGGGTCCGAAGGCGACGTTGTCGAGAGCCGTCAGGTGCGGGAAGAGCACCTGCTCCTGGAAGACCATCCCGACCCGGCGGTCCTGCGCGGGCTGCTCAAGCAGGTCCACGCCGCCCAGGCGCGCGAAGCCGACGGCGGGCACGAGCCCGGCCAGCGCGTGCACCAGGGTGGTCTTGCCGGCACCGTTCGGGCCGATCACCGCGACCACGTCACCGGGCTCGGCGGCCAGGGCCACGTCGAGCCGGCCCGGCACGCTGAGCTCGAGGTCGAGGCCGGTCATCGCATGCCCAGCCCGAGCCATCGGTCCCGGAGCGCGACCAGGATCCCGATCGAGATCACCAGCATCACCAGGCTGAGCGACAGGGCGGCGTCGGTGTCGGACTGGCGGGTGACGTAGATGAGGGTCGGCATCGTCTGCGTGGTGCCGGGGTAGTTGCCGTTGAAGGTGATCGTCGCCCCGAACTCGCCGAGGGACCGGGCCCAGCCCAGCACCATCCCGGCGGCGATGCCGGGCATTGCCAGCGGCACGGTCACCCGACGGAACGCCGTCCAGCGGCTGGCGCCGAGGGTGGCCGCGGCGGCGTCGTACTGACTGCCCGCGGAGCGGAGCCCGCCCTCCATGCTGATCACCACGAACGGCAGCGAGACGAACGTGTGCGCCAGCACCACGCCCCAGGTCGTGTAGGGGAACGCGAAGCCAGTGGCTTCGAGGAGCGGCTCACCCAGCACACCGGATCGTCCGAACGCAGCGCGCAACGCGATGCCGGCCACCACGGGAGGCAGCACCAAGGGCACCGTGACCAGGGCTCGCAGCAACCCACGACCCCTGAAGTCGACCTTGGCGAGCAGCCAGGCCAGAGGCAGCCCGAGCACCAGACAGATCAGCATCGCCGCCGTAGAGGTGAGCACCGAGAGCCGGAGCGCGTCGCGCAGCGGCTCCGTGCCCAGCTGGCGCCACAGTCCCGGCAGGTCGGTTTCCGCGACCATCGCCACGAGTGGCACGACCAGGACGAGCACCGCCAGAACGGCCGGCACCATCAGCGCGACGGGCGGTCTGCCCAAGGGATCCCTCATGGCAGGCCGAAGCCGGCCTCTGTCAACGCGGCCTGGCCATCTTCCGACGTCAGGTAGTCGCCCCACGCCTGAGCGAGTTCGGCGTTCTCGGCCTGCTCGAGCGTGGTGGTGAAGTACGACGTCAGGTGCTCCTCGGCTCCGGGGATCGCGATCGTGGCCACCGAGTCGCCGGCCGCAACCGCGTCGGTCGCGTAGACCAGGCCGGCGTCGGCCTCGCCCGACACAACCTTGTCGAGCGTTGCCCGGACGTCCTCCTCGAGGCTGGCGGGTTCGGCGGTGATGCCGCTGGCCTCGAGCACTCCGAGCGCCACGCGTCCGCAGGGCACGTCGTCGGCGCAGCGCACCCACGTGGCGCCTTCGAGGTCGGCGAGGCTCTCGATGCCGGCCGGGTTGTCGGGCGGGGTCACGATCACCAGCACGTTGGTCGCGAAGGTCTCGACGTCGCCGGTCACGCCGGCGTCCTCGGCCACCTGCATCGAGGTCTGATCGGCCGTTGCCAGCACGTCGCCTGGCGCGCCGTCAGCAACCTGCTCGGCCAGACCGGTGCTCGACCCGAACGAGAACGTGACCTCCGCGTCGTTGTCGGCCTCGAAGTCGTCGGCCATCGTCTCGAAGACGTCGGTCAGCGACGCGGCCGCCAGGACGGTCAGCTCCTTCGGGTCGCCGCCGGAGTCACCGCTTCCGCCGTCCTCGTCGTCGTCGCCGCACGCTGCTAGTGGCAGCACCAGCAGAAGGGTGGTGGCCAGGGTGGCGATTCTTCTCATCAGGGACGCTCCACTACGACGTTGGTCGACTTGACGGAGGCGATGGCCCGCACGCCCGGCTCGAGGCCGAGCTCGTCCGCCGCCTCCGTGCTCATCAGCGAGACCACCCGGTAGGGACCGCAGATCAGCTCGATCTGGGCCATCACGGTGTCCTTCGTGACCTTCGTGACGATCCCCGTGAACCGGTTGCGGGCACTGACCGCAGACGCTCGGGTGCGCTCCCGGTCGGGTTGGTCGGCCAGCGACTCGGCCAGGGCGGCCAGATCGGCACCGGCGACGACCGTCCGGCCTTCGGCGGTCTCCGTCGGTAGCCGCCCGGCGTCGACCCAGCGGCGCACCGTGTCATCGCTGACGCCCAGCAAATCCGCCGCTTCCGCAATTCGATATGCCGTCACGGTGACACTATGGCGCATTTGCGGCGAGTGATGGGCAATGTCTCCGCGACTGCGGTTCATTCCTGCCCGTCTCCGGGCCCCGAGCGGGGGTCTGTGAGGATTGTCCCGTGAGTCAGACGGAGGGCGGCGGTCGCTACGAGCGATCGCCCGGTGGACTGGTCATCGCGATGGTCGTGACCGTGGCCGCTGTGGTCGCCTTCGTCGTGTTCCGCTCGCTCCTCAGCACCGACGTGGAGGTCGAGCCGGAGTCGGTCGACTACCTGGAGAAGGTGAAGCAGGCCCAGGACGCCGGGCTGTCGCCGGTCTACCCGGCCACGCTTCCCGGAGGCTGGCAGGCGACCGGCGCCGAGGTGACGCCCGGGCAACCGCCTGGGTTCGGGCTGACGCTGCTGACGGCCGACGAGAAGTTCCTCGGCGTCCGGCAGGAGGACGACTCCGTCGACGACCTCCTGAAGGAGTACGTCGTAGAGGAGACCGAGGAGGGCGATGCGTTCGAGGTGTCCGGGTCCGTCGCGCCGACCTGGCACACCTACAGCGACACGGGCGGCGACCTGGCCTACGTCGCCGAGGTGGATGACCTGACCGTGCTCGTCTACGGATCCGCCAGCCGCGCCGACATCGAGCAGCTGGTGGAGTCGCTCACGGCTCGTCCGCTGTCGGCCCCGCCTCCGTCCCGTTCTGGATGACGGCGTCGAGGCGCTTGCGGGCACCGTCGAGCCAGTCCTGACAGATCCGCGCCAGCTCCTCGCCGCGCTCCCAGAGCGCCAACGACTCCTCGAGCGTGCTGCCACCGGTCTCGAGGCGGCGTACGACGTCGAGCAGCTCCTCGCGGGCCTCCTCGTAGGACGGGGCTGCGTCATTCAGGGGCTCAGCCATCGGATTCCTTCTGATCGATCTGGTCGGTGGACGTCACGTCGGCATGGACGCGGCCGTCGACCACGCGGATGCTGATGGCCGACCCGGCCGCGACGCCCGTGACGCTGGTGAGCACGCGTCCGTCGGCATCCTGCAGCACGGAGTAGCCGCGCTCCAGGGTGGCCAGCGGCGACAGCGCCCGGGCCCGGGCCCGCTGGTGCCCGATGTCGTCGTGCGCCCGGTCGAGCGCGTGGCGTAGGCACCGGCGGGACCGGTCGCGGAGCATGACCAGCTCCTCGGAGCGCGCGTCGAGCAGGACGCGGGGGTCGGCGAGGACCGGTCGCGAACGCATCGCGTCGAGCCCGGCCTGCTCGCGGACGACCAGTCCGGTCAGCGCCTGCCGCATCCGCACCCGGGCCTGGCCGACCCCGTGGACCTCTTGGACGACGTCAGGCACCATCAGCTTCGCCGCGTCGGTCGGCGTGGAGGCGCGGACGTCGGCGACCAGGTCGAGCAGCGGACTGTCGGGTTCGTGCCCGATCGCTGACACCACTGGTGTCCGGGCGGCGGCCACCGCGCGGATCAGGCCCTCGTCGGAGAACGGCAACAGGTCCTCGACCGACCCACCACCGCGCGCGATCACGATCACGTCGACGTCGGGGTTGCGGTCGAGGCGACCCAGCGCGTCGATCACCTCGGCGGCGGCGCGGTGGCCCTGCATGGCGGCGTACGCGATCTCGAAGCCGACCGCAGGCCACCGCCGCTGGGCGTTGTCGAGTACGTCGCGCTCGGCCGCCGACTTGGGCGCGGTGATCAGCCCGATCCGCTGCGGCAGGAACGGCAGCCGGCGCTTCAGCTCGACGGCGAACAGGCCCTCGGCCGCCAGCAGCTGGCGTCGTCGTTCGAGCTGGGCGAGCAGCTCGCCGAGGCCGACCAGCCGGATCTCGCGTGCCTGCAGGGAGAGGGTGCCGCGGTTGGCGTAGTAGGACGGCTTCGCGTGGATCAGCACGCTGGCGCCTTCGACCACCGGCGGGTTCAGTCCGTCGAACAGCAATCGCGAGCAGGTCACCGGGACCGAGATGTCGGCCACCGAGTCGCGCAAGGTGATGAACACCGTCTGCAGCCCCGGCCGCCGGCTGACCTGGGCCACCTGCCCCTCGACCCACACCGCGCCGAGCCGGTCGACCCAGCCGGAGATCGCGTTGGCGATCTGCCGCACCGGAGCCGGTGCCTGCGGCGAGGTCTCGAGGGCCATGGCGCCGACCCTAGAGGGAGGGACCGACGTTTCGGGCCCCATGTCGCCGGTCCGTAGACTCGCCGCATGACCACCGATCTGGGCTCGCCGCTAGTTCTGACGCCGGAGGAGGCCGACAAGGCCGTCCTCCTGGCGGCGCCCCGCGGCTACTGCGCGGGGGTCGACCGGGCGGTGGTCACGGTCGAGAAGGCGCTCGACCTCTACGGCGCTCCCGTCTACGTACGTAAGCAGATCGTGCACAACAAGCACGTGGTGTCCGACCTCGAGTCGCGCGGGGCGATCTTCGTCGAGGAGCTCGACGAGGTGCCGGCCGGGGAGACCGTGGTCTTCTCGGCGCATGGCGTCTCGCCGGAGGTGCACCGCCAGGCCGAGGAGCGCGAGCTCAAGACGATCGACGCGACCTGCCCGCTGGTCACGAAGGTGCACCACGAGGCGAAGCGGTTTGCCGACGACGACTACGACATCCTGCTGATCGGCCACGAAGGCCATGAAGAGGTCGAGGGCACCGCGGGCGAGGCGCCCGACCACATCCAGCTGGTGCAGAGCCCTGCCGACGTGCCGGGCATCGTGGTCCGCGATCCGGCCCGGGTGGCCTGGCTGTCGCAGACGACGCTCTCGGTCGACGAGACCATGGCAACGGTGGCCGCGATCCGGGAGCGCTTCCCCCTGCTGCTCGACCCGCCCAGCGACGACATCTGCTACGCCACCCAGAACCGCCAGCTGGCGGTCAAGGAGATCTCCACCGACGCCGATCTCGTGATCGTTGTTGGGTCGGGCAACTCCTCCAACTCGGTCCGGCTGGTCGAGGTGGCGCTCGAGGCGGGCGCGAAGGCGTCCCACCGCGTCGACGACGCCTCCGAGATCGACGAGTCCTGGCTGGACGGCGTTCGCACCGTCAGCGTCACCTCTGGCGCGAGCGTGCCCGAGGACCTGGTCGACGGAGTGCTCGCGTTCCTGGCCGAGCGCGGCTATCCCGATGCCAAGGCCGTTCACTCTGCCGAGGAGTCGTTGATCTTCTCGCTCCCCAAGGAGTTGCGCCGCGACCTCAAGGCGGCCGGGCGCGTCTGATGGCCCGCTTCGTCGACATCCATCCGGACAACCCGCAGCCGCGGTTGCTGCAGCAGGTCGCAGAGGCGCTGCGCGACGACGCGCTGATCGCCTACCCGACTGACTCGGGCTACGCGCTCGGGTCCCGCATCGGCAACCGTGACGGACGCGACCGGATCCTCCGGATCCGCGGCCTCGACGAGCACCACCACTTCACGCTCATCTGCAAGGACTTCTCCCAGCTCGGTCAGCTGGTGCACGTCGACAACTCGGCGTTCCGGGCGATCAAGGCGTCGACCCCTGGTCCCTACACGTTCATCCTGCCGGCGATGCCGGAGGTGCCGCGGCGGCTGCTGCACCCGAAGAAGCGCACCGTCGGCGTACGGATCCCCGATCACAAGCTCGTGCACGCCCTCCTCGAGGAGCTCGGTGAGCCGCTGCTGTCGAGCTCACTGATCCTGCCGGGTGAGGAGGAGCCGCGCACCCAGGGTTGGGAGATCAAGGAAGATCTCGACAACGACGTCGACCTGGTGATCGAGGCGGGCGAAACGCCTGCCGAGCCGACCACCGTCATCGACTGGTCATCCGGCTCGCCGGAAGTGGTACGCCGGGGAGCCGGCGACCCCGACCGGTTCGTCGCCTAGCTGGAAGCCCGCTCAGCCTCCGCCTCGCGGATGGCCGCCACGCGTTGGCGAACGGCAAGGACGCCGAGGCACAGGGCGTAGCCGGCCATCAGCGCGACGCTGTGGTGGGAGAGCCCCGACACGGTCGCCTGCACCAGACCGTCGTCGGCCGCCCCGATCGAGGCGGGGGTGGTCATGGCCAGGAGCACGAACAGCCCGCCCATCAGCAGCGGTGGCAGCACGCCGACCACGAAGAAGTCGTCGGGCCGCACCGCGAGTGCGAGCGCGATGCACAACACGACGAAGCAGAGATCGAAGACCACCCCGACGCGGATGCTCGTGGCGACGTCGACCAGGACCACCGTCAGCGCGAGCGCGAACCCGAGCGCGACGACCTCACGGCCGGACTCGCGCCCTTCCTCCCACAACGTGCGGGTCGGGGTCACAAAGCAACGTTATGTCGCCCATCGGGCTCCTCGGGGGTGCCGCGCCGGTCGACCGCGTGCAGCTCCACCGGGCGTGGCGAGGGCAGCTCGTCGGCGGTGACGCCGAGGTCGACGAAGCGCCGCGCGGTCACCAGCACCCGCGACTCCAAGGAGCCCATGGCACGGTTGTAGTGCTCGACGGCGGCGTTGAGCGATCGACCTACGTGGTCGAGGTGACCGCTGAGGGTGCCGAGCCGGGAGTGGAGGTCGCGGCCGATCCGGTGGATCTCCTGTGCCTGCTCGGCCAGGGCTTCGTGGCTCCAGCCCTGGGCGACCGTGCGCAGCAGGGCGATCAGGGTGGTCGGCGTAGCCAGCACGATCTGGTGCCGGGCCGCGAACTCGATCAGGTCGGGGTCGGTGTCCATCGCTGCCGCGAGGAACGACTCCGCGGGCACGAACAGCACCACGAACTCCGGCGTGCTCGGCAGCGCGCGCCAGTAGGCCTTCGAGGCCAGGGTGGTGATGTGGGTGCGCAGCTGGCGTGCGTGACGGGCCAGGTGGCGGGTCCGCTCGGCCTCGTCGTCGGTGCCGGTGGCATCGAGGTAGGCATCGAGCGGCACCTTGGCGTCGACCACCACCTGCCGGTCGCCGGCCAGGTGGACCACCAGGTCGGGGCGTCGTGCGCCGTCGTCGAGCCGCGCCTGCTCGGTGAAGTCGCAGCGCTCGACCAGGCCGGCGAGCTCGACGGCGCGTCGCAGGTGCAGCTCGCCCCAGCGTCCGCGTACCTGCGGCTTGCGAAGCGCGGTGGACAGCGTCTGGGTCTCGCGCCGCAGTGACTCGGTCGACATCCGCATGTCGAGCACCTGCTCGTTGAGCTGTCCCTGCCAGCTCGACCGCTGGTGGTCGATCTCGCGGAGCTGGTCGCTGAGCCGGTCGAGGCCCTGCATCACCTCGGCCTGCTCGACCATGCCCGCCCCGATCGCTCCGACGTGGTCGGGCCGCGACCGCACCCACAGGGCGCCACCGAGCCCGCCCAGGGCAAGACCGATCAGCAGGCCGGCCAGCAGGATCAGGATTTCCATGGTCCGAGCATGACGGTGACCACCGACACAGCTCGCCGATCGACCACGACCGGTTGCATCGCGCCCGCCGGGGAACCGGCTCGGTGACCAGCCCCGGGCGAAAGGCGGAAAGCAATGAGTGACGAGGCGGATCACGCCACCGACGACCGCCGCTCACTCGGTGACACCGACGGACCGATGGAGGACGTCCTCGAGGAGGCGTTCACGCGACAGGTGCTGGAAGGCACCCAACGGTTGAGCCGGCCGTGGCGCGAGGTGCTGGTCACGGGCTTCGTGGGCGGCACCGAGGTGGCCATTGGGGTGCTGGCGATGCTGGTGGTGCTCCATGAGACCGGAAGCCAGCTGCTGGGCGGCCTCGCCTTCTCGGTCGGGTTCATCGCGCTTCTCCTCGGACGCACCGAGCTGTTCACGGAGGGGTTTCTCGTCCCGGTCGTCACTGTCGCGGCCAAGCGCGCACAGGTCCGCCAGCTCGCAAAGCTGTGGTCGGGCACGCTGGTGGCCAACCTGGTGGGCGGGTGGCTCATCATGTGGTTGATCGTCTGGGGGTATCCATCTCTCCACGGCCAGCTCGTCGAGTCGGCCACCCACTTCGCCACCGCACCTGTCGATGCCGAGACCGTTGCCCTGTCGGTGCTCGGAGGCGCAGTGATCACCCTGCTCACGCGGATGCAGCACGGCACCGAGGACATGACCGCGAAGATCGTCGCGGCCGTGGTCGCGGGGTTCCTGCTGGCCGGCACCGAGATGTTCCACTCGATCCTCGACTCGCTGTTGATCTTCGGCGCCCTGCACACGGGCGACGCGTCGTTCGGCTACGTCGACTGGATCGGTTTCCTCGGCCTGACCGTCGTGGGAAACATGGCAGGTGGCCTTGGCCTGGTCACCGTGCTGAGGCTCGTCCGCAGCAAGGAACGGCTCGAGGACGAACGCACGCGGGAGGAGCCCTCTCAAGAGGACTAGGCGGGAGTGGGCGCCGGATCTGCTAGGTCGGTCTCGGGTTCGTACATGGCGATCAGGAAGCGGACGCCCTCGACCTCGACCTCGCCGCGCAGCTGGCACGGGATCGTGTCGGAGACAAGGTGCCAGCTCGCTTTCGAGAGCAGGATCGAGCCAGGCCTCCACACCTGAAAGCTGATCGTGCCGTCCCAGGTGCCGTCACGATCGGCGGTCACGAGAGCCTCGAGAACCTGTCGAGAGTGGCGCACGCTGCAGCTCGGGTGGTACGGCGCTGCTCGTGGGCGGACGCTACTGCCTCGCGAGGTTCAGGTCAGTCAACCAGGTCGACGATCACCGGGGCGTGGTCGGAAGCGCCCTTGCCGGCGCGCTCGTCGCGGTCGATCCGGCCGGCGGTGACGCGCGCGGCGAGCGGGGGAGAGGCGAGCACGAAGTCGATCCGCATGCCGCGGTTCCGCTCGAACCGCTGGCGGTAGTAGTCCCAGTAGGTGAAGACGTCCGGGCCGGGCGTGTGCGGGCGGACCACGTCGACGTAGCCGTCGTCGAGGAAGGCCTGGAACGCCGCCCGCTCGCGCGGGGTGACATGTGTGTCTGTGGCGTACGCCGCCATGTCGAAGACGTCCTCGTCCTGCGGGGCGATGTTCCAGTCGCCGACCAGCGCGGTCGGCTGGTCGAGCCAGGGGCGCGCGGCGTCGCGGAGGTGGGCGAGCCAGTCGAGCTTGTAGAGGTAGTGGGGGTCGTCGATCTTGCGGCCGTTGGGCACGTAGAGCGACCACACCCGCACGCCGCCGCACGTCGCGCCGATCGCCCGCGCCTCGGCGGCGATCGGGTCGCCCCAGCCGGGCATACCTTCGAACCCGACCTGCACGTCCCCGAGCCCGACCCGGCTGATGATCGCCACGCCGTTCCACTGGTTGGTGCCGGCCGCGGCGACTTCGTAGCCCATCGACTGCAGCCCCATCAGCGGCAGCTGGTCCTCGCGCGCCTTGGTCTCCTGGAGTGCGAGCACATCGAGGTCGTGTCGTTCGAGGAGTGCCTCGACCCGGTCGATGCGCGAGCGCAAGGAGTTGACGTTCCAGGTGGCGATCCGCACCCGGGCGAGTCTAGATGCGGCCTAGGACCGGCCCAGCACCATCGGGACGATCACCGCGTCGACGTAGGCCTTCCGGCGGGCGGCCGTGTCGAGGCGCGGCGGCCCGTCGGGGGTGAGCAGCAGCGACTGCGTGAGCCGGGCCAGCGTGTGGGCCGTCGCCCTGACGCCGCTCGTGTCGGGGTTGCCGACGTACGCCCGGAGCTTGACCATGCGATCGGCCGAGAGCTCGGCGGCGAGCGCGATCACCTCGCCCGCGCGCTCGGTCAGCCCGATCAGCGCGTCCTCGCGGTCCTTGACCATCAGCTGCTGGAGCAGCTCGTTGTCCTTGACCTCGCCGATGGTGACCGAGAAGAACGTGAGCACGTACCCCGCCGGGTCGAACCCCGGTGTGCCCGGCGGCGGCACCTCGCCGATGCCCTCCTCGATCCGGGCCAGCACGCGGCTGGTCTCCTGCAGGATCGCCTGGGAGACGATCTGGTCCTTGGTGCCGAGTCGCCGGTAGAGGGTGGCCCGGTTGACGCCGGCGCGGCGGGCAATGTCGTCGGCACTGGTGCGGCGTACGCCGGTCAGCGCGAACTGCTCGACGGCTGCGTCGAGCAGTGCCGAGTCCTGGCTCACGTCGCCCCCGTCCTGACCACTTGCATCTATGCAACAACTTCTGCGACATTGTTGCACATGGCTGTCCTGCAGGAGCGCGCCCAGTTCGCTCGCAAGGGTGATTCGGAGCTGCGGCTCGCCGACTTCGTCGGCGAGCAGATGCTGATGCTCGGCGCCGGGTCAACGGTGATGTACCAGCTGGCCATGAAGGGTGTCGGCCTCGGCGTCGCGGAGCACTCGACCACAATGAAACGCCCGGTCGACCGGCTGCGCACCACGCTGACCTACGTCTTCGTGATGAGCCTCGGCACCGAGGAGGAGAAGAAGGCCGTCTCCCGGATGGTCAACAAGATGCACTCAACCGTGCGCTCGCCCGGTCGCTACTCCGCGTTCGATCCGGAGCTCCAGCTGTGGGTGGCCGCGACCCTGGCCAAGAACGGCGAGTGGCTGTTCGAGAAGGTCTTCAACCCGATGGACGAGGCCACCAAGGAGCGCGTGTACGGCGAGTCCTGGATCTTCGGTACGGCGCTGCAGGTGACGCCCGAGATGTGGCCGCAGAGCCGAGCCGAGTTCGACGTCTACTGGGAGGAGTCGCTCCAGAAGCTGGCGCCGGACCCGATCGTGCAGCGCTACGCCAACCAGCTGCTCGACGTCCGCTCGGCTCCGTGGGTGATGCGTCCGGCCCTACCGCTGCAGAGCCTGATGACCCGCGGCAACCTCGACGCCCGCACCCGCGAGATCCTCGGCCTGTCGTGGTCGCCCCGCGAGCAGCGGATCTACGACCTGTTCTGGAAGGTGTTCCCGCCGGTCTACCGACTGGTACCGCGCCCGGTGCGCCAGCTCCACGCCATGCTCGTCCTGCGCGACATGCGGCGCCGGATGCGCAAGGGCAAGCGCGTCATCTAGTCGCTGCCGTTGGTCCAGCTGTCGCTGCTTCATCAAGGGATGCAGACGAACCGCCGCTTCCCATGGTGAGCAACCCGTGGGAAGTGACGAGTCCCCTACATACCGTGATGAAGCGTAAGCGCTACCGCCCAACGATTCCTGGCTACGACGCACGCCCTCGTAGACTCCCCGCCCGTGGCACTCACCATCGGCATCGTCGGACTCCCCAACGCGGGCAAGTCGACCCTCTTCAACGCCCTGACCAAGAATAACGTGCTCGCGGCGAACTACCCGTTCGCCACGATCGAGCCGAACGTCGGCGTGGTCGGCGTCCCCGATGACCGGCTGCCGAGGCTGGCTGAGGTGTTCGGCTCGGCCAAGATCCTGCCCGCGACCGTGGAGTTCGTGGACATCGCGGGCATCGTCCGCGGTGCGTCCGAAGGTGAAGGCCTGGGCAACAAGTTCCTGTCCCACATCCGGGAGTCGTCGGCGATCTGCCAGGTGACCCGGGTGTTCCGCGACGAGGACGTGACCCACGTCGACGGCGAGGTCAACCCCGGAAGCGACCTCTCCACCATCTCGACCGAGCTGGTCCTGGCCGACCTGCAGACCGTCGAGAAGGCGATCCCGCGGCTGGAGAAGGAGGCCCGCGGCGACAAGGCCATCGCGGCCAACCTCGCGGCGGCGAAGGAGGCCCTCGGCCACCTCGAGGCCGGCACGCCGATCATCGCGCTCATCCAGTCGGGGGCAATCGACCGCTCCCTGATCCGCGAGCTGTCGCTGCTCACAGCCAAGCCGTTCATCTACGTCTTCAACTGCGATGCCGACGAGCTGGGCGACGCCGAGCTCAAGGCGAAGATGCAGGCCCTGGTTGCGCCGTCGGAGGCGATCTTCCTGGACGCGAAGTTCGAGTCCGAGCTGGTCGAGCTCGGCGACGACGACGAGGCCCGCGAGATGCTCGCCGACATGGGTGTCGACGAGCCCGGGCTCGACGTACTCGCTCGGGTCGGCTTCGACACCCTCGGCCTGCAGACCTACCTGACCGCCGGCCCCAAGGAGTCGCGGGCCTGGACGATCCGCAAGGGCGCCACCGCTCCCGAGGCCGCCGGCGTCATCCACACCGACTTCCAGAAGGGCTTCATCAAGGCCGAGATCGTCTCCTTCGACGACCTGATGGACGCCGGCTCCATGCTCAAGGCCAAGGAAGCCGGCCGGGTGCGCATGGAGGGCAAGGACTACGTCATGGCCGACGGCGACGTGGTGGAGTTCCGCTTCAACGTGTGAATCGGCGCGTTGGCACAGCTCAGAGGGCGATGAGCCCTCCCAGTCCGCACAGAGTCCGAAAGAACTTCAGGCTGACGAGCTCATGGCCCCATGCGGAGGCGCTCCGTGAGGCGCCGCTGAGGGCTGGGACGCTGACCGGTTGGGGGCACGAGCTGGCACGCGGCCCCGCCTGACCAGTGGGCCCCAACGTGGCCGAGCAGCATCACGGCTGTGCCGCCTGCTGCTCGTGGCGTCGGATCGTGTCCGCGTCCCAGATGCCCGTGCAGAACATCACGTGGTCGGTGATCCGACCGTTGCGCTCGCGCAGCAGATGCACCTCTCGGGCGAGTCTCTCCTCTCCCTGGCTCTCGAAGCGACACTCGATCTCCACGACAGCGCCATCCGATGTCGCCCGGGTCGACTGGCTGGTGAGCCGGTACCCCGGCTGGAATTCCTCGGTCCGCAACACCTCGGCGAGGGCTTCGGGTCCGTGCAGCACGAAGTGCCATTGGGGGACGTTGATGTCAGACACCACGTCGGGTGCGACGAGGGCGGCGACAGCATCCGCGTCCGCACGCCGGTAGGCGTCTAGGAACCGTTGGCCGATGTCCGGGTCGGTCATGGCGTCACCAGCTTGTAGAAGCGGAAGAGATCGTGCTCGATCGGCAGGATCTGGATCTCGGCGAAGCCGGCCTCAGTGGCGTAGCCGCGAAGGGTGTCAGGGCGCATGACGGTGCCGGTTGCGGCCGACGGCGCTTCGGCGCGTCCGACCGGGAGGCAGTGCAGCACGCTGGCTGCGTAGAAGAAGCGCTCCATCGGGTTCACCGTGCTGGGGTCGAACCGCTCCTGGACCTTCTCGTCCATCACCAGATAGGTCGCGCCGTCTTTGCCGAGCCGGCGCAGGGTGCGCAAGGCGTCGACCGGCCGAGCCAGGTCGTGCACCATCTCGAAGGCCAGCAGCACGTCGTAGGACGCCGTGGCGGCGTCGAAGGAGCCGGTGTCGGCGACGTCGGCCACCTCGAACCGGACGCGGTCGCCCACGCCTGCGTCCGCTGCGTTCTTGCGGGCAGCGGCCACCGACGCCTCGTCGACGTCGAACCCGTCCACCGCGGCGTTGGGCCACGCCCGGGCGATCGCGATCGCCGCCCACCCTTCTCCCGAGCCGATCTCGGCGACCCGGACCGGTGCTCCCGTGGCGAGGCGATCGATGACTCCGGGCACCGCGGGAAGCCACTCGGTCGTCAGCAGGGACAGGAACGCCGGCCGGTTGAAGTCGCCCTGGGCGTCGTGGACCGCATAGTCGGCGTACGGGACGCCACCACCGGTGCGGAACGCCTCGGTCAGAGCCGGGTAGACCGCGCTCACCGATGCAACGAAGTCGAACAGCGGACCCACCGACGCCAGGCTCTCGGGCCGGATCAGGCACTCCTGAGCGGCCTCGGACAGCACGAACCTGCGTGCATCCGCATCGGCCACCTCGTCTGCTGCGTCCGGTGCGACGTCGACGAGCCCGGCCACGGCCTGCTGCTCCAGCCACTCGCGGACATATCTGGTGTCCGTGCCGGTGTCGGTGGCGAGCTTGCCGGCGGTGCTGGGCCCCTGCGCGGCGAGGGCGTCGTACCAGCCGAGCTGGCGTCCCAGGGCGATGGTGAAGGCCTCGAACGCGTCGAGCCCTGTCATGAAGAGGCGTTCGGCGTACGCACCGACGGCTGCCTCGACGTCTTCGTTGGTGGCGGGGGTGGTCGTGCTCATTGTTCCTCCTTGTGGTGGGTCGTTCACCATGGAGGCGCCAGATCCGGTGTAGCAGTGCCAGATGCAGCCAGTCAGGTCGGTCGTGAGGTGTGCCAGATGACGGGGGTCTCGGGCCGGTAGACGCAGAAGATCCCAGTGCGCACTGCGTTGCGTAGGTGCGCCGCCAGGGCCGGGTGGGTGTCGGCGAGCCGGTCGATCGTGAGCTTGATCCGTGTCCCGACCGCCTTCCGGGCCCGCTCGTTGGGATCGCCGGTACGTCGGGCGCGCCCGCCGAGCCCGAGGGCCGCCGACAGCTCAGTCAGGATGAAGTCCCGCTCGACGCGCAGCTGCTCGGCACGCCCGAGGTCCTGGATCGCCGTCGCAACCTCCAGCTCGGCCTCCAGTTCCCGGATTCGTTGTCGGTACGCCGCACGCGCGGCCGGGTCGAGCACCTCCCCGAGATCGCCCTCCGTAGCGCGGTCTGGGGCATTGCCGCCGTAGAGGTCGGCGACGTGGATCTCGTGACCGGGCACGGCGAGCAATGCCTTCAGGTCCGCGATCCCCTTGGCATGCTTGATCCGGACCGTGCGGCCTGCGTACGAGAGTGTCCAGAAGTCGCCCTCACGGAGCCACTGGTTGAGGGGATTCGGGCTCTCCCCGATCGTGTCGACCTGGGGCTCCCCTCGGCGCGTGCGGAGCTCGGCCACCTCGCTCTCGAGGAGGGGCGCGCCCGCCGCGGTGATGGCGGCGTCCGCCTTGACCAGGTGCGCTGCCGCCGCATCGTCTCGCCCGAGCGCAGCTGCAAGACGGGCCAGCTCCAGCTCGACCGGTCCCCAGCACACGGCGCCGATGCCGTCGACGACCCACATCCCGGCGAACGGGCGCAGAGCGTCGTAGAGCTGGGCGGCGGCGTCTGTCTCACCCAGCGCGATCGCGATCCGCCCGAACATCATGATCGTGGTGAGGTGTTCCGCATCGTCCCCGATCCGAGCGAACCCGTTCTCCGAGTGCAGCCGCAGCAACGACCGGGCCCGGTCGAGCTCCCCGGCGCGGAGCGCCACGTAGCCGACGCCCGACGCGTAGCTCGCCCACGCCGCCGGGTCCACCTCGAGGATGCCGTCGAGGCTCGCCGGGTCGATCACCCGTCCACGTGCCGTGTCGACACCGATCCTGAGGGTGATCGCCAGGAGCGCGGCGTTCGTGCTGCCCGTGTGCTCGGCGGCCGCGGCAACCATCGCCAGATGGGCTTCGGCATCGGCGAGGTGCCCCTTCAGGAGCGCGCGCATCCCGCGGAACAACGGCGCGTACCAGCTCAACAGCGGTTGCCGCAGCTCCTCGGCGCGGCGCTCGAAGTCCGCGATGACCAGGTCCAGCTCGGCGAAGTCTCCCAGCTCCAGCAGCGCGACCACACGGAAGCGAGTGCCCAGCAGCCCGAGCAGCCGGTCTCCGGCCTCGTCCGCGAGTCTCACGATCTCCCCAGCGTGCTCGAGCCTCGCGTACACGTGTCGTGGACCGGCCAGGGCGTCGCACAGCGCCGCGAGTGCTTGGGCCTCCAACGCCGGGTCGCCGACCCCACGTGCGATTGCCCTCGCTTCCTCGGCCAACGCTCGGGACCGGTCCAGGGTCTCGGGAGTGGCCGCCGCCACCGAGAGGCGCGCCAGCAATGACGACCGCAGCCCGTGCGCGTCCGGTCCGACTCCCGCGAGTGCCTCCTCGACGAGTCTCGTGTAGCCGGCGTCCCAGGTCGGCACCTCCCACCCGGCGGCGCCGGCCCCGATGCCGAGCACGGCCGTCACGAGCCGCTCGCCGTCGCTCGCCGCTCGGGCAAGGTCGGCTGCCGTGGCGAACCGCTCACGCGCCCGGGCCAGGTCACCGGCCCGGAGCCGGGCGTCGGCCTCCGCGAGGACCAAGTCGATCCGATGGGTCGGGTCGCGAGCCAGCTCACCCGCGCGCGCGAACCACGCCGCGGCCTGCTCGAACGAGAGTCGATCGCGGTGCCAGAGTGCCGCCGCCTCCCAGTGACCGCAGGCCTCGTCCACCTCACCGGCCGCCTGCAGGTGCATCGCCAGCTGCGCCCGCATCCCGGGGTCGCGATCGATGAGGTCGGCCAGCAGCCCGGCGGCAGAGCGGTGCAGCTCGGACCTGCGGGTCGCGGGCATGGAGTCGAGGACGACGTCGCGGATCAGGTCATGGGCGAAAGCGAACTCCTCACGCCCCAGCCTGATCACCAGCTCCCCTCGCACGGCCACCTCGATGTGACGGGCGACATCGCCGGCAGCGTCGTACGTCGCCAGCAGGTTCTCGACCGAGGCGACCTCGAACTCCTTGCCCAACACCGCCGCAGCTTGGAGCGTGGCGACCACCGACTCGTTCACCCGCGCCAACCGGCGCTGCAGGACCGCTGTCACCGCCGGCGGCACAGCCCCCGCCGCGACCTCGGTCCGGCCAGAGGTGCCGATCAACCTGGCGAACTCGCCCACGAACAACGGGTTCCCCCCGCTGCGTGCCGCGACCACCTCATGCACGGCCCCGGCGATTGCATCGTCAACGGTCATCGCCAGGAGCTCGCGCACCGACTCCGGGTCCAGCCCCCCCAGCGTCATTTGCGTTGCCCGGCGCCCGAGCCCAGCCAGGTCCTCCGCGGCAAGCTCGCTGTGCCGGGCCAAGCCGAGCAGGACACATGGGCTGTCCCGCAACAGGTCCACGGCGAACTCGATCAGCCGCACCTCGGCTGCGTCGGCCCACTGGAGGTCGTCCAGAACGATCACGACCGGAGCCCGTTCGGCCGCCGCCCTGAGCCCAGCCGCAACCGCCGCGAACTGGGCGAACCGCGCGGCGGCGGCTTCGTCGGGCGCCGTCGGCGCTGCTGCATCCAGGGCCGAGGTGTCGAGATCCAGCTGTTGAAGGACCTGCCGCCACATCCATAGCGGCGGCGTGCCCGCATCGGGCCACGCGGTGGCCCATGCCGTGCGCGCGCCAACATGACTCAACCTGCGCAACGCCTCCTCGGCGAACCGGGTCTTGCCGATCCCCGGCTCCCCGGTCACCAGCAACAGGCCACCCCGGCCGCCCCCCAGTCGTTCCAGCAGGGGCTCGATGCGCAGCAGGTCACGCTCGCGCCCGACCAGGCGATCCGTCATGTGACTCCTCAGGCAAGTCTCCGGACCATGGTCGCGTCTCACGGCCCCCGGGCCAAGACAATCGCTGGCTGGCAGGCGACGTCGTCGCGCTGGTCGAGGAGCGATGTCTCGTCGTGCCCGCAGACGTCGCGCGTGGCCAGCGGACCTGTGGTACGCCAGCAGGTGACTGTCCGGGTGTCGCTGTTGCCGAGTGACCTGAGGACATGGTGAACCCCGCTGTGCAGTCGGCCATCGACGCGATGAGCCTCGATGAGGCTCCGGTCGAGTGGTCGCGAGTCGAGCTGCGTGACGGGGTCGACGACAAGGACCCGACGGTCCTTCATGACTGACGAGGGCAGCGTGGAACTCAGGTTCAACGTTTGATGCGGAGGCGGCAGCCTCAGGAGTGACTCCCGAAGAATGCGGCTTCGACGGTAGACGGCCACAGGCAGAGAAGTCGGCCACCTTCTGGGCCGGTGCGGAACCCATGAACCGCGCCGGGTGGGATGAATACAAAGGTGCCCGGCCCGATGCCCTCAGCTGGGTCGGCGTCGGTGTAGAAGGTGTAGTCACCTTCGAGAACGTAGAAGGCTTCGGCTTCGTCGTGGGTGTGTGGCGGATTGTTGAAGCCGGGCTCTTGCCATGCCTCCCCGAAAGCCCAGTGCCCGCCGGTCTCGGTTCGGGATGCCTTGCGGATGATCCGTGCCTCGAGGCCATCCATCGGCAAGACGATGCCGTCTCCGTCGGCAGGACCGCGCAGGATCACCTTCGGCGCCTCTTCAATCGGCATTGCCTGCCTCCATTCGCTCCAGCGCCCGTCGGCTCGCTACGCACATGACTACCCCAAACGAGCTCGAGACGCACGCCGCAAGGTCTGGTCGAGGCGAGGTGGAGTTCCGCTTCAACCTCTGATGTGCTGAGACCCCAGAGAACGAGGAGTGCGCCATGTTCGCTCGCGTCGCCGTATGGAGTCCGATGCCCGATGACGATCGTCAGTGGGTGATCGACGCTGCGAAGTCCGTGCCGGGGGTCCTCGATGCCTACCACTTGGTCGACCCGGACACGGGCAACGGATTGTCGATCGCCTTCTTCGAGGACGACGTCGACGTCATGGCTGTGAAGGAGGTCATCTCGGTCAAGGGCCAGGAGATCGGTTGGCACGACGAGCCGCGCCCAGCTCCGGAGTCCGAGACGATCTACCGCGTGCTCCGTCACGGCTAGCGGCCGGGACGGCGACCTCAGCTGGAAGTGCTAGCGCCGCCGATCATGAGCAAGTCACCGGCGGGTGCGCAGCAGCCGCCTCCGTTGGCGTCAGCGGGCTGGTCCTCGAACTGCCCGGAGCCGCCACAGACGCCGGACTCGGGTAGGACCAGCTCGACGCGGGCGGCGGCCTCGTGGTCCCCGGCGATGGCGGCGACGATGCTCCTGGTCTGCTCGAACCCCGTCAGCGCGAGAAACGACGGCGCGCGGCCGTAGGACTTCATGCCGGCAAGGTAGAGCCCCTGCTCGGGCTGGGCCAGCTCCGCGACGCCGTGCGGATACACCGTGCCGCAGGAGTGAACATTGGGATCGATGAGCGGCGCGAGCTTGGTCGGGGCAGACAGCACCGGGTCGAGCTCTAGTCGGACCTCGCTCAGCCAGTCGAGGTCGGGGCGAAAGCCGGTGACCACGACAACCTCGTCGACCCGCTCGACACGACGCCCGTCGATACCAACGATCGTCATTCGGTCGTCCTCATCGGTTGTGACCTCGGCGGTGCGGAAGGACGTGACGACCTGCACCGGTCCGCCCTCGACGGCCGCCTGGGCCCGCTTGCCGAGGGCGCCTCGGGCCGCGAGCTGGTCGTTGTCCCCGCCGCCGAAGGCATCGTCCAGGGCGGGGCGACGTACGAGCCACACGATCTCGGTGTGGCCGGCTTCCTGGCTCAGAGAGGTCAGACCGACCAGGGTGTTCTGGGCGGAGGCGCCGCGGCCGGCAACCGCGACGCGCTTGCCGGAGTAGCGGGCGCGGGTGGCGGGGTCGGTGAGGTCCGGGATGCCGTACGTGATGTGGTCAGCCTGCTCGACCTCCCCGGGCGCCGGGAGGCCGTCTCCGCCCAGCGGGTTCGCGCCGTACCAAGTTCCGGAGGCGTCGATCACGGCGCCGGCGGTCACCAGGGTCGCGCCCTCCTCGGACCGGACGTGCACGGTGAACGGCGCGTCCTCGCGGCCGGAGTCGACCATCCGGTCGCGGCCCTGCTTGGCGACGCCGACGACCCGGTGGCCGTAGCGCATCTCGACCTCGGCAGTGGCGGCCAGCGCCTGGGCCAGCGGTGCGAGGTAGGCGTCCACCCACTCGGCGCCCGTCGGATAGGTCGCAGGGTCGGGCCGCTGCCAGCCGGTGCGGGCGAGCAATGCCTCCCCCACTGGGTCGACCAGCTCGCTCCAGGCCGAGAAGAGCCGGACGTGGCCCCATTCACGGACCGCCGCGCCAGGTCCATCACCCGCCTCGAGGACGACGGTTGGGAGGCCGCGTGCCTGGGCGTGCGCCGCAGCCGCTAGACCGACGGGGCCGGCGCCGACGATGAGGACAGAATGGTCAATTGATCGATAAGCATCGATGATGGGCATGCAGGCACCGTAGCGCATTCATCGAAGAACGTCGATGATAGATTGTGGGCGTGACCTCTTCCGACCTCGCCTGCGCACCAACCGTCATCGGCCCAGCCGGTCATGAGCTGCTGGGCGCTGAGTCGGCAGCGACGTACGCCGAGTGGTTCGCCACCCTGTCCGACCCCACCCGGGTGCGGCTGTTGCACGCGGTGGCGAGCGCACCGACGGGCTCGATCAAGGTGGGTGATCTGGCCACCGTGCTGGGCATCAGCCAGTCGACCTGCTCCCACCACGTCCGCAAGCTCGCCGAGGTCGGCTTCGTGGCCGTCGACAAGGTCGGCACCGCCTCCATCGTCTCGGTGAATCCCGCCTGCTGCACGGGCCTCCCGCACGCTGCAGACGTAGTCATGGGGTCCTTGGGTTCCGTGCCGTGCTGCCCAGAGGACTTGCCGTCCGACGTGGCCACCCGAGCGATGGCCGACGCCGACCTGGAGACCGTTCGCGACATCTACGCCGAGGGCATCGCCACCCGGATGGCAACGTTCGAGACCGAAGTGCCGGCCCTTGCCGACCTCGCAGACAAGTGGCTGCCGGGGTACCGCTGGGTCGCCGAGCAGGACGGTCGGGTCGTCGGGTGGAGCGCCATCAGCCCGGTCTCCGAGCGGCAGTGCTACTCGGGCGTCGGCGAGACCAGCGTCTACGTCACCGAGTCCGCGCGCGGGCGCGGCGTCGGCAAGGCGCTGCTCTACCGGCAGGTCAACGAGGCCGACGCCGGCGGTCTGTGGACGCTGCAGACCTCCGTCTTCCCCGAGAATCGCGCCTCACTCGCGCTGCACCACTCGGCCGGGTACCGCACCCTGGCCGTACGGCCGAGGATCGCCCAGCTCGACGGGGACTGGCGCGACACCGTGCTCCTCGAGCGTCGACGCACGGACGACTTTGACGCATGAACACGCCGGGCCAGGTGCCTCAAGTCGTCTTCGCCTGCGTCCGCAACGGCGGCCGCTCCGTCATCAGTCGAATGCTCACCGAGCGCTACGCCGAGGGTCGGGTGCGGGCTCTGTCCGCCGGCACCCTGCCCGGAGATCACATTCATCCTGAGGTTGCCGACGCGCTCGCGGAGCTCGGGCTCGACACCTCCGGGGAGCACCCCAAGCTGCTCACCCGGGACACCATCGCGACCAGTGACCTGGCCATCACTCTCGGCTGCGGCGAGGAGTGCCCCTACGTGCCCGGAGTGAGGTACGTCGACTGGCCGGTCGACGACCCCGGCGGCCAGGACCACGCAACCGTCCGCCGCATCATCGCCGACCTCGATATCCGCGTCCGCGATCTCCTGGTCGAGCTGGTCCCGGATATCGAGCTGCCGCCGTCGCTGGTCACCCCCGAGTAGCGTGACTGGTGTGGCGAAGCAGATGGGCGTCCGTCGGGTGACGATGCCCTGCCGTCTGCCCGCCTACGACTGCTGCGACGGCGAGGACTCCGCCACCTGACTGCCCGGCGCCGAGATTCGGCGCCGCCGACAGTCCTGTCCACCCCGTCCGACCGGAGCTTCCGCATGTCCGCACACACCTCTTTCACCCCTGCCCGTAAGCAAGTCGCGGTCGCCGCACTGGTAGCCGCGGCCGCCTGCTGGGGCGTCGGCACTGTCGTGACCAAGCAGGTCGTGGACGATGTCGCACCGTTGACCCTGCTTCCGCTCCAGCTCACGGCCAGCTGTTCCTTCCTCCTCGTCGTTGCGGTGGTCCGCCAAGAACCGCTCGTGTGGACGGCACCACTGCGCGGCCTGGCCGGGCTCGGCGTCCTCAATCCCGGCCTGGCCTACTCTCTCGGGCTGGTCGGCCTAACGACCATCACCGCGAGCCTGTCGGTTTTGCTCTGGGCTGCCGAACCCGTCCTCATCATGCTGCTGGCAGCCCTCGTCCTCCGGGAACACGTTCCACCAGCCCTCGGGCTTTCACTCGGTGTCGCACTGTTCGGAGTGCTTCTCGTCGTGTACCAGCCAGGCGCAGCAGGAGATGCAACTGGCATCGCGCTCACCCTGTCCGGAGTCGCGTGCTGTGCCCTCTACACAGTGCTCACCAGACGCCTTCTCATGGACGACTCCTCCTTGGCGGTCGCGCTCGCCCAACAGGCCGCAGCGATGGTGTTCGCGCTGCTGCTGGCGACGGGTGCCGAGGCTGTGGGAGCCCAGGGCTGGTCGATCGGAGAGATCGACTCGCAGGCCTTGGTGGGGGCCCTGGTCTCCGGTGTCCTGTACTACGGGCTCGCCTTCTGGCTGTACCTCACCGGCCTACGCCACATGCCGGCTTCCTACGCCGGTGCATTCTTGCCGCTCATTCCCGTCTTCGGTGTCGCCGCCGGCTACGTCGTTGGCGAGCGCCTCGAATCTCGGCAATGGTTGGGCGCCGCGCTGGTGATCCTGGCGACGGGCCTCATCGGACTCCGGGAAGTGAGGCGTGGTAGGCGTGCTGACAAATCCTGATGCCGTCAGCAGTCGACGGGCTGCTCGGTCAGGAGGCTGCGGAGCGAGGCGACCGCGCGAGACGAGTGGCTCTTCACCGTGCCCGTGCTGACGCCCAGCTCCGCAGCCGTCTCCTCGACCGACAGCCCCAGCCAGTGCCGCAAGACCACCGTGCGCCGCTGCATCGGCGGTAGTTGCTGCAAGGCGTCGAACAGGGCGGACCGTTCCTCGGTCGGGAGTTCTTCGCGGGCCGGCGCCTGGGCCAGGTCGCCGTCGGAGGTCAGGACCCGCCGCCGCCGCCACGGTCGGCGGCGGTCGTCGAGGTCGGCGCGGACGATGATCCGACGCGCGTAGGCCTCCTCGCGCCCCTCTTTGCGCACCCGTGACCAGGCGACGTACAGCTTGACGAGGGACTCCTGCAGCACGTCCTCGGCCCGGTTGGCGTCGCCGCAGACGGCGTACGCGATCCGGCGCAGGCGGTCCTGGCGGGCGGTGACGAACTCGACGTACGACGCATCGTGGTCGTTCATTTGGTGTCCGTGACCTGGGCGTCGAGGTAGTCGAGGAACCCGTCGATGTCCGGGGCTGAGGTCACCTCGACCTGGTACGGCGTGTAGAACGCCGAGCCGGACCGGGCACCCGAGCCGATCACGAACCAGGTCTTTCCGCCGTAGGTCACCTTGGCGACGCTGGTGCGCGGGTGGTTCTGGAAGCCGGGTGACAGGTCGACGTCGTCGCGCTGGTCGAGGATCTGGGCGCCTTCCAGGGCCACCAGCCGCTGGGAGGACCCGTCGGCGAAGCGCACCAGGCGGTCCGAGAAGCGAGGCCGTCCCTGCAGGTCGGCGGTGCTGTAGTCGGTCCACAGGTCGAAGTCGTTGGTCCAGGCATCCGCCTGTTCCATGAAGCCCCCGACGTCCTCGGGCTCGGCGCTGGTGCGGTAGATCATCGTCCACCAGACGTCGCCCTCGAACTCGGACTCGGCGACGTAGGCGCTGACCACGGGGTTCTCGAACGAGTCCGCGGGGATCGGCACGGTCTTGATCACGCGGGCATCGGGCGCGATCCAGAGCTTGCCGTCGGGGTAGATCGAGACCGGGCCGTGGTTGCCGTACTCCTGCGCCCAGTCCGGGATGCCGTCGCCACTGGGGTCGGTTGCCGGCGTGCCGATGGTGGAGTCCGAAGCCGGGTCATCCAGCACCGAAAGCAGAGCACCACCGGTGAGGGCGAGTACGGCGACGCTTGCCGCGCCGGCGAGGGCGCGGCGGCGGCGTCGAGCGCGGCGACCGGAGGCCAGGTACACCGTCGCGGGGGCCGAGGGCAGATGGGGGACGGCGCGCTCGAGCTCGCGGGCCAGTTCGGTGTCGACGTTCATGCTCCCTCTACGAGCGTTGGTCGTCAAAGGTTGTCACGAGGTCACGCAACTATCCTCACGACGTGGAGACTGACGATCGATGAACGTGTTCCTGTGGATCCTCCAGGTCGTGCTGGCCGCGATGTTCACCATGGCCGGCGTGCTGAAGACCACCCAGTCCCGCGAGAAGCTGCTCCCCTCGATGCCGTGGGTGGAGGACCTCGCGACGCCGACGGTCCGGTTCATCGGCACGGTGGAGCTGTTGGCCGCCGTCGGGGTGATCCTCCCGGCCGCCCTCGACGTCGCTCCCGTGCTCACGCCGCTGGCGGCAACCGGGCTCGCGCTCCTCATGGTGCTCGCGGCGGCGACCCACCTGCGCCGGCGTGAGCCGAGCGCCATCGGTATCAACGCGGTCGCGTTCCTGATCGCGGTCGTTGTCGCCTGGGGCCGCTTCGGTCCCTACTCCTTCTGACCGGTCCACCGTGACCCCGTGCGGTGCGGGGCGTTGTTCGTCACATGAGTCCGACTCGCGCCGCCCGGCTCCTGGCCGCTCCCGTGGCGCTGGGCGTATCGCTGAGCCTCGTGCTGGCGGTCCCCGTCGTACCCACCGCTGCCGTGCCCGCGGCGGAACCCGGACCCCCCTACACCGAGTACGTCGCCCTGGGCGACTCGTGGACCGCCGACGTGGTGATCCTCAACGGCGACGGCCTCCCCGCAAACAATCACGCCCCGGTCGACTGCGCGCAGTCGCATCGCAACTACCCGAAGCTGGTGGCGAAGGCGCTGGGCGTGCCGACGTTCCGCGACGCGTCCTGCGGGTCGGCCACCACCGACGACTTCGCGCATCCGCAGAGCGGCCTGCCTACCGGTGGCACCAACCCGCCGCAGTTCGCCCGGCTGACCCCGACCACCGACCTGGTCACCGTCGGCATCGGCGGCAACGACGCCGGTATCGCGAGCGCGGGCATCGACTGCCTCAACCTGCTGCCGTTCGAGAACCCGCTGCCGACCGACCAGGTCCCGCTGCCCGAGCTGCCGATCCCGTTCATCGGCGGCGCATTTCCGCCGCTCGGCGGCTGCAAGAAGAAGTTCACCAAGAACGGTTACGACCAGCTCTCCCGCAACATCCGCGAGGCGCAGCCCAAGGTGGTCCGTGCGCTGAAGGCGATCCATCACCTGTCACCGAACGCGCGGATCCTGCTCGTCGACTACATGTCGGTCATCCCGGACCACGGCTGCTACCCGCTCGTGCCCGCCACCGACAAGGACATGAACTACATCAAGGCCAAGTTCGACCAGCTCAACGCGATGCTGGTCAGGGCCGCGCGCAGGGGCGGGGCCGAGCTCGTCCGGACGCATCGGCTCACGGTCGGCCACGACCTGTGCCAAGGCCCTCGAGTGCGGTACGCCGAGACGCTCGGGCTGTCGGTCAACGATGCCGCCGTCGGCGTACCGGCGCACCCCAACGCGGCGGGTGCCCGCGCCCAGGCCGCCTCGGTCCTGCAGTACCTCGACTCACACTGACCGATCAGGACGCGATGTCGGGCGTCTCGTCCGAGTCCGCCCGGGCAGCGACGCGAGCGCGGTTCTCGGCTCTGCGGTCCACGAACTTGGTGGCCTGCGCGTCCAGCGCCCCCAGGAACGTCCCGAGCTCTTCGCGAGCCTGCTCACCAACGGTGCCGAGACCGGTGCGCTCGAACACGTTCCAGTGCCGCAGGATCGGCATGATCACCTCGTCGTGGTGCAGGCGCAGGTCGTAGATCCCGGCCTTCGCGATCATCATCGAGCTGCGCCGGAAGCCGGCCATCGTGGCGCCGGGCATCTCGAAGCCGATGACCTCGTCGGCGATGGCCCGCATGGTCTCGTCGGGCGCGATCTCTAGCGCTGCCGCCACGATGTTGCGGTAGAAGACCATGTGGAGGTTCTCGTCCTTGGCGATCCGCGCGAGCAGCCGGTCGGCGATCGGGTCGCCGGTCACCTTCCCGGTGTTGCGGTGGGAGACCCGGGTCGCGAGCTCCTGGAACGACACGTAGGTGACGGCCTCGAGCGCGGTCTTGTCGCCGGAGTCGTAGCCGGAGGTCATGTAGTCCATCCGCGCCCGCTCGAGCTCGACCGGGTCGACCCCGCGGGTCACCACGAGGTAGTCGCGCAGCGCGATCCCGTGCCGGTTCTCCTCGGCCGTCCATCGGCCCACCCAGGTGCCCCAGGCGCCGTCGCGCCCGAAGCGCGTCGCGATCTCGCGGTGGTAGGACGGCAGGTTGTCCTCGGTCAGCAGGTTCGTGAACATCGCGGCCTTCGCCGTCTCCGACAGCTGCGACTGCTCCGGCGCATAGTCCTCCCCACCGAGGAACGCGAAGTCGCGGCCCTGGCTCCAGGGGATGTAGTCGTGGGGATGCCACTCCTGGGCCATGCCGAGATGGCGGTCCAGGTTCTCGGCCACGATCGGCTCGAGCTGCTCCAGCAGGTTCTGCGGCGTACCGGTCACGAGTCCCTCGCCTTCGATGGTGGTCCGCCTTGCACAGTAGTCCGGCCGGCGTGACTCACCGACCGGTGGCGCCGTCGATCTGCTCCCGGATGATGTCGGCGTGGCCGGCGTGCCGAGCCTGCTCGGTGAGCATGTGGGTGAGCACCCAGCGCAGGTTAGACGCGGTGTCGTGCACCGGCCGAGCGGTGGTGGCCTCGGGGTCGCCGACTGCGCGGACGATCTCGTCGCTGTGCGTACAGGCCTCGCGGAACCGCTGGAGTACCTGCTCGGCGCTCACCGAGTCCGGAACCTCCATCCTGAAGTCGAACTTCTCGTCGTCGAGCTCTCCGGCGACGTGGTGGGCGAACCAGTAGCGCTCTCCGACGGTCATGTGCTGCACCAGGCCCAGCAGGTTGGTGCCCGTCGGGACCAGCACCCTGCGGAGCTGCTCCTCGTCGAGGCCTTCGCACTTGATCAACATCGCCTCGCGAGCGAAGCCCAAGAACCTCAGGGCCGTCTCGAGCTCGGATCCGGGGGTGCGAGGAACAGGACGTCGTTGGGTCTCGGCCACGAGTGGCAGCCTAGATGGGCGTCGGCTTCTCACTCGGGCGCAGGTAGGCGGGCGAGGCGGGTTGCCAGCCGGGTGGTCCGAAGACGTAGCCGAGCTTGTCGCGCCAGCTCGGCGTGCCGCGTACGTCGCGGGCAATGGCGGCGTACTCGTGGGTCTGCAGTCGGACGATGCGGTAGGTGCCGACCGGCTTGGTGAGACCGTACGTCGGCCGCCGCAGCTCCGGCTGGAAGGAGCCGAAGAGGCGGTCCCAGATGATCAGGATGCCGCCGTAGTTGCGGTCGAGGTACTCGGGGTCGACCCCGTGGTGGACCCGGTGGTGGGACGGAGTGTTGAGCACGAGCTCGATGGGCCGCCAGAGCTTGTCGATCCGCTCGGTGTGCACCCAGAACTGGTAGACGAGGTTGACCGAGAAGGCGAAGAACACGAGAGCCGGCGGCACTCCTAGGAGCGGTAGCGGAATCCAGGCGATGATCTCGGCGGAGTTGTTCCACTTCTGCCGCAGGGCCGTGGAGAAGTTGAAGTATTCGCTCGAGTGGTGCGCCTGGTGGGTGGCCCAGACGACACGCACGCGGTGGGCGACGCGATGCGCCCAGTAGAAGAAGAAGTCCACGCCGATGATCGCGATCGCCCACGTCCACCAGTCGTGGACCGAGAGGTGCCACGGCGCCACCCAGGCGAAGAGTACGGCGTAGAGCAGCAGCGCCAGCGCCTTCCAGAGCGTCATGGTCACGACCGACACGCCGCCCATCGCCATGCTGGTCAGCGAGTCTCGACGGTCGTAGCCAGCAGGCAGGGGCAGCGCCCTTCCGTTGGCAGCGCGCCGCTGCTCCTTGGGACGCTCGTCCTCCAAGAGGTACGCCGCCAAGCCCTCGAGCCCGACGAACAGCAGGAAGAACGGGACCGCCAGCGCCACCGGGTCGTGCAGCGCGTCTGGGATCGCCTGCCAGAGGTCGGCGGGTGACTGCATAACCGCTGACGATACTCAGGACCGGGTGGCCGGCACCTGGCTCTCCAAAAGCAGCCACGTGGCGACGCTGAGGGCGATGGCGGCGGGTTCCTTGCCCGACGGCTCGGGCATCCCGATCGGAGTGCGGATCCGCGCGATCGTCTCCTCGTTGTGGCCCTCGACGGCGAGCCCGGTGCGGAAGCGGGCCCACTTGGCGGCCGACCCGATCAGGCCGACGCTGCCGAGGTGCTCGCACCGCAGCGCCGCGTCGCACAGTGCGAAGTCCTCCGCGTGGTCGTGGGTCATCACCAAGACGTGGGTCCCGGAGGGTACGGCGCCGAGGGTCACCTCGGGCACGGGTGAGTGGTGAACGTGGATCATCGCCTCGGCGTCGTCGAGGCACGACAGTCGCTCGGGCACGAGCTGGGCGGCGCGGGAGTCGACGAGGTGCAGCTCGACGTCGTGCCGCGCGAGGATCCGGGCCACCTCGAGGCCGACGTGGCCCACGCCGAAGATCGCGATGGCGGGTACGACGGGTAGTGGCTCGAGCAGCACGGTCACCTCGCCGCCGCAGCACTGGCGGCCGTGCTCGGTGCGGGACTTGTCGGTCAGGCCGACGGTCAGGTCCTCAGGCGCACCGAGGTCTTCCGTGAGCATCGCCCGCGCGCGATCGACCGCGGTCTCCTCGAGGTTGCCGCCGCCGATCGAGCCCCAGGTGCCATCAAGTGACACGATCATCTTCGCGCCGGCCTCGCGCGGCGCGTGCCCGCGGACATCGGTGAGGGTGACCAGGACTCCCGCCCGGCGCTCCCGCCGGAGCCGCTCGACCGCAGCCAGCCAGTGCATGTCAGACCTCCACCGGTGCAGGGACGCGTTGCTCGGATCGGGCGCGTTCCACGGCCCAGAAGACGGCCTCGGGCGTTGCTGGTGAGGCCAGCTCGACACTGGTGCCGGCCGGGCCGAACGCCGCCGCCGCCTGGCGCAGTGCCTCGCGCACCGAGAACGCCAGCATCAGCGGGGGCTCGCCGACCGCCTTCGAGCCGTAGACGACGCCGTCCTCGTGGGCCCGCTCGAGCAGCGCGACGTTGAGCACGTCCGGCAGCTCACTGAAGCTCGGCAGCTTGTAGGTGCTGGCGGTCTGGGTGGTGAGCCGGCCCCGACCCGGTCCGTCGGACTCGTCCCAGCGCAGGTCCTCCAGGGTCAGCCAGCCGACGCCCTGCACGAAGCCGCCCTCGACCTGCCCGAGGTCCACCAAGGGGGAGAGGCTGTCGCCGACGTCGTGGACGATGTCGACCCGGCGCTGGCGGTAGGCACCCGTGAAGCCGTCGACCTCGACCTCGGCCGCGGCGACGCCGTACGCGAAGTACTTGAACGGGTGACCCTGCATCACCCCGGCGTCCCAGTGGATGCCGTCGGTCTTGTAGAAGCCGGAAGCCCACAGCTGCACTCGCCCGTAGTACGCCTCGCGGACCAGGTCCTCCCACTCGAGCTCGCGGCCGTCGGCGAACTCCGCCAGCCGCGCCTTGATCTGCTCGCACGCGTGCTTGACCGCGCCGCCGTTGAGATCGGCACCGGAGCTCGCCGCGGTGGCTGACGTGTTGGGCACCTTGTCGGTGCGGGTGGGGGCGAGCCGCACGCGTTCGAGGGGTACGTCGAGCGAGGTCGCGGCGATCTGCAGCATCTTGGTGTGCAGGCCCTGGCCCATCTCGGTGCCGCCGTGGTTGATCAGCACCGAGCCGTCCTTGTAGACGTGCACCAGTGCCCCGGCCTGGTTGAAGGCGGTGAAGTTGAAGGAGATCCCGAACTTCACCGGCGTCACCGCCAGGCCGCGCTTGGTGTGCTCGTGTGCCTCGTTGAACGCGGCGATCTCGGCGAGCCGCTCGGTGACGCGGGCGTCGGCCAGGACCTGGTCCCAGGCGGTGATGATCCGCTCGGGATGGCGCACCACCTGGCCGTACGGCGTGGCCTGGCCCTCGACGTAGAAGTTGCGGCGGCGCAGCTCGATCGGGTCGATCCCGAGCAGTGGCGCGCACCGGCCGAGGATGTCCTCGATCACGAGCATCCCCTGCGGGCCGCCGAAGCCACGGAAGGCGGTCTGCGACGTCTTGTTGGTGCGGGCGACCCGGCCGTGGAGACGCACGTGGGGGATCCAGTACGCGTTGTCGACGTGGCACAGCGCCCGCGCCAGCACCGGCTCGCTGAGGTCGAGGCTCCAGCCGCCGTCGGAGGTCAGCGTCGCCTCGAGCGCCCGGAGGCACCCGTCGGCGTCGAAGCCGACCCGCCACGTGGCGTGGAAGCCGTGCCGCTTGCCGGTCATCGTCATGTCCTGCGCGCGGGTCAGTCGGAGCCGGACCGGACGCCCGGTGAGGGTGGCGCCGAGCGCCGCGATCGCCGCGAAACCGTGCGGCTGCATCTCCTTGCCGCCGAACCCGCCGCCCATCCGCAGGCACTGCACGGTGACGTGGTGGCTGTGCAGGCCGAGCACGTGGGCGACGATCTCCTGCGTCTCGGTGGGGTGCTGGGTGCTGCTCTGTACGAAGATCTGGCCGTTCTCGTCGACCAGGGCGAGCGACGCGTGCGTCTCGAGGTAGAAGTGCTCCTGCCCGGCCATCTCGGTCACGCCGCTGAAGACCTGCGCCGCACCGGACATCCCCGCCTCGACGTCCCCGCGGGCGACGACCGGCTGGGCGCCCTGGAAGCTGGCTGCGTCGATGGCCTCCGTGAGAGCCACGATCGCGGGCAGCGGCTCGTAGTCGACCTCGACCGCCGCGGCTCCGAGGCGGGCCGCCTCGAGGGTCTCGCCGAGCACCCAGCAGACGGCGTGGCCGACGAACATGACCTCGTCGGGGAAGAGCGGCTCGTCGTGCTTCACGCCGGCGTCGTTGATGCCCGGGACATCCGCTGCGGTGAGCACCCGAACGACACCGGGCACCTCCAGCGCCGGCGTGGTGTCGAGCCGGGTCACTCGGGCGTGCGCGTGCGGCGAGCAGACCGGGTGGGCGTGCAGGACGTCGTGCGTGCGGTGCACCAGGTCGTCGGTGTAGAGGGCGTGACCGGTGACGTGCAGGGCCGCGCTCTCGTGGGGCAGTGCCTGGCCGACGCTCATCGGTCTGCCCACAGCTTCCGCAACGAGTTGCCCAGCATCGCCGACCGGTACGCCGCGCTGGCCCGGTGGTCGTCCATCGGCGTCCCCTCCGCGGCGAGCAGGGCCGACGCCCGGGCCACGGTCTCCTCGGTCCAGGGTTGGTCGACCAGCGCGGCCTCGGTCGCGAGCGCGCGGATCGGGGTGGCCGCAACGCCACCGAGGCCGATCCGCGCGCGGCGGACGACGCCGCCGTCGAGGTCGATCGCGAAGGCAACAGCGACGCTGGAGATGTCGTCGTACAGGCGCTTGGCGATCTTGTGGAACGCGGTGAGTCCCGCCAACGGAAGGGGGATCCGCACCGAGCGGATCAGCTCGTCGGGCGCCAACAGTGTTGCTCGGTAGTCGGTGAAGAAGTCCGACACTGCTACCTCGCGCTCACCTTGGGGCGACACGAGGACCAGCCTCGCGTCGAGGGCCAGCAGCGCGGGCGGCAGGTCGCCGATCGGAGATGCGGTGGCGAGGTTGCCACCGAAGGTCGCGCTGTTGCGGATCAACCGCGACGCGAACAGCGGGAAGACCGCCTCCAACAGGGGGATCGCTCCGTCGAGCCGTCGCTCGACGTCGGTCAGGCTGAGCGCTGCGCCGATGGAGATGTGGTCGTCTTCCGTGGTCAGCTCGCGCAGCTCGGGCAGGTGGTCAACGGCCACCGTGAGCGGCACGCGGGTGCCGCGAAGGTTGACCTCGACCCCCCAGTCGGTCGAGCCCGCCACCACCGATGCGCCCTCGGAGCGAAGCTGGAGGGCCTCGGTCAGCGTTGCGGGTCGGACGAAGTCGCTGGTGCGCGTCGCCACCGCGGCCGGTGCCGCTCGGTCGCAACGCGCGGCGAGCTCATCGCCGGCCACGGGTTGCCCGAGCGCCATTGCCGCGTCCTTGATGGGCCGGTAGCCGGTGCACCGGCAGAGGTTGCCACTGAGAGCGTGGATGTCGAAGCCGTCGCGGCCGGGCCGGTAGTACTCCGCCGCCATGCTGCACGCGAACCCCGGTGTGCAGTAGCCGCACTGCGACCCGCCCCAGGTGACCAGCTCGGACTGGACGGGGTGCATCGCCTCCGGCGACCCGAGACCCTCGGAGGTCACGATTTCCTGGCCGGCCTGACCCGCCATCGGGACCAGGCACGCGTTGACCGGCGCCCACTCCGTCGGCTTGTCGATTCCGGCCCGGGCGACCAGCACCGTGCACGCGCCGCACTCTCCCTCGGCGCAGCCGTCCTTGGCCCCGGTGAGTCCCTGCTCGCGCAGCCAGTCGAGGACGCTGACGTGTGCCGGGACGTCTCGCATCTCGAGTGTCCGGCCGTTGACGAGCACCTCGACCGAGTTCATCCGTCCATCGTCGTTCATGGGGTCAACCTCTCGCCAGGTCAGCGGTACCGCTAGGCGAAGGTTGTGTGCCTGAGAACGCGTCATGGGTCGGTGTCAGGCACACGACCCGCACATCGGACGCGCTCCCGATCAGTACGCCGTCCGCTCGGGGTGGTCGAGCCAGGCCTCGAATGGGGTGAACGACTCGTCGAGCTCGACCGCCGCGACCGGCATCGGCCACGTGGCCCGGTCCTGGGCGAAGAGGTCGTAGAACATCCGGTCGTCGAAGCCGCCGCGAGCGGCGTCGTCGCGGTCAGCGGCGTACACGACCCGGTCGACCCGCGCCCAGAGCGCCGCGGAGACGCAGAGCGGGCACGGCTCGCACGACGCGTAGAGGGTGCAGCCGGTGAGGGCGAAGTCGCCGAGCCTTGCGCACGCCTCGCGGATCGCCATCACCTCGGCGTGGGCCGTGGGGTCGAGGTCGCGGGTGACGCGGTTCTGGCCACTGGCCACCAGCTCTTCGTCCTTGACCAGCACCGCGCCGAACGGACCGCCGCCCTCTCCGACGTTGGCGACGGCGAGCTCGACCGCCTTGCGCAGCCAGGCGCTGTCGGAGGTGGGGTCGGTCATCGTGCCTCCTCGATAGTGGTGACCACGTTGAGCACGGCCTGCTCGAAGGCATCGAGCCCGGCCTCGACGTCGACCTCGCGCACGTCCTCGTCGGGATGGTGGCTGATCCCGTCATGGCAGCGGACGAACAGCATCCCGATGTCGGTGATCGCGGCCATCGCCATGGCGTCGTGGCCGGCGGGGCTCCACAGCCCCATCGGCGAAGGGTCACCGGTCGTCTTGATGCCTTCGACCACCGCGTTCTGGAGCCAGGCGGCGCAGGGTGCGGCAGGGGCGCTGTGCGACTCAATGGCCTCGAACACCAGCTGCCGGGCCGTGCACAGCTGCTCGATCTCGGTGCGCATCGCCTCCCACATCGCGTCGCGGTCGGCGTCGGTGGCGGCCCGCAGGTCGAGGCTGAAGCCGGCTCGGCCCGGGATCACGTTCACCGCCCCCGGCTGCACCTCGATCTGACCGACCGTGGCGATGCACTCGGACGCGCGGGCGAGTCGCTCGATGGTGGTGATCGCCTCGCTGGCGCCGACGAGCGCGTCGCGCCGTTTCGGGTACGGCGTACCGCCGGCGTGCCGGGCCTCGCCGACGACCGCGAGACGGAACCGCCGCGCGCCGGCGATCGTGGTGACGTAGCCGAGCGAGACGTCCGCCGCCTCCAGGTAGGGGCCCTGCTCGATGTGCGCCTCGAGGTAGCCGACCAGCTGGTCGGGCGAGCGGGCCGCGTCACCGATCCGGCTCGGGTCGAGCCCGAACCCGCCGAACGCCTGGGCGAGGGTCGTGCCGTCGTGGTCGCGCAGCTCCCACCACTTGTAGTTCCAGGTGCCCGCGACCGCCTGGCTGCCCAGCAGCGCCTTGCCGAACCGGGTGCCTTCCTCGTCGCTGAAGCCCACGACCTCCAGCGCGAACGGAAAACCACCGACCCGGTCGCGAAGGCGCTCCGCGACCGCGATCGCCATCACCACGCCGAGCATCCCGTCGTAGCTGCCGGCGTCCGGCACCGTGTCGAGGTGCGAGCCCAGCACCAGCGCCGGGAGGCCGGGCGTCCGACCCTCGCGTCGGCCCCACTGGTTGCCGGCGGCGTCCTGCCAGGTGCGCAGGCCCGCCTGCTCCATCCAGGAAGCGGCGAGCGCGTTGGCCCGGGCGTGCTCGGGGGAGAGGTGCACCCGCTCCAGTCCGTGCTCGAGCGACGAGAAGCGGTCGAGCTGCGCGCAGCGGTCGAGCACGTCGGCGGCCTTCATCGGTAGACCGCCCGCGCCGCGTCCACGCCGCCGCCCGACGGCACCCCGACGCCGTAGGCGCGCAACACCGCCTCGAGCGAGGCGAGCGTGACCAGCACCGCGTCCTTGCGGGCGTTGTAGCCCATGGTGCCGATCCGCCAGACCCGGCCGTGCAACGGCCCGAACGAGGTGCCGATCTCGATGCCGAAGTCCTCCAGCATCGAGGTGCGTACGCCGTCGCCGCCCTCGGCGGTCAGCGCGTCCGGGATCTCGACGGCCACCACGTTGTGCATCTTGTGCGCCACGTCGCCGAACACCTCGAGCCCCAGCCCGAGCACACCCTCGAGCATCGCCCGCCCGTGCAGCTCGTGCCGGGCGACGGCATTGTCGATGCCCTCCTCGAGCAGGATCCGAGCGCACTCGCGGGCGCCGTAGAGCATGGTGGTCGCCTCGGTGTGGTGGTTGAGCCGGCGCGGGCCCCAGTAGTCCATGATCTGCGCGAGGTCGAGGTAGTTCGACGCGATCCGCACCCGGCTGCCGGTCTCGGCGCGATCGTCCGAGTCGTCCCGGATGCCCGCTTCCACATGCTTGCGGGCGTCGATCACCTCGACCGCGCGGGGCGAGATCGTGATGGGCGCGCTGCCGGACGGACCACCGAGGCACTTCTGCAGGCCGGCGGTGACCACGTCCATGCCCCATTCGTCGGTCTCGAAGACGTTGCCGCCCAGCGAGGCCGTTGCGTCGCAGTAGAGCAGTACGTCGTGGCGCCGGCAGATCTCCCCGACATCGGCCAAGGGCTGGCACATCGAGGTGGAGGTGTCGCCCTGCACGATCGCCAGCACTTTCGGCTGCACCTCGCGTACGGCGGCCTCGATCTGCTCGGCCTCGAAGACCCGGCCCCAGGGGACCTCGATCGTGTGCACCTCGGCGCCGTAGCGTTCGGCGATCTCCTTGAGCAGATGGCCGAACCGGCCGAAGATCGGCACCAGCACCCGGTCACCCGGCTCCAGCAGCGACACCAGGGCGGCCTCGATGCCGGCTCGGGAGGTGCCGTCGACCAGGAACGTCTGCTCGTTGTCGGTGCGGAAGACCTCGCGGTAGAGCCCCATCGTCTCGGTCATGTACGCCGTCATGGCCGGGTCGAACTGGCCGACCAGCTGGGCGGACATCGCCTGCAGCACCCGAGGGTGCACGGTGATCGGGCCGGGCCCCATCAGCAGCCGCGGCGGTGGGTTGATCGGCAGCGTCACGGCGCCACCCCCGCCCGGACCAGCTGTCGGCCCCACTCGTGGTTGGGCCACTCCACGTTGGTCGCGTTGCCGCGGACGACGGATCGGGTGACGCTTCCGGAGTAGCGCTGGCCGTCGTAGGCCGAGATCGGGTTGCGGTGCGCCAGCAGCGCCGCCTCGACCTGGAAGTCCAGGTCGGTGTCGTAGACCGCGAAGTCCGCGTCGGCGCCGACGGCGATCCGGCCCTTGCCGGCGAGCCCGACGAGATCCGCGGTGTTGGTCGACATCCAACGGCTGACGTCGTCGAGCGCGATGCCGCGGCTGCGGGCCTCGTGGGCGACCGCTGCGAACCCGACCTGCAGCCCCGACACCCCTCCCCACGACTGTTGGAGGTCGCCGTCGCCACGGAGCTTCATCTCGGCGGTGGCGGGGGAGTGGTCGCTGACGATCGTGTCGATCACCCCGGACACCAGCGCCTGCCACAGCTCCTCGCGGTTGCCGTCGTCGCGGATGGGCGGGCAGCACTTGAACTCCGGCGCGCCGTCGGGGATCGTCTCGGCCGCGAAGCAGAGGTAGTGCGGACAGGTCTCCGCCGTGACCCGCAACCCCTCGGCTCGGGCGTCGGCGATCAGGTCGAGGGCGCGGGCGCTGGACAGGTGCAGGATGTGCACCCGCGCTCCGGTCTCGCGGCCGCCGTCGAGCACCTGGCTGATGGCAACGGTCTCCGCAGAGTCGGGGCGGCTGAGCAGGAAGTCGGCGTAGGCGCGGCTCGAGGGGTGCGGTGCGGCTTCGAGTGCGGCGGCGTCCTCGGCGTGCACGATCATCAGCGCGCCCAGGCGGGCGACCTCGGTCAATGCGACCAGGAACTGCTCGGCGTCCAGCGGCGGGAACTCGTCGACGCCCGACGGCGCGAGGAAGCACTTGAAGCCGAAGACCCCGGCCTCCCAGAGCGGTGCGAGGTCGTCGACGTTGCCGGGCACCGCACCACCCCAGAAGCCGACATCGACCATCAGCTCTCCGGCGGCGGCGTCCCGCTTCTCCTGCAGCCCGGCGACCGTGGTGGTGGGCGGGACGGAGTTGAGCGGCATGTCGACCAGTGTGGTCACGCCGCCGAGCGCGGCGGCGGTCGTGGCCGATACGAACCCCTCCCACTCGGTGCGGCCCGGCTCGTTGATGTGCACATGGGTGTCGACGATGCCTGGCACGACGTACGCCGAGTCGGGCGCCCGCATCACCGCGCCCTCGGGTTCCTGGTCGTAGTTCTCGATCGCCAGGATCCGGCCGTCGTGGATGGTCACCGTGGCCGGCACGAACGCACCGTCGACCAGCACCTGGCGGCCCTGCACGGCGTCGATCCTCATGCCCAGGCCCGCGGCTCGTCCGGTACGCCATCGCGGACGACGGCGGCCTCGATGAGTCCGTAGGGACGGTCGGCGGCGAAGAAGACCTCACCCGGGTTGGCGAGGCCGAACGGCTCGAGGTCGACCAGGAAGTGATGCTTGTTGGGGCACGACAGCCTGACCTCCGCCACCCCGTCGTACCGCTCCAGGACGGCCCTGCCCATCGCGAACATCGACTGCTGCAGCGCCAGCGAGTGCACCGACGCGAACGTCTCCAGCAGGATCTGCCGGATCCCCTCGTAGGTGGCGTTGTAGTCGACGCCGAGGTCGGCATAGCGCCACGACGCTGTCAGGCTGGTGGCCAGGATCCGGTCGTCGGTCTCGGCCAGCGTCGTGAAGCGGTCGCGCGGAAATCCGTGGAACTCCGAGCCGGTCGACTTGAGCACGACGCAGTCCTGGAGCCCGGCCACCACGAACGTCTCGTCACCGTCTCTCTGGACGACGGCGGTGCGGGTCTCCTGGCCGGTCCGGACGAACGAGTGGTCGTGCGGCTTGCCGTCGGCGACGATCCGCGCCCACCCGTACTGCTCGGCTGCCCACCGCCCGCCCGTCACCCAGCGCTGGGCGGTCCAGTGGTCGGCGAGGGTGAGCAGGAACGCCTCGGGTGAGCCGATGCCGTGCTCCTTGGCCAGCGCGTAGACGCTGTTCTTCTGGGTGTCCGTCGCGTGCACGTGGCTGTTGTCGCCCTCGGTGAACGCGGCCTCGAAGTCTCCGCGCAGCTGCGAGGTGATGTTGAGGTCCTCGATCGTGTGTCGTCGCGCGGCTGTCGCGCGAGACCTTGACGATCCGCACCTCCGCCTTGCCGTGCTGGTTGGCGCCGAGCCTGATGCCGGTCACCGTCAGCTCCCCCGGTAGGTCGTGTAGGCGTACGGGCTGAGCAGCAGCGCGACGTGGTAGTGCGACTGCTCCACGTCGACGTCGAACGACACGCTGACCTCCGGATAGAAGGTGGCGCGGTCGGCCGCGGCGAAGTACGCGCCCGTCGCGAACGCCAGCCGGTGCGTGCCGGCGCCGAGCTCGAGGTCGAAGCCGATCCGTCCGTCACCGTCGGTGGAGCCGGTGGTCATCAGCCGGCCCTCGGTGTCGTGCAAGGTGACGGTGACGGCGGTGGCCGGGACGCCGAGCGCGGCGTCGAGCACGTGGGTGCTGAGCGTGGTCATCGGAACATTCCCGTCAGGCGTAGGTGGGCGATCTCGGCCAGCTGGCCGCGAGTGACCTCGAGCTCGGTCGCCGGGTCGTTGCCGAGCCGCTCCTCGAGCAGGGCGAGCATCTCCTGGGCGGACCGTCCGGCCGCCCGCACCAGGTAGATCCGGTCGAAGACCTCCTCGTAGCGGCGGTTGCCGTCGGCCAGCCGCTGTTGCACGTCGGTGTCGGCCGGGTCGACGCCGGCCTGCTCCCGCGCGGACATCGAGGCGCTCGCCCCCGACCCCGTGGGGCGCTCCCCGATCCGCGGATGGTCGGCGAGGGCACCCTCGACCTCGACCGCCGTCCAGCCGGCCGACTGCCGATCGGCGGTGGCGAGCAGCGCGTCGAGGTCGGCGTACGGGCGACCGGCGACCAGCGCGTCGACCCACGAGTCGATGTCGGCGCACGGTCGCACCGTGGCCGCGGCCTCGCTCGCGCCCATCGCGTTGAAGTCCTCCAGTCTCACCCGTGCCTCCGTCTGCAGGTGCCAAGGATCATAGGGTCGGGCCATGGCGCATGAGTTCGACATGCAGATCCAGGTGGCCGAGGTAGAGGCGGGGCGCTATGACGCCGACCTGTCGGCTGGCTGGCTGGTCGGCGCCGGCCTCAACGGCGGCTACCAGCTCTCGGTGATCGGCAACGCCATCAGCGCCGAGCTGCCGAGCAAGCCGGATCCGCTCGCGATGAGTGCCTACTTCCTGTCGCCGGGCACGCCTGGCCCGGCCACCGTCGAGGTCGACGTATTGCGCGAGGGGGGTCAGGTGGCCACCGTCGCCGCCACCCTGCGCCAGGGCGACGCGACCCGGATCACGACGTTGGCGACGTACGGCGTCCTCGGCGGTGCGCGACGACGTGCGGACCACGGCGGTGGAGTTCGACCTGCCGCCGCTGGAGGAGTGCGTCTCCAACGACCTGGCCCCGCCGGAGCTGCGCAAGGTAGCGGCCCTGATGGAGCGCTTCGACATGCGCTTCCATCCAGATCACGTGGGCTGGACGGTGGGGACGCCGAGCGGTCGCGGGGAGCTGAGTGCGTGGTTCCGGCTGGCCGACGACCGCGAGCCCGACCCGATCGAGCTGCTGATGGTGGTCGACGCGTTGCCGCCGGTCACCTTCGACCTGGGCGAGCCGGGCTGGGCGCCGACCCTGGAGCTGACCGCCCACGTCCGGGCACGTCCGGCGCCCGGATGGCTGAAGGTCCGCCACCTCACCCGCAACGTGGCCGGCGGGATGTTCGAGGAGGACTGCGAGGTGTGGGACTCGGCGGGCCGGCTCGTGGCCCAGTCGCGTCAGCTCGCGCTGCTGCCGCGGCGAATTAGTGCAGGCTGACTAACGAGGCGCAACAACTCGGGTCGCGCGCGAATCACTTCGTACGGTGCAGGTGGATGGTCGGAACTGCGGAGTCCGGCCGCCGTCAGCGGCTCCACTCTCGGGGTTCGCGATCGGGGCGAGCGGACCAGCTCCTCCCGAGTCATCCGATCGGAAGGAATGCGCATGTTCAGCAGCGGCATCAGGCGCGGAGCGGCAGTAGCAGCCGTCTCCGCAATGGCGGTGGCGGTTTCCCCGTTGCTCGCCGGGACGGCTTCGGCCTCTCCTCTCACCAGTGTGACTCCGGCGAACCAGGTGGAGCTCTACGCTCCGCTCACGTCGACCATTTCTCCACTCAACGACGGCACCAACACGACCGTCTCCTTGCTCGCCGGCGGTGGTGCCAACGTCACCTCGGTGGAGTTCCAGTCGAGCATCAACGGCGGTGCGGACTACACCCTCATCCCTGGCGCGTCGGGCGTCACGCGCAACACCGACGGCGCGTTCGCGTTCGACTGGGCAGCGACGGCGATCCCCGACGGCCTGACCAACGTCAGGGTCGTGGCCCAGAACGGCGATATCGACGCCAATCCTGCGGCTCGCACCAGCGGTCCGTCGCTCGAACTGGCCTCCGAGGGCACGCTCGGCGCCTTCGACGCGCCCTACGGCCTCTCCGACGCTGGCTTCCCGCGCGGTCGCACCGGTGGCCCCAATGTCGGCGATCCCCGGGGTTACTGGCTCGGTGTCAAGGGCACCACGAGCGACACCACGCAGACCGTGACGGTTGCCGACGCCAGCCATGACAGCACGGCGACCGCCACCGCGACCGCGGCCAACTTCGGCCTCGATGGACGCCGACGGCACCGGTCCGGGTGCGACGGGCGTGTTCAACGTGGCGCTCAACCTCGATCCTGCCGGTGCGCCCGGCTACGACCGGGCGGGCGCACCTGACCAGATCGTGCTCAACGCCCGCAACGCCAGCTCCGACGACTCGGAGGCCTCGACGCTGGTGCCCCAGAGCATCACCTCGATCAGTGCCACGCCGGAGACTCAGTCGTTGTCCAACCCGAACGACTCGGACATCCTGCTGACCGTCGTCAGCCCGGTCGGACCGGTGGCCAACGCACAGGTCGGCATCGTCGACGACAAGGGAACGCCGGCGCCAGGAGACGACGTCAGCACGATCCTGGGCTACACCGACGGCAACGGTCAGTTCCGTGATCAGGGGCGCACGACGTTCGGCACCTTCAGCTACTACGTCAATACGACCGACAACGACGCCTACCAGGTGGGTCTCGACCCGACCGATGCGGCGTCGGTCACCGACGGCGTCGTGCCGCCGCCGCCTTGCGGGGCGGGACAGGTGCCGATCAACCCCGGCATCAGGTTGGTCAACGTCGATCGGTCGCGACCGGGCATGGACTGGGTCAAGGTCGGTGCGGGGTGCGCCATTGGCGCCAAGGTGAAGCTGTTCCAGGTGCTTCCCCGTGGCGGACGAGTGATGGTGCGCAGCGCCAATATCAGTGACACGGGCCAGAAGATCTGGATCCTTCCCGACCCCAACCGGTTCGCATCCCGGACCTTCTACGCCGTGGTCAACGCGTCCAGCACGAATCAGCGCGGAGTGACCCCGCACATGGCGATCCGCTGATCCAGTAGCCACAGACTCGATCCGGACCATTTCCTGTCGCCGCTGCGCGGAGGTGGTCCGGATGGATCTGTGGGCTCAGCTGGCTCAGCTGGCGCTGCTGCCGCGCACCGGGAGCTCAGACAGCACGGCGGACGGCACGTCGTCGTCGTGTAGCGACGACCCGATCGTGCGCCACCACAGGGCGCCGCGGCGGTTCTCCTCGGGTTCCACCTCGCACAGTTCGGCCAGGTTGGAGTGGGCGGACATGCCGAGAGCGAACAGGGCGGCGTGCTGGAGCGAAGGCGCCTGCGACGACCGCGCCTCGCCGAGGAGCAGGTCGGCGGCGTCGTCGTTCAGCCGGCCGCGGGAGAGCCCGGTGGTGACGAAGCCGCGGGCTCGCAGGCCGGACCGCGTCTCGGCGCACGCCACTTCAGCTACCTCGTCGCGCTCGACGACATGACCCAACCGGCGCAGCAGCGACCAGCTGAGGCTGGCCACCTGGTCGTCGGCCTCGCCGGTGAGCTTGAGCACGGTCTGCGCCACCGCCCGCCCGTAGGGGCTCAGCCCGAGCAGTACGGCGGCGACGTGGCGCCGGTCGCGTTGGACATGGAAGAGCGCCTCGCGGATCAGCCGGCGCAGCATCTGGTCGGGGTCGTTGGAGCCTCGGGTAGTCGCCGCCTCGGCGAAGGCGGCCACCCCTTCGGCGATGATCCGGGCCACGCCGCTGTCGACTAGCTCCATCGTGGCCCGGCACTGCGCGACCCGGCGCCGCGCGTCGCGGTCGGGCATCGCGGCCAGCACTCGGTTGAAGGCGTCTTCGGGAAGGTGCGTGGCCAGCTCGATGGCGTCGGTACGCCGGGAGAGCTCGCCTACCTTGCGCAGCTCGTGGCCGACGTGCCGCTCGAGGGTGAGTACGTCGTCGTAGCCGAAGGAGCCTTGGGCCGCGAGCGCGCCCGCGACGGTGACCGCCCCACGCCGTAGCAGGCGGTTGTCGCCGCCCATGAGTCGGAGCACCAGGTCGCCGGCTGCCTCGTCGGCCACCTCGCGCAGCAGGCCGAGCGCCGGCGCGACGTTCTGCACGTCGGGGTGCATCACGAAGCGCCCAACGCTCCGGGTGACGTGGCGCTTGCTCTGCGGGTGGGCGAGCAGGGCCACCGCGGCTTCGTATCTGCGGAGGAACGCCACCCCGCTCGAGCGGGTGAGCTCGTCGACCAGCTGGTTGCACACGCTGGTCCAGGTGGCCGCGTGGAGGTAGACGCGTTCGTAGAAGCCGAGGTCGCCGGCCAGCTTCAGCCAGTGTCCGCCCGTGGCGCGCCGGGTCTCGACGAGGTGGAAGAGCTCGTCGAGGTCGTCCACGGTGGTGCCGCTGAACGTGTCGGCCATCGGCGGCTGCCCGGCGGCGCGGAGCAGCATCTGGTTGGCCGCGAGCAGGGCGCCCTCCGGCTGCCCCACCGCCGTTTCGTACGCCGTGAGGTGACGGTGACCGATCGCCTGGTTGCCGGACTCCCAACGGCTCACCCGAGGTCCGTCGAGCGCGATGCCGTCTTCGCGCATCCGACGGACGAACTCGGTGCGCGTCATGCCCCCGGTGACAGGGGAGAAGAGGCGACACGTGGCCAGGAGCCAGGCCAGCCGGCTGGTGCTGTCGATCGCCGGGGACTGGATCGGATGAGGGTCGACAGGAAGCCGCAGCGGGCGTCCGCGCTGACGCTGCGGGCGCTTCACGGTCGAGTCGCCCGGCAAAGCTTTCCTCCCTCCGAGGCCGTACCAGCGCCTGGGCGCGGCTTCAATTTGTTGCTACCTGTCCACGATCCCACAACAACTCGGTATATCTCGTGGCCACCGGACATGATGCCCTAAGAGCGCGGCACATTCGGGTGTCCGCGCCTTTTCGAGCCTTTCGGCTCTCGCGGACGGACGTTCTGTACCGCGAACGCAACTCCCTGGGAGGGGACAATCACCATGATTCGCAGCAGCGGCATTATCAAGCGCGGGCTGGCAGCAACTGCCATCTCCGCTCTCGCAGTAGCAGGCATCCCGGCACTAGCCGGCACGGCCAACGCGGCGCCCTCGACGTCTGTCGTAGTCAGCGCAGTCGACGGCTTCACCGCCTTCGACGTCGACGAGTTCGTCGGAGCCCCTAACGACTTCATCGCCACGCTCAAGGATGGCGGCAAGCGCCCGAGCGACGGTGAGGCCGTCACTACAGCTACACCTTCACCCCGACTGTCGGCGCGCCGGTCACCGCGACGGCGTTCGCAGCCCCCGGCGTTACCGACGCGGCCGGCAAGATCGCGACCTGCTCCGGCTGCTCCGGCGAAGGCTCGTACGCGCTCACCGTCAAGAGCCTGAATGCCACCTCGGCGCCGTGCCTTCACGTTCGTCGCGGGCGAGTCGGAGATCGAGTTGGCCGATGGTGCCTCGGCTAGCTCGCCGGTCAACGGCAGCGACACCTATCCCGGCACGCTCGCGCTGACCAACCCGGCCGGCACGCCCCTATCGGCCGCACGGTCAACTTCACCATGTGGGTGGCGGCAACGCAACTGTCGACTCCGACGCAGGCCGCGGCGCGATCACCTCCGGTACCACCGGCACGTTCGCGGCGCAGCCTGACCGACCCCGCAGCGCCCATGACCCCGGAGAGCGGCACATTGACTGCAGTGGCGACTGCCCTGCAGGGTGCAGGTGACGTTCCCACCGCGGACGCGGAGGACTCGACAGTCGTGAACTTCGAGCCCACGCCGGCCGTCACCAACATCACGGTCACCAAGGCCAACGTTTTCGCAGGTGACGCCGCTCCGGGCAAGCCGGTCGAGCTCAACGTCGTCGTGCGCGGCCAGGCCGTCGCCGACGCCGACCCCACCGACGACCCGATCCTGAAGGACTACCCGGTCAAGTTCGTGGTCGACCACGGCTTCCTGAGCCCCGACGCGAAGGGCGCAGGCCTCTCCCTGATCGACAACGATCTGCTGCTCACGGCGGACCAGGACGACCTGGGTGACCGGTTCGGGTTCTACCAGGACCTGGGCGCCGACGAGACCGTCGACACCAGCGACGACCCGGCCACCAACGCCTCCGGCGTCGTGGCTGCCATCGCGTAAGGACGCCGGCTTCAACGACGACGGCCTGGTGGAGCAGAAGGTCACCATCACCGCCGGTGGCAAGACCGCCACGGAGACCATCACCTACGACGTCCGCAACTACCTCAACCTGGCTGCCGTGGCATTCCGCAAGGATGGCGGCTCCACACGAGCCCCCGGCTCCGTTGACCTGAAGCTGTACGCCGCAGACCAGTTCGGCAACCTCGTGGGTGACCAGAACGCGACCATCTCGGACAACACGCCGGTCGCCAGGGTCGTCCCGGAGCCCGGTGGCGCCACGACCGACTTCATCAACGACAACCCGTCGGCCACGGCGTCGTCGAGCCAGCCGGTCTCGCAGACCGTCTCGGCCCGCGTCTCCGCCGCGAAGAACACGGTCGCTGCCAATGGTGACCGGGTGTCCGGCAACGAGGTCGTCACCGGCAACATCGGCCTCAACTGGACCAAGGGTGGTGGCGGGCAGTCCCCCATCGTCGCCAAGCTGACCGGCAAGAACAACGGCGGTAAGGCCGACCGGCTCACCGTCGTCGCCCCGAAGAAGGCGAACGGTGCCAAGGTCCAGCTGTTCAAGGTCGTCCGTGGCAAGCTGGTTCCGGCTGGCAACAAGGTCCTCAGGAACGGCCGCGCGTCGTTCCTGAAGGCCGACAAGAACGGCAACGGCTTCACGAAGTACGTCGCGAAGGTCAAGCCGACGGGTGACACCAAGGGAACGCGCACCAACAAGCGCAACGTTCGCTGATCTAGCCCTAGCAACACCACTGGCGTAGCCCCGGGTCGACCATACGGTCGGCCCGGGGCTGCGACCGGACCACAGACGCGGTCCGGGCCAGTTCCCCCTGCCGCTGCGGGGAACTGGTTCGGGCCGTTTGTCATTTCCCGCGCGAGTCGAACCAGGACCGCCGCATCGAGAAGATCCAGCGCCGGCGTGGGTGCTCGCTCACCGACCACAACAGGTCGGACGAGGGCCAGTAGGCGATGTCCTCGGGTCCCATCGGCGTCGCAAACTTGTGGCGGGTGAACGAGCCGGGCACGCCGGCGTACACCGACCCGGGCATCCGCGGGCCGTGCGAGACGGTCACGTGGAACCGGCCCTGGGCGACCACGGCTCCCTGCATCCGGCCGACGCCCTCGTCGAGGCCGGCCGGGCGCGAGACACCGTCGTCGGAGGTCTCGAGGAGCTGCGTCTCCTGGTTTATCGGGAAGCGGGCGAGCCGTCTGGTCTTCTCGCCGCTCGCGTACTCACCGGCCACCAGTTCTGGCGGCGACGCGCCCCTGTCGAGCGACATGAAGGAGTAGCGAAGCCGCTCGTGCCCTTCGTCGGTCTCGGCCTTGTACGCGAAGCGGACCGGGAGGACGTAGGGATAGCCGCGGAGGTCGTCCGCGACCCGGAACAGGTCGTCGAGGCGGCACGTGTAGATACCCTTCGCCGTTGCGGCGACGTGCAGATAGGGACCGTGCCAGACGATGCCGCCCGCGTGCACCTGGAGGGGCGCCAGCCGCGGCTGCCCGTCGATCAGCTCGGGCACGACGAGCAGCACGTGTCGGTAGCGGCGGGTGTCGAGGTCGTAGAACGTCAGCCGCGAGCCCAGCTCCTTGGCGTACCAGGAGACAACCACCACCCGGCGCCCACCGATCGTCTCCTCCTCGGAGGCGTCCGCCGAGCTGGTCACTCCCTGCGGCCACCAGCGCGGGTCTTTGCGATCGTCGCGGTCGAACGTGTAGGCGCGATGTACGGCGCGGGCGCGCATCAAGGACCGGCGCCCCTTGCGGTCGAGGTCGTCGAGCATCAGCTCCAGGTCGACCCGGTCACCGAGCGTCCCGGCCATGGCCTCGATCTCGCCGACGTTCTCGTCGGTCCGGGTGAGGTGCACTCCCTCGACGTACTCCACGCCGGTCACGCTAGCGGCGCACTACGGTGGCCGGCGTGCAGCAGGTGGTGGGCGCGGCGATCGTCCGCGATGGGCGGGTCCTGGCCGCGCGCCGGACGAGACCGGCGGCTGTCGCGCGCCGATGGGAGTTCCCGGGCGGCAAGGTGGAGGCCGGGGAGCAGCCCGAGGCGGCCCTGGTCCGGGAGATCGCGGAGGAGCTCGGCGTGACGGTCACCGTGACGGCGTGGCTCGAAGGCCGGGTACCGATCGGGTCCGCCCACGTGCTCACCGTCGCCGTTGCCGCGCTGGTCGAGGGTGACCCCGACCCGACCGAGCACGATGAGGTCCGTTGGCTGTCGGCCGGCGAGCTGGGTGACGTCGACTGGCTCGAGCCGGACCGCCCGTTCCTGGCCGAGCTGAAGGAGATACTGGAGGCGTGAGGGGGATCTTCTTCGACGAGGACCACGCGCGAGCCGTGGTCGCGCGGCTGCTCGCCGACGGCTACGACGCGGAGCTGGTCAGGGAGCGCCTGGCCGGCGAGGACGACGACGAGGACCACCCGTGGGCGGTGCTCAGCGACGCGCCCGAGATCGTGCTCGAGCTCCTTGTGGATGACTACGACGGCTGGCTGGACGCCGGCCCCGAGGCCCCACCGGCCGCACCGCTCGACCTGCCGACAGCACCAAAGCGGATCAAGCGCCCCTGAGCTGTATGCGGTGGCCTCTGGTTCGTGGCTGGTGTTCAGGCGGGCTCGCGCGCGTAGCCGACCGATACTCGCCGTCAAGGATTCCCTTCGGCGCCTTCGGCGTCCTTGACTGCGAGCCTCGATCGATCGGCTGTGCGGCGCACGGGGCGGCGGCAAGCCGCCGCCCGCGCAAGCGCGGGCCCCGAACCCCCACGGTGGTTGAGGTGCGAGGAGCGCCAGCGACGAGCCTCGAAACCTCTGTAGTTGACACGGAAACGGTTGTCCGTCGGTTTATGTCCGTCGGTGGAAGCTGACCTTGCCGCCGGGTTGGTGGGTGGTGTCGTAGCGGGTGTCGTGGGCTCGGCGGTGGTGGTGGGGGCAGAGCCAGATGCCGTCGCGGTTGGTTTCGCCGCCTTTGCTCCAGGGGAGTGGGTGGTGGGCTTCGCAGAGTGAGGCGGGCATGTCGCAGTCTTCTGCGGTGCAGCCGCCTTGTTCGATGGTGAACACGAGGCGTTGGTCGCGGGTGTGGAAGCGGCGTCGGGTGCCGAGGTCGAGGACCTTGGACTTGCCGCCCATCACTGCGGGGATGATGCCGTGTCGGCAGGCGAGGAGGCGGGTGGCGGCGGGGCTGATCCGGTCCCCGGTGTCGAGGAGTCCGGCACGCTGGAGTTTCCCGAAGAGGACGTCGTGGTCGACGGTGACCACCACTGACGCGTTCATCCCGCCGGCCTTCGGGAGCTGGTCGACCGGGACCCGGTCGATCAGGTCCATGAACGCCAAGCCGGCCCGGTGCGGGGTCGCGGCGGACAGGGCTGGGTCCTTGCCGACTGCGGCGAGGTGCCTGGGCGACATCAGTGCCTGCAAGACCCTGCGCAGCTTGGCGGCGTAGGCGGTGGGGATGGTGAACTTGCCGTGGGTTTTGCCGTGGCCGTCGTCGTGCATCCGGAACACCGCTGCGGCTTCGGCTTCCTGCTCTTCCCGCTCCAGGACTTCGGCTTCGTGGGCGTCGGCGGCCTCGGGGTCGATGACCTCGTGGATCCGCTTCCCCAGCACCCGCAGCGCCTTGGCGTCGTGGTCGCGTGCTTGGTCGAGCAGCCAGGCCTGCGCCTTGGGTTTCACCCAGGGCTCGGCGTCCTCGGGGATGGCGTCGATGGCCTGGACGATCACCCCGGCCTGGTCGGGCAGGACGCGTCCGGTGGCGAGTGCTTCGCGGACCGGTTCATGCGGGTCGGTGTCGAGGGCTTGGGCGAGCGTGATCTTGCGATGTGCCTCGCCCTTGGTCTGCCGGGTCCGGTGGGCCCACCACGCCGCCGTCGACGTAGCACCCGACTGGTCGCCGACCCGGTTGGCCTCGGCGTGGGCTGCGACCCGGAGCTCGAGCTCGGCGGCGCGTGCGGCGAGCCGGGTCAGTGTGGCCAGGGTCGTCCGGGTTTCGTCGTTGGTCATCGACCACGTGGATTGGTCGAGAAGGGAATCGTAGAGCTCTTCGATCTGGGCAGCGGCGACCGTGATCGGGTGTCCCCGATTGATGGTCGATGTGGTGCTGCTCATGAGGTCAATCCAAGCACCGACCACCGACAGTCACGGCCCGATTTCCCGCCTGAATCTCGTTCTGTGGACGAATTTCCGAAGAAAGTTTCGAATCATTTTTGGTGTACCGGCCTCGGTGGTTTCGAGGCTCGTCGCTGGCGCTCCTCGCACCTCAACCAGCGTCGTTGGAGGCCGCACAATCGCGCCGTCGGGAGGACGACGACAAAACCAGGGAGCGCTGAGCTCAGCAGGCCACGAAGTCGTCGTCGGAATAGTCGTCGGTCTCCACGCTGCCGTCGTCGAACACCCGGACCCGAGTGCCCGCCGCGTCGTCGCCGGAGATGAAGAACGCCGCGGCAACGGGCGGGTCGCTTTCCGATGGGTCGACACACTCGGGATCCTCGACCAGCTGTGCGTACTCCGGGTCGTCGGCGTCCTCGAGCAGGTCGTCGAAGGTGCCGGCATCGGTGGCCGAGTCGGCGTCGTCCTCGAACACCTCGAGCGCGGACTCGAGTGCGTCCGGACCGCCGCCGACGAACATCAGGTGCTCGTCCGGGACCACGACCACGTCGGCCATCTGGGCGCCGGGGTAGGCGCCGATCATCCCCTCGAACTCCGTGTCGTTGGCAACGTCGGCGATGAAGAGGTGTCGGTGCCCGGCGATCTCGTCCTCCTCGTAGCCGACGTCGACGAGGTCGTCGCCTACGGTGTCGAGGTCGAGGTCGTCGCGCATCTTGTAGATCCTCGGCAGGGCTAGCGAGACGCCGGCTCCCGCGGAAGCCGTGGCCTCCCACACGACGTCGAACTCGCTGAACGCCGCGCCTTCCGACATGGGGACCAGGTAGGCGGCGAACTGCGTCGCGCCAACTGAGGCGTCGTCGCCGACAAGGGTCTCGATGTAGCCGTCGATCTCCTCCTTGTCGGCTCCGGTGTCGACGTCGTCGATCCCGAGGCGCTCAGCGGTCGCCAGCCGGTTGGTGAACGTCACGTCCTCGGCGTCCGCCGGCACCAGCTCGAGCGCGTCGTCGAAGTCGCCGTCGCCGACGTCGTTCAACAGGGCGCAGCCACTGAGACCTGGGGTCAGCAGGAGGACGGTCGCTGCGAGGGCGGGAATACGGGGCACGCCACCATCATTACCCTTCACATCATGACTGAGACGCCCGACCAACGGCTGCTGCTGGTGCACGCCCATCCAGACGATGAGTCCATCAGCCAGGGCGCCACGATGGCGAAGTACGTCGCCGAGGGCCGCGGCGTCACCCTCGTGACCTGCACCGCCGGCGAGATGGGCGAGATCCTGGTGCCCGAGCTGGAGCACCTTGCCGCCGACCGCGACGACGGCCTGGGCGAGCACCGACGCGGCGAGCTCGAGTCGGCCATGAAGGAGCTCGGAGTCACCGACCACCGGTTCCTGGGTGGTTTCCAGCGTTACCGCGACTCGGGCATGAAGTGGCACGAGGACGGTCACGCCGTGGCGGCCGACGACGTACACGAGAACGCGTTCTGGAACGCCGACATCGTCGAGGCCGCCACCTATCTGGTCGAGGTGATCCGCGAGGTCCGCCCGCAGGTGCTGGTGACCTATGACGAGTTCGGCGGCTACGGCCACCCCGACCACATCCAGGCCCACCGGGTGGCGACGTACGCCGCATCGCTGGCCGCGGTGCCGTCCTACCGGAAAGACCTGGGGGAGCACTGGGACATCCCCAAGATCTACTGGGGCGCCATGTCCGAGAGCCGGATGCGAGCCAGCCTGCGGGCGCTGCGCGAGGCCGGCGACACCACGACGTTCGAGGGCATGGACCCCGACGGCCCGCTGCCGCCGTTCGTCACTCCCGACGAGAACCTGTCGGCCTACGTCGACGGGATGGACTACGTCGAGCAGAAGATGGCTTCCCTGGCCGCCCACGCCAGCCAGATCACAACCGACGGCCCGTTCTTCGCGCTCTCCAACAAGCAGGGCAGCACGATCTGGGGTGTCGAGTTCTTCCGGATCGCCAAGGGTGAGCGCGGCGACCTGGACGACCAGGGTCTCGAGAGCGACCTGTTCGCCGGTCTCTGAGGCCGTGACCCGCGTCCTCCGGGCCGCCGGATTGCTGGTGCTCGGCGCCGTCGTCGGGATCGCCTCGGTCGGTGTGCACAACACCTGGTGGGGGTTGCCGCTGGCGGTGATGGCCACGGCCGCGTCGGCGTACGCGCTCCCGGGCGGTTGGACCGGCCGCGCTCCGTTCGCTCTCGGCTGGGCGGTCGTGGCGGCCGCGCTGGCGCTGCCGCGGCCGGAGGGCGACTTCCTGATCGCGGGTGACGTCAACGGTTACCTGCTGCTGGGGTTCGGGCTGGTGCTGCTCGTCGCCAGCCTGGTGACGCTTCCTCCTCCCCACCACGCTCTGCCCGATCAGAAGCAGCGATCCGGCCCTCCGGCTTCCTAGGATGCTGGGGTGACCGAGACCACCGAGAGCCGACCAGCCACCGGTACCGAACGCGAAGGCGGGCGGCTGGTGTGGCTGGTGGTGATCGGGCTGGCGCTGCTGGTCGGCGCCGCCTGGACCGCGGCCTACCTCGGTGCCGGTGACAAGGTGCCGCGCGGCACCACGATCTCCGGGGTCGACGTCGGCGGCCGCGAGCAACAGGCCGCCGTCGGCGCCCTCGAGAGCGGGCTCGCCGATCGCCTCGACGAGCCGATCACCGTCACCGTCGACGACCGCACCGAAGCGATCGTGCCGAGCGAGTCCGGGCTGGGCGTCGACTACGCCGCCTCGGTCGCCGCGGCCGGCGGCGAGAAGTCCTGGACCCCGACCCACCTGTGGGACTACTACACCGGAGGCGACGACCTCGACGCCGTGGTCACCGTCGCCGACGACGTCCTCGCATCGACGATCGACCGACTGACCGAGGCGGTCGGCACTCCGGCTGTCGACGGGTCGTGGAAGCTCGCCAACGGGCGCCTCCAGGCGACCGACCCCGTCGTCGGTCGCGGGATCGACCCCGACACGGCTCGTGCGGCCATCCTGGCGGCGTATCTCACCGAGGACACGAGTGCCGAGCTCGAGATGACCGACCTGCAGCCGGCCATCGACGACGCCGACATGCGCGAGGCGCAGGAGACGTTCGTGAACCCCGCCATGTCCGGCCCGGTGACGCTGCTGTTCGGCGACTCGAAGGTGCAGCTGCGGCCGCGCGACTACCTCGGGGTCCTCTCGCTGGAGCCCGAGGACGGCAAGCTCGTGCCGGCCCTCGACAAGAAGGAGCTGTCGGCGCTGGTCGACGACGTCACCGGCGAGGCCGGCGAACCGGTCGACGCCGCCATCCGTCTCGTCGACGGCAAGCCGAAGGTGACCCCGGCCCAGCCCGGCGTCACCTACGAGCCCGACGACGTCGCCGACGTCTTCCTGGAGCTGGTGGCGGCGCCGGAGGGGCAGCGAGAGGCGGAGGTCAAGGCGACGGTCGACTCCCCCGACTTCACGACCAAGGACGCGCGGGCCCTGAAGATCCGCGAGCAGGTCTCGACGTTCACCACCTACTACCCCTACGCCGAGTACCGCAACATCAACATCGGCCGAGCCGCCGAGCTGATCAACGGGACGGTGCTCGAGCCGGGTGAGGAGTTCTCCCTCAACGGCATCGTCGGCGAGCGCACGGCGGAGAACGGCTTCGTGCCCGGCTTCATCATCAGCAACGGCATCTTCAAGGAGGACTACGGCGGCGGCGTCTCGCAGATGGCGACCACCACCTTCAACGCGATGTTCTTCGCCGGACTGAAGGACATCGAGCACAAGCCGCACTCGTTCTACATCGACCGCTACCCGGTGGGCCGCGAGGCGACGGTGGCGTGGCCATCGCTGGACCTGAGGTTCCAGAACGACACGCCGTACGGCGTCCTCGTCGATGCCCACGTCACCCCGGCCACGGGATCCGCGCAGGGCGTCGTGACGGTGAGCATGTACTCCACGAAGTACTGGGACATCACGACCGAGGAGTCCGAGCGCTATGCCTACGTCGGGCCGGACACCCGGATCCTGACCACCCCCGACTGCTACCCCAATTCCGGCTACTCCGGCTTCCAGATCGACGTCTGGCGCTACTTCAAGAAGCCCGGCGAGTCGGACCTGGACCACCAGGAGAAGTTCCATACCAACTACACCCCGTCCGACACGGTGATCTGCAAGCCACCGGAGGAACAGCAATAGCCGCGAGTATTTCGGGGATACCCGCCTGCCGCCTTCCGCGGCTTGCTAGCGTTCGGGCAGCGTCACAGTTGTGGCAGCCGGCGCTTGGGCGCCTCCAATTGGACTTGAGGGAAAAGATGAACTCGACGACCGCTCGGATGCGGCTCCTGACTGCCTTGCTCATGATCGTCGGCTCGTTCTCCTTGGCGCTGGTCGCCGAGAGCGCCACCGCCGCTCGACCCTTCAAGGTCTCCCTGAACGTCTCCAACTCGACCCCCTCGGTCGGCCAGACCGTGAAGTTCGGCGGCAAGGTGACGCCTGCTGCGCCGGGCAAGCGGGTCAAGGTGCAGGGCAAGGCCGCCGGCACCGGCTGGGTCACGATCAAGAGCCCGGTCCTGTCGAGACGCTCGACGTTCAACGCGTCCTTCCAGTTCTCCCGGGCCGGCAACGTGCAGATCCGGGTCGTGAAGCCGAGGTCGGGCAAGAGCGCCCAGGGCATCAGCCAGGTGCGCAGGCTGCGGGTCGGCGGTGGGACAGCGGCGCCGGTCATCATCACCACCTCGCTGCCGAACGGTGCCGTCGGCACGCCGTACTCCGCGACGGTCGAGACGGCGGACGACCGCCCGGGTGCGTTCGGCGCCATCGGGCTCCCCACAGGGCTTGGCATCGACGCGCAGACCGGCGAGATCGCGGGCACCCCGACCACCGCTGGCAGCAAGACCGTGAAGGTCTTCTTCCGCGACGCCGACAACCGAACGACCTCCAAGGAGTTCACCATCGTCATCGGGGGCCGAGGGCTTCCGAACATCACGACCACCGGGCTGCCCAATGGTCAGGTGGGCGTGGCGTACTCGACCACGCTCGCGGTCGCCAACAACCTCGATGGCAGGTGGGCCGTTGCCGGTTCTCTGCCCGCCGGGCTGACCTTGAACACCACCACCGGCGTGATCAGTGGCACGCCGACGACGGCGGCGACGAGTTCCTTCACCGCGACGTTCACCGAGACCTCCACCGGATTCAACGACGTGCAGGCCCTCTCGATCAGGATCGCGTCCTCGCCGGGTCCGGTGATCACGACGACGTCGCTGCCTCCAGGTTATGTGGGTCACGCCTACTCCGCGACACTCGCCGTGTCCGGTGCGGCCGGCTCGTGGTCGTTGACTGCCGGAGCTCTCCCGGCCGGCCTCACGCTCAACTCCGCGACCGGCGTGATCAGCGGTACGCCGACCCATACCAGCGCCACCCCGGTCACCTCGACCTTCACCGTGACCTACACGGTGCCGGGCGGGCTCCTGGGGTTGCCGCCAGCTCGGAGTGACAGCCAGCCACTGAAGATCAAGATCGACCCCAACTCCGCTCCAGTGGTCTCGAACACCTCGCTGTCCGACGCGTTCGTCGGTGACGCCTACCGCAACCAGCTGACGACGGCCGACAACCGCTCGGGCACCTGGGCGGTCACGTCCGGGACCCTGCCTGCCGGCATCTCCCTGAACGGCGACACCGGCGAGATCAGCGGCGTTCCGAACCAGGCGGGCACGTCAACCTTCATCGTGACGTTCACTGCTCTCAACGGGCTGACCGACACCGAAGACTTCACCTTGCTCGTGAGGCCGTGACGCGGCACCCACGTGACGAGGGTCTCGGCCGGTCGTTGTAGGCAGCATGCGCAAGCTCGTTGGTGCCCTGACCCTCGTCCTGGTGGCAACTGTCGGGTTCGCCGCGCCCAGCCAGGCCGAGGGCTGGCTGCCCACGCTGCCGACCGCACCGGAGGGCGACCTGCCCGGTGTCAACGACTGGTCGTGCCAGCCGACCGCTGTGCGCCCGGAGCCCGTGATCCTGGTCCACGGCACGATCGGTGACCGTCGCCATCTGCTGGAGCGGCTCTCCCGGACGATGTTGAGGGAGGGCTTCTGCGTCTTCTCCCTCGACTACGGCAACCGGGGGCTGGAGGCGATCTCCCGCTCGGCCGGACAGCTGAAGACCTTCACGCAGCGGGTGCTCAAGGCGACCGGCGCGGACAAGGTCTCGATGGTGGGGCACTCGCAGGGCGGGATGATGCCGCGCTACTACCTCAAGTTCCTCGGTGGAGCGCGCTACGTCGACGACCTGGTCGGCATCTCGCCGTCCAACCACGGCACGATGCTCACCGGAGGCGGCTCCTCGAACCTGATCGCGGACATGGTGGGTGGCCAGCTGTGCCAGGCCTGCCTCCAGCAGGGCGCCGGCTCGGACTTCCTGGTCCACCTCAATGCCGGCGACGAGACGCCGGGCAAGGTCAGCTACACCCAGATCACCACGAAGTACGACGAGGTCGTGGTGCCTCACACCTCCGGCTATCTCAAGCTCGGGCCGCGCACCACCAACGTCACCATCCAGAGCCTCTGCCGCAGGGACCTGTCCGAGCACGTCACGAACCCGCTGAGCTCGACCACGCTCAGGATCACGCTCGACGCACTGACCCGCCCCGGCCCCGCCCGGATCACGCCGGCCCTGGGCTGCTAGTTAGCCGCCGGCGTACCACTTATCCGCGAGACATCGGTTCGACGAGGGGTCGACTTCCCATCCACCATCGCGCCGCCTCGGCATGAGGCTCCTCCGTCGCCAGCTCGGACAGGCACTCGGCAGAGCCCATCCCCAGCACGTGCAGGGCGGCCGACTTCAGTGCCGGCGGGCCCGGTTGGGCCAGTACGGCGCGCAGCCGCTCACCCTCGGCGGGGTCCACCTGGCCGATGACCTGGCCAAGGCTCAGCAGGGCGGCGGCGCGCACGTCCGGCGATCGATCGCCGAGCCCGACCTCCAGGAGTGCGTCGCGCTGGCCGTGGTCGGCGACCTGGAAGAGGGTCGAGGTCGCCACCACGGCGGTGCTGTATTGGTGGCGGGCGGCAAGTGCCAGCATCGGGTCGCCTAGCTGCGCCCGGTAGGGGCTGGCCGCCAGCAGGAGTGCAGCCTGGTTGCGGCGACAGTGGTCGACGTGGAAGAGCGCCTCGCGCACCAGCCGGTGCAGCATCTGGTCCTGGCCGACGAGGTAGTCGATAGAGGTGTCGTTCTGCGCGGCGTCGGCGATCTTGGCGGAGACCGCTCGCGCCCGGTGCGCATCGCGGGTCTCCGCGTTGCGGTAGGCGAGCTCGAGCGAGGCGCGCGTGTCGTCGTCGATCGACTGCCGGCCGAGTCGCGCGCGCGACTCCGGCGGAAGCGCACGGGCAACGCAGAGAGCGTCGAGTCGCTCGAGAAGGTTGCGGCTGCGTAGCAGCATCTCGAGCACGATCGTCTCTACGCCCTTGAGCTCCTCCTCGCCGAACCCGTTGTGGGCGATCTTGCCCGCGACGGCCCAGGCCGCGCCGGCACGCAGGGTGCTCGGCGTGCCCCGCAGCAACCGCCCGAGCACACCCCGGGCCTGCTCGTCGTCGACCTCTTCCAGCAGCACCAGCGGATGGATCATGAACACCATCGCGGGATGGGTCACCACGGAGCCGATCGCCTTGACGGCGTGGCGGCGCGACGTCGGGTTGGCCACCAGCCGTCCCAGTGCCTGGAATCGGGCGAAGTAAGCGAGTCCGCTCGAGCACCCCAGCTCGGACGCGAGCAGGTCCGAGATCTGACGCCAGGTGTCGGGCAGGAGGTAGAGATGCTCCTGCCTCGTCAGGTGATCGCACAGCTCGATCCACACATGCCCGGGCGCCCTGCCGGCCAGCACCTTCTCGAAGAGCTCGTCGAGCCGGAGGTGTGCCTGAGTCGGATCCTCCTGCGGGTGGTCGGACCGATGGTGGGGCCGTTCCGCGCCTCGCACCAGGCCGCCTGCCCCGACGATCAGCTGGCCGTGCGGCAGACCGAGGACCGTCTCGTAGCCGCGCACCACGGACGTGGGCACCGAGACACGTCCCGACTCCCACCGGCTCAGCTTGGTCGTGTCGGCGGCCACCCCGACGTCCTGGAGGGCGCTGATGAAGTTGGCGCGGCGAGCGAGCTGCGGGTCGCTGGCGTAGATGCGGGAGGCACCGAGAAGCCAGGCCAGCCGGTGGCCGAGTCCGGGTACGGGATCCGAGATCGGCGTCGGGTCGGAGGGCAGCCGGTAGGGCCGCCCGCGCCGTCGTACGACACCTGGCGGGCTGACCGCGGCCGACGGAGCCGGCCGTTTCTCCTCGTGAACAGTTGTCACGGCGCACAACCCTTCGGTGAGAGGCCCCGTACCTCCGAAGGTCGCACTATGGCAGGAGAGGGTTGCGCCAAGCGCCCGAACCCCTATTTGTTGCACATAAGGGCACCTGCGTGCACCTAGTCGGCCGCTCGTGGCCGTCCATCCGGGTCCGGACAGGACACTGCCCCACCCGCTGCGGACGGATGGGGCAACGTAGCCAGGTAGGCAGCGGCAGCGCTACTAGGCCACCGGAAGTGTAACCCTCACTCGGGGGGTGAGGTAGCGGTAGCGGTGGTGCTCGCGAAAACCCAGGCGCTGGTAGAGCGCCAGTGCCGGTGCGTTGTCGCCGAGCACCTGGAGGTAGGCCGTGGTCGCGCCATGTTCGGCTCCCCAGTCGAGCAGGGCGTCCATCAGAGCCAACCCCAGTCCCCGCCGGCGGTGGTCCGGCTGCACCTCGAGGCTCCGGAAGCCCACCCAGTCGTCGGCGTACGCCGCGACGCCGGAGGCGAGGTCGTCGATCCCGGCAGCGACCAGCCCAGGGGTCTCGACCAGCTCGACCACCGGTGATCGAGCCTGGCGAGATCCTTTGAGCGCTGCGGCGACACCGCCGACCATGAACACCGTGTCGGCGTCATGGCTCTCGAGCACCCAGTCGCGGCCGCGGAAGAGGGCGTCCTCGGCGGAGTCGGGCAGGACGGCGGCGACCGGCCGGTCGTAGAACGCCTCGACCCGGTCGGCGTCGCCCTCGAATCCGGACGGCCCGAAGGCGAGCACCGAGTTGGCGCGCCGGGCGGAGTGGCCGACCGAGCGGCGGAGCACCCAGTCACCGAGCGGCTCCGTCTCGAGGTCCGGGAAGAGCGCGAACGCGCGCACCTGTGCCTCGCGTGGCGAGACCCGCTGCCGCACCGAGGCCCGGGGCGGTACCGGCTTGCCGGAGACGATGTCGGCGAACGCGATGGTCACAAGTGGTCCGGACTCGGCCTGGATGACGCAGTGGCCGTCGGCCCACGACGTACAGATCCCGAGCAGGTCGGTCATCGCCGGGCCGCCGCTGGGACCGGTCTCGCCGCGCAGCACCCGTCGGATGACCACTCGCTGGCCGACGACGTGCGGACCCAGTGTGTGCGCCGTCACGCCGCTGTCTGCATGCTGGGGTATCTGCCCGTCGCCCACGCCGGGATACTAGGCTGGCCATGCTCTCGAACCTCAGTCAGAGGAGGAACTGGTGACCTACGTCATCGCCCAGCCTTGCGTCGATCTCAAGGACCGTGCTTGCGTCGACGAGTGCCCGGTCGACTGCATCTACGAGGGCAAGCGGATGCTCTACATCCACCCGGACGAGTGTGTCGACTGCGGGGCCTGCGAGCCCGTCTGCCCGGTCGAGGCGATCTTCTACGAAGACGACACCCCGGAGGAGTGGAAGGACTACTACACCGCGAACGTCGGCTTCTTCGACGACCTGGGCTCGCCGGGCGGTGCCGCGAAGATGGGTGAGATCGACAAGGACCACCCGATCGTGGCCGCGCTTCCCCCGCAAGAGCACGACGAGTGAGTCCGGCGGGGCCAGTCTCCGCACAGCTCCCTGACTTTCCCTGGGACAAGCTGACCGAGCACGCCGCCACGGCGCGCGCGCATCCGGACGGCATCGTCGATCTCTCGATCGGCACTCCCGTCGACCCGACCCCCGAGGTCGTCCAGGCCGCGCTGCGAGCGGCCGCCGACTCGCCGGGCTACCCGGTCACGATCGGTCGCGAGGAGACCCGGCAGGCCTGCCTCGACTGGCTGTCTCGCAGCCACGGGGTCAGCGCCCTAGGTCTGGACCAGGTGCTGCCGGTGATCGGCTCCAAGGAGCTGATCGCCTCGTTGCCGTCACATCTGGGGCTGGGCGCCGGAGACCTGGTGGTCTACCCCGAGCTCGCCTATCCGACCTACGAGGTCGGCGCCGCCCTCGCCGGAGCCCGGGCGGTCGCCACCGACTCCCTGACGTCCCTCGGCCCCGAGGTGCCTGCCCTGCTCTGGCTGAACTCACCGTCCAACCCGACCGGGCGCGTGCTCCCGGTGGAGCACCTGCGCAAGGTCGTCGACTGGTGCCGCGAGCGGGGCACCCTGCTGGTCTCCGACGAGTGCTACCTCGAGTGCGCCTGGGACGCGGCTCCGATCTCGGTGCTCCATCCCGACGTCTGCGGCGGCTCGAGCGACGGCATCCTGGCAGTGCACTCCCTGTCGAAACGGTCAAACCTCGCCGGCTACCGCTGCGCGTTCGTGGCGGGCGACCGGGTCGTGATCAGTGAGCTGCTCGCCGTACGCAAGAACCTCGGCCTGATGATGCCCGGCCCCCAGCAGGCCGCCATGGTGGCCGCGCTCGACGACGACGCGCATGTCGCGGAGCAGCACACGCGCTACGCCGCCCGCCGGGCCATGCTGCGTACCGCCTTCGAGGGGGCGGGATTCCGGGTCGACCACTCGGAGGCGTCGCTCTACCTCTGGGTCACCCGCGACGAGGTTTGCTGGGACACGGTCTCGTGGCTGGCCGAGCGCGGCATCCTGGCCGCACCGGGCGCCTTCTACGGCGCGGCCGGCGCCCAGCACGTACGGGTGGCGTTCACGGCCACCGACGAGCGGGTGGCCGCGGCGGTGGCCCGCCTTTCGGTGGTCGAGTAGCGCGAGCGAGTAACGAGCGAGCGCGGATCGAGACCCAGTCGGCTCAGGCCGAGATCGGCTGGACCGTCTGGTCGAGTCCGTCCGGCGTCAGGTAGTGACCGTCGTCGAAGAGGATCACGCCGTTGCAGAGCCGGCACCACCCCTGCTCGCTGTGGTCGGAGACCACGTGGGCGCTGCAACAGTTGCTCGCGTCGGTGTCCGGACAGGCCGGAGAGTGTGTACACGTCATTGTGTGGATCCCCTCCCCAAGGGGTTTGGTTTGATATTCGATCGTTCCAATTGAACGACACAACGCCGAGAAGTTCAGCACATTCGGGGATCTGTGGATAGCGAGTTTGTTCTGGATGCGACCAAAGAACACCGCCCCGGCGTCGATGGGCCGGAGCGGTGTTCTGTCAGGGCTCTCGTCGTCACCCTCAGGCGGGAGCCAACTTGCCGAGCATGTGGTCCATGACGGCGGTGTGCTCGACCTCGGGGCTGAACAGGATCAGCTCGGCGTCTCGCTCGACGCGCACGCTGTGACCTGCCGGCCAGAAGAAGACGTCGCCGGTCAGGCAGCGGTCGCTGGATCCATCGGTGTAGGAGACCAGGAGATCGCCCTCGATGACGTAGCCCCAGTGCTCGCACTGGCAGCTGTCGTCCTCGAGGCCCTCGAGAAGCGGTGCGATGTCGGTGCCGGCGGCGAGGCTGAAGTACTCCGCGCCCATCTCACCGGCGGCGGCGCCGAACCCTGGGAGCTGGCGTGCCTTCGCTCCGGGGATGTCGATCTTGACGGGGATCTGTTCCTTGGGGAGTCGCATGGCGGTTGCTGCCTTTCACGGGAGGGATCTGACACCCGTTAGGCGTGACATCGGCTGTGACAATGTGACAACGCCGCTACCGAGCCGGTTTCGGGTCTACTCGGTCTCCCAGTAGATGAAGTCGTCCGAGCCGCCGGGGTGGTAGGAGATCCGCTCCAGCTCCCGGTCCTCCGGCACGAGGATGATCGCGCAGCCCTCGGCAGTCTCGCCCGCTGCGACCTCTTCCGGCACACCAGGGCATGGCGCGAACTCGGTGCCGCCCCCGAGGTCGATGATCACGAGGGCAGAGATCAGGTTCTCGTCCTGGTCCTCGCCGCCAGGGGAGTGCGGGGTGACGGTCTCGTCGCCGCTGTTCTCGAAGGTCACGTCGACGTAGAACGCAGTGGCCGCCTCCTCGTCGGGGTCGAGGCTGAACCCCGCGTCCACGAGCTCGTCGGTCGAGCTCTCGCGGACGTCGGTCACGGCGACGGTGCCGCTGCCGACCGTCTCGGTCGCGGTGTCGTCGTAGAAGTCGACCTCGACCGAGTCGCCGAGCGCGTGGTTGTCGCTGCCGGAGCAACCGCTGAGCACGACGGCCGCCGAGGCGATGGTGGTGATGAGGAGATGTGCGGGACGCCGCCGCAGCGGCCGGGGAGCAGTGGTGGTCACGAGGGTGCCTTTCGCTGGTGGGAGGCAAGGTCTGTGTCTGGCGCCAAGGGGCGGCACCCCGCCGTGGCAGGGTGCCGCTACCTTGGCCAGTTCAGCGCCGGATGCGCCACCCCCAGGTGGCCGGCGTCGCGTCGCGGTTGCCGGCCTTGTCGGTCGCGCGGACCTGGAACTGGTGCCGGCCGGTGGTCAGCCGGGCATAGCTCTTCGGTGACGCGCACGAGCCCCACGCGCGGTTGTCTATCCGACATTCGAACGTCGATCCCACCTCGGTCGCGGTGAAGGTGAACTTCGCCCGCCGCGACTTCGTCCGTGAGTCCGGGTGCTCGGTGATCGCGGAGTCGGGCGCTGTGACGTCCAGGTCGGCGGGCGGTGCCAGGCTGAACGAAACGGAGAAGCCCTGGAGGTAGCCCGAGTCTGCGTTGCGGTCATCGGCGACGAAGAGCCGCCACTCTCCATTGGGGCTCTGGCCCACGAGCGCTGACAAGGAGGTTCCGTAGGGGCCAGGTGGTGCTGGTGTCGGGAGACTCTCACCTGGCTGGTGGTCCGTCGGGGCGAAGTTGGGCCCGGCCCCCCCGGGTCCGCACTTTCCCTCGTCCGGCATCGCCGGGTCACGGTCGTTGAAGCGCCAGGTGAGGCCGTTGGGTACGTCCGTCCCGCCGCAGGCGTCCGACATCAGCATGATCTTCTGGCCGCTGGGTGCGACGAGCAGGACATCCAGGTCGTCCGGGTAGGTGTGACTGGGCTGTTGGAGATACACGAAGATCTCCCTGATCGGCCCGTTCTGCCCCGAGACCGTTTGCACAAGTGGGTACTTCGAGGCCGGGCCTCCTCCGTCGGCGTCTGCCGGCACCACGACGGGCCTGGTCGCGGTCGTAATGATCACGCGGAACCCGCCCAGGATGACGCCGTGGTCCTTCGGGTCATAGCCGGGGTTTCCGTTCGGGAGAGCGTGCACGTTCGTGCGGTCGTGCACGAAGAGTCGCCACGTGCCGTTCGGGTTCTCCCCGCGGAAAGCCGAAAGGGTCCGGTTGTAGTACGGATACTGCGACGAAGGCAGCGGCGCTGGCGCCGGCAACCGCGTCCCGCTGTACAGGCCGTACGGGCTCGGCTTCCAGCTGCCAGAGGTACAGGCCGGGGTCGACTGGATCGACGACGGCATCTGCTTTGCCGCCTCGTCGTCGAACGTCCAGTACTGATTGGTCACCGGCTGGGTGTAGTTGCAGACACTGGACATCAACATCACTGCTGTGCCTTGCGGCGAAACAAGGAGGACATCGATGTCGGCGGGCCTTCCGAACGTCAGGTTGTTGAGGTCGACATTGACGTCGGTGATCGGTCCGTCGATGCCCCAGGTGGTCGCGCTCGACGGATAGGGGTCGACCGGCTGGTAGGCCACCCCGGCGCGAGCCTGTCCGATGGTGATGGCGGCAGTGTTGCCCGGTGCCACGAGGCTCGCGTCGGCGGCAGGTCCGGCGGCTGCGAGCAGGCCGGATGTGACCGCGATGGCCAACGCCCCTGTCGTGAGACGCCGGCGCCGCCGCCTGAAAGCGAGCTGCGGTGTGGTGAAGAGCTTCATGACAATCCTCTCGGTCGGGTCCCTCCGGATCCACCTTGAGGCCGTTGCGCGTCCCGATCATCGGGAGAGCTCCCTAACTCTGGATCCCTATGAGCGATGGTCCTGACCGGGGTCTGCTGGTTGCGGGTTTTCATGACGAGCTGCCTTTCGCGGGAAGGTTCGGACACCCGGGAAGGCGTGACAATCGGTGTCACACTGTGACAGTGACGGAGCTGGCGCAGGCGCGAGCCGCTCTCGAGCTGGGCGACTGGCAGCAGGTGATCGACCTGCTGGACGCGGGCACCGACGCCGGCTCTCCCGAGGCCCTCGAGCTCCTGGCCCAGGCTGCCTATGGCAACGGGGACCTAGAGGCGTCCATGACGGCCTGGGAGAACCTCTACGCGTCCTCGCTCGCCGCCGGTGACGACATCGGCGCCGCGCGGGCTGCGGCGATGATCTCGATGTATCTGATGATGGACACCGGCCTGATGGCGCCGGTCAGGGGCTGGGTGCGGAGAGCCGAACGCCTGCTGGAGCCGCACGGCGAGACCCCGCCGCTCGCGCTGGTGGCCATGGTGCGCACCATCGAGCGGTTCCTGTGCGGCGACCTCGAACGTGCCCGGGTGTACTCCGCCGAGGCCATCGACCTCGGCGACCGCCTCGGCGTGCAGCCCGCGGCGGTCATCGGCCGGGTGGCGCGGGCCCGGATCCGGATCGCAGACGGTGACATGGAGGAGGGGCTCTCCCAGCTCGACGAGATCGCGGTGCTCCTGATGTCGGGTGACGTCGATCCGCTGACCACAGGGATGGTCTACTGCGAGCTCATCTGCGCCGCGCAGGGGCTCGCCCTCCACGAGCTCGCTCGCGAGTGGACCGAGGTCATGGAGAAGTGGCGGCACGGTGCGGCGATCGGCGGGATCAACGGCCGATGCCGGGTGCACCGGGCCGAGCTCCTCCGGATCTCCGGCCCGTGCGATCTTGCCGAGGAGGAGGCGCTCGGTGCCTGCGCAGAGCTCCGCCCGTGGATGCGCCGGGAGTACGGCTGGCCGCTCGTCGAGCTCGGCAACATCCGGCTACGCCGAGGCGACCTGGCCGGTGCCGAGGAGGCCTTCCTCAGCGCACACGAGCACGCCTGGTCGCCGTACCCCGGGCTCGCGCTGCTGCGGCTGGCGCAGGGCGATGTCGACACGGCACTCGGCATGATCGCCGATGCCATCGAGCACCCGCTCGAGATGCCCTGGAAGGAGAGCCCGCCGTTCGGGGACCTCCGGTTGGCGCCGATGCTCGATGCTCAGGCACAGATCGCGGCGGCTGCCGGCGAGCTCGAGACGGTACGCAGCGCGGCGCAAGCCCTCCGCGCGATCGCGGACACCTACCCCAGCCCGTCACTTGCTGCGGGCGCCACTCTCGCTGAAGGCCGGGCCGCCCTGCTCGCGGGGGAGACCGGCCACGCGATCGAGGCTTGTGCAGCGGCCGTGTCGCACTGGGTCGAGCTCGGCGCGCCCTACGAGGCGGCGAGCGCCCGGCTCGTCCTCGGCGAGGCGTACGCCGCCGATGGCCACCCTGCCCGCGCCGTCCAGCAGTGGAGCGCGGCCCAGTCGGCCTTTGCCTCGTTCGGCGCGGTCACCTGGGCCGAGCACGCGGCCGGACTCGTCGGCAGCACGCCCGCCTCATCCGGCGTGCGGGTGGACAGTGCGGTCAATGCAACGTTCCGGCGCGACGGCGACAACCGGCTGGTCCGCTTCGGAGGAGTGGAGACGCTGCTGACCGACCTCAAGGGTTTCCGCTACCTCGAGCGGATGCTCGCCGACCCGGGCCGTGAGTTCCACGCCCTCGATCTGATCGCTGTGGAGCACGGCACCGTTCGTGCGGTGAGTCCCGGGGACCGCGACGGGATCGTGGACCGGGGTGAGGGGCTACCCGTCATCGACGACCAGGCGCGTGCTGCCTATCGTCGCCGCCTGGCCGAGGTCGAGGAGGACATCGAGGACGCCGTCGCGATGAACGACCTCGGCCGACAGGCGTTGGCCGAGCGAGACCGGGACTTTCTGATCGCGGAGCTGGCCAGCGCCGTCGGGCTCGGTGGGCGGGAGCGGCTCACCGACGGCAACGCGGAGCGGGCGCGGACGAGCGTGACCAGGACCCTGCGCTACGCCGTGCAACGGCTCGCCGAGCACCACTCCGACCTCGGCGTGCATCTCGAGCGCGCGGTGAAGACCGGCATCTACTGCGGCTACCAACCCGACCCGCTCACTCCGGTGACCTGGGAGCTGTAGCGCGCCAGGCGGCGAGTAGGTGCCGGTAACCAGGTTCGCGCGGGCTACGGCCGGCGAGCGACCTTCACGGTCGCGGACGCCTTCGCGTCGGGGCTAGCTCGGCATGGCCCACGGGGCGTGTGCAGAAGTACATGCACGGGGCGCGGACAAGGACATGGAACCCAACGTCCGGGGTCGCAATGCTCCAGGGGCAGCTTCCGTTGCGGAATCCGAAGACCCCGAGGAGACGGACCATGGGAAACCATTCGCGTCAGAGCATTGCTGGACCAACTGGAGCTACGCGGTCTCTCTTGGCGACAGGCGTCGCACTGTTGACGTGCCTGGTTGGTGCCGGGGCCGCGGTCGCGGTGTCCGCGCCCGACCCGACGTTCGACACCGACGGCAAGTGGACGTTTGACTTCAGCGGCGGCATCGATGTCGCGCGGGCTGTTGCCGTGCAGCCGGACGGCAAGATCGTGGTCGCCGGCAACGGGAATCCGAACAACGATTTCGCGATGAGCCGGCTCAGCTCCAACGGCACGCCGGACCCTACTTTTGATGGCGACGGCCACATCGGGATCGACTTCGGTGGTGCCGACGTCGCCAACGATGTGGCGCTGCAGCCGGACGGCAAGATCGTCGTGGTCGGATACACGCCCGGGCCAGGCGGCGCCGATTTCGCAGCGTTGCGGTTGAACCCGAACGGCTCGCTTGATCCGACGTTCGACACCGACGGCAAATGGACGCTCGACCTCAGCGGCGGAAGCGATGTCGCAACTGCGGTCGCGCTGCAGCCGGACGGCAAGATCGTGATCGCGGGTCGGGGGTACGGGAGCGCCGACTTCGCGCTGGTTCGGCTGAACTCCGACGGCACGCCGGACCCGAGCTTCGATGTCGACGGCCAACGGGGGGTCAACCTCGGCGGCGTTGATGATGCCCACGACCTCGCCTTGCAGCTGGACGGCAAGATCGTCGTCGTCGGGACGACGCCCGGCGCTGGCGGGGGCGACTTCGCGGCGGTGCGCTTCAACACGAACGGCTCGCTGGACGGGACCTTTGACAGTGACGCCAAGTGGACCTTCGACTTCAGCGGCGGGAACGACATCGCCCGAGCTGTCCGGGTGCAGCCAGACGGCAAGATCCTGATCGCGGGCCTCGGGAACCCGAACGGTGACTTCGGGGTCACCCGACTCGGCGTCGACGGCACACCCGACCCGACCTTCGACGGTGACGGCCATATCGGGATCAACTTCGGTGGTGTCGACTCCGCCAACGACCTCGCCCTGCAAGCGGACGGAAAGGTCGTCGTGGTCGGTGCGCTGAGCAGCGGCGACTTCGGAGTCATGCGTCTGAACCCGAACGGGTCGCCCGACGCGGCGTTCGGTCCTGGAGGCGAGCTGACCGTCGACTTCGGAGGCGCGGACGCGGCAGAGGCCGTTGCCCTGCAGGGCAACGGAGCGATCGTCGTCGCCGGCAATTCGAACTCCGACTACGCGGTGACCCGCCTGACGTCGCCTGGCACTTCCCCGGGCACGCCGCCGGGGACCGTGGTGCGGTGTGGTGGCATCGCGGCGACGATCGTCGGAACCGCTGGCTCAGACAAGCTCAGCGGGACTCCGGGCAACGATGTGATCGCGGCGCTAGGCGGCAAGGACACCGTCGTTGGCGGGGGCGGTAACGACATCGTCTGTGGTGGCGGCGGCAACGACGTCCTCAACGGCGCGGCCGGCAACGACAAGCTCTTCGGCGATGCCGGCAAGGACCTGCTCAAGGGCGGGGCCGGGAAACGTGACGTCTGCCAGGGCGGCCCGGCGAAGGACCGTGCCACCGGTTGCGAGAAGACGGCGACCCTCTGAGTCTCACCGCTGGCTACGCGTCGGGTCGGCCGGGACACAACCCCCGGCCGGCTCAGGCGGGGACCCCGACGTGCACATCTGGCGGACCGTGCGATGGCTTCATCAAACCAACTGAAGTGGAGTCACGATGAACACAGTTGTCACTGCCGGCATGCGTGGTACCGGTGCCCGCTATCTCTTGGCGACCGGCGCCGCCTTACTGACGTGCCTGGTCGGCGCGGTGGCCGCCGTCGCCGCTTTTGCGCCCGACCCGACGTTCGACGCCGATGGTAAGTGGACGTTTGACTTCAGCGGCGGCATCGATGTCGCGCGGGCTGTTGCCGTGCAGCCGGACGGCAAGATCGTGGTCGCCGGCAACGGGAATCCGAACAACGATTTCGCGATGAGTCGGCTGAGCTCCAACGGTACGCCGGACCCTAGTTTTGATGGCGACGGCCACATCGGGATCGACTTCGGCGGTGTCGACGTCGCCAACGACGTGGCGCTGCAGCCGGACGGCAAGATCGTCGTCGTCGGATACACGCCCGGGCCGGGCGGCCAGGACTTCGCGGCGATGCGGTTGAACCCGAACGGCTCGCTCGACCCGACCTTTGACACCGACGGCAAGTGGACGCTCGACCTCAGCGCCGGAAACGATGTCGCCACTGCGGTCGCGCTGCAGCCGGACGGCAAGATCGTCATTGTCGGCCGGGGGTACCAGACTTACGACTTCACGGTGGTTCGGTTGAACTCCAACGGCAGGCCGGACACGAGCTTCGATGTGGACGGCCAGCTCGGCGTCAACCTCGGTGAGGTGGACATGATCAACGGCGTCGCGCTGCAGCCGGACGGCAAGATCGTCGCCGTCGGGACGACGTCCGGCGCTGGCGGGGGCGACTTCGCGGCCGCGCGCTTCAACACGAACGGATCGCTGGACCCGACCTTCGACACCGACGGCAAGTGGACCTTCGACTTCAGCGGGGGTTACGACATCGCCCAGGCTGCTGCTGTGCAGCCAGACGGCAAGATCGTGATCGCCGGCCGGGGGAACCCGAACAGCGACTTCGCGATGACTCGGCTCGGCGCCGACGGCACCCCTGACCCGAGCTTCGATGGTGACGGCCACATCGGGATCGGTTTCGGCGGCGGCCCTGCTTCGGACCTCGTTCTGCAGCCGGACGGCAAGATCGTCGTGGTCGGTGCTACTGGCGCTGGCGACTTCGGTGTGCTGCGTCTGAACCCGAACGGGTCGCCTGACGTAACACTCGGTGTCGGCGGCAAGCTGACGGTCGACTTCGGGAGCGACATCGAGTCGGCAGAGGCCGTCGCCCTGCAAAGCGACGGAGCGATTGTCGTCGTCGGAGACGCGAACTCCGACTTCGCGGTGACCCGTCTGACTTCGCCGGGGACTTCGCCGGGGACTCCGCCGGGCACCCCGCCGGGAACCGTGGTGCGGTGTGGTGGCTTCGCGGCGACCATCGCCGGAACCGCCGGTGCGGACAAGATCGGCGGGACGCCGGGCAACGATGTGATCGCGGCGCTAGGGGGCAACGACACCGTCGATGGCCGCGGCGGTAACGACATCGTCTGTGGTGGCGCCGGCAACGACGTCCTCGAGGGCGCGGCCGGCAACGACAAGCTCTTCGGTGACGCAGGTAAGGACCTGCTCAAGGGCGGGGCCGGCAAACGGGATGTCTGCCAGGGCGGCCCGGCGAAGGACCGTGCCACCGGCTGTGAAAAGACACGGACGCTCTAGTCCTTCGTTCGGCTACCTGTCGGTCGGCCGGGCAGGAGCCCGGTCGACTCACGCGAAAACGTCGACGTGCACGTGGTCGCGGTGCTCGAGGATCGCCTGGTTGCCGCTGCTCGCTGGTGGGTCGTAGTCACGCCAGCCCTGGTCGGACCGGCGCGCGCTCCAGATCCGGTCGTCGAAGATCACCGTCTGTACGTCGAGCCGGTCAGCTTGCGCCACGAAGTACTGCGCGATCGCCCAGCCGCGGAGCGTGTTGGGGCCGTTGATCGGCCGAAGGAAGATGTCGACGGCTCTCCCGTCGTAGTGCGTCGAGCCGGACATGTGGCCGTCGTCCACGCCGCCGGGCCGGAACCCGCCCAGGTGCAGGTCGCCGAAGACGCCCAGTGCCTCCTGCCGCACGGCCTCGGCGCGCTCGGTCAGGCCGCTCTTGGTGAGAGCAGGGTCGGACTCGTCCGCGTCGTCCGAGATCTCGCAGCTGAAGCTTTCGGGAGAGTGACCGGTCAGGGCCGAAGCGATCGCCCGGGCGTCGGCCTCGTGGTCGGCGTACGCGTCGGGGAAGCCGGAGCGCTGCACGGCCTGGGCCGCCACGGTGATCTCCATCGTCTCGTAGCCGTCGAGGTTGACCAGGGCGTCGTAGAAGGCGTTGGTCGCGAAGACCGGGTCGAGAATCTCCTCGGCCGAGCCCCAGCCCTGTGAGGGCCGCTGCTGGAAGAGCCCTACCGAGTCGCGGTCACCGTGCTCGAGGTTGAACAGGTCCGACTCCTGGTACGCCGTGGCGAGGGCGATCGAGGCGGCCCGCGCCGGCAGGCCGCGGCGGACGGAGATCGCGGTGATCAGAGAGGCGTTCTCGGACTGCTCCAGGCTGAGCTCGACGCGGTGCCCGTCGACGTCGGCGACGCACTCCTCAGGGCTGGGGAAGAGGCCACCGTCGTCGCCGAGCATGCCGACGCCGACCACGACCACGACACCGACCGCGGCCAGGCCGACCAGCATCGGTGCGGTCGATCTCCTCATGCCGCAAGTCTCCGGGTCTGCCCAAGGACTGCAGTGGTGCGAGCGCAGCGAGCCTCGAAACCACCAGACAGAACGACTAGTTGGTGTGCAGAACCGCGTTGAGCTTGATGCCGTCGCTGTGCCAGGGCACGGCTTCGACGGTTCCGGTGACGGAGTTGCGGCGGAACAGCACGTTGCTGGCCCCCGAGAGGTCGAGAGCCTTGACCACCTTGGGCTTGCCGTCCATGTCGGAGATGGTGACCTTGGTGCCGGCGGTGATGTAGCAGCCCGCCTCCACGACGCAGTCGTTGCCGAGGGAGATGCCGAGGCCGGCGTTGGCGCCGAGCAGGCACCGTTCGCCGAGGGAGATGACCTCCTTGCCGCCGCCGGAGAGGGTGCCCATGATCGAGGCGCCGCCGCCGACGTCGGATCCTTCGCCGACGATCACGCCGGCCGAGATCCGCCCCTCGACCATCGAGGTACCGAGCGTGCCGGCGTTGTAGTTGACGAAGCCCTCGTGCATGACGGTCGTGCCCTCGGCCAGGTGGGCGCCGAGCCGAACGCGGTCGGCGTCGCCGATGCGCACGCCCGTCGGTATCACGTAGTCGACCAGCCGCGGGAACTTGTCGACGCCGTAGACGGTCACGTGCTGTCCGCTCGCCTGCAGCCTGGCTCGGGTCTCCTCGAAGCCGTCGACCGCACACGGGCCGGCCGAGGTCCACACGACGTTGGCGAGCAGCGCGAAGATGCCGTCGAGCGAGATCGAGCGGGGTACGACGAGACGCGTCGACAACAGGTGGAGTCGCAGCCACACGTCGTCGGTCGCCGCCGGAGCGGCCTGGAGGTCGGCGATCTCGACCAGCCGTACCTCGCGGGTGACCCCGCGAGTCTCGTCGGCGCCGGCCAATGCGGTCAGCGACCCGGGAGCATCGCTGCCGTCCGCCGACCCGAGGGCGGGTGACGGGAACCAGACGTCGAGCACGTTGCCGGCGCGGTCGAGGGTGGCCAGGCCGTAGCCCCAGGCGGTGGTTGGTGTGTCGCTCACGCCACGCGACTCTACTGACCGGTCCGGCCGTCGATGCACTCGCGGAGCAGGTCCGCGTGGCCCATGTGTCGCGCGTACTCCTCGATCATGTGGACCAACACCTCCCGCAGCGCGATCGGACCGTCGTCGTGTGTGCCCTCGACGTCCAGCGACTCGGCTGCGTCGACGTACTCCTCGGCGTGCGCGACCTCGCGCCGCCACGACTCCCATGCGTCCTCGACCACCGCCGGGTCGGCGACGGCGCCGTTGAAGTCGAGGTCGCGATCCTCCTCGGTGCGGTAGAGCCGCGGGAGCTCCAGCTGGTGCCCCATCACCCGCCGGAACCACGAGTGCTCAACCTTGGCCAGGTGCCGGACCAGCCCGAGCAGGGACAGGGTCGAGGGCGGCACCGAACGCCTCGCCAGCTGCTCGGCGTCCAGGTCCTCGCACTTCCGCTCGAGCGTGTGCCGGTAGTGGTTCAGGTACTCCAGGAGCGTCGCGCGCTCACCCACGGGGTTGGCGCTCCGGTCAGACATGGCGCCCAACCTAACTGCGGCCACAATGGCCAGATGTCGCACCCGGTCTTCGTGCTGCACGAGCACCACAAACCGCAGCACCACTACGACCTGCGGCTCGAAGAGGACGGCGTGCTCCGGTCCTGGGCGGTGCCGCGCGGAATGCCCGACAGTCCCAAGAGCGACCGGTTGGCCGTCGCAGTCGATGACCACGACCTCGAGCACGCGACGTACACCGACGAGCACAAGTCGATCGCCGACCACGGCTGGTGGGAGCTGGTCGACCGCAACGAGCGCCGGTTCGTGTTCCGGCTGCACGGCGAGACAGGTGTACGCCGCTATGCGCTGATCGACACCGGATCGGACTGGCTGCTCCACCTGACGAAGGAGCAGCCCTAACCGATTGGTCGCAGGCGGACGTCGGGCGATACCGTTCTCCTACAGGCGTTCGAGCCGTCATCAGCGGCAAGCCTCCGGAAGAACAGGGCCCAGGTCCCCAGTAGAACCGGACGGGTAGGCCCGTCACAGCCGTGAACGAGCGGTCCGCGCCCCTGCAGCTGGGGAGCGGGCAAGCGAGGTGGTACCGCGGCAGACGTCGTCCTCGTAGACGACGAGCACGCAGGAGAAGACCACCGATGGCCTACCCCAAGGTCTCCACGACCGACTCGAGCACCGTCCCGTCGAGCCCGAAGTTCCCGGACATCGAGGAAGGCGTGCTGGCCTACTGGCACGCCGACGGCACCTTCCAGGCGAGCATCGACCAGCGGGATGCGGGCGCCGACGGCGACAACGAGTTCGTCTTCTACGACGGCCCGCCGTTCGCCAACGGCCTGCCGCACTACGGCCATCTGCTCACCGGCTACGTCAAGGACGTGGTGCCGCGGTTCCAGACCATGCGCGGGCGCCGGGTCGAGCGACGCTTCGGCTGGGACACGCACGGGCTGCCCGCCGAGCTCGAGGCGATGCGCCAGCTCGGCATCAAGACCACCGACGAGATCGTCGAGATGGGCATCGAGAAGTTCAACGAGGCCTGCCGCGAGTCGGTGATGAAGTACACCGACGACTGGCGCGAGTACGTCACCCGCCAGGCGCGCTGGGTCGACTTCGACAACGACTACCAGACCATGAACCCCGACTACATGGAGTCGGTGATCTGGGCCTTCAAGAGCCTCCACGACAAAGGCCTGGTCTACGAGGACTTCCGGGTCCTGCCCTACTGCTGGAACGACGAGACCCCGCTCTCCAACCACGAGCTGCGGATGGACGACGACGTCTACCAGATGCGCCAGGACCCCGCAGTCACCGTGGGCTGCCGGCTCGATGGGGACGACTCCCTCGGGGGAGTGCTGGCCCTGGTCTGGACGACGACGCCGTGGACCCTGCCGTCCAACCTCGCGATCATGGTCGGCGGCGACATCGACTACGTGGTCGTGGAGTCCGACTCCACCGGCACCCCCGAGCGCTACCTCATCGCGGAGTCGCGGCTGGCGGCGTACGCGCGAGAGCTCGGCGACGAATCCACGATCGTGGCGCGGATGAAGGGCGCGGACCTCGTCGACCGCACCTACACACCGCCGTTCTCCTACTACGCCGGGCGCGAGCGCGCGTTCCGGCTGGTCGAGGCGGAGTTCGTGACCACCACCGACGGCACCGGGCTCGTGCACACCGCGGGCGCCTTCGGTGAGGACGACAAGATCGTCACCGACCGCGAGGGCATCGAGGCGGTGATGCCGGTCGGCAAGGACGGGCGCTTTACGGTGCCGGTCATCGACTACGCCGGCATGCTGGTGTTCGACGCCAACCTGCACATCATCGACCACCTCAAGGCGGCCACCATCGGCGACGGGCCGGTCGGGAGCGTCTCGCCCGGCACGGTGCTGCTGCGGCGCGAGACCTACGACCACTCCTACCCGCACTGCTGGCGCTGCCGCGAGCCGCTGATCTACAAGGGCGTCGAGTCGTGGTTCGTCGAGGTGACCGCGATCAAGGAACGGATGGTCGAGCTCAACCAGCAGATCCGCTGGGTGCCCGACCACATCAAGGACGGGCAGTTCGGCAAGTGGCTGGAGAACGCCCGCGACTGGTCGATCACCCGCAACCGGTTCTGGGGTTCCCCGGTGCCGGTGTGGAAGAGCGACGACGCGGCGTACCCGCGGCTCGACGTCTACGGATCGTTCGCGGAGCTGGAGCGCGACTTCGGGAGGTTGCCCGCCAAGGATGGCGTGCCTGACCTGCACCGTCCCTACGTCGACGACCTGGTGCGGCCCAACCCCGACGACCCGACCGGGAAGTCGATGATGCGCCGGGTGCCGGACGTGCTCGACGTGTGGTTCGACTCCGGCTCGATGAGCTACGCCCAGGTGCACTACCCGTTCGACAACGCCGAGTGGTTCGAGCACCACTTCCCGGGCGACTTCATCGTCGAGTACATCGGGCAGACCCGCGGGTGGTTCTACACGATGCACGTCCTGGCGACCGCGCTCTTCGACCGCCCGGCGTTCGAGGCGTGCATCAGCCACGGCATCGTGCTCGGCTCCGACGGCAACAAGATGTCGAAGTCGCTGCGCAACTACCCCGACGTGAAGGAGGTCTTCGACCGCGACGGTGCCGACGCGATGCGCTGGTTCCTGATGTCGTCGCCGATCCTGCGCGGCGGCAACCTGGTCGTCACCGAGCCGGGCATCCGCGACTCGGTGCGCCACGTGATGATCCCGCTGTGGAACAGCTGGTACTTCTTCCAGCTCTACGCCAACGCCGCCCGCGGCGGTCAGGGCCACGAGGCGCAACGCTCGACGACGTCCGCAGATCCGCTCGACCGCTACCTGCTCGCCAAGTGCCGGCAGTACGTCGAGGCGACGACCGAGCAGATGGACAACTACGCCGTCGCCGACGCGTGCGACTCGACGCGCGCATTCCTCGACGTGCTCACCAACTGGTACATCCGTCGTTCGCGCGACCGCTTCTGGGGTGACAGCGCCGAGGCCTTCGACACCCTCTACACGGTGCTCGAGGTGGTCTGCCGGGTCACTGCGCCGCTGCTGCCGCTGACCACCGAAGAGGTCTGGCGCGGCCTGACCGGAGGTCGGTCGGTGCATCTCACCGACTGGCCGCTCATGTCCGGAGCCGATGAGCTGCCGGCCGACGACGCTCTCGTCGCGGCGATGGACCAGGTGCGCGACATCTGCTCGGCGACCTCGGCGCTGCGCAAGGCCGGCAACCTGCGCAACCGGCTGCCGCTCTCGCAGCTGACGGTGGTGGTCGCGGATCCCGCGTCGTTGAGCGGGTTCGAGTCGATCGTGTCCGACGAGGTCAACGTCAAGTCCGTGCGCCTCCTGGCCGCCGACTCGCCCGAGGCGGCGGCGTACGGCGTCTCGCAGCGGCTCACCGTCAACGCCAGGGCCGCCGGTCCGCGGCTCGGCAAGGACGTGCAGACCGCGATCAAGGCCTCGAAGTCGGGCGACTGGTCGGTGGCCGACGACGGCTCGGTGACGGCGGGCGGACTGGCGCTGGAGGAGGGGGAGTTCAGCCTCGAGACCGTGGCCGGTTCCGCCGACGACGACTCCGCGACCGGGATGCTGCCCGGCGAAGGCTTCGTGGTGCTCGACACTGCCGTCACCCCCGAGCTGGCCTCGGAAGGCCTGGCCCGCGACCTCGTGCGAGCCGTGCAGCAGGCCCGCCGCGACGCGGGCCTCGACGTCTCCGACCGGATCGCCCTGACCATCGGTGGCTCAGCGGTCGTCCAGGACGCCGCCCGTGCTCACGAGGCGCTGATCGCGGCCGAGACCCTCGCCACGACGTACGCCGTTGGCGACGGCGGCGGGGACGTCACCGAGGTCACCGAGGTCACCGAGGTCACGGTCGGTGACGGCGAGACCGCGACGGTCCACGTGGCGAAGGCCTGACGCCGAGTCGGCGCAACATCCGGCCTGGAGAGGCTCGAGTCGGCGCAACATCCGGCCTGGAGAGGCTCGAGTCGGCGGAAAGTGCGGGCAGATGCGCCGACTCGGCGGGCTAGCTGTTGGTGACCTTGGTCGCGAGGCGGTCGAGGTAGGCGAGGACCTCGTCGGGCGACTTGTCCGGCACACCCCACATGAGCTCGCTGGCGCCGGCCTCGGCCCACGCGGCGAAGTCCTCGGGTGTGGGCTTCGCGGCGATCAGTACTCGGATGTCGGGCTCGCCGTCGCGGCCGGCCTCGGCCCAGGCCTTCTTGAGGGCGGATGCCTTGTCGCCGATGCCGTCCTCGCGTGGCGTGGTCATCCAGCCGTCGGCGTTGCGGGCGATCCACTCGAACGTCTTCGGCCCGCCACCCGCGCCGATGATGAGCGGGATGTGGGCCTGCGTCGGCTTGGGGTAGGCCCAGGAGGGTCCGAACTTCACGAACTCCCCGTCGTACGACGCCTCCTCCTGCGTCCACAACGCGCGCATCGCCTCGACGTACTCGCGCAGCACGGTGCGCCGTTTGGCCGCCGGGACCTGGTGGTCCTCGAGCTCGTCGGTGTTCCAGCCGAAGCCGGCCCCGATCGTGACCCGCCCGCCGGAGAGGTGGTCGAGCGTTGCGATCGTCTTGGCCAGCGTGATCGGGTCGGACTCCACCGGCAGCGCCACCGCCGTCGACAGGCCGATCTCCGTGGTGAGCGCTGCCGCTGTCGCCAGCGAGACCCACGGGTCGAGGGTGCGCGTGTAGCGGTCGTCGGGAAGCGACTCGTCGCCGGTGCCGGGGTGGGCGGCGTCGCGGCGCACGGGGATGTGGGTGTGCTCCGGCACGTAGATGGTGTCGAACCCCCGCTCCTCGGCGGCCACGGCCAGGGCGGCGGGGGTGATCCCGCGGTCGGACGAGAAGAGGACTACTCCGTTGCGCATCGGGCAAGACTAGAACGTGTTTCAGTTCTGGGGAAGAGATGTCCGGCTGGTTGACTAGCGGCCATGACCGACCCGCACGTGCTCGACCTGTCCGCCGACGTCGTGAGCCTCACCGAGCAGCTCGTCGACATCGAGTCGGTGAGCCACAACGAGCGGGCGATTGCCGACGCGGTCGAGGCAGCGCTGCTCCCGCTCGGCCACCTCGACGTCACCCGCCACGGCAACACCGTGGTCGCCCGCACCGAGCTCGGTCGCGAGGAGCGGGTGGTCATAGCCGGTCACCTCGACACGGTGCCGGTCAACAGCAACCTCCCCGTACGCCGCGAGGACGGCATCCTGCACGGCCTCGGCACCTGCGACATGAAGGCAGGCGACGCGGTGATCCTCAAGCTGGCCGCCGACCTCGCCGAGCCCAACCGCGACCTCACCTTCATCCTCTACGACTGCGAGGAGATCGAGTCGCACCACAACGGCCTGTTCAAGCTCACCATGAGCCATCCGGAGCTGATGCGGGCCGACTTCGCGATCCTGATGGAGCCGTCGGACGCGATCGTCGAGGCCGGCTGCCAGGGTTCGCTCCAGGCCGACGTACGGGCCACGGGCGAGCGGGCCCACTCGGCCCGGAGCTGGAAGGGCGTCAACGCCATCCACCGGGCCGGCGAGATCCTGACGCGGCTCAACGCTTACGAGGCGCGCAAGCCGGTGATCGACGGTCTGGAGTACCACGAGGGACTCAACGCGGTCGGCATCCGCGGTGGCGTCGCCACGAACGTGCTGCCCGACGAGTGCGTCGTCTCGGTCAACTACCGCTTCGCTCCCGACCGCACGGAGGCCGAGGCCGAGGCGTTCGTGGTCGACTTCTTCGACGGCTTCGCGGTCACCATCACCGACAACTCACCGGGGGCCGCCCCGGGTCTGGCACGGCCGGCAGCGAAGGAGTTCATCGATGCCGTGGGCGGCGAGGTCAAGCCGAAGTTCGGCTGGACCGACGTCGCGCGGTTTACGGTGCTCGACGTGCCAGCGGTCAACTTCGGACCGGGCGACCCGATGTTCGCCCACAAGCAGGACGAGCACGTGCCCATCGAGCACATCGAACGATGCGAGCGGCAGCTGCGCACGTGGTTGGGAGCCGACGCATGAAGTCCAAGACCAAGGGCCCGGTGATCATGCGCCGCGACCAGGTCGACGGTACGACGACCGACCAGCGCCTGCTCGACTCGCGCGGCCCCACCGACTGGGTGCACACCGACCCGTGGCGGGTGCTCCGGATCCAGGCCGAGTTCGTGGAGGGCTTCGGCGCGCTAGCCGAGCTCGGTCCCGCGATCGCCGTCTTCGGTTCGGCCCGCACTCCGGCCGACCACCCGTCGTACGCGCAGGCCGACGAGGTGGGCCGCAAGCTGGTCGGCGCCGGCTTCGCGGTGATCACCGGCGGCGGCCCGGGCGTCATGGAGGCGGCCAACAAGGGAGCCAGCGAGGCGGGAGGGGTCAGCGTCGGCCTCGGTATCGAGCTGCCCTGGGAGTCCGGGCTCAACGAGTGGGTCGACGTCGGGGTCAACTTCCGCTACTTCTTCGCCCGCAAGACCATGTTCGTGAAGTACGCGCAGGGCTTCATCGTGCTCCCGGGCGGACTGGGCACCCTCGACGAGCTGTTCGAGGCGCTCACGCTGGCGCAGACCCAGAAGATCACGACGTTCCCGGTCGTCCTGATCGGCGCCGACTACTGGTCCGGGCTGCTCAGCTGGCTGCGCGACACCGTCATCGCCGACGGCAAGATGTCCGAGCAGGACCTCGACCGGCTGATCCTCACCGACGACGTCGACGAGGCGGTCGAGGTGATGGTGCAGGGGAGGATCGACCGATGATGTGGCTCTTCGCCATCCTGATCGTCCTGGCGATGGGCGGGGTCGCCGCCGTGGCTGCCGGCAAGGGCGCCCCGCTCACTCTCGAGTACGACGACCGCCCGGACGCCGACGTACCGGCCACCGGTCCGGTCTCTGCGGAGGACCTCCGGCGGGTGCGCTTCTCCACCGCCTTCCGCGGCTACCGGATGTCGGAGGTCGACGAGCTGCTCGACCGGCTGGCCCGGGAACGAGACGCGGTGCCCGACCCGGATGGAACCGCCGACGAGCCGTCGATCTGACAGGATCGGGCACGTGTCGACCGAGCTGATCGTCTACGTCCTCACCGCGCTGGCGGCGGTGGTGGTCGTGCTGACCCGGCTCCGCCTGAGCAAGCCGTCGGGCGCGCGGAGGATCGATGTCGGCACCCGCCTGCTCGGCGTGCACACCGTCGCTGGCGTGCTGGCCCTGGCCGGGTGGCTGGTCTACCTGTTCGGCCAGGACGGTCTCGGAGAGGACGCCGCGAGCGTCGTCGGCATCGTGGCGCTGGCGTTCTGGTGGGTCGTGGTCGGATGCGGGCTGCTGATCCTGGTGCGCTGGCTGCCCAGCCACGGAAAGCACGCGGCCGAGGCCACCCAGGACTCCTGGTCCGAGGGGCCCGGTCTGTCGATCCTGGCCCACGTCGGCATGCTGGCCGGAGTAGTCGTCTTCACCTGGGCCTACCTGGTGGCGGCCGTCTGATGCGTCGTCTCGGGATCGCCCTCGGCGCAGTTGCGCTGGCGGCGGGACTGGCGGCACCACGCGCTGTGGGTTCGGCGGAGACCACCGACAGGGACAGCGCCGTGATCGGCCAGCGCGTGCTCGGGCACTCCGTGTCCGGCCGCCCGATCGTGGGCTGGCATCTCGGGGTCGAGGGGGAGGTCCCGACCGTGGTCTTGTTCTCGACCATGCACGGCAACGAGCCCGCGACCCGCCAGATCCTCCAGGCCCTCCGCGACGGCCGGCCGATCCGCAACATCGACCTGTGGGTGGTGCCGGCGTACAACCCCGACGGGCTGGCCCGAGGCACCCGCAAGAACGCGCATGGCGTCGACCTCAACCGCAACTTCCCCTACGGGTGGGCCGACCTCGACGGCAACTACGAGTCCGGTCCCCGGCCGAGGTCCGAGCCGGAGACGCGGGCGGTGATGCGCTTCCTGCGCGACGTGCGGCCCGACTTCATCCTGAGCTTCCACCAGCCGCTCAACGGCGTCGACACCGACAGCAAGTCGCCGTGGTTCGCGCGCCGAGTGGCCGACCAGCTCAACCTCCCGGCCACGAGGCTCGACTGCGGCGGCGTCTGCCACGGCACGATGACGAGCTGGTACAACCACCACTTCCAAGGCGTCGCCCTGACCGTCGAGTACGGCGCCCACCCCGGCCGGCACCGGATGACCCGGGTCGCACCGGCTCAGGTGCTGTCGATCTTCCACGCCCGCTACGTCCGCTAGCGCCCCTCGTAGACCGGCTTCTCCTTGGCCACGAACGCGGCCACCGCGGCGGGGTGGTCGGCGGTGGCTCCGGTCTTCTGCATCATCGTGCCCTCGAACTCAAGGGCTTCCTCGAACGTGTGGCCGGCGGCGTACGCCACCGACTGGCGCATCGACCCGAGCGCCACGGTGGGTCCGTCGGCAAGCCGGCGGGCGAGCGTGCCCACCTCACCCTCGAGGGCGTCGGCCGGCACCACCTTGGTGGCGAGGCCGAGGGTGGCGGCCTCGTCGGCCTTGATCGTGCGCGGGAAGTAGAGAAGCTCCAGCGCCTTGGCCCGACCGACGAGGAGCGGCAGGTGGTAGCTGGCACCGGTGTCGCAGGAGAGCGCCACGTTGGCGAACGCCAGGTTGAAGCCCGCCGTGTCGGCCACGATCCGCATGTCGCAGGCGAACGCCAGGCTGGCACCCGCTCCAGCAGCCACACCGTTGACCGCGGCGATCACCGGCTTGGCCATGCCGGCCAGCGTGGTCACGATCGGGTTGTAGTGGTCCTCGACGGTCGTGAAGAGTTGGTCGCTACCGCCGCTGTTGAGCAGCTGGATGTGCTCCTTGAGATCCTGGCCGGTGCAGAACGCCCGGCCCGTGCCGGTGAGCACCACGCAGCGTGCGGCGGGGTCGTCGGCAACCGTGCGGACGATCTCGAGCAGGAGAACCTTCGTCGCCACGTCGAGGCTGTTCATCGCCTCGGGGCGGTTCAGGGTGATCGTGGCGATGCCGTCGGAGACATCGAGCAGAACGGGTTCGGTCATGGCGAGAGTCTTTCAGGCGAGGCATCTGTCGATGAAGCGGTCCGCCCCGGGCAGCAGCCGCGCGGCCTCGCTGGCGAAGCGCCGCGCGGCCTCGTGGCCGGGCCAGTCGGCCGGGAGCAGCTCGGGCGGCAAACCCGGGTCCGCGAACAGGAACTTGCGCCACTCGTGCACGAGATGGAAGCGCGCCGCGAACGCCGCCTCGTCGGGTTCCGCGTGCGGGCTCGAGTGCTCGGCGACGAGCTGGGTCGCGGTGGCCAGCCACTCGTCGTACGCCGCTCGGAGCGCTGGGAGGTCCCAGGCGTCGACCGGATCGGGGTCGGGGTCGAGCAGCCGTCCGGTGCGGGCGGTCGCGTCGCCGCGCTGCAGCACCGACGGCAGCTCGGTGCGCTCGAACGGGCTGATCCAGAGGTTGTCGGCGAGCTCCGCATAGCCGAGGTAGGCCAGGTCGTCGCGCAACCGGGCCCGGGAACTGCGGTCGCTCGACGGCGTCACGACGGCCAGGTGCCAGCCTCCGTCCCATTCAGGCACGTGCCGGCGATAGATCCGGTCGGCTGCCTCGTCGAGCCGCCGCTGCGCCAGGCCGGTTGCGCGGTAGCCCCGGCCGGCGTCGATCGTGATCGGCTCCAACCAGCCCTGCGCGACCATCCGCGAGATGGCCGTCCGGACAGCGGGCGCGGCGATGCCGACGGGGGCCAGCAGCCGCACGATCGCGGCGACGGGTGCCTCGTTGCCGCGGGTGCGCAGGTGGTCGCCGTAGAGGTCGAAGAGAGCCGACCGCGCGTGCATGCGGTGAGTGTGCCATCCGACGCCGGGACCAGTGGTGCGGGCGTCGCGGTGGATGGGGGATAATGGGCTCGCACGTGTGAGTAGCAGGACTGGCTGCTCTCGGTATGAGTCATAGGGAAGAGGTGCCGCATGGCGGCAATGAAGCCGCGGACCGGCGACGGCCCGCTCGAGGTCACCAAGGAAGGGCGCGGCATCGTCATGCGAGTCCCGCTCGAAGGTGGTGGCCGGCTCGTCGTCGAGCTCAATGCCGAGGAGGCCGGCGCCCTCGGTGACGCCCTCAAGAACGTCGTAGGGTGATTCGTTCCCCAAAAGTGAAACTCAGCCTTCCCAGTCAGGTTTCTCCGCCGGAGTTCGCGGTCAGCGAGCTTCTGCCACACGCGATTCTCGGGGCTGAGGTCGTCGCCGTACCCGTCCAACCGGGCGAGGACGGCGACTCCGTCGTGCTCGGCCCCGGCGCTGCCGGTCTCGCCGACGCCATTGGAGCCGACCTCCTGGGCGCGCTCGAGGCCCACCATGCGACAGGCAAGACCGGCGAGATCGTGTCGGTGCCCGTGCCGCTCGGCACCTCCGACAATGCCGACCTCCGCGTCGTGCTGCTGGTCGGGGTGGGTGCCGGGCAGCCGGCAGACTTCCGCCGCGCGGGTGCCGCGCTCGCGAAGGCGGTGACCAACCGCGACGCCGTCGCGACCACCATCCCGGCGCTGGCGGCCGACGCGGTGGAACCCTTCGTCGTCGGTCTGATGCTCGGCTCCTTCGCGTTCCACTGGAGGTCCACGCCGCCCGAGAAGACACCGGCACGCCGCGTCGTACTCGCCGAGCTGCCCGAGAAGGAGACCCGGCCCGTGCTGGAGCGGGCGGTCGCCATCGGTGGCGCGAGCTGGCGGTCGCGGATGCTGGCCACCGTGCCCTCCAACCTGAAGAACCCGCCCTGGCTGGCCGAGCAGGCCGAGGCAATCGCCGCCGAGCATGGTCTCGACGTGCGCGTGTGGGACGAGCGGCAGCTCGCCGACCAGGGCTTCGGCGGCATCATCGGCGTCGGTCAGGCGTCGGCCACGCCGCCCCGCCTGATCCGGCTCGACTACGCGCCCAAGAAAGCAAGGCGCGGCACGCCGACGGTGGTGCTGGTCGGCAAGGGCATCACCTTCGATAGCGGCGGCCTGACCATCAAGCCGGGCGAGGCCATGTCGACGATGAAGCGCGACATGACGGGTGGGGCTGTGGTGATGTCGACGATGGCCGCCCTGGCCGCAGTGGACTGCCCGATCAAGGTGGTCGGGCTGATCGCCGCTGCCGAGAACGCCATCTCCGGCAGCGCGCTGCGTCCCGGCGACGTGATCCGCCACTACGGCGGCCGCACGACCGAGGTCACCAACACCGACGCGGAGGGCCGGTTGGTGCTCGCCGACGCGATCGCGTACGCCGTGGCCGAGCTCGACCCGGCCGCTCTGGTCGACGTCGCCACGCTCACGGGGTCCATCAAGGTCGCGCTCGGCCAGCAGGTCGGCGGCCTGTTCGCCAACGACGACGCTCTCGCCGACGCCCTGTTCGGAGCCGGCGAGGCCGCCGGCGAACCACTGTGGCGGTTCCCGCTGCACGCCGGCTACGAGGACAAGCTCGCGTCCAAGATCGCCGACGCCGACAACGGTCCGAAGCACGCGATCGCGATCACTGCCGCGCTGTTCCTACAGCACTTCGTGGGCGACGTGCCCTGGGCCCACCTCGACCTCGCCTCGGTCGGCGACGTGCCGAAGGAGCTGCACGAGTGGACACCGGGCCCGTCCGGCTTCGGCGCCCGCGCGCTGCTGGCCTGGCTCGGTACCCCGGACCCGCTCGCGGGAGTCGGCCGATGAGGGGGCTCACCGTGCGCTGGTCGCTCGTCGACGCACCTGAGGGTGTGGAGGCCGAGCTGGCGTCGTACGTCGAAGGCACCTCGCACGCGAAGTTCACCGGCATGGCCGGGCTCAGCTTCAAGACCTGGCGGATGCGGGCCGGCGAGTGGTTCGAGGGCTGCTACGTGTTCGCCACTGACGAGGCGCGGGCGGAGTTCCAGCGCACCTTCACCGAGGGTGCCGCGGAAGCCCCAGGCTCGAAGATCATCGGCAGCGCCCCGATCCTGATCGAGGAGTGCGACGTCGTCGCGATCGCCGAAGGCTGGGACGGCTTCACCGCGGCTCCTCGGGCCTGAGCTCTCGCCGAGTCGGCGCAAACTCCGCCCTGAAAGACGTCGAGTCGGCGCAAACTCCGCCCTGAAAGACGTCGAGTCGGCGCAACGTCCGGCATGACGCGCCGGCTCGGCGGTCATTCCGGCTCGGCGAGCCATTCCTTCTTGGCCATGAGCAGGCCGTCGCCAACAGGGAAGCAGCACGGAGATCAAGTTGTCGGTCTCGGCGATCTCCTTGCCGAGCTCGCGGATGGTCACCGTGTCCTCGTCGCGCTGCGAGGCGTCGGCCACCCGGTCGTGCCACAGCGCGTTGTCGAAGGCCACGACCCCGCCCGGGCGGAGCAGACGCAGCGCCTCCTTGAGGTAGGCGGAGTATTCGGCCTTGTCGCCGTCGCAGAACACGATGTCGTAGTGACCGTCGGTGAGCCGGGGGAGTACGTCGAGGGCGGCGCCGGCGATGGTCCGGATCCGCTGCTGGGCGAACCCCGCCTCGGTGAAGGTCTCGCGCGCCAGGCGCTGGTGCTCGGTCTCGATGTCGACGGTGGTGAGCACTCCGTCGGCCCGCATCCCGCGCAGCAGCCAGACTCCCGAGACGCCGGTGCCGGTGCCGATCTCGACCACGGAGCGGGCGTCGAGAACCGAGGCCAGGAAGCGCAGCGCCGCTCCACCCCCGGAGCCGATGCCGACGACGCCGACCTCTTCGGCGCGGGCGCGGGCGGTCGCGAGGACCTCGTCCTCGGCGACGAACTGTTCGGCGTAGGACCAGCTGGTGGCGCTGATCGGCTGGGTCGGAGTGGCGATGACAGCCCCCTAAATGACGAGCCTGGATGGGCGGAGCACCAACGTATCGCCCTCCGGGCGCGGAAGCCGGGAACACCACCGCTGGCCGGCTCGTTGTCATGGCTGAATGGAGGGAACCTCACAGGGTTCTCTCAGCCGGACTACTTACGGTGAGAGGCCAGTCGAAAACGTGCGTACCCGAGGGGCGAAGATGACGCAGACCGACCAGCCGGCCGATGCGACCGGCCCGGAGCTGCCCGGCACCGTGCCCACCTGGGACGAGATCGTCGAGCACCACTCCGGCCGGGTCTACCGACTCGCTTACCGGCTGACCGGCAACCGCCATGATGCCGAGGACCTCACCCAGGAGGTCTTCGTCCGGGTGTTCCGCTCGCTCGACACCTACACCCCGGGCACCTTCGAGGGCTGGCTGCACCGGGTCACCACGAACCTCTTCCTCGACCAGGCACGGCGCAAGCAGCGGATCCGCTTCGACGCCCTGTCCGACGACCGGGCCGACCGCCTCACCAGCGCCGCGCCCACTCCGGATGTCGCCTACGCCGACCGCACCTTCGACGACGACATCGAGCGGGCCCTGGCCACCCTGCCGCCCGACTTCCGCGCGGCCGTCGTGCTGTGCGACGTCGAGGGGCTCACCTACGACGAGATCGCCGAGATCCTCGGGGCGAAGCTCGGGACCGTGCGCTCCCGAATCCACCGCGGCCGCGCCATGCTCCGTACCGCGTTGTCCCACCGCGCCCCCTCGGCCGGCCGCACCCGCTATGCCGGGCCAGTCGCGCCCGCACTGCGGGCCGCCGGAGGATCGGCGTGATCGGGCAGATCGGGCACCTCGGCACCCGCGTCAGCGCTCTCCTCGACGGCCAGCTCTCCGCCGAGGAGACCGAGCGGGCCTGGGAGCACGTGCACGCCTGCCACGCCTGCCGCGACCGGGTCGAGCGCGAGGGCTGGGTCAAGACCAGGTTGGCCGGGCTCTCCTTCGACTCGGGCTGTGCCCCCGACCACCTCAAGGGTTCCCTGCTCGGAATGCCGCCTGGTGATGTACTGCTCAGCCTCGAGTCCCATCGCTCGCGCCGCACCGGACTCGGCCTGGCCGCCATCGGCGGCGGAGCCGTCGGCGCCGCAGTGATGGGCGTGCTCGCCCTGGGCGCGGCACCCGCCGACGCACCGTCGATCGAGAGGCGGGTGCCCGTCACCCAGCTGGTGACTCCTTCGTCGCAACCCGCGTCGGTGCCGGGGCGCAGGACCGGGCCCTGACCCAGCGCCATCTTGTCGCTCGGGGGATGATGGGAGGGTGACCGAGCAAGATCGCCTGCCCGCCGACCCGGGCCAGTCACCGTCGTGGCTGCCGCCCGCCGGCGACCCGTGGCCGGCGTACCCGCCGCCGGGCGCACGCACCCCGCCCCCGCAAGCGCCCGCGAGGCACGTCCCGCCGGTCGGCGGGCGGATCAGCGGCTGGATCTGGCCGGTCGTCGCCACGACCGCCCTGGTCGTCGGCGTGGTCGGCGGCGTCGCCGGCTCGGTCGCCTACGAGGCGATGCGCGACGACCCGAGCGACAACCCGGGCACGGTCAGTGGCGGACTCGACGACGTGGACACCCAGCGGCTGCCCCCACTCTCGTTCGACGAGGGCAGCGTGGCCGCGGTGGCGCAGGAGCTGCTGCCGAGCACCGTCCAGATCTCCGCCGAGTACCAAGGCCAGGAGGGCGGTGCGACGGGCTCGGGTTTCGTGCTCGACCGCCAGGGCCACATCGTCACCAACAACCACGTGGTCGTCGACGCCGCCGAGAACGACGGGCCGATCGAGATCGTCGACGAGGACGGCAACCGCTACGACGCAACCGTGGTCGGCCGCAGCGCCGTCTACGACCTCGCGGTGCTCTACTCCGAGGGCGCAACCGAGCTCCGGCCGGCAGCGCTCGGCAAGTCTGAGCGGCTGCGGGTCGGTGAGGGCGTGGTAGCCATCGGCTCGCCGCTGGGCCTCAGCTCGACGGTCACCGCGGGCATCGTCAGTGCGCTGAAGCGCCCGGTGACCACCGGCGAGGCGGGTGACGAGTCGTCGTACATCAACGCGGTGCAGACCGACGCCGCGATCAACCCCGGCAACTCGGGTGGTCCGCTGGTCAACCTGCGCGGCCAGGTGGTCGGTGTCAACTCCGCCATCGCCACCAACGGCGGCGGGACGTTCGACGGCGAGGCCGGCAACATCGGCGTGGGGTTCGCGATCCCGATCGAGCAGGTCATCGTCACCGCCGACCAGATCCTGAAAACGGGCGAGGCGAGCTACCCGGTCATCGGCGCGCAGGTGCAGACCGGCGAGCTGCAGGGTGACGGAGCCACGATCGACAAGGTGCTCTCGGGTACGCCGGCCGAAGACGCAGGTCTCGAGAAGGACGACGTCGTGATCGCCGTCAACGGCGAGCGGGTCACCGACGGCATCGCGCTGATCGTCGCCATCCGCAGCCACCAGCCGGGCGAGACCCTGGAGTTCACCTACCGGCGTGGCGACGATGAGCGGACCACCCAGATCACGTTGGGCTCGGAGACGGGCTAGTCAGTCGGTCGGGGTGGTCTCCTCCACGAAGGGCGTGGCGGCGATGTGCTCCTTGGTGTCGGCGTAGGCGCGCTGGATGTATTCCTCGAGCTTGGACGCCTCGACCCGCCACTGGCCGCGGCCGCCGATCCTGATCGCCTCGAGCTCTCCGCGGCGCACCATCGCGTAGACCTGGGCGACCGAGGTGTTGAGCACCTCCGCGACGTCGGCAAGCGTGAGGAACCGGGGACCATCCGACATGGCCTCATCGTCGCACCTACCGCACGTCTGGTGGTCCTGATGCGTCCTGCCTGTGGATGACCGCGTGACCAGCGCCGGGTCGACCTGCATGATGTGGGGGTGCCAAGGAACCTCGGGGTCCAAGGTGCGGAAGCGCCTTCATCTACGCCGCCTCTGGCGACGCGTGCGACAACGCCCGGGTGGCGCGACCCCCGGATGTGGGTGGGTATAGCCATCGTCGCGGTGTCCGTGGTCGCCGGTGCCCGGCTGCTCGCCGCGGCCGACGACACGGTCGCGGTGTGGGCCGTGGACGCCGACATGGGTCCGGGCCACCAGGTGACCGCCGACGATCTGGTCACCCGACGCGTCCGGTTCGCCGACGACGGGGATCTCGATCACTACTTCCGCGTCGACGACGAGCTGCCGGCCGACCTCGAGCTCACCCGAGGCGTCGGACAGGGCGAGCTGCTGCCCCGCGGCGCCGTGGGATCGTCCGGTGAGAGCGGCCTCCTCCAGGTGCGGATCGCCGTCGACAACGAGCAGGTGCCGTCGGCGGTCGACGCGGGGTCGGTCGTCCACGTCTATCTGGTGTCTGCCACCGGGGACGGCCGGACCGCCGCGCCGACCGGGGAGCCGGCGCTGGAAGCGGTCACGGTGGTCGACGCGCCTCCCGCGGAGGACAACTTCGCGGCCACGGGCAACCGCACCATCGACGTCGTGGTCAGCGAGGGCCAGGCCCAGGCCTACTTCGCGCAGCGCGCAGAGCTCGATGATCCGGTGGTCACCGTGGTCAAGGTCGGCTGATGATCGTCGCGCTGATGGCCGCCGGAGGCGCGCCCTGGGAGTCGACCGCGCTGACCGCGCTCAACGGACACCCCGGGGTGGTGGTGCTGAAGCGCTGCGTCGACATCGACGACCTGCTCGCCTCCGCCAGCGCCGGGCAGGCCGACGTGGCGGTGCTCGGCCTCGACTCGCCCGGCCTCGACGCTGCCGCCGTCGACCACCTGCGCAAGCACGGCGTACGACCCGTGGCGGTGGTCGCGTCCGACCTGGTGGAGCCCGGTCGGGTGCGCGGCTCCCGGATCGGCATCCGCGCCCTGGTGCCCGACGACGAGCTCGAGGCGCTGCCCGAGGTGGTCACGGCGCCCGACCCGACGCCCACCGCGATCCGACCGCCGGCCGAACCGCCAGCCGTGCCCGTGCCGGCCCCCGGCTCCACCGGCAGGGTGATCGTGGTCTGGGGTCCGGCCGGTGCGCCCGGACGCACCACTCTCGCCGCGGCGATGGCTGCCGAGCTCGCGCGCCGCCAGCGACGCACGATCCTGGTCGACGCCGACCCCTACGGCGGCACGGTCGCCCAACAGCTCGGGATCATGGACGAGGTGTCGGGGCTGCTCGCGGCCGCCAGGCTGGCGACCAGCGGCGCCCTGGAGGCCAGGTTCGCGTCGGTCCAGCGAGGTGTTGACGGGTGGCTGTCGGTGGTCACCGGCCTCCCGCGCCCCGACCGCTACGCGGAGGTGCGGGCCGGCACGATCGAGCACCTGCTGGAGGTGGCGCGCAGCCAGGCGCACGTGGTGGTCGACACCGGATTCAGCCTCGAGGACGAGCCCGGCCGCGAGTACGCCGCCCGCCCGGGCCGCAACCAGCTCACCCTCGGCGCGATCGACGTCGCCGACGAGCTGGTCGTGGTCGGGTCGGCCGACCCGATGGGGCTGTCGCGGCTGGCGCGGGCCCTGGTCGACCTACGCGAGCTCACGGGCGGGGTGCCGACCCCGGGTCGTGGTCAACCGGATGCGGCCGACCCTGGGCTGGTCGGAGAAGGACATCGCCGCCATGGTGTCCGGCTTCGCCCGCTCCTCGGGCCTGCACTTCCTGCCCGAGGACCGGCCGGCGGTCGACCGCGCCCTGATCTCGGGCCGGATGCTGGTCGAGACGGGCGAGTCCGCACTCACCCGGGCGGTGGCCGGCCTCGTCGACGCCCTACCCTCAGGACGCGAAGAGGATGTAGAGGCCGCCCGCGGTGAACGCGATCATGGCGAACAGCAGCGGGAGCTGTCCGGTGAGCTGGTGGCGCCGCGGAAGGATCTTGATGGCTCGGTCGTGGGCCGCCATCGCCGCCAGCACGTGGCCGATCACGACAGCCCCGACCTTGATGTTGGCCACCAGTGTCTGGTGGTAGCTGAACCAGTAGTTGATCTGGAGGTCGGCGGTGCCGAACAGGTTGCTCCCGTCGCTCAGCGGATCGCTCGCGTACTGGAGGGTTCGCTGGGAGACCTCGACGAAGTAGGTCAGGTAGTGCGCGATGAAGTAGCCGAGGACGATCGGCACGATCGAGTGGGCCAGCCGGTTGGGCAGCTCGCGCCTGGGGGTTTCGGGTCCGACACCGGTGAGCACGCACCCGATCGAGAAGATCAGCCCCGCGCCGAGGCAGAACGCCAGCAGGCCGGCGTTGTTGAGCACGTTCTCCGAGATCGACGAGCCCTGCACGAACTGCACCCAGCGACTGGACTCTCGGAACGAGTCGTAGCCGGTGCTGCCGAACAGGACTGCGACGACGGCGATCAGGCCGGGCCGGACCTCGACGCTGTCGAGGTTGGCCAGCGGGCTGCGCACGATCAGGTGGCCGTCGCGGATCGACCACGGCGACAGCTTGCCGACCAGCGACGAGAAGACCTCGAACGGATCGGCCCGCTCGTAGAAGCCGTTGCCGAACAGCGCGCCGCCGACCAGCATCGCGGCCAGGTAGATCGCTCCCCAGAGCCGCACCGACGGCAGCTCGGTGGGGAAGGAGTAGACCAGCTCCATCCACACGAACGCGTAGAGCCCGACCGCCGCTGGCCAGTAGCCGAGGCGCTCCGGGTAGTCGTAGACGCCGTGGTCGGGGTCGCTGCCGGAGAGCTTCGCGAACGCGAGGTTGATGGTGCGAACGGGGCTGATCGCCTTCCACACGGGGCCGAGCAGGGCCGACGCGAAGACCACCCCGACCCAGAGGATGACGTAGAACAGCCCGAAGACAGGGTTGATGAAGAGGTCCTGCCCAGCCACAGCGGCGACCGCCGTGTAGGCGAACAGCACGAACCCGACCACACGGAGCCCGGCCCGGAACGGCACCGATCGGACAATGCGGTCCAGCCAGGCGGGCGCCGGTCGGCCGCTGGTCTCGGCGTCGTAGCGCGGCGTACGCCAGGCGACGGCGAGCACGGTGAAGGAGACCACCAGGGCCGCCATGGCGCCGCTGATCGCCAGCGGCAGGGAGATCGGCAGGTCCTTCTGTCCACCTACCCCGTGCGCCTGGATGAGGTCGTCGAGGAGTGGGTGCACTAACGAACCTCGAGCTGCACGATGACCTTGTCCAGGGTGTGCGACTCGACCTCGACCACTCCCGGCTTGTCGATCGCCATCTTGAACGTCTCCGTGCCGGCTTGGTACTCGAACTCGTGCTCCGGCTCGGAGTGCACGTGGATCTCGCCCGGCTTGTCGGCGGTGACCACCAGGTCGATCGGCTGGTTGACGTCGACCTCGATCCGTTCGCCGTTGGGAGTCACCGTGTCGCCGGAAACGGTGATCTCGATGGTCTTCGGCTCGCTGGTGCCGCCGTCATCCGAGTCGTCGCCGCAGGCCGTAGCCATCGCCATCGTGCACAGGAGGACTACGAGAGCAGGCAGGACTCGGCGCATCGGCATTCCTATCGTTCGGCGGACGGATGCCGGGCTTGCCGGCACACCTCTGCCAGAATCCCACGCAGGACAAGTGTCGACCGACGCGGGTCGGCGAACGATCGGATCAGAAGGGAGCGCGAGATGAGCGAGCGGCTTCGCCCGCGCGACCTCGCGTTCCTCACGGGGGAGTCGCCCGAGACCCCGATGCACAACGCGACGATCGAGATCTTCGAGGTCGGTGACTCCGGGTTCGACTACGACGGGCTGCTGGAGCTGATCCGCGACCGGATCTCGTTCGTCCCGCGCTACCGCCAGCGCATCAAGACCGTCCCCGGCCGGCTGGCCAACCCGGTCTGGGTCGACGACGAGCAGTTCGACCTCGGCTACCACGTCCGGCGCTCCGCCCTGCCGCGCCCGGGATCGCTCGACCAGCTGCGCGAGCTGGTGGCGCGGATCGTGTCCCGCCCGCTCGACCGCAGCCGCCCGCTGTGGGAGATCTACTTCGTCGAAGGACTCGCCGACGGCCACGTGGCCCTGCTCTACAAGGCCCACCTGGCGCTGGTGGACGGCGTCCAGACCGTCGACCTCGGTCAGCACCTGCTCGACGTCAGTCCGGAGCCACATTTGCTGGATCCCGACGACTGGATGCCGGAGGGTACGCCGTCGCCCGCCGGCCTGCTCGTCGACGCCGTCCGAGACTCCGTGACCGTGCCCGAGACCCTGGTCGACACGCTGCGCACCACGACGGGCGCGGTGCTGCGCAGCGCCGACGACACGAGCAAGCGGGTCCGCGGCGTGGCCGGTGCCCTGGCCGGTCGCCGACCCGAGAAGACCACGGCGATCAACGGGCCGCTCTCTCAGCAGCGGCGGGTGATCACGGTCGACACCAAGCTCAGCGACTACCAGGTCGTCCGTCGCGCGCACGCCGGCGCGGTCAACGACGTCATCCTGGCGACCATTGCGGGGGGCCTCCGGGCCTGGCTGATGACGCGCACCGAGTCGCTCGGCGGCGTGCGGCAGGTGCGGGCGGTGGTGCCCGTCTCGGTGATCGACGAGGAGCTCGAGGCCACGTCGGTCGGCAGCATGATCGCCGCCCACTATGTCGACCTGCCGGTGGGCGAGGCCAGCCCGGTGGTGCGGCTGCACCAGGTGTCGTACTCGTTCCAGGCCCACAAGGAGACCGGCCGCGGAGTGGCGGCCGACCGCCTGGCCGGCATCGCCGGCTTCGCGCCCTCCACGTTCCACGCGATCGGGTCGCGGGTGGCGGCGGCCGAGCAGCGTCGCGGTTTCCAGCTGAGCGTCGTCAACGTGCCCGGCCCCCAGTCGCCGCTCTACGCCGCGGGGGCGCGGATGCTCTGCACCTACCCGGTGTCGCCGCTGCTACCGGGGCACCCGCTGGCCATCGCGGTGACGTCGTACGACGGCAACGTGTTCTACGGGATCACCGCGGACCGCGACTGGATCCCAGACGCAGACCTGCTCGGCACCTGCATCCGCGAGGCCCTCGTCGAGCTGGTCGACGCCTCCACCGACGGGCGGCAGCGAGCCCCCCGCGGCCGCAAGAAGGCGACCGCCAAGAAGGCGACCGCCAAGGCGGCGAAGGCGCCGGCCTCGAAGAAGACAGAATGACCAGGGTCTACGTGCCCACCACGCTCCGCGCGCTGGCCGAACACGTCGACAACGGCTACATCCCGGAGTCGGCCGAGCGGTTCGTGGCTCCCGGAGACGAGGAGGAGTCGGAGTACGCAGCCCTCGTGGCTGCCGCAGAGGCCGCCGAGGAGCTGCTCGACGGACCGGGCCGACGCGTGGTCGTGGTGGCCGAGGTGAACGACGTCGACGGGACGGTGGCGATGGAGCTCGTGGTCGCGGTGCACGCCGACACCGACGACGACCACGATCCTGACGACGACCTCGCGTGGTTCGCGACCCAGGAAATCCCTTACCTGATCTGACCGTCGTAGGGTCGCGGCATGGACGCGACCTCTTTCCCTCCGGCTCCCATCAACGAGCCGAACCTGACCTACGCGCCGGGCAGCCCCGAACGGGCGACCCTGGTCGCGGAGCTCGACAAGCAGGAGCGCCGGCAGCACACCCTCCGGGCCCACATCAACGGCCGCAAGCGCGCGGGTGGTGGTGCCGAGGTCGCCGTGGTGCAGCCGCACGACCACCAGCACGTGCTCGGCACGTTCAAGACCTCCACCACCAAGGACGCCGAGGCCGCGGTCAAGGCGGCCGGTGACGCCGCGCCGGACTGGCGCCGGATGTCGGTCGACGACCGCTGCGCGATCCTGCTCAAGGCCGCCGACCTGCTGGCCGGTCCCTGGCGGCAGCGGGTCAACGCAGCCACCATGCTCGGCCAGTCGAAGACGGCCTACCAGGCCGAGATCGACTCCGCCTGCGAGCTGATCGACTTCTGGCGGTTCAACGTCCACTACGCCAAGCAGATCCTGACCGAGCAGCCGATCGCCAACAGCCCCGGCATCTGGAACCGCACCGACCACCGGCCGCTCGAGGGCTTCGTCTACGCGATCACGCCGTTCAACTTCACCGCGATCGCCGGCAACCTGCCCACGGCGCCCGCGCTGATGGGCAACACCGTGATCTGGAAGCCGTCACCGACCCAGCAGTACGCCGCCTCGATGCTGATGGAGCTGCTCGAGGAGGCCGGTATGCCGCCGGGAGTGATCAACATGCTCCCCGGCGACGGCATCGACGTCTCGAAGGTGGCGCTGACCCACCCGGACCTCGCCGGGATCCACTTCACCGGCTCGACGCCGACCTTCCAGCACCTGTGGCGAACGGTCGGCGAGAACATCACGTCCTACCGCTCCTACCCGCGGATCGTGGGCGAGACCGGCGGCAAGGACTTCATCGTCGCCCACCCGTCGGCCGACCCGGACGTGGTGCGGGTGGCGATGATCCGCGGGGCGTTCGAGTACCAGGGCCAGAAGTGCTCGGCCGCCTCGCGTGCCTACGTCGCGAAGTCGGTGTGGGCGAAGCTGAAGGACCAGCTGATCAGCGACATCGAGAACCTGTCGATGGGTGACGTCACCGACCTGTCCCACTTCATGGGCGCGGTGATCGACGAGCGATCCTTCGCCAAGCTCAAGGCCGCGATCACGCGCGCGCGCCGCCAGTCGCACCTCACGATCCTGGCCGGCGGCCAGACCGACGACTCGGTCGGCTACTTCGTACGCCCGACTCTCGTGCACTCCACCGACCCGACCGACCAGATGTTCTCCACCGAGTACTTCGGGCCGCTCCTCGCGGTGCACGTCTACGACGACGACCGGTTCGAGCGCGTCGTGACCCAGCTCGAGGGCTTCGCTCCCTACGCGCTGACCGGCGCGGTCATCGCCCAGGACCGTGCTGCGATCGCCTGGGCCCAGGAGCAGCTGAGGTTCGCAGCCGGCAACTTCTACATCAACGACAAGCCCACCGGGGCGGTCGTCGGCCAGCAGCCGTTCGGCGGCGCCCGCGCCTCGGGCACCAACGACAAGGCCGGAGCCCCCGCCAACCTGATGCGCTGGACCTCGCCCCGCTCGATCAAGGAGACCTTCGTCCCGCCGACCGACCACCGCTACCCGCACATGGGCTGACCCGAAGTCGGGCACCTGCGCACATGACTGCCTCGAGCTCGGCCAGGTTCGCTCCCGTCGGTGCGCTGCGGATCGGCCTGGTGCTGCTCGTCGCGTGGGCGCTGATGTACTTCGGCCCGCTGGACGGTGCGCCCGGGTGGGTGACCGCCGTCGTGTTCGTCGCCGGCCTGCTGCTGACGGCGACGGCCTTGGGCATCCGCATGCTGCGGGAATAGCCGCTGGGGCACAATCCACTGGGTGACGACGCCCCTGCTCCCACTGCACCTCGGAGCGATGCACCCGTTCGAGACCGTGCTGACGCTGGTGCTCGCGTTCGGGCCGTTCATTGCGCTCGGCGTGGTGATCGCCGTACGCCGGCGTCAGGAGCGCGACAGGTAGTCGCGGCCGACCTTGTTCTCGGCCTTCAGCGATTTCTGCAGGAGCCCCGAGATGAGTTCCTCGAGCTTGCCGCCGACCAGCGGGATGCCGACCTTGACGGTGAGGCTGACGGTTTCAGTGGTGACGCCGTTGGCTTCGTCGATGCGGGCGGTGCCGCTCATGTCGCCCGGCTTGCCGGGGATCGTCACGGTGATGTCGCCGAGCAGGGGAGTCGACCAGATCTCGTTCTGCACGATGTTGGTCTCCTCGCCCACGAACTTCTTCGCGAACGACGGGACGCCCGAGGTCCGCAGCCACTGGTCGACGGTCACGTGCATGCCGTCGCCGACCGGCTCGATGACCACGGTCCGGCGCGTCGCCTGGATGAAGTCGCAGACCTCCTCGCGGAACGCCGGGTCGGCCAGCATCGCGGTCACCCGCTCCGCCGGCGCGTCGTAGGTCAGCTCGTGGACCAGCTGGCGGCTCATCGTTCGCCTGCGAGCCAGGCCCGGCCGACGCCGTGCTCGACGTCGTAGGCCTCGTCGATGCTGTTGGCCATCAGCTGCTCGAGCTTGCCGCCGATCAGCGGCACCTTGACCTTGACCTCGAGCTCGACGACCTCGGTCGTCCCGGTGGGGCCGGGGGTGAGGGTGATCGTGCCGTCGGCCTTGGTGGGTTTGCCTGGCGTGCTGATCGACATCGAGCCCGTGGTCGGGGTGGTCCACTCCTCGGTGGTCACCGCTCGGGTGGTGTCGCCGGCGATCTTCTTGGCGATCGCCGGGAGGTCCTTGGTGTTCTGCACCTGGTCGTTCACGAGGGAGAAGCCGCCGCTCGACGGCGTGACCTTCACGTCGACGGACACCACGTCCTGGGCTCTGGCGACCTTCTCGCGGAACGCGGGGTCGGACAGCATCTCGAACACGTCGTCGGGGTCGGCCTCGTAGGCCAGCTCTTTGCGGAACTTCATGGCGTCATCATTGCGCCTGCGGTGAGCACGCGGACAGGAGTTGGGACAGCTCGGTCGAGTCCTTTACGTACTCGACCACCTCGTCGGGTGGCGGGGGGTCGAGGGCGACCTCGTCGCCCTGTCCGCCGAGCTCCGTGGTGATGGTCCCGCCGAGCGTCGACAGCGCCGAGACCGTGCTCCCGCCGACGGCATCCGACTCCCGGAGGTCCCGCAGCCGCTCGACGGCGTCGCGGACGAACACCTTCCAGCCCACGAGCAGGCCGTCCTCGAGGTTGAACGTGACCGACACCGTGTCGGTGGCCTCTCGGTCCAGGCCGATCAGCGACGGCAGCGACAGGTTGACCACGGACAGGACCGTGCCCAGCCCGGACGTGCCGGTCACCTGGTCGGCGTCGGTCGCGTAGACGCCACGGCCGAAGCCCGCGACAGCAACGGGCGCGGGTGCGTAGGTGTCGCCATTGCGCACGAGCAGTCCGTTGGCGAACAGGTCGGTGACGTCGTGATGGATCCAGCACGGCGCATCCTCCGGTGAGGAGCCTGCATCGCGGCTCCAGGCGTCCCGGCCGATGGCCAGCACCTCGGTGGCCTGCGGTTCGCCCTTGGCGTCGTACGTCGTCACGGTGGCCCGGGCTGCCGGCGGGCCAAGCCGGTAGTCGCCCTCGAACCGGCTGTACAGCTCGCCGTCAGACCCGGCGGTCCGGCTCGCGAAGTGCCCAGTGTTGGCCGCTGCCAGCGCGGTCACGGCTGCGGCGACCCGTTCCGACGGCCCGGGCTCGTCGTCCGACGACCCCTTCTCCGGGACCGCCGCACGACACGGCAAGCAACGCCGACGGCGAGCACGACCGGTGTCAGTCGCACGAGGTCGAGCCGTTCCTGCGCATCGGGCGCGGCGAGGTCGATCACCGCGGTCGGGTCGGGCGGCTCGATCACCACGTCGGCACCGGAGTCGGCGAGGGTCACTTCGATCGGCGTCTCAGCGGCGAAGACGTCGGCGAGCTCCTGGGGGTCGGCCTTGGTGCCGGACTCCTCGAGGGCCGCGAGGATGGCCGGGCCGTCGACCCTGATGCTGGTGAGCACGCCGTCGTCGAGCGTGAACCGCGCCAGCACCCGGTCGTTCGCCCCGACGATGCCCAGCAGGGCCGGGAGGCGCGGGCTGATCAGCGCCATCGCAGTGGCCAGGTCGACGCTGCCGAGCACCTCGTGCGTGACGGATCCCTCGGCGTAGGCGATACCAACGACCGTCGACGCGAGGATGACCGCCCCGGGGAGCTGGTTGAAGTCGGGGTTGGTCTCGACGCCGGTCAGCTCGGTGATCTGCTGCGGGTCGCCAGAGACCCAGCAGGGAGACGACACCGGCCCGTCGGGCGGCAGCCGGACGTAGAAGCTGACCGGCGTCGCTGACCGCCTCGGTCATCCGCCGCACCGTCGGGGAGGTCGGCCGTCACCGACACTCGTTGTTGGGCCGGGGTCAGGCGGTAGCTGCCGTAGTAGTCGTAGATGTTGTCGGCGTACTTCAGGTGTGTCGTGAAGGTGCCGGAGTTGCCCGAGCGCAGCTCGTCGAGCGCCTGCGAGATGGCTGTGGTGGCGGCGGAGTCGTCGGTCACCTCCGCGAGCGTGCTCGGCCGACTGGTGGCCGGGGCAGGTTCAGGGTCGTCGTCCTCGGAGCACGCCGCCAGGGCCAGCACCAGCAGGATCGTCACCCCCATGGCTGTCAGTCGCTGCCTCATGACCGCCCATCATGGGCCACCCGCGGTCTCCGTGGTTGAGTGACCGTCGTGAGCGAGAACTTCGTGTCGTTCGGCGAGCAGGGCGCCCAGCTGACCTACGGCAGCTATCTGCGGCTGCCGCAGCTGCTCGACTCCCAGCACCTCGAGTCCGACCCGCCCGCGCACGACGAGCTGCTCTTCATCACCATCCACCAGGTCTACGAGCTGTGGTTCAAGCAGCTGCTCCACGAGGTGACCGCCGCCCGCGACGCCATGAGCGACGGACGGCTGTGGTGGGCCCAGCACCTGTTGATGCGGGTGCACGTGATCGAGCGGACCCTGGTGCAGCAGGTCGACGTGCTGGAGACGATGACCCCGCAGGACTTCCTGGAGTTCCGGCAGCGGCTCGCGCCGGCCAGCGGCTTCCAGTCGGTGCAGTTCCGGGAGCTGGAGTTCCTGTCCGGCGCCAAGGACCCGGCGTACATCGAGCGTTTCCGGGGCATCACCGACAGCGAGATGCAGCGGCTGGCCCATCGGCTCGCGCAGCCCACCCTGTGGGACGCGTTCCTCGACGTACTGCGCGCGCACGACCTGCCGGCCGCGACCGACGATGAGGTGTCGGACGCAATGCGCACGGTCGCGCACGACCGATCGCAGTACGCCGCGATCTGGGCGCTCGCGGAGGCGCTGCTGCAGCACGACGAGCTCGCCGCGAGCTGGCGGGCGCGGCATGTGGTGATGGTGGAGCGGATGATCGGCAGCAAGTCCGGCACGGGAGGGTCGAGCGGCTCGGCCTACCTGCGGAGCCGGCTGGCCCTGCAGTACTTCCCGTTGCTCTGGGACCTGCGCTCGGAGTTGTAGGGCTGAGTGGTTTCGAGGCTCGTCGAGCGCACGTCCTCGCACCTCAACCACGTCACTCAACGCCAACCCACCGGTAACCGTCCGTTGTTGGCGCGGAGCCGGGCGGAGTCCTACTGTCAGACCGTGTCAACGACGACGCAGGATACGGACAAGGCCGAGCTGATCGAGAAGGCCATCGATGTGGCCCAGCACGGCAAGGGCACCGGCGGTCCGCCGCACGACGAGGTCGACGCGCTGCTCCGCGCCTACTACCGGCACGTCGCGCCCGAAGACGTCGTCGACCGCTCCGACATCGACGTCTACGGCGCCCTCGCCTCCCACTTCAAGCTCGCCGTCAACCGGCCGCAGGGCACCGCCCAGGTGCGGGTGTTCACGCCGACGCTCAGCGAGCACGGCTGGTCGGCCAGCGGCCACTCCGTGGTCGAGGTGGTGATCGACGACATGCCGTTCCTGGTCGACTCGCTGACCATGGAGCTGTCCCGCCAGCTGCGCGACGTACACCTCGTCATCCACCCCAACTTCGACGTCGTCCGCGACATCACCGGCACCCAGCAGCAGGTGCTCCCGGTCGCCGACGGCTCCAGCGCGCCGCAGGGTGAGGCGGTCCGCGAGTCGTGGATGCACGTCGAGATCGACCGGATCCGTGAGGGCGACGACCCGGCCGCGATCGCCGAGGACGTGCAGCGGGTGCTGCGCGACGTCCGCGAGGCGGTCGAGGACTGGCAGAAGATGCATGCCAAGGTCGAGGAGATCGTCGCCGACCTGAAGAGCGACCCGCCGCCGCTGGACGACGACGAGGTCCGCCAGGCGGGCGAGCTGCTCGAGTGGCTCGCCGACGAGCACTTCACGTTCCTCGGCTACCGCGAGTACCACCTCGAGGGCGAGGGCGACGACGACTACCTCCGCGCGATCCCGGGCACCGGCCTCGGCATCCTGCGGGCCGACCAGGAGATGTCCGAGTCGTTCGGGCGGCTGCCCGAGCCGGTGAAGGCCAAGGCCCGCGAACGCACCCTGCTGGTGCTGGCCAAGGCGAACTCGCGGGCCACGGTGCACCGCCCGGCGTACCTCGACTACGTCGGGGTGAAGACGTTCGGCGACGACGGCGAGGTCAACGGCGAGCGCCGCTTCCTCGGCCTGTTCTCGAGCGCCGCCTACACCGAGTCACTGCTCCGCATCCCGCTGATCCGGGAGAAGGCGCAGGCGGTGCTGCAGGAGAGCGGCTTCGATCCGCGCAGCCACGCCGGCAAGGCGCTGATGGACACGCTGGAGACCTACCCGCGTGACGACCTGTTCCACACGCCGGTCGAGGAGCTCGCGCCGATGGCCCAGGCGGCCATGCAGGCGCGCGAGCGCCGCGCCGTGCGGATGTTCATCCGCCGCGACACGTACGGCCGCTACGTCTCCGTGCTCGTCTATCTGCCGCGCGACCGCTACAACACGAGCGTCCGCGAGAAGTTCGCGCAGATCCTCAAGGAACGGCTGGGCGCCGAGTCCGTCGAGTTCACAGTGCGGATCAACGAGTCGACCACGGCCCGGGTGCACTTCGTCGTACATCTCCCGAAGGGCGAGTCGATCCCCGACGTCGACATCCCCGACCTGGAGCGCCGGCTGACGGAGGCGTCGCGCTCGTGGCGCGACGACTTCTCCGCGGCAGTGATCGCGGAGTACGGCGAGGAGGTCGGCGCGATCCTGGGCCGTCGCTACCTCGACTCCTTCCCCGAGGCCTACAAGGAGGACTACTCGCCCCGCACCGCGTCGGTCGACCTCGGCCGGCTTGAAGGGATCGTGGGCGAGGAGGGCATCGACCAGTCCCTCTACCAGGACCTCGACGCCGGGCGGGGTGAGGCGCGGCTGAAGGTCTACCGGATCGGGTCGCCGCTCTCCCTCTCGCAGATCCTGCCGATGCTCTCGTCGATGGGCGTCGAGGTGGTCGACGAGCGGCCCTACGAGCTGGTCGGCCTGGACCGGCCGTCGTTCGTCTACGAGTTCGGGCTGCGCTACGGCGGCGCCCTGCGCGACGACGCCCGCGAGCTGTTCCAGGACGCCGTCCGGGCGGTCTGGGACGGGTTCAACGAGATCGACGGCTTCAACGCGCTGGTGCTGGCGGCCGGCCTCACCTGGCGCCAGGCCACGGTGCTGCGCGCGTACGCGAAGTACATGCGGCAGGGCAACACACCCTTCGCCCTCGACTACATCGAGGACTCACTGCGCCACAACGTCGACATCACCCGGATGCTGGTGCGGCTCTTCGAGGCGCGGTTCGACCCCGCCGGCGACGACGCGACCCGAGACGAGCGCTGCGACGACCTCGAGCAGAGGATCGTGCGGGCCCTCGACGACGTGGCCAGCCTCGACCACGACCGGATCCTGCGCTCCTACCTGACGCACGTGCGGGCGACCCTGCGCACCAACTACTTCCAGCCGGACGAGCAGGACCGTCCGCGGCCCTACATCTCCTTCAAGCTGGAGCCGTCGTCGATCCCCGACCTGCCCGAGCCTCGGCCGCGGTTCGAGATCTTCGTCTACTCGCCGCGGGTCGAGGGCGTGCACCTGAGGTTCGGCGCCGTGGCCAGGGGCGGGCTCCGCTGGTCCGACCGACGCGACGACTTCCGCACCGAGGTGCTCGGCCTGGTCAAGGCGCAGATGGTGAAGAACACCGTGATCGTGCCGGTCGGCGCCAAGGGCGGGTTCTTCTGCAAGCAGCTGCCTCCCATAGATCCAACACAGCCGTCGGACCGCGACGCCTGGATGGCCGAGGGCATCGCCTGCTACACCACGTTCATCTCCGGGCTGCTGGACATCACCGACAACCTGGTCGACGGCGAGAACGTGCCGCCGAGCAACGTCGTCCGCCACGACGGTGACGACTCCTACCTGGTCGTGGCGGCCGACAAGGGCACGGCGACGTTCTCCGACATCGCCAACGGTGTGTCCAAGGACTACGGCTTCTGGCTCGGTGACGCGTTTGCCAGCGGCGGGTCGGTCGGCTACGACCACAAGGCGATGGGCATCACCGCGCGGGGCGCCTGGGTCTCGGTGCAGCGGCACTTCCGCGAGATGGGCATCGACTGCCAGACCGAGGACCACACCTGCGTCGGCATCGGCGACATGTCCGGTGACGTCTTCGGCAACGGCCTGCTGTGCTCGGAGCACACGCAGCTAGTGGCGGCATTCGACCACCGCGACATCTTCCTCGACCCACGTCCCGACCCAGCGACGTCCTTCGCCGAGCGCAAGCGGCTCTTCGAGCTGCCGCGGTCGAGCTGGCAGGACTACGACAAGTCCTTGATCTCCGAGGGCGGCGGAGTCTTCCCGCGCAGCCTCAAGAAGATCGAGCTCAACGACGCGATCCGCACGTCCCTCGGCATCGACGCCGAGGTGGAGTCGATGACGCCGGCCGAGCTGATGAAGGCGATCCTCCAGGCGCCGGTCGACCTGCTCTGGAACGGCGGCATCGGCACCTATGTCAAGGCCCGTAGCGAGACCCACGCCGACGTCGGCGACAAGGCCAACGACGCGATCCGGATCGACGGTCGTGACCTGCGGGTGAAGTGCGTCGGCGAGGGCGGCAACCTCGGGCTGACCATGCTGGGCCGGATCGAGTACGTCGAGCAAGGCGGTCGCGACGACGAGCCCGGGCGGATCAACACCGACTTCATCGACAACTCGGCCGGTGTCGACACCTCCGACCACGAGGTCAACATCAAGATCCTGCTCGACCGGGTCGTCGCCGCGGGCGACCTCACCGAGAAGCAGCGCAACTCGGTGCTGGCCGAGATGACCGACGAGGTCGCGGAGCTGGTGCTCAAGGACAACTACGAGCAGAACCTCGCGCTGGCCAACGCCGCCCAGAACAAGCGAACGCTGCTCCACGTCCAGGAGACGTGGATGAAGAAGCTCGAGGCCGACGGCGTGCTCAACAGGGAGCTGGAGGGGCTCCCGTCGAGCCGGGAGGTGGCGAAGCGGCTGGAGCGCAACGAGGCGCTGACCGGGCCCGAGGCCGCGATCCTGATGGCGTTCACCAAGATCGTGCTGGCCGAGGAGCTGCTGGCCTCCGACCTCCCCGACGACCCCTACCTCGAGCTGGACCTGAAGGCCTACTTCCCGACCAAGATCCGCGAGGGGTTCGACCCGCAGATCGAAGCCCATCCGCTGCGTCGGGAGATCATCGTGACCCAGGTGGTCAACGACCTGGTCAACGGCGCCGGCATGACCTACTGGCCGCGGCTCGCCGGCGAGACCGGCGCCACCGCTGCCGAGCTGACCCGGGCCAACTTCGTCGCCCGCGAGATCTTCGACTCACTCGAGCTGCGCGAGGAGATCAAGTCCTACGACAACAAGCTCGACGCCGCGCGTGCAGACGCGGATGCGGGTCGAGATGCGCACCCTGGTCGAGCGGGCCTCGCGCTGGCTGGTGACCAACCGGCGTCCGCCGCTCGACAGCCAGGCCACGGTGACGTTCTTCGACGATCCGATCCAGGCCGTCATCACCAAGCTGCCCGAGCTGATGAGCGGCCGCGAGCTGGCTGAGTACGAGAGCCGAAAGGATGACCTGGTCGGCAAGGGCGTGCCGGAGGAGCTGGCGTCCAAGGTGGCGGTGCTGCCGCCGGCGTACATGCTGCTCAACATCATCGAGATCGCCGACCGCGAGTCGCTGGATCCCGACGACGTCGCCCGCGTGCACTTCGCCCTGGGGGAGCGGCTGGGGCTGCCCTCGCTGGTGCAGAAGATCCTGGCCCTGCCCCGCGACGACCAGTGGCAGACCATGGCGCGCGCGGCGCTCCGCGACGACCTGCATGCCGTACACGCCCAGCTGACCGCGCAGGTCATGCGCTCGACTCCGGCCAACGAGCCCGCTCCGGCCCGGATCGCGACCTGGGAGGACTCCGAGTCGGTCGTGGTCGCTCGCGCCGCCGCCACGCTCCAGCAGATCTGTGCCGACGAGAACGGCGACCTGGCCCGGATGTCGGTCGGCCTGCGGGTGGTGCGGACCTTGCTGTCCTGAACCGGGAGGCGGCCCCCTGCGCGCTGTGCGGAGGCGGCGGTTCCTGGCACTCGCCCCGCGTGCCGTCACTCTCGACTGGCGCACGGGGCCGAGAACTCCTGGGCGGGGACGTAGCGCGCCCACTCGTCGGGGGTGATGGCAGCGCCGGCGAGCAGGCACGTACGGTCGGCGACGGCGTCCGGATCGGTGTCCCAGGAGAACACCCGGCGCTCGGACCCACCGGCGACGAGCGTTCCGTCGACCGGCGAGGCGGCCACCGTCCACAGATCTCCGACGCCGGGTCGCAGTGTCGCCGTCAGCTCGGGTGCGTCCGGATCGGTGATGTCCCATACCCATGCAGCGCCGTCGGCGGCCGCGGCGACGGTATGCCCGTCGTCGCTGAACGTGACCGAGTAGACGTAACCGTTCGGGCCGGAGAGAGGCTTCCCGACCAGGGCTGGCTGCGCGGGATCGTGTAGGTCGTACAGGCGGACCAGCTCGTCGTCGCTGGCGACTGCGGCGGTCTTCCCGCGCGGTGAGAAGGCGACTGCGTGCACGAAGTTCTCGAAGTCGCTCAGCTCCGCAGCCAGCACCGGTCTCGCCGGGTCCCTGACGTCGTAGACGTAGGCGACCTGGTCGGCGCTGCCGGCGACCAACGTGGTGCCGTCCGGAGAGAACGCAACGGCGAGCACGCGGTCCGCTGCGTCGGCGAGGGAAGCCACCTCGACGGGCTCGGACGGGTCGGCGAGGTCCCACAGGGTCACCCGCCCGTCGTCGGCCGCCACGGCGAGGAGGCTGTGATCGGGGGTGAACGCGACCTGTTGGATCAGTGTGTCCGAGGCCGTTGAGCCGCGACGCGATCTCCGGTCGCCGCGGATCGGAGGTGTCCCACAGCTGCACCTCTCCGACGGGCGTCCCGGCGGCGAGCAGGGTGCCGTCCGCGCTCAGTGTGGCCTTGCCGTTCAGGAGCACCTCAGGATCGGGGGAGACGATCTCGCCGAGGAATGCGGGGCCGCTCACGATCGGCGACGTCCCACAGCTCGACCTCACCACCCAGCGTGCCCGCGTTGCCGGCCGAGAGCAGCCGACCGTCGGCCGAGTAGGCCGTGCTCGTCGCGGGAGCCAGAGCCTTGGGCAGCGAGGCGTCAGGCCGGTGCCAGAGCCGGACGAAGCCGTCCGAGGAACCGAACACGATGCTGCCCGTGTCACCGAGGTAGTACAGCGAGGTGACGGGCGTGGGGTTGTTGAGCAGTGCCACCTCCGACCGGTTTGCGAGGTCGAAGACACGCACGGTCAGGTCCGAGCTCCCAGCGGCGATCTCACCGCCGTCGGGACTGAACTCGAGATGGTTGATCTGGGCACCGAAGGTTCCGAGCGGAGCGCCGATGGGGCGCAGCGTCATTGTCGTACCGCGTCCGGAGATACCGAAGATGTGCACCATGCCGTCCTTGCCCCCGACGGCAAGCCGACGCCCGGTGGCGTCGAAGTCCACCGAGGGTACGGCGTTCGCGGTCGGTCCGGCGGGGGTCGCGAAGGTGTCGCCGACCGATGCCATTGCCAGCGGCCGGTCGGTGGCCTTCGGGTCGCGCGCGTCCCAGACACGGACCGAGCCGTCGCTGCTCGACGTCGCAATCAGGCGCCCGTCGGCGCTGAAGTCGGCCCAGTGCAGGTAGCCGCCGAACCCGCGCAGGTCGCCGAGGGGTGTCGCCGTACCGTCCGACGCCAGGCGCCAGCGATGCGCGACGTCGAGCGCGGTGCTCGCTACGAGCATCCGGCCGTCCGGGCTGAACCGCATGCCCTCGACGGCCTCGGCCGGCAGCGCGGTGTCGAGCAGCTGAGGGGCCGTCGGGTCGCTGATGTCGACCAGTCTCACGACGGTGCCGGTACCACCGATGGCGACCAGCCGTTTGTCGGGGCTGATAGCGACGCCGTACATCTGCTGCTCGGGGTCGACGGTGACCGAGCCGATCTGCTCCACCGGCCCGTCGGTCGTGACCTCGAAGAGCCGGAGCAGACCGTCGACATTGCCCGTCGCGATCAGGGAGCCGTCCCCGGAAACGGCGACTGACGTCGGGCCCGCGGGAACCGCGATGCGCGTCACCTGCGCCCGCGCGGAGACGTCGAGGAGCGCGGAGCGGGCCTCGACAGTCGGCGCGATCCGGTAGCTCGCCAAGGCGAGCTGCTCGGCGAGGGCGGGATCGCGTGCGACGACCGCACGAGCTTGGATGGCCACCTCGCGCGACTCTGCCGCCAGCCGCTCGGTGCGAGCCACCTCGGCGGCGTCATCCGCGCGCCGGCTGCTGGCCACGGCGACCGTCGCGAGCACCAGAGCGACCGCTGCGAGGACAGCAACCGCGCCGAGCAGTTGCTGCAGCCGGCGGGTACGGCGCCGCTGGCTCTCCGCCTCCGCCGCGGCCGCGCCGGCGCTGGCCACGAGGAACTCGCGCTCCGCCGGGTTGAGCGCATCGGGCCGTCCCCCGGCCCACATCGTGGCGGCCGCGAGCCGGGCACCGCGCCAGAGGTCGCTCGGGTCACGCCCTGCGTCCGCCCATGCGCGAGCGGAGTCGGTCAGCTGGCGATGCAGCTGTAGTCCCTCCCGATCCTCAGCGATCCAGTTCGCGAATCGGGGCCAAGCGGTCAGCAGCGCCTCGTGGCTGACCTCGACCGTCTCGGTGTCCGCGGTCAGCAGCCGGGCCGCGATGAACGGCTCGAGCACGTCAGTCGCGGCATCGTCGTCGTGCCCGGTGTCAAGCAGTTCCTCCCACCGGACGCGGCGACGTACGACGAAGTCGTCCTCGACGGTGACCAGCCGCACAAGCAGCGACTGCGCGAGCGCCCGGCTGCGAGCGTCCAGCGCGTCATAGACGCCGTCCGCAGTCTGCGCAACGGCCCCGTGCAGGCCACCGCTCGCCTCGTAATCGGCGAGGGTGATCGTGCGTTCCCGGAACCGCTCCCACATCGTCTGGAGAACGTGCGAAAGCAGCGGCAACGCACCGGCGTTGTAAGCATGCGCGGTGCCGCGCCGGGCTGTGCCGAGGTCGAGCAGTAGCCGGTCAACGAGATCCGGTGACAGCTCGACACCGGCCCGGCGGGCGGGCTCGGTGATCGCCAGGCGGAGCTCGCTGCGCCCCATCGGACCCACAACCACCTGGGCGCGCTGGAGCACGGGGACCAGCTCCGGAACGGCTGCCGCGAGCGGGTAGAAGTCGGCTCGGAGCCCGATCGCAACGAGCGTCGACGGCGGCTGCGCCAGGATCCGGTTGAGGAACTCCGCGCGTGCCTGCTCGGACGCGTGGGTGAACACCTCCTCGAACTGGTCGATCACCACGAGCACGTGCTCTGAGACGACGCCGTAGGTCGCACTCTCGAGGGCGGCGACCGGATCGCCCCCGGGCGTCAGCATGGCGACCGACCAGGTTCCGGGCAGCGCGCCGTCCCTGACCGCGGGGACGACGCCGGCGCGCAGCACCGAGGACTTGCCGGCCCCGGAGGCCCCGACGACGGCCACCGCACCGCCCTGCCCGATCCGCTCACGGAGCCGAGCGAGGATGTCGGCGCTCACGGCGTCCCGGCCGAAGAACCAAGCGGCGTCTTCGGGCTGATAGCTGTCGAGCCCCTTGTACGGCGAGGTCTGGTCGGCCGCCCGCAAGGACGGCGTCCACCGCAGCCGCTCGAGCGCCGCTACCCACGGATCGTGGTCCGCGATGCCGAGCGCGTCGAGGACCGCCAGGAAGGGGTCGAGGAAAGAGAGGTTGGGCAGGTGGCGCCCGCTGAAGTAGCCGCCGGTGGTACCGGCCGGCACATTGGCGATCCGCGCGACATCACGCACGCTCAACCTTGCCCGCTGCCGCGCAGCGGTCAGGGTGCGGGCGAACTCAGCCCGGGTGCTGAGTCCGCCGTCTGGCGGCATCTCTTCGCTGGCACTAGGGCTCATGGATCCTCCGCGAAGTGCGAGACAGGTTGGGGGCCGCGCCGAGCCGCTGGGTTCATCCAATCGCATTTGGCCAGGTCTTGGGTGTATTGGGTTGTACGGAGTGCACGGACCTCGTCCGGACCCGGCCGAGGGGGTTTCCCTCGGTCCTGCGTTCGGGTTCGCTGCCGGTCATGGCCCTCTTGCGAACACCGCAATCGAACCCGCGCCAGCTCCGGCGGGGCTCACCACGACCTCGGTCCACCTCGCGATCCGCGGGGCTCATGGGCCAGGTCGTGCGGGCCGCTACCCGAAACGCCGACGCGTCCGCGCCGGCGCGCCCATCCCTACCGAGCTGAGGTTCCCATGACACATCCTGACATCCCCATCGGGGCCACGACGCCCATCGTCCCCGCATTCCCCATCGATCTGCGCAGCCACGTGTCTGCGCACCCGTGGGTCATCACGCTCTGCGCGTGGACCGTGATCGCCCTCGGAGCGACCGCCGCCGTGCTGTTCGCGGGGGACGAGCTGGTGGCGCCGTCCCGCGAGACGGCCGAGTGGTGGTGGCACCGCCCCGAGGGTCTGGTCCTCGGGATCGTGGCGCTGCTGGCGGGGCTGTCCGCGGTGCTCGCCTGGCGGGACGGACGAACGGACGCCGACAAGCCGATCTACGACATTCGCTGACGCAATTCCGGCCTACCCTCCCACCCGGATCGGTGGCGGGGTAGGCCCGGGTCGGACGACTCGGCGATCCCGACCGGCCGGGGCACGAGCCAGCAACACCGACAGGCTGCTCCGCGATGCGAGAGCGCTCAGGTCGGCGCCGCTGCCTTGAAAGTTTCCTGCGTCAGCTGGGTTGACGCACCTGGCCCCGGCCGCGGGGCCGAGAGGTCAGTCGGGGGATCTGGTGGTCCCGGATATCAGTTCGCGCGATGTCGGTGACGCAACTTAGAGTGAGTTGACGATGTCAACTGCCTCTCTCGGAGCGCCGGCCCACCCTCAGCCGGACGCCCACCCGCCCGCTGGAGTCCACAGCCTCTGGCGTCTCCGGGCCTACTTGCGACCGCACCTCCCCGCCCTGGCGGTGATGCTCGGCACCTCCCTGGGTGGCGTCGGGCCTCAGCATCGCGATCCCCCTGGTCACCAAGGCCCTCATCGACGGCCCGATCACCGACCGCGAGCTGGGGCCGGTGCTGCCACTCGGGCTGTTGGCCCTGGGGCTCGGCGTGCTCGAGGCGGTGCTGATCTTCTGGCGGCGCTGGGTGCAGTCCAACGCCGTGCTGTCGGTCGAGACCGACATGCGGCGCGACCTCTACGCCCACCTCCAGCTGCTGCCGATGAGCCTTCCACGGCAAGTGGCAGTCGGGTCAGCTCCTCTCTCGCGCGACCACCGACCTCTCCGCGATCCGTCGCTTCAGCGGGTTCGGGCTGCTGTTCCTGGTGATCAACATCCTGCAGGTCACCGTGGTCACCATCGTGCTGTTGCGCATGTACTGGCCGCTCGGCCTGGTCGTCGCCGCGACCGCCGCCCCCATCGTGTGGCTGTCGATGCGCTTCGAGAAGTCCTACGTCGTTGTCTCGCGCCGGGTCCAGGACGAGCAGGGCGACCTCGCGACGCTGGCCGAGGAGGGCGCGGTCGGCATCCGGGTGATCAAGTCCTTCGGCCGCAGCGAGCACGTGTCGCTGCAGTACGAGCGCGCCGCCCGTCAGCTGCACGCGACGAGCATGGACAAGGTCCGGCTGTCGGCGAAGTTCTGGACGTTCCTCGAGGTCATCCCCAACTTCGCCGTGGTCGTGGTGCTCCTGCTCGGCTCGATCGGGGTCGGCCGCGGCTACCTCACGCCTGGTGAGCTGGTCGCCTTCATCACGCTGATGCTGTCGCTGGTGTGGCCGGTCGCCTCGCTCGGCGTGATCCTGGCCATGGCCCAGGAGGCGATGACGTCGGCGGCCCGGATCCTGGAGATCTTCGACACCGAGCCGGCGATCGTGTCCGGCACGCAGCGGGTCGAGCACCCGAAGGGGCACCTGCGCTTCGAGCACGTCGACTTCGCGTTCCCGGACAGTCCCGACGAGCTGGTGCTGCGCGACGTCAACCTCGACCTCGCGCCCGGCGAGACGATCGCGCTGGTCGGCGCGACCGGCTCCGGCAAGACCGTCCTCACCGCGCTCGTGCCGCGGCTCTACGACGTCACCGGGGGCCGGATCACCATCGACGGGCTCGACGTCCGCGACCTCGACCTCGAGCACCTGCGCACCCTGGTGGCGACGGCGTTCGAGGAGCCGACCCTGTTCTCGATGAGCGCCCGCGAGAACCTCACGCTCGGCCGCGCCGACGCGACCGAGGACGAGATCCAGGAGGCGCTCGAGGTGGCGCAGGCCGAGTTCGTCCACGACCTGCCCTGGGGCCTCGCCACCCGCATCGGCGAGCAGGGGATGGCGCTGTCGGGCGGCCAGCGACAGCGGCTGGCCCTGGCTCGGGCGGTGCTGGCCCAGCCCAAGGTGCTGGTGCTCGACGACACGCTGTCGGCGCTCGACATCCACACCGAGAAGCTGGTCGAGGACGCCCTGCGCGACGTACTGGCCGCCACCACCGGGCTGGTCGTCGCCCACCGCGCGTCGACCGTGCTGCTCGCCGACCGGGTGGCGCTGCTCCAGGGCGGCACGATCACCCACGTCGGCGACCACCGCGATCTGCTCGCCACGGTGCCGGCCTACCGCGAGCTGCTGGCCGCCGAGTCCGAGCACGAGCCAGCAGAGGTGGCGCGCTGATGAGCACCAGACGACCAACTGGCGCGGGATCGCCCCGGTCGACGAGCTGGAGGCCGCCGAGCGCGAGGCGCCGCGCCGCTTCACCGGCGGGTCCGGCCAGCTGCTGCGTGAGGTGCTGGCGCCGTACAAGCGGGCGATCTGGCTGCTGATCGCGCGTGGTGCTCGTCGAGAACGCCGCGCGCCTCTCGATCCCCTACCTGGTGAAGGAGGGCATCGACACCGGCATCCCGCCGATCCGGGAGGACAACAACCTCGAGCCGCTGCTGTTCATCGTCGGCATCGTGCTGGTGTCCACCATCGTCCAGGCGGTGGCCCGTCAGATGTTCCTGGTCCGGTCCGGGCGGATCGGCCAGGACGTGCTCTTCGAGGTACGCCGCCGGGTGTTCCGCCACTTCCAGGTGCTGAGCCCCGCCTTCCACGACGAATACACGTCCGGCCGGGTGATCTCGCGACAGACCTCCGACGTCGACGCGATCTACGAGATGCTCGAGACCGGCTTCGACGGACTGGTGACCGCGGCGCTGACGCTGGTCGGCACCGCAGGTCTGCTGCTCTTCCTCGACCTGAAGCTCGGCCTGGTGGCCCTGCTGTGCGGGCCGTTCCTGTTCTGGCTGACCAACTGGTTCCGCAAGGAGTCGGGCCAGAGCTACAAGGTCACCCGCGAGAAGGTCGCCTTGGTGATCGTCCACTTCGTGGAGTCGATGGGCGGCATCCGCGCGGTGCAGGCGTTCCGCCGCGAGCCGCGCAACCAGGAGATCTTCGACGACGTCAACCACCAGTACCGCCGGGCCAACCTGGTCGCCTTCCGGCTGGTCGCCTGGTTCATGCCGGGCATCCGCCTGATCGGCAACGTCACCATCGCTGCCGTGCTTCTCTACGGCGGCTACCTCGCCTACCACGGTGAGGTGACGGTCGGGGTGCTCGCCGCGTTCCTGCTCTACCTGCGGCAGTTCTTCGAGCCGATGATGGAGATCTCGCAGTTCTACAACACCTTCCAGTCGGCCTCGGCAGCGCTCGACAAGCTCGCCGGCGTACTCCGCGAGCGGCCGGGTGTGCCGGAGCCCGAGCAGCCGCTGACCCTCGAGGGCGCGCGTGGCGAGCTGCACTTCGAGGGCGTCCAGTTCTCCTACGTCGAGGGCCGGCCGGTGCTGCCCGACCTCGACCTGACCGTTCCGGCCGGGCAGACGCTGGCCCTCGTCGGCACCACGGGCGCCGGCAAGACCACCCTGGCCAAGCTGGCCACCCGCTTCTACGACCCGGTCGGCGGGCGGATCCTGCTCGACGGCATCGACCTGCGCGACCTGACATCCGACAACCTGCGGGAGGCCGTCGTGATGGTCACCCAGGAGAACTACCTCTTCTCCGGCACCATCGCCGACAACATCAGGTTCGGGCGCCCCGACGCGACCATGGAGCAGATCGAGCGGGCCACCCGGGCCCTGGGCGCCCACGACTTCATCAGCGCCCTGCCCAACGGCTACGAGACCGACGTCGCCCAGCGCGGCGGCCGGCTCAGCGCCGGGCAGCGCCAGCTGGTGGCGTTCGCCCGCGCGTTCCTGGCCGACCCGGCGGTGCTGATCCTCGACGAGGCGACCTCGTCGCTCGACATCCCGTCGGAGCGACTCGTGCAGCAGGCGCTGCGCACGGTGCTGGCCGGCCGCACCGCAGTGATCATCGCCCACCGGCTCTCGACCGTCGAGATCGCCGACCGGGTGGTCGTGATGGAGCACGGCCGGTTCGTCGAGGACGGCTCACCCGCCGACCTGGTCTCCGGCGGCGACGGCCGCTACTCCGACCTGCACCAGGCCTGGCTCGACTCCCTGGCCTAGAGCCCGAAGTGCGCGATGTGGTGGTCCGAAGTGCGCGATGTGGTGCGCTGCCAGGTGTGACATCTCGACATGTCATTTCCCGCACTTCGGCGTTCAGTAGGCTCGCGCGCATGGACCGAGGGCGACCTGTCGACGCTGGGCGTCGCCGAGACCGTCAAGCTGACCCAGGCCGGCAAGCTGAAGGCGGTCGCCACGGTGGACGCCGCCCTGGAACGGATCGCCGAGCGCGACCCTGGGCTCAACGCGTTCTCGGTCGTCCTCGGCGACGCGGCCCGGGCCGAGGCGGCCGCGACCGACAAGGTCCGCAAGGCGGATCGCGGTCCGCTGCACGGCGTACCGATCGCGATCAAGGAAGAGATCGACGTCGCGGGGTGCGTCACGACGTTCGGCGGTGAGGCCAACTCCACTCCGGTCGCCGCCGACGGGGAGCTCGTACGGCGGCTTCGGGCCGCGGGCGCGGTGATCGTCGGCAAGACCAACATGCCGGAGTTCGGCGCGTGGCCCTACACCGAGTCGACCTCGCGAGGGATCACCCGCAACCCCTGGGACCGCGCCCGGACGCCCGGCGGGTCCAGCGGCGGTACGGCGGCCGCGGTGGCCTCCGGCATGGTGCCGATCGGGATCGGCGGCGACGGTGGCGGGTCGATCCGGATCCCGTCGGCGTGCTGCGGGCTGTTCGGGCTCAAGCCCCAGCGCGGCCGGGTGACCACGGCGCCCTACGAGCACCTCTGGTTCGCGCTCGGCACGGTGGGCCCGCTGAGCCGCACGGTCCTCGACAGCGCTCTCGTGTACGACGTGATCCGCGGCAACCTGCCGGGGGAGCGGTTCACGGCCGGCGAGTCCGGCTCGTTCGCCGACGCCGCCCAGCGCGAGCCCGGGCGCCTGCGGATCGGCTGGTCGCCCAAGCCGGTCGCCCGCGGGGTCAAGCCGGACCCGATCCACGTGCGCGCCCTGCAGGACACGGCGCGCCTGCTGAGCGACCTCGGTCACGACGTGCGCGAGATCGAGCCTCGCTATCCCGACCCGACGCCGGCGTTCGTGCCGCAGTTCTTCGCCGGCATCCGGGCCGAGTCCGACGCGATGGAGCACTTCGAGCGGCTCGAGCGGCGGACCCGGGAGACCTACCGGCTCGGCTCCTGGGTGACTCCGCGGGTCGCCGAGTGGGCGGTCCGGGCCAGCGAGAAGGTCTCGACCAAGGCCAACCGCATCTTCGACGACGTCGACGTCCTGCTCACCCCGGCCATCGCGCACCGACCGCCTCGGGTCGGCATCATCGACGGCCGCGGCACGGTGGGTTCGGCGCTGGTGTCGCTGCCGGCCATCGCGTACGCCGCACTCTGGAACGTCGCCGGCAACCCGGCCGCCTCGGTGCCGTGCGGGACGGCCGAGGACGGCCTGCCCGTCGGGGTCCAGCTGGTCGGCCGCACCGACGACGAGACCACCCTGCTCAGCCTGAGCGCGCAGATCGAGCAGGCGCGCCCCTGGCCGTTGACGGCCGAACGGTAGCGTCCCGGCTCATGCCCTCGCTCTGGATGACCCCGCGGGCCCGCGTACGCCGGCTCCTTGGCCGCGGCGACCCGAGCCCGCTGGCCGGCCGGGTGGTGCTGGTGACGGGTGCCTCATCGGGCATCGGTGAGGCGACCGCGCTGGCCGTGGGTCGGCTCGGCGCAACGGTGCTGCTGGTGGCCCGCCGGGTCGACGACCTGGAGCGGGTGCGTGCGCAGATCGTCGAGGAGGGCGGCCAGGCGTCGGCGTACCCCTGCGACCTGACCGACGCCGAGGCGGTCGACGGCCTGGTCAAGCAGGTGCTCGAGGACCACGGCGCGGTCGACTACCTCGTCAACAACGCCGGCCGCTCGATCCGCCGGTCGCTCCATCTCAGCTACGACCGCCCGCACGACTTCGAGCGCACGATGGCGATCAACTACTTCGGGCCGGTGCGGCTGACCCTCGGCCTGCTGCCGGCCATGCGCGAGCAGCACTTCGGCCACGTGGTCAACATCCTCAGCTGGGGCGTCCAGATCAAGGCGCCGAAGTTCTCGGCCTACCTCGCCTCCAAGTCCGCCCTCGATACCTGGTCGCGGATCGCCGGCCGCGAGACGTGGGCCGACAACGTCACGTTCACCAACATGCGCTTCGGCCTGGTGCACACCGACATGGTGGTGCCGACCGAGTCGTTCGAGGACCGCCGCGGGCTGACCGCCGAGCAGGCCGCCGCCCGCGTGGTGCGCGCCCTGGAGGACCGGCCGGTCTTCGTCGGCAACGCCATCGGCTACGTCGGCGAGGTGCTCAACCTGCTCACGCCGCGCCTGAGTGACGTGATCCTGGCCAGGTACGACCGGATGGCACCCGACTCGAAGGCGGCTCGCGGCGAGGAGTGAGTTCGCTCAGACCATGGTGACGAAGGCGATGACGCCGGCGACGACGACGCCGCCGCGCAGCAGGGTGGGCGGCAGCTTCCTGCCGATGCGCGAGCCGACGTAGCCGCCGATCACCGAGCCCGCTGCCAGGAGGCCGACCGCCGCCCAGTCGAGGTCGGCCACGACCAGGAAGATCAGGGTCGCGACCACGTTGGCAGCCATCACCGCAAGGGTCTTGAGGGCGTTGACGATGCGGAACTCCAGGTCCGTGCCCAGACCGAGCACGGCCATCATCATCACGCCGGAGCCGGCTCCGAAGTAGCCGCCGTACACGCCGGTCAGCGTCGCGACGAACGTCGTGGTGGGGGAGAGGCGGTGCCGCTGCTCGGCGTCCGCGTCGTCGTGGCGACGGAGCCATTTGCTCAACGGCGGGGAGATGCCGACCAGCAGGCAGGTGAAGAGGATCAGCCACGGCACGACGGCCTCGAAGACGCCAGGTGGGAGCGCGAGAAGCAGCACCGCGCCGCCCACCGAGCCCACAGCGCAGGTCAGGATCACGACCGCAGTGGCACGCGGGTGCTCCCGCAGCTCCTGCCGGTAGCCGAACGAGCCGCTGAGCCCGCCCGGCGTCAGGCCGACCGTGTTGGAAGCGTTGGCCACGACCGGCGGCAGGCCCACGGCAACCAGCACCGGAAAGCTCAGGAGAGACGCCACACCCACCGTGGAGGTGAGCACCCCGGCGCCCAGCCCGGCCGCAAGTACGGCCAGCTGTTCGAGACCCGTCACCCGGGCTGCTCACCGCGCAGCAGCGCGACGTCGCTGACCATCTCGACGTGGGCGTGCATGGCGGCCGAAGCCGCGGCAGCGTCCCCGGCCCGGATCGCCTCGGCGATCTCGCGGTGCCCGGCCAGGGAGTTGCGCGGCCGCTCCGGCTGCGACAGGGACTCGATCCGGGTCTCCCGGATCAGGTCGCCGATCTCGTCCATCAGCCGCGCCAGCAACAGGGAGTGCGCGGCCGCGGTCACCGCGCCGTGGAACCTCTCGTCGCCCTCGACCCCCCGGCCACCGGCCTCGATGTCGGCCTGCATCGCCGCCAGGGCGTCGTCGATCCGTTCCATGTCCTCATCAGTACGCCGAGCCGCGGCGAGGCCGGCGATCTTGGTCTCCAACGCGTCGCGGGTCTCGATGACCTCGGGCAGGCGGTCCGCATGAGCCCGGATCGCGTCGACGATCCGGGTCTGGCTCTTCGAGCTGGTGACGACCGTGCCATCGCCGTGCCGGACAGCGACGACGCCGATCACCTCGAGCGCGACCAGGGCCTGGCTGAGCGTGGCGCGGCTGACGCCGAGCCGCGACGCGAGCTCGCGTTCGGGCGGCAGCCGGTCACCTGCGACCACGCCGTTGTCGGCGATCCACGTCGTGATCTGCTCCGCCACCTGCTCGTAGAGCCGCGTCCGCAGCAGGCGCTGGGGAAAGGACGTCATGCCCCCATGCTATTGACTTTCGGCTTATTGACCTATTGGCTAGGCCACTGAGCCAAGTACGTGACCGGGGTCACCATGGCCACCTGCACGGGGTACTGGCACAGGAAGCTCGGCTCAAGGAGATGTGTGCACATGGGACCGGAATGGGTCGCAATCCTCGCCCTCGTGGCGCTGTTCGTCGTCGGCACGCTGCTGCCGATCAACATGGGGGCCTTGGCCTACGTCGCCGCCTGGCTGGTCGGCATGTATTCCCTCGACCTCGATGAGAAGGAGATCCTCGCCGGTGTCTCCGGCGATCTGATCCTCACCCTGATCGGGGTGACCTATCTGTTCGCGATCGCCAAGGACAACGGCACCGTCGACCTGATCGTCAGCACCGCGGTCAAGGCGGTCGGCGGCCGGGTCGCGCTGATCCCGTGGGTGATGTTCGCGGTCACGGGCGTGCTCACCGGGATCGGGGCGGTGAGTCCGGCCGCGTGCGCGATCATCGGCCCGATCGCCCTCGGGTTCGCCGGCCGCTACGGCATCAGCCCACTGATGATGGGCATGATGGTCGTGCACGGTGCCCAGGCCGGCGGCTTCTCGCCGATCAGCATCTACGGCACGATCACCAACTCGGTCATGGACGATGCGGGTCTGCCCTCCAGCGAGATCACCGTCTTCTTCGCGAGCCTCGTGATCAACACGATCCTGGCCGCGATCCTGTTCGTCGTGCTCGGCGGCCGCAAGCTGCTGAGCAAGCGGATCGACCCGGACGAGCCGGACGATGCGGACACCTCCGGACCTTCCGGAAGCGGCGGCACCCAGACCGCCACGAAGGAAGCAGCCGGCGTACAGGTCGACCAGGTGCTCACTCTGGTTGCCTTCCTCGGCGTGGCCGTGGTCGCGCTGGCCTTCGACAAGAACATCGGTTTCGTCGCCATCACCGCCGCCGTCCTGCTCGCCATGCTCGCCCCCAACCAGCACAAGGATGCGGTCAAGCAGATCGCGTGGCCGACCGTCCTCCTGGTCGCGGGCATCAGCACCTACGCGACGATCCTGACCACTGCGGGCTCGCCGGAGTTCGTCGGCAACTGGGCCGCGGGTCTCGGCGCGATCACGATCGGCGCACTCGTGCTCTGCTACGTCGGTGGCGTGGTGTCCGCGTTCGCGTCCTCGACGGCGCTGCTCCCGGTCATCATCCCGATCGGCGTGCCGTTGGTCGCGGATGGCGGCATCAGCGCGGCCCTCTTCGTGGCGGCCCTGGCGGTCAGCTCGACCATCGTCGACGTGAGCCCGTTCTCCACCAACGGTGCCCTGATGCTGGCAAACAAGCCCGACTCGATCGAGGAGCCTGTCTACTACAAGCAGATCCTGACCTACAGCGTGATCGTCGTCCTCGTCGGTCCGCTCCTCGTGTGGGCGGCCCTGGTGCTGCCCGGATGGTGAGTCAATGCAGATGAGTGGACCTCTGGCCGACGTCCTGGTTGTCGACCTGTCCCGGGCCCTGGCGGGCCCTCACGCCACGATGATGCTCGGCGACCTCGGCGCCCGCGTGATCAAGGTGGAGGTGCCGGTCACCGGCGACGACACCCGGGGCTGGGGGCCGCCGTTCGTTGGCCCTGAATCAGGGGACGGTCCCCGCGAGTCGACGTACTTCCTCGCGGCCAACCGCAACAAGGAGTCGATCGCGCTCGACCTCAAGTCCGATGACGACCGCGAGCTCCTGCTCCGGCTGGTCGACCGGGCCGACGTGCTGGTCGAGAACTTCCGGACCGGCGTGCTCGAGCGGCTCGGCCTCGGCATCGAGTCGCTTCAGGAGCGCAACCCGCGGCTGGTGGTGCTGTCGATCACCGGGTTCGGGCACGACGGCCCCGAGGGTGGTCGGGCCGGCTACGACCAGATCGCCCAGGGCGAGGCCGGCGTGATGTCGCTGACCGGATCCGGGCCTGACGACCCGCAGCGGGTGGGGGTGCCGATCGCCGACCTGCTCTCCGGCATGTACGGCGCGTATGGCGTCGTGGCCGCACTGCACGAGCGCGACCGCACGGGTCGCGGCACGGTGGTGCGCACGTCGCTGCTCGCTGCGGTCGTCGGCGTACACGCCTTCCAGGGCACGCGGTGGACCGTGGCGGGCGAGGTCCCGCGCGCGCAGGGCAACCACCACCCGTCGATCGCGCCGTACGGCCTCTTCCACTGCCGCGACGGTGCCGTGCAGATCGCGCTGGGCAACGAGGGTCTGTGGCGGCGGTTCTGCGAGGCCTTCGGGCTCGACCCGGCAACCGAGGGCTTGGCCACCAACGAGGAGCGGGTGGCCGCTCGCCCGCGGGTGATCGAGGTGGTGGAGGACGCGTTCGCGACCTGGGACGCCGAGCCCCTGCTCGCCAAGCTGGCCGAGGCCGGGATCCCGGCTGGGAAGGTGCGCACCCTCGACGAGGTCTACGCCTGGGACCAGACGCTCAGCCAGGGCCTCCTGCTCGACATCGAGCACCCGACGCTCGGGAAACTCCAGCTGCCGGGTCCACCACTGCGGTTCTTCGATCACGACGGCGCCGAGGTCAGCCGGAGTGACCACGCAGCGCCACCGCTACTGGACCAGCACTCCGACGAGATCCGGGCGTGGCTGGACGAGGAGCAATGACCCGCCGTTGGGCCGCGGTCGACCTGCTCGAGCTCGTGCTCGATCCCGGCTCGTTCGAGTCGTGGGACCGGCCGGTCGATATCTCGGGTCATCCCGAGGCCTATCGCGACGCGCTGGTGGCAGCCGCCGAGAGGTCCGGCACGGACGAGTCGGTGCTGACCGGTCGTGGCCTGGTGCGCGGACGACCGGTGGTGGTGGTGGCCAATGAGTTCACCTTCCTGGCCGGGTCGATCGGACGCGCCGCGGCGGCTCGGATCACCTCCGCTGTACGCCGCGCGACCGCGGAAGGACTACCCGTTCTGGCCTCGACGTCGTCGGGCGGCACTCGCATGCAGGAGGGCACGCCGGCCTTTGTCGGGATGGTCGAGATCTCGCGGGCGCTGATGGACCACCGTCTCGCCGGGCTGCCCTACCTCGTGCATCTGCGCCACCCGACGACCGGCGGTGTCTACGCCTCGTGGGGGTCGCTCGGCCACATCACCGTCGCCGAGCCCGGGGCCCTGATCGGGTTCCTGGGTCCCAAGGTGTACGCCGGGCTGACCGGCGAGCCGTTCCCCGAGGGCGTGCAGACCGCCGAGAACCTCGCTGCGCACGGTGTGATCGACGCGGTGGTGCCGGCTGAGGACCTGCCCGAGCTGGTGGACCGGGCGCTCGCGGTCCTGGTGGACCCGCCGACCAGCAGCACCTTGCCGGAGCGCCGGTCGGGCACGATCGGTGAGACCTCGGCCTGGTCGTCGATCGGGCGCACCCGCGATCCCGGGCGGGCCGGCGTACGACATCTGCTGCGGCACGGCGGGGCCGGCACGGTCCGGCTGCGCGGCACCGACGAGGGGGAGCGGGACGAGACGGTGATCGTCGCGCTGACCCGGATGGATGGCCAGCCATGTGTCGTGGTCGGTCAGGACCGGGACCGACAGAGCCCCACCCACCCGATGGGTCCGGCCGCGCTGCGCGAGGCCCGTCGTGGAATGCGCCTGGCCGAGGAACTCGGACTTCCGCTCGTCACAGTGATCGACACTCCGGGTGTCGAGCTGTCGGCCAGCGCGGAGGAGGGCGCGATCGCCGGCGAGATCGCCCGCTGCATTGCGACCCTCGCCACGATGTCGGTGCCGACCGTCGCGGTCATCCTCGGCCAGGGCTGCGGCGGCGGAGCGCTGGCCCTGATGCCGGCCGAGACGGTGCTGGCCACCGAGCACGCCTGGCTCTCGCCGCTGCCGCCGGAAGGGGCGAGCATCATCGTCCATGGCGACACCGAGCACGCGGCCGAGCTGGCCGAGGCGCAACGGGTCCGGGCCACCGACCTCCTGGCGGACGGGGTCGTCCATCACGTGGTGCCCGAGGTGGACGGCGAGACCGCGCGCGACCTGGCGATCGCGGTGGCCGCCGAGGTGGGCGTCGCGCTCCGCCGCGCGGCCCGCAAGCAAGCCTTGGCCTGACCTCAGCTGGCCTTCTTGGCCGCGACCTTCTTCGCGGGAGCCTTCTTGGCGGTCTTCTTCGCCGCGGTCTTCTTGGCCGGAGCCTTCTTCGCAGCCTTCTTGGCTGGAGACTTTTTCGCGGGCTTCTCGTCCTCGTCGTCGTCCTCGCCGCGGGCAGTCTTGGCGGCGTCGACCGAGCGCTGTAGTGCAGCGAGCAGGTCGACGACCTCTCCGGAAGACTTCGTGGATGTCGGGGTGCGCTTGATCTCGCCGCCCTCGATCTTGGTCTTGACCAGCGACTCGACCGCTTCGGCGTAGTCGTCCTCGAACTCGCTCGGGTCGAAGTCGCCGGCGAGGGTGTCGACCAGCATCGTGGCCATCTTCACCTCGGCGGGCTTGACGTCGCCGGCCTCGACGTTGAAGTCGGGGTTGCGGATCTCGTCGGGCCACATCATCGTCTGCAGGACGATCACGTCGTCCTTCACCCGCAGCACCGCGATCGTGGTGCGTTGGCGCAACGCGACGGTCACCACCGCCATCCGGTCGGCGTCGAGCAGGGCCTGGCGGAGGAGCGCATAGGGCTTGGTGCCGGACTTCTCGGGTTCGAGGTAGTAGGACTTCTCGAACAACATCGGGTCGATCTGCTCCGACGGCACGAACTTCTCGACCGCGATCTCTCGCGAGGAAGTCAACGGCAGCTCGGCCATGTCGTCGTCGGTGAGGATGACCATCTCGCCGTCTTCGGTCTCGTAGCCCTTGGCGATGTCGGCGTACGCAACCTCTTCGCCGTCGATCGAGCACACGCGTTGGTACTTGATCCGGCCGCCGTCCTTGGCATGGACCTGTCGGAACGAAACGTCATGGCTCTCGGTGGCGGAATACAGCTTGACCGGCACGCTGACCAGCCCGAACGACACCGCGCCCTTCCAGATTGCACGCATCCTCAGAGGGTAGCCGCCGAGACCCCACTCCATGCGTGCGCCAGACTTCCTCCATGCGTCCCATGCTGGCCACCCACGGCACCCACGTGCCACCGGGCGACGACTGGATGCACGAGGTCAAGTGGGACGGCATCCGGATCCTCGGCGACTCACGCGACGGCCGGATCAAGCTGACCAGCCGCAACGACAACGACGTGACGGGCGGCTGGCCCGATGTCGCGGTGTCACCGCTCGGAGACCGTGACTTCATGGTCGACGGCGAGATCATCGCCCTCAACGAGGCGGGGCTGCCGGACTTCCGGGTGCTCCAGAACCGCATGCACGTGCGCAAGGCGACCTCGGTGGCGCGCCTGGTCCAGACGGTGCCGGTGACGTTCATGGTCTTCGACCTCCTGCGCTTGGACGGCCGCGACCTGACCAAGGAGCCGCTCGAGAGCCGTCGGGCGCTGCTGACGGAGACACTCGAGGGGGCCGCGTGGCAGGTGCCGCCGTCGTACGACGACGGGGCGATGCTCTTCGAGGCGACCCGCGAGCAGGGCCTCGAGGGCATCGTCAGCAAGCGCCGCACGTCGCGCTACGCCTTCGGCGAGCGGACCCCGCACTGGCTGAAGTTCCCGCACCGCCATCGGCGGTCCTACGTCGTCGGCGGGTGGCGCCCCCAGGAAGGGACGACCGACCGGTTGGCCGCGCTGCTGGTGGGTGAGCCCACGCCGGACGGACTGCTCTACCGGGGTCGGGTCGGCAGCGGCATCGGTGCCGCGCAGAGCCGGCTGCTGACCGAGGCGGTGGCCGGGCGCGAGGCGGACGCCAGCCCCTTCGCCGACGAGGTGCCCCGCGTCGACGCCATCGGCACCCACTGGGTCGAGCCGCGGATCGTGGTCGACGTCGACACCCACGGCACGGGATACGAGCGGCTCCGCCAGCCGTCGTACCGCGGCATGCGGACCGACCTCTCCCCTGACGATCTGGGCCGAGAGGACCTCTGATGCCGAAGAAGGAGCAGTACGACAAGGAAGAGGTCTTCGTCGACGTCGAGGGCCGGACGCTGAAGATCAGCAGCCTGAGCAAGGTGCTCTACCCGCGCACCGGCACCACCAAGGGGGAGGTGCTCAACTACTACGCGCAGATCGCGCCGGTCATGCTGCCGCACCTCAAGGATCGTGCGGTGACCCGGATCCGCTGGCCGCACGGCGTCGAGGACATGAGCTTCTTCGAGAAGAACGCACCGGGTGGCACGCCGTCGTGGGTGCGTACGGTGACGGTGCCGACCACGGGCAGCCGTTCGGGCGGTACTCAAGGGGGAAGCGACTCCGAGATCACCTTTCCCGTCGTCGACGACCTGGCCACGCTGACCTGGATGGTCAACCTGGCCGCGCTCGAGCTGCACGTGCACCAGTGGACGGTCGGCCGCAACGGGCGGCCGCGCAACGCCGACCGGTTGGTCATCGACCTGGACCCGGGTGAGCCGGCCGGGCTGCACGAGTGCTGCGGAGTGGCGCTGCTGGTGCGCGACAAGCTCTCCGAGCGCAACCTCGACGCCAAGCCGGTGATGAGCGGCAGCAAGGGCCTCCACCTGTACGCCGACCTGCCCCGGCGGATGCCGTCCGACGCCTCCACGGCCCTGGCCAAGGAGGTGGCCGAGGAGCTGCAGAAGGAGCACGCGGCGCTGGTGACCGCCACGATGACCAAGTCGAAGCGGGGCGGCAAGGTGTTCCTCGACTGGTCGCAGAACGCCGGCTCCAAGACCACCATCGCGCCGTACTCGCTGCGCGGGAAGGCGCGCCCCTTCGTCGCGGCGCCGGTGTCGTGGACCGAGGTCGAGGCCGGTGCGGACGATCCCCTGGGGCTGGAGCAGCTGCGGTTCGACGAAGTGCTCGAGCGGGTCGCGGACGACAGGCGATCTGTTCGCGTAGGGTCCGGAAGGGTGACTGTCGTGAGTGCTCGGGGCGATGCGATCCGCAAGACCTATCGGTATCTCCGGGTCGGCATCGTGGGCATGGTCGCCCTGCTGACCGTCTCGGTCGTGATCGAGATCGCCTGGGGCGATGCGGTCAGCTCGGGTCGATCAGCGCCTACTACTACACGCCGGTCCGCGCGATCTTCGTCGGCGCCCTGATGGCGATCGGCCTGAGCCTGCTGGCGATCAGAGGGCCGCGACGGCGCCGAGGACACGCTGCTCAACCTGGCCGGCATGCTGGCGCCGGTGGTGGCTCTGGTGCCCACGCCGTTGCAGCGCAACGGGGCGGACGGCGAGCCGGAGGCCTACGTGCCGGAGGAGTTCCTGACCAGCATCGAGAACAACATCGGCGCGGTGCTGGTGCTGGGCGTGATCGGGTTCGGCTTCGCCACCTGGACGGCCCGGCGCAACCCTCCTGAGTCGCGTCGCAAAGCGCTGATCGGAGTCGCCGTCGGGGCGGCGGCGTTCGTGGCTTTCTCAGGGTGGTTCCTGTTCGCCCAGGACTCGTTCGACGTGGGGGCGCACTACGTCGCCGCGATACCGCTGTTCGGCTGCATCTCCGCGGTCGCGTGGATCAACGCGACCGCGGCTCGGGAGAAGCGCGAGGACCAGCCCGTCATCGAGATGCTCCCCGCGGATCGGCGGGCGACGCTCTACCAGATGATCGCGACGTCGATGGTGGTCACGGTGGTGATCGCGGTCGTCCTCTTCGTGCTCGAGCTCGCCGAGGTGACGCCGATCCCGAACTGGCTCTTCTACATCGAGACCGTCTTGCTCGGCCTGTTCGTGACGTTCTGGCTGCTGCAGACCGCGGAGTACTGGGACGAGGGAATCCCCGACGAGGTCGCGGCTGCACCATGATGGGCGGGTGACCGACACCCGACCCGTGGAGACGTGGCTGACCGACATGGACGGCGTGCTGGTCCACGAGGAGGACCCGATCCCGGGTGGCATGGAGTTCATCGCCGCGCTCCAGGCTGCTGGCATGCCGTTCCTCGTCCTGACCAACAACTCGATCTACACGCCGCGCGACCTGCGGGTGCGGCTGCTGCGCAGCGGCATCGACGTGCCGGAAGAAGCGATCTGGACCTCGGCGCTGGCCACCGCCCAGTTCCTGGACGACCAGCGCCCAGGCGGTTCGGCGTACGTCGTGGGGGAGGCGGGCCTGACCACGGCCCTGCACGATATCGGCTACGTGATGACCGAGCGCGACCCCGACTACGTCGTGCTGGGCGAGACCCGCACCTACTCCTTCGAGTCGATCACCCGCGCGATCCGGCTGATCGACAACGGCGCTCGCTTCATCGCCACCAACCCCGACCCGAGCGGCCCGAGCCCGGCGGGCCGACTGCCCGCCACGGGTTCGGTTGCCGCACTGATCAGCACCGCGACCGGCCGGTCGCCGTACTTCATCGGCAAGCCCAACCCGCTGATGATGCGTAGCGCGCTCAACCGGCTGGAGGCGCACTCCGAGACCACGGTGATGGTCGGAGACCGGATGGAGACCGACATCATCAGCGGCCTCGAGGCCGGCCTGCGCACCATCCTGGTCACCACCGGCTCGACCCGCCCGGAGCACATCGAGCAGTTCCCGTACCGCCCGACCCGTGTGGTGGACTCGATCGCGGACCTGGTGGCCGAGGTCAGTAGCCCCTGATCGTTTTCACCACGGTCAGCCGGTAGAACGACGACAGCGTGGCCGCCTTGGTGGCGCTGATGTGGTACGGGTCGAACCAGGTGTGTACGCCGTCGACGACGGCCGGGCAGCTCCTGGTGCTGCAGATCCCGCGGCTGTAGTCGATCAGGCGGGCGCCGTGAGGTAGGTGACCGATCCTCGCCTTCAGCCAGCGCCGGATGGACTCGTTCTTGAACAGCGCGTGCCCGCGGGGCACGGGGCACCAGAACGGCCACGCCCCCAGGCCGCAGTCGCTCGGCGGCACCGAGATCGGGCCCTGCTCCGAGACGTCGGTCGGAATGCCCTGGCGCCCCAGCCAGACGAACAGCGGGCGGCCGTACTTCTGTGTGAAGACGCGACGCTCGACCAACATGGCCTCGCGCTCCTCGTTCTCGTACCAGAAGAGCCGGTTGAGGTTCGCTCCCCAGAACGAGCCGACCAGCAGTCGGTAGGGCCGCCCGCTGGCCTTGAGCTTGAGGAGGTAGTCCCTGGCGTCGAGGCTGAGCTCGGCGCAGGCGTTGCCGGCGTAGATGGTCATGTCGGGAAGCGCCGGGGTGCAGCCGCCCAGGAAGAACAGGACCACGTTGACCCGGTCGCCCTCGAGCGCGCGCACCACGGCGGGCGTCATCATCCACATGTGGGAGTCGCCCCACAGCACCAGGGTCGGCGCCTGCGGGCCGTACCAGGTCAGCCGGCAGGCGTTGACCGGCGGGCGGCCGCAGGAAGCCGGGATCTGCGCCTGGTCTTGCGACAGCTGCTGTTCGGACGGATCGGCTGCCGCCGCGGCGGCGGTGTCCGTATCCGCTGCGCTACTCGTCGTCGGCAGCAACGCGGCCAGCGAGACCACGAGGCACAGCGCCAGCGCGGACAGCAGAGTACGACGGGTCCCCCATGAACGACTCACGGCCGCAACCTACGTCAGAGCCGGACGGTCTGCGGCGAATCTCACGAGGTCGCCGTTCCAGTCCGCCGCCGGTGGTCGAGGGTCAGCGGGGCCGGAGCGTCTTGCGTACGGTCGGCTTGAAGTACCTGGTCAGCTTCTTCGCCTTGGTGGCGCTGACGTGGTAGGGATCGAACCAGGTGTGGACGCCGTTGACGACGGCAGGGCAGCTGTGGTTGCTGCAGATCCCGTCGCTGTAGTCGACCAGCCGCGAGCCGCGGTCGAGGTTGGCCATCTGACGCTTCACCCAGTTCCGGATGTAGGTGTCCTTGAAGTAGGCGTGCGACCTGGGCACGGGGCACCAGAACGGCCACTTGCCGAGCCCGCAGTCGCTCGGCGGCACGGAGGCCGGACCCTGGAGCGTCACGTCGGTCGGGATGTTCTCCTGGCCGAGCCACCGGAAGAGCGGCGGCGTGTACTTCAGGGTGAACACCCGGTGCTCCTGCTGGATCTGCTCGCGCTCGCGGTTCTCGTACCAGTAGAGCCGGTTGAGGTTGGCGCCCCAGAACGATCCCAGCAGGAGCCGGTAGCGCCGGCCGTGGTCACGCAGGTACGTCAGGTAGTCCATGGCGGCATAGCTGACCCTGGCGCAGTCGTTGCCGGCGTAGAGCTGCCGGTTAGGGATGGCCGGGACGCAGCCGCCGAGGGAGAAGAGCACCACGTTGACCCGCTTGGCGACGGCCGCCTTCTTCACCGCGGGCGTCATCATCCACGCGTGGGAGTCGCCCCAGACGACGAGGGTCGGAGCCTGGGGGCCGTACCACTTCACCCGGCAGCCGATGAGCGGATGCTTGTTGCTGCCACACCGCTTCGGGAGGCGCGCCTGGTCGCCGGCCAGATGATGGTCGGTCGGCCGGTCCGCGCTGACGACGGTCGAGATCGTCGGAGCAGCGGCCGCGCCACCGGCCGTCGGCAGGACTGCCGCCAACGACGCCGCCAGGCACAGCGCCAGCGCGGACAGCAGTGAATAACGGGTCCCCCGTGAACGACTCACGGCCGAAAACCTACGTCAGATCTCGCCCACTGGTGCGGGGACCCGCAGAACTGGTCGGAAGCGATCGGGCTAGCCGTCGCCGGAGCCGTCGGTCTCACCGAGCCCGAGGCGGACTCCCTCGGCAGCCGCGTGCGCTCGGCTCTTGACCCCGAGCTTCTGCAGGACGGCAGAGACGTGGTGGTCGACCGTCTTCTCGGAGAGGAAGAGCTGGGCGGCGATGTCGGCGTTGCGCTTGCCCTGGACGACCAGCCGCAGCACGTCCAGCTGGCGTGCGGTCAGCCCGGCGGGGTTGGCGCGGGTCGTGGCGCGGGGTCCCATCTGGAGGCCGCGCACGCCACGTTCGCGCAGGCGCCTGGACACGATCGAGCTGGCCGGCCTGGCACCCAGGGCCTGGAGCTCGCGCAACGCCGCCAGCAGATCGGTTTCGGACTCCGAGCTGCCCTGGACGATGGCAGCGTCGTAGCGGCAGCCTCGGTCGCGCCAGAAGGCGGTCGCGGCGTCGATGTCGCCGGCGAGCTCGGCGCGGACCGGCTCGGGCACGAGGTCGCTCTCGCCGCCGTCGAGCCCAGCGCGGTGGTGCCACAGGGCGAGCTCGCCCAGGGTCCACGGGTGCTCGGTGCGTTCGGCGAGGGCCCACGCCTGCTCCGTCTCGGCGAGGATCTGCTCCGGGCTGCCGGTGAGCCAATGAGCCTCTGCCCGGGCCACGGCAACGGGGCCGATCCTCTGCAGCTCGTTGGTGCCCCGGGCGATGGCCAGCGCCTCGTCGAGGTCGGCCCACGGGTCGCCGCGCGCCATGCGGGCTGCCAGGACGCCGCGCACGAGGAGCGCCACGAACCGGCTGTGCGGCAGTGACCGTGGAGCTCGCTCCAACACCTGCTTCACCAGCTGGGTGGCGTCCGCCCATCGCGCTTGGTCGAGGGCGAACCGGGCGCCCCAGGCGTCCAGGTAGGTGCCCCAGGAACGGAGGTCGTGCTCGTCGCAGAAGGCGCGCCCGGCGGCGAGATAGGTGCCGGCGGTGTCGTAGTCATGGGTGGTGAGCGAGCTGGAGACGAGGTTGGAGTAGGCGACGCCGACGTGGTCCTGCATCCCGGCTTCTAACGCGAGATCGAGGCTGCGGTGCACCTTGTCGGCGCCCTCGGCGAGCCCATGGGAGAGCTCCACGGTGCCCATGTTGCGGATCGTGGCGATCAGGACCTCGTGCTCGCCCAGCTCCTCGGCGAGGCGAAGGGCCTTGCCGCCCCACTCGGCCGTCTCGGCGAGGTCGTAGTCGAACATGGGTGGGGCGGCGCGGCTCGAGTAGGCCATCGCCAGCTCGGGGCCCGGCGGCAGCTCGGCCAGGATTGCCACCGCGCGGGCAGCGCACTCGCGGAAGCCAGTCCCGTCGCCCAGGTACCAGTGCAGTCGAGACAGCCACCGCTCGTCGTCGCCCTCTCCCAACCGGTCGCCGGCCCGGCGGTGCTCAGCAAGCGAGAGCTCTCGAGCCGCGAGCGACTCCGGGAGCATCCCGGCGAGGAAGCACTCGAATGACCGCTTGCCCAGCAGGGCGGCTCGCTCGCCCGGTGGGAGTGCCTCGGTGTGTCGCAGCACCGCGGCGTAGTGGGCGGCCGCCTCGCGGTGCGCCCCCAGCTGGGCCGCCTGCTCAGCGGCGCGGGTGCCGTGCTCGACCATCGCCGGCCCGTCGTCGGCGGCCTCGGCATGGTGGGCGAGCCGCGCCTCGTCGCCGCGACCGGCCAGGGCAGCCAGGGCCGCGCGATGCAGCGCCACCCGGCGGTCGGGGGGCAGCGCGTCCTCGATCGTCGCGCGGGCGATCTCGTGGCGAAAGGCGACGGCCTTGCCATCGGCGCGGAGCATCCCCGAGCCGAGGCAGGTCTCGAGCTCCGCGAGCTCGGCGGGCGCGAGCTGCTCGAGCAGCCAGACCTCCGCGCGCGGTCGGGCGACGGCGGCCGCCTCGAGCAGCCGGCGGGCGGCGGGCGGCAGGCGGGCGGCCCTCGTGAGCACGGCATCGCGGACGCTGCTGGGGGTCTCGCCGCCTCCGTGCGCCAGCACCTCGGTGACGTAGAAGGGGTTGCCGGCGGTGCGTTCGTGGAGCTCCGCGCCGTTGACGCCGCTGTCCGCCGCCAAAAGCTCAACGGCTGCCGGTGAGAACGGGTTGACCTCGATCCGCTCCGCGTTGCGCACCTCACCCAGCAACAGCCGCAGAGGGTGGTCCCGGTCGAGCTCGTGCTCCCGGTACGTCGCGATCACCAGCGCCGGCAGTCCGCTCAGCCGTCGTCCGAGGATGCTGAGGGCATCGAGGGTCGCCTCGTCCGCCCAGTGGAGGTCCTCCAGGACGACCACCGAAGGCTCCGTGACGGCCGACATCAGGGCGGCGGCGGCATGCGCTGCGGAGGTGTTGACCGGGTCGGCCCCTGGGAGCAGGTCGAGGAAGGGTGCCAGGGCGCGGGGAGTGAAGAGCGGCTCGCAGGCACCGGTCAGCACCGGCACGCGGTGCGGCCGGGCCACGAACGCGCGCACCAGGGCCGACTTGCCGACGCCTGCCTCGCCGCTGACCAGGGCCAGGCGTCCGGTCTTGGTGGCCTGCACCTGTGCGAGTCGGTCCTCGAGAGCGGCGAGCTGGGCGTCGCGCTCCAACAGCTCCATGCTCGGGACGCTAGCGCCTTTGGGACGGTCCGCTCGCGGAGCCGGGAAATCCACAGGTTGTGCTCCAGGCCTGTTGCTGCGCCGGTGACCTGGCTTAGGTTCGACGGCAACATCGCAGCCAGCTCTATCTCGGGAGAGGGACGTCATGGCGATGACGCACGCCGACGCGCTGGTCGACCAGCTCGATCAGTCGGTGCGCGCTCTCGTACGCCGTGAGGGCGTCGACCCGCAGCGCGACGCCGGCCTGGTGCGCCGGATCGCCGAGGGCGTGGTGCGCGACCACGACGAGCGCAGCCTGACCGGTGTCGTGGCGCCGGTGCCGGACGCCGACTCGATGGTCGGCGAGCTGGTGGCGCGGGTCTCCGGCTTCGGGCCGCTGCAGCCGCTCCTCGACGACCCGGCGGTCGAGGAGATCTGGATCAACGACCCCAGCCGGGTGTTCGTCGCCCGCAACGGCCGGCACGAGCTGACCAACCTGATGCTCAGCACCGCACAGGTCACCGAGCTGGTCGAGCGGATGCTCAAGTCCAGCGGTCGCCGGATCGACATCTCGCAGCCGTTCGTCGACGCCATGCTGCCGGAGGGGCACCGGCTGCACGTCGTACTCGAAGGGATCAGCCGCGGCTTCAGCGCGGTCAACATCCGCAAGTTCGTGCTGCGCGCGTCGCGGCTCGCCGACCTGGTCGAGCTCGGCAGCCTCACGCCGCGTGCCGCGGCGTTCCTCGACGCGTCGGTCGGCGCCGGGCTCAACATTCTGGTGGCCGGCGGTACGCAGGCCGGCAAGACAACCCTCCTCAACTGCCTGGCCGCAGCCATCCCGGGAAACGAACGCGTGGTCTCGGCGGAGGAGGTCTTCGAGCTCCGTTTCTCCCACCCCGACTGGGTGCCGATGCAGACCCGGCAGCCCGGGCTGGAGGGCACCGGTGAGATCCGGCTGCGTGACCTGGTCAAGGAGGCGCTCCGGATGCGGCCGAGCCGGATCATCGTCGGCGAAGTGCGATCCGAGGAGTGCCTCGACCTGTTGCTTGCGCTCAATGCCGGGCTTCCGGGCATGTGCACGCTGCATGCCAACAGCGCCCGCGAAGCGCTGGTGAAGACGTGCACGCTCCCGCTCCTGGCCGGCGAGAACATCTCGGCGCGGTTCGTGGTGCCGACCGTCGCGGCGTCGCTCGACCTCGTGGTGCACCTCGGCATCGATGCGCACGGCGTACGTCGCGTGCACGAGATCGTAGGAGTGCCTGGCCGGGTCGAGAACGACATCATCGAGACAGAGTCGATCTTCGAGCGCACGGGCGGCGAGCTGCGTCGCGCGAGCGGGATGCCGCCGCGGCTGGACCTCTTCGACCGCGCGGGCATCGACGTGCGCGCCCTCCTCAACGAGGCGCGATAGGTCGTGGGAGCGCTGGTCGGACTGGGTGTCGGCATCGGGTTGATGCTGATCTGGTCCGCCTTCTTCGTGCCGAGGCAGCGGCGGCGGACCGATCGATCGACCAACCGGGCCTCGCGACTGCTGGCGCGCGCGGGCCTCGGCGACGTCTCGCCGAGCGGGTTCGGCATCGTCTGCCTGGTCACCGGTGCGGTGGTGGCACTGGTGGTGCAGGTGGTTTCGAGAACGCCTCCCGTCGCGTTCGTCTTCGGTGCGATCGGGGCCTACCTGCCGGTCGCGGTGGTGTCGGGTCGCGCCCGTCGGCGGCAGCGGGAGTTCGCCGAGGTCTGGCCCGAGGCGGTCGACAACCTCGCGTCCGCCGTACGCGCGGGTCTGTCCCTGCCCGAGGCTCTCTCCGCACTTGCGGTGCGCGGCCCGGAGCCGCTGCGCGAGGCCTTCGACGGCTTTGCGCTCGACTACCAGGTGACGGGACGATTCGGTGAGAGCCTCGACCGACTCAAGGACCGTCTCGCCGATCCCGTCGGTGATCGCGTGGTCGAGGGCCTGCGGATTGCCCGCGAGGTCGGCGGCGGCGAGCTGGGCAGCCTGCTGCGCAACCTGTCCGGCTATCTGCGCGACGAGGCGCACACCCGCTCCGAGCTGGAGGCGCGGCAGGCCTGGGCGGTCAACGGGGCTCGGTTGGCGGTGGCCGCGCCGTGGGTGGTGCTGCTGCTCTTGTCGGTCCAGTCCGACGTGATCCGGCGCTACGCGTCGCCCGCCGGCACCGTGGTCCTCGTCGTTGGCGCGGCTCTGTGCCTCCTCGCCTACCGCGCGATGATGCGGATCGGTCGGCTGCCCGTCGAACGACGGATCCTTTCGTGAACCCGGCACTGTGGGGTGCGGTGCTCGGCGCAACCGCGGGTCTCGGCGTCGTCCTGGTGATCGGTCGGCTTCTGGTCATCCGGCGTCCGCGACTGTCGGTCCGGGTGCTGCCCTATGTCCGCGACCTGCCTCAGGTCGGGCGGACGCCCTCGCTGCGGGTTGCGTCGTCGACTCCAGGGGTGGCGGCTGTAGGGATCTTCGGTCCGGTGCTGGGTTCCGCGGCCGGTCTGGTCGAGCGCGTGCTCGGCGGGGCAGCGTCGGTGCGGCGCCGACTGGAACGCGCCGACATCGACAAGAGCGTCCACGAGTTTCGCGTTGAGCAGGTGCTCTGGGGGCTGGCCGGCTTCGCCGTCACCGCGGCCTACGGCGTGGTGCGGGCCCTCTCGGATCCCGGTGCCGCGGTGGCGTCGATCGTGCTGTGCGTCATCGGGTTCGCCGTCGGCGTGCTGGCGCGCGACCATCACCTGACCGGACAGGTACGGGCCCGCGAGCGACGGATCATCGCCGAGTTCCCGACCGTGGCCGAGCTGCTTGCGCTCGCGGTGGCGGCGGGGGAGAGCCCGGTGGCCGCCCTCGACAGAGTGGTCCGGCGTAGCGGCGGTGAGCTGTCGTCCGACCTGGAGCGCGTGCTCGCGGCCGTTCGCACCGGTGAGCCGGTGTCATCGGCGTTCGATCGCATGGCCGCCGCATCCGGGCTCCCGCTGGTATCTCGGTTCGCCCAAGGGATCGCGGTGGCCGTCGAGCGCGGGACCCCACTGGCGGACGTGCTGCATGCGCAGGCCGCGGACGTACGTGATGCCGGCCGGCGTGAGCTGATCGAGGTGGCCGCCCGGCGCGAGGTGCTGATGATGGTGCCGGTCGTGTTCCTGGTCCTCCCTGTGACCGTGATGTTCGCCTTCTGGCCCGGCGTTGTGGGCCTCTCGCTGACCACCCCTTGATGTCTCGGAAAGGTTCGATCATGGGAAAACTGATGCTGTGGCTGTACGTCGCTCTGCTTGCACCGCACCCGCGCGACGAACGTGGCGACGTGCCCGGCTGGGTGCTGGTGACGGTGATGTCGGCCGGTGTGGTCGCGGTGCTCTACGGCGTGGCCAAGGACGAGCTGACAGACATGCTCAGGAGCGCGCTCAACAAGGTGCAGTAGTGAGCCTCCGTGCGCGCCGCGAACGCGGGGCGGCCGTCGTCGACTTCGTCCTGGTGCTCGTGGTGCTGATCCCGCTGGTGCTCGGGATCATCCAGGTGGGACTGGTGCTGATGGTGCGCAACACGCTGGCGGCCGCCGCGTCCGAGGGGGCTCGGCAGGCGGCGACGGCCGATCGCGGACCCGGTGACGGCGTCGCGGTGACCCGCGAGCAGATCGACGGGGCGATCTCGGGGAGGTTCGCGCGCGACGTCACCGCTCGTCGGGTGTTGGTCGGCGGCGCGCCTGGTGTCGAGATCGTGGTGCGCGCCGAGGTACCGGCGCTGGGTCTGTTCGGTCCGGCCGTCGAGCTCGAGGTGTCGGGATCTGCGGTCGAGGAGGAACCGTGACGTGGGTTCGAGGCTCGCTGCGCTCGCACCTCAACCACCGTCAGAACGAGGGCGGCAGCGCTCTCGTTGAGCTGGTCTGGCTGGGGATCCTGCTGCTGGTGCCACTGCTGTGGATCGTGATGTCGGTCTTCGAGGTACAGCGCGGGGCGTTCGGCGTGAGCGCGGCCGCGCGGTCCGCGGGTCGTGCCTACGCGCTCGCGGCGACGGATGCGGAGGGGGAGCGGCGAGCCCGAGCGGCGGCCGAGCAGGTGATGGCCGACCAGGGTCTGCGCGACGTACCGATGGTACTGGAAATCTCCTGCGACTCGCCGGGCTCGACGTGCCACAGCGGCGGGGCGGTGATCACGGTCAGGGTCGACACCCGGATCGACCTGCCCTTGTTGCCCGACGTCCTCGGTGGCGGGTCACCCAGCTTCGCTCTCGACGCGACCCACACGGTGCCTATCGGCCAGTACCAGGAGGTCCGATGAGGCGACCCGACGAAGGTGGGCAGGTGACCGTGCTGATCGTCGGGTTCGCCCTGCTGATCGGCATGCTGATCGCGGTCGTGGTCGACGCCTCGGCCGCGTACATCCAGCGCCAGGGACTCGACACCCTCGCCGACGGCGCGGCACTGCACGGCGCCGACCTGGGCGCCACCGGTGAAGACGTCTACACCGGCGGCGTGACCGACGAACGTCTCGAGCTGGCCCGGGCCAAGGCCAAGGACGCCGTACGCCGCTATCTGGTCGAGTCCGGCGCCTACCGCCGCTACCCAGGCCTCACCTACCAGGTGGTGGTCGACGCGGGCTCCGAGCGGATCACGGTCAACCTTGACGCCCCGCTCGACCTGCCGCTCACCTTTCCGGGCTCACCCGAGTCAGCAACCGTCGGCGCCACCGGGTCGGCGATGGTTGACCCCGACTAGACGGATCGCAACAGATACCCTCTGCCGCTATGCGACTGCGCCAACTCCTGCTGCCCCTGCTCGTCACCGTCGCGCTGATGAGCGGATGTGGTGGTGACGACGAGCCATCGGGAACCGGTGACCCCGACCTGACCGGCCGCAGCGAAGCGGCGCTCCGCAAGTCGGTCCAGGCGTACTCCGACGCTTTCCTGACCGGCGACGGGTCCGGTGCGCATGCACTACTCACTCCGCGCTGCCAGGAGGCGCTGCCCAAGGAGGGGTTCTCGAAGGTCGTCGAGCAGGCCGGAGAGATGTACGGATCGGCCCTCGAGTTCACGTCGTACGAGGCCGAGATCGACGGGAAACAGGCCAGGGCGACCTACACCTACGAGAACTCGGATCTCGACCAGAAGAACGAGCCGTGGTTCCTCGAGGGCGACCGGTGGCTCCTGGACGACTGCTGAGGGGCAGTCGCTGACCTGGGGCTGGCTGCGGTTGTAGAAGGCGCGCGCCTTCGCCCGGTTGCCGCACGGTCACGGAGCACCACGACCGCGACCGGTTGCGGGAGAGGTCGTAGTAGGCCCATCGGCAGCTCGGCTCGAGCGCGGCCAGATCGCTCATTCGTCCGGGTCCCGGCCCGTCCGGCTAGTCCTTGAAGTGGCCGTCCTCGAAGGTGCGGTCGGTGTTGTCGACCTCGGCGTTGTCCGGTCGGTTCTCCGGATCAAGGCGTTCCTCGCGCTCGGCCTCGATCTTGTCGATCTCCTCCTGCGGCGGCTTCTCCTGGGTGCCCGCTCGCTGGGCGGCCGGCACGTCGCTCGACTCGTCGGCGTCCTGCCTTGCTTCCTCACTCATCGCGATACCTCCGGTTGGGTCTCCTTTAGGTACCCGGTATGGGAGATGTCAGCATTCCGATCACCATCGCGACCAGGTTGGCGATGAACTGCTCGGTCTCGAGCTGGGGTCGGGCGATGGACCGCTCGCGTGCTCGGGCGCGGTCGGCGGCGGCTCGGAGGATGAACCCGATGACCAGCGACAGGCGCTCTGCGCGCAGCTCTTCGGGCATCGGTGGCGTCCTCGCGCCGAGCAGCTCGTAGGCCTCCCAGCCGCCGGTGCGCTCGAGCGCCGTGACGATCGTCGGGGTCGAGGAGCTCGCGGTCGTCCTCGGCGAGCTCGGCGAGGATCACCAGGTAGCAGCGGCCCTCCCAGCCGAGGTCGCCCAGCTCGACGGCCGGGCGGACGAACGCCTGCACCACCGACTCGAGGTCGTCCGGTTTCCCCTTGGCGATCGCCAGGAGCTCCCGCTCCCGCTCCGCGAGGTAGTCGACCCGCGTCTCCAGGACGGCTACGAGCATGCCTTCGCGCGAGCCGAAGTGATAGTGAACCGCGCCCCGGTTGCGCTGCCCGGCCTGCCGGGTGATCTCCAGCAGCGAGCCGGCATGGACGCCGTTGACGGCGAACTCGCGGGTGGCCGCGTCGATCAGGCGCTGGCGGGTCTCCTCGGCCTGGGTGCTGGAGTCGCCCATCAGATCCTCGGCACGATCCGTCCGAGAAGCTCACCCATCCGCGACGCGGCCGCCTTGCCCGCCTCGAGGACCTCTTCGTGGTTCAGCGGCTCGCCGCTGATGCCCGCGGCCAGGTTGGTGACCAGGCTGATGCCGAGCACCTCCATCCCCGCCTCGCGCGCGGCGATCGCCTCGAGCGTGGTGCTCATGCCCACGAGGTGGCCGCCGATGGCGCGGACCATCCCGATCTCCGCAGGCGTCTCGTAGTGGGGGCCGGGGAACTGGACGTAGATGCCCTCGTCGAGGCTCGGGTCGACCTCGCGGCACATCTCGCGCAGCCGGCTGGAGTAGAGGTCGGTGAGGTCCACGAACGTGGCGCCCTCGATCGGCGACCTGCCCGGTGAGGTTGATGTGGTCGCTGATCAGCACCGGCGTGCCGGGGCTCCAGGTCTCCTTCAGCCCGCCGCAGCCGTTGGTGAGCACGATGGCGCGGCAGCCGGCCGCGGCCGCCGTCCGTACGCCGTGCACGACCGCCGCGACGCCCTTGCCTTCGTAGTAGTGGGTGCGGCTCAGGAAGACGAGCAGGTTGCGGTCGCCCTCTGGAGACTCCGCGCGGATCGACCGGATCTTGCCGGAGTGGCCGGCGACCGCCGCGGCGGAGAAGCCCGGCAGGTCGGTGGTGTTGATCTCGGCGGTCGCCTCGCCCAGGGCATCCACTGCCGGGAGCCAGCCCGAGCCGAGCACCAGGGCGACGTCGTGGGTCGGCACACCGGTGAGCTCGGCGAGGGCCTTCGCCGCTTCGGCGGCAGTCTTTCGACGGGGATCGTAGGGAGAGGTCTCGGTCACAACCGGAAAACTTACAGGCCGGTTGACCTGCACGGACGGCTTCGCATGGCAGAGACGTAATCGGTCGGGGCGTCGGCCGCCTCGGCGGCGTTCGCCAGCACTCCGAGGTACGACGCCGAGGGCAGCCCGCCCTCGAAGGCGTCGAGGACATAGGTCCAGGCCACCACGTCGCCGTTCATGGTCTCCACCCGCACCTTGGTCTTGCGATACAGACCCGAGTCGGCGGACTCCCAGCCGTCGAGCGCGCCCTCGTCCTCGCGGCTCACGTCGTAGATGGCGACGAAGACCTGCTCGATGGGGTCCTCCACGATGGTGGCCAGGGAGCCGTCCCAGCCGTGCTCCTCACCGCCGAAGGTCAGCCGCCAACCGGTCAGCCAGCCGGTCGTGTGCAGGGGCGAGTGGGGGCAGCGCGATCCCATCCGGGCGGGGTCCAGGTTGGTCCCGTAGGCGGCGTACAGGGTCACGGGGAGAGGCTATCGGCAGGCTCGACGGCCCGGCACTAGGCTGACTCCGTGACTCATTTCGATGTCCTGGTCCTCGGTGCCGGCCCCGGCGGCTACGTCGCCGCCATCCGTGCGGCGCAGCTCGGCAAGTCGGTCGCAGTGGTCGAGAAGAAGTACTGGGGTGGGGTGTGCCTCAACGTCGGGTGCATCCCGTCCAAGGCCCTGCTGCGCAACGCCGAGATCGCGCACATCATCACCCACGAGAAGAAGACGTTCGGGATCTCTGGCGACGCCACCATGGACTACGCCACGACCCACCAGCGCAGCCGCGGCGTCGCCGACTCCAGCGCCAAGGGCGTCCACTTCCTGATGAAGAAGAACAAGATCACCGAGATCGACGGGTGGGGCACGCTCACCGGTGGCACCGGGCTCGACGTCGAGAGCGACGCGGGCGAGACGACGTCCTACACCTGCGACAACCTGATCATCGCCACCGGTGCCGTGACCCGGCTGGTGCCCGGCACCTCGCTGAGCGAGCGCGTCGTGACCTACGAGGAGCAGATCCTCGACGAGGAGCTGCCCGGGTCGATCGTGATCGCCGGCTCCGGCGCGATCGGCGTCGAGTTCGCCTACGTGATGACCAACTTCGGGGTCGACGTGACGATCGTCGAGTTCCTCGACCGGATGGTGCCGACCGAGGACGCCGACGTCTCGAAGGAGCTGCTGAAGCAGTACAAGAAGCTGGGCGTCAACGTGATGCTGTCGACGAAGGTCGAGTCGATCGACGACAGCGGTGACAAGGTGAAGGTCACGGTCTCCAAGGACGGCAACCAGGAGGTCCTCGAGACCGACAAGGTGCTGCAGGCGATCGGGTTCGCGCCGCGCATCGAGGGCTACGGGCTCGACCAGTCGGGGGTGAAGCTCACCGACCGTGGCGCGATCGAGGTCGACGCCCGCGGGCGCACCAGCGTCGACGGCGTCTACGCGATCGGCGACGTCACCGGCAAGCTGATGCTTGCTCACACCGCCGAGGCGATGGGCGTGGTGGCCGCCGAGACGATCGCCGGCGCCGAGACGATGGAGATCGACTTCGACATGATCCCGCGCGCGACGTTCTGCCAGCCGCAGATCGCGTCGTTCGGCTACTCCGAGGAGCAGGCCAAGGAGAAGGGCTACGACGTGAAGGTGTCGTCGTTCCCGTTCTCGGCCAACGGCAAGGCCCGCGGCATGGCCGAGGGAGTGGGCTTCGTGAAGATCGTCGCCGACGCCGAGCACAACGAGATCGTCGGCGCCCACATGATCGGCCCGGAGGTGACCGAGCTGCTACCGGCGCTGACGCTGGCGAAGCAGTGGGACCTCACCGCCGACGAGGTGGCCCGCAACGTGTTCGCCCACCCGACCCTGTCCGAGGCGATGAAGGAAGCTGTCGAGGGCATCGCCGGCCACATGATCAACCTCTGACCATGGCTGAGCGCGTCGTCATCGTCGGTGGCGGGCCCGGGGGCTACGAGTCCGCCCTGGTCGCGGCGCAGCTCGGGGCCGAGGTCACCGTGGTCGACTCCGACGGCATCGGCGGCTCGGCCGTGCTCACCGACTGCGTGCCGAGCAAGACCCTGATCGCCACCGCCGAGCTGATGACCGACGTCTCGACCGCCAACGAGCTCGGCGTCATGATCGGCGAGGACGGCGTCCACGTCGACCTGGGCAAGGTCAACAAGCGGGTGCTGCAGCTCGCCGCGGACCAGTCCGCCGACATCGCGGGGCGCCTCGAGCGCGAGGGCGTGCAGGTGGTCGAGGGGCGCGGGCGTCTCGACGGTCCCGGCAGGGTCGTCGTGGGCGACGCGTCGTACGACGCGGACGCCATGCTGATCGCCACCGGCGCCGCCCCACGCACGCTGCCGAGCGCCCAGCCCGATGGCGAGCGGATCCTCACCTGGGAGCAGGTCTACAACCTGACCGACCTGCCGTCGGAGCTGATCGTCGTCGGCTCGGGCGTCACGGGGGCGGAGTTCGCGAGCGCCTACCTCGCCCTGGGCGTGCCGGTCACACTGGTCTCCTCCCGCGACCGGGTGCTGCCGGGCGAGGACGCCGACGCCTCGATGGTGCTCGAGGAGGTCTCGAAGCGCCGGGGCATGAACGTGCTCTCGAAGTCGCGGATGGAGTCGGTGACCCGGTCCGGCGACACGGTCACGGTGGCGCTGACCGACGGCCGCACCGTCGAGGGCTCCCACTGCATCCTGGCGCTCGGCTCGGTGCCCAACACGGCCGACCTGGGGCTGGAGGATGCGGGCGTGGTCGTCAAGGACGGCGGGTTCGTCAACGTCGACCGCGTCTCGCGCACCTCTGCCCGGGGTGTGTACGCCGCCGGTGACTGCACCGGCGTACTCATGCTGGCCTCGGTCGCCGCTATGCAGGGGCGGATCGCGATGTGGCACTTCCTCGGCGACGCCGTGCACCCGCTCGACCTGAAGAAGGTGTCCTCCAACGTCTTCACCGCGCCGGAGATCGCCACCGTCGGCTGGTCGCAGGAGGCCGTCGACTCCGGCGAGATGCAGGCCGAGGTCGTGATGCTGCCGCTGTCGGGCAACGCTCGGGCCAAGATGCAGGGCGTGCATGACGGGTTCGTGAAGCTCTTCTGCCGTCCCGGCACCGGGATCGTCGTCGGTGGGGTGGTGGTCGGACCCCGCGCCAGCGAGCTGATCCACCCGGTCTCGATCGCGGTCGCCGAGTCGCTGACCGCCGACCAGCTGGCCCAGGCGTTCACGGTCTATCCGTCGATGAGCGGCTCGATCGCCGAGGCGGCCAGGCGGCTGCACCGGGTCTGAGCACCCGCAGGTACCGTGGCCCGATGCTCGCTCGGATCGCTGCCGCCGTACTCACTCTCGGCCTTGCCGTCACCCTGACCTCGCCCGCCTCCGCCGAGGTGGGCAGCCGGCAGCGGGCGGTGACTCTCCAGCTGGAGGGCAACGGCTACGGACACGGTCATGGTCTGTCGCAGCACGGCGCGCAGAGTCGCGCCACCGCCGGAGAGACCCGCGACCAGATCCTGAGCTTCTACTACCCCGGCCTGTCGACGGGCCGGGCCGGCGGCAACGTGTCGGTGCTGATCACTGCCGATCGCACCCGCGACGTGATCGTCGGAGCGCGTCCCGGCCTGACGGTTGGGCAGGTGACGGGGCCGAAGAAGATCAAGCTCAGCTCGGCCAAGCCGACCGCTACGCGCTGGCGGATCGTGCCCCTTCCCGGTCGGAGTCGGATCGACTTCTTCCGCTCGGGCTGGCGGAGGCTGACCACCCTGACCGGGCCTGCGGAGTTCTCGGCCGCGGGGCAGCCGGTCACGTTGTACGCCGCCGCGAAGCTGCGGGTGGCCTACCGCGGCAAGCTGCGCGCGATCGGCGGCGACACCGTCAACATCCTCGCTCTCGAGGACTACCTGAAGGGCGTCGTGCCGCAGGAGGTGCCCGCGCTCTGGCATCCGCAGGCCGTGCAGGCGCAGGCGGTCGCGGCGCGGACCTACGCGGCGTACGAGCGGCGCAACCCGATCTCAGCCGACTACCAGATCTGTGACACGACTGCGTGCCAGGTCTATGGCGGCTACACCGCTGAAGAGGATGCGTCGAACGACGCGATCGCGGCCACCGCGAAGCAGATCCTGACGAATGCGGGCAAGCCCGCGTTCACGCAGTTCTCCGCCAGCAACGGCGGCTGGACGTCGGCCGGCGCGTTTCCCTACCTGCCCGCGAAGCCCGACCCGCTGGACACCTCCTACCGTGGCTGGACCGACAGCGTCACGGCGGCCGAGATCGAGAAGGCCTACCCGGCGCTCGGGACATTCCAGGGTGCCGAGGTCACGGAGCGCGACGGCAACGGCGAGTGGGGTGGACGGGTGGTCCGGATGACGCTGGTCGGCGCCAACGGCTCCACGACGCTCTCCGGTGAGTCGTTCCGCTCCGTGTTCGGCCTGAAGTCGACCTGGTTCACGATCAGCTGACGGGTCGGAGGGGGCTCCTCGTGACGCTTCATCACGGTATGCAGGCAAGTCGACGCTTCCCACGAGTTGCTCACCGTGGGAGGCGTCGTTTCGTCTACATACCTTGATGAAGCAGCGGTGGTCTGATCGCGAACTCAGGACAGCACCAGCACCAGGTCGCCGCCCTCGACGGCGTGAGTGCCGGAGAAGGCAAGCCGCTCGACGGTGCCGTCGACCGGTGCCGTGATCGAGGCCTCCATCTTCATCGCCTCGATCGTCGCGATGGTGTCGCCTGCGGAGACCTTGTCCCCCTCGGCCACCGCAATCGTCACCGCACCCTGGAACGGGGCGGCGACGTGGCCGGGCTTGGAGGTGTCGGCTTTCTCCGTGGCCGCGACCTCGGACGCGACGCTGGTGTCGCGAACGCTGATCGGGCGCAGCTGGCCGTTGATGAGGGCCATCAGGGTCCGGTAGCCGCGCTCGTCGGCGTCGCTGATGGCTTGGACGCCGAGGATCAGCGTCTTGCCCTCGCCGAGCTCGACCTGGTGCTCCTCGCCCTGCCTCAGGCCGTAGAGGTAGTCCAGCGTGGGCAGCACGGACACGTCGCCGTAGCGCTCGCGTGCCTCGCGGAAGTCCTTGGTCGGACCGGGGAAGAGCAGCTCGTTGAGCGTCGTACGCCGCGTGGCCTGGCTGCCGGCCAGGCCCTCCTCCTGCTCGTGGGTCAGCGTCTCGGACGGCTTCTTCCACGAGCGGCCCTCGAGTGCCTTGGTCCGGAACGGCTCGGGCCAGCCGCCGGGTGGGTCCCCGAGCTCACCGTTGAGGAAGCCGATCACCGAGTCGGGGATGTCGAACTTTGCCGGGTCCGCGGCGAACTCGGCGGGGTCGGCACCGATGCCGACCAGCGAGAGCGCGAGGTCGCCGACCACCTTCGACGACGGGGTCACCTTGACGATGTTGCCGAGGATGTCGTTGGCGGCGGCGTACATGTCCTCGACCTGCTCGAACTTCTCGCCGAGGCCGAGCGCGATCGCCTGCTGGCGCAGGTTGGAGAGCTGGCCGCCGGGGATCTCGTGCCGGTAGACGCGACCGGTCGGCGACGGCAGGCCGGACTCGAACGGCGCGTAGACCCGCCGGGTCGCCTCCCAGTAGGGCTCGAGCGCGTTGACCGCCGACAGGGAGAGACCGGTTTCGCGCTCGGAGTGGTCGGTCGCCGAGACCAGGGCCGACAGCGCGGGCTGCGAAGTGGTGCCCGCCATCGACGCGCAGGCCGCATCGACCGCGTCGACGCCGGACTCGATCGCCGCGACCAGCGTGGCCAGCTGGCCGCCCGCGGTGTCGTGCGTGTGCAGGTGCACCGGGAGGTCGAAGCGATCGCGCAGGGCTCCCACCAAGGTCCGTGCGGCCGGAGCACGGAGCAGCCCGGCCATGTCCTTGATCGCGAGCACGTGCGCGCCCGCTTCGACGATCCGCTCGGCGAGGGCCACGTAGTAGTCGAGTGTGTAGAGCGTCTCGCCCGGGTCGGACAGGTCGCCGGTGTAGCAGAGCGCGACCTCGGCCACCGTGGTGCCGGTCGCGCGGACGGCATCGATCGCCGGTCGCATCTGCTCCACGTCGTTGAGGGCGTCGAAGATCCGGAACACGTCGATGCCGGTCGCCGCCGCCTCCTCGACGAAGGCGTTGGTCACGGCGGTGGGGTAGGGCGTGTAGCCGACCGTGTTGCGTCCGCGCAGCAGCATCTGCAGGCAGATGTTCGGCACGGCCTGCCGCAGCTGGGCCAGCCGGTCCCACGGGTCCTCGGACAGGAAGCGCAGGGCCACGTCGTACGTCGCCCCGCCCCAGGCCTCCAGCGACCACAGCTCGGGCGTGGTCCGGGCGACGTGGCCCGCGACCGTCAGCAGGTCGCGGGTGCGGACCCGCGTGGCGAGCAGCGACTGGTGCGCGTCGCGGAACGTGGTGTCGGTGACCGCGACGCGGTCCTGGGCCCGCAGCCGGCGGGCGAACTCCTCCGGCCCGACCTCGAGCAGCAGCTGCCGGCTGCCGTCGGGCGCGGGCACCTCGAGGTTCGTGTCGGGGAGCTTGGTGGCGGGGTCCAGCGTCACCGGCGCCTCGCCGTGCGGCTTGTTGACCGTCACGTGCGCCAGGTAGTGCAGCAGCTTGGTGCCGCGGTCGGCCTGCCCGCGCGCCTGCAACAGCTGCGGATGCGTCTCGATGAAGGAGGTCGTGATCTGGCCCGCGGCGAAGTCGGGGTCGTCGAGTACCGCCTGCAGGAACGCGATGTTGGTCGTCACGCCGCGGATCCGGAACTCCGCGACGGCTCGCCGGGCCTTGTCCACTGCCATGTCGAAGGTCCGGCCGCGGCAGGTGAGCTTGGCGAGCATCGAGTCGAAGTGCGGTGAGACCTCGGCGCCCGTGTACGTCGTACCGCCATCGAGGCGGACGCCGCCGCCGCCGGGGGAGCGGTAGGTGGTGATCACCCCGGTGTCCGGCCGGAAGTCGTTGGCGGGGTCCTCGGTGGTGATCCGGCACTGCAGCGCGGAGCCGTGCACCGTGATGGAGTCCTGGGAGAGGCCGAGGTCGGCCAGGGACTCACCGGCGGCGATCCGCATCTGCGACTGCACCAGGTCGACGTCGGTGATCTCCTCGGTCACGGTGTGTTCGACCTGGATCCGCGGGTTCATCTCGATGAAGACGTAGTTGCCGTCGGGGTCGAGCAGGAACTCCACCGTGCCCGCGTTGCGGTAGCCGATCTCCTGTGCGAACCGCACGGCGTCCGCGCACATCCGCTTGCGGATCTCCGGGTCCAGGTTGGGGGCCGGCGCGATCTCGACGACCTTCTGGTGCCGGCGCTGCACCGAGCAGTCGCGCTCGAAGAGATGGATCACGTTCCCGTGCCCGTCGGCCAGGATCTGGACCTCGATGTGCCGCGGGTCGATCACCGCCTGCTCGATGAACACGGTCGGGTCACCGAACGCACCCTCGGCCTCCCTCATGCACGTCTCCACCGCCTCGCGCAGGTCCTCGGCCCGGTCGACCCGACGCATTCCTCTGCCGCCCCCACCGGCCACCGCCTTCACGAACAGCGGGTACGGCATGTCGGCGGTCGCCTCGACGAGCGCGTCGACATCGGTCGACGGCTCGACCGACGCCAGGGTCGGTACGCCGGCAGCCTTGGCCGCCGCGATCGCGCGGGCCTTGTTGCCGGTCAGCGTCAGGACCTCGGCGGTGGGGCCGACGAACGTGATGCCGGCGTTCGCACAGGCCTCGGCCAGCTCGGGGTTCTCCGACAGGAAGCCGTAGCCCGGGTAGACCGCGTCGGCGCCCGAGCTGACGGCCACCTCGACGATCGCGTGCGGGTCGAGATAGGCGCGCACCGGGTGGCCGCGCTCACCGATCTGGTAGGCCTCGTCGGCCTTCAGCCGGTGCTCCGACCAGCGGTCCTCGTAGGGGAAAACCGCGACCGTGCGGGCCCCGACCTCGTACGCGGCCCGGAAGGCGCGGATGGCGATCTCACCGCGGTTGGCCACCAGCACCTTGGAGAACATGCGGCAACCCTATGAGCGGCGCTCGAGAAACTGCTCCACCAGTCCACGAACCCCTGCGTCCGCGAGCTCGACCGCAGCCTGCTCGGGCACGTCGAGGAGCGTCACCGACCCGCTGCCGCCTGCGGTCGTGGCGACCATCGAGGTGAGGCCGACCCGACGCTGGAACCAGGTCGACCGGAAGTTCCAGCCGATCACGTGCTCGGTGGCGAGCACGTCGCGGCTGCGCAGGAGGCTTCCGGACCGCGCGACGAGGTTGCCGTCGACCAGCAGGTGCCCGAGCCCCCGGGTTCGATCCACGGCCAGGCCGAGCGCGGCCAGCACCACCAGCAGACCCGCGATCAGCAGCCACCACGGTGCCCAGTCGGACAGCACGACGACCAGCAGCCCAGCCAGGAGCACCACGGCTGGGGTCAGCGCGCGCACGTAGCGCCGGCGCCGGGCGGCTGGGCCGTGGCCGAGGAGCGGTGCCATGACTGGAGCCTCGGCTCCGCACACCGCCATGCCCGCCCGCTCGATGACGGGTCGCGGGGCGGGGGGCACGAGAGCGGAGCTGCCCTGCTGGGTGGCCCGGAGCCCGGTTGCGATCGCGTTGAGCCGGGCTCCGCGGACGGCGCGCAGGCCGAGCGGCTCGCCGATGCTGACGCCGGCGAGCCGCTCGTCGTCCAGGCTGGTCTCCCGGGTGGTGAGCAGTCCTCGCGACACGTGCCAGGCGCGGTCGGCATGGCCGAGCGTGAAGCTCCAGTTGGTGATCAGGTAGCCGACCACCGAGAGCACGGCGGCCGCGACGCCGAGGCCCACGATCGCCAGCATCACCGCGGTCCAGATCGGCACCGCGAGCGACCATTCGTCGGGCTCGAAGTTGTCGTAGAAGTCGATCGTGTTGAGGAGCTGGCTGCCGACACCGAGCAGGGCCGCGGCCATCACCGCGCCGGCGCTGGTGAACGGGGCGAACCGGAGCCACGACGGCTCGAACCGGACGGCGACGGCCGGCGCAGGAGCGGCGTCCTCCGCGTCGGCGGTGGAGCCCGTCGCGGCCCGCAGCAGCTCGGTCCGGAGCTGGCGGGCGCGGTCGGCCGGCAGCCCGTCGAGGTCCAGCTTCTCGTCCTGGCCGGTCGACGCGGTGCCGGTGCCGATCTTGACGGTGGTCAGGCCGAGGATGCGGTGGATGGGCGAGGCGGTGAGGTCGACGGTCCGCACCCGGTCGAGCGGCGTGGACAGCACGTGCCGGCTGAAGAGTCCGCGCCGCAGCTCGATCCGCTGGCCCGAGATCCGGAAGGAGGTGGTCAGGTAGCGCGCCACGCCGAGGCCGATCGGGATCGCGATGGCGAGGTACTGCCACGGGCTCTCGGTCGCCGTGCCGGCGACCAGGATCGCGAGCAGCGGAATGATGAACCGCCCCACCTCCCGGATGGGATGCACGAGGAGCATCCGAGGGTCGAGCCGCTGCCACTCCTCGTCCCGAGCCAGCTCCGTCACGTCGCGTCGCCCTCCACGGCGTCCGCCTTGATGGTCAGCTCGTCCACCAGCGCCTGGGCACGCTCCTTCGCCAGACCGGCGATCTGCAGCGCACCGGCGGCCGACGCCGTGGTCACGGTGACCGTGGCCAGCCCGAACAGCCGCGCGACCGGACCCTCGGCGTAGTCGACCGTCTGGATCCGCGACATCGGCGCGATCCGGCGCTCGCGCGCCCACCAGCCGGTCTGCGTGTAGACGGCCGTGTCGGTGACCTCCCACCGGTGTACGAGGTAGCGCCACTGGGGCACCACGACGACGTACAGCGTGAGGACCGCGACGGCGACGGCGACCATCCACCATCCGAAGTCCAGGTCGTCCCAGACGATCACCACGACCGTCGGACCGGCGATCAGGACCAGGCCCTCGATGAGGCCGCTGAGCTGCCACATCAGCCGGGCCCGGGGGCTGACCCGTTGGCTTGGCTCACGGAGAGTGGTCAGTGCTCAGTCCTTGAGCTCACAGATCACGGCACCGTTGCTGACCGTGGCGCCGACCTCGGCCTGCAGGCCGGTCACCGTGCCGGCCTTGTGCGCCTTGATCGGCTGTTCCATCTTCATCGCCTCCATCACGACCACGACGTCGCCCTCGGCGACCTCCTGGCCCTCCTTGACGGCGATCTTGACGATGGTGCCCTGCATCGGGCTGGTCACGGCATCTCCGCTGGCCGCCGCACCGGCCTTCTTGCCACCTGCGCGCTTCGGCTTCTTCGCCCCTGCGGCTCCGCCCGTGGAGATGCCGAGCCCGCCGGGGAGCACGACCTCGAGCCGGCGGCCACCGACCTCGACCACGACGCTCTGTCGCTCGACCGGCTCGTCGGCCTCGGCCGAGTCGCCGGCGTACGGCGCGATCTGGTTGTCGAAGTCGGTCTCGATCCACTGGGTGTAGACAGAGAAGCTGTCGCCGTCACCGATGTACGCCGCGTCGTCGACGACCGCCCGGTGGAACGGGATCACGGTGGGCATCCCGTCGACCACGAACTCCGCCAGGGCCCGGCGCGAGCGCTCCAGCGCCTGGGTGCGGTCGCGGCCGGTGACGATCAGCTTGGCGATCAGCGAGTCGAACGCGCCAGGAATGGTCTCCCCGGTGACATAGCCGCCGTCGAGGCGGACACCGGGCCCGCTCGGCGGCTCCCACGCGGTGAGGGTGCCGGGGGCCGGCATGAAGTTGTTGCCGCCGTCCTCGGCGTTGATGCGGAACTCGATCGAGTGGCCACGGATCTCCGGGTCGTCATAGCCGAGCTCCTCGCCGGCCGCGATCCGGAACATCTCGCGGACCAGGTCGATGCCGGTGACCTCCTCGGAGACGCAGTGCTCCACCTGGAGTCGGGTGTTGACCTCGAGGAAGGAGATGGTGCCGTCCTGGGCCACGAGGAACTCGCAGGTGCCGGCGCCGTAGTAGCCGGCTTCACGCAGGATGCGCTTCGAGGACTCGTAGAGCTCGGTCGTCTGGGCGTCGGTCAGGAACGGCGCGGGCGCCTCCTCGACCAGCTTCTGGTTGCGACGCTGCAGCGAGCAGTCGCGGGTGGAGATCACGACGACGTTGCCGTGCTGGTCGGCCAGGCACTGGGTCTCGACGTGGCGCGGCTTGTCGAGGAACTTCTCGACGAGGCACTCACCTCGACCGAACGCGCTGACCGCCTCCCGGACCGCCGACTCGAAGGCGTCCGGGATCTCCTCGAGCGTGCGGGCGACCTTGAGGCCGCGACCGCCGCCGCCGAACACCGCCTTGATCGCCACGGGCAGCCCGTACTCCTTCGCGAACGCCACGACCTCGTCCGCGTCCTTGACGGGGTCCTTGGTGCCGGGGGCGAGCGGAGCGTTCGCCTTGTCGGCGATGTGCTTGGCCTTGGCCTTGTCGCCCAGCGCCTCGATCGCTGAGGGCGGCGGGCCGATCCAGGTGAGCCCGGCGTCCATGACCGCCTGGGCGAAGTCGGCGTTCTCGGCGAGGAAGCCGTAGCCGGGGTGCACCGAGTCGGCGCCCGCCTTGTCGGCGACGGCGATGATCTTCGCGATGTCGAGGTAGGACTCGCCCGGGGTTGCGCCACCCAGGGAGTACGCCTCGTCGGCCAGTCGCACGAACAGCGCGTCGCGGTCGGGGTCGGCGTACACCGCGACGCTGCCGATCCCTGCGTCCTTGCACGCCCGGATCACGCGGACGGCGATCTCGCCTCGGTTGGCGACGAGGACCTTCTCGAGAGGCTTGCTGTCGGGCACCTTTGACTCCTGCACTGCGGCGTTCGGGGGCTGCTCGGGGAGGACTGATCTCCGCCGGGCAGGGTATCGCCCGTCCGGGCAGGCCCCGCGTCAGCCTGGCAACAGTGGGACGGGCTCAGGCCGACGGGTCGGGGAACGACGTCGTCGGAGGCGGGGGAGGCGGATCTGTGGGGGCGACGTGTGCGCCGGCCGGTGTGGCCGGCAGGGGCGGAGGTGTGTACGTCGGCTTGGCGGGACCCGGGCTGGGCCGGGCCACGACCCACGCGAGGCTCGCGATCAATGCCGCGATCCAGCCCCACTTGAGGCCGTAATCGCTGTTCTGCACCGATGCGGCGATGACCGGCCCCATCGGGACGTCGTCGTCGGCGAGCCGGATCACGGTGATCACCACTGCGCCCACGGGAGCCGCGATCATCGTCGCGGCCCAGATGCTGAGGAACCCGGGCACCGACGCCGATCCCGGTGCGGTCCCGCGAATGGCGAGCCACACGAGGAGGAAGACAACGACGATCAGCGTCACACCGCCGGCCACGTTGGCGATGACCACCTCGGTCTCGTCGGGGTCGAACGCGCCTGGGCCCCAGAAGCCCAGGTTGGTGCGGAACAACCACGGCAACACCGAGTCGGACTCGGGCGTGAACTTGTCGTCGTAGCCGTAGTGGAAGATCAGCTGGAGGGCGACGAGGGTCAGCGCGAACGCCGCCGAAGCGACCATTGCGGGGAGCCAAGCGCGACCGCTGCGGTAGGTCTTCATGAGGCGACCCTAGACTCAGCGGTCGTGTCTGAGTACGTACAGGAACGCAAAGGGTTCTGGCACGAGCCCGACGGCACGCCCACTTCCGAGTCCGTGGCACTCGAGGCCTGGGCGCGCGCCGCCCACGCGATCCTGCTCAGGACGGCGGACACCTATCACGGCGTGGTCCGTGAGCCGGAGCTTGCGGAGGAGCTCCAGGCGACGACCTCGATCCGCACCACCCGCCCCTTCGGACGGTGGCTGGACAAGGTGCTCGGCCCGGTCGGCAAGTACTGCGAGATGAGCGGCCAGCCGCCGCTCACGTCCCTCGTGGTGGGACAGCACGACGACCTGCAGTCTGCGCGGGTGCGACTCGAGTGCTACCGCTGGGCCGGGTCGGCCCCGGCCGGTGGAGGAGAGCCGGCTCCGCTCTCGATCACCGTCAACCGGCCGCCGCGCGCGCCCCGCGCCACCCGTACGCCGCGCGAGCCCAAGCCGCCCGCACCGAAGCGGGTCGCGAAGACGGACAGGCCCGTCGCGGTCTGCCCCTCCTGCTTCATGGCGCTCCCGGCCACCGGCATCTGCGACAACTGCGCCTAGCGAAGCGCGCCGACGTTCGGGGTCTCCCCGGGATACAGCCGCTCGATCTCCCGGACGTACCAGCGCTCGGCGCGATCGATCAGCCTTGCTTGGCCGCCCGGCAGTCGGCCCACGCCGTGACTCCAGAACACGTTGGAGGCGATCCGGAGCAGCGGGTACCACGGCAGTCGGGCGGGCTGGCCGAGGTCACGCATCGCCGCCCGGCCGAGCAGCCAGGTGGCGACGCTCAGCCCGCGCTCGCGTTCGAACCGGCGCCGCCGAGGGGTCATCGGCGACTGCTCGTAGATGCCCATGAGTGCCTGTGCGAGCGCGCGCGAGTTCGCGTCGGGCGGCGGGTCGTTCGAGAGCATCCGATAGAGAACGCGCCGACCCTGCCGCTCGGTGCGCGGCAACCACTCCTCGTCGACGCCCATCAGCCAGCCGACGTACGACCACAGATGCATGATCGCGGCGGAGTCAGCGCGCGAGATGCGCACACCCAGCAACCGCGCGTGCAGCATGAACGAGGTGGAGAAGACGCCGAGAGTCGAGGCTTGGTCGTACTGGTTGATCGGTACGCCGCGCTTCGCCCAGTCCCAGGTCGGGTCCTGCTCCAGCATGTGGTTGACGAGCCCGTGCATGATCCGGACGTGGACCGCCAGGCGCCAACCCTCGGCGTCGCGCGCGAGACCGCCGGGCGCCGTGACGCCCCGCCACCACGCCGTGGTCTCCCCGATGCGTCGCAGAGTTTCTTCCCCGGTCAGTCGCCCGGTGCGCACCAGCGGCTCGAGGGCCGCGGAGGTGCGGTAGCCGCCGAGCAGCGAACCGAAGGTCAGCACGAGGGCGGTGTCGATGCCGAACGCGCGGCAGGCCCGACCGCCTCGGGCGAGCAGCTCGTCGTCGACCCAGTCCGGGCGCCGCTCCACCGTCGCGAAGAGGTCGCGCAGCGGGGCCGGGGTCTCGGCGTCCACTCCGTCGTTCAGCGCCGTCCGGATCTGCCCCATCGAGACGGTCCGCTCCTCGCGCACGGCTCGGGCGAGTGCCGCGGCCGGCTCATCGCGGCGCAGCAGACCCGCCGCGAGTCGGCCGACCTCGGCAGCACTCGGTCGCGCCCCTGGACCGGCCGCCAGGCGCAGTGGCCGGGCCGCCTTCTCCGACCAGGCCCGGTCGGCACCGAAGCGAGTGGGCGTCGGGCGATCGTGCACGACATCGGTCATGTCGTCAGGATAAGGTGAGCAACTACTCAGGTTCTACTCGCGTTCTAGGAGGTACCAAGGATGCCCCGCACCAGGCCTGTCCAGGCGCGGTCGAAGGAGATGCGTGACCGGATCCTGACTGCGACCGCTCAGGTTCTGGCCGAGCGGGGTTACGCCGGCCTGTCGACCAACCGGGTCGCCGCGGAGGCGGAGGTGAGCGTCGGTTCGCTCTACCGCTACTTCGAGGACCGCACCGACCTGATGGAGCACCTGCGGCGGCGCGTGACCGAGACGGTGGTCGCCGACCTCACCGAGGCGATGGTCGCGGCGGTCCGGCTCGAGGCCTTCGCCGGCGTACGCCACGTGGTCTCGACCCTGGTCGACGCGCTGGTCGAGCACGGGCCGGTGGTGAAGGCACTCCTCGACGAGGTGCCGCTCGGCAGCCACGCCAACGCCCTTCCTGCGGTCGAGGCGCAGCTGGGTCAGTTTGCTCGGATGTTCACGGCACAGCACGCGCCGCGACTGGCGGCCGACGAGGTCGATGCGCGGGTCTACCTCGCGCTCGGCGTCACCCTCAACGCATGTCTCCGGATCGCGCTCGAGCGGCCCGACGGCCTCGATCCGGACCGGCTGATCGACCTCACGACAGGCCTCTTAGTCGTGGGTCTCACCGTGCCGTGAACTCTGCCCAACCGCGGCAGGTTAACAAACGCTAACCTGGGGCGTTACTCTTGTTGCATGTCCTACGACCTGTCTCGAGAGCACGAAGAGTTCCGTCACAGCGTCCGCGAGTTCGCGGAGGCCGAAATCGCCCCCTACGTCGCCCAATGGGACCGGGACCACCACTTCCCGGTGGAGGTCGTGCAGAAGCTGGGCAAGCTCGGACTGTTCGGCCTGACCGCACCCGAGGAGTACGGCGGCGCGGGCGACGACGGCGACTTCACGAGCCTCTGCGTGGCGATCGAGGAGCTCGGGCGGGTCGACCAGTCGATCGGTGTCACCCTCGAGGCCGCGGTCGGGCTCGGCATCAACCCGATCCAGACCTACGGCACCAAGGAGCAGAAGGACACGTGGCTGCCCGAGCTGGTCGCGGGCGACAAGCTTGCGGGCTTCGGGCTGACCGAGCCGGCCGGCGGATCCGACGCCGGCGCGACCGCGACCCGGGCCGAGCTGACCGATGGCGAGTGGGTCATCAACGGTGCCAAGCAGTTCATCACCAACTCCGGCTCCGACATCACGTCGTGCGTGACGGTGACCGCGCGTACCGGCGTCAGCGAGTCTGGCAAGCCCGAGATCTCGGCTCTCATCGTGCCCAGCGGCACTCCCGGATTCACGGCCGAGAAGGCCTACGACAAGCTCGGCTGGCACGCCTCCGACACCCACCCCCTGACGCTCGACGACGTCCGGGTGCCCGAGAGCAACCTGCTCGGCGACCGCGGCCGCGGCTACGCGGAGTTCCTGCAAATCCTCGACGACGGCCGGGTCGCGATCGCCGCGCTGGCGGTCGGGTGCATCCAGGCCTGCCTCGACCTCAGCGTCGCGTACGCCGGCGAGCGCCAGACCTACGGCGGCCCGATCGGCCGCAAGCAGGGCGTCGCCTTCCAGATCGCCGACCTCGAGGTGATGCTCCAGGCATCGCGCGCGCTGACCTACAAGGCAGCGGCGATGAAGGATGCCGACGCACCCCTCAAGGAGTTCAAGCGCGCCGCCGCGGTGGCCAAGCTCTACGCGACCGAGTCCGCCGTGAGTGCGACCCGGATCGCGACCCAGGTCTTCGGCGGCTACGGCTTCATGGAGGAGTACCCCGTCGCGCGGTTCTACCGCGACGCCAAGATCCTCGAGATCGGCGAGGGCACCTCCGAGGTGCAGCGGATGCTGATCGCGCGAGGGCTCGGCCTGCCCGTCGAGTAGTCGGGTTAACATTTCCCATGCCCAGCCGTGTCGTGCGTCTGCGCGCCGAGCTGGGCAAATACGCCGCGGTGAGCGGCGTCGCCACCCTCGTGGCCCTGCTCCTGTTCAACTTCCTGGTCCACGGCTTCGGCATCGACAGCACGGCACCGCTCTCCGGGCAGCCCTACCTGGCCTACGTGCTCGCGCACAGCGTTGGCATGGTGATCAGCTATCACGGCAGTCGCAACTGGGCGTTCCGGCACCGACCCCCCAGCCATGCCGACGGCGGGTGGACGGCGTACGCAGCCATCAACGTCGCCACCATGATCCTGCCGGTGCTGTGCCTGTGGTTCAGCCGAGGCGTGCTCACTCTCGACGGGCCCGTCGCCGACAACGTCTCCGCGAACCTGATCGGTGCGGCACTGGGCCTGGGCGCGCGGTTCTACCTCTTCCGCATCTTCGTCTTCAAGCGGCCGATCACCCTGGTCGAGATCTACGACGACCCGGCGGTGTCCGTAGGGGAGTAGGTTGCTGCGCGTGCGACATCCTCGGAGAAATTCGGCGCTCGCTGGTTGCCTGGCGCTGCTCGTCGTGGCGCCGCTGTCCGCGTGCGGCGTCACCCGTGGCGACGACCCGCGCGACATCCTGATGATCATCCCCAACGCGCCCGGCGGCGGTTACGACCAGACCGGCAGGGCCGCGGTGAAGGTGATGGAGGACGCCGACATCACCGGTGGCGACATCACCGTCGACAACATCGAAGGTGCCGGCGGCACCAACGCCTTCACCGACATGGTCGGTGACACCGGTGACGAGCACACGCTGATCACCGTCGGCCTCGGTGTGGTCGGGTCGCTCTACTCGTTCGGCAACGAGCTCCGGCTCACCGACGCGACCCCGCTGGCGCAGCTGATCAGTGAGCCGGAGGGGGTTCTGGTGCCGGGCAACTCGCCCTTCAAGACGATCGAGGACCTCGCCCAGGCCTGGGCCGACGATCCCGGTGGGCTTGCCGTCGGCGGCGGCTCGTCGCCCGGCGGCCCCGACTTCCTGTTCCCGATGCAGCTGGCGCAGACGATCGGCATCGATCCCAACGACGTCAACTACGTCTCCTACGACGGCGGCGGACCGCTGACCAGCGCCCTGCTCGGCGAAAAGATCGACGTCGGCTTCTCGGGCCTGGCCGAGTTCGAGACCCAGATCGAGGAGGGTGAGCTCCGGGTGCTCGCGGTCTCGGGCGAGGAGCGGCAGCCGCAGCCCGCCCTGCAGGACGTGCCGACCCTCACCGAGAGCGACATCGACCTGGTCTTCCTCAACTGGCGCGGCGTACTGGCCCCGCCCGACATCAGCGACGAGCGTCGCGACGAGCTGGTCGCCTACCTCCAGGAGATGCACGACACCAAGGCCTGGGCCGAGCAGCTCGAAACCTACGGCTGGACCGACGACTTCAAGACCGGCGACGACTTCGAGACCTTCTTGAAGGAACAGGACGAGCGGGTCTCCGGGACCCTCGAGGATCTGGGGCTGCTGTGAGCGAGCACGAGACGACCCATCAGTCGGCCGACCACCAGGTCGACCACCAGGTCGACCACCAGGTCGACAGGGCGCAGTACGGGCTGGCCGCCGTTCTGGCGGCGGTCGGGAGCTACACCCTGATCGACGCCCGCGGGCTCAATGTGGGTTTCGGCGACCCGGTCGGCCCGCGCGTCTTCCCCTACCTGATCGGTACGGGGATGGTCGTGCTTGCCATCGCGCTGGCCGTCGCCACTTCTCGGGGAGATGTCGGCGAGGCCGAGGCCGGCGAGGACATCGACCCGACCTCTCCGGCCGACTGGGTGACCGTTGTCAAGCTGGTCGGCATCCTGGTGCTCAACCTGCTGCTGGTGAACGTGCTGGGCTGGGCGATCACCGGTGCGTTGCTGTTCGCCGGCTGCGCGTGGGCGTTGGGCAGTCGCACGCTCGTGCGTGACCTGATCGTGGGCGCGGTGATGTCGGTCGGGTCCTGGTACTTCTTCTACAGCGGCCTCGACGTGCCACTTCCGCCCGGGATCCTGGACGGGATTCTCTGATGGACAACCTCGACCTTCTCCTCGACGGCTTCCAGAGCGCCTTCACGCTCGAGAACCTGCTCTACGCCGCCATCGGTGTGCTCATCGGCACGTTCGTCGGCGTACTGCCCGGCATCGGCCCGGCGATGGCACTCGCGCTGCTGCTGCCGATCACCTACGGCCTCGACGTCACGCAGGCCCTGATCATGTTCGCCGGCATCTACTACGGCGGCATGTACGGCGGCTCGACCACCTCGATCCTCCTCAACACCCCAGGCGAGTCGGCGTCGGTGATGACCGCCATCGAGGGCAACAAGATGGCGAAGAAGGGGCGAGCCGCGCAGGCACTGGCCACCGCTGCCATCGGGTCGTTCATCGCGGGCACCATCGGCACGCTGCTGGTGGCGCTCTTCGCGCCGACGATCGCCGAGCAGGCGGTCAAGATCGGGGCGCCGTCGTTCTTCGCGATCATGTTGCTGTCGCTCGTGCTCGTCACGGGCGTGCTCGGCACCTCGAAGCTGCGCGGCTTCATCGGGCTGTTCATCGGCCTCACGATCGGGCTGATCGGCTTCGACCGGTCCACTGGCCAGGCGCGGCTCACCGCTGGCCTGACCGAGCTCATCGACGGCGTCAGCATCGTGGTGGTGGCGGTCGGCCTGTTCGCGATCGGGGAGTCGCTCTGGATCGCCGCCCACCTGCGACGAAAGCCGATCGACGTGATCCCCGTGGGCCGCCCGTTCATGGGTCGCGAGGACTGGGCCCGCTCGTGGAAGCCCTGGTTGCGTGGCACCGCGATCGGGTTCCCGTTCGGCGCCTTGCCTGCCGGCGGTGCCGAGACTCCGACTTTCCTGTCCTACATCGCCGAGAAGAAGCTGTCGCGCCACGGAGACGAGTTCGGCAACGGCGCGATCGAGGGCGTCGCCGGACCCGAGGCGGCCAACAACGCGAGCGCCGCCGGCATGTTCGTGCCGTTGCTGACGCTCGGCATCCCGGTGACGGCGACCGCCTCGATCCTGCTGGCCGCGATGACGACCTACGGCATCCAGCCCGGGCCGACCTTGATGACCGATCAGCCGGACCTGATCTGGACGTTGCTCGCCAGCCTGCTGATCGGCAACGCGCTGCTGCTGGTGATCAACCTGCCGCTGGCACCGCTCTGGGCCAAGCTGCTGCAGATCCCGCGCCCCCAGCTCTACGCCGGCATCCTGTTCTTCGCCTCGCTCGGCGCCTACGCGGTCGACCAGAACCCCTTCGACATCGCGCTGCTGCTGGTGTTCGGTCTGGTCGGCTTCGCGGTCCGCCGCTTCGGCATCCCGATCCTCCCGCTGATCCTGGGCGTGATCATCGGCCCGCTGATGGAGGTCAAGATGCGCGAGGCGCTCGACATCTCCAACGGCGACATCAGCGGCCTGTTCAACGAGGGCCTGGCGGTCGCGCTCTACGTCGTGATCGTGATCGCGATCCTGACGCCGATCGTGATCGACCGAATCCGTCCCCGAGACCAGGAGGAGGTGCGGGTATGACCGTCGTTGTCGGCTACATCCCCAACCAGCACGGCGAGGCGGCGCTGACCGCCGGCCTCGCGGAGGCCCGGCTGCGCGACACCGACCTGCTCGTGGTCAACGCGACGCGGGGCGACTCGCTGATCGACAAGAAGTACCTCAGCAGCGGAGCCGTGACGGACCTCGAGTCGCGCCTCGCGGCAGAGGACGGGGTGACGACCTCGGTGCGCCAGGGCATGGGCGCGGACATCGCAGAGGAGATCGTCCGCATCGCCGGCGAGGTCGATGCCGAGCTTCTCGTGATCGGTCTGCGGCGGCGTACGCCGGTCGGCAAGATGATCATGGGCAGCGTGGCCCAGCAGGTGCTGATCGACGCGCACTGCCCAGTGCTGGCGGTCAAGGCCCCGTAGAGGCTTAGCCCGATCACGTTTTGGGTACGGGTCGTTTGCTTGACGACTCAACCACTCCGGAGGCTGTCGTGCTGCCATCGTTCCTCGCGCGCGAGCGCACCGTCGCGGGTCCGGGTTACAGCCGCTGGCTGATCCCACCCGCGGCACTGGCCGTCCATCTCTGCATCGGCCAGGCGTACGCGACCAGCGTCTACAAGACCGCGCTGGTCAACCACTTCGATACCAGCCTGACTGCCGTCGGCATCATCTTCTCGATCGCGATCGTGATGCTCGGGCTTTCCGCTGCGGTGATGGGGAAGTGGGTGGATCGCAACGGCCCGCGAGCGGCCATGTTCACCTCCGCGTTGTTCTGGTCGACCGGATTCCTGGTGGGCGCGATCGGCATCGGGACGGAACAGCTGTGGCTGGTCTACCTCGGCTACGGCGTGATCGGCGGCATCGGACTCGGTATCGGGTACATCTCGCCGGTGTCGACCCTGATCAAGTGGTTCCCCGACCGCCCCGGTCTCGCCACCGGGATGGCCATCATGGGGTTCGGCGGTGGCGCGCTCATCGCGAGCCCGTTGAGCGGCCGGCTGATGGAGCTCTACGACTCGTCGTACGTGTCGACCGATCTGGACTCGGTGGCCAGTGGCCACGCCGTGATGCTGCTGTTCGTCACCCTCGGTCTGGTCTACCTGGCGTTCATGATGTTCGGCGCGTTCACCGTGCGGGTGCCACCCGACGACTGGACGCCCGAGGGCTGGGACCCGGAGCAGGTGGCCGAGAAGAGCCTGGTGACCACGGCGAGCGTCTCGGCCGACAACGCGATCAAGACCCCACAGTTCTGGCTCCTCTGGACGGTCCTGTTCTGCAATGTCACCGCAGGCATCGGGATCCTCGAGCAGGCTTCCCCGATGATCCAGGACTTCTTCCGCGAGAACGGCACATCGAGCGTCAGCGCGGCCGCCGCGGGAGGCTTTGTGGGGCTGCTGTCGATCGCCAACATGGGTGGGAGGTTCGTCTGGTCGTCGACCTCCGACGTCATCGGACGCAAGCCGATCTACCTGCTCTACCTGGGTCTCGGCCTGGGGCTCTATCTGTTGCTCGCCACTGCGGGCTCGAGCGCCACGGTGCTCTTCGTCCTGTTCGCAGCCGTGATCATCTCGTTCTACGGCGGTGGATTCGCAACCGTCCCGGCCTACCTCCGTGACCTGTTCGGCACGTTCCAGGTGGGCGCGATCCACGGTCGGCTGCTCACCGCCTGGTCGGCCGCGGGAGTGGCCGGTCCGCTCATCGTCAACGCGTTCCTGGACGCCGAGGGCACGCCCGGTGAGCTGACCGCCGACGCCTACCGTCCGGCGCTGCTGACCATGGTGGGCGTGCTCGCGGTCGGGTTCGTCGCCAACCTGCTGATCAGGCCCGTTGCCGAACGCTTCCACGAACAGTCGGCCGATCAGTCCGAAAGGAGCTCGGCATGAGCGCACGACTCGTCGTTGCCTGGGCCGTGGTCGGCATCCCGCTGATCTACGGCGTGGTCGAGACGGCCCGCAAGGCTTCCTCGCTGTTCACGGGCTGACCGCCCAGAGCTCGGTCCAGGAGTGACCGAGTTCGCCGAGGAGCTCGCGCAGCAACGGCAGGCTGACCCCGACGACGTTGTGGTGGTCGCCCTCGATGCCGGTGACGAAGGCGCCGCCGAGCCCGTCGATCGTGAACGCGCCTGCCACGTGCAGCGGCTCGCCGGTGGCGACGTAGGCGTCGATCTCGGCATCGGTGAGGTCGGCGAAGTGCACCGTGGTCGAGGCGGTCGCGGCCGCCGTACGTCCGTCGACGGTGTCGCGCAGGCAGTGGCCTGAGTGCAGCACCCCGATGCGCCCGCGCATCGACCGCCAGCGGCGGGTGGCGTCGGCGGCGTCATCGGGCTTGCCCAGCGCCTTGCCGTCGAGCTCGAGGACGGAGTCGCAGCCGAGCACCAGGGCACCCGCGGGTACCTCATCCCGTTGGGCCACCGCAGAGCACTTCAGCTCGGCCAGCTGCAGCGCCACCTCGGCCGGGGCCACGTCGGTCACCTGTGACTCGTCGACGCCGGACACGATCACGATCGGCTCGATGCCGGCACTCCTCAGCGTCGCCAGCCGCGCCGGCGAGGCCGAGGCTAGGACTAGCGTGGTCACGTCGGCGACCTTAGTCGGAGCGTGTCGCTGCTTCATCACGGTATGCAGGTGGGTCGACGCTTCCCACGGGGTGCTCACCATGGGAAGCGGAGGTTCGGCTGCATACCGTGATGACGCGGCAGCGACAACCTGGGCTCAGCCCATCAGTCGCCCACATGTCACCGGTCCGAGGAGCCTCCTTCACAGGGAGGACGATGCCAGGCTGGGAGGCCCCAGATCCAATGGATGCTCCACAGCATGGATCCGCTCAGACATTTGGTAGAGACACGGGGCTTCTTCACTCGCGCCGACGCCCGTGACTGCGGTTACGACGACAAGGCGATCGCGCGGGCGGTCAGGTACGAAATCTGGTTTCGGTTCCGACGTGGCTACTACACCTTCACTGACGTATGGGCGCAGCTCGACGACGAGGGACGTCACCGGGTCCGATCCGCAGCGGTTTTGCATTCGTTGGGATCGAACGTCGCTCTCAGTCATGCTTCGGGCGTCATCGACTGGGACATTCCGACCTGGGGGCTCGATTTGAGTCGCGTTCACGTGACCAGGCTCGACGGCGGCGCGGGCCGGCTCGAGGGAGACGTTGTCCATCACGAGGGAGTGAGCCTCGCCCACGAGGTGGTTGAGCGCGATGGACATCGCGTCCTGATTCCTGAGAGGTGTGTGCTCGAAGCTGGCTCCAGAGCCAAGCTTCCCGCCGCTCGACTCGTCATCGCGGACGGCCTGCTTCGGATGGAGCTGGCGACTCCCGACCGGCTCGAGGAGCAGTTCGGGCTCATGGAGCCCTGGCCCTTCATGCGGTCGATGCACCTGCCCGTGCGAATGGCGGACGGCCGGTCTGGGTCGCCCGGCGAGTCGTTGGGCAGACACTTGTTCTGGGCTAACCACATCCCAGCCCCGCAGCTCCAATACGAGGTCTACGACCGCGAAGGCGAACTGATCGGGATCTGCGACTGGGGTTGGCCGGACCACGGGCTTATGGGGGAATTCGACGGGAAGGTCAAGTACGGCCGGCTGCTCAAGCCCGGCCAGGACGTCGGTCAGGTCGTGTTCGCTGAGAAGCAGCGTGAGGACCTGATTCGCGCGGTCACTGACTGCCGCCTGGTCCGAATAACCTGGAGCGATTTCGAGCGGCCTCGCATCACCGCGCGACGGGTTCAAGACAAACTACGTCGCCTGGGCTGAGGCGGTGGTCGTCACTGTTTCATCACGGTATGTAGGTGAGTCGCCGCTTCCCACGGGTTGCTCACCATGGGAAGCGGAGGTTCGGCTACATACCGTGATGAAGCAGCAGCGACCCGCGGATCACTAGCGAGGGAGGGCGCTGCTGCGCCACCCGCCGGGACCGTGGGGGAGCGTGGTGCGGACCTTGCGGTGGTGCGCCGACCATTCCGGCGTACGCCGCTTGGGCGAAGCCGCATCGCCGCCGAGGGAGGCGAACACGGCCACCAGCGCCGCAACCTCCTCGGGGGTTGCGTCGCCGTTGATCACTCGGAGCACAGGCTGGGCTTCGGTGGTCGAGCTTGTCGAGACCTCGTCGTCTTTGTCGGTCGGCGTCACGTGGTCACCTTCGCTCTTCCGGTTGCCTTGGGTGACTCGCGGACAGCGTCCGCCCTGGCTCGCTTCGCTCGAGGGCCTCGTAGTCCGCTCACAGCTGGCATTGCGTCGCGTCGACGCGGCGCAAAGTCCTCCCCCGCTTCGCTCCTCCGGACGTTCCGCCGAGTCGGCGATACCCGCTGCTTGCCGGGGACGCTCCGCCCCACTCACAGCGGGATATTTCCATGTTTTTTCGCGGGAAGCGTCGCGCGCTTCGACCGCAGCAGGCGGAGCCCGCGGACGACCTCGGCGCGGGTCTCGTGCGGAGTGATCACGGCATCGACGTAGCCACGCTCGGCGGCGAGGTAGGGGTTGGCGAGCGTGTCGTCGTACTCGGTGATCAGCTCGGCGCGCCTCTCGGCCTCGGTGCCGGCCTCGGCCGCCTCGGCCAGCTCCTTGCGGTAGAGGATGTTGACGGCTCCCTGGGCGCCCATCACCGCGATCTGCGCGGTCGGCCAGGCGACGTTGATGTCGGCCCCGAGGTGCTTGGAGCCCATCACGTCATAGGCGCCGCCGTAGGCCTTGCGGGTGATCACGGTGATCAGCGGCACGGTCGCCTCGGAGTAGGCGTAGATCAGCTTCGCGCCGCGACGGATGATGCCGTTCCACTCCTGGTCGGTGCCGGGCAGGAAGCCGGGCACGTCGACGAAGGTCAGCACGGGGATGTTGAACGCGTCGCAGAAGCGGACGAACCGCGCTGCCTTCTCGGAGGCGTCGATGTCGAGCGTGCCCGCGAACTGCATCGGCTGGTTGGCCACGATGCCGACCGACTGGCCCTCGACCCGGCCGAAGCCGACGATCAGGTTGGGAGCGAACAGCTCCATGACCTCGAGGAACTCCTGGTCGTCGAGCACCGCCGTGAACACGTCGTGCATGTCGTAGGGCTGGTTCGTCGAGTCCGGGATCAGGGTGTCGAGGCTGCGGTCGAGCTCGGTGATCTCGAGATCTGCCGGATCGTCGTACGACGGCACCTCGTCGAGGTTGTTCTGCGGCAGGAACGACAGCAGGGCCTTGACGTACTCGAGCGCGTCGTCCTCGTCGGAGGCCATGTAGTGGGCGTTGCCCGACTTGGTGTTGTGGGTCCGGGCTCCGCCCAGCTCCTCCATCGTCACGTCCTCGCCGGTGACGGTCTTGATCACGTCGGGGCCGGTGATGAACATGTTGGACGTGCCGTCGACCATGACCGTGAAGTCGGTGACCGCGGGGGAGTAGACGTGGCCGCCGGCGCAGGAGCCCATGATCATCGAGATCTGCGGGATCACCCCCGAGGCGTGCACGTTGCGACGGAAGATCTCGCCGTAGAGGCCGAGCGAGACCACGCCCTCCTGGATCCGGGCCCCGGCCCCTTCGTTGATGCCGATGATCGGGCAGCCGGTCTTGATCGCGAGGTCCATGACCTTGGTGATCTTCTCGCCGTAGACCTCACCCAGCGAGCCACCGAAGATCGTGAAGTCCTGGCTGAAGACGCAGGTCTGGCGCCCGTCGATCGTGCCGTAGCCGGTGATCACGCCGTCGCCGTAGGGCCGCCGGTCCTGCAGGCCGAACGCCGTGGACCGGTGCTTCGCCAGCTCGTCGAGCTCGACGAAGGAGCCCTCGTCGAAGAGGATCTCGATCCGCTCACGGGCGGTCTTGCGGCCCTTGGCGTGCTGCTTCTCGATCGCCTTGGCGGACCCGGCGTGTACGGCCTCGTCGAGGCGACGGTCCAGGTCGGCCAGCTTGCCGGCCGTGGTGTGGATGTCGATGTCCGTCGGGACGTCGACGCCTTCGCCGGGTTGTGCGTTCACGTGACTGACTCTCCCGTTGCTCGAACTGGTTGGCCTGACTCGGGTCGGTAGGACAATGTAGTGCGCGTGACCCAGGACCCCGCCGCGCGCCCACCCCTCGACAAGGCTCGCCTGACGGCCAACCCGGACCTGGTCGCCGACGTGACCATCGAGGTTCTCGACGAGACGCCGTCGACCAACGCCGTCGTGGTCGAGCGCGCGCTGGCGGGTGCCCCCGAGGGCCTCGTGGTGGTGGCCGACCACCAGACGGCGGGGCGCGGGCGCCTGGACCGCTCGTGGGAGACGCCGCCCGGCACTGCCCTCACGTTCTCGCTCCTGCTCCGGCCGACGGCACCCACCCGCTCCTGGCCCTGGCTGCCGCTGCTCACCGGCTACGCCGTCGACAAGGCGCTCAAGGCCCGGGGGCTCGACGCCGGCGTGAAGTGGCCCAACGACGTACTCATCGGTGACCGCAAGGTCGCCGGCATCCTGGTCGAGCGGATCGACACTCCCGATGGCCCCGCTGCCGTCGTCGGCGTCGGGCTCAACACCTCCATGACCGAGGACGAGCTGCCCGTGCCGGAGGCGACGTCGCTGTCGATCGAGTCGGGCGAGGAGCCCGATCGCACAGAGGTCTTCTTCGATCTGCTGGCCTCGATCCGCGAGGCGTACGACGCGTGGCAGGCGGGCGGCGACCTCAACGGCATGCGGGTCGCGGAGTCCTACGCCAAGGCGTGCGTGACCGTCGGCCAGGACGTGCGGGTCGACCTGCCCGACGGCTCGACGTTGGAGGGGCGGGCCACCGGCATCGACCCCACCGGCCAGCTCGTCGTCGCCACCGCCGAGGGCGAGCGCGCCATCGGCGCCGGCGATGTAGTGCACGTCCGTCCACGAGAGTGACATGATCCCTGGGTGGCCATCTCCAAGAAGCTCCTCAACGAGGGCGAGACAGTATTGATGAGCATGCGCCAGCACCCGAAGGCTCTCTTCCCGGCGGTGTTCGCGCTCGTGGTCCTGTTGGCCATCGGCGTGGCGGTGCAGCGATGGATCGACCAGGACACCGTCACCAAGGTCGTCTGGATCCTCGTCGGCATCGCCATCCTCTGGTTCGTCGTCCGTCCGTTCTTCCTGTGGCTCGCCGCCGTGCACGCCGTCACCGACCGGCGGATCATCACGCGCTGGGGGATCATCACGCGACGCGGCCACGACATCCCGCTCAAGCGGGTCAGCGACGTCTCGATCGAGATCAACCTGATCGACCGGCCGTTCGGCTGCGGAACGCTGATCATCACTGACGCGTCGACCAACGGCGCCGTGGAGCTGCACGACGTCCCGCGCGTCGAGAAGACCAAGCTCCTGATCCACAACCTCGTCAACGATGTCCGGGAACCACATCCGCACACCGATGAAGGAGTCTGAGCCGGACGCCCAGCTGGGGCGGGCGATCCTCGGGGAGGAACCGCTCTACAGCGCCGCCGAGGTGGCGACCGAGAGCGGAGTGACGCTCGACCAGGCTCGTCGTCTGTGGCGCGCACTCGGCTTTCCCGAGGCCGGCGGTGCGCGGGCCTTCACCGAGTCCGACGTGGCCGCGGTCTCGAAGATCGTCGGAGCCATCGACAGCGGCCTGATCGACTTCGACCTCGCGGTCACGCTGACCCGGGCTGTCGGCCAGACCATGGCGCGGCTAGCCGACTGGGAGGTGGCCGCGCTGGTGCACCGGGTCGAGGAGCTGGCCGCCGACGAGGACGTCACGGAGACCCGCACCCAGACGGGGCTACGGATGATCGAGGAGTTCGGCAGGCCGTTCGAGGACCTCCTGATCTATGCCTGGCGGCGGCACCTCGCAGCGGCGACCAGCCGACTGGAGGCGATGGGGGCCAACGAGGAGGACCTGCACACGGTGCAGCTCACCGTCGGATTCGCCGACATCGTCAGCTTCACGGCGCTCTCCAACGAGCTGGCGCACGGCCGGATCGGCGACCTCGTGGAGCTGTTCGAGTCGCGGTGCGCCGACGTGGTGGCGGCCCAGCGGGGGCGGGTGATCAAGAGCATCGGTGACTCGGTGCTGTTCGTGAACGACGATGCCATCGCCGGTTACGACACGGCCGAAGGGATCATCAACGTGGTCGGTCGCGACTCCCGGATGCCCGACGTGCGGGTCGGTCTCGCGAGCGGCCCGGTGCTGATGCGACTCGGCGACGTGTTCGGACCGCCGGTCAACATGGCCGCACGACTGACCGCCGTGGCACGTCGCAACCGGATCATCATCGACGCGGCCACCGCGGCGATGCTGCCCGAGGACCAGTTCGAGACCCGGCGTCTGCCCGGCCGCCCGGTGCGCGGATTCGGCATCGTCGAGCCGGTTGCGGTGCGTCGACATTAAGAGCCTTGCTGACTAGGCCACCACGGTGAAATAACATCAAAAGTCCGACACAGCCCGCACAGGTTCCCTACCTTGACCTCGTGATCGAGGTGCAGAACGTAAGGCTCGATCCCGCGAGCCGACGTGCCTGGGTGGGGGACACCGAGGTGGTCTTGTCGCGCAAGGAGTTCGATCTCGTGAGCGCGTTGATAGAGCGCGCCGGGGAGATCGTCACCCGCGACGAGCTGATGCGCGACGTCTGGGGAACGACGTTCTGGACGTCGTCGAAGACCATCGACGTGCACCTTGGGTGGGTACGCCGCAAACTCGGTGACGACACCCGTCACCCGACCCTGATCACGACGATTCGTGGTCAGGGCCTGCGCTTCGAGACCGCAGCCCCTGTGCGACCTTCCTGACCGCCTGCTCGAGCGTGACCCCGAGGTCGACCTGGTAGTCGTGCGGCACGTGCTGGGTGAGGCCGCGAGCGGCGTCGGTGGTGTGCAGCAGCGCGTCGGCGATCGAGGCCGGGTCGGTGCCGCTCACGGTCAGCCCGGTCACCCATGCGGCGCGGTAGCCGGCGAAGTCGTTGGTCACCGTGGGGATGCCTGCGAGCGGCAGCTCGAGCGCCAGGTGACCGGGGTGCGGGCTGAGCATCAGGGCGAGTCCGACGTCGCTGTCGGCGAGCAGGTCGTGGTAGCCCTCGTAGCTGAGCTTGCCCAGCATCTCCACCCGGGCCCGCGGCCCGAGGTCCACCTCGTCGGCGATCTCCTCGCCCGCGAAGCGCACCACGCCGGTCACGCCGTCGGGCAGCTGCTCGGCCCACAGACGCAGGGCCTCGACCCCGGCGGCGTACATGTTGCGCGGCTTACCGGGCCGGGCGTAGAAGAGCACCCGCACCTCACCCCCGGCAGCCGGTCGCCAGCGCTCGGCAGCCGCGTGCAGCGGCCCCACGTCCAGCGCCGGGGCGAAGGCGACGTCGGGGGTGGTGGGTGAGACGTCGGCGACGTACGCCGCGAGCGAGGCGGAGTTGACCAGCGGCTGGAAGCCAGCGTCGTAGGTGGAGTAGGCCTTGGCGTAGAGCGGACCCCAGGGGTAGAAGCCGGGCTCGAAGTCCTGGACGAGGTAGACGACGCGGTCCGCGGCAACTCGGCCGGCGCGGGCCAGCGACTTGAGCGCCCAGGCCGTCGTCCAGTACGTCGCGACCCAGACGTCGTCGGTCGTGTGACCACCGCTCTCCGGTGCCATCGGCGTGCTCAGCCGGAGCGAGTCGGCGACGCCGGGCAGGCCGGCCTCGCGCACGATCGAGCCGAGCTCCGCCAGCGCCTCGTCGTGGGTGCCGGAGCGGGCCGGTTGGACGACGAGCACGCGGAGACCCAGCGCGAGCTCGCCCGCGAGCCGGGCCGCGGCCAGCACGGCAGTCTTGATGCCGGCGAAGAAGCCGCCCGGTTCGAAGGCCTGCAGCACCAGCACCACGTGTGGTCGGTCACCGTCGAAGACCAGCGACTCCATCGCCCGGACCGCAGGCGTTGCCGCGTCGACGTCCTGGGTCGCTCCGGTCGACGTGGTCGTCTCGACGTCGCTGCCGCCGGACACCCGACGCAGGAACCCGCCGGGGCTCTGGGTGAGACCGTGTCGCTCGCCGCGCGGGTCGACCTCGAAATCAGCGGTCGAGGCCAAGAAGTCGCGGACGGCATCGGCTGGGCCGTCGAGGTTGGTGTGGGCCACCACGATCGCCGACCCGGGAGGCGCCATCGGCGCGAAGGCGGAGAGCTCCGCGAGCACCTCGTCCCTCGTCCGGCCGGCGCCGAGGAGGAACAAGACCGGCGCTGACGGGTCCAGCCGGTCGCGGACCTCGTCGACGATGTCGGTCGCGGTCGGCGGGCCGGTCACGTAGGTCAACCGCGGGTGCTGGGGACGGTTCGGCTCCACCTCCGCGTCGATGGTCACCACGCGTCCCCGGCCGAGCAGCTGCAGCCGGTCGGCGAGGAACAGCGCAGTGCCGCCGCGGTAGGTGCCGGTCTCGACGACCAAGCCGGGCTTCAGCTCCTCGACCAGCTCCTGGTAGGTCCACAGGTCGGTCGGATAGGCCCGGATCCGGGTTCCGCGGTACCAGGTGTCACGCCAGGTGCGCGCCGCCGCGAAGTGGTAGATGCGCTGGAACGCCCGCGTGACGGCGGCCTGCATCGGCCCCCCGACATCGGCAGGGTCGAGGTCGTCGAGGAAGGCGCGGATCTCCTTCTTCGACGGGCGCTCACTCACGGCGGTGACTGTACCTATGGGTCGCGGAGCGACCTACCGATCCGGGTGCACGGCGCTGCGCCCACTAATCTGAGCAGCGTGTCCGACCTCGCTCCCACGCTTGCGGTCATCGGGGGCGGCCAGCTCGCCCGGATGATGGCGCAGCCGGCGATCGCGCTCGGGCTCCCGCTGCGGCTGCTGGCCGAGGCCGAGGGCGTCTCGGCCGCGCAGGTGATCCCCGACCACGTGGTCGGCGACTACACCGACCTCGACACCTTGAAGAAGGTGACCGACGGCTGCGCCGTGGTGACCTTCGACCACGAGCACGTGCCCACCGAGCACCTCCGGCAGCTGGCCGAGTCCGGGATCGCCGTGCGCCCCGGACCCGATGCCCTCGTGCACGCCCAGGACAAGGGCGTCATGCGGGCCCGGCTCTCCGAGCTCGGCGTGCCGTGCCCTCGCAACGCGATCGTCGAGACGCCTACCGAGGTGGAGGCGTTCGGCCTCCCGTGCGTGCTCAAGACAACGCGCGGCGGCTACGACGGCAAGGGGGTCTGGTTCGTCACCACCGTCGCGGAGGCGGCCGAGCCGCTCCGCGTCTCGGCGGAGGCCGGTGTGCCTCTGCTCGCGGAGGAGACGGTCGACTTCGTGCGTGAGCTGGCCGCCCTGGTGGCGCGCTCGCCGAGCGGTCAGGCTGCGGCGTACCCGATCGTGGAGTCGACCCAGCTCGACGGCATCTGTCGGGAGGTGGTCGCGCCGGCCCCCGATCTCTCGCCCGCTCTCGCCGGCGAGGCCCAGGAGATCGCGCTGCGGATCGCCGGCGAGCTCGACGTGACCGGCATCCTCGCGGTGGAGCTGTTCGAGACCCGCGACGGCCGGATCCTGGTCAACGAGCTCGCGATGCGCCCGCACAACACGGGCCATTGGAGCCAGGACGGCGCCGTGACCTCCCAGTTCGAGAATCATCTGCGCGCGGTCATGGACCTCCCCCTCGGCTCACCCGCCCCACGGGCCAGGTGGACCGTGATGGTCAACATCCTGGGCGGGTCTTCGGACCAGGTCGGCCGGCTCTACGACGGCTTCCCGCATGCCCTGGCCCGCGACCCCCACCTGCGGGTGCACCTCTACGGCAAGCAGCTGCGGCCCGGCCGCAAGGTGGGCCACGTCAACGCCTACGGCGACGACCTCGACGACTGCCTGGAGCGCGCGCGGCACGCCGCCGCGTGGTTCCGCGGCGACCTGGGAAACGAGAGTGAGTGAGATGAGCGAGACGCGCGTCGGCATCGTGATGGGCTCCGACTCCGACTGGCCGGTGATGAAGGAGGCGGCGGACGCTCTGACGGAGTTCGGCATCGGATTCGAGGCCGATGTGGTCTCTGCCCACCGGATGCCGGAGGAGATGCTCGCCTACGGCAAGCAGGCCGCCGACCGAGGGCTGTCGGTGATCATCGCCGGCGCCGGGGGAGCGGCCCACCTGCCCGGCATGCTCGCGTCGGTCACGCCGCTGCCGGTGATCGGCGTTCCGGTGCCGCTGAAGCACCTCGACGGACTCGACTCCCTGCTGTCGATCGTGCAGATGCCGTCCGGGGTGCCCGTCGCCACCGTCGCGGTCGGCGGCGCTCGCAACGCCGGGCTCCTCGCCGTACGCATCCTGGCGACGAGCGATCCGGAGCTGCGCACGAAGATGGTCGACTTCCAGGCCTCGCTGAAGGCAGCGGCGCAGGAGAAGGGCGAGGCCATCCGCAACGCCTCCGGCCCGCGCAGGATGGGCTTCTAGGACTTTGTCGCTGTTTCATCACGGTATGTAGATGACTCGTCGCTTCCCACGGGTTGCTCACCGTGGGAAGCGACGGTTCGTCTGCATACCGTGATGAAGCGTCACCGCACCCTTCAGATGCCGGCGGCTGCCCTGATGTCGCTGCCGATGGCGTCGAGCCGGCCGGCCGCGGCGATGCGGGCGGCGTCGACGCCGTCCGCGGGATCGACCGGGATGACGACCTCCAGGTAGCACTTGATCTTGGGCTCGGTGCCACTCGGGCGGACGATCACCCGGGCACCCGACGCAAGCCGGTAGCGCAGGCCGTCGGTCGGGGGTAGCCCGCCGACCCCTTGGGTGAGGTCTTCGGCGCGCTCGACCGCGAGGCCGCCCAGCTCTGTCGGTGGCTGGTCGCGCAACCGCTGCATGGCCTCGCCGATCACGCTGAGATCGGTGACCCGGACCGAGATCTGGTCGGTGGCGTGCAGGCCGTGCTGGATGGCGATGTCGTCGAGCAGATCGGTCAGCCCTCGGCCCTCGGCCTTCAGCTCGGCGGCGAGCTCGCAGAGCAGGAGCAGAGCGGAGACGCCGTCCTTGTCCCTGACGTGAGCGGGGTCGACGCAGTAGCCCAGCGCCTCCTCGTAGCCGAACGCCAGCCCCTCCAGCCGTCCGATCCACTTGAAGCCCGTCAGCGTCTCGACGTGTTCCTGTCCGGCGGCGGCGGCCTGCTTGCCGAGCAGCGACGACGAGACGATCGAGGCGGCGTAGACGCCGCGCTTGCCCTGCGACAGCAGGAGGTGAGCCAGCAGAGCCCCCACTTCGTCACCGCGCAGCATCCGCCAGCCGTGCGGACCTGGTACGGCGGCGGCGCACCGGTCGGCGTCGGGGTCGTTGGCGACGACCAGGTCCGCTCCGTGCTCCTCGGCGAGCGCCATGGCCAGGTCCATCGCGCCCGGTTCCTCGGGGTTCGGGAACGCCACCGTCGGGAAGTCCGGGTCGGGCTGCTCCTGCTGCTCGACGACTCGCGGCTCCGAGAAGCCCGCCGTCTCCAGCACCTGCAGCACGGAGGCTCCGCCGACGCCGTGCAGCGGCGTGTAGACGATCGACAGGTCTCGCGGGCCGTCCTCGGCCAGGTCGGCAACGGTGTCGAGGTAGCGGTCGACGATGTCCTCGCGGAGCACCGTGCCGGGCTCGCCACGAGGAATGTCGCCGACGGGTCCGACGGCAGCGATCTGGGCCGCGATGTCCGTGTCGGCCGGCGGCACGATCTGGGTGCCGTCACCCAGGTAGACCTTGTAGCCGTTGTCTTCGGGCGGGTTGTGGCTCGCGGTCACCATCACCCCGGCCGCACAGCCGAGCTCGCGGATCGCGAACGCGAGGATCGGGGTGGGCAGCGGACGCGGCAGCACGTGGGCGGTGAAACCGGCGCCGGTCATCACCTCGGCGGTGTCGCGGGCGAACACGTCGGAGTTGTGGCGGGCGTCGTAGCCGATGACGACCGAGCCGCCGTGCTCGTCCGCCCCTCGCTCGACGAGGTACGCCGCCAGGCCGGCCGCTGCCCGGGTCACGACGACGCGGTTCATCCGGTTGCTGCCGGCCCCGAGTGCGCCGCGAAGCCCGGCCGTCCCGAACTCCAGGGTGCCGTCGAATCGGTCGGCCAGGTCCGCCGAGTCGCCGCCGGCCTCGACCTCGGCGACGATCGCCTCGAGCTCCGCTCGGGTCTGTGGGTCCGGGTCCTCCGCCGCCCAGGCCCGCGCGGTCTCGAGAAGGTCGGGGAGGCTGGTCATGCCCGGCACCGTAGCGCGGCATCATGGCCTCGTGCCGCTTCCTCCTCCCAGCGACCTCGAGGCTCCCGTCGCGCAGCTGGTCGAGGAGCTCGCCGCCCGGCTCGGCACGCCCGCCTTCGTCGCCGTTTGCGTCGACCTTCTCGGCGGCGCCCACCGGGCCGATCACCTGGATGTGCTGCCCTACCTGACCGGCCACGCGACCCATGACGCGGACTCCTGGCACGACTACTGGGTGCGTACCTGGGGCGCCCGTGGCCTGCTCCACGTGTGGGACGACTCGGCCACCGATGCGATCGTCGCGGGCCTCGGCGACGACCACTACCGGCCCGCCGAGATGTGCCTCAAGGTCACCGCCCGCCACCAGGTCGCTGGAACGGGCGACGCGGCCGCCGCGCTGGCCGGACACGAGCTGCCGCGGGTGCGGAGCCAGGCGATGCGGGCGCTCGCCGCGGTCGGCGACACCGAGCATGTCGATGCGGTCCGGGACCGGCTCGATGACGAGGCCGCCGACGTACGCCGGCAGGCAGCTCGAGCGCTCGAGCAGCTGACGAAACGGTTGGACCTGTGACGGCGTCCTACCGCTTCGACGGCAGCTGGTACGTCGACGCCCCCCTGCCGGAGGTCCGGGCCACGATCGTCGACCTCGAGCACTACCCCGAGTGGTGGCCACAGGTGCGAGCCGTCGCGTCGCTGGGACCCGACGACGCGTGGGTGGTGTGCCGGTCGGCGCTTCCCTACAGCCTCGAGCTCGTGCTGCACGCGGTCTCACGCGACGGTCCGGTGCTCGAGGTGGCGGTCTCCGGCGACCTGGACGGCTATGTGCGGTGGCGGCTGTCCGAGGAGGGTGCCGGCACCCGGATGGAGCTGGAACAGGAGGTGACCGTGCCCGGGCTGCTGGGTGTGGCGTCGTACGCGATGCGGCCGGTGCTCCGCTGGAACCACCACCGGATGGTCGTGGGCTGTGTCACGGGCTTGCGAGAACGCCTGCACGCGGGATGACCCAGCAGTAGCGTGCCCGCATGACCCTGCGTGGATCTGTGCTTCGAGTCGCCCTGCTCGTGCTGGCGACGCTCCTGCCCGCGTCTCTGCTCTCCGCTCCGGCCGACTCGGCGCCGTCGCCTGAAAGCACGTACGCCCAACAGGCTTTCGCGGCCTCCAACAACAACCGCACCAGCCGTGGCCTCAGCGCGCTGAGCGCCAACTCCTGCCTGAAGCAGTTCGCATCGGCCCAGGCCCAGCGAATGGCCAGCCAGGACCGGCTCTACCACCAGCCGCTGCAGCCCATCATCAACCGGTGCCGGCTCAGCTTCGTGGGGGAGAACGTGGCCTACGGCTACCCGAGCGGCACCGCGGTGGTCGCGGGCTGGATGAACTCCGCCGGCCACCGGGCCAACATCCTCAACCGCCGCTACCGGTGGATGTCGATCGCCGCCCGCCAGTCCGCCGACGGCGTCTGGTACGTCGCGCAGGTGTTCGGCCGCCCTCGCTGACGGTCGCGGGTCCCGCGATAGCCTTGATCCTGTGGCGGGACCCGACTTAGACACCGAGATCAAGCAGCTCCAGGCGACCATGCACACCATCGAGCAGGTGCTCGACCTCGACCGCATGCGCGCCGAGATCGCCGACCTCGGCGAGCAGGTGGCCGCGCCCGATCTCTGGGACGACCAGGACAACGCAACCCGGGTGACCGGACGCCTGTCGGACCTGCAGGGCCAGGTCGACCGGTTCGCCGAGCTCCAGGGCCGGCTCGACGACGTCACGATCATGGTCGAGCTCAGCCGCGACGAGGCCGACGAGTCGTCGCTGACCGAGGCCGAGGCCGAGCTGCGCAAGATCGCCAAGGCCGTCGAGTCGCTCGAGGTCCGCACCCTGCTTGCCGGCGAGTACGACGCCCGCGAGGCACTGATCACCGTCCGCGCCGGAGCCGGCGGCGTCGACGCCGCCGACTTCACCGAGATGCTGATGCGGATGTACACCCGCTGGGCCGAGCAGCACGGCTACCCGGTGGAGGTGTTCGACACGTCCTACGCCGAGGAGGCGGGCCTGAAGTCGGCCACCTTCGCCATCCACGCGCCGTACGCCTACGGCACGCTCAGCGTCGAGGCCGGCACCCACCGGCTGGTGCGGATCAGCCCTTTCGACAACCAGGGCCGCCGCCAGACCAGCTTCGCCGCGGTCGAGGTCGTGCCGGTGCTCGAGAAGACCGACGAGATCGAGATCCCCGACGAGGACGTGCGCGTCGACGTCTACCGGTCGTCGGGTCCGGGTGGGCAGTCCGTGAACACAACCGACTCGGCGGTCCGGCTGACCCACATCCCGACCGGCACCGTCGTCTCCTGCCAGAACGAGAAGAGCCAGCTGCAGAACAAGGCCAGCGCGATGGCGATCCTCAAGGCCCGGCTGCTCGTTATCAAGAAGGCCGAGGAAGAAGCACACCTCAAGGAGCTGAAGGGCGACGTCGCCGCCAGCTGGGGCGACCAGATGCGCAACTACGTCCTCAACCCCTACCAGATCGTGAAGGACCTCCGCACCGGCTACGAGGTCGGCAACACGGCGGCGGTCTTCGACGGCGACATCGACGGCTTCATCGAGGCAGGCATCCGTTGGCGTCGCGGGGCCGAGCGCGCTGCCGCCAACTAGGGCTCTACGCGCGCGCGGCCTCGACCACGGCCACGCACCAGCGGCCGGCTCGGTCGGTCAGCTCCGCTCGTGGCACGTCGGCGTCGGCCGTGACGTTGCAGATCAGCCACGCGTCGCCGAACAGCCCGCGGTAGGACGCCATCGGTCGCCGGCCGCCGTCGCACACGACGGCTGCCGAGGGTTTCCCGAAGTCGGCCTCGTCGCCGATCGGTTCGCAGCCGTCCTCCGCCCTGGCGGCTCTAGCCAGCTCGCGAGCGGAGTGCGGGGTCACCGGCGGTGCGAACACCCAGGCCCGGGCCGTCGCGCCCGGCGCCGCCCAGCCGCAGCCGAACTCGTGGGCGACGTCGCGCAGGCCCATCCCCAGCTGCGCGCGGTCGCCGTTGTCGTACGACGTCGCGGAGGCCGGCTCCTTGCCGAGGGCCTCGGCGATCGCCTCGTCCGGCACTGCGTCGCAGAAGGTGTTGCGGGTCACTGCGATGCCGGCCGTGTCGTAGGCCGTCAGCGGCGTGGACTCGTAGGCCGACTCGTCATGGTCCGGCTCGTCGGGCGACCGGTTGAGCACCACTCCCACGACCACCGCCGCGGTCGCCACCAGGGCGATCAGCAGTACGAGCAGGGCCTTCGGCATGGGCCCAAGGTAGTTGCGGCCGCCACACCAGCCCGCCACACCCACAGGGCCGGCTCCCGGATCGCCCACACCTCCTCCGCTAACCTCGGGCCAGTGATTCGCTTCGAGAAGGTCACCAAGACCTATCCAGGCCCGGGCAAGCCGGCTCTCGACTCGGTGACGGTCGAGGTCGAGAAGGGCGAGTTCGTCTTTCTCGTCGGGGCCTCCGGGTCGGGCAAGTCGACCGCGCTACGTCTGATCCTCCGCGAGACCCGGCCGAGCTCCGGCCGCGTCTATGTCGCCGGCAAGGAGATCAACCGCCTGGCCGGGTGGAAGGTCCCGCGGCTGCGCCGGCAGATCGGCACGGTCTTCCAGGACTTCCGCCTGTTGCCCAACAAGAACGTCGCCGAGAACGTCGCGTTCGCGATGCAGGTCACGGGCAAGTCGCGCGGGGAGATCCGCCGCGTCGTACCCGACACGCTCGAGATGGTCGGGCTGCAGGGCAAGTCCGAGCGGATGCCCGACGAGCTGTCCGGCGGTGAGCAGCAGCGGGTGGCGATCGCCCGTGCCGTCGTCAACCACCCGATGATCCTGATCGCCGATGAGCCGACCGGAAACCTCGACCCCACGACGTCCGAAGGAATCATGACCCTGCTGGATCGGATCAACACCGAGACGGGCACCACCGTCGTGATGGCCACGCACGACGAGACTATCGTCGACCGGATGCTCAAGCGGGTCATCGAGCTCGACCACGGCCTGCTGGTGCGCGACGAGGCCCGCGGCGGCTATGCCACGGGTGGGGACACCAGCGGAACTGTGGGGGTCTGATCCGCGTGCGTTTTCTCTTCACCGAGCTCGGGCAGAGCCTGCGCCGCAACGTCTCGATGCACGTCGCGGTCGTGCTCACGCTGTTCGTCTCCCTCAGCTTGGTCGGCCTGGGCGTGATCGCCCAGCGTGAGGCCAACAAGACCATCGACTACCTCGGCAGCGAGCTGCAGATCACGGTCTGGCTCTGCAAGGCCGCCGACGACCGGCCGGCGTGCCTCGGCGAGGTCACCGATGCCCAGCGGAAGATCATCGAGAAGACGATCGACGCGAACCCCGAGGTCGACTCCTTCGAGTTCGAGGACCAGCAGGTCGCCTTCGACAAGGCCAAGGAGCTGATCGGCCCCGAGAAGTTCGAGGGTGAGAACGCGCCGGTGACCGTCGAGGACCTGCGGTCGTCGTACCGGATCACGCTCAAGGACCCCGACGAGTTCGAGGGGATCACCAGCGCCGTCGAGGGTCTGGACGGCGTGAGCTATCTCAACGACCTGCGCGACGAGCTGGCGCCGATCTTTCTCGGCATCGACTACATCAAGTGGGGCTCCATCGGGTTTGCGGGGCTGCTGGTGCTCGCGGCGCTGCTGCTCGTGGCCAACACCGTGCGCCTGGCGGCCCTGGCCCGGCGCAAGGAGATCGGCATCATGCGGCTGGTCGGAGCGTCGTCGCTCTACATCTCGCTGCCGTTCCTCTTCGAGGCGCTGTTCATGGCCGCGATGGGCGTGGTCCTTGCCGGAGGGGCACTGGCCGCCTTCATGCACTTCGGGATCCTGGAACGGGCAGCAGAGAAGCTGGGCTTCCTGCCGTGGGTCGGCTGGGAGGACTACTGGGTCACGCTGATCGTGGTGGCGATCCTCGGGCCGCTGCTCACGCTGATTCCGACACTCCTACTGACGCGCAAATACAGCAAAGTCTGACTCCAGCCGTTTACGGTTCAAGCGTTCACTTCCCCGAACGCTAAGGCAGATCTGTGCGCTACTTCCCCGGCGCTTCTCGTCGACGTCTCGCGGTGGTCTCATCGGCCGGCGCGCTGATCCTGGGCGTGGTGGCCATCCCCCTCGCCCAGGCGAAGGACGACGACCTCAAGGACCGGCACCACCACGTCCAGCAGCAGGTCGACCACGCGCAGGAGCATCTGGAGGAGGCGAGCAAGCAGGCCCAGCGCGCCAGTTCCCAGCTGGCCAGCGCCCAGTCGCAGCTCACGTCAGCGAAGTCCGAGCTGGTCGTCGTCAGCCGCCAGCTGGCCGACGCGAAGCTGCGCGACGCCCAGAGCCAGGCGAAGCTCGAAGCGGCCGAGGCCCGACTGGTCACCGCGCGGGCGGAGCTCCAGGCGGGTCGTGAAGCAGTGGCCGCGATGGACGAGCAGGTGACCGACTCCATCGTCGGCATCTACGAGCAGGGCGACCCCCAGCTGCTGGCCTTCACCGCCTTGGTCAATGCCGACTCGCTGGAGGACCTCACCACCCGCGCCGCGGCGGAGGAGGCCATCGTCTCCAGCGAGACCGCCATGTACGCCGACCTGAACGCCGCCAAGGAGCGCCTCAAGGCGCAGGAGCAGGAGGTCCAGGAGGCCGAGGAGGATGCCGAGGTCCAGCGGCGGGCCGCCGCGGTCAACCTCGAGACCACCAAGAGCCTTCACGAGCGGACTCGCACCGCCAAGATCAACGTGCGCAATCTGGTCAACAGCAGCCGATCGGCCCGGCAGCGGGCCCTGGCGGCCCGCCGCCACGACGCCGCCGTACTCAGGCAGCTGAAGGCGCGCGAGGCCAGGATCAAGAAGCTGATCCTGGCCGCGGCCGCCAAGGAGCACAACACGTTCACCGGGGCCAGCAACGGGTTCCTCAACTATCCCGTGAACGGCTCGGTGACCTCGCCGTTCGGCTACCGCATCCACCCGATCTACGGCTACTGGGGCCTGCACAACGGCACCGACTTCGGCGCCAGCTGCGGCTCACCGCTCCTCGCGGCCGCCGAGGGCACGGTCGTCGAGACCTACTACGACTCGGTCTACGGCAACCGCCTCTACCTGAACGTCGGCGAGGTCAACGGCGCCAACCTGACGCTCGTCTACAACCACATGTCCGGCTACAAGGTCGGTGAGGGCGACCGGGTCGCCCGAGGTGATGTGGTCGGATACGTCGGCGATACCGGCTGGGCCACCGGCTGCCACCTCCACTTCATCACCATGCGAGACGGCGTACCCGTGGATCCGATGACCTACCTGTAACTCGTTCGTCGCCCTTGTCGGGTGCCTGAGACACTGGACCCATGCCGAAGGAGACCGGGCGCAAGATCGTCGCGCAGAACAAGAAGGCGCGCCACGACTACGCCATCGAGGACACCTATGAGGCTGGCCTGGTCCTGATGGGCACCGAGGTGAAGTCGCTGCGGATGGGCCGCGCGTCCTTGGTCGACGGGTTCGTCGACATCGACGACCACGAGGCCTGGCTGCACGGCGTGCACATCCCCGAATACACACAGGGCACCTGGACCAACCACGCCGCGCGGCGCAAGCGCAAGCTCCTGCTCAACCGGGTCGAGATCGACAAGATCGAGCGCCGGGTCAACGAGAAGGGCCTGACCGTCATCCCGTTGGCGCTCTACTTCGTCGACGGCCGGGCGAAGGTCGAGATCGCGCTGGCCAAGGGCAAGAAGTCGTGGGACAAGCGGCAGGCCCTGGCCGAGCGGCAGGCCGACCGTGAGAAGGAGCAGGCCGTGGGCCGACGGCTGAAGGGCATGGATGACTGACCTCGACCAGGAGGCCGCGGACGTTCGCGCCTTCTGGCGGGGGCTGGGCCTGCCGGGGCTCTTCGACGCCGGTGGGCAGCGAGTTCACCGGGCCCGACCCGCTGCGGCGAGTGCTGGAACGGCACCCTCGGCTGCCGCCCGTGATCGCGCATCTCGGCGCCCCCGAGTTCGCGGAGTTCATCGAGCTGGCGGAGACCTACGACCACGTGTGCCTCGACACCACGATGGTGTTCACCGACGTCTTCTTCGCGTTCCCGGACGAGCTGCGGCCCCGGCTGGCGGACCGGCAGCACAAGGTGCTGCTCGGCAGCGACTTCCCGACCATCCCCTACCCCTACGTCTATCAGCTCGAGAGCATCGCTCGGCTCGATCTCGGCGACGACTGGGTGCGATCGGTGTGCTGGGGGCGGCGGGGTGCGGCTGTTCGGGGAGCAGCGGACTCCGACACACTGACGCCCATGAGTCACTGGGACCTGATCGCCACCGAGCGCCGTGCTATCGCCGACCTGTTCGAGGGACTGACCGACGAGCAGCTCGCGACGCAGAGCCTGTGCGGGAAGTGGACGGTCAAGGACATCGGCGCCCACCTCCTGGTGGGGCCGACCTCGTCGTTCAAGGACCTCGCGGTCGCCATGCTCAAGAGCCGGGGCAGCTTCGATGCAACGAATGAACGCCTGGTCGAGCAACGCCGATCGCTCACCCAGGACGAGCTGGTCGCGATGCTGCGGGAGAACGCCGACAGCCACTTCAGTCCGCCGATGCTGGACTGGCACGCGCCGCTGACCGATGTCCTCGTGCACCGTGAGGACATCGTCGTACCCCTCGGGCTGCCGAGTGACCGCCCGACCGATACCTGGCGCCTGGCGCTCGACTACCTGGGCACGTGGCAAGCCCGCACCGTGTTCTGGCGCCGACTGCCCGAGCTCACGTACGCCGCAACCGACCTCGAGTGGTCGGACGGGTCGGGCCCGGTCGTCAGCGGCCCGGCGGCGGCTCTGGGAGCGGTGATGTGCGGCCGCTCCGCTGTCCTGGACCGGCTGTCCGGACCGGGTGTGGACACCCTGGCCGCGTGGTTGCGCCGCTGAGGCTCAGTGCGCCCGTAGCCAGGTCCGGGTCTGCAGCTTCACGATCCGGGTCAGGTTGCTCAGGCCCAGGTTGATGTCGACCAGATGGGTTCCCCAGGTCGGCGGGAACTCCTTTGGCTGCCGGGACCCCGGAGTCGGTCCGTAGCGGAAGACGTGCACCCCGTTGATCCGCCGGCACCCGCCTCTGAAGGTGTCGGGAGGGCTGACCCAGGTGGTGTCGGCTGTCGGCACGTCGCCGCCGTAGGTCACGATCTCGCCGGCGAGGAGCGGGCCGGCGGCGAAGGCCTCGCTGGGCTGAAAGGCGCGGAACGGCCGGCCGGCCCGCCCGGCGAGCCGGGTCGGGTCGGTGCAGGCGACCTCGCGGCCTGGCGCCAGCTCGCGGCTGTTGCCGAAGGTCGCTCCGGCAGTCGGGTCGGCGGCGTACGACGAGTAGGCAACCACGCAGCCGGCCTGTCCCTTGCGGGAGCACAGCGGGATGTGGTCGAAGTCGCCACCGACGAGCTTGTGCTCGGGAACCTCGACGTTGCCGCCGAACAGCAGGGCGCCGACCAACCGGTCGCGCACCTTCCGCCGCGGCTCGATCTCGTCGGCGATGAGCTGTCGGAGCACGAAGCTGCCCTGGGAGTGGCCGATCAGCACGAACCCCCGGCCGTGGTTGTCCTCGGCCAGGTACTCCCGCCAGGCCCGGACCACGTCGCCGTATCCGGGACCCCGCTGGCGAGGGAGGCCCAGCTGCCCGAGCACGAGTCCCGCAAGGGTCGACTGGCGATAGACCGGGGCGTACATCCGGCACTCCCGGCTGAAGCCGGCTGCCTGGAACTTCGCGATCGACACGACCTCGGGGCTCTTGCGAAGGCTCGCCGTGGAGGTGAGCTCGTTGGACACCGTCGGGTAGACGTAGAAGCAGTCGACCGGACGCTTCGCCGACGGTGCCCGCGACGGATGCGTGATCCGATCCGCGCCGTCGGCGCTCTGCAGCGTGGTGTCGAGCGGGATCTCACACGGGTTGTCGGCCAGGTGCGGGTGGCACAGCCAGACGGTCCGCGGCTCGGGGGGTGCGGGCGCGCTGCCCGTCGACATTGACGGCGCGGCGAGCGTGAACGCGGTTGCGGCGGCGGCCAACACGGCGAGCAGGGAGATGGGGCGGCGCATGAACGTCCTCTCGTGCGGCCTGACCTGCAGGAATAGTCAATAGGTCCTCTCCGTTGGGACCGGTAGGATCGAACCACAACTCAAGAGGGGCTGATCGGTTTCGACTTGGGACGTTAGTTCCAGGAGAAGCGGGTCGAGAAGCCAGCGTCATCTCGTAAACGATCGCTGGAAACCTATAACTGCCAACTCAAACCGCAGTTCCTTCGCTCTCGCTGCCTGAGCAGTGATCGAAGCGTCAGCCCGGGCACCTGTCTTCGTCCCGGGACCTGGCGTCATCTAGAAGACTTGCTGTTCACTCCGTGTCGCGGAGGGTGAACGGGACTTTTCCGTGACTGAGCCTGTCGGGGACCTGTCCGTGGAAGCCCCGGGGCCGAGAAAAGCGTCACCACGGACTACACCCGTAGAAGACCTGGTTCGACGCTCGAGGACGCGGGTTCGATTCCCGCCAGCTCCACACGTGAGAAGCACCTCCGCCGCAAGCGCGTTGCGCTTGCGGCGGAGGTGCTTCTCGGCGATCGAGCTTGGGTCACGTTGCCTATGGTGGCTGTTTCGCTGCATCTCGTCTGGACCTTCACTTGCTCTGTAACATCCGCGCATGTCAACAGCGAGCGGCCGGATCGCCCTTCAGCGGCACGCCCCCGAAGCGGCGCTCCTGCTCGACACCGTCGCGGGCCTCCCGGAGCCGGACCTCTCCGACCCGCCGGTGCGCGCCTTCGCCGAGCAGTTCCGGATTGACGTCTCGGGTGTCGACGACGAGCTGCGGGCGGGGTTCCTTGCGGCCACCGGTGCCGCGGCCTTCGACGTCGCCCAGCGGATCTGGGTCCACGACCAGGTGCCGCGGCTGCGGGCCACCGTGGATGCGGCGTACGGCGAGTCCGACTGGACCGTCGAGCCGACCACAGCGCCATCGTGGCCGCTCATCGAGGACCTGATGCGTGCGGTCGCGCGGCTCGACGTCCTCGACCCGGTGACCACCGAGCTGGTCCGGCTGCGTGGTGCCCGACAGCACAACTGCGCCGTGTGCCGGTCCCGACGCAGCCGTGAGTCCATCGCTGCCGGCGCCGACGATGCAACCTTCGCCTCGGTCGACAGCTACGCGTCAAGTGACCTGCCCGACAAGACCAAGGCCGCCCTGGCCCTGACCGACAGCATGATCTGGACCCCGGGCAAGCTGCCCGACCTCGCTCCCCTGACCGAAGCCGAGGTCGTGGAGGTGGTGCTGGAGGTGATCCGCAACGCCGCCAACAAGATCGCGGTAGCGCTCGGCGCGGACACCCCCAACGTCACCGACGGCGTCGAGCTCTTCCGCACCGACGCGGCCGGAGACCTCGTCCTGGGGTGATGCGCTACATCTCCTCGTGGGTGTCCGGATCTCCATCGAAGAGCCGACCGTCCGGCTTCCCCAGCGCCGTGATCGCCCCGACCTCGGTCTCGGTGAGCTCGAAGCCGAAGACGTCGAGGTTCTGGCGCTGGCGCTCGGGCGTGGCCGACTTGGGAATCGGTACGGCGCCGAGCTGGACCTGCCAGCGCAGGATCACCTGACCGGGTGTCACACCATGGGCTGAGGCAGCAGAGGCGACCGCCGGCTCCGCGAACGGCGCCTGTCGCTTGCCGAGCGGGCTCCACGACTCGGTGACGATCCCCAGGCGCGCATTGACCGAACGCATCTCCGCCTGGGGGAAGTACGGGTGCAGCTCGATCTGGTTGACCACCGGCGTCACCCCTGACTCGTCGATGATCCGGGTCAGGTGGGCTTCGGTGAAGTTCGAGACACCGATCGACCGGACCAGCCCCTCCTCGCGCAGCTCGACCAATGCGCGCCAGGCCTCGGTGTAGCGGTCGACGCTGGGGTTGGGCCAGTGGATGAGGTGCAAATCGAGGTAGTCGAGCCCCAGCCGGTCGAGCGAGGCCCGCACGCTGGCCTTCGCCTCGTCGTACGCGTGGTGGCGGCCGGGCAGCTTGCTGGTCAGCAGGATCTCGTCGCGCGGGACTGCCGAGGTCCGGATCGCCTCGCCGACCTCCTCCTCGTTGCCGTAGTTGACCGCGGTGTCGATCAGCCGGTAGCCGGCCTCGAGGGCGCCGAGTACGCCGTCGACACACTCCTTGCCCCTCATCGGGTAGGTGCCGAAGCCGATCGCTGGCAGCGCTGTCCCGTCGTTCAGCTCGCGGGTCGGGACCATCAGAAGCCGCCACCCTTGAGGAGGAACGTCGGGTGGTCGCCCTGGAACCACTTCTCGGAGATGTGGATCAGCGACACTCGCTCGGTGAAGGCCCACGCCGTAGCGAAGCCATTGGTGTCGCGAGCCCCGAAGCGGAGCCCTTTCTCCTGGGGCAGGGCGCCGTGCTTCGGAGGCCTCTTGTGGACCCGGAACGACCGAAGCAGCTCGCCGTTGCGCGCGACCTTGACGAAGGAGTCGCGGTCACCCGTCGTCCTGAACAGCGCCACCAGCCCGTCGGAGCTGAGCTGGCGCAATCGGGACGACGGCCGGAAGCCGTAGGGCTGGTAGACGAAGACCGAGCCACCGCGACGCTGCACCTGCACGATGCTGCGGGAGGTGAACCCGGTCTCGTCGATCACAAGTGCCTGTGCCTCGGCCTCGTCCGCAGACATCGGGCCCAGCTTCTTCTTGACCACGCCGAGCGCACGCAGCGTGGTGCGTTGGTTCTTCCCGCGGACAACCGCGATCGTGTAGGAGTCGCTGGGCTGGAACAACCACACCCAGGAGTAGGCGCCCGCCTTCACGTGCGCCCGGCCCTTCCAGCCCGGTCCGGCCATGGCGGCGGAAGACGCGAACAGCGCAACGACGAGTGAGAGTGACAGGAACAATCCGAGACGACGCTTCACGGAATCGATCCTGGCACGTTCACCCTGACCTCGCCGACCCGCCTGAACGCGCCAACCGCACAACGACTTCGGACACGGGGCACTAGCCTGCGGAGCGTGACCGACGAAGAACCCGACCTCTCGCTCCGCGACGCGGAGTACGTCGGCCGCTTCATGCCGCTCCTGCGGGTGGCCACGAAGTTCTACTTCCGCTCCGACGTTCGCAACGTGGAACGGATCCCGGCCGAAGGCGGCGCCCTGGTGGTCTCCAACCACTCGGGCGGCCTGATCGCCATGGACGTGCCCGTGATCGCGGTCGCCTACTTCGACCACTACGGGATGGACGCTCCGCTCTACGTGCTCGCCCACGACATGCTGTGGCTCGACCGGCGCACCGGCAGTGTCTTCGACAAAGTGGGGTTCCTGCCGGCGACGCGGAAGAACGCGCACGCCGTCCTGACCGGCGGGGGTACGACGATCGTCTTCCCCGGCGGCGACTACGACGTGTTCCGGCCCACGCGGCTCGGCACCACGATCGACTTCGAGGGCCGCACGGGCTACGTCCGCACGGCGCTGGAGGCGAATGTCCCGATCGTGCCGGTCGTGACCATCGGGGGTCAGGAGCAGATGTACGTCCTGTGGCGCGGCGAGTTCCTGGCCAAGGTGCTCCAGCTGGAGAAGTTCCTCCGCACGAAGTACATGCCGGTCGCGTTCGGCTTCCCGTTCGGGCTGACCTTCGCGTTCCCACCGAACCTGCCGCTGCCCAGCAAGCTGGTCACCCAGGTGCTCGAGCCGATCGACATCCGCGCCGAGTTCGGCGAGGAGCCGGACATCGCCGAGGTCGACCAGGAGGTCCGGGCCCGGATGCAGGCAGCGCTCGACGAGCTCGCGAAGCAGCGCCGCTTCCCGGTCCTCGGCTGACGAGTCAGTCATGGAGCGGATGGAGGGCGTCGACGCCGGCTACCTCTACATGGAGACGCCCTCCATGCACATGCACACGCTCAAGATCGCCGTGCTCGGACCGTTCCCGACCTTCGACCTCGATCACTTCGCCACCCAGGTCGGCGCCCACCTCGACCGGCTGCCGCCGTTGCGACGCCGGGTCGTTCCCGTGCCCTTCGCGCTGCATCACCCCGTCTGGGTCGCGGACCGGCACGTCGACCCGAAACGTCACCTGGTCCGCCACGACCTGCCGGCTCCGGCCGGGCAGGCCGAGCTCGAGACCCTGATCGGCGAGATCGCGAGCACGCCGCTCGACCGCTCGCTGCCGCTCTGGCAGATGCATGTGGCCCAGCTCGCGGACGGGCGGGTAGCGACTGTGACCAAGATGCACCACGCGCTCGCCGACGGCGTCGCCGCCAATGCCCTGGTCGGCAACATCCTCGACTCCCTCGCCGACGAGGAGGTGAGCCGGACCGACCCGCCCCTGGACCCCACCCCGACCCGCGGGCGACTCGTCCGGTTTGCCCTCCGCGACGCCATCAGGCAGAGCTTCAGCCTTCCGGCCCTTCTCTTCCGGACGGCGCGGGCGGTCTTGGCTCTCGTGCGCCACCAGCGCACGTCCGAGGTCACCGTGCCTCGCGCGCTCCTCGACGTACCCCGGGTGTCCTTCAACGGATCCCTGAGCCCGCGGCGGAGCTTCGCGACGGCGTCGCTCTCCCTCGAGGAGATCAAGGAGGTACGCCGGGTGCACGGCGTCACCGTCAACGACGTCGTCCTGGGCATCGTCTCGGGTGCCCTGCGGTCCTGGCTGGCCGACCGTGGTGAGGTGCCGTCGCGGTCCCTCGTGGCCGGCGTACCGGTCTCGACGGAGCAGCCGGGTTCGGCCCCACGGCTGGCCGGCAACCGGGTATCGAATCTCTTCACGTCCCTGGCCACCGACGTGGACGACCCCGCCGAACGACTTCGCACGATCTCGCGGACCACCGCCGAGGCCAAGGTCGTCCAGCAGACGCTGGGCCCCGACATGCTCACCAACTGGGTGCAGTTCACGCCGCCCGCGCCGTTCTCCGCGCTCATGCGTGCCTACTCGAAGAGGGGTGTCGCCTCGCGCCACCCGGCGCCGTTCAACGTGATCGTCTCGAACGTGCCCGGACCGCGGACCCCAGCCACCATCTCCGGCGCGACCCTGGCGGACCTCTACAGCGTCGGCCCGATTCTCGAGGGGATCGGCCTCAACGTCACGGCCTGGTCCTACGGTGACCGGATGAACTTCTCGCTGCTCACGTGCCCGGTCCTGCTGTCCGACGTGAGCGACATCGCGAGGCGGTTCCCGTCCGCGCTGGCCGAGCTCGCGTGATGGCCAAAACCTGCCTGTTCTGCCAGATCGTGGCAGGGGAGGTCGAGGCCGACGTGGTGCTCGACGAGCCGGACTTCGTGGGTTTCCTCGACCACCGACCGGTGTTCAAGGGACACGTGCTGCTGGTGCCGCGCGAGCACCTGGTCACGCTGCCGGAGCTGCCCGCGAACCTGCGCGACGGCTTTCTGGAGGCCGCTCAACGGATCGCCACCGCGGTGGTCGAGGAGCTGGGCGCACAGGGAAGCTTCGTCGCGATCAACAACGTGGTCAGCCAGTCGGTGCCGCACCTGCACCTGCACGTGGTGCCGCGGACCAAGGGTGACGGCCTGCGAGGGTTCTTCTGGCCGCGGACCAAGTACGTCGCTGGCGAAGCGGCGGTCTATGCAACGCGACTACGGTCGGCACTGGGATGACGCGACTTCGGCTGGCCACAGACATCGGGCGCGGCAGCCTGGATGGTGGGTGGTGGCCGCAGAGCCGCGACCTGGCCACCGAGCTGATCGACCTGGGCGCGGCACTGGCGCCCGAGTTCGGCACGATCGTGCGCGTCGAGGTCTCGCCCGCCGATTGGGGCGACCTGCCGCCGATGGCCCAGGCCTTTCCGGACCTCGAGGAGACGCACCGGATCGACGTCCAGCTGTCGCCCGGCACCACCTTGCGCCTGCTCGTGGTGCCGCCGTCGATGACCGACGACCAGGGGGAGGAGGCACTCCTCGCCGCGGCCACCTACGGCTACAAGCACACGGCCGCCTCCCTGCTGGAGACCGTGAGCGAGTACCCCGACGTTGACCCGCACGACCGGTGGCTAGGGTGACCGGCGTACGTATTTCGCGAAGCAGGAGGCATCGATGGGTCGGTTCGACGGACGGGTAGCACTCGTCACCGGGGCCGCGCGAGGCATCGGGTTCGGTACCGCGACCCGGTTCGCCGAGGAGGGTGCCAGCGTCGCGATCGTCGATCTCGACGAGTCGGCGGCAGCCGAGGCCGCTGCGAAGCTGCCCGGCGGGAAGCACGTCGGCATCGGTGCCGACGTCAGCAACGCCGAGTCGGCCGAAGCCGCGGTGACCCGTGCGGTCGAGGAGCTGGGCGGCATCCACATCCTCGTCAACAACGCCGGCATCACCCGCGACAACCTGCTGTTCAAGATGACCGAGGACGACTGGGACCTGGTGATGGGCGTCCACCTCAAGGGCGCGTTCCTGATGACCAAGGCCGCGCAGAAGCACTTCGTCGAGCAGAAGTACGGGAAGATCCTGAACCTCTCCAGCGTCTCCGCGCTGGGCAACCGGGGGCAGGCCAACTACTCGGCCGCCAAGATGGGCGTGCAGGGCTTCACCCGGACGCTCGGCATCGAGCTCGGCCCGTTCGGCATCAACGCCAACGCGATCGCCCCCGGCTTCATCGCGACCGAGATGACCGACGCCACGGCCGCCCGGCTGAAGATGGACGTCGACGAGTTCCGCAAGCTCAACGCGGAGGCCAACCCGGTACGCCGGGTGGGCTTCCCCGAAGACATCGCTGCCGCTGCTGCGTTCCTGTGCAGCGATGAGGCGTCCTACATCACCGGACAGACGTTGTACGTCGACGGCGGAGCCAAGCTCGGCTGAGACGTACGCCCTGCACCTTTCGGGCGTGTCGGCCCAGGACGACCGGGGCTGGCGCGCACACTGGAAGTCGACCAAATCAGTACGAGGATCGGAGTCTTCCCCGTGCGTTCCACACGCGCCGTCGCGGCTCTGTCGGCCGCGCTCATCACCAGCGCACTGGCCCTCGCCGGCTGTGGCGGTGACGACCCCGACCCGCAGGCAGCTGGTGACGACCCAGGGAGCAACGGGGGTTCCGCCGCACTGGACACGTGGCCCCTCACCGGCGAGTCGCTGCCCGAGGGCGAGACCGCTGCCAAGAGGCACCCGGTGCTGGTGCTCAAGATGGACAACACGGCGTCCAGCTCCCCTCAGGTCGGGCTGGGCTCCGCCGACCTCGTGGTCGAGGAGCTCGTCGAGGGCGGCGTGACGCGCCTCGCGGCGTTCTACTACTCCGGCCTTCCCAAGGAAGCCGGTCCGGTGCGATCCATGCGCGCGAGCGACATCGGGATCGTCTCGCCGGTCGACGGCGACATGGTCACCAGCGGGGCCGCGTCGGTGACGATCGCCAGGATCAGCGACGCCGGCATCGACTTCCATCCCGAGGGCTCGCCCGGCCTCTTCCGCAACAGCAGCCGCTACGCGCCCTACAACCTGTTCGCCGACCTGAGCGAGGTCGCCTCGTCGACCAAGCAGAAGGCCTCGCGGCCCCACGACTACCTGCCCTGGGGCGACGAGGCCGACCTGCCGAAGGGTGAGCCGGTCTCCACGCTTGCGGCCAGCTTCGGCGGCCACACGACCTCGTGGGCGTTCCGCCAGGGCGGCTACGTCAACGAGAACAGCTACGCGGCCGAGGGCGACCGGTTCCCTGCCGACTCGGTACTGGTCCTCTCCGTGCCCGTGGGTGATGCGGGCTACACCGACCCGGCCGGCAACTCGGTGCCGGAGACCCAGTTCGAGGGCACGGGTCCGGCGTTGCTCTTCCACGACGGCCGGCTCGTGAAGGGCAGCTGGAGCAAGAAGGAGCTGGACTCGGCCCTCTCGCTCAAGACCGCGGAAGGCGACAAGCTCTCGGTTCCGGCGGGCCACGTCTGGATCGAGCTGCTCCCGCAGACCTCGGGCGGACTCACCTACGCGCCGTAGGGCTCAGTCCTCGTCGAGCACTTCCTCGTCGTTGTCGATCTCTTCCTCCTCGCCACCGAACAGCGGCGGGAGCTCGATGCCGTCCTCGACCAGCGCCTGGATGCCTGCGAGCAGGAACCCGACGGCGGCCTCGACCCGACGCGCGGCCAGCTCGGGGTCGGTCGACGTGGCCACGACCTCACCGGCGGCCGACATGGTGCCGAAGAAGATCCGGGCGAAGGTCTGGAGCATGTCCTCGTCGAGGTCCCAGGTGCCGGCGCTGAGCACGGAGCGCACGATGTCGACCACGTTGGCAAACGTGGAGCGCTCCTCCTGCTCGCGGAAGCGCTCGTAGCCCAGCACGGAGGGTCCCTCGGAGATCACGATCCGTCGGTAGCGGGGCTCCTGCACGATCGTCAGGAAGGCCCGGAGGCCGGCGAGCGCCTTCTCCCACGGGTCGCGCTTGCCCTTGAGCGCCCGCTGGATGGTTTTGGAGGCGTCGGCCTCGACCCGTTCGAAGACGGCCTCGAACAGCGCCTGCTTGCCCGAGAAGTGGTGGTAGAGCGCACCCTTCGTGACTCGCGCGCCCGCCACGATCATGTCGAGAGAGGCGTTGGCGTAGCCGTACTCGGTGAACAGGTCCTCGGCCACCTCGACCAGGGCCCGTTTGGTCGACGCGGAGTACGCCGCTCGGCGGCTCGACCCGACGCTGGGCACCTTCGGGACGAGCTTGCTCACCGAGGACTTGGCCATCGGCCGAGCATAGGACCAAGCCTTGGTCGCCCCTCGTTACCCAGCGGAAACCGAGGTGGCGGGAATCACGACTGAAATAGTTGGCATACCAGCAGTCGGGTCCATACCCTTGGTACGTACTCGCGGTATGTGAGCGAGTGCGACGGCCCAACCGGGCCGGACCCGAAGCAAGGAGCTGACCATGACCTGGAAGTCCTTCCACAACCGGGGCGAGACACTGCGCACCGTCATCGCCACCGCCAACGTTCGCCGCGACGGCATCCTGCCCATGGACGTGGCCGGCGTGACCGAGACCTTCGGCGACGAGCTCTCGCTCCTCGCCACCCTGCAGCTGAAGTGGCACACCCGCCTCGCCGGGCACATCGAGCACGAGCTGATGACTCAGCCGATGAACCTCGAGAGTGCCGTCGAGAGCGCCTGGGGCGCCGCTGCCGACGACCTGCCTGGCGTCCGCCTGATCCTCGACCACTACCGCGCCGAGCCCGTGGGCGAGGCAATGGCCGCGGCCATGGCCAAGGCCACCGTCAAGGAGCACCTGATGCTGGCGCTGATGGCCGGCCGCTCCAGTCACGACGACGCGTCCGCCGTACCCGTGGGCGCCGAGATCGAGAGTCGCGCAAGACACACCCATCGGGGCGTCCCGACGATTACAGTGGACCTGAAGCAGCCCAGCCTCCTCGACCGGCTCAAGGCGGTCGTCGCGGCCTGACGGCCTCGTTCGTACAGACCATTACGGCCCCCCGAGTCAGACAGTCCCGGGAGCCGGCGCACCCTCCCTCCCCGCGTCGGTCCCGGGACTGTCGTGCGCCCGCCCCCTGCGCGATGATGAGTGCGTGACCGCGACCCAGGTGAGCGAGGGCATGCTCCTGCTGGCCACGCCGCTGCTGCTTGATCCCAACTTCTCCGACACCGTCGTCCTGATGCTCGACGTGAACGACGACGGCGCCCTGGGCGTGGTGCTCAACCGCCCGACCGCCCTGGCCGTCTCGGAAGTGCTGGGCGGCTGGGCCGAAGTGGTTGCCGAGCCCGAGGTGCTCTTCCAGGGCGGACCGGTCGAGACCGACGGAGCCCTGGCCGTCGCCATGCTGCGATCGACGATCGACGACAACATCGGTTTCCGTGGAGTCTCCGGCCAGCTCGGCCTGCTCGACCTGGACACACCCGTCGAGCTGGTCACCGGCAGCCTCGACGGCCTCCGGATCTTTGCCGGCTACGCCGGCTGGGGCGCCGGCCAGCTGCAGACCGAGATCGACGAGGGGCACTGGTACGTCGTCCCGGCGCACGCGGACGACGTCTTCCGCAGCGACGCCAGCGACCTGTGGCGAGACGTGCTGCGCCGGCAGCCGGGCGACCTGGCGATGCACTCCACGCGGCCCGCTGACCCCGATCTCAACTGAGTGACGCTGATCGCGTTTCTGAGGGGTGCTGAGCGGGGAGGCCCGCCGATCGTGTGACCCCGGCCACTCGCGGGGTGCTCGCCGCTTTGTCCCGCGCTGCTCTCTCTGGCTCACTTGCTAGCTGGCCTGTTCGCAAGGGCTAGCAACAGTTAGCAAGGAGTAGCAGCTACATGGTCGTCCCCAACCGTCTCTCGCTCGGCATGCCCGCGGTCGTCGCGGCGCTCGTCGGCGCCCTCACAATCGTCGCCGATGCCGGCGCGAGCTCGCCGCAGTCCGCCGAGTCGGCGCAGCCCGACCTGCCGGCGTACCACCTCGTGGCGGGCGAGCGGATCACGGTCCAGCGCTGGATCACGCCCGTTTACAGCTACCACCTGACCGGCCGGTTCGCCGACGGCGGCAGCCTCTGGTCCTCCGGCAGCCACACCGGCCTCGACTTCGCCGCCCCGACCGGTTCGCCCGTCCGCTCGATCGCGAGCGGCGTTGTCCTGTCGACCGAGTACGACGGTGCCTACGGCAACAAGACCGTGGTCCGTCTGACCGACGGCACCGAGGTCTGGTACTGCCACCAGGACAGCCAGGCCGTCGCGCCCGGAGAGCACGTCGCGCGAGGTCAGGTGATCGGCACCCTGGGATCCACCGGCAACGTCACCGGCCCGCATCTGCACCTCGAGATACGGCCTGGCGGAGGCGACCCCGTGGATCCGGAGGTAGCCCTCGCACGGCATAGAGTGAGGGCGTGACTTCCTTCGGCTTCGGCTCCACTGCTGTCGACACCGACGTCCGTCAGGACGAGCGCACGGTCCCGACCGAGGACGGCGACCACGAGAAGTTCTCGCACTACGTTGCGAAGGAAAAGCTCACCGAGGCGATGGTGATGGGCACCCCGGTTGTCGCGCTCTGCGGCAAGGTGTGGGTGCCGAGCCGGGCGCCCGAGAAGTTCCCGGTCTGTCCTGAGTGCAAGGAGATCTGGGAGAGCCTCAAGCCCGGAGACAAAGACGAGTGACGGGCGGCGACCACGAGATCGCCGCCCTCACCCCCGCGCTGACCCCGGCCTGGCCGGAGCGCGCGGCCTGGGGCACGGCGCCTTCCCTGCGGGCCTGGCAGTCGACGGCCCTGACCGACTACATCCGCCGGCAGCCGCGCGACTTCCTCGCCGTGGCCACACCCGGTGCCGGCAAGACGACGTTCGCGCTTTCGGTTGCTACGGAGCTGATCGGACGCCGGATCATCGACCGGGTCACGATCGTGGCGCCCACCGAGCACCTGAAGCTGCAGTGGGCCGAAGCCGCCGCCCGGGCAGGCATCCCGATCGATCCGGCGTACTCCGCCGGCAAGGGGAAGATCTCCAGCGACTACCGCGGCATCGCGGTGACCTACGCCGGCGTCGCGGTCAACCCCCTGGCGATGCGGGTGCGCACCGAGCGGTTCAAGACCCTGGTCATCCTCGACGAGGTGCACCACGCCGGTGACGCGCTGTCGTGGGGCGAGGGCGTGCGCGAGGCGTTCGAGCCGGCGACCCGACGACTGGCGCTGACCGGAACGCCGTTCCGCTCGGACATCAACCCGATCCCGTTCGTCACCTATGCGCCCGGCGATGACGGCGTCCCTCGGTCGGTCGCCGACTTCACCTACGGCTACGGCCACGCGCTCGCCGACCACGTGGTGCGGCCGGTCCTGTTCCTGGCCTACTCCGGCGAGATGCAGTGGCGGACGCGGGCCGGTGATGAGGTGGCCGCCCGGCTCGGCGAGCCGCTCACCAAGGACCTGACCAACCAGGCGCTGCGTACCGCCCTCGATCCGGCCGGCTCGTGGGTGCCATCGGTGCTGGCGGCCGCCGACCACCGCCTCTCGGAGGTACGCCGGCACGTGCCCGACGCGGGCGGCCTGGTCATTGCGACCGACCAGGAGTCCGCGCGCTCCTACGCGAAGCTGCTCCGCTCGATCAGCGGCGAGGCGCCCAGCGTGGTGCTCTCCGATGAGAAGGCGGCGTCGAAGAAGATCGCCGACTTCACCACCTCCGACAAGCGCTGGATGGTGGCCGTACGCATGGTGTCCGAGGGGGTCGACGTACCCCGCCTCGCTGTTGGCGTCTACGCCACGACGACGGCAACGCCGCTGTTCTTCAGCCAGGCGGTCGGACGCTTCGTGCGGGCTCGCAACCGAGGCGAGTCGGCCTCGATCTTCCTGCCGTCGGTGCCGAGCCTGCTGGGGTTCGCCGCCGAGATGGAGCTGGAGCGCGACCACGTGCTCGGCCGCAGGATCACGGACGCGGACGACCTCTTCGCCGCGGAGAAGGAGTTGCTCGCCCGGGCCGAGGCCGGCGCCACCGAGCCCGACGAGGGCCTGCCCTTCCAGGCCCTCGGCTCCGACGCGCAGTTCGACCACGCCCTCTATGACGGTCACGCGTTCGGCTCCGAGGAGGAGATGGACTTCCTCGGCATCCCGGGCCTGCTCGAACCCGGCCAGATGCGCGAGCTCCTGCAGAACCGCCAGAGCGCGCGGGCCGGCAAGCAGAAGGCAGAGCCCGACTCCGTCGCGGCCGTCTCGACGCACGAGCAGCTCGCGATCCTGCGCCGCGAGCTCAACGGCCTGGTCGCCGCGTGGAACCACCGGACCGGCCAGGCCCACGGCATCACGCACGCGGCGCTGCGGCAGGAGTGCGGTGGTCCGGCCGCGGCGATCGCCACCGCCGAGCAGCTGCAGGCGCGGATCGACCGGGTACGGGAGTGGGCTGCTCGCAAGAGCTCATGACATCTAGCGGGGATAGTCTCGGAGGATGCCCGCCGAGACCTCGCAGACGCTGGATCGGGGACTGCGGGCGCTCGAGGTGCTGGCCGGGGCGATGGGCGGCCTGACGGTCACCGAGCTGGCCGACCGGTTGTCGGTCAACCGCACGGTGGTCTACCGCTTGGTGACCACGCTCGAGCAGCACTCGTTGCTGCGCAAGGACGCCCGCGGTCGGCTCCATGTGGGCCTCGGTGTGCTGCCCCTCGCCGCCGCCGTGCAGCCCGTCCTGCGCGACGTGGCTGCGCCGGTCCTGCGCGAGCTCGCCGAGGGGCTTGGGTGCACGGCGCACCTGACCGTCGCCGACGGGGGAGAGGCGCTGGCCCTCGCGGTGGTCGAGCCGACGTGGACCGACTTCCACGTGAGCTACCGGATCGGCGCCAGGCACTCGCTCGACCAGGGAGCGGCCGGCAAGGCGATCCTGCTCGGACGGAAGTCGCGATCGGACTCCGCGGCGTACGTGATGACGGCGGGGGAGCTGCAGCCCGGTGCCCGCGGCCTGGCCGCACCGATCCTCGGCCTCGACGGGTTGGAGGCCAGTGTCGGGATCGTGACGCTGGGCGACCTCGACGCCGAGAAGGTGGGCGCGACGGTGGTGGCCGCGGCATCCCGGCTCGGCGGCCAGCTGCACGGTTGAGGCCTAGTCCTCTAGTCCTCCAGGCGGTGGGCGCCCGGGCCCGGCTGCGGCTCGATCTGCCGGACGTCGTCGACCTCGTGTCCCTCGGCGCAGGTCGCGACCACGGTCATGGTGGCGCCGCAGTCGCGGTGCACGAACTCGACCGGCGGGCCTTCGGGATCGGCGACGTAGCGGTCGCCCCACTGCGCGACGGCCACCATCACGGGGTAAAGGTCCAGCCCCTTCCGGGTGAGGCGGTACTCATGCCGGGCCCGCTCGCCCGGCACCTGGTAGGGCTCCTTGCGCAGCAGCCCGTGATCGAGCAGGACGCCGAGCCGGTTGGTCAGCACCTGGCGGGGGATCGCGGTGCGACGCCGCATGTCGTCGAAGCGCCGGATGCCGTTGAAGACCTCCCGGATCACCACGAACGTCCAGCGCTCGCCGAGGATCGCCATGGTGCGGCCGACAGTGCAGTTGTCGGCGGAGTACTGCAGTGCTGGGGGCGGGTACGGGAGGGTCGAGGTGGCCATGGTCACATGCTAAGTCTCGTTGACAGACTCAGCAAGAAGGTGCAGGCTGAATCCATGACGCAGACCCAGGCCCAGGTGGACCCGACAACCATGGACGGCTACCAGCAGTTGATGGCCATCTTCGAGGGCAAGCTTCCGCCGGCACCGATCGCTGAGACGCTCGGCCTGATCAACTTCGACGGCGTACCTGGCGCGATCAGCGTCGAGCTCGATCCCGAGCTGCGGCACTACAACCCGCTCGGCACCGTGCACGGCGGCGTGATCTCCACACTGCTCGACACCGCCGCGGGCTGTTCGGTCCACTCGACGCTGCAGCCGGGTGAGGGCTACACCTCGCTCGACCTGAGCGTGAAGTTCCTGCGCGGGGTCACGGTCGACTCCGGCCGGCTGCGGGCCGAGGGTTCGGTGCTCCAGCGCGGACGGCGTACGGCGCTTGCTCAGGCTGAGCTGTTCGACGCCTCGGGCAAGCTGGTCGCGCACGCGACCTCGACCTGCATGATCTTCACGCCCCAGGCCTGAGCCCGCGTGGCGCTAGCCTCCTGGCATGCACGCCTACGAGCAGCTGTTAGCGATAGCAGAGGGCCGCGCTCCGGGGCCGCCCATCGCCGACACGATCGGCATGACGTTTGTAGTCGTGGGTGATCGCGACGTCGTCGTTGAGCTGACCCCCGAAGAGCGGCACTACAACATCTTGGGGTCGGTCCAAGGTGGGGTGCTGTCCACGTTGCTCGACGCTGCCGTGGGGTGCGCCGTCTGGGCGACCCTGGAGTCGGGTGAGTCCTTCACCTCGCTCGACCTGAACGTGAAGTTCCTGCGACCGGTCACTGTCGAGTCGGGACGGCTCCGTGCCGAGGGCTCGGTGATCCAGCGGGGTCGGCGTACCGCGCTGGCACAGGCGCAGGTCTTCGACGAGTCAGGCAAGCTGGTCGCGCACGCGACCTCGACCTGCATGTTCCTCAGCTGAGCGAAGCCACCAGCGGGAGCACCCGGTAGGGCACCTGGGTGGCCAGGGCCATCACGGTCGAGGTGCGGGTGATGCCCGCGAAGCCGACCACGCTGTCGATCACGCGTTGCAGGTCGGTGTTGCTCCGCGACACCACCCGACACCACATGTCCCCCGTGCCGGTGATCGTGTACGCCTCCAGGACCTCCGGGATCCGCGCCAGGTGCTCGGCCACCACCTCGTGGCCGGCCCCCTGGGTGATCTCCAGGGTCAGGAACGCCATCACCGGGAAGCCCAGCGCCTCTGTGGAGAGCTCGGGGCCCCAGCCGGTGACGACGCCCGAGCGCTCGAGCTTGTCGAGCCTCGCCTGCACGGTGCCCCGGGCGACCCCGAGCCGCCGCGAGGCCTGCAGCACGCCGATCCGGGGGTCGTCGGCGAAGAGATCGATCAGAGTGCGGTCCAGATCGTCCATGGTGATCCCCGTCGGTGTGCAGATTGTCCAAGGTGTCGTCGTACTGTTGCACAGATTGCTCGACCACGGCACGGTTGGCCCATGACCCTGACCCCTGACGAGCTCAAGGCCGACCTCACCCTCGAGCAGCTCAAGGAGCTGGTCGGGCTGATCGAGTACGACGCCAGTCGCGACGTCTTCCCGGTGACCGCCATGGACGCCGTCTGCTTCGTGGTCGGCAACGCGACCCAGACCGCGACCTTCTACCAGCTGGCTCTCGGCATGGAGCTCGAGGCCTACCGGGGCCCGGAGACCGGCACCCGCGACTCGAAGACCTACGTGCTGCGCTCCGGCAGCGCGCGGTTCGTCTTCACCGGCGGGGTCACCCCCGACAGCCCGGTGCTCGAGCACCACCGCAAGCACGGCGACGGCGTGGTCGACCTCGCGCTCGAGGTGCCCGACGTCGACCGCTGCATCGCGCATGCGCGGTCCGTCGGCGCCACGATCCTCGACGAGCCGCACGACATCAGCGACGAGCACGGAACGGTCCGGATCGCCGCGATCGCGACCTACGGCGAGACCCGCCACACACTGGTCGACCGCAGCCGCTACACCGGCCCCTACCTGCCGGGCTTCGTCGCGCGCACCACCACGGTCGCCCGCCGCGAGGGTCACCCGAAGCGCTTGTTCCAGGCCGTCGACCACTGCGTGGGCAACGTCGAGATCGGCAAGATGGACGAGTGGGTGACCTTCTACAACAGGGTCATGGGCTTCACGAACATGGCGGAGTTCATCGGCGACGACATCGCGACCGACTACTCCGCGCTGATGTCCAAGGTCGTGGCCAGCGGCAACCACCGGGTGAAGTTCCCGCTCAACGAGCCCGCCGTGGCGAAGAAGAAGTCGCAGATCGACGAGTACCTCGAGTTCTACGACGGCGCCGGCTGCCAGCACATCGCGCTGGCCACCAACGACATCCTGCGGAGCGTCGACATCCTGCGCGACAACGGCATCGAGTTCCTCGAGACGCCCGACTCCTACTACGACGACCCCGAGCTGCGGGCCCGGATCGGCGAGGTGCGCGTGCCGATCGAGGAGCTGAAGAAGCGCAAGATCCTGGTCGACCGCGACGAGGACGGCTACCTCCTCCAGATCTTCACCAAGCCCATGGGCGACCGGCCGACCGTGTTCTACGAGTTCATCGAGCGCCACGGCTCGCTCGGGTTCGGCAAGGGCAACTTCAAGGCGTTGTTCGAGGCCATCGAGCGCGAGCAGGACGCCCGCGGGAACCTCTAGGAGCTCTCGGGCAACGGTGCCCCGTCGCAACAGTTCGCCTTCGCATGGCAGTGCGGGCAGAGCCAGCGCGTCGAGATCGGGTCGAACTCGTCGCCGCAGAAGTCGCAGGGCATGCGGCCGAGAGTAATCCTCGCGCCTACCCGGATCGGGTAGGCGCGAGGACCGTTCACTCCGGCGTGACCAGCTCGATGACCGAGCCGGGCGGCAGCGCCTGCACCAGGCGCATCCGGGCCAGCGCCGGGTGCTCGTCGAGCAGCTTGGCGCCGTTGGCCATCGACCGCAGCGCGGCCGTCTCGGCACGCGCGGCCTCCAGCTGTGCGGCACCGCGAGCCTTGGTCGTGACCAGCTCGGCGTACGCCGACCGCAGCTCGAGCGGCAGGATCACGTCCTTGACCACGACCTCGCGCACGGCGATACCGACCTCGTCACCCGCGGCCCGGGCCACGTCGGTGATGGTGCTCGCGAGCTCGCGCCGAGCGTGGCGGACGATGGCGTCGGAGTCGACGTCCAGCAGAGCCTCGCGCAGCGCGATCTGCACCGCGAGGTAGACCACCGCGGACGGGTCGAGGGCAGCCTCGACGAACCGCTTCGGGTCACCGACACCCCAACGCACGGCCGCGGTGACGCGGACCGAGACGCCGTCGGAGGTCAGCACCTCCTGCGGGGCGACGGTCTCGATGCGGTCGACGGTGAGCACCGAGCAGTACTCCGCGCGCCGACGGGCCTGGTGACGACCGGGCTCGAGCACGCGAGTGAACGCGCCGTCGACGTACTCGACGACACGCTCGTTGTGGCGAACGGTGAAGGTGGTGCGGAACAGGGACATGGCTGCCTCCTCTCGTTGGTTGTGGTGCCGTGTCCGTTTTCAGTTGTCGCGCTCGAGCAGGTGGACGGCGACACGACCCATCGCGGGGCACCGGTCGTCGTGCTGACCGATCCGGACCGCTGGCGATGAACCGCTGGCGTCGCCGTCCACCGGCCCTCTGTGAGGAGCGGAGTCGAACCGCAGCGCAAGAGCGCGGATGCCGGGAAACCCTCTGTGTCATAGAGGATGCGGCGAGGTACCACGCGCAGGACCGGCCCCAGGCACACCTGGCCGGCTGCTGATCTCGCCGAAGACGAGGGTAGGTGTCCGGCGCCGGCCGACGCGACCGGTTATTCGTCGTCCGCGCTGCCACCGAGAGCAGAGAGCGGTACGCCGAGCTCCGTGGCGGCGCCCTCGAAGGCGTGCCAGGTGAAGGACGCGAGGTAGCGGCTCACGTTCTCGCGGGACATGGTCCGCTGCTCCAGCCACCACTCGCCGGTGGTGAGGCAGAGACCCACCAGGCTCTGGGCCCAGACGTCGGCTGCGGCGGTGTCGACGCCGGCTTGGCCCAGCGTGTTGCCCAGGATCCTGGCCACGGTGGAGGCGATCCGCGACTTGCCGTCGGCCAGCGGGTCCTCGCCCGGCCGGCGGCGGACGAGCAGAAGGAACACCTGCTGGTGTTCCTCGATCACCTGCAGGTAGGCGTCGATCGCGCTGGCGATGCGGTCGCGGATGGGTCCGTCGCCGAGGATCGCCGGCACGAAGGCCTCGAGCACCTCGTCGGCCGCGTAGATGCCGACCGCCGCGTGCAGCTCGTCCTTGTCGGCGAAGTAGCGGTAGAGCACGGGCTTGCTGACGCCCGCTTCAGCGGCGATCTCGGCAACCCGGACGTCGGCTCCGTACTCGTCGATGGCCCGCACCGCGGCAGCGACCAGCTCCGCCCGGCGCCCCTCGCGATGGCTGTCCCAGCGCGAGGCGCGGCCGTCGGGTTGCTCCTTGACCTCGGCTGCCACGCACAGCAGGTTATCGGGATGGCCACTTACGTCGCGTTCTTGCGGGCGATCAACCTCGGGGCGAACCGCAAGTTCGCGAAGGCCGACATCGTCGCGGCCACCGAGGCGGCGGGGTTCACCGACGTGGCCACGCACATCAACACGGGAAACGTCCGGTTCACGACCTCCCTGCGCTCACGGGCCAAGATCGAGGACGCGCTCGAGGCGGCGTACCTGGAGAAGCAGGGGTTCGAGGTGCCGACGATGGTCTTCACGCAGGCCGAGATCTGCGAGATCGTCGACGACGCCGAGAAGGTCGCCGGCGACCATGGCGGCACCCACTACGTCTCGCTGCTGAAGGAAACGCCCACGGCAGCCACCGCGAAGAAGGTGGAGGGCCTCGGCGACGATCGTGACTTCGCGCGGGTCCGCGGTCGCGCGGTGCACCTGCTGGTGATGGACCCCTACCAGCACGCCCGGCTGACCAACGCCGACGTGGAGAAGGCGCTCGGGGTTGCGACCAACCGCAACCTTCGCGTCATCCGGGCACTGGCTGAGAAGTGGTGCTGACGCGGTCGAGCGTCCGGACCGATCGGGAACCCAGCGTCACCAACGCGACGATCAGATAGACGAGGCCGCCGACCAGGATCACGTGGGCGACCCCGAAGACAGCGCCCAGCGGTCCGAAGACCAGGGTGCCGATCGGGATCGCGACGAAGGACCCGAGCGCGTCGTAGGAGTAGGCGCGCGACAGCATCTCGTCGGGCACGTGCTCCTGCATGGCGAGGTTCCAGCCGAGGTTGAAGGTCTCCATGCCGACACCGGCCATGACGGCGAAGCACAGCATCACCGCCAGGCCAGGCTCGAGGCCGAGCATCGTGATCATGGCGCCTTCGACGGCCATGCCGAGCATCCCGAACAGCAGTGGCCGTCGCAGTGGCACCCGGATCATCACCAACGTCGTCAGCAGCAGGCCGACCGCCTCGGCCGAGAGGATCAGGCCCCAGCCGCGCTCGCCGAGATCTCCCTGCTTGGCCAGCACCGGACCGAGGGTGCTGAGGGCGCCGGCGTGGATCATGTTGATGAACGTGAACGCGAGGACGACGACCCACAGCCAGGTCGTGGTCCTGAAGTAGGTCCAGCCCTGGCGCAGCTCGGCGATCGCCGAAGGCGCGTCCTTGCTTCGCTGCCGGGCAGGAATGTGGACGCCGAGCAAGAGGGCGGCGGCGCCGAGGTAGCTGACACCGTCGACGGCCAGGGCCCAGGAGGCGCCGGCCGTGGTGACGATGATCGCCGCCGTGGACGGGCCGATGATGGTCAGTCCGCCGCGCATCATCGAGATCAGCACGTTCGCCTGTTGAAGCTGGTCGCGGGGCACCAGCTGCGGCATGACGCTGGCGAGGGCAGGCATGCTGAGTGCGGACGCCGTACCGATCACGGCCGCGAGGCAGGCCATCTGCCAGATCTGCGCGTGGCCGCTGAGCACGAGGGCGGCCATGCCGAGCTGGCACGTGCCGGCGACGACGTTGCTTGCCTGGATCACGAGAGTGCGGCCGAACCGGTCGGCGATCACGCCGCCGGCGAGCATGAAGATCACCAGCGGGATGCTGTTGGCGGCGAGCACCGTGCCCAGAGCGCGCGGGGAGTCGCTGACCTCGAGCACCGCGAACGCCAGCGCCACTGAGGCCATCGTGCCGCCGACCATGTTGACGAAGCGGGACGCGAAGTACCACCGGAAGTTGGCCTGGCGCAGGGGAGCGAGGCCTTCTTGTCGGGTCATCGCTCCATCCGGAACGCCGCGACCGTGAGGTTGGTCTTGATGGCGCCCTTGGCGCGGGGTCGCTGGGCCTGCTCGTGGATGAGCAAGGAGGCGCGCTTCACGAGCTCGGTCGCTTCGCTCCACACCTCGGGGCTGACCCAGAGCTCCGCGTCGGTGAAGACAGCTGGCGGGTTGGGGTCGCGCGACTGGAACCGGCGGACGAGCTCCTTGCCCATGGACCTCACCTGCGCGGCGAGCTCCTTGAGGTCGGGCGGCCCCTCGCGCTCGAGGGGATGCCGGTAGCGCTTCGCCGTCCCGCCCCGGATCTGCTCCTCGCCCTCGATCACGATCAGGCCGGCATCGGCCAGCAGGCGCAGGTGGTAGGAGGCGTTGGCGTGCGTGATGTCCAGCTCGCGCGCCACCTCGGCCGCACTCATCGCGCTGGCGGTCAGCAGCGACAGCATCCGCAGCCGCAGCGGATGGGCGAGCGACCGCAGCCGCACGATGTCATTGGTCTCCGACATGACTACCTCCAAGGGTTCTTGGGGAGTCTGGCTCACCAGGCGGCGTACTGTCAAATGGTTGTTGGGGGGTCGGGGCTCGGCCGCCTGTAACGCCGGTTTATCTGCTCTGCTGTACCCGCTGCAACGGTGCGACCAGATGCCATAACCGGGCGTTACAAGCTGCTGGGCGCTGGTGCCTACAGCTCATTCGCGCGGTCATCCACAGGGGCCGGGTCGGGGGGATTGAGACCTCGATCTGCGGGCGAGACCTCCAGCATGAACAACGAGGTCGCGGCACTCATGGCGAAGCAGAACGGATTGGTGCTGCGGCGCCAGGCGGTGAAGGTGGGTCTGGAGCCGAGCAAGATCGATCGGCTGGTTCGGGAGCGCCTGTGGGTCGTCGTACGGCGCGGGGTCTATGCCACCGCCGTCCTGTGGGATTCCCTCGACGACCTCGTGGAGCGCCCCAGGCTCCGGGCGATCGCCGCCAGCCGCAACATGCTGGTGCCGCACGCACTCAGCCACGACTCCGCGGCCCTCGTTCACCGGCTGCCGATCCTCCTGCCGAAGCCGGCGCTGGTGCACACCACTCGTTGGGGGCATCTCGGCGGCCGGGTCCGGCATGGAATCAAGCACCACCAGGCGCCCTTCCGTCCCGAGCAGCTCGTGGAGATCGACGGGATCTGGGTTTTCGATCGGTCTCGCACGGCCGTGGACATCGCGCGTGAGCACGGCGAGCGCCAGGGGCTCGTGGCCTGTGACTCTGCAATGCGATTCGGCGAGTCGCGCGATGATCTGCGCGCCGCTGTCGCGGACATGTCCTGCTGGCCTCACGTCGTTCGCACCAGGTGGTGCGTGGAGAACGCCACCGATGCGGCTGACAGTGTGTTGGAGACGCTGGGACGGATGCTCGTCATGGGGCTTGGGCTTGGTGAGGTGGAGTCGCAGTTCGGCCTCACCGACGGGCGCCGCGTCGTCTGGTGCGACCTGCGGGTTGGCAGGCACATTGTCGAGCTCGACGGCCGGTTGAAGTACCGCCTCGTCGCAGACGGCGGCCTCGCAGTTGACCCGGATCAGGTGCGGTGGGAGGAGAAGAAGCGGCAGGACTTCATCTGCGGATTCAAGCTGGGCATGAGCCGGCTCACGTACGCCGACCTGATGGTGGAGAACTGGAGAGCAACCGAGGAGCGGGTGCTACGAGAGGCGCTCGAGACCCGCTCCCTGTTCGGCGACTCGCTCGCCGACCTGGCGCCGTACATCATTCGCAAGCCCGGTCGTCACGCGGCCTGAGCCCTTGTAACGCCGGTTTATCCGGACTACCTGACCCGTTGCAACGGGGCGACCAGATGGGATAATCGGGCGTTACATGTGCGGGGGTGCGCCGGGCTCAGTCGCCGCGGAAGACCGGCTTGCGGCGCTCGCCGAAGGCACGCATGCCCTCGGCCGCATCGGCGGTGCGCATCAGCAACACCTGGCCGGTGCGCTCCCGCTCGAGGGCCGCGTTGAGCTCGGTCAGGGTGGCGGCGTTGATGGCCTTCTTGGTGGCGGCGAGCGCCAGGGGCGGTCCAGCGGCGAGCCGCCGGACGAGCGTGGCGACCGTGTCGTCGAAGTCGTCGTCCGAGGTGAGGTGGGTGATCAGGCCGGCGTCGTACGCCTCCTGTGCGGTGAGTGCTTCGGCGAGCAGGCCCATCCGCATCGCCCGCGCACGGCCGATCGATGCGGCCACGGTCGCCGACGCGCCGCCGTCGGGCATCAGCCCGATCCGCGCGAAGGCGAGCAGGAACGACGCGGACTCCTTGGCCACCACGATGTCCGCGGCGAGGGCGGCTGAGCAGGCGACACCCGCGGCCACCCCGTTGACGGCGGCCACGACCGGCTTGTCGAGGTTCACGATCGCCCGGATGATCCGGTTGGCGCGGTCCATGGCGCTGACTTCGAAGTTGTCGATCGCGTCGACACCCGAGATGTCGGCGCCGGTCGAGAACGCCGGACCGGTGCCGGTGATCACCACGACCCGTACGTCGTCGCGCCCGACCGCCTCCTCGGCGAGCTCGGCCAGCTCATCGGCCATCTCGCCGTTCATGGCGTTGAACATCTCGGGACGGTTCATCGTCAGCCACAGGACGCCGTCGTCGACGCGTACCTCGAGGTCGGGTCCAGAGCTCATGCAGGGGAGTGTGCCACCATGGGAATCGTGTCCGCCGCCAGCCCGGTTGAGGTCGAACCTGACCTCACTCCTGACGAGATCACGGTCCTAGCGACGCCGTGGGTCACGATCGTGTGGAACGATCCGGTGAACCTGATGTCCTACGTCACCTACGTGTTCCAGAAGCACTTCGGCTACGCCAAGAAGAAGGCCGAGAAGCTCATGCGAGAGGTGCACGAGGAGGGCAAGTCCGTGGTCAGCGCGGGCAGCCGCGAGGAGATGGAGCGCGACGTGCAGGCCATGCATGAGTACGGCCTGTGGGCCACCCTGCAGAAGCAGGAGTAGGCCGCCATGAGTGGCTTCACCCGTCATCGGCGCAGCCAGCGGATCATCGCCAACTTCACCGGCTTCGAGGCCGACCTGCTGCGCTCGCTCGCCTCGCAGCTGGTCGAGCTGCTGCGCAACGAGGCCGCGGTTCCGCGCGACGACCAGGACCCGTTCGAGGCGATGATGGACTTCTCGGGGCCGACGGCGGAGCCCGACGACCCGGTGCTGGCGCGGCTGTTCCCAACGGCGTACAGCGACAACGAGGAGGCTGCCTCGGAGTTCCGTCGGTTCACCGAGGGCACGCTGCGCGACGGGAAGGCCCGCGCCGCGTGCACGATCATCGACACGCTCGAAGAGGGTGGTCTGCCGGAGCAACTGACCGAGGACGGGCTGATGATCGACGTCGAGCTCGACCTGGAGGCCGCCGAGACCTGGATGCGCTCGTTCACCGACCTCCGGCTGGCCCTGGCGACACGGCTCGGCGTTGAGGAGGGCGACGAGGAGTACTGGCTGGCGATGCCGGACGACGACCCACGTTCCCAGGCCCACGACATCTACGACTGGGTCGGCTATCTCCAGGAGACCCTCGTCCTCGCGCTGCAGCACTGAGCCCTACCCTGGAAACGTGCTGACGATCCAGCGGGCGACGTATGACGCCATCGTGGCCCACGCGAAGCGGGACCATCCCGACGAGGCCTGCGGCATCGTCGCCGGCCCGGAGGGGAGCGACCTCCCCGACCGGTTGGTCGAGATGGTCAACGCCGCCGGCAGCCCGACGTTCTACGAGTTCGACTCCTCCGACCTGCTCCAGCTCTACAAGGAGATGGACGCGAACGACGAGGAACCGGTGGTGATCTATCACTCCCACACCGCCACCGAGGCCTACCCGAGCGTGACCGACATCGGCCTGGCCAGCGAGCCGGGAGCCCACTATGTGCTGGTGAGCACCCGCGAGCACGGGAATAACGACGGTCCGGTGGAGTTCAGGTCCTACAGAATCGTGGACGGCGTCGTGACCGAGGAAGATGTACGCGTCGTGGAACAACTGAGGAGCGCTGGCTCATGAGGAGATTTGGCTGATGGCCATCGAGGTCCGGATCCCTACCATTCTGCGCAACTACACGGCCGGCGAGAAGGCCGTCACCGCCGAGGGCGCGAGCCTGAGTGCGCTGATCGACGACCTGGAGAAGAACCACGCGGGCATCAAGGAGCGGCTGCTCGACGGCGACGAGCTGCGCCGCTTCGTCAACGTCTACATCAATGACGAGGACGTCCGGTTCATCGGCGGTCTCGAGGCGGAGCTCAGCGACGGCGACCAGGTGGTAGTCCTGCCCGCCGTCGCTGGAGGCAGCTAGCTCAGACCCGCGTCCCGACGGCGACGAGGAACTCCTTCTCGAAGCGGGCGTCGTCGGGAGTGCCGAGGTCCCACTTGTCGCAGAACGCGTCGAGGGCCGCGTCGAACTCACCCTCCAGGCCGTTCTTGACGGCGTTCGCGCGCGCCGCGATGGTCGGGCCGTAGTAGGCCTTGAAGTGCTCGCCGTACTCACGGGCGTGCTCGAAGGCCGTGATCTCGAGGTGGTCGCGCTCCAGGGTCTCGAAGCTCACCCGCCCGCCGAACAGCCCCTGAATGTGCTCCTCGCTGCCCCACAGCGGCGGGGACGAGGCTCCGGGGGGCGGCGGCGCCGCGAACGGCTTCATGGTGGCGAACAGCGATCCGATCATGCCCTCGGGCGTCCAGCTGAGGAGGCCGATCTTCCCGCCGGGCCGGCAGACCCGCACGAGCTCGTCGGCGGCCACCTGGTGGTGCGGCGCGAACATGACGCCGATCGACGACATCACGACGTCGAACGACTCGTCCTCGAACGGCAGGTTCTCGGCGTCCGCCGGCGTCCAGACGAGGTCGAGACCGGCTGCCTCGGGCCGGGCCCGGCCGGCCTCGAGCAGCTCGGGGGTCAGGTCGCTGGCGGTGACGTGGGCACCGCGCTGGGCGGCCGGGATCGCCGCGTTGCCGGTGCCGGAGGCGACGTCGAGCACCTTGGCGCCGGCCTGGATGCCGCAGGCGTCGACCAGGCGGGGTCCCAGCGGGAGGAGGAACGTGTCCACCATGAGGGGGTAGTCGCCGGACGCCCACATCCCCCGGTGCTTGGTCTTCAGCTCGTCGTACGCAACTTCTGCAGTCATGGTTGTGCCTTTCGTTGAGGTCGACTGACAGCGTGCCGTGACGGTTTGGGGCCCGCATCGGGGGAAATCCCCATCTAGTGCACCTACGATCACCTCATGGAGGCTCTCGGCGACGAGCTCGAGGAAGGCCGCCGCGCGCTCGAGGAGGGCCGCTGGGAGGCGGCCCGGGCCAGCTTTGAAGCGATCCTGGAGCGCGAGGAGTCCGCGCCTGCGCGAGAGGGACTGGGCCTGGCGCTCTGGTTCCTGGGCGAGGTTGCCGAGGCGATCGCGTCCCGCGAGCAGGCCTTCGGGCTGTACGCCGACGCCGGCATGTGCGACGACGCGGCCCGGACCGCTGTCTGGGTCTCCCACCAGCACTACATCGGCGGTCGCACCTCGGCTGCACGTGGCTGGCTCGCTCGTGCCGAGCGCACCCTCGAGGGAGCTCCGGACTGCACCGCTCACGGCTGGGTGGCCGTCGAGCGGGCCCGGCACGCCGACAGTGTCCCCGAACAGGTCGCCCACGCCGCGCGTGCCGTTGAGATAGCGCGGAGCTGCCACGCCGACGACCTCGAGGTCTTCGCTGTCAGCCTCCTGGGACGCGCCGAGTTGTCGTCGGGGCGCATCGAGCACGGCATGGAGCTCCTCGAGGAGGCGATGGCCGCCGCGACCGCGGGGCGGGTGCGCAACGTGCACACCCTGGCCGAGGCCTACTGCAACCTGATCACGGCCTGCACGAGCGCGGGGGACTGGGAGCGCGCGACCGAGTGGTGCGAGCTCGTCGACGAGTTCGCCCGCACTCACGCGGCAGCGCCGCTGTTCGGCTCGTGCCGCGCGGCCCACGCCGACGTGCTCGTCGCCACCGGACACTGGCCCGAAGCCGAGCGCGCGCTGGAGGCGTCCCTCGCGACCTTTGACCGCTACGTGCCGCAGCTGGGTGCGCCCACGGTCGCTGCTCTGGCCGAGCTGCGGGTGAGGCAGGGGCGGCTGGCGGAGGCCGAACAGCTGCTGGCCGGGCGTGAGGAACACCCGTCGTCGCTGCGCGCACTGGCGCTCCTGCGGATCGCGGAAGGCCGGCCGCAGGCGGCGGTGTCGCTGCTCGAGCGCGGCGTGGACGCGGCCAAGGGCGACGCGATCCGGACCACCCAGCAGCTGGCCGTGCTCGTCGACGCGCGACTCGCGTGCGGCGACGTGGAGGGAGCGCGGAAGGCTGCCGACCAGCTGAAGGACCTCGCGGCGGAGACCGGGATGCGGCTGACCAAGGCCCAAGCGGAGCTCACCGCCGCCAGGATCGCCCGGGCCGACGGCCAGCTCGACGAGGCGGCGAAGCCGGCCAGCCGAGCCCTGGCAGCCTTCCTCGCTCTGGCCATGCCGCTCGACGTTGGCGAGGCCCGTCTGGAGTTGGCGCACGCCCTCGCCGGCAAGGCGCCGGAGGCCGCGATCGACGAGGCGCGTACGGCGCTCGCGGGTTTTCGCGAGCTCGGCGCGGCCAGGGCGGTGGACGCCGCCTCGGCGCTCTTGCGCGAGCTGGGCGAGACCGCCGGTGGTGGGCGCCATCTCGGCGGCGTGCTGACCTCGCGGGAGGAGGAGGTCCTCGAGCTGATCGCGCTCGGCATGTCCAACGCCCGGATCGCCGAGACCCTGGTGATCAGCGAGAAGACGGCCGGGCATCACGTGAGCCGGATCCTCGCCAAGCTGGGCGTGCGCAACCGCACCGAGGCGGCTGGTCAGGCGAGACGTCCGGCGTCGCCTTAGTCCCGGATGTCATCCTGGGGGCATGCGCTACGACAACCTCCTGGCCTCGGTCGGCAACACGCCGCTCGTCGGGCTGCCGCGGCTGTCACCGAGCCCCGACGTACGGCTGTGGGCCAAGCTCGAGGACCGCAACCCCACCGGCTCGATCAAGGACCGCCCGGCCCTGAAGATGATCGAGGAGGCGGAGAAGGATGGCCGGCTCCGGCCGGGCTGCACGATCCTCGAGCCGACGTCCGGCAACACGGGCATCTCACTGGCGATGGCTGCTCAGCTCAAGGGCTACCGGGTCGTCTGCGTGATGCCGGAGAACACCTCCGAGGAGCGCCGCCAGCTGCTGACCATGTGGGGCGCGGAGATCGTCTCCTCGCCGGCCGCGGGTGGTTCCAACGAGGCGGTGCGGGTCGCCAAGAAGGTCGCAGCCGACCACCCCGACTGGGTGATGCTCTACCAGTACGGCAATGCCGCGAACGCGCTGTCGCACCAGGAGGGAACCGGCCCGGAGCTGCTCGCCGACCTGCCGTCGATCACGCACTTCGTCGCGGGTCTCGGCACCACCGGCACCCTGATGGGGGTCTCGCGCTTCTTCCGCGACAGCAAGCCCGACGTCAAGATCGTCGCCGCCGAACCGCGCTACGGCGAGCTCGTCTACGGCCTGCGCAACCTCGATGAGGGCTTCGTCCCTGAGCTGTACGACGCCAGCCTGATCGACTCCCGCTTCTCGGTCGGTCCTCGTGACGCCGTCCGCCGGACCCGCGAGCTGCTCGAGCTGGAAGGCATCTTCGCCGGCATCTCGACCGGCGCCATCCTGCACGCCGCTCTCGGCCAGGCCGCCAAGGCGACCAAGGCGGGGGAGACCGCCGACATCGCCTTCGTGGTGGCGGACGGCGGCTGGAAGTACCTGTCCACCGGCGCCTACGAAGGCACGATCGACGAGGCGGAGGACCGGCTCGAAGGCCAGCTCTGGGCCTGAGCCGGTTGTCAGCTGACGGTCAGCTGCTGCAGGGCGTCGTACTTGCTGTCCGGCACCGGCCCGAGACCCAGCACGTCGAGGGCCAGGTTGGCCAGGTCGCCGTTGCGGATCGGCTGCCAGCCGGAATAGAGCACCCGCTGGCTGCCGGGGTCGGCGTACGCGGTGTTCATCGCGTAGAGATCGCCGTGGGTGACGCCCGATCCCCAGACCAGGAAGGGGATCCGGTAGTTCGCGTAGGCCGCGGCATTGTCGTGGCGGATGGCCCCGCGGGGCCCACCGTGGTCGGTGGTGAGGATGACCGTCGTCTCGGCCAGAGCCGGATGGGTGTCGATCGCCTGCAGCAGCCGACCCACCAACGCGTCGATCTGCTGCACCGCCACCAGGTACGCCGGCGTCATGAAGCCGGCCGCGTGTCCGACCACGTCCGCTCGGGCGAAGTGCACGAACGTGAGGTCGCGCCCGATCTGGACGAGGTCGGCCCGGGCGGCCCGCATCAGGCCCCGGTCGTCGCTCTCGCGGATCACCACACGGTCGATGGCGGTCGGCCACGAGCGCTGGAAGATCGAGAACTTCTGCTTAGCCGCGAACATCGCGGTCGACCCGGACTCGTGCACCATCGTGAACACCGACGCCACATCGTGGCCGGCTGCGGCCTGCACGGTCGAGCCCGGCCGGTGGTTGTTCCAGGTGACGCCGTGGCCCTGCCGGGCCACCAGGACCCGGCGGCCGGTGACCATGCTGGTGTGGTTGGGCAGGGTCTCGGTCGACTCGACCTGGGTGCGGGCGTTGAGCGTGAACGCGCCCTCGGCCATCAACCGGTGCAGGGCAGGTGTGCGGCCCGGGCCCAGCCGCTGAAGTGCTGCAGGGTTGAGCCCGTCGACGGAGATGGCGAGCACGTGCGGCCGAAGGGGCTACCCGTGGCTCGGCCGTGGCGAATGGGGCAGGGCCGACGAGCGTGAGCGTGCCGAGCAGCAGGCACGCCCCCGCGATCCGAGCGAAGAGCACTCGTCGACCCTACCCAGACCAAACGGTCGGGCTCAGGCCACCGCGGCGCGCAGCGCGTCGGGCAGCGCGGTGGTCGGCCGGCCGATCAGCCGGCCGAGGGCCCCACTCGTCTCCAGCAGCTCACCATCCGCGAGTCCCCGGTCGGAGTCGGCTAGAAGCTGCGCATAGAAACCCGGTACGCCGGCGCTCTCGAGGACCGCGGCGTACTCGCCGGCCGGGAGGTCGTTGTAGGCCACGTCGGTGCCCGACGCCGCGGTGATCGCGGCGGCGTACTCGGCCATCGTGAACGCCGAGTCGCCGCCGAGCTCGTGCACCTGCCCCGGGGTCCCGTCGATCAGGGCGACGGCGGCGGCCTCGGCGTAGTCGGCCCGAGCCGCCGCGCTCACGCGACCGTCGCCGGCGGCGCCGTACAGCGCACCGGACTCGAGCGCGGGAGCGACCTTCGCGGTGTAGTTCTCCAGGTACCACCCGTTGCGCAGGAGCAGATGCGGTACGCCGGCCTCGGTCAGGTGGCGCTCGGTCGCGAGGTGCTCCTCGGCCAGGCCCAGCGTCGAGGTGTCGGCGCGCAGCACGCTGGTGTAGGCGAGCAGCGAGACTCCTTGGCGCGCGGCGGCGTCCACGACGTTGCGGTGCTGCTGGACGCGGTTGCCGACTGCGTTGGAGGAGACCAGGAGGATCCGGTCGACGCCCGCGAACGCCGCGTCGAGCGAGGCCGGGTCGTCGTAGTCGGCGCGCCGGGTCTCGACGCCGAGGTCGGCGAGGTCCTTGATCGCGGTCACGTCACGCGCGGTGGCGACGACGGATCCGGGCTCGACGCCGCGGTCGAGGAGGGCGAGGACGGTGAGCCGGCCGAGGTGGCCGCTGGCTCCGGTGACGAGGATGGTCATGGTGATGCCTTTCGAAGTAGTCGGACGTGGTTTCGCCCGGCCCAACCGCTCGGCAGCGTCCATACTTCCCAAAAGTTAGTACCCACTTTCTGGTAAGGTACACACATGCAAGTTAGTCGTCTGTCCTCCGCCTTCTCCGAAGGCCAGTTCACCGCGGACTGCCCCACCCGCACGGTGCTCGACCACGTCATGAGCAAGTGGGCACCATTGCTGCTGGTCGCCCTCTCCGACGGCGATCCGCTGCGCTGGAGCGAGCTGCGCAGGCGGGCCGAGGGCGTGAGCGAGAAGATGCTGGCGCAGACGCTGCGGATGCTGGAGGAGGACGGGCTAGTGCTGCGCGTGGCCCGGCCGGTCGTCCCTCCACACGTCGAGTACTCCCTCACCGAGCTGGGTCAGGATCTGGCCGCGCGCCTGGTCCCGCTGCTCGCCTGGATCGCCGACAACACCGACGAGATCCTCGGGGAGACGAGCGCCACAATGCGCTGAACGGCTCGACGGCTTAGCCTTGCCTGTTGTGCCTGACGTGAGCCCCGCGAGCATCGATGCCCCGATCGGCATCTTCGACTCCGGGTTCGGCGGCCTGACCGTGGCCAGGTCGGTGATCGACCAGCTCCCGCACGAGTCCCTGCTCTACGTCGGAGACACCGCACGCCAGCCCTATGGACCCAAGCCGATCGCCGAGGTGCGTGAGTACGCCCTCGAGTGCCTCGACCACCTGGTGCAGCAAGGTGTGAAGGCACTGGTCATCGCGTGCAACTCTGCCAGCGCGGCGATGCTCCGCGATGCGCGCGAGCGCTACGCCGTGCCAGTGGTCGAGGTGATCTACCCCGCGACGCGGAGGGCGGTCGCGGCCAGCCGCAACGGGCGGATCGGCGTGATCTGTACCCACTCGACCGCCGAGTCGATGGCGTACGACGACGCCTTCGCCGCCGCGCCCCACCTGAGCGTGCACACCCAGACCTGCCCCCGCTTCGTCGACTTCGTCGAGGCCGGGATCACCGGTGGCGAGGAGCTGCTCGCCGTGGCGCACGAGTATCTCGACCCGCTGACCGCGGCCGGCGTCGACACCCTGATCCTCGGCTGCACTCACTACCCGTTGCTGACCGGCGTCATCTCCTACGTGATGGGTGACGACGTCACCCTGGTCAGCAGCGCCGAGGAGTGCGCGAAGGACCTCTACAAGATGCTCGCCGACACCGGGCTGATGCGGCCCGGTGGCGAGCCGGCGTACTCCTTCGTGACGACGGGCTCACCAGAGGAGTTCGAGACCATCGGGCGCCGGTTCCTCGGCCCCGAGATGGTGGCGGCCGGCCAGTTCGCCGGGGGGCTCGCATGAGGATGACCGTGATCGGCTGCTCAGGCTCCTACCCCGGGCCCGACTCCCCGGCCAGCTGCTACCTGCTCGAGGCTGAGGGCGAGGGCCGGAGCTGGCGGGTCCTGCTCGAGCTCGGCAACGGCGCCCTGGGGGCCCTGCACAACTACATCGACCCGCTCACCGTCGACGCGGTGCTGGTCAGCCACCTGCACTCCGACCACTGCCTGGACCTGTGCGGCTTCTACGTGATGCGGAAGTACCACCCCACGGGTCCTCAGCCGCAGATCCCGGTGTGGGGCCCGCCCGACACCGCCAACCGGATGGCCCGCGCCTACGACCTGCCGCTCGACCCCGGCATGCACGAGGAGTTCGACTTCCGCGTCTACCAGGAGCCGTTCCGGATCGGACCGTTCGAGATCGAGCCGATCGAGGTCGACCACCCGGTCGACGCGTACGGGCTTCGGATCACGGCCGACGGCGCGACCATCGGCTACAGCGGTGACACCGGGCCGTGCGACGGCTTCGACCGGGTCGCCAAGGGAGCACAGCTGGTGCTCGCCGAGGCGTCGTTCCGGAGCGGTGATCCCAACCCGCCGCATCTGCACCTGACCGGCACCGAGTGCGGGGTCGCGGCCACCCAGGGCGGTGCCGAGCGGCTCGTGGTCACCCACATCCCGCCGTGGCACGACAAGAGCTTCGCGCTGGCGGAGGCCGAGGCGGCGTTCGACGGTCCGGTCGAGCTGGCGCGCCCCGGGGCGGTCTACGAGTTCTAGGACTCTCTAGGAGTCGTCGAGGCCTGCGTCGTGGACGCAGATGGCGATCTGGACGCGGTTGGTCACGACCAGCTTGTCGAAGAGCCGCGAGACGTGCGCCTTGACCGTCGGCACCGACAGGTAGAGCTCCTTCGCGATCTCGGCGTTGCTGAGGCCGCGACCCACGGCCTGCGCCACGTCGCGCTCGCGGTCGGTCAGCACCGACAGCCGCTTCTTCGCCTCGCTCGCCCGGTCGTCGCCGGCGTCATCGCGGACCCGGTCGATCAGGGTGCGGGTGACCGACGGCGAGAGCATCGGGTCTCCGGCGGCGACCTTGCGGATCGCATCGAGGATCTGCGGCGGCGGGGTGTCCTTGAGCAGGAACCCGTCGGCGCCGGCGGCGAGCGCGCCGAGTACGTGCTCGTCGGCGTCGAACGTGGTCAGCACGATCACCCGCGGTGGGTTCGGACGGGCGTGCAGCTCGCGGGTGGCCTCGAGCCCACTGAGGCCGGGCATCCGGATGTCCATCAGGACCACGTCGGGCGACAGGGCCAGGGCCTGGTCCACACCCTGCCTGCCGTCGCCGGCCTCGCCGACGACCTGGACATCGCTCTGGCCGCCCAGCATCAGGCTCAACGCCGACCGGACCAGCGGATCGTCGTCGACGATCAGGACCCGAGTCGTCATGCTGCCCACGGTATCCAGCCCTTCAGGACGAACGACCGCCCGTCGCGTTGATGCTCGAGCCGGCCGCCACGCAGCTCGGCCCGCTCGGACAGCCCGATCAGCCCCAGGCCGGCGCCGGGGGTCGAGGTTGGCGCGAAGCCCAGCGGGTTGCGCAGCACGAAGTCGACGCCGTGCTCCGGATCGCCGCCGACCTCGATGGTCAGCAACGCACCGGGAGCATGCTTCCGGGCGTTCGTGATGCCTTCCTGGATGATCCGGTAGAGCGTGCGGCCGACGACGTCGGGCATCGCATCGGTCGGGTCGAGGCGGTCGACGAGCTCGATGTGGAGGCCGGACTCACGGGCCTCTTCGACCAGGCCAGGCAGGTCGGCGTACGTCGGCTGCGGGCGGTCGAGCAGGTGGCCGGAGTCGTCGCGAAGCACGCCGAGCACGCCCCGCAGGTCGGTCAACGCCTCGTGCGCCTTCTCCTGGATCACCGCCGCGCTCTCGCGCATCTGGTCGGCGGTCAGGTCCTCCCGGAAGCTCAGGGCGCCGGCGTGCATGGAGATCTGCGAGATCCGGTGGGCGAGCACGTCGTGCATCTCGCGCGCGATCCGCGCCTGCTCGCTGGTGCGGGCCTGGGAGACCCGCAGCTCCTGCTCGGACTCGGCCCGTTCGGCGCGGTTGCGAAGCGTGAAGAGCAGCTCGCGTCGAGAGCCGATGTACATGCCCCAGGCGGTGAACCCGGAGATGAAGACCATGTTGGTGGTGAACGTCAGCCAGACCGGGTCGCTGTCGTTGGGCGGCTGCACCTGCGTAAACAGCTGCGCAGCGGCCAGGTTGAGCACGCCGGCCGGAACGATCTGCACCCAGCTCCGGCGGGTGGCCAGCGAGACCATGGCCAGTGTCGCGGGGCCGGCGGCGAGGGACGAGACGCCGCTCAGCAGCGCCGTGAGCACAGCGATGGCGAAGGGCCAGCGACGGCGGAAGAAGACGAGCACGATCGCAGGGATGCCCAGCGCGACGTCGAGCAGGAACATCTGCTCCGACTGGTCCTCCGCGACGTTCACCCACACGGCGACGCTGATCGCGAGCATGAGCACCGTGCGCCAAGCGTGTCCCCACCACCGCAGCTGCGGCTGGTACTCCTCGGGGTCAGGGCTGTCCACGCTTGCAGGCTAGGGCCGCGACGGCCCCGGACACAGGCTGCCAGGGTCGTGACCCACCCCTACTTTGGTCAGCCGGGTGCAGTCGCGCGACCGATGCCGGGGCGGGGGTCGGTCGGGCAGGCTGTCGGACATGATCACAGTCGAAGGCCTCACCAAGACGTACGGCCACTTCAAGGCCGTCGACAACGTCAGCTTCGTCTGCCAGCCCGGGCGGGTGACCGGCTTCCTCGGTCCCAACGGCGCTGGCAAGACCACGACCATGCGCGTCATGGTCGGACTGACCACAGCGACCCACGGCCGGACCACCATCGGCGGCCACCTCTACCGCGACATCCCCAACCCCGGCCGGCACGTCGGCGTACTGCTCGACGCGTCGGCGCAGCACGCCGGCCGCACGGGCCGCGAGATCCTGACCATCGGCGCGCAGACGATGGGGCTGCCCGACTCGCGCGTCGACGAGATGCTCGAGATGGTCTCGCTCTCCCCGACCGAGTCGAAGCGTCGGCTTCGCAACTACTCGCTCGGTATGAAGCAGCGGCTCGGCATCGCCCACGCGCTGCTCGGCGACCCGTCGGTGCTGATCCTGGACGAGCCGGCCAACGGCCTCGACCCGGCCGGCATCCGGTGGATGCGGACCCTGCTCAAGGGCTACGCCGACCGCGGCGGCACCGTGCTGCTGTCCAGCCACCTCCTCAACGAGGTCGAGCTGATCGCCGACGAGATGATCCTGATCGGGCACGGTCGGATCGTCGCCCAGGGCGACAAGAAGACGCTGCTCTCCATGGACAACTCCAAGGCGAGCACGCTCGTGATGTCGCTCGACAACCAGCGGCTGGCCGAGGCGCTCAAGCAGAAGGGCTACGCCGTTGGTCCCGAGGGCGAGGGCCTTCGAGTCGGCTGCGCCCCCGAGGAGGTCGGCCGGATCTCGATCGAGACGGGCGTGGTCCTGAGCGACCTGCGCACCGGCGCCGCCGGGCTCGAGGACCTCTTCCTCGACCTCACCTCCGACACGCAGCGCGACGTACTCACCGAAGGAGCACAGGCATGAGCACCACCCTCGCCACACCCACGCCGATGGACCTGTCGGCCACGCCCCGCACCACGATGGGCCGGCTGACGAAGGTCGAGCTCCGCAAGGCCCTCGACACGCGTGCGGGCCGTTGGGTCACCGGCATCATCGTCGGCCTGGTGCTGCTCGTGATGACCATCTACGCGCTCGCCGCTCCGGACGGCGACAAGGACTTCATGGACTTCCTGGGCATCGCCGGGTTCGTCCTCGGCTACTTCATGCCGATCCTGATCATCATGCTGGTGACCAGCGAGTCCAGCCAGCGCAACGGTCTGGTGACGTTCACGCTCGAGCCGCGACGGCCCCGCATCATCGGCGCCAAGCTGCTTGCGGGACTGATCCTCGCGGCCGGCGTCATGGTGCTCGCCGTCGGCGCGGCCGTGATCGGCACGCTGCTCGGCATCGTCTCGGGCTCGTCCCCGGACTGGGCCATCGACGGCAACCTGGCCTTCAACGGGTTCGTGCTGGCCAACGTGATCGGAGTCCTGGTCGGTTTCACGATCTCGACCCTGCTGATGAACACGGCCGGGGCGATCGTCGCCTACTTCGCCTACACGCTGATCCTGCCGACGGCGATCGGGATCCTCAGCGCGCTCAACGACGGCTTCGAGAAGGTCGCTCCCTGGATCGACTTCAACACCGCCCAGGTGCCGCTTTTCGAGGGCGACTACGTGCCCAGCGGCCAGGAGTGGACCCAGCTCGCGGTGACCGGCACCATCTGGCTGATCATCCCGATGTGCCTCGGCATCTATCGCCTGCTGCGCATCGAGTTCAAGTAGTCACTCGCTGTTACGGGACACGTCGCCGGAAGGTGCGTGTCCCGTACCGCATTTCCGGACGCTTGACCTGTGGCCACGAACTACCTGCGGTTTGCCGCCCTCGGCGACAGCACGACGGTCGGCATCGGTGACCCGGTGCCGGGCGGCGGTTGGCGAGGCTGGGCTCGGCTCCTCGCCGATGCCATGGCGACGTCGTACGACGTGTCGTTCTGCAACCTCGCCACCTCCGGTGCCATTGCCCGCACCGTGCTCGCCGATCAGCTCGAGGACGGCCTGGCCCACCGGCCGACTCACGCCTCACTGATCGTCGGCGTCAACGACACGATGCGCTCGACCTGGGACCCGCCCCGGATGCGCACCGAGCTGATGACCTGTGCGCAAGCGCTGCATGACGTGGGCGCTGAGTTGATCACCGCGAGGTTCCACGACCACGGCGAGGTGTTCGGACTCCCGGGGTTACTGCGTCGGCCGCTGTTCGAGCGCATCGAGACGGTGAACGTGATCTACGACGAGGTGCACGCCACGTTCGGGGGGATCCGGCTCGACCTGGCGACCCGGCCTGAGATTCGCGAGCGGGCGTTCTGGTCGGTCGACCGGTTGCACCCGTCGGAGCGCGGACACCGCGCCCTGGCCTCGGCGTACGCCGAGCTGCTCCACGAGCATGGCCTGACCTTCGAGCGGCCCTGCCGCGAGCCGGAGGGCGGATTTCCTCCGAGCTGGCGACGCGACCTCGTCTGGATGGTCGGCGAAGGGGCACCGTGGGTCGGCCGGCGGGCCAGGGACCTGGGTCCCTGGGCCGCGCGGATGGCAATTACCCGACGCCAGGCTGAGCCGACTCGTTGACCTGTACGGCGTCGAGGAACTCGATCATCGTGGCCTCGTCCCATCCGGCCGAGTTGGGGTACTGCACGTAGACGGTGCCTTCGGGCTGGCCGGCCTCGGTGCGGACGTTGATCGTCGTGTAGCCGCTGTCGCCACGGACGTAGAAGTCGCGGCCGTCGACCGAGGTGACGTCACCGGACGGCTCGTAGAGGTCGTAGAGGATCACGAGCTTGCCCAGGAAGCTGTTGGGCTCCTGGTCCGTGGCATCCGGCGGAGCGATCGTCACCGCGGACGCCGAGATCCCCTGGACCTCCCAGCCCTCGGGCAGCTTGCCGAACGTGTAGGGTCCGGCGCTCGCGTCGGCGGCAACCAGCTCGACACTCGCCGCGTCATCGCGCTGGGCGACCACGGGGTCGTCGCTCTCGAGCGCGTTCGAACCTACGATGCCGGCGGCGATCGCCGCGACCGCGGTGATGGAGCCGATCCGGATCGCGCCGCGCGCCCGTCGACGCCGGAGCGCCGCCCGGGCTCGCGCCAGGTCATCCCTGACGGAAGTGGACGTGGTGTCGCTGTCGCTGGCGCGGTTGAGAAGGTCCTTGAGTTCGGTCATCAGATGCTCCTGGTCGTGAGGTCGTCGGTGAGGGGAGTCAGGGCGGCGCGCAGGTGCGCCAGGGCCCGGGAGTTGGTGGATTTGACGGTGCCCGTCGTGCAGCCGAGCGTCCTTGCGGTGGTCTCGACGTCCAGGTCGAGCCAGTGCCGGAGTACGACGACGGCTCGCTGCTGGGGGGCCAGCCCGGCCAGCGCAGCCAGGACGACATCGCGGACCGTGCCATCGGCCGGTTCGGCGCCCGGCAGTCCGGGGTCGGGTGGTTCGGCGTGGGACAGCTCCTTGCGTCGGTAGGCCCGGCGGGTGTCGTCGATGAAGGCGTTGGTCAGCATCCGGTGGGCGTAGCGCAGTGGATCGTCGGCCCGACGTACCTTCGGCCAGGCCAGATAGACCTTGGTGAGGGTCGTCTGCACGAGATCTTCCGCGTAGGCCTCGTCGCCGGCGGCCAGCAGGCGGGCTGCTCTCAGCAACCGCCATCGCTGCTCGCCGACAAAGCCCGTGAACTCCTGGTCGCGGTCGGTGGTCCGCACCCGGTCTCCCTTCGTTGGTGAATGGTCTCTCACCCCCCATGACGGGTGCGGTGCTCCGGCAGGTTGCTCGGCAACTAGGCTCCGTTTTCATGACTCGTGAAGATGGACGCGCCGACGACGAGCTGCGCCCGATCACCATCACCCGCAACTGGCTCGACCACGCCGCCGGATCGGTGCTGATCGAGTTCGGGAAGACCCGCGTGCTGTGCGCCGCCTCGGCCTCCGAGGGCGTGCCGCGCTGGCGCAAGGGGTCGGGCCTCGGCTGGGTGACGGCGGAGTACGCCATGCTGCCCGCCGCGACCAACACTCGCTCGGACCGCGAGTCGGTCAAGGGCCGGATCGGTGGCCGCACCCATGAGATCAGCCGGCTGATCGGCCGGTCGCTGCGGGCGGTGATCGACTACCAGGCGATGGGTGAGAACACCATCCAGCTCGACTGCGACGTGCTGCAGGCCGACGGTGGCACCCGCACCGCCGCCATCACGGGTGCCTACGTCGCCCTGGCCGACGCCTGCGCCCAGCTGGACGTGTCCGCCGCCCTGACCGGCTCGGTGGCGGCGATCAGCGTCGGCATCGTCGACGGGGTGCCGAGGCTCGATCTTCCCTACGTCGAGGACGTCCGCGCCGAGACCGACATGAACGTGGTGATGACCGGAGAGGGCAAGTTCGTCGAAGTGCAGGGCACCGCCGAGGGCGCGGCCTTCGACCGCTCCGAGCTCGATGCACTGCTCGCCCTCGCCGAGAAGGGGTGCGCCGACCTGACCGGCATGCAGCGGGACTCGCTCGCGCGATGAGGGTCTTCCTCGCCTCCCGCAACGCCAAGAAGCTGATCGAGATGCAACGCATTCTGCGTGAGCATCTGCCCGAGGTGGCCGTGGTCGGCCTCGACGACGTGACGGCGTACGACGAACCGGTCGAGGACCAGCCGACCTTCGAGGGCAACGCGCTGCTGAAGGCGCGGGCCGGACTTGCCGCCACCGGTCTCCCCACGCTCGCCGACGACAGCGGGCTGTGCGTCGACGCGCTCAACGGGATGCCCGGCGTGCTGTCGGCCCGCTGGGCCGGGCCACCCAAGTCGGACGCGCGCAACAACCAGCTCCTGCTCGCCCAGCTCTCCGACGTGCCCGACGACCGACGCGGCGCCCACTTCGTCTGCGCCGTTGCCTTCTGCCACCCCGACGGCCGCGAGGTGGTCGTCGAGGGCCGGATGGACGGTCGGATCATCCGCGAGACGCGGGGCAGCGGCGGCTTCGGCTACGACGTCGTCTTCGTCGCCGACGATCATCCGGGGCCGACCACGGCCGAGCTGTCCGTGGCCGACAAGGATGCCATCTCGCACCGCGGCAGGGCCTTGCGGGAGGTCGCGCCACAGGTGGTGTCGATCCTCAGCTGATCGCTGTCTTGTGGGCTCGGGGTCGGGCCCGCGCGCGTAGCGGATCGATAACGCCGTCAACGGTTCCCTTCGGCGCCTTCTGCGTCCTTGACTGCGGGGGCTGCGGAGGGATCCCAGCTTAAGGTGGGATGCGGGACCTTATGGGCCGTTGCAACGCCCCAGAACGTCAGGGATCCCAGCTGAAGCTGGGATCCATGCAGCCACAAGCCAGCCTAGGATCACTCCCACGACCAGGAGGCGTAGATCGCGTCGTACGCGGCCTGGGGCTCGTCGTCACCCTTCTCGTTGGTGGTGGTGATCGCGTACGCCGAGTCGTCGACGAGGATCACGTAGGCCGTCTGCACGATCTCGAGCTCGAGGTCGTTGGTCCGGGTCAGCGTCACGCCGGCGGCGTCCTCGCCGTCGATGACGATGTTGTCGACCGGCTGCGTGATTGCCCCCAGGTTGTTCTCGAGGTTCATCGCGAGCTGCGCGCGAGCGTCTTCGAGGTCGGTGAAGCTGGTGCCGTCAGTGACCTCGACGATCAGGTTCGCGCGACTCGTCGCGATCGAGCTGCCCCAGGCGCTGGCTGAGTCGAGCGTGCTCCCTGGGCTGCCGTCGACCACCTGGGAGCTGATGTCCTGCCACTCTTCCGGTAGCAGGTAGGAGTAGCCGCTGCCCTGGACGCCCTCGGCCGACGGCTCCTCGGTCTCCTCGGTCGCCTCCTGCGTGGGCTCGGTGCTCGACGTGGTTTGGTCGTCCGCCTCGGAGTCGTCGTCCGTGTCGCTCTCAGAGCCGACCAGGAGGACGATCGCCAAGATCCCCGCCACCAGCACCAGGGCCGCGACGGCCAGCCCGATGATCAGGCCGGTGTGGCCCTTTCCAGGCGGTGGGGGCGGCGGCAGGGGTGGCGGCGGTGGCGCCATCGGGGTGGGGTAGTTGGGCGGTGCGATCTGCTCGGGGGGGATCCACTGACCAGGCATCGGCGGTGGCGGGGGTGGCGGCGGTCCAGTGGGTGGTTGGTTGGGAGGATCGGTCGGCGGCTCGTACGGCGGTTGGCTCATGCGGCCAGGCTCCTCGATATCGGGTGCCGGAGGGGGGAGTCGAACCCCCACGCCCCCAAGGGGGCACAGGGACCTAAACCCTGCGTGTCTGCCAGTTCCACCACTCCGGCTCGGCGCCGTCATTCTAGGGCTGGCAGCTCCAGCTCGAGGTCAAGCCACCGCGCCAGGTCGTCGATCTCCCGACGGACCGCGGCCGCAACCGTCTTGCTGAAGGTGACGTCCTGGTGGATCGCAGCGACGCGGAACACCCCGCTCTTGTGGTCGGCGGTGGCGTCGAGCTTCCCGACCAACCGGTCGCCGTACAGGATCGGCAGCGCCCAGTAGCCCCAACGACGCTTGGCCGCGGGCTTGTACATCTCCAGCTGGTAGTCGAACTCGAAGAGCTCGAGCGCCCGTTTGCGGTCATAGACCAACCGGTCGAGCGGGGACAGCAACGCGGCACGACCCGCAAACGGTTGCCCGAGCTGGGCGGGGTCGACGCGCCACTCACCCGGGACTCCCGCAACGACCGCTGGCTCACCGGCGTCGCCGACGTCGTTGGGCTCAGCGGGCATCTTCTGCGAGCGGGCGCGGGCGATGCCGAGCGCACCCAGCCTGCGCACCTTGCGCACCCGGCTGGCTTCCTCTGCTGGGACCGCCGGGTCGTCGGGGTAGATCCGGGACGCGAGGTCCCACAGGCGGTGGCGGCGTCCCTGCCGGCCGGCCGACGCGACCTCACCACGCTGCACGAGCAGGTCGAGCATCATGGTGAGGTTCCTGTTGTTGTTCCAGCCCGACGAGGCCCACGGCCGCACGCAGGTGTCCGACAGCTCGCTCGACGGCAACGGCCCGTCGGCCCGGAGCCGCTCGAGGATGTCGAGCCGACAGGCGTTGTTGTCCTCGACCCACTCGCGACGCTCCTCCTGCCAGTCCCTCAGATCGCCGCTGCCCGGCCACTCGGCCATCAGGGCGCGGTAGAGGGCGATGTCCTCGGCCGGCCGCACCGCACCCCGCAGGTCGACCAGCCGGCCTTCATCGACGGCGTCCTGCAGCTCGTCCGGTGAGTACGCCGATCCCAGCCGGCTCCACGCCACCAGGTCGGCGCTGGGGGCGACGGCGCTGGTCGGGTCGAGCTGCAGCATGGTCAGCCGGCGTACGACGTCGATCAGGTCGGTCGGTCGCTCCTTGGCCAGCAGCTGCGCGCGGACGGCGATCCGGCGGGCATCGGTGCGCGACAGCTGGTGAACCAACTCAGCCGCGCTCGAGCCACTTCGTGAAGCTGCGGGGCTTGCCCAGCCAGTCCACGGCCACGCTGCCGTTCTGGCGCAGACCAGCGACCCTGATCGACACCCGGACCTCGTCCGCGCCGCCGAGGGCGTCGCGGCCGATCCGGAAGTGGGTCTGGTCCTTCGCGTAGTCGAGCTTCATCGAGTACGTGCCCTCGACCGGTTCGCCCCAGTTGTTGGTACCGAAGCCCTCGGTCGTGAGGAGCGCGTAGTCGGTGCCAGCGAAGAAGCCGGCGGTGAAGACCAGCTCCGGTCCCTTGTCCGCGGCATCGGTGTCGATGTAGACGACGCCACTGGCTTGGCTGTCCGGGCTGCGCCGGAGGTTCTGGTGGACCAGATCGATCCGGAGGAGCGTCTGGCTGTTGTTGACGGACACGGCGAGCAGGTTGACGCCGGACCCGCCGCCACCCTCGGGGTCGTCGATGCCGTACAGCTCGGCACTGGCCGGGCCGGCGAGGCTGAGGGTCAGGGCCGCGGCGGCGGTCGCGATGAGGGTCTTACGCATGAGGGTGTCTCTCTCTTTACTGAACAGAAGCCCCGACGGGGCTGGTCCCCATTGTGGGGCACGCCAAGTAGACGCAGAAGGCTCTGAGAAGGTTGCAATCCCACCTAGACAACCGAGAACCCACCGGGCTCCCGACCGGTGACCAGCCGCAGCAGTTGCGCGCCGTTGCCACGCAGCACCGCGATCCGGGCCGCTAGCTCGGCCGCCTCGGCGAGTGCCTCCTCGGGCGGGGACCACGGTGACTCCACGGCGGCCGCGATGTCGAGACCGTGTACGACCAGCTCGAAGAGGCGCGTCGGCAGGTAGTCGCTGAGCCGCATTCCCCCGACCAGGGTCGCGATGACGGGATCGTCGACCGCTCCCACCAGGTCGTCCGCGACCGTCTCGACCAGCCGTCGTACGGCTGCGGCTGGGTCGTCTCCGAGTGCCACGCCCGCCTGACGACCACGTTCGACGACGTCGGCACTGTCGAGGTCGAGCTCGCCGATCCGCACGTAGTACGCCGCTGCGGACTCCACCTCGACGCGGTCGGCCGGCTGACCGAGATAGGTGCTCACGGTGATGATCGAGCGGCTGGTGTGCCCGACGAGCGCCCGCAGGTCCCACTCGCCGAGTCCCGGCCCGACGAGGCCGTCCGGCAGCCCCGCGACCTGGTCGGCGAACGCCTCCGCCGCGTCGAGGAACGTCTCGGCCGGTGTCACGTCAGTCCAGGCCGAGGTCGCGCCGGAGCTTGGCCACGTGGCCGGTCGCCTTCACGTTGTACTGCGCCTGCTCGATCGCGCCGTCCTCGTCGACCACGAAGGTGGACCGGATCACGCCCTCGACCGTCTTGCCGTAGAGCTTCTTCTCGCCGAACGCGCCGTACGCCTGGAGGACCTCCTTGTCGGGGTCGGACAGCAGCGTGATGGTGAGATGGTCGCGCGCGCGAAACTTCGCCAGCTTGTCCGGGGTGTTCGGTGAGATCCCGAGCACCTGGTAGCCGGCGGCCTTGAGGGAGTCCAGCGAGTCGCTGAAGTCGCACGCCTGCTTGGTGCAGCCCGGGGTCATCGCATTGGGATAGAAGTAGACGATCACCTTGCTGCCACGGAACTCCTTCAGGGCCACCTCGGCGCCGGTGTCGTCGGTGAGGCTGAAGTCGGGGGCCGGGTCGCCGGGGGAGAGGCGCTGGGACTGGCTCACGGTGGGGGCTCCTGTCGTGGTCGGGGGCGTTATCGCAACTCTTTCGCAATAACGTATCGTCCTCGCTATGCACGTGCCCGACGGGTTCCTCGACGCCCCCACCTCGGTGGCCACCGGAGTCGTGGCCGCCGCCGGCGTGGCAGTCGCCCTCCGCAAGGCGCGCACCGAGCTCGACGATCGTACGGCGCCCATGGCGGGCCTGGTCGCGGCCTTCATCTTCGCCGGGCAGATGATGAACTTCCCCGTCGGCGCGGGCACCAGCGGTCACCTCCTGGGCGGTGCGCTGGCGGCGGTGCTCGTCGGCCCGTGGACGGGTGCGCTCTGCATCAGCGTGGTGCTGATCGTGCAGTCGCTCTTCATGGCCGACGGCGGCATCACGGCGCTCGGCACCAACATCACGCTGATGGCTCTGTGCGGCTCGTTCCTGGGTTACGCGATCTTCCGTACCCTCCGCGCGGTGCTGCCCCAGCGCCTCGCCATGGTGGCGCCGGCTGCCGGGATCGCCGCGCTGGTTTCGGTGCCGCTCGTGGCTGTCGCGTTCACACTGCTCTTCGCGATCGGCGGCACCGCCCCCGTCGAGCTCGGCGCCGTGTTCACGGCCATGGTCGGCTGGCACACGGTGATCGGGATCGGTGAGGGCCTGGTCACCGGGCTCGTGATCGCGGCCGTGATCGCCTCCCGACCCGACCTGGTCTACGGCGCCCACGGGCTCGTCGACGCCGGTCGGCTCGAGATCAGGAAGGCGGCCGCCCAGTGATTGACAGAGTGCGTGGCCGTCGGTTCTTCGCCGTCGGGTTGCTCGTGGCTCTCCTCGTCGCGGGTTTCGGCAGCTACTACGCGAGCAGTCATCCCGACGGACTGGAGTACGTCGCCGGCAAGACCGGCTTCCTCGACTCAGCCGAGAAGCCCAAGACCTCCGACAGCCCGTTCGCCGGCTACGAGACCCAGGGCGTCGACGACGATCGGCTGGGCGGCGGCATCGCTGGAGTGGCCGGCGTACTGCTGGTGCTCGTGATCATGGGCGGCATCGCCTACGCCGTGCGCCGACGCGCGTCCGACGAAGTGCGCAGCTGACATGGGAGCAGGTCACGGCCACCGGTTGCACTACCACGGTCACAGCGTGGTGCACCGCGCTCCCGCTCACCTGAAGCTGCTGGTTCTGCTGGCCTTCGTGCTGCTCGTGGTGGCCACTCCCCGCGACTGGTACGCGGCCTACGGCGCCTACCTCCTCGTGGTCCTCGGGGTGATCGTGACCGCCAGGGTGCCGGTGCTCTATGTCCTACGCCGGATGGTGATCGAGGTGCCGTTCCTGGTGTTCGCGGCGCTGATCCCGTTCGTCGCGACCGGCCCACGCACCGACCTCCTCGGCCTGAGTCTCTCGGAGCCCGGCCTGCTGGCCGCTTGGGGTCTGGTCGCCAAGGGCACGATCGGCGTGATGTCGTCGCTCACCCTTGCTGCGACGACCGAGCCCAGCGAGGTGCTGATCGGTCTGCGCCGGCTGCGTCTGCCCGAGCTGATCGTGCAGATCATGGGCTTCATGATCCGCTACCTCGACGTGGTCTCCGCCGACCTCGGCCGGATGCTCGTGGCGATGAGGTCGCGGGGCGCCGACCCGCGCTCGCCCCGGCACTGGCCGGCGCTGGCCCGCACGCTCGGAGCGCTGTTCATCCGCTCCTACGAGCGCGGCGAGCGCGTCCACCTGGCCATGCTGTCGCGCGGCTACGACGGAGCGGCCCGATGACGCCGGTGCTCGACGTCCGGGGCCTCGCCTACGCCTACCCCGACGGCCACCAGGCGCTGTACGGCGTCGACCTGCACGTCCACTCCGGCGAGCGGGTTGCGCTGCTGGGTCCCAACGGCGCCGGCAAGACCACCCTGGTGCTCCATCTCAACGGCATCCTGCAGGCGGGTGCCGGCACGGTCGCCGTGAGCGGGCTGCCGGTCGAGAAGGCCAACCTCGCCGAGATCCGGCGCCGGGTCGGCATCGTCTTCCAGGACCCCGACGACCAGCTGTTCATGGGCTCGGTGCGCGCCGACGTCGCGTTCGGACCCAGCAACCTCGGGCTGCGCGGGGCCGAGCTCGACGCGCGCGTCATGAGCGCCCTCGAGATGGTCGGCATGACCGACTTCGTCGACCGCCCACCGCACCACCTGTCCTACGGCCAGCGGCGCCGGGTCGCGGTCGCGACCGTGCTCGCCATGCAGCCGGAGATCCTGGTGCTCGACGAGCCCTCCTCCAACCTCGATCCGGCCTCGCGTCGCGAGCTCGCCGACATCCTCCGGTCGCTGGAGGTGACGGTGCTGATGGTCACCCACGACCTGCCCTACGCCCTCGAGCTGTGCCCACGGTCGGTGGTGCTCAGCGACGGCCAGGTGGTCGCCGACGGAACGACGTACGACGTCCTCACCGATGCCGCCCTGATGGCCGCCCACCGGTTGGAGCTCCCGTTCGGGTTCGACCCGGCCAGCGTTGGTAACCTGCACCGGTGAGCCAAGACCCGACCGCCATCGAGCGTGAGATCGAAGAGACCCGCGAGCGCTTGGCGACCACCATCGACCAGCTGCTCTACCGGTCGCACCCCAAGACCATCATCAACCGCGAGTCCGCCGCCATGAAGGCGCACTTCGTGGATGTGTCCACCGGCCAGCCGCGCACCGACAACATCCTCAAGGTCGTCGGCGGTGTCGTCGGGGTCATCGCCCTCTTCGTCCTGATCCGCAAGGTCGCCTCCTGAAGCCAGCCCGAAAGCCCGCGATGTCCGACAAGACACCGATCAAGATGCTGCACGACCGCCTCTTGTGCGAGGTCGACAGCGAGTCGGGCGAGCGTCGCTCGTCTGGCGGCATCGTGATCCCTGCGACGGCAGCGATGGGCGCCCGGAGGCTCTCCTGGTCGCGCGTGGTCGCCGTCGGGCCACACGCGCGGTCGGTGCAGGTCGACGACCGGGTGCTGTTCGACCCCGAGGACAAGGCCGAGATCGAGGTGCACGGCGACGTCTACGTCGTGATGCGTGAGCGCGACGTGCACGCCGTGGCGGCCGATCGCCTCGGCGACGAGACCGCCGGCCTCTACCTCTAGGGCCTTTGGACAACGTAACCACCGTCACACCGGGACGTTGACCCCACGTGCTCCGACCCCGCCCGCTCCGTCATCGTGGTTTGGCCCTGGTGGCCAGCCTCTCCCTTCTGCCTCTCGGGAGCGCCATCCAGCCGAGCGTGGCCGCGGACAGTCCGGCGCCGGTCGTCGCGCCGGCCGCCGTGCACGCCAAGCAGTCGAAGCCGAAGTACCAGGCGACGATCCGGATCACCGAGCACGGCATCCCGCACATCACGGCGAAGAACTTCGGGTCGCTCGGCTACGGCAGCGGCTACGCCGCCGCGTCATCCTCGATCTGCACGCTGGCCGACACCCTGATCACCGGGCGTGGCCAGCGCAGCCTGTGGTTCGGGCCGACCGGCCGCTACAACGACGGGACGAGCCCCGAGTCGTCCAACCTCCAGATCGACGCGTTCGTGACCGACCTGCACAACCGTCATGTCGTCGAGTCCCTCCTGGACTCGCCGGCCGGCCCCGGCAAGGAGGCTCGCCAGATGGTGCGCGGCTACGTCGCCGGCATCAACAAGTGGCTGCGCAGCAACAAGGTGACCGACCCGGCGTGCAAGGGTGCCAAGTACCTCAAGCCCAACGCCACTTCGCTCGATCTCTGGTACGGCGTCTACCTGGCCAACCTGATCGCCAGCAGCGGCCAGTTCTTCAAGGAGATCGTCAACGCCGCTCCGCCGACCATCGACGACCCCGGCCTGCCCGAGATCCCGCTCAAGGCCGCCGACGTCGACAAGCAGGCGCTGCTGAAGTCGCTCGGTCGCGGGCGGGACAACCCCTTCGGCTCCAACGCCACGGCAATCGGGGGCGACGACACGTCGACCGGCAAGGGGATGCTGCTCGGCAACCCGCACTTCCCGTGGCGCGGCCGCTATCACTTCACCCAGCAGCACCTGACCATCCCGGGCAAGTACAACGTGGCCGGTGCGTCGCTGGTCGGGTCACCGGCCGTCAACATCGGCTGGAACGACAACGTGGCGTGGAGCCACACGGTTTCGACGGCGTACCGCTTCACGCCCTACGAGTACCTCACGGTCGGCCCCGGCACGACCTACCTCTCGACGACGGGCCTGATCAGGAACGCCGAGCGCCGGGTCGTGAAGGTGCAGGTGCGTCGGCCCGATGGCTCGATCGGCACCGTCACCGAGGACCTCTACCGGACCCCACAGGGCTACGTGATCGACTCCCCGTCGCAGCTGATGGGGTGGAGCCCGATCAGTTTCTGGGCGATCCGCGACGCCAACGCCGAGCAGCTCCGCACGGTCGACACCTTCCTCGACATGGGCAAGGCGACCGACGTGCGTGACCTGCTTCGTCGGCAGGACGAGGCCGGCGGCATGCCGTGGGTCAACACCACCGCGGCCGACAGCAAGGGCAACGTGCTGTATGCCGACCACTCCGTGGTCCCGAACGTCTCGAACGCCCTCGCCGCGACCTGCATGACGGTGGTGGGGCGGCTGCTCAACGAGGTGGCGGGGCTGCCCGGGCTCAACGGCAACCTGGCGGACTCGACCTGTGCCTGGGGCGCGGACGCCGACGCCCAGCGGCCCGGCATCCTGGGGCCGAAGAACCTGCCCGCCGTGGTGCGTCGCGACTGGGTGATGAACGCCAACGACTCGTTCTGGCTGCCGAACCCGGAGGTCCGGCTCGAGGGCTTCGCGGACATCATCGGCTGCGAGCGGTGCGTACGGACGATGCGGACCAAGATGGTGATGCAGTACGTCATCGACCGGCTCGCGTCAGGAAAGAAGGAGACCCCGGCGAGCCTTGCCGGCCACGAGCATGACAACCGGATGCGCGCGGCCGAAGTGATGCGCCAGGGCGGCGCCCTCGACGCGGTCTGCAACGCGACGGGCGAGACCGAGGCCTGTGCCGTGCTGAAGAAGTGGGACGGCCGCTCGCGGCGTACGTCGGTGGGCACGCACATCTTCGAGGAGTTCGTCACCCGCTTGCCCGACAACCCGTGGACGGTGCCGTTCGCCGCCGCCGACCCGTTGAACACGCCCCGCGGGCTCGACCCAGGCAACGCGGCCGTCGTGAAGGCGATGTCCGACGCGATCGCATCCCTACGAGCGCGGCACGTTCCGTTCGACGCACCCTGGGGCACCCTCCAGGTCGCGGGCGACCGCGGTGCGCCGCCGATCGGCCTCGGTGGTGGCAACGGTGACCTCGCCGGCAACGCCAACGCGCTCGCCTCGCGCAACCCGATCGCGAACGCGAAGAAGTACAAGCCGATCACCTACGGCTCCTCGCACATCCAGGCGATCGCGTTCGAGAAGGGAGGCCGGGTCAACGCCCGGACCATCCTGACCTACAGCCAGAACGAGGACCCGACGTCGAAGTGGTCGAGCGACCAGACGGAGCTGTTCGGGGCCGGCAAGTGGGTCCGCTTCGCGTGGACGCCGGAGGAGATCCAGCGCGACCTGGTGGAGGTCATCCACCTCGGCTAGCACTGGCTCCTGGGATGAAGGCGAGCTCGGCGTTGTCGGCGTCGGCGAGCCGGCCGCCGGTGGCCTGCTCATGGATGTCGGGGATCAGGCTCGCCGCGGCGGCGGCCAGGAGCATGCAGACGCCGAGGACGACGAAGCCGGTCGTGTAGCCGCTCTCGGCGGGGAAGCCGGCCGGGCCGTGCTTCGCGGTGACGATGCCGGCCATCACAGCGGCGCCCAAGGATCCCCCGATGGTGCGGATGTTGGCGTTCATCCCGCTGGCCACCCCGGTCTGCTCGGGCGGCACCGAGGCGATCACGACGCCGGCGAGGCTGGAGAAGACGAGGCCGGACCCGAAGCCCTGAGCTGTCGTGGACAGATACAGCTGCCAGGTGGAGTCGTGCCACATCGCGATCGAGAAGAACGTCAGCGCCATCACCACCGCGCCGGTCACGATCACCGCGCGCGCACCCCACCGTCGGATCAGCGTGGCGGTGGTGAACCCGACCACGAAGCTCATCGCGGCCGAGGGCAGCATCAGCCAGCCAGACTCCGAGATGGTGGCTTCGAACCCGTAGCCGGCGGCCTTCGGCGTCTGCAGGAACTGGGGCAGGAACCCGAACGACGCGAACATGCCGAAGCCGACCAGGCCGGCGACTGCGTTGGTGGTCCACACGCCGCGCAGCCGCATCATGTCCATGTCGATCATCGGCACCGGCACCCGGCGCTCGACCACGACCCACGCGGCCGTGCCGACGGCGGCCGCGCCGAAGAGCGCCAGGATCCGCGGGGAGGTCCAGCCCCACTGGTTCCCCTCGCTGAGTGCCAGCAGCAGGGCGATCAGCCAGACCGCCAGCAGCACCGCAGGTACCAGCGGGAGGCGAGCCGGCGTACGCACCGGGGACTCGGGGATGAACCGCAGCGCGGCCGTGCCGGCGACGATCGTGGCCACCATCGGCAGCAGGAACAGGCCCTGGTAGCCCATCAGGTCGACGATCGGACCGGCGATCACGATGCCGAAGCCGAAGCCGACCGCGGTCAGTGAGGCGAGCACGCTCAGCGCCCGGGTCACCTCGCCCTCGAACTCGTCGCGGGCGATGCCGAACGCCAGCGGGAGCACACCTCCGCCGAACCCCTGCACGACGCGGGCGAAGATCAGCCAGCCGATGCTCGGAGCCAGCGCCGCCAGCAGCGAGCCGACCGCAAGAGCGAACAGGCAGATGACCAGCATCCGGGTCTTGCCCACCACGTCACCGACGCGTCCGAGCAGGGGGGTGGCGATCGAGGCACTGAGCAGGTATGCGGTCAGCACCCAGGTCACCGTGTTCTGGTCGGTGTGGAACTCGCGCTCGATCGTGGTCAGGACCGGCACGATCAGCGACTGCAGCAACGAGAACGACGACACCGACACGGCCAGCACGGCGAAGGTCACTCGGCGCCGGCCGGTGCGGGGGGCTTGCACGAGGTGGGATCTCCTGTCGGTAACTGGTTGCACTCGGCAACCAGTTCCCGAATTCTATCCCTATTTGGTAGAGATTGTTGAGCCGTCGGTGGTGTGAGACACCCCGCCGCCGTGCTCAGTCGTTGAGCTCGACGTACTGCGTGAGGATCTCGACGGCCTCGTCCCGCTTGTCCCCGATCGGGTCCGTTCCTTCGGCGAAGATCTCGACCTGCACGATATTGCCGTCATCCTTGGTGGCCGCCTCGCTTCGCGAGGGCGACCCGAACGCCTTGCCGTCGTCGCCGACGTCGATCGGGGTGGTCTCTGCCCCGTTCGCCTCGGCCTCGGTCTCGAGATCCGCGAGGACCTCGTCGGCGATCAGCCCGGAACCGCTCACGATCGATACCCCGGCGCCTTCGCCGCGACCCGTGTAGTTGCAACCGGCCGCCACGCCGATGTTGCCCGACATCACGAGCTCCACCTTGTATCCGATGAGGTCGGATACCTCCGAGTCCTTCGGACACTCGACGTCGCCGACGGTGATCCCGTCTGCCACATCCTCCACGGCGTCGGTGATCTTGTAGATCACGAAGCCGACGATGCCGGCCAGGAGCAGCAGGATGACGCCGCCGACAGCCAGCCCGATCAGACACCCGTTTCCGCTCTTGCTGGGCTGCGGAGGCGGGATCGGCGCCATCGGCGGTGGGGTCGGCGCCTGCGGCGGGTACCAACGGCCATCGGACGCAAGCCAGTAGCCGGGACCAGGAGGAGGGGACTGCGAGTCCGCCATGTTGTGCATCCTGGCAGTCATCGGACGAACAGGCCAGCCTCAACCGCGTGAATCAACGGTCCGTGGAACGGCCTCTGTTAGCGTGCGTTCCTTCTCGGCATTCTTGAGGTCAGGGTCAACGTGGGTGGCGGTGCATCATCTCTGTTGCGGACCCGACTCCGGCGAGCGGCCCGTGCCGCAGCTCGGCGCAGTGGGCGACGCAAGCGGCGCATCGGTGGGATCGACACCACCGTCGTGCGATACGACGGTGCGGTCTTCTTCGTGCCCGACTATGCAGCGGACAAACCGGTGGCCAAGAAGGTCCTCGCCAAGCGCCGGGTCACCCCGCCCTTGCACGACCTGGTCTCCGAGGTCATGGCGGTCAGGCCGGGCAGCGTCATCCATGCCGGCGCCTTCTTCGGCGACATGTTGCCGTCGTTCTCCCGGAGGACGACCGCGCAGGTCTACGCGTTCGAGCCGGTCACCGAGAACTACCTGCTCGCCCGTGCCGTGCAGGAGGCGAACAACCTAGATAACGTCGTGCTGCTCCACGCCTGCCTCGGCGCCCAGAGCGGCCCCGCGTGGATCGAGACGAGGAGGGTCGTGGGCGGTCCTCACTCCGGTGGGATGTCGCGCATCGTCGACGCAGAGTCACAGGGGAGCGAGAGTCAGCCGGTTTCGATGCTGACGATCGATCAGCTCGGGATCGAGAACCTCTCCCTGATCCAGCTCGACGTCGAGGGGTTCGAGCTGTCCGTGCTCCGGGGTGCCGAGGAGGCGATCACAGCCCAACGACCGGCGATCGTTGTCGAGGACAACCGGGGAGAGTGCGTGGCCTTCTTGTCGGATCTGGGCTACACGGAGGTGGCCAGGCTCCGGCGCGACCATCTGTACGTCACGCCTGCCGACGCTGCGGCGCTTGCCCACTTCACCGAGCGCCTCACGCCTCGGGGCCGCTACCGCCGCTCCGACGAGTCGAGCGCCGAGGGTTAGTACTCTCCGGTTGCCCGATGGTCCTAGGACCATTGGACACTGATCATGTGCGGCAGAACGTTCTAAGGTGAGTTCCGCTTGCTCGGAGAAATTCGAGCAGGAGCAGCGGCGATTGGAAGGTCTCCCCCCTCGGGTGGAGGCCTTCTCGTCTTTCCGGGCAACACGAAAGCCCCCGACCTGGGCTTTCGCAGGTCGGAGGCTTGGGTGGTACGGCATCAGGGACTCGAACCCCGAACCCGCTGAATACTTCTTGGGGGTCCAAGAGGGTCCACAAAACCCTTTGGTTGAGCGGGATTCGTCCAAATCGGTCCACACGTTTCCAGGAGGAATGGCTACAACTTGGCTACACTCGAGAGGTACTCTCTGAGGGTGGTTCGGGCACGACGTGGATGGGGAGAAGGCGCGGTCTATCAGCGCCAGGCCGACGGTCTGTGGGTCGGCACGGTCGAGCTCGGCCGCGACCACAAAGGTCGCCGTCGTCGCCGCGTGGTCTACGGACGGACCAAGCGCGACGCCCTCGACAAGCTCGAGAAGGCGCGCAGCGACAAGAGCCACGGACTCGAGCCGGTCGACCAGCGACTGACCACCGGGCAGTGGCTCGACACGTGGATGACCGAGCACTGCGGCGACCTGAGCGCTGGCTCTCGATCGACCTACCGCAACGCGGTCGAGTCCTACGTCCGACCCGCAGTAGGGGCCATCCCGCTGGCCAAGCTGACCCCGGCACACGTCGAGAAGATGAGCCGCGACCTACGTCAGCGAGGGCTGTCGGCCAACACCGCGAAGGCCGCACATCGTGTCCTCCGCGCCTCGCTCTCAGTGGCCGAGCGCCACGGCATCGTGCACCGCAACGTGGCCGCGATCGCTGCCGGCCCCAAGCGCGACGATCGCGCCAGGACCGACGACACCCTCAAGCCCGAGGAAGCCGAGGCAGTGATCGACGCTGCTAAGGGCGACAGGCTCGGCGCCTTGGCGACAGTGCTGCTGACCCTTGGACTACGAAAGGGTGAAGCGCTGGCGCTGCGATGGGAGAACATCGACCTCGACGGCCCCGAGCCCAGCCTGACCGTCGCGTCCACGCTGTCTCGGGTCGCCGGGCAGGGGATCACGGTCGGTCCCACGAAGACCACCGGCAGTGAGGGCACCATCCCGCTCGTCGAGCCAGCGCTCTCCGACCTGCGAGCGCATCGCAAGAGCCAAGCCGCCGAGCGACTCGCCGCTGGCACGTGGGTCGACCCCGGCATCGTGTTCGCGAGCCCGATCGGCACCTGGACCGACCCACGAAACGTGCTGCGCTACTGGCACGAGTGGACGCAGGCGGCCGGCCTGGGCAAGCGCCGCATGCACGCGTCACGCCACACCTGCGCCACGATCATGCTCGCCAACGGGATCCCGCTCGAGGTGGTCTCCGCCGTCCTCAGGCATTCGTCGATCCGGATCACCGCCGACACATACGCACGGGTCGGCGCGGATGCGAAACGGAAGGCTCTCCGACCCAGCTCGAGCTCATAAGTGGACCTAGGCTGTCGGCCCCTACCTCTTTGCCGGAACCGTCGCCGAGCAGTTGCTTGTCCCGATGAGGGAACCTCTGGGCCTGCGGGTGGCCGGTCTTGGGTGATGGCCGGGCTCGGCTTATTGTTTTCGCAAACTCAGACCTATGGAAATTGCAAAATTAGAGTTATGATTTCTGCAAAGCCAACGGCATTCAAGTTGTGCTCCAGCGGTGACGGAAGGGTCAGGCGATGGCAGGAAGCGGGTACCGCGAGCGAGTCCTGGACCGCGAGCTCGCTGAACGGCTGAGCGCCATCGGCGCTGTCCTCATCGAGGGTCCAAAGGCGTGCGGCAAGACCGAGTCCGCAACCCAGAAGGCAGTTACTACCTACCGGCTCGACGTCGACCCGGCGGCCCGCAACGCGGCCAGCGTCGCGGCCGACCTGTTGCTCGACGGTCCCAGCCCAGTGCTGTTCGACGAATGGCAGGTCGTCCCCACGTTGTGGGACCAGGTCCGCCGCGCCGTCGACGACCGCGCCCCTGCGAAGGGGCTGTACATCCTGACAGGGTCAGCGACCCCCAGCGAGGACGTCAACCGGCACTCAGGCGCTGGTCGTATCGCTGTCATCCAGATGCGTCCAATGTCCCTAATGGAGTCAGGACACTCCACTGGACATGCGTCACTGAAAGCGGTCCTGGCCGGTGACAAGGTCACCGCGCAGGACTCGGGCCTGACCGTCCCTGACATCATCGAGCGGATCTGCATCGGCGGCTGGCCGGCACTACTCGACGCCAGCTACTCAAGATGCGGGCCGGTGGCTGCGCGACTACATCAACCAGATCGTCCTGGTCGACATCCAAGGGCTCGGCGTACGACGACGCGATCCCGAAAACATCCGCCGGCTACTCACGTCACTGGCCCGCAATGTCGGCACTGCCGCGAAGGTCACCGCGCTGGCCAAGGACGTCGGCGGGGCGGAGGGCCCGGTCGCGCGAGCCACCGTCGACGGATACCTCGACTCGCTGACCCGGCTGCGATTGACCGAGAACTCACCAGCCTGGGCCCCACACATGCGCTCCGCCACCCCGCTGCAGTCGTCACCCACCCGCTATTTCGTCGATCCCTCCCTCGCAGTCGCAGCTCTCGGCCAGGGACCCACTCAGCTTCTCGGAGACCTCAACGCGACCGGCTTCTTCTTCGAGAACCTCGTGGTACGCGATGTCCGCGATGTACGCCCAGAGGCTCGGTGGACAGGTCCACCACTGGCGAGACCAGAACCAGAACGAAGTCGACATCATCGTCACCTTGCCCGACGGACGATGGGGCGCTTCGAGGTAAAGATGAACCCTGCCGATGCGGACAAGGCGGCCGCCTCCTTGTTGTCCTTCGCAGAAAAGGTCGACCACGGAAAGGCTGGTCCGCCAGGGGCACTGGGCGTAATCACCTCCACGGGCTTCGCCTACCGCCGACCCGACGGCGTCACCGTCCTCCCCATCGGCACCCTCGGCCCTTGATCCACCACGAATCAGCCTGTCCCGATGCTGCAGGATCGTCCCACTCTGGACGACTGACGCGGCAGAGGTGGCCCTTCGATCAGCGTCATCGCCATCGGTGCTCGGGTACGAAGCGGTAAGCGCCTAGAAGCGGACCTCGAGTCGGCGTTCGTGCGCTGGCCGGCTAGGAAGGAAGTACCAGACCCATCTTGGGGTCTGGAAACTTGGCGAAGACGTGCAATGAGACTCGCGCTAGGAGGTCGCTGGCGAATGCTCGTTGGGCCTGAGCGAACGCTGCACGCCTACTCGCTTGGCTTTTCGCGGTCCACGGCTTTGTCGCGGACAATTTGCATCTCGTTTCAGCCGCCTGACCCAACTTCCCCCATCGAGCCGCGATCGCGTCCGCGCTCTTGCGCATACCCACGGCCCACTCGCCACCAGCGAAGCTCTGAAGATTGAGGTAGATGATGCCGAGGCAACCACCAACCGCTGCATGCGCAGAGGTAATGGCCACGATGGAGTCGCCGCGCGCTGATTGAAAGCCAAGGTCGAACACCGTCACGGCGTGCTCTCCCAGGCGCAGGCAGAGGTCAGCCATTTCGAGCGGTATCTCCGTCGCCTTTCGCAGCTCCGTCAGCGCATGCTCATTGAGCCGTCGTCGCTCTGAGGTCCCGTCTGTGGCGGCGTTGCGCGCGACGCGAGCCTCGTAGACGCGATGAAACTGCTTCGAGTCCTCTTCGAAGGTTTCGAACAGCCGAGGTTCTATCTCATCGACCAAGTCGGCAACCGCGATGGCCAACGTGGCGTGTGCCTCCTGGTAGCGCTCGCGGTCCGACGTCAGAGCGATGACGGTCTGTATGAGCTTGCAGGACAGAAGGCCAACAGGGCGGCCGCGCTGCCCGATCCCGGCTTGTGACTCCCAGAACCGAACTTGGTCAACAATTGGTCGGTCGGAGTACCGATCAACGCGTCCTCGGCCATCCAGTCTCCCGTTCGAGTCGAGCAGAGCGTAAAGGCTCTCAAACGGTTTCGTGCTGAGAAGGTTCGATCTCGACTGCCCTAGGGCCCATGAACGGTGATACCAGACGGTATGTCGGTGGCCAGACCTAGCCTCGTGACGTCGCCATCGAGCGAGTTCACTTCGATAGGAGAACAGCATGAAGGTTTCGGCGTATCACTCCAGCAACAAGTCCGACCCGGACGTCTATCACGATCACAGTGATTGCCCGACTGGGCAGCAGATCCCGTCCTCCAACAAGGTCAGTGGAACCGGAGGCTTCCCACGTTGCAAGCAGTGCGTCGACAAAGGCTAAACGCCGAGCGACGCAATGGTGACGCTCGTCCGGCTCAAGTCGACTGAGGCTGCTGGTCACGGGTGAGGTGATCGAAAAGCGCACGTTCACAGACAAGGATGTGTGGGACAAAGTCTTCTCTTCCGACCCCGCAGCCACGCACGCTGATGGCCACCATGTCCTCTCCAGCGTCAAGCAGCTTCGCCAGGCGCTTGGCATACCCGCGTGGAACGTGCCCGGCCTTGTCGTGAGCTCCGCCGGCATACACGGCTATGGCGTTGTGGTCGTGCGGGTTCTCGGGCTCGCGCACTAGGCGCACCTGAGCGCCCGGCGAGAAGTCTCCGAGCGTCACGGCGTGTTCGTAGTACGGCGTGCCGCGAACTCCGAAGGACCAAAGTCCGGCACGTGTAGCGGCAGTTCTGCTCTTGGGATTGATCCACCCTCGCGGCGTCGCGACCAGAAGCCGATCCCGCTCGCGCTCAAACCAAACATTTGGGAGGCCGTCGGGACCGGGCTCCAGTGCTTTCGCTTCCTCTTCCGCTTCGAGGTACTCGGCACGGTTCACAGAGCCTAGGTTCTGGGCGGGCTCGATCCGCTGCGCTCGCGTCGGCGGAGGTCCGCGTCGTTCTAGATGGCGCGCAATCTCGACTATTTCATCGGCACTGCGCCGCTGCCGTCGGTACGCGACGAGACGCCTTTGCCAATCTTCGGTGCTCATCCACGATGGACCGCCCCTGGGACCAAGCACGACGGGCGGCGGTGACTCAGGCTCATGCGACGAGGCATCGGCGTCTAGCCCAGCCTCGCGCATCATCTCGGCATGAAGGCGAGCTGCCTCGGCCTCTATCTCCGGCATTAGCCGAGCTGCCTCGCCCTCCACCTGCTGCAACAGGTCTGGGACGGACGCCTCGGCCGCGCGAAGAAGTCGCGCCGATTCCGACTCAAGATCGAATGGGCGCACTTCCAGGGGCGGGGACTCCCGGGAGCCGAGCCACCAGACTCCCGCGGCCGCGGCCAGGATCAGCAACACGACCAACGTCCACATGTCCGCACGGTAGACGGGTCAGGAGCACGGCGGGCCCTTTCGCCTGACTGTGATTGCGCTGGTCTAGTGAGCGACGCCAGATCGATAGGGAAGCTCCACGTTTGCTGCCGGAACCAGCCCTAACCAGTGAGCTTTTCAAGGCGCAGTTTGATGCTGGACCCCTCCCGTCGGCTGGGTGGACAGGCATCCAGCCATCGCTGTAGGACGGCTTCTTCTTTGTCGCGTTGGCCAAGTTTGCGATGAATTATGGCGGCTTGTTCGGTGTACCAAGGTGCAGGTTCGCGCCCGTCGCGGTCGTTCTCTGCAGCCGCGATGGCGCCATAACACAGGGCCAGGGCCTCGGTGAGGCGACCTTCGCGCTTGAACTGCTTGATGGGTTCGACCGTCTCTAAGTAGTGCAACTGGCCGACCATTCCCCGCTTGAACTCCTCGGCTCGGCGCCCGCCTCCCGCGAGTGCTTGATTGACCATGCGAGTGGTGGCTGCAGCCTGTTCGTTGCGCCGTTCCTCGGTGGTCACCGCAGGTGGATTGGCTGCTGTGTGCGGCCATGCAGCAGGTCCATATCCGGAGGAGACCCATCCGCGGACACGAACTCCCTTAGGCGTGTTGGCTCCCCACAACTGCACCCGGCATTCGCCCAACTTGTCGGGCGGCAGATGTGCGGCCATGTAGCCAGGTAGGTAGCCGATGCGGTGTCGTTGAACGTGAACGGCGACGGCGTTCGGGTCGACAGGGTTGCTGCCCTCCCGCATCAGTTGGCCGGCGACCTCGAGCAGGCCTCCGTCAGCTAGGCCATGGGAGGCGAACAGTTCGGTGAGACTGCCCGCGTCAGTGGTCGTCGTGCCTGCAATCTCAACGGGAGAGTCAAAGTCGAAAGTCGGTCCGCTCAGCTGAGACGTGATGGTCACCTGGGGGTGGTGGTTTCGCCGTCCAAAGAACTTCATGAGTCAAAGTTCGCACCAGTGGACGGGTTTGACGATCGTTTGGCCCAGGTCCACGCCACAGATACTCGGGATCCCGCTGTTTACCTGTCATGGGTCGGGCTGCGGGATTACGGTTCTTTACGTTTCCCGAATCCGGGTGTTGGAGGGTGCGTGGCCATGGCCAAACGGGGGTTCTTCGCAGAGTTGAACTACCAGGCGCAGCAGGCGGAGAAGCGACGCCGACAGCAAGAGGCGGCAGCGGTGCGGGCACATAACGCCGCAATACGTGAGGCCGAACGTGCACAGAAGGCGGCTGAACGTGCCCGGGCGGCGGCCTCGCGTGCGTCCGACGCACAGCGAAAGGCGGCGGAAAAGGAAGCCGCTCGGCTGCACGTCGAAGCGCGCACCGCGGAGGTCGAGGCGATGAACAAGGACCTCGCCTCCGTCCTACGCAGGACATCGACAGCCTGCTGGCGTGGACACTGGACGTCGACGACTTCGTGGACCTGGAGACCTTGAAGGTCACCGCCGAACATCCACCGTTCGAGCCCGGCGCAATCGGGATCGCCGATGCCGCCGAGTGCCGGACCTGGTCTACCCGCCGCAGCCGCCGTACGAGGAGCCGGCGGCGCCCAAGGGGCTCTCTGGGGCCTTCGGTGGCAAGAAGAGGCACGCCGAGGCGATCGCAACAGCCAGGCCGAGCATCAAGAGCTGGCTACGCGGCCTGGCACGAGCGCAACACGAGGAAGCACGCCGACCACCTCGAGGCTGTAGCGACGCAGCAGAGCAGAACGAGTCCGACCGGCTGGCGAAGCTCGCTGAGGCCGAGGCGACGTACAAGACGGAGTGCGCCCAGCGCGAGGCCGAGGCGGCGACGCAGAACGACGAGCTGACGAAGTTCATCAACGACCTCGCCTTCGATGTCGAGTACGCGATCGAGGACTACGTCGGCATCGTGCTGTCGAACTCGGTCTACCCCGACGCGTTCCCGGTCGAGCACGAGCACAAGTTCGACCTGGCACCCGCGAGCTGACGCTCGCGGTCAACATCCCCGAGCCGACCGCGCTGCCCGACGGTGAAGGAGTACCGGTACGTCAAGGCGAAGGACGAGATCACCGCCACTCCGCTGCCGGTCAAGGCGCAGAAGGACCGATACGCCGCGCCGTGTGGCAGGTCGCCGTGCGAACCCTGCACGAGGTCTTCGAGGCCGACCGCGCCGGCAAGATCCACTCCATCGCCCTCACCGTCGGCGTGAACCGCATCGCTCCGGCGACCGGGCCAGCCCGAGTACGTGCCGCTCGCGATCGTCGCAGCTGACCGAGAGACATTCAACGCGTTCGACCTGGCCAACGTCGTCCCGCAGGCCACGCTCGACCACCTCGGTGCGGCGGTGTCGAAGTCGCCGTTCGACCTGACCCCGGCCGACACCAGCCGCGGTGTGCGGCAGCGGAGCCAGTGATGCGGTTCAACCCGCCGCCGGGATGGCCCCAGCCCCCGCGGGCTGGATCCCCCCGCCGGGCTGGAAGCCCGACCCCTCGTGGCCACCGCTGCCGGACGGCTGGCAACTGTGGCTCCCCGACGAGCGACGACAGACCGGTCACCGTCGACCCGACGGCCGGTCGACTGCCGACGGCACCGCGACCGAGCCAGCATCTCCGACGCGGCCGCGCCGGACGGTCCGCTGCCGCCGACCTCCCAGCCGAGACCTGCCTCGCGCGGCACGAGCCAGACGCCCAGCGCCGGCAGCCGCCGTCCGCACTCGACGGCGGCGACACCGTGCAGCTCTGTTGCGCCGCATCGCAGAACTGGAAGCCGCGCTCGCGCGCATCCAGGCCGAGCAGTGATGTCATCGAGCTCAGTGACCAGCGGGTCCTCCAAGACGTCGGCATCTACCGCTACCACCACCCCCTCGAGGACGCCGCCGCCTACAAGGACCGGCTAGCGGACCATCAACGCGCGCATCGACGAGGTCGTGAAGGCCGGCCGGGCGGTGCTGGCGGCGGACATGTTCACCTTCGACGGCTCTCTGGCCAAGGGCCGCAAGATGGTCGGCGACCTCTCCAAGCTCATGCTGCGCGCCTACAACGCCGAGGCCGACAACTGCGTCCGCTCGCTGCGCTCGGGCAACATCTCCACCGCCAAGAAGCGCCTCGAGAACGCGATGAAGGCCATCGAGAAGCTCGGCGTCATCATGGAGATGCGGGTCAACCCCGAGTACCACCAGCTGCGGGTCGAGGAGCTCGAGCTCACCGCGGACTTCCAGATGAAGGTCCAGGAGGAGAAGGAGCGGGCCCGCGAGGAACGCGAACTGCTGCGCGAGCAGCGCACGGCCGAGCAGGAGCTCGCCGCCGAGCGGGAGCGACTGGAGAAGGAGAAGGCGCACTACGTGAGCGCGCTCGAGCAGCTCCGCGCGCAAGGGCGACGACGCAGCGGCCGACGAACTCGCGGGCCGGCTCGCCGAGATCGAGCGAGGCCATCGAGGCCAACGACTACCGGATCGCCAACATCCGCGCCGGCTACGTCTACGTCATCTCCAACATCGGCGCGTTCGGACCCGAACATCGTCAAGATCGGCATGACCCGCCGGCTCGAGCCGCGCGACCGCGTCCGCGAGCTCGGCGACGCCTCAGTGCCGTTCCTCTACGACACCCACGCGCTGTTCTTCTCCGACGACGCCATCACCCTGGAGAACGAACTGCACAAGGCGTTCGCCGACCGGCGAGTGAACTTCGTCAACGAACGCCGCGAGTTCTTCTTCGCCACTCCAGCCGAGGTTCGCGACGTGCTCATGGAGAAGGTCGGTGGCCTGCTCGAGTTCAACGAAGACACCCGAAGCGCCGGAGTACTTCCAGAGCAGGAAGCCGTTGGCCCGACGACACCGACCGACCTGAGGCCTACCGTGCCCAAACAAGCGTTCTGGACAACGGATCGCGTTGACTCTGGCGGGCCGCGCTGTGCATCCGGGACGGACGTCCTCAGGGGAACCGCCGCAACGGCACCGCTGAGTCCGCGCTCTCGGGACTGATTCGGTCGCCCTTTCCTGACCGCTCACAGGCGCGACGGGTTTGAGCATTGACGAATGCGGAGGTGTTGGCATGGCCGATTCTGGGGTGACCAGACGAGCGAGCATCGACGCTGGCGGTGCCGATCCGCTGTTGATGACCAATCGTCCGTACGAAACCCCGCCTCTACCGGCATGACGAGTCCACCCCCACGAAAGCGTCGATTGGCAGCATCCACGTGCCCGAGATGTGGGCAGAACTCCCGACTTACACGACGGGTCACCTCCGAAGTGGTGCTCGCAACGCTGCCGGCGAGCTGCCTCCGAGGAGCGACGAGCAGCCGCACGTGGTGCGATCGGGCTCGAAGTGGTCGAAGTCCCGGCCCAACTGTCGACCACGATCTGACTGAATGCGCGCGGCGTACTGCCGCCTCACCAACTGCAAGTCGTCGGCTGCTGCATGCCCTGACCGACCTGGCGAAGGCGGGGGAGATCCAGGATGACCCCAAGTGGGAGGGGACTCTGTGGGCCGTGGCTGATCTTGCCGACGTTCTGGTCGCGTCGCGGTCCGGATCACCTATTTCCGCTGATCAGACGGCCTGCGCCCGGCCGCCGATTCGTACGGACGAATCGGCCGGTTCCGCTGGTGCATGAGGTGTGTGGTGAGTGAGTGGCTGATTGTCAGTCGCCATGCACTGACCAGCGTTGCGTCCGTTCGTGCAGAGCTGGGCCAGCGAGGGCGCTCTTCGAGCGCTCAGACACTATGCTGAGAATTAGGGTGGGCTTTGACGCTGACCTCGAGTTCGCGAACGGCATGGCCGTGCCCCTGTTTTCGTGATCGTTGCGTCTCCTGGGACTCCGGGGGAACACTCCGAGGGGAACTCCGAGGGGCCCGCCATGGCTCCCCTCTAAATTAGTGTCCTCCCGACGTCAAGGCGGTAGTCGCAGGGCTTCCGCTTGGGGATGCAAGTGGACGACGGGCTGAGGGTGAAGATTCTCATTTGGGTCACATGTCGGTCTGGGCTCAACTGACAGAAGAGGCTGTCGTGAACTGCCCGGCTGTTTGACGAGAACCTCCGCACGAAAACCGCACGACTCACAATGACTTAGCGTAGGCGGTCTCTGGTGCTCCTGTGGATCCAGTGGCTTAGCCCTCGCGGCGCGGCACCAATAGCAGGCGCAGGCTTGGCGGTTGCGGAACGAGCGCGCGCATGTTCGAGCGGGCTGCGTCGCTGTGTGAGCCGCTCAGAGAGAGATCTGGATGTGCTGAGTGCTCGAGTACTCAGCCAAACCGGCTTCACCCAGCTCGCGTCCAATCCCACTGGCACCCACCCCACCGTATGGGGCGTCCGGACGACTCGATCCACCTCCGTTGACCGTCACGGTGCCACAACGCAGCCTCTCGGCGATTGAGGCAGCTTCTGATGGATCACCGTAGATGTTGGCGCTCAGGCCGTAGGCAGTCCCATTGGCGAGGGCGATGGCTTCGTCGACCGTCTTGTACGAGAGGAGGACTCCCACCGGTCCGAAGATCTCTTCCTGGGCGATGCGGGAATCTGGCCGTGCGGATACGAGCGTGGGCCCGAGAAACCAGCCATGCGTGATCGTCTCGGGTCGTTTGCCACCGAAAATCAAGTCGGCACCACCGAGTTGCGCATCGGTTATGTACGACTCGACGCGCTCACGATGGGCTCGGCTGATTAGAGGACCGATATGGGTTCGTGGATCCCACGGGTCTCCCAGCGCGACGTCGCGGAACACGTACTCGGTTTGCTCAATGAAGTCACCTACCTGCTCCTCGTGAACAAGGATTCGAGTTGGTGAGGCGCATCCCTGGCCCGCATTTCGAAGGTAGCGCAGGTGAACGCCAGCTGTGATGCCAGCAATATCAACGCCAGGAAGGATCAAGTTTGGTGACTTGCCTCCCAACTCGAGCACCACGTCTCGAACGCCCGTCGCAGCTTGGCGCATGACAGCTTCGCCTACAGCGAGGGATCCTGTGAACGCGATCTTGTCGATTCCGCGGCATACGGTGAGCGCGCGGGCGATGTCCGCCGGCCCGCCAGAATGTTCACCACTCCGGGCGGAAGGTCCGCGTCTTGGAGGATTTCGCCGAGCATCAAGGTCGTGAGCGGTGTCGCGGGCGAAGGCATTACGACCACGGTGCATCCGGCAGCGAGCGCGGCCGCGACCTTGGTGAATGCGGTGACCAGCGGATAGTTGTATGCAGCCAGGGCGGCGACGACGCCAACAGGCCGGTTTGCGACATAACTGACGTGACCCATCTCGCCATACTGCGTAGGCAGGTGCACCGTGCGATCGACAGCAGCTTGTTCGGCAAACCAGCGAAGGTACGCCAAAGGAGCAGCGACTTGCAGGCCTCTAGCCGTGCTTATTGGTGTGCCTGCCTCGTGCACTATCGTGACGAGCAGATCATCGAACCGCCGCTCGTATGCGTCAGCGAGACGTTCGATCAAGCGGCCCCGCTCGCGGCCGTTTAGGTCGCGCCACACGCCTTCTTCAAATGCGTTACGCGCCGCCTGTACCGCAGTGGAAACTTGATCCTCGTTGGCGCCAGCGAAGCGCGCCAGTTCCTGCTCCGTCGAGGGGTCGCTGACCACAATCTGTTCGCCACGGCCCTGAACAAAGTCCCCGTCCAGGTACAACTCACTGCGCAGGGCTGGCAGAGCAAGGCGCTTCTCATCAACGTGCGGGATCTCGAGCACCATTGTGACCTCCTCCCAGCTCAGAAGTAGGGTTGTTGCGGGCGACGGGCGACATACAGAGCCTGGTCAATCCGCATCTGCATGCCCGAGATGTACCGCGACTCGTCTGCGAGCAGGAAGGTCACAACGGCTGACACGTCTTGCGGTTCCACGAACGGTTGTCCCATCGGGTGGAAGTCCGAGAATGACGCCTCGGCCTCCTCACGTGAGGGGTGGTCGAGGTCGGGGCGAAAGGACCGGTAGAGCAGATCGTTGTGAAGCAGGTCGGTGTTGACGTTGGAGGGGTGCACTGCGTTGACGCGGATTCGTCGGGGAGCAAGCACGATGGCGAGATCGTGCACCAGCGAGGCGACCGTGCGCTTGGCGAAGGAATAGCCCAGCCCTCCGGCGCCTCGGTCCGGATTGTCAGTAGCGCCGACGAGCATTGCAGCCAAGCTTCCGGTAGCGACGATCGAGGCGCCGTCGGGCAGATATGGCAAACACGCCTCGACCGAGTGGACCACCCCGTTCAGGTTCACGGTCACCGCATCGATAAATGACTGGACGTCGCTGGACCCAAGCGGACAAATCCCGGCCTGGGCGACGACGCCATCGATCTTGGTGACGCCTAGCTCCAACATCCCTGCCCGCACGGCCGCGCATAGCGCTGCAGGGCTCCGAACATCTGCTTCGGCGACGGCGACCTTGCCACCGAGGTCTCGCACCGCTTGCGCGGTCGCCTCCAGGTCAGCCGGTCGCGACAAAGGGTAGTCGTTCGAGTCGATGTCGCGGCAGATGTCAACGCCAATGATTGTGGCACCCTCACGGGCCGCAGCGAGTGCGTGGCTCCTCCCTTGCCCGCGCGCGACCCCCGTGATGAAGACGGTTTTGTTGGCAAGGCGATCACCTGCGACGTGGTTGCTTGTATTCATGTGGCGACTGTAGACAATCGGTAGACGACGGTCTACTGTGGCGGCGGCCACACCCGCCCCAAACCCGGAATACCTAGCCCTGAGGAGCAGCACAATGCCCCGACACCTGTCCCGGTACGCCGCTGCCGGCGCCGCCGCGGCGCTGGCGATGAGCGGACTCGCAGCCTGCGGCGACTCCGACGACGACACGACGTCGTCCGAAGCGGCTCCACGATCACGATCGCCAGCCCGGTCGACCTGACCGGGGCGGCGGCCGCCTTCGGCCCGGGGTTGCTCGCCGGCATCGAGTACGCCGTGCAGAGCATCAACGACGACGGCGGTATCGAGGTGGACGGCAAGACCTACACCTTCGAGGTGGACAGCAAGGACACCCAGTCCGACGCCAACACCGGTCTCGCCTATGCGCGCGGTGCGGTCGCGGACGGCATCAAGTTCTTTCTCCCCGCCACCGGCAGCACAGTGGCGGCGGGCATGTCGGAGTTCGTCTCGTCCGAGCAGAACAAGGCGATCCTGATGTCGGCGTCGGTGGTGCTCGGGGCCAAGATGACCCCGGACTACGTGGAGTCTGCTCCGGGCAAGTACACCTTCATCACCAACTCCGGCTCTCCGGTCTTCGCCAGCACCGCCGTCGACGCCATCGCGGCCGAGTTCGGCACCGGCGTGAAGGTCGCCATCCTGATGCAGAACGACCCGCAGGGGCAGTTCTATGTGGAGGCGTTGACCAAGGGGTTCGAGGAGAGCGGGCAGACGGTCCTGGACCCGGTCTTCTTCGAGCCCGGGGCCACCGACTTCGGCCCCCAGCTCGCTCGGCTCAAGGCAGGCAGCCCCGACGTGCTCCTCTCGTGGTACGAGCCGGTGCAGAACCTTGCGGCCCTCAACCAGGCCGTCCAGCTGGGAGTGGCGGGCCAGGGCTACTACAGCACCGCCGGCGTGGCCGCGCTGCGCGAGGCGATTGGCGACATCCCCGAGGGCATCACCTTCCTCACCCAGCCCGCCGGCGGTATCCCCACCGATGACGAGGGGCTTCCCGAGTCGTTGAAGCCCTTCGTCGACGGCGTCGTCAGCACGAACCCGGACCTTGCCGGCACCGCGGCGGTCTCCGCCGCGCTCGGTCCCTACATCGCGGTGGTGACCCTTGCGCAGGCAATGCAAGACGCCGGCACCACGACCGACACGGACAAGATCGCCGAGGCGCTCAAGGATGTGGTGATCGAGGACACCGTGGGCACACTCGACTACAACGAGTCCCACACCATCACGTTGACCCAGTCCGTATGCGTGGTGACCTCCGAACCGGCCACATGTGTCGTGGCGAAGTGATTGGGGAGCGCGTCGCGGGGGGCATCCGATGGCACTGTTTGTCCAGCTGACGATCTCGGCGCTCAGCTTGGCCGGGATCTACGCGATGGTCGCTTTCGGCATCCAGCTCGTCTACGGGTTGACCAACCTGGTCAACTTCGCGCACGGCGCGATGATGACCCTCGGCGCCTACCTGTTCGTGGCCAGCGCCGGGCAGACCGACCGGGGCCTGGACCTCAACGTCTGGCTCGCTGCGGCGCTGTCGATCCTCGCCCTCGGGGTGGTCGGGTTAGCGCTGGAGCGCTTCGTGTTCCGACGGACGCTGAAGGTGCCGATCTCGGGGTTCATCGTCTCGCTGGGAGTGATCCTGGTCCTCGAGAACGCCTTCACGAAGATCTGGTCGCCGTTCCCGATCAGCTCCCCTCCGGTGCTAGAGGGGTCCTGGACGCTCCGCGGTGCGGTGGTAAGCCATGCGCAGGTCTTCTCTCTCGCCACCGCGCTGGTCACCATGGCGGGGCTGGTCTGGTGGATCACCTTCAGCCGCTACGGGCGAGCGCTGCGGGCGTGCGCCGAGGACCGCGAGATGGCCCAGCTGCTCGGGGTACCCGCGCAGCGAATGATCTCGGTCGCCTTCGCGGTTGGGACGGCGGCCGCCGGACTGGCTGGGGTGCTGCTGGCCATCCAGCTGCCGACCTCGCCGCACCTGGGGACCCAGTTCGTGATCGCCGGCTTCACGGTCGCACTGATCGGCGGGCTCGGCAGCATCCCAGGTGCGCTGCTCGGGGCGGTCATCGTCGGTGCGGTGGAGTCCTACGGCGGCGGCTACCTGCCCTCGCAGTGGACCGTCGCCTACGTCTTCGCGCTGCTGCTGATAGTCCTGCTGGTCCGGCCCAACGGGCTGCTCGGCGGCCTCGCGGGTGAGCACTGATGTCAGCGGCTGCTCCTTCCCGCGAGGTTGTCACCGACGCCTCGCCGCCGCGTCCGGAGCGCGGCGTCCCGCACCTGGACCTGCTGCGCGTCGTGCGCACCCTCGGTCCGCCGGTGATCGTGGTCGTGGCGGCCGTTGTGTTCCCGGTGGTGATCGAGTCCCAGGAGCTGATCTACCTCGGCGTGTTGGCCATGATCTACGCGGCCCTCGCCTACAGCCACGACGCGATCTACTCGACCGTGGGGTTGCTGCCGATGGCCCAAGCGCTGGCCTGGGGCGCGGGCGCCTACACCGGTGCGCTGCTCATGATTCACACTGAGCTGCCCTACCTCCTGTGCGCCGCCGCCGGCGGGGTCGCGGGCGCGACGTGCAACGCGCTGGTCGTGCTCCCGTCCCTCCGGCTGCGCGGCGGCTACTATCTGATCCTCACCTTCGCGGCCGCGCAGATGGCCGTCGTCGTGGTGACGAACCTGAACCTCGACCAGCTCGGCGGGGGGAGCGGGCTCATCGTCGGTGACGTCCCGCGGATCCTCGGTCAGGACTTCCTCACCACGACGCAGCTGCTGCGGCTGGCCGCAGCCTTCCTCGTGTTCGTGATGGTCGTGGTATTCGCGCTCCGGGCCAGCCGGCTCGGCCGGGCAATGGTGGCAGTGCGGGAGAACGAGTCGGTCGCGCGCTCGCTCGGCCTGCGCCCATGGCGGTTCCTGCTAGCGGCGTTCACGATCAGCGGCTTCCTCGCAGGCACGCTCGGGCTGGTCTACGCGAACCTCTCCTTGATCCTCGAGCCCAAGCTGTTCGGTGCGTGGAGCTCGGTCGAGATCGCGCTGGTCCTACTGATCGGCGGCGCGGGGACCAGAATCGGTCCGCTGGTCGGTGCGGCGGTGATCGTCTTCCTGCCAGAGATGCTGGGGCTCGAGCCCAGTGCCACGCAGATCGTCTACGGGCTGCTGCTGATCGCCATCATGCTCTTCATGCCCCGCGGCATCATGGGTGGCCCCGGCCAGGGGTGGCGCGCCAGCTCGACGGCGGTCCGTGCGCGGCTCTCGCGGGGGGCGGGTGGTCGCGGTGCCTAGCGCCGGAGCGATGCTCGAGGTCCGTGGGCTCTCCAAGATTTCGGTGCGGTCAAGGCCCTGCAGGATGTCGACCTAAGCGTCGAGCCAGGCCGGATACACGGGTTGATCGGCTCCAACGGCTCAGGGAAGACCACATTGTTCAACTGCGTCTCCGGCTTCACCCGTCCCACCGCGGGCCGGGTCAGTTTGGGACGGTCACGAGATCAACCGCTGGTCGGCCGCGCGGATCTCGCGCGCCGGCATGGTGCGCACCTTCCAGGACGCGCGCCTCTTTGCCGGCCTTACCGCCGCCGAGAACGTCCGGGTCGCGTGCGAGGGGCGGCGCCGCCGGTCGCCGGGGATCCCGGAGGACCGGTACGACCTGCTCGAGCTGTGCGGGCTTCTGCACCAGGCCGACACCGCGGGCCGTGACCTGCCTTATGGCGACCAGCGCCGGCTCGGGGTCGCGATGGCCCTGGCCAGCCACCCCGAGCTGCTGCTCCTCGATGAGCCGGCGGTCGGCCTGTCGTCGGAGGAGAGGCAGCGGCTTGCCACCCTGCTGCTGCAGGTCCGCGAGATGGGGGTCGCGACGTTCATCGTCGAGCACGACATGAACTTCCTGATGAACCTTGTCGAGGTGGTCACCGTCCTCGCGGCCGGACGCAAGATCTTCGAGGGGACGCCCGAGGAGGTGCGCCGCAGCGACGAGGTCGCCGACGCCTACCTCGGCCGGGCCGGTGATGAGGGCGACAGGGGGGCCGACGGTGCTGTCGATCACTGACCTGGTCGCGGGTTACGACGGGTCTGCGGTGCTCGACGGGGTCTCACTGGACGTCGGCCCGGACGGGCTGGGGATCCTCGGTCCCAACGGCGCCGGGAAGACGACGCTCCTCCGGACGCTATCCGGTCTGATCCGCCCGCGGTCGGGGAGCATCACCCTCGACGGCACCGAGCTGGTCGGGCTCTCGCCGGAGAAGCTGGTCCGGCTCGGGCTGGTCCACGTTCCCCAGGGCCGCAGGATCTTCGCGTCGCTGTCACGTGCGCGAGAACCTCCGGGTCGCCGGCTACACCCTGGGCCGCTCGCGGTCCGCGGTGGAGAAACGGGTCGATGACATCCTCGACCTCTTCCCGCGGCTGCGCACCGCGGTCGACCGCAAGGGCAGCCACATGAGCGGCGGCGAGCAGCAGATGCTCGCGATCGGCCGCGCGCTGATGACCCCAGCCAGCCTGCTCCTGCTCGACGAGCCGAGCGACGGGCTGGCCCCTCTGGTGGTGCGCGAGGTGTCGCAG